>NZ_JARFJD010000030.1 GCF_029087225.1 Limnobacter olei | reverse complement strand
GTCTGCTTTCGCCAATAACTCAGACATTTCGGCTGACAGTCCTGATGTACGCGCCGGCCTATAAGCAGCCTTACCAGCGGGGCGACAGGTCACAATAATTTATTTGAATACGACTGAATCCGGGTCTCAGAAGCCTAACCGGCGCGGCAACAACCCTGCTCAAAGTTGCGGTCACTTATCCAGAAGCGCTGCGAGAAATCGGCACCCGATTGACTCGGCTCATGTTAAAGAAAACGCGTTTTTTTAACATGACAGGAATCTCATGTTAACAAACTTGATTAATTTCGATCTGAACTAAAGGTTTTCTGTCGGCTCGGCCAATCCAGCAACCCTTTCGGGTGACCCGAAACAGCGGTTTTTTGAAGCCATAAACTACCCTGCTACTGTATTGCCTTTCCCTTTGACGGCAAACAATTCATGCGCTTTCGTAACCTCGCGCTTCTAGCTCTTGCCTGTACCCCCTTCTTATTTTTGATTCCCCAAGGAGCCCACGCTGTGCGGCAAGATAACCTCATTCTGTCCTCTTCCGTTGAGGGGCAAATATTCGACCATGGCAAACCGGTTTCAGGGTTAAAAGTGCAGCGAATCATTAGCTGGAACATGGAGGCAGAGCCCCGCACCGAAATCACCTCAACCGATAGAGAGGGACGTTTTGATTTTCCGGAAATGCGTGGTTCAGCTGAGTTTGGCTTTTTGGCCAAGCTATTTCACGTACCTAATATTAGCCTTCGAATTTTCATTCCAATTGATGGAAAAGACTACATGGCCTATGCCACATCGAAAAACTCATATCAGGAAAACGTTGAGACGGGACTTCCCTACATACGTATGAAATGCGATCTGAAAGACAAGGAGTTATTTAACGGTAGGTTGCCAATTATCAATTGTGAAGTAGAAGAATCCGAAGAAAGGAAAAGCCTTAAATATGACTAATCTACTTTTACAACCAAACTACGTTCATGCACTTTCGGGTTTTGCATACGAAGCCGATTCCGTTTTTCGCAATCTAAAAGCGGCGAATCCCGGCAAGTCAGTAGCGCACATATCAACCTTGAGTTCAGACGAACTAATTCAAGTGGCTAGGTCCCGAAAACTGCCAATTCAATCGGATGGATTTGGTACACTCGCCGGCCGATCCGGCATCTTCAACATCGACCTCCTCAGCGGTTTCGGCTTCGTGGCACACGGCACCGGCAGCCGCGCCAACGAGCTCGTTCTTGTCACACGCGGCACCAACTTCCAGCACAACAAATTCGATTTGGCAACCAACGCAAACATCGGCTATGGCATTGGTCCACGCGGCAATGTGTTTCACCGTGGGTTCCTGAAAACCTTCAAAAGCTATCAAAGCCAGTTGGTGAATTTTGTATCGCAAAGTGGTGCAAAGCGGCCAAGTACCATTCACTGCATGGGCCACAGCCTGGGTGGTGCCTTGGCCAATTTGAATGCGTGTATGTTGCGCGACGCGGGTTTCAATGTGTGTCTTTACACCATTGGCGCACCGCGTGTGGGTATTGTTAGCTATGCGCAAGACATCACCAAGCAAATTGCACCGGGGCAAATTAGGCGTATTGCCAACCCCTGCGACCCAGTGCCCATGGTGCCCTTGTTTCCTTACATGCACGCCTCGCGCGGGTCTTCTGAATTATTGATACGGCATGGCGAAAAGGTGGGTATTGATGCGCACCTGTTGCACAGCGGTTATTCCAAAATGGCCTACAGCAGCAGTTGGAGCGATTTTTCTCCGATGCCGTATGGCTTGTCGCAATACACCGATTTGTCCCGAGAGTTTGCGAAACTGGGGGGCGGTGGCATGTTCAATGCCAAGCTGCTCGACCTGGTGGGCAAACTGACCGAGCAGGTGTTGCGCTCAATGGGATACGCCTACCTGGTCACCGTGCAGGGTGGATTAAGCCTTGCCGTTACAGCGGCAGATCTGCTTTCAGAAGTGCTGGTGAAAGCCGCAAACGCCAGCAAGCTACTGGCTGAGGATGTGTTCACCATTGTGAATTCCATGCTTGATTTTCTGGGGCGTGCACCGATCAGCGGCACAGCGCTCACCATTCAAACCCTGCACTGGATTCTTGGGCAATTCAGCACGGAAATGGCTGGGCGGGCGCAGCAGGCCATGTTGAAGGCGCAGCGGGGTTAGTTTTAAATCAAACAGGTTTAAATCCCGCCGTCTTAATGGCATGGGTGTCGAAGCTAACACAGTGCAGGCATCCGGCTTTGTTTGCGGTTCGCTCGATTAGGCAATCGGAAAAGTCTGCTTTTGATGTTTCGAAAATTTTCAGTGCTTTAATTGCTATTTCCGTATTTTCAACAAGCAGTTCACGTGTGCTCAACAATGTTTCAAGAATTGCTACTACTTCAGGTTTGCTTGCTTTGTAGCAGCTTTGCATAACCCACACCAGTTCAACCAGTGAAACTTGAGAAATAAATCCAGGGTTTTCCGTTGTAAGCGATGTAATCAGTTTGGTGGCGATGGGGGATTGTTTGGCATCATCTTGGGCGATATAGCGGACCAGTACGTTGGTATCAAGGCCGATCATCGGGCTTTGGCCCCTTGTTTGGCAATCGCCAAGTTCATATCTTCGATGCTTACAGGTGATAACGGTTTGCGCAACATGCCTTTAAGAGCGTGTACGGAATTTGTTGCTGCAACAATTGCAAACTTTCCCTTTTCTGTTTCAACAAATTCAACCCTGCTGCCGGTTTCCAGCCCAAGCGCAGCGCGCACCCCTGCGGGAATTGTAATTTGTCCTTTGGATGTTACTGAAGCTGTAGCCATGATTGATATATCCCTTGATATAATTTCCTTACTTTAGAGTAAGGAGTTTTGCCTGTCAAATGAATTTTATTGGAGAAGGGCGCACCCCAGGTGGGAGAACAACCTTACTTCTCAACCCCCCAATACAACACCCACCCCGCCGCAACACTAATCACCCAGGTCAGCAAAAACGCGGTCAACATTTCCGCAAAACTGCTCAAGCCCAAGGCAATCACCACTGAACTTGCAAACACAGCAATGCCGTAGTGAATCAGAAAAACCGAGTATGAAATATCGCCCAGCCAGCGCACTGGGCCTTGAACAATCACACTGACCAAGCTTTCAATACGATCACTGTTCATCAACAGCAAAGCTGTTACACCCGTCAACAACAAGCGCTCGCGCCATTCAATCCACAGTGCAATGCTCAGCAGGCCCGCAATCAGCAAGCTGACCCAAGCCACTTTGCCTTCACCTTGAGCCCAATGGGCGGCAACGCCCAAGCCGTAGGCACCGAAAAAATACCAAGCCCATTCGTCGTGTTCAGCATTTCTGTTCCACACCAACAAGGAGGCGAGGGTCATGGCAATTGCCAGCAGCAACAATCCTTGCTGGGGTTCAAGCAATTTCAGCCCGCCGGTTTTTTGGCTCACCCACGCCATCAACACTAACACTGCGTAAAGTTGCAGGTCGATTGCCACATACCAAACCCCGGCCGACAAAGCCTCCACTTCTACAATGTCGTGTAACAAGAATGCATGGGCTAGCAGTTGGGTAAAACTTGGCAAATCAGCCACTTCCTCATGCATCGCAATTTTGCCGCCCAGCCAGCCCAGCAACACGGCCACAGCAATGGCTATCCAGAAAGGTTTGGCCAGGCGCAGAAAGCGTTTTTTGAACAGGGGCCAAACCGCCACATCACGTGCCTTACCCAGCAAGCTGAACATGGACTGCGCCGCCAAAAAGCCGCCAATCACCAAAAAAATTTGCACCACATAGCGACCCTCATCGGCGATAAAACCCAGCAAACCGGGCCACTTGGCTTGCAGCACCGGCGACATGGGTGTGTACAGCAACAGGTGGTGAACCACAATAATTTGTGAGGCCAGGGCTTTCAGCAGGTCGACGGTGGAATTGCGCACAGGGCATGCAGAAGGAATGGGCAATTGCGAAGTATAAAGCGAGTTGCCACAACCGATGCGGGTAGAAATGGATTGACCTGAACTGCACCAACTTGGTGCTTCATCACAATTTACAGGAGTATCATCATGGGCTTGTTTCAAACAAACCTGTTGATTCCAAACATGAAACTCTCCATCCGGGCTTTGCGCGCCTTGTCCGTGACCAGGTCGATTCTTGGCTTCGAATCCAATTCCACCAGCCCCCGCGAGAAAGCCATTTCTGGCTTGGGTGCCTTTTTGGGAATCTTGATGGTGTGTTGGATGTCCAGTTTTGTGGTTCAGGGCACCGATGCAATTTTGGTGGTCGCATCCATGGGTGCAACAGCGGTTTTGTTGTTTGCTGTACCGCACGGCACCTTGTCGCAGCCTTGGGCGCTGATGGGTGGGCATTTTGTATCGGCACTCATTGGCGTTACTTGCGCGCGTTACATTCCGCACACTTATTTGGCTGCGGCTTTGGCGGTGGGTTTGGCGGTGGGCGTGATGTACTGGGCCAATTGCATTCATCCGCCGGGCGGGGCTACGGCGCTCACCGCCGTGTTGGGCGGTGAATCCATTTCAAACCTGGGTTATTGGTACATGATCAACCCGGTGCTGTTGAACACCTTGGCTATTTTGTTTGTGGCGGTCAGTTTCAATGCGCTGTTTGCCTGGCGGCGCTACCCCAACCATTTTGCACGCAAGCAGAAAAGGCCCGTGGAGGCCCTGTCGGAAACTGGAGCCAGCCTTACCCACGAAGATTTTGCAGCCGCGATTGCCCGCATGGATTCCTATGTGGACGTGAGTGCAGATGTGTTGGCCGAGCTGTTCGAATATGCCACCAAGCATGCCGATGAGCAAAGCACTCACCCCCAAACCCTGACCGTGGGCGCTTTCTACAGCAACGGCCAAGTGGGTTATCGCTGGTGCGTGCGCGAGTTGCTGGACATGTCATTAACCACGCCTTACAAGGGCGAGGCCGGGCAACAAGTGATTTACAAAAATGTGGCCGGTGCCGATTTGTATGAAACCGGTTTGAGCAATGTCGAGGCCTTCAAGCGCTGGGCGCGCTACGAGGTGGTGTTGCAGGACGGTCGCTGGCTGCCAGTGAAAGCAGCCACGCATTAACGTTGGCTTTCTTGTAGCCGGTTCAGGTGTTCGTGAAGAATTCGGCGCACTTCAACAATGGCCTCGGGCGTTTCCTGCACGCTGTGCCAGGAGTTCACCACCAGTTCTGAGGCTGCACCCTCCAGTTTTGCGCTGGCATAGGGCACCACACCATCGCTGCTGGCCTCAAGAATAACGCCGGGTGTATCGTTGCCCATGATGGAGTGGTAGGTCACCTTGCTCGAGATCGGCAATTTGGAGGACTCTCGCACGAACGGGTCTTGGTCACTAAGGTTCTTGATGCTGTTGATTGAGCCCACCAGCGGTTCATTCGAGGCTTCATCGGGATTCACCAACAGCTGGCCGATTTCAGTTACACGGCTTAGTACTGTTGCTGGCAAGCGAATAAGCCCCGACACAAAACGCGCAAAACGATTTTCTGCATAGGGGGTTCCGCGGTGTGGTGCTGCAATGAAAATGGCTCGCGTGGGTTGCGGCATGGCATCGAAAATTACATAGGGCTCAATTTTTTGGCGAAGCCTTGCCTCGCGCTGTTCTGAAATGTTGTAGCGGTCGAGCACCGATTCCCACAATTGGTCGCCCGAATTCGACACCATCAGCCGTGCCAACACGCCACCCATGCTGTGGCCAATCAACACCATTTCTGTGGAAGCCCTTCGCTTGCCTTGCGGATCAAAGTTTTTCAACGTGGCATTCACAGCTTCGCGAATCTCGCGGTTGTTGAATGGCAGTGGCAAATTGGTGGGGTAGTACACCTGCCAAATCTGAAAATTCTGGCGAAGTTCTTCGTCACCCAACACTTCATTGGCCACGTTCACCCAGGCCTCCGGGCTGCTGGCCAAACCATGCAGCATGAGAATAACCCGGCGGTTGGGGTCGAAGGGTTGCATCAAATAAATGCGGGGTTTGTCCAGCGTTTCACTGCGACCAATCAGCGACAACAAGCTTTCTTGCGCAAAACCTGAGCGGGCCAGCCACAAGCCATAACCCGATGTGAAGTTGGCGGCCAGTGGTACTCGAATACCGCGAACATCCACACTCGAATTTCGGTGAGGATCAAAACCTTGCAGTTCTACTTGCCTGCCGTCTAGAACAGACTCAATGCTGTTGCCGGGAAAGTGCAACATCACGGTGACAGAAGGAAAGGGTGTTTCGCTCCAGGGCTTGTTTTCGTCTTCCCGTTTCACCACGCTGTCTGCAAACACGGCCACCAATTCAGCACCGAGGCCGTCTCGCCGGTATTGGTTGCGCAGGCCTTTGAAAGTCAGTGAAGACGCCGCCACCAATTCATTGGGCAATTGGCCCTTGTGGCTTAAGCTGATGCCCGCAGTGCTGCCGCTGACTTTCCACGGGTCGAAGTGCAGCAGGTAGGTTTTTTCCTGAGAAACCGATTGCTCAAGTTGATCGCGGTAGCGGTTGAACAAACCCACCACAGCCTGCTGGGTTGAAAAATTGTAGTAGTCCCGCACTTGGGCTTGCCGGTCTTCCAAGGCGCGCAAGTCGGGTGTGCGGCTCGTGAAAAACAGGTAAGCGTAGGCGTGCTTTGCACTTTCAAGGTAGGCGGAAAGGGTGGCGGCTTTCAGCGCATCGTTGGCGGGTTCCAGTTTCTGCGCTTCTTCGTTTTGCAAGGCCTCTTGAAGCCAAAGTTCAGATATCGTCGACAAACGTTGCTCGTCGCTCAAGCCAATGGAAGCAATCAGCAATTTTCTGCATTCAGAAATATTGCTGTTACAACGTGCCTCGTTGGTGCCAACTACCTGAAGTGCTGTACGCGCGGATGCGCTGAGTTGGCCGGTGGTGAGCACATCGCCCCGGCGGGCCGACAGGTAATCTTCCGAACTGACCGAGCCCACGCTGACCATGGCGCAGCCCGATACGGTGAGGGCGAGCAGCGTGGTGGTGGCGAGGAGGGTGAGGTTGAACATGTGTGTGCTGCGGCTACCTTGAACGAAGATCCTGATTCTACGCGAGGTCCTCTGGTACATCCACGTCTTGCAACACATCAGCGCTTGGCCAGTTAATCGCAATCATGTCGGCGTTGCGCAGCAAATGTTTGGCACCCACATCACCTTGCAAGGCAATCAGGGAACCTGCCCATGCGCGTGTTAGCCCCACTGGGTGCCCACGCTTGCCTTCAAAGCAGGGGGCCACGGCATGTAATTCCTGTGCATTCACTTTCAAGAGTTCAGCGTGCACCAGAGCAATTGCTTCAACGGGCACCCACGGCATATCCCCCAGCGAAATGATGAACCCGGTGATGCCTGGTTTTTTCTCCACGCTATGCTTCACTGCCGCAGCCAGTGCGCTGCCCATGCCGTGCTGTGCTTCCGGGCTGATCAACACTTCGCAGCCTGCATCGAACAGGCAATGCACACGCTTGGGTTGGTGGCCTTGAATAACAGCCAGTGTGCCGGGCAGCATCTTGCTCATGGTGCTGCCACTGTGCCACAACACAGGCTTGCCAGAATCGGGGCGAAGTTGCAGCAGCTTGTCCTTCTCTCCGCTGGGGTCAAAGCGCTGGCCCCGGCCTGCGGCCAGCAAAATACCCTGAATCATGGCCTGGGCTTTTTCATTTTGCGCAGGCGCTCAAGGTGTCAGCAGCCACTTTAAGTGCGGCTTTGGCTTGCGCTACGTTCAACACCTTGTCGCCGGCAACGCCGTTTTTCATGGCCACCAGTTCGGCGGCAATTGAAACAGCGATTTCAGCCGGTGTGCGGCTGCCAATGTAAATACCCGCGGGGCCGCGCAAGGTTGCGGCCTGCTCTTCGCTCACGCCAAATTCCAGAAGGCGGGTTCGGCGGGTTTCGTTGTTGCGGCGCGAACCCAGCGCAGCCACATAAAATGCAGGGCCTTGCAGGGCTTCCATCAAGGCAAGGTCGTCCAGCTTGGGGTCGTGGGTCAATGCAATCACGGCCATGCGTGCGTCGGGTTTCATCGCAAGCACCACATCGTCGGGCATTTCTCGTGTCAACGTGGTGCCCGGCTCATTCCATTCATCGGCGTATTCTTCACGTGGGTCGCATACTGTGACAGCAAAGTCGAGTGCCACGGCCATGCGCGCCAGTTGCTGGCTTAACTGGCCTGCACCAATCAGCAACAGGCGGTAGCGTGGGCCGAATACACTGATCAGTGTGGTGCCATCGAACACCAAACCCTGCTCGGGGTGGGTGGGCTCCAGTTTGCGTTCGCCTGTTTTTATGTTCAGGCTGCGCTGCACCAGTTTTCCTGCTTTCAATGCGTTCAGCAAATCGGTCAATTCATTGGCTGCAGCCAGGGGCTCAAGCACCAGTTCCATGGTGCCACCGCAGGGCAAGCCGAAGCGCCGGGCCTGCTCTGCACCCACACCATAACTCACCAGTTGGGGTTGCACCGGGAAGCCGTCTTTGTTCAACAGGCGGTCAATTAAATCGTCTTCAATGCAACCACCCGATACACTGCCAACGGCATGGCCGTCGTCGCGCAAGGCTAGCAGCGAGCCGGGTGGTCTGGGGGAAGAGCCCCAAGTGCGCACCACCGTCGCCAGCACCACACCGTGGCCGTTTTCAAGCCACCGGTGTGCCCGCTGCAACACTTCAAGATCAAGACTTTCCATGTTGCTGCTCCTTTACGCTTTCAGTTGTTCACCAATCGGCAGTTTGCGAATGCGCTTGCCGGTTGCATTGAACAAGGCGTTGGCCAATGCCGGTGCCAATGGTGGAACCCCGGGTTCGCCCACACCGGTTGGCTTTTCGCCAGACTGAACCATGTGCACTTCGACCTTGGGCATTTCGTTGATGCGCAACACTGGGTAGTCGTGGTAGTTCGACTGCTGCACTTCACCGTTCTTCAGGGTGATTTCTCCCATTAGCGCGGCAGACAGCGCGAATCCAATGCTGCCCTCCATCTGCGCTTTCACCACATCTGGATTCACCACCACGCCGCAATCCACGGCGCACACCACGCGGTCTACCTTGAAGTTGCCATCCTTCTGAACAGTTACTTCAACAACCTGTGCTACAAAACTATTGAACGATTCATGCACCGCAATGCCACGGCCACGTTTGGCGCCATCGGCAGCAGGCGCGAGTGTGCTGCCCCAACCTGCTTTCTCGGCTGCCAGTTTCAACACCCCGGCATGGCGGGGGTGCTTGCTAAGCAGAGCTTGCCTGTATTTGACCGGGTCTTGTTTGGCTTGCTCCGCCAGTTCGTCGAGAAATACTTCGGTGGCATAAGCCGTGTGTGTAGAACCCACGGCTCTCCACCACAGAACGGGTACCTGAACCTGGTCGTTGGTGGTGTGCAAGTCCACCAGCATATTTGGAATTTGATAAGGCAGGTTTGCAGACCCCTCCACCGAAGTGGCATCCACGCCATCTTTGACCATGACGGCTTCGAAGGGTGAGCCTTTAATGATGGATTGGCCTACAATCCGGTTCTCCCAGGCAATTGGCTGGCCATTCGGGCCCAATGCGGCACGCACGCGGTGCACATACGCGGGCCGGTAGTAGCCGGCCTTCATATCATCTTCACGGCTCCACACCAGTTTCACTGGGGCTTTGCCTTTGATGGCTTTCACAATGTGGGCGGCTTCAACCAGGTAATCGGCTTGTGAGCTGGCGCGGCGGCCAAAACTGCCCCCAGCATACAACATGTTCAGCTTCACCTGCTCTGGCTTCAGCCCCAGTACATTGGCCAAAGCGGCTTGGTCGGGCGTTTGCATTTGTTCGCCGTTCCACACTTCTACACCATCTTTGTCCAGCTTGATCAGGCAGTTCAGGGGTTCCATGGCTGCATGGGCAAGAAACGGAAAATGGAATTCAGCTTGCAGGTTATTTTTTCCTTTGGCCAATTGACCTGCAGCATCGCCTTGCTTGCGGGCAACCGCGCCCGGCTTGTCCAGCAGCTTGGTGTAGTCCGTGTCAATCTGTTCAGTGGTGCCGTTGTAAGCTTTGGAGAAATCCCATTCAATGTTCAATGCATCCCGGCCTTTTTTTGCAGTCCAGTAGTTGTTGGCCAACACGGCCACGCCACTGGGAATGGTGACCACGTCGGACACGCCCTTGACTGCGCGTGCCGCCTTGTCATCCACTTTTTTCACTGTGCCACCGAACCTGGGGGGATGTGCCACAACAGCCACCAGCATGCCGGACAGCTTCATGTCTTGCGTAAATACAGCGGTGCCGTTGGTTTTGGCTACACTGTCTTTTCGGGGGGCGGTTTTACCGATCAGTTTGAAATCTTTCGCATCTTTCAACACCACTTTCTCGGGCACGGGCTGCTTGCTGGCTGCTTCGGCCAATTCACCAAAGGTGGCTTTCCGATTGCTTTTGGCGTGAGAAACCACGCTGTTGGCCACCGTGATTTCACTGGCAGCTACCTTCCATTGCGCGGCCGCGGCATTCACTAACATGGCACGTGCTGCGGCGCCTGCCGATCGCATTTGTTCAAATGAGTTGGCAATCGCAGTGCTTCCCCCGGTGGCTTGAACGCCGAAGAACAGGTTGCTGTAGCGCGTGGCGTCGGCGGCTGCGCCTTCCACTTTGACTGTCGACCAATCGGCATCCAGTTCCTCGGCCACCAGAGTGGCAAGGCCGGTGTATACGCCCTGACCCATCTCTAGGTGTTTGGAAAACACGGTGATGGTGTTGTCGCTGGCAATGGTTACAAACGCGTTGGGTGCGAAGGGGCCTGCCTGAACTGCGCTGCCTGCAAATCCGGGGCCGCCCGCTTTCAGCTTGTTGGATGCGAACGCGGTGGGGATGCTGACCGCAAGTGTTAAGCCAGCGCCTGCTTTCAGAAAGTCGCGGCGAGAAACGTTGGTGATGATGCGCATGAATGTTTCTCCTTAAGCCAATGTTTTGGCGGCTTCGTGAATGGCCGCGCGAATGCGAACATAGGTGGCGCAGCGGCACACATTGCCTGCCATGGCTGAGTCAATGTCCTCGTCGGTGGGCTTTGGGTTGCTGGCTAGCAACGCAGTGGCCGACATGATTTGCCCCGATTGGCAATAACCGCACTGCACCACGTCGAGCTTTTGCCAGGCCGCCTGCACGGCTGTGCCCACTTTGTCGTTTTGCATAGCTTCAATCGTGGTTACTTTTTTGCCCGCCACGGCGGACACGGGGGTTGAGCAGCTGCGCACCGGTTCACCGTCAACATGTGCGGTGCACGCGCCACAAAGGCCCATGCCGCAGCCAAATTTGGTGCCTGTCATGTCCAGGTCGTCGCGAAGTACCCACAGAAGGGGTGTATCGCCATCCACATCCACGCGGACGGCTTTGCCGTTCACCTCAAAGTCAACCATACAACCTCCGGATCTTGAAAATTCGAATTATTCGGGCGCAGCATGACAAATGCTGCGGTGCACCCATTGTCGAAGTCTAGCCCCCTTGATTATCAAGATAAAGACGGATATGGTGTATTGGTTATCAACGTAAGGTTCACAATAGGGAATTGTTCATGGTGCTCGACAAAGACCTGCTGGACGGCATTCCGGTGTTTTTAACTGTGGCTGAACACAGCAGTTTTACATTGGCGGCCGCGCAGTTGGGCATTACGCCCACAGCGGTGAGCAAGGCGATTCGGGTGCTGGAAGAACGCCATGGCGTGGTGTTGTTTCAGCGGACCACCCGCAAAGTTGCTTTGACCGAAGCAGGGCAGGCTTTGTTCTCGCGTTTGAACCCCGCTACGCAGGAAATTGATGAGGCAATTGCCGCTTTGGGACAATTTCGGGAAAAGCCGATCGGCACGCTTCGACTGAATATGAAACGATCGGCCTGCACCTATTTGGTCGAGCCTATTGTGGCCGAGTTCCGCCAGAAGTACCCGGATGTGAAACTGGATATCACGATTGATGAAGGCCTGACCGATTTGCTGGAAGGTCGCTACGATGCAGGTATTCGCTTGGGCGAATCGGTAGACAAGGACATGGTGGGCGTGCGCCTGACTCCCGATCTGGCTTTTCATGTGGTGGGCAGCCCGGAATATTTCAAGCGCCATGGCAAACCTGCAAAGCCTGAGGATTTGCAGCAACACGATGCAATCATGTACCGCTTCGTGACCAGCGGTACCTTTCACCGTTGGGAGTTTGTCCGTAGCAAGCGGCAGTTTTTTGTAGACTTGCCAAGCCCGGTGGTGGTGAACAACCGGGATATCCTGATCAACTTTGCACGCCAGGGTTTGGGTTTGGCCTACGTGGCGCAGTACGAGGTAGAGCGCGAGTTGGCAGAGGGCAGCCTGGTGCCTGTGCTGAGCGAGTTCATTCCGAAAACCTCAGGTTTGTATTTGTACTTTCCAGCACGCACGCAAGCGCAGTTGAAGTTGCGCGCTTTCATCGACATGGTGACCAAAGTGCGTGGCGCATAAGTTTCCCTGCGACGATATGTCGCAGCCTTGTCTGCAAACACTGCCGGATAATTCGTGCTTGTTTGGGCAAGCGTGAATTCCACCATGAAAATCAAGTTATTGAAACTGCACCGCGCATTGGCGTTGTTCGGCTTTGCCGCCATGTTGCTGTGGGGCGTGTCGGGTTTGTTGCACCCCTGGCTTACCACTTTTGGCGTGCAACAGAAGGTGTTCGCGCCACCCCAACGTGTATTGAATCTGCAAGACGCATTGCCTCTTGAACAAATCCTGAAAAAGGCTGGGGTTGAACAGGCACAGTCTGTTCGGTTGGTGGTGGCGGAATCGGCCAATTTGTTACAAATCACTGAATCGCAATTTGCACCCAGGCGCTATTTCGACTTGAACACCGGGCTGGAGTTGCCCAATCACGATCCGGTTTATGCAGCTTTTTTGGCCCGTCACTATTTGAATGCACCTTACGCAGAAATCGCCAAGGTGGAGCGCATTGAGAAATTTTCCAATGACTATCCAGCGGTAAACCGCTTGTTGCCGGTGTACCGGGTGCAATTTGATCAGGCCGATGGCCTGAACGCCTATGTGTACACAGAAGCTGCTTCTTTGGCGGCGGTTTCGGACAACACCAAGCACCGGGTTCAAACGGTGTTTCAGTGGCTTCACACCTGGAGCTGGATGCCCAGTGCGGCCGAGACACCCCGTGTGTGGTTGATCGCTGTGCTGGTAGGTGTGCTGTTCACGATGGCTTGTAGTGGTTTGGCCATGCTGGTGTTGATTCGACGAAAGGTACGTGCAGCGGGCGCCAAGGGTTGGCACCGAATAGCAGGCTATGTGCTGGTGGTGCCTGTGTTGATGTTTTCTTTCAGCGGTGTGTACCACGTGGTGCAGCATGGTTGGCCTGAGGAGCAATCGAAGCTGGCCATGCGCCCGGCAATTGACCTGCAAAAATTGCACTTCCCGCTTCATTCCAACTGGGCTGAAATGACTCGAGATTTACCAGTGACAGGTTTATCGCTGGTTGCAAACCAGAATGGCGAGCTGTTGTATCGCCTCGCTTTGCCTCTTCCAAAAAATGGTCTGCCTGATAATCCACAAGCCATACGCAATGCGCGCTTTGACGGTGTTCAGCCAACAGGCCCCGCCATTTATCTGAATGCGAACACTGGTTTGTTGTGGCAAGACGGCGATCGTGAAATGGCTCATCAACTTGCGCAGCTCCACACGGGCCTTCCGCGCGAGGCTGTTATAAAAGTGAGTTTAGTCACGCGCTTTGGCGGCGATTACGACTTTCGAAACAAGCGCTTGCCGGTGTGGAAGTTTGAGTACCGCGCACCCTTGAATGCCAGCGTTTTTGTGGACACAGCCACAGGCGTGCTGGCTGACATGACCCTGAATTCAGCGAAACCCGAGATCTGGAGTTTCAGCATGCTTCACAAATGGAGCTTTCTGGGTGGATTGGGGCGCGATGTGCAAAACATCGTGATGTGCGTGGTGGTTGTGCTGGCCATGGTGATGATGGCCGGGTTTGGACTGCGGAGTCGGCGTAAGTGATTTGTGCTTGAGATTGGAGTCACAGGTGAGGTAAAAGTAAATTCTTGTTGTGCCTAAGCAAGTCTTCTGGTTCCGGCTTGATGCTTCTGGCTTGGGGCATGCGCAACGCTTTGGCGTCTTCGCATCGACTCCTTACGGAGTCGCCCCGCGCTGCGAATCCGCCGGGAAGCCGTGCAAAGCCGGCACAACAAGAATGTACCTTCACCTCCCTTGTTCACTCACTTCACCTCACCACTTCACCTCAACGCCCGCGTAAATGCTCCTGCCTTCACCCGGCGCAAACTGTGCTGAATCTGCCCCATTGGCATTCACAATCACACCCGTGGTGGCGGCATACACTTTGTCTGTCAAATTGCGGGCATCCATAAACACGCGCAGTGTGTCGCTGAATTTGTACGATGCATTCAAGCCCACTAGCAGGTAGGGGTCTGAGGCCAGTGTGTTCGCCAAATCCACAAAGTAGCCTTGCGGCACGTATTCAATGTTGGGTGACAGGGACCAGCCCAAAGTATTGGAGTAGTCCAGTTTGGCCCGCACATAGTGTTCCGGAATTCCCGGTATGGCGGCGTTGCCGTACACGCGGTCATTGTCAAAACGGAATCGGCCAAAGGTGTAAGCCAGTTGCCAGTTCAAAGTATCGCCAGCCCTGAGCAAATCACGCGTGAAAGGCCCGGCAAGCCCAATCTCCATACCTTGATGCACCGTGTTGTCTGCATTCAGAATTGCGCTCAGGCCCGGCACCAGCGGGTTGAGTTGGTAACTCACAAACTCATTGTTCAACTGGCTGTAGTAGGCGCTGATGTCCCAGCGAATTTCTTGGGTCACTCCGCGGGTACCCAATTCAAACGTCGTCGATTCCTGTGCCTCCAGCGCACGCGTGGGGCTTGTTTCAGAGAATGTGGGTGGCTCGAACGCGCGGCTCAAATTGCCGTACACCTGCACAGTCTCGCTGGCCTGCCAAAGCAAGCCGGTTTTCGGGCTGAACTGCGCGTAGCGGCGTTGGTAGCTTCCATCGCCATCGCTTAAAAACTGATCGTCTGCCGTGCGTTTGGCGTGGGTCCATTGCAGGCCATTGATCCATTGCACGGAATCAGTCAGGTGCAGGCGGCTTTCTCCGTACAACTCCATGTTGTGGGCTTTCTGGTCTTCATGGCTTCGAAGGCTGATTCGATCGCCGCGAACATGGTTGAATATGCGCGCCTCGGTGATGCCGTGCACTAGGTTATAACCCAGGGTGGTGTCGTGCCGTAAACCCCACAATTCACCTTGTGCAATCCGGTTGCCAAAGGTACCCACATCGCGGGTTTGCTGGTCAATCAAACCGAAGCTCAAGGGGTGGTAAAGGTTTTTGTCCACTGCATACACACCCGCGTTGTACTCGACGCCTGTTGGCGAAATCCAGGTGGTTTTGTTGGCAAGGCGGGTAATCAGAAAGTCGCGCTGCGAATTGGCAGCGGCCGACGCGGCATTGGCCTGTGTGGGGTTGGTTTGCAACTGCACCTTGGTCAAGTTGCCGGGCAGTTCCTGGTTCAGGTCACCGTGAATCACATAAAAACGGGTTTCCAGTTGAGGTGAAATCTTCAAACTCGCATTGGCGTTCAAACGAGTATTTTTTTGCCCACTGAATTGCCGAAACCCGTCAGAACGCAATTGCGAGAGCGATGCAAAATAATCCCAATTGCCCAGCACATCGCCGGTTTTAAATTGCGCGCGCGCAAATTCATGGCTGCCAGCATCCAGGCGCAACAGGCTGTTGGGTGTGGTGTAGCCGGTGGGTGTCACAAAATTAATGGCCCCGCCCAGGTTTGCCGCACCGTACTGCAAGGCATTGGCTCCTTTGTACACTTCAACGTGTTGCAGGGCCAATGGGTCGATGTCCTGAAAATCCGAGCCACCGTCTGCCAGGTTAATTGGAATACCATCTTGCAAAAGACGTATGCCACGCATGTGAAAGGTGCGCGACAGGCCCGAGCCTCGAATGCTCAGCCGTGCTTCTTCATTCACCCGGCTTTGCGCAAATACGCCGGGCGTAAAGTCCAGCATGTCTTTGATGGTCACTGCTTTGCCTGCTTCAAAGCTTTCAGCATCAACCACTGCGGTGCCGCCTGCTGTCTGGTTCAGCTTTTGTTTGGCCACTTGCACACTGGCTGCGCTCAGTGCTTCGCGTTGGGCCTGAACTTCCACGCTGCCGAGTGCCGGGTTTGCAAACACCGGTTGAGCCAGTGGTGCAAAAGCCAACAGCAGGCCTGTAGACAAGGTAGGCATTTTGAAAGAAGCATGAACGCGCATCGCATAGTCCGGGCAAGATCAACCAGCACGCTTTATACGCCACGGCCCGCACTGCGAGAATGCGGCATATTGTCGCAGCCGGGCTGCACACCTCACAATTTCAAGGCAGCGAAGCAAGAAGCCACTTAGAATGTGAGCATGAAAACAAGCCTGTTTCCCGACCACCGTCCCTTCATGCACCTTTGGACTGAAGGCTTGATGGACCAAAGCGATTTGTCCGTTCGCCGCCAGCAAATGGTGACAGTGATGTGGATGCGTACGCTTGCGCTGGCCGCTCAGGTTTTGCTGTTGGCGGTGGTCGGCTTGCTGTTGCACGTCAGTCTTCCCTGGCCGGTATTGACAGTCATTTTGGGTGCGCTGGTTTTGCTCAATGCCATCACCTTTATCCGCCTGCGGCAGGGGCATTCGGTGGGCAGCTTTGAAGTGGCTGCCCAATTGTTTGCCGATCTGGCCGCCTTCACCTTTGTGCTTTATTTCACAGGTGGCGTGACCAATCCTTTCGTGTCACTTTATTTGCCGCTACTGGGCCTGGCTGCGGCACTGCTGCCTTGGGCGCAAGTTGCTGTGCTTGCCTTGTTCAGCGTGGTGGCTTACACAGTGCTGATGGGCAATTACATACCTTTGGTGCTGGCCAATCCCGACGATGGCGTGCACTTTCACCTGGTGGGTATGTGGTTGAATTTTTTGGTCAGCGTGTTGATTTTGGTGGGTTTTGTGGCGCGTTTGAGCTCGTCGATTCGCAACCGCGACCAAGCCTTGGGGCGCGCGCAGCAACGTTTGGCCAGCGAGTCGCGTTTGGCGGCACTGGGCAATCAGGCTGCTTCCATTGCCCACCAGTTGGGCACGCCAGTGTCGACCATTGCCACCATTGTTTCAGACTGGAAAAACGACCCCGCCATGCAGGCGCAGGTCCGGGAAATGAATGTTCTCAGTGCCCAGGTCCAATCCATCACCGATACGCTGGGTCAACTTCGCGCTCAAATCGAAGTCAACCCTCGCCACAATGCCGATGCGCAAATGATCAAACCCAGCGAATGGCTTCAGACCACATTGGGTATTTGGCGAACTCGCAACCCACAACATGAAGTGCGCTTGATGCCCAGCATTGCCTCTATTGCAGGCGAATTCAAAGTACGCAAAGAGTTGCTTGAATTGGGTTTGGTTACTCTTTTGGACAATGCCGCACAAAGCCAGCAGCGTGCCTGCGTTGGCGAACCACTTCAGGTCGGTATGCAATGCGACCATGAAAGCCTGACCCTCTTTGTGAATGACGCAGGCAGTGGTATTGATACTGAGTTGTTGCCGAAAATCGGGCAACAATTGTTTCAAGCCAATGGGCAAGGCATGGGCCTTTTTTTACTGGCCAACCTTTTGGAACGTGAAGGCGGAAAGTTGAGCCTTCGCAACTTGAACCCTGGTGTTTGCGCCAGTTTGAGCTTGCCGGTGCTCTCGCAATGACGCGCTCAATTTTGATTGTGGACGATGATGAGGTGTTTGCGAATACCCTTGCTTTGTCGCTTGAACGCAAGGGTTTCAAGACCGATGTGGCATTCAGCAAGGAGCGGGCCCTGCTTGCTGCCGGGCAACAGCAATTCACCGACATTACGCTTGATTTGAATTTGGGTGAGCAATCGGGTTTGCAGTTGATCACCCAGCTTCGTGGTTTGCAGCCCAGTGCCAATATTTTGATACTGACTGGCTACGCCAGCATTGCCACCACCGTACAGGCCATCAAGCTGGGTGCTGATAATTATTTGGCCAAGCCCGCTGACAGTTCGGCAGTGTTGCGGGCTTTGGACGATGATTCAGGCAGTGTTGCTTCAAATGACGACGAAGCTTCTGACTTTCAACCGATGTCGGTTTCCCGCTTGGAGTGGGAGCATATTCAGCGGGTGCTCAACGAACATGAAGGGAATGTATCGGCCACGGCGCGTGCGTTGAACATGCACAGGCGAACTTTGCAGCGCAAGCTGGCGAAGCGGCCTGTTGGGCGCTAGATGTCTTGTCGCAGTCTCAAAACTTCACATTAATCCCCGCCACTACCTGCCGTTGTCGACCCGGTTGAATACCATTGGTACGCGCAGCAATGTGCCGTTTGTCAGTCAGGTTTTCAGCATTCAGAAAATAGCTGATGTTGCTGCCAGCCGGTGCAAAGCTGATGGATGCATTCAGCAAGGTGACTGCTTCAATTTCTCCGAAAAGGCCGCAGAACAGGTTGTTTGCAGGGTCTTCACCATTGGGGCAAAAGCCCAGGGGCTCGGTGCCGCCAAAGTTCTCGGTGTTGGCAAATTGTTTACTCACATGCGTTGCGCCAACTCGGGCATTCCATTGTTCGGTTTCATACGACAAATTCAGGGCCAAGGTGTGCTTTGGGGCGTAGGGCAAACGGTTGCCAGCCTGGTAAGTACCGTATCCATCTTCGCCTTCACCGCCTACTACGCCGGAATTTTTGAATTCAGCGGTGAACAGGTTGGTGTAGGCCATGCTCACAAAGAATGGATTGGATTTTGCGCTGAATAGCTCGCCCAGATTGAACCGGCCTGCCAACTCAAAACCGGTGTGTTGTGCTTCGCCTTCATTTCGGAAAAAGCCGCCTGAATTCACCACAATGTCTTCAATGTCGAGGTTGAAGAATGTTGCTTCATAGGAGCCTGCACGTACATTGCCTCGAATACCCAATTCGGTCACGGTGGCCAATTCGGGGGTCACGCGCTGAAGCATGTCGTTTTCAATGTCGCGGTCTGGGCGGGGCGGGGCAAAGCCGCGGTGTACGCCGCCAAATACTGTCGCATTCTCCAGTCCGTTCCAGGTAAAACCAATGCCGGGCAGGGTCTCGGTTTCGCTGGTGTCCAACATGTCTTCCTGCTGAAAATTGGCTGTACCAGGCACACCGGAAAACAGCACCTTGGTCTGTTCAATTTGCTCCACGCGTACGCCTGGGGTCAAAGTCCAGTCGCCCATCAGGAATGTGTTCTGCGCAAAAAATGCAGTGGCTTCCACATCGGCCAGCAGGCGTTCATCTGCCTCGGGGGTGGTGTCGGCGAAGTTGTCGAATTCAAATTTCTTACGGTCAATGTCTTCAGTGTGGTAGCGCATGCCGATGATGGTTTCGCTGGGCACACCAAACGCTGAGTGGGTGAATTCAAGTTTGGGTTCAATCCCGAATACATCGTATTGACGGGGCCTTGTTGCAAATTCGGTTTCCAGCTCACCCAAGCCAATCGTGGTCGGCTCCATGGGGTCAAAGGCCGATTCAAATTCTCGCGAGCGCAAAGAAGTTCTGTCAGTTTTGGTGTGGTACACCTGCGTGGTCAGGCGGGCGCGCTCCCCGAGTTGCCAGCCATGAATCAACTGAACGGTGTCGCGATCCATCACATAGCGTTCACCCTCTGTACCTGGCACCGAGTAAGGGTCGCGCAAATACTCTTGGGCGGTAAGCCCGGTTTCGCTGAACAGTGAATCTTCTTCAAACCGGGTGTACTTCGCCGTCAGGGTGTGTGCGCTGTTGATATTCAACTGGCCTTTGATGGTCACATCCTGCACATCGAACTCATGCTGGGCACGAATGCCGTCGCCTTGGCGCTTGAGCAAATCAATCATGATGCCGCCTTGTTCTGAGCCGGTTCCCAGGTTCAAGTGTGCACCGCGGTAACCTTCATTGCCCACCGACAATTTTGCGGAACCTTCAAAGCCGTCTTGCGGCACGGGTTTCGTCACGAAATTGATCATGCCGCCCAGCGTTTGCGGGCCATACAAAATTTGACCCGATCCTTTCAGCACTTCAACGCGCTCTAGTCGCTCTAGCGGCGTAGAGTAGTGCGCCGAGGGGTCGCCATAGGGCGCAAAAAACACAGTGGGTGCACCGTCCTCAAGCAGCAATGTTCGTGAACTGCGTCTTGGGTTCAGTCCGCGCAATCCGATATTCAGGTGAGTGCCCGCAGCGTCCTCGGACACCACATGCAGACCGGGTACCTCTCGAACCAGTTCAAGAATGGAAAAAGGTTCACGCTTGTCGAGGTCTTCACGAGTCACGACATTCGACGAACCGGGCAGGTTTTCAATGTTGGAAGGCAAGATGCTGTTGCCTGACACTTCGACGCTGGGCAATGCATTGCCTTGTGCCATGGCCAACCCGCCATGCCCCAACATGATCAGCACTGCGCTGGTGATTGCTGTTTTTTTGAATGTACCCATGTCCCACCTCTCTGAGTTCTTTATGTTCTGAAGTAAGTGTAGGAACCGGACAGTGCAACTCCCAAGGGAACTTTTCCCGAAAATATTCGCAATACGGGGAACTTTAATAGTGCGATAGGCTCCCTCTATGGGATCGCTTAATTAACTTTCACAACAATAGACACCGACATGACAGCAACCACCATTCAATGGATTGCCGCCTTTCTTTTTGCCGGCGCGCTTATTCACACTTTTTCGGCCAGCTACTTTGAACGCTTGGCTCACCACAGCAAACACCACAGTGGCTTGTTTCACCTGCTTGGCGAAGTTGAAGCCGTATTTGGCATTTGGGCCCTGTTTTTGGTCATCGCCATGGCTTTTTCAGTCAACCTCGATTCAGCCGTGGAGTATGTGGATACCCGCCATTACACCGAACCCTTGTTCGTATTTGTGATCATGGTGGTGGCAGCAAGCCGCCCGGTGCTGGATGCCTCCCGTCTGCTGGTTGAGGGTTTGGCCCGTTTGATGCCGGTCAACAAAGGCGTGGCTTTCACTTGGCTCGGCTTGTTCATGGTGCCGCTTTTGGGCAGCTTTATCACCGAGCCTGCCGCCATGACCCTGGCTGCCTTGTTGCTGCGTGATGTCTTGTTTTCAAAATCTGTTCCAAACTTTATTCGTTATTGGGGCTTGGGCGTGTTGTTCGTGAATATCTCGATTGGTGGGGTGCTGACATCGTTTGCTGCGCCGCCCGTGTTGATGGTCGCAGGCACCTGGGGTTGGGATACACCGTTCATGATGGCCACCTTTGGCTGGAAGGCAGCCATTGGCGTGTTCATCAATGCCACCGTATTCATCTTTTTCGCAGCCAAGCATTTGGGCGCGGAAGTTAAAACCCCGGAGGCTTTGGGTGAAGATGGTCAGCCCTTGGCTCCGGTGCCCTGGTGGGCCATGGTCATTCACTTGGCCTTTTTGGGTGCGGTGGTTTTGTTTGCGCATCACCCAGCTGTATTTTTGGGCCTCTTCTTGTTTTTCCTCGGGTTCACCGCGGCGTACAACACTTTCCAGTCCCGCTTGTTGTTGAAGGAAGGTTTGCTGGTAGCTTTCTTCCTCGCCGGTTTGGTGGTGTTGGGCGGCATGCAGCAATGGTGGCTGCAGCCTGCGGTTAGCGACCTGGACGATGGGGTGTTGTTTATGGCTGCCATGGCTCTCACGGCAATTACCGACAATGCTGCACTCACTTATTTGGGGTCGCTGATTGAAGGCACGTCAGAAAGTTTTCGCTACGCCTTGGTCGCTGGCGCCGTGGCGGGCGGTGGCCTTACAGTGATTGCCAATGCGCCCAACCCGGCAGGTTTGTCGTTGCTCAAGCGCCAGTTTCCCGGCGAGGCTGTGTCTGCAGGTGGTCTGCTCGCGGGGGCCTTGGGACCCACTGCGGTGGCGGCAATTTGTTTTTGGTATTTGTAAGCACACAGTCAACATCAAACAAAAAAGCCCCTGTGCATTGCGCGCAGGGGCTTTTTTTTATTGCGCCAATGGTTTATCGGCTAAACGGGCTAATACCGATCAAGTGAACATGCAGCCAGGCCGCGAAAACCAGCCAAGCCAGTACACCCACCACCACGGTCATCAGCGTGCCCACTTTGGTAGGGCCGTCGCCCGCAAAACCCATGGGAATGGCGCGCCTGCGTGCGGTTTTAAACAGCAACACCGCCCACACCAAAAATGATCCAAACAAAATAATATCTGCCAGCGTGCCATTGGCGATCAAATGCGCCAGCGCCCATACTTTCACAGCCAAGGTCATGGGGTGCTGCAATTTGGCTTTGATGTGGTTGGTGGGCACATAACAAGCCGCCAACATGATGAAAGACACCAGCATGAGAAGTGCCGAAATGTGGCGCATTGCCGCGGGCGGGTTCCACACAAAAACAGGGTCAAGCCGGGCCTGGCCGTATCCGTAGACAATCAGCACCAAGCCCACGATAGAAACGGCCGTGTAAATGCCGCGGTACTTGCCTTTGCCAAGCCTTGCAATCATGCCCGACCGGCGTTGGTCGTCTGGAATTCGAGTCGCGTGCATGCCCAGAAAAAGCGCCAACCCGGCGACCAATATCAACAAGCCCATTCAGTTCTCCTTTTTGTAGTGAACCGATTATGTCACAGGCTTACGCTGCGCGCCGTACTGCCGGTTTTGGTGCGAAGGCGCCCAGCGATTCGGGCTTCGGTAACAAACGCTCAAGCCAGGTCGGAATTCGTTTTAACCCCAACACGTTGTTTTCGCGCACCCCTCCCTCCGTAAACACCCGGGTGCCCATGATGTAATCAAACCAAGGGCGGGTGACACACCAGTTGGCGCCTGGGTTGTTGCCCATGTGGTGGTCGAAGTGCCAGGGTATGCGTTGTTCCCCCCAGGCTGGGTTCATGTGGCTTTTCTTGTGAACCCGATAGTAATTCAGGCTGCTGTACCAAAGTGTGCCCACAAAAAAGGGTGCCACCGGAAACAGCGGTGCCACTGCCACGGCGCTGGCAATCAGTGCCCAGGCCTCTTTGCCCTGTGCATGCATCCCGAGCGGAAAGCGCTCATAGTTCGGGTCGTAATAGCCATGTTCACGCACTTCCCTGTGATGTTCATGAAAGTGAAAGGCCCAGAATGTACCCCGTTTTTTCCCCATGCCGTGCAGCACGTATTTGTGCATGCCCCATTCCACAGCATTGGCGGTCAACAGACCCAAAGGAATTCCCAACATGTGTGTCTCCGTATTTAACCAGGTGTTAAGCGGTACCCAGCGCAGCGTTCAATGCACGGCTGCCTAGCTCCACGTGTTGCCTGGCCAGCACCTCGCAACGCCGTTGTTCTCCGGCTTCAATGGCCTGCATAAGCTGGGTTAGCGTGTCTACATCGCGAAACTCGTCCTGCATCACCAGGGTCAGCGTATTCCAGGCCGCAACGTAGGTTTGATTCATGGAATTGAAAGCAAGCTTGAACACCACATTGCCGCTGCCTTGCACCACCAGGGCCCAAAAATCAAAGGCCAGTTGCTGAAGTTTTGGCAGTTCGCTGGTATTTTGCATGTTGGTAATCACCGGCTTCAGCGAATCGGCCAGTGCTTTGCCGCCGTGGACTGCCGCTTGCCCAGCCACCACCGGCGCCAGTGCTCTGCGCAAGGTTACGATTCCCCGGGCCACTTCGAGGTTGACTTGCCCCTGTGCATTGACCATCAGGCTTGGCAGCAGTTCAAGGCCTCCCTCGGCTTCAAAGTTCTCAACCTGTGTCGCACCACCATGACGTACCCGAACCAGTCGGGCCTGTTGCAAACGCTTGATTGCCTCGCGCACGGCACCTCTGTTCACCCCAAGGGTTTCAGATAGCTCACGCTCAGAGGGCAATTCAGCCCCAACTGGTAATACCTTTTTGAGGATTCGATCGCGAAGCTGAGCGTAAACCTGCTCAGAGATCGAAATTTTCTGAATATTTTCCATGGTTTATAGAACTAGGCGGCAATGAATTTTTAACTGGTCAGCTGATCATACCAGTTAAATTCCAAGTGGTGCAAGTGGAAGTGGATTGCCGTTTACCCCGGCTGACAAGCCTTTAACAACGGACACAGTGCTGTTTCTATAAAGCCAAGCTTGGGGTGACTGCTGCGGGTCACCAAGGCAATTTCCCGGCTGGGCAAAGGCGCAGCCAGTTCAATCTGTTTCACTTCGGTTTTGTGCAGCAAACCGGCCTGTATGGCCATATCAGGCAACAAGGCACAGCCCAGGCCGGAGTTGACCAACTGAACCATGGTGGCCAAGCTGCTGGCCTCAACCGGATTGCTGTCGTTGTTGTTCGCTTCCCGTTGTTTGGCACTGCAAGCCGATACGGTGTGGTCACGCAGGCAATGGCCTTTCTCAAGCAACAGCAGGCGGCGAGTGTCCACCTCTCGCAGGCGTACACCTGCGGTTTTACATAGGGCGTCGTTTCTATGGGCGACCAATCGCAAGGGTTCTTCAAACAGCGGAAAAGCCTTCAGTTTGCCCAAATCGATGGGCAGGGCAACCAGCGCGGCATCCAGCTCGCCGAGTTCCAGTTCCTGAAGCAAGGCTGCAGTTTGGTTTTCGCGCAGGCGAAGTACCAAATCTGGAAAGCCGGTTTTGGTTCTGCTTAAAATTGCTCCCAGCAAAAAGGGCGCAATGGTCGGTATGATGCCCAGCCTGAATTCTCCGCTGGCGGGGTCGGCTGCCATTTGCGCGCGCGCCACCAGGTCGCGGCTGGCCGCCAAAATACTTTGTCCACGCGCCACTACTTCTACACCCACGGGTGTTAGGGCCACCCGCTGGCGGTCTCGTTCTACCAGTTGCACGCCCAATGTGCGCTCAAGTTCTGCAATGCCGCCCGATAACGTCGATTGCGTGACAAAACACCGCTCGGCCGCCCGGGTAAAGTTGAGCGTTTCAGCAACGGCCAGCAAATAGCTCAGTTGCTTCAATGAAAGGGCGTTGGCTTGGGTGTTCAGTGTGTTCATTCCTTCTTGATCGACATTTCCGATTGCTTTCATTGTAGCCACTTGTCGTACACTTAGTGTATCCACACCACCGCAGTACCTTTGTGAACAGCCGCATCCATCCAGCCCAGTTGGCCCGAACTGCAAACGCCGCCTTTCTTCGCGACGCTTTGTTGCGCACGCGCGAGCGCACCTTGGGCTTGCTCGAGGACTACGTGAATGCTCTGGGACATGAGTGCACAGTGCCATGCCGCCCCGAGTTAAACCCGCCGCTCTGGGAATTGTGTCATGTGGCCTGGTTTCAAGACTGGTGGCTGGCCCGCAACCCTGACTGGGCCTTGGGTGTGCAGTGCAATCCCGATGCACCCAAACTGGAGTCTCGCCTGTTCAATGCCGATGCACGCCTGAATTCAAGCACCATCGCGCATGACACCCGCTGGGAAATCGGTTTGCCCGATTTGCGGGGCACCCGTGAGTATCTGGCCGCCTCGTTGCGCGACACATTGAAGTTGCTGGAGCAGGCTGATGCGCTGTGTGCCAGCGACCCCGGCAATGCCGACCAATACCTTTATTTTTTCCGTCTGTGTGTGTTGCATGAACAAATGCACAACGAAGCCGCGGTCTTCATGGCCAAGTTGCTGAATATCCAATTGCGCCCCCACAACGCGTGCAGGCCCGGCGTTCAGGAGTGCGGCGACTTGGTTCAACTCGAGCTGCCGGCCAGCCGGTGGACTCTGGGCTGGCAAGGCGAGGGTTTCGCATTCGACAACGAAGTACCCGCCTGTGGGGTTCAGATACAGGCATTCACCATCGATTCACGTCCGGTCAGCTGGGCGCAGTATCTTGAATTTGTTCAGGCCACCCAACACCCCATGCCTGCCTTTGTTGCATTTGAAAACGATGGCTGGATTAACCTGGGTTATGGTCAGAAAACACCGCTCAAGCTGAGTGCACCGGCCGAGAACATCAGTTGGCTGGATGCCCAAGCGTATTGCCAGTGGGCGGGCCGCAGGCTGCCCACTGAGGCTGAATGGGAATACGCCGCACACACACAAGCCAATATGCAGTGGGGGCAGGTGTGGGAATGGACTGCCAGTACCTTCCTTCCCTTCGACGGGTTCAAGATGCACCCTTACGTCGATTACTCCAAACCTTGGTTTCATGACCGAAAGGTATTAAAGGGTGCAAGTTGGGCCACTTCTGCCGAAATGGTCCACCCCAAATACCGCAATTATTTTCAACCGGACCGGCAAGACGTGTTGTCCGGCTTCAGAACCTGCGCCATTGATCGGTAAAAACGATTAACTTCAAAGAAATTATCCGTTAGACGAATAATATTCTCTCGGGCAATCTAACTGTGTAATCAAGTCTTTGAAGCACAGGAGCCCGCCATGAGTTTTCATCAAATGACCAAAATTGTGGGTCTGAATATTGCCGGCCAAGCTGGGCTGGACGCCGTTCGTGCGTTTCGCGCTGTGCGTGGCGTGGTCGGCATTCTGATTGTTGCGCTGGGTTTGTACCTCATGGTCACGCAAGGCGCACCTGCGGTTTGGGCTGCGGTTCAGTACATTGCGGCGAGCCCCTCCAAGCTTCAGGCAGTCGAGTTCTCGGCCATTGCCGGTGCAGCCACCGGCCTTGGCGGCATGGCGTTGCTGGTCATGAAAAAAATTGATGACAAAGGCTTGGGTTTGTTCATCGCGATCGCAGGCGGCATGATGGCCGCCGCCGCAGTCATGTCCCTGTTTATCCCTGCCATTCAAACGGAAGGCGCTTTGATGGTGGTGCTGGCGGCCACAGCAGCAGGCTACGGTGTGATGACAGTGCTTGACCAAACCCTGCCGCATGAACACCCCGTGGCAGGCCCGGAAATGGCGGGCAATCAACGCCTGCGCATGGCCTTGCTGATGACCATTGCCATTGCTTTGCACAATGTGCCAGAAGGTTTTGCGGTGGGTGCCAGTGCAGGCAACCTGAACGGTGCATCCGGCACGGCATTCTCGATCGGTTTGCAAAACATTCCGGAAGGCTTGATCGTGGCCACAGCCTTGTGGAGCATTGGCGTGCACAAAGCGCTTGCTGCGCTGGCCGCATTGGCCACAGGGTTGGTTGAACCACTGGGCGCTGGTTTGGGCGTAATTACTGCCGATTCATGGGCCATGGGTACGCCGGCTTCAATGGCTTTCGCCGCGGGTGCCATGGCATTTGTGGTTTGCAATGAAATGATTCCGGAGAGCATCAAAATGACTGGAAAACTGAAAACAATTTACACGGTCGGTGTGTCTACCGTGCTCACAGCCATTGCCTTGGGCTGGATGGGTGCCTGATCTCGCAAGGTGTCATGTAAGCAGGTAATAATGAGCACTCCACATTCAGGATTGCTTTCACCATGCGTTTGTTGTTTGTAGTGCCGCTGTTGTTCACGCTTGTTGCCTGCTCATCGAGCAACGCGCCGCCTGCCGGGCTGATCGCCTACAGTTGTGTGGCCGGCGAGGCCGTGCATTTAATGGCATTTGACCCGCACCCCACGCGCCGCGCTTGGGCCACGCTGGGCGGCAGCGCCCAAAAGGGCGAGTCGCCCGCACAAACTGCTGTTCGAGAGTTCACCGAAGAATCCAATTGCGTATACAGCAGTGCTGACATTGACATCAGTCAGCTCAAAGGCCCTTCCATCTCGCCCGGTGTGCCGTTTCACCTGTACACCGCGCAGGTGCCTTTCAAATCAGTCGATGAAATCGCTCAAACCCGCCAGTGTGTGGACATAGAACGCAGTCAGTGGGTGTGGGTGCGTCACCTTGATCTGGTACGCGCCATTAATCAATACAGCGAAGCCGGGCAAGATCCACCCACTGTGCCCACCGTGCAGGGCCAGCCCACGCAGGTACCTTTGTGGGGTCGGGGTGTTGAGTCGCTGAAAAAAGCCTTGCAAGACGGTGTGCTGCCCGAAACCATCAACTGCAGTGCCACTCAGCTGTCTTGATATTAGCCGACCAGGTTAAGCGGTGAATGCAAAGCTTTGCATCGACAGGGCTTTGTAACGCACATCCTCGGGCAGCACATTGACCTTGAAGTTGTTCGTCGCTGCGCCCATGGCAAAAGGCAGGGGCAGGTAGTGATCATCATCTGGGTGGGCTCGTGCAAAGTGCGGTGCGTCAAACTCTGCGCGCGCAATCGCCTTGCTGTCACCTGCCTGCAGGCGTTCCTGAACCCATGTATTGAACTCGTGTACATAAGGCAGGTTTTGCGCCTGCCCACCATCTCCTGCCTTGGCGGCGCCTATGTCCATGTCAGAAAAATTGTGCGTCAAGCTGCCACTTCCAATCACCACTGCTTTCTCATTGCGGGCAAATTCACCCACCAAGGCACCCATATTCAATGCAGTTTCGCCATTCCAGTCCACAGGCATGCTGAGTTGCAACATGGGCGGGCCACCATTTGGGAACAGGTGAATGTAGGGCACCCAGGCCCCATGATCAAAACCTTGTTGTGGGCGCAATTCGGCGCTTAAACCGTGTTCGGCCAAATGTGTTGCAAGTTGCGATGCCAGTTCAGGCGCACCGCAAATTTCCGGTTTCAGTTCGTACAGCGGTTTTGGAAAACCATAAAAGTCATGAACAATTACGGGCGCTTCGTGGCTGGTCACTGCCAGCTTGGCGCTACGCCAATGGGGGCTTAGTACAATCAGTGCGCGCGTGCCCTGGGCAAGCAGTTGTTGTCCCAAGGTTTCCAAGGCTTGGCCGGGCAGGCCGGGTTCCAGTGCGTAAGTGGGTGCGCCGTGGCTAATAAAAATTGAATGAATGGTTGTGCTCATGGTCGAAGTACATCTGTCATCGTGTTGACCTAGATTAACGCGACTATCTTTCCAGATCGAGGTAACTTTTTTGTACGACTCGCCGAAACTATCTGTACAAGTTGCCCAGACCATGCATGATTGGCAACACACTGCGTAGAAAAACCAAGGAATTGACATGAAAAAAATTGTTCTGCTGCTTATTGTTGCAGCTGTTGTGGCGGTGTTTGCCTTCGATCTTCACAGTTTGTTGACACTCGACAGCCTGAAAAGTCGTCTTGAGCAGTTCCGTGAATTTCAGGCAGAGTCTCCCTGGCTGGTTGCCGGTGTGTTCTTTGCAGCCTATGTACTGGTTACTGCCTTTTCAATTCCGGGTGCCGCAGTCATGACTCTGGCTGCGGGCGCCCTGTTCGGTTTGCTGCAAGGTTTGATTTTGGTGTCGTTTGCATCCACCATGGGTGCCACGCTCGCCTTTATTGGTGCGCGTTACCTGCTGCGCGATTCTGTGCAAGCCAAGTTTGGTAACCGCCTGAAAGCGATCAATGAAGGGGTTGAAAAAGAGGGCGCTTTTTACCTGTTCACGCTGCGCTTGGTGCCCGTGTTCCCGTTCTTTCTGATCAACCTGCTGATGGGTTTGACCAGCATGAAGGCTTTCACCTTTTTCTGGGTCAGCCAGCTTGGCATGTTTGCAGGCACCGTGGTGTACGTAAATGCCGGTACCGAACTGGCAAAAATTGACAGCCTTGCTGGCATTCTTTCACCGGGCCTTATTCTTTCATTCGTGTTGCTGGGCATATTCCCGTTGATCGCAAAAAAAGTGACCGACAAAATCAAGGCCCGCAAGGTGTACGCCCAATGGACCAAGCCGGTTAAGTTTGATCGCAACATGGTGGTGATTGGTGCGGGTGCAGCGGGTTTGGTGAGCTCTTACATTGCTGCCGCAGTGAAGGCCAAAGTGACCCTGGTTGAAGCCCACAAAATGGGCGGCGATTGCCTGAACTTTGGTTGTGTGCCTTCCAAGGCGATCATTAAAAGTGCAAAGCTGGCTCACCAAATGCGCCATGCCGACAAATATGGTTTGCATGCAGCCACGCCCAGCTTCAGCTTCAAGGCGGTCATGGCCCGTGTGCACGAAATCATCAAAGCCATTGAGCCGCACGACAGCGTAGAACGCTACACCGGCCTGGGCGTGGATGTGATTCAGGGCTATGCAACTATTGTCGATCCCTGGACTGTTGAAATCAAACACAACAGCGGTGAAACCAGCCGCTTGACCACCCGCAGCATTGTGATTGCTGCTGGAGCACAGCCCGTGGTGCCGCCGCTGCCGGGCATTGAAACCAGTGGTTACCTGACCAGCGACACCTTGTGGGACGAATTCGCAAAACGCGACGACCTGCCCAAACGTTTGGTCGTACTAGGCGGTGGCCCCATTGGCAGCGAATTGGCCCAGGCCTTTGCACGTTTGGGCTCACAAGTAACCCAGGTCGAACTGGGCGATCGAATCATGGTGCGCGAGGATCCGGAAATTTCCGCCATGGCCATGGACAGCATGCGCGCCGATGGCGTGAATATTCTGACCCAACACAAAGCCGTTCGGTTTGAGCGCAGAGGCGATCAAAAAGTATTGGTCACCGAACACCAAGGCAACATCGTTGAAATTGAATTTGATGATGTGATTTGCGCGGTGGGTCGTAAAGCACGCCTGACCGGCTATGGCCTTGAGAAACTGGGTATCGAGACCAACCGCACCGTGGTCACCAACGAATACCTCGAAACCCTGTACCCCAATATTTTTGCAGCAGGTGATGTGGCAGGTCCCTATCAATTCACCCACGTGGCTGCGCACCAAGCGTGGTATGCCTCAGTGAATGCATTGTTCGGCCATCTTAAAAAATTCAAGGCCGATTATTCAGTTATTCCCTGGACCACTTTTACTGATCCTGAAGTGGCACGCGTGGGTTTGAATGAACAGGATGCCAAAGAGCAGGGCGTTGCTTACGAGGTAACACGCTATGGCATTGACGATCTGGACCGCGCGATTGCCGACAGCGATGCACACGGTGTCGTGAAGGTCTTGACCGTGCCGGGCAAGGACAAAATTCTGGGTGTGACCATTGCCGGAGTGCATGCAGGCGATTTGTTGGCTGAATTCGTTTTGGCCATGAAACATGGTTTGGGTTTGAACAAAATTCTGGGCACCATCCACACCTACCCCACATTGGCTGAGGCCAACAAATACGCTGCGGGTGAGTGGAAGCGGGCGCATGCGCCGGAGAAAGTGCTGCTGTGGTTGGGCAAGTACCATGCGTGGCGGTTGGGATAACCTAAGCTTCCTCAGTCGCTGGTTTGTTTAGTCCGATCTGCTGGGGTTTCAATCTCTTGGAGCTTTTTAATCGCCCAATTGGCTTGGGTTCCGCTCTCTCGCCAGAAAACCTGTTGATCCCATGCTGAGCCTTGCGATGCCTGAGAACGACCCTCCGAAACTGCGGGTCGGGTCCGGTCTCTGTCGCCCATGCTGGGCAACACCGGCCCTGCTCGCCACGCAAGGGCAGGTTTTCTTGAAGGCGAGGCCATCGAAACACCGCCGCCGATTGGGCCAGAAACTGCAGCGGTGACCCTTCAAGTTTAGCTCCCAAGTCACCGACCCAGAGCGACACAAGTTCCTCGCGGTACAATAAACCTTCAATGCAGCACCCAAGGAGAATTCAATGAGCACACCCAACGCACCTTACGATCTCGTCGTCATCGGCGGTGGTTCAGGCGGAGTGGCCAGCGCCCGCCGCGCGGCCAGCTATGGCGCCAAAGTCGCACTCATCGAATCCAGCCGGCTGGGTGGCACCTGTGTTATTCGCGGTTGTGTGCCCAAAAAACTCATGATGTATGCCGCACAGTTTGGTCAAACCCTGCGAGAAGGTCTGCAGCCCGGCTGGCAAGTGACACAAGCAGAATTCTCAATGGCCCAATGGCAAGAGGCCAAAGGCAAGGAAATTGACCGGCTCGAAGGCATCTACGCCCGCATGCTCGAAAACAGTGGGGTTGAAACTATACGCGGTCATGGCGTGATCAAGTCCACCACAGAAGTCCAAGTGGGCGATCGGGTATTGAACACCCAGCGAATTTTGATCGCCAGTGGCGCAGCGCCCAATCGCAGTGCATTTCCGGGGCTTGAGCTTGCCGCAACCTCCAATGAACTGCTCGATCTTTCTACGTTGCCCAAACGTGTGGGTGTGATTGGTGCGGGTTATATCGCACTTGAATTTGCATGCATATTGCGCGGCCTCGGTTCTGAAGTCTCGGTGTTCTATCGTGGTGACTTGCCCTTGCGCGGCTTCGATGAAGGCATTCGAAATCGCTTGGTCACCGCCATGAAACTGCAAGGTATTCAACTTTTTGCCGACACCGATTTCAAATCGCTTGGCCAACAAGGAGCCTCGTTTGAATTGCAAACCGCAGCAGGAGTTCACACGTTTGATTTTGTATTGAATGCCACAGGTCGCAGCCCCAACACGCAAGGCTTGGGACTTGAAAACATTGGCCTGCGCACGGGGCCTGCCGGTGAAATTGAAGTGAACAAATACAGCCACACTGGCATTAAAGGTGTGTATGCCGTGGGCGATGTCACCAATCGCGTGAACCTGACCCCAGTAGCGATCGCAGAAGGGCGCGCACTGGCTGAAAATGAGTTCAACGGGAAGAATCTCTCGGTGGATCACAGCAGCGTGCCCACAGCCACTTTCACCTCACCGCCCATTGGCAGTGTCGGCTTGACTGAAGAACAGGCGGCCAAGCGCGCACCCACCCGTGTGTATGAAACAGAGTTCACGCCCATGAAAACCAAGTTCTCGGGCGGTGAACAGAAAACCTACATGAAGTTGCTGATCGATGATGCAACTGACCGAGTAGTGGGTATTCACATGCTTGGAGACGATGCTCCCGAGATGATCCAACTGCTGGGTGTGTTGTACACCATGGGTGCAACCAAAGCCGATTTTGATCGTACCATTGCCGTTCATCCAAGCTCTGCGGAGGAGTGGGTGTTGTTGCGTGAACTGACGCGCAAAGTCGGATAGACATCACTCGATCACTACATGTGGTGATGGTGCTCAGGTTAGACCCATCGCCAACTTCAAATTCCGTTGCTAGAGTCCCGCATGGTTTTACCATTAGGGCCTCTGCGCAACGTGTCAGCTTCTCAATTTTCATCAGCCCCGGCAACATCAGTTGAGCCCGAGGCATTGCTTGCACCTTCCTGGGCGGCACCCTTTGTGCAGGGTGACTGTGGCCCCAATCTTGAATACGACAACGCATTTCTTGAACTGCAACAAGCAGCCCGAGGCAAGCCAGAAACCCAGTTTGAAGCCGCCACACCGCCCGACTGGAGTGCTGTAGAAACAGGTGCCTTGCAATTGCTGGAGCGCAGTCGAGATTTGCGTTTGGTGGTGCTGTGGGCTGAGTCGCGCTTGAATTTGGGTGGTTTGCAAACCCTGCCAGAAAGTTTAGGTGCGCTGGTTAGTCTGCTTGAAACGGCGTGGTCTGTCGTCAATCCGCCTCTCGATGATGGCGATCCCTATGCCCGCATCAACGTCATTGAAGGGCTTGGATTCGGCGGCTCATTTTTTCAATCCCTGCGCAATTGTGTCGTGGTTGGAAATCCGCGAATTGGCGACATTCGCCTAAAAGATTTCGAAGCGCTCACTGGCAATGCTCCTGGCACTGAGGCGCCTGTGTCTCGCGAGCAAATTGAGATGTTCTTTCGTTCTCCTGAAAGCAAGACTGAGGCCTTGCATGCCGTGTTGTTGAGCAGCAAAGTCAACTTGAACAGAATTCTCACCGCGCTGGCCCAATATGTTGAAGCGGATCGGCTGCCGCAACTTTCCGAATTCGGTGTGTTGCTGAACCATGTGCTGTCCTGCCTGCCCGAACCCCAAATGGAACAAAACCCGGCCGCTGTGCCACACAGTGCTTTGTTCGATTCAAGCTGTAATTCGAGCAAGCCCGCACCCTCAATGGTTTCGGCAGGAATTCATTCCCGTGCTCAGGCTTTGGCAGCGATTGATCAAGTGTGTACTTACCTTGAGCATGCCGAGCCGACCAACCCGGCGCAGCTTCTCTTGAAACGGGCACGTCGCCTGATCGACAAAAACTTCATGCAGTTGATGAAAGACCTTGCACCAGAGGCCTTGGCCGAGGTGGCAAAAATCATGGGAGTCAATCCCGATTCTCTCGAGCAGGAAGATGCTTAAAGTCGCCCTGCGTTTACCCATTCTTCTTACTTGCGAGATTGATCAATGAGCGGACAAAAATTTGTGGGGCGCAATCGTGCACCCCGCGTACAAATTGAGTATGACGTTGAAGTTTACGGTTCACAGAAAAAGGTTCAGCTGCCTTTTGTCATGGGGGTCATGTCCGACTTGTCCGGAAAATCCGAGGTGCCATTGGCACCGGTGGCCGAGCGTGATTTCCTGGAAGTGGATGTCGACAACTTTGATGCACGCATGAAAAGCATCAAGCCGCGCGTTGCCTTCCATGCGCCCAACCACCTCACCGGCGAAGGCAATGTGGCGGTCGATATCACTTTTGAATCCATGGACGATTTCAGCCCTGCGGCGATAGCGCGAAAAGTAGAGCCTTTGCGCAAGTTGCTGGAGGCACGCCAGCAACTGTCCAACCTGCTCACGTACATGGATGGCAAAAACGGTGCTGAAGAGCTGTTGGCAAAACTGCTGGCTGATCCTGCTTTGTTGAAAAGCCTGTCAACCAGCGTCAAGCCTGTTGAATCAACCTCCCCTGAAGGTGAGTAATCATGTCTGAACAACTTCAAAATCGTGCGCTCGACGTCATCGAACTTGAGGGCAGTGAACTGTCTTCCCTGTTGCAAAAAGAATTCAAGCCTAAAACCGATGAGGCCAGGTCTGAAGTGGAGTCCGCAGTGCTTACCCTGGCGCAGCAGGCGCTTGAGGGGGTGGACTTGGTGGGCGACGATGTGGTTGATTCCATCGAGCGAATGATCGCCGCAATCGACCAAAAGCTTTCCGTACAAATCAATGAAATTATTCATCACGCCGATTTCCAGCAAATGGAAAGTGCCTGGCGCGGCCTGAATTACCTGGTCAACAACACTGAAACCGATGAATTCTTGAAAATTCGTTTCATGAATGTGTCCAAAACCGAACTGGCCAAAACCTTGAAACGGTACAAGGGTGTGGCTTGGGATCAAAGCCCGGTGTTCAAGAAAATTTACGAGCATGAATATGGTCAGTTCGGTGGTGAGCCCTATGGCTGCTTGATCGGCGATTACTACTTTGACCACTCTCCGCCCGATGTGGAAATGCTGGGTGAGTTGTCAAAAATCAGCGCCTCTGCACATGCCCCGTTTTTGTCAGCAGTGTCTCCGGCCACCTTGCAAATGGACTCCTGGCAAGAACTTGCCAACCCGCGCGACCTGACCAAAATTTTCTCCACACCCGACTATGCCGCGTGGCGCAGCCTGCGCGACGCAGACGACTCCAAATACCTCGGCCTGACCATGCCACGGTTTCTGGCACGTCAGCCCTACGGTGCGAAAACCAATCCAGTGGAAGAATTTGCTTTTGAAGAAGACACCGGTCTGGCCGATCACAGCCGCTACACCTGGGCCAACTCGGCTTATGCCATGGCGGTGAACATCAACCGATCATTCAAGGAGTACGGCTGGTGCTCACGCATTCGCGGTATTGAATCTGGCGGCGCAGTACCCAACCTGCCCACGCACACCTTCCCCACTGACGATGGTGGGGTGGATATGAAGTGCCCCACTGAAATCGCCATTTCCGATCGTCGTGAGGCTGAGCTTAGCAAAAGCGGTTTCTTGCCGCTGATTCACAAAAAGAACAGTGATCTGGCAGCCTTCATTGGTGCGCAGTCTTTGCACAAACCTGCCGAGTACGAAGACCCGGACGCAACAGCCAATGCGAAATTGGCTGCCCGTCTTCCTTACCTGTTTGCCACCTGTCGCTTTGCGCATTACCTGAAGTGCATCGTGCGCGACAAAGTGGGTTCATTCAAGGAACGCGCCGACATGCAGCGCTGGTTGCAAGACTGGATCATGCAATACGTGGACGGCGATCCTGCAAATTCCTCCGAGGCGGTTAAAGCCTCTCGTCCGCTTGCTGCAGCCGAAGTAGTTGTTGAGGAAATAGAGGGCAACCCCGGCATGTACGCCTCACGATTCTATTTGCGCCCGCACTACCAGCTAGAGGGCCTCACCGTGTCTTTGCGTTTGGTCAGCAAGTTGCCATCCGCCAAAGCGTCTTAAAACTTGAACTATTAATCAACCAATTACAGAGGGAATCAAATGTCCGTAGACATGTTTTTGAAAATCAAGGGTGTAGATGGCGAATCCGTAGACAGCGTACATGCCAAAGAGATCGATATTGCCGCCTGGAGCTGGGGCATGTCCCAGTCGGGCACAACCCATGTGGGCCGTGGTGGAGGTGCAGGCAAAGTCAGCGTGCAGGACATCAGCTTCACCAAGTACATTGACAAGGCAACGCCAAACCTGATCAAGGCATGTTGCAACGGCAAGCATTTTGACGAAGCCATTCTGACCGTGCGCAAGGCAGGTGAAAAGCCACTGGAATATGTTGTGCTGACTATGAAAGACGTCATCATCTCCAACGTAAGTCAGGGTGGTTCTGGTGGTGAAGACCGCCTGACAGAAACCGTGACCTTGAACTTTGCCGAGTTCAGCTATGTTTATGTACCCCAGAAGAAAGACGGTGGTCCAGATGGCAAGGTTGAGGCCACATTCAACATTGCAACCAACTCCGAGAAATAATCGGACAGCCAGGAAACACAATGTCGAAAGTCGATATGTTCCTGGCCCTGGATGGTTCCCGCCAAGGGGCCATCCAAGGGGAAAGCCAGGTTAGTGGTCATGTGGGTGAAATAGAAATCGCCGGTTGGTCTTGGGGCATGTCCCAGCAAGTCCATTCATCATCGCAACTTGCATCCAAAGCCTCGGTGCGTACATTGAGCGTGCAAAAGGCGATCGACAGTTCGACCACCGCAATCATGAGTGCCTTGAAATCTGCGGAACTGCTGAGCAAAGTGGTACTCACTTGTCGCGACCCTGGTGGCCTTGCAACCATTGATTACCTGCGTATTACTTTGCGCAAGGCGCGTATTTGCGATTATGAAATCACAGGCAGTGCAAGCGATGGTCGGCAGGTTGGGGAGTCATTTTCGATTGCATTCAAGGAAATCGAAGTGGTGTATACCCCCAAGTCGGCAGCCAATTTAAAGGCAGGTGCCTGCACTTACATTGACGTGTATGAGTAAGTCTCGGGACGCGCTGCAACCAGCCTTGCTGGATCGTCTTCAGGATGACGAGCCCGCCATTCAAACTGAATCTGCCAATAGTCGCTTCATTACCAAAGAAGCGCTGCGTCAGCTGGTGCTGCGCGATCTCGAACAGTTGCTGAACGCAACCCGTGTGCTTGACAGCAAGTGTCTTGAGGGTCAGCCGCAATTGAATGAGTCTGTGCTGGCTTATGGCATGCCCCCGGTGGCTGGAAAAATTGCGTCCATGATCGATGTCAAAGATTTTGAACGAACCGTGGCCAACCTGATTCGGCGATTCGAACCGCGAATCGATGGAAATTCATTGAAAGTAACGGCGGAAACCCAACAAGGTCTGATGCATTTGCACAATGTAATTGGCCTGCGTATTTCCGGTTTGTTGTGGGCTCAACCCTACCCAATCGAATTGATGTTGCGCACTGAAGTGGATCTTGAAACCGGCAAGGTGCTGTTGTTGCCGCTCTCAGGTTTCTGAGCCGCGGGCATCGAAGCAGTATGGACCCACGTTTACTTCAGTTTTATATCCAGGAACTTGCTCACGTGCGCGACACGGGTGCCGAGTTCGCTTCGCGTTTTCCTAAAGTTGCGTCGCGCCTTGCGATGGATGCAACCGAGGTACAAGACCCCTATGTAGAAAGATTGCTTGAGGGGTTTGCTTTCTTGACTGCCCGGGTTCAGCTTCGCTTGAACGAGGAGTTTCCGCGGTTTACCGAGCAATTGCTCAACTGCATCAGCCCGAATTTTTTAGCCCCTGTGCCTGCCATGGGGGTGGTGCAACTCAATCCCAATCACAGCGATGTTGCCCTGAAAAAAGGCATTTCGCTTTCAGCCGGCACCGTGCTGCAAAGCCAGGTGGCCAAGGGCATCAACACGCCCTGCAAGTTCAGGGTTGGGCACAGTTTAACCTTGTGGCCTTTGGTCATTCAGGCCATTGAACACGGTCCCTTCAAGGCCCATGTGCCAACCATGCGGGGTGGCAAGCAGCCAAGGTCAGCTTTGCTGGTCACCATCGAGAATTCAACGCACTCTGCATTGTCCCAACTGCCACTGGATGAACTCGATTTTCATGTCAGTTGTGGTGATGAATACGCCTACGCACTCTTGGAAAGGTTGTGTCATCAAACTGTCTCGGTTGGCATACGTGTACCTGAACAAGTCGATTGGCAATGGCTACCTTTTCCGTGTGTTGCTGCTTTGGGGCTTGATGATTCTCAGGCGCTGCTGCCGGTCCATTCAAACCAGTTCAGTGGCATGCGTTTGTTGCAGGAGTTTTTTGCATTTCCCGCCCGATTTCTGTTTTTCCGTGTTCAAGGTTTAAGGCGTTTTCTGGCCAGTTGCCAGCATTCCACATTTCAGCTGGCCTTCTGTTTTGCCGAGCCTAACACCGAGCTTGACCGTGTCGTGGGCGTAGACTCATTGGCCTTGAATTGCACGCCCGTGGTCAATTTGTTTGAACAGAATTGCGACCGCGTGTTGCTGGATGAACGTTTGCATGAAGTGCAAGTGCAGCCCAATCGCAGCAAGCCACACGATTTCGAAGTGCACTCGGTGCTGGGCGTGCAGGGGTACGGACAAAACAAGGTGCAGGAATTACCGCCTTTGTATGCAGTGTCGACCCAAGCCAACATCCAGGCCGATTGTGAGACCCCCAGATTCGTACACCGGCGTGTGCCCACTTTGCTGTCAGAAAAACAAGTGCGTGAGGGCGGTCGTTCTTCATACTCAGGCAGTGATGTTTACCTTGGCCTTACCTTGCCCACCGGTGAACTCATTCAAACACACGGGCTTGAACAGCTCGCAGTGCGGGCCTTGTGTACCAATCGGGATTTGCCCCTGCTGATGCCTGTGGGGCAAGGGCCCACCGACCTGGCCTGGCCCGGCAACTTGCCCCTTCACTCCATTCGCTTTTTGCGCGGCCCCAGTCGTCCAAAGGCGGCCATGTATGGCGGGCAAAGTTGCTGGCAGTTGATCGAGCACTTGTCACTGAACTACCTCGGCTTGATCGATCAGGACGCCCTGGCTTTGGGGCAGCTTTTGGCCTTGCATGCCGATCCTGCGCAGCAGGCTCATCAACACATGGCCAGGGCGATTTTGGCAGTTGAATCGCAGCCACTGGTGTCGCGTGTTGTGCGTCAAGGCAGGCCTGCTGTGGTGCGTGGTTTGCTGGTTACGCTCACACTAGATGAACTGGCCTTGCAGGGCACTGGTGCCCTGGTGCTGGGCAGTGTGCTGGCCTTCTACCTTGCAAGCCATGTGTCGGTGAATTCATTTGTGCAAACCCGGGTATGCCTGCACAGCACCGGTGCTGTGTTTGATTTTCCTGCAAGGTCGGGTAACCGGCCTTTGTTGTAGCAGGACTTGTGCAAATGAGCGCACTCAAACCACCTGCCCTGAATTTTTTTGCCTTGTTGCGGCAAATTGAACATGCCCATTCAGGCAAGCCTTTGCTTGGAAAATCATTGCGCCTGCGTGATGACCCAGTGCGTTTGGGACAGCGCCCCTACCTTGATTTCGCCACGCAAGATTTCAAACGCGAAGACACCATTGCGGCGGGGCGTTTGGGTGCGGTTCCAAAGTTGTACATCCAGAATTTCGGTTTGTTGGGCCCCAATGGCGCCTTACCACTGCATTACACAGAACATGCCTACACGCGGATTCATCAGTGGAATGACCCCACATTCGCCGAGTTTCTGGATATCTTTCACCATAGGGCTTATTTGTTGTTTTACCGGGCATGGGCCGAGTCACAGCCGCATATTGCGTACCACCGCAAAACGTTCAATCCGTTTGCGCAGCATTTGAATAGTTTGGTGGGCCATGGTGCATCATCTGGCTGGGGGCGCGAGGCCTTGCCCACTCATTTTCGCGCCAGTCTGGCGGCGCACTTCACCCGGCGAAGCAAAACACAGGAAGGCCTGGCCAATAGCCTGTCTGCCCTGACTGGTTTGCCGGTGCAAATTTTTCCCTTTCAGGCGCAATGGTTGCAATTGCCTGTGCAGGCTGGCTCACAAGTGCTTGGGCATGGGGCCATGCTTGGCAGCAGGGTGTGGTGCGCGCAAAGCAAACTAAAAATTGATATTGGTCCCATGGCCTACAGCGCTTACCAACAACTGTTGCCCGCCACCGAAGGCCGCAAGCGCCTTGTGCAGGCAGCCCATGCCTACCTGGGGCTTGAATTTGATTGTGAATTTGCACTTCAAATCAGCCCTGACAAAATTCCGCAAGCTTGCCTTGACGGCACAGCCCAGTTGGGGCGCACGGCATGGCTGGGTGAACTACAGCTGCACAAACGCGAGCAACAGCCGGCATCCGTTCGCATGAAATGTCCTGCGGTTCCCACCTATTCTTCATTGTCCCGGAGTTCAGCATGAGCAATATCAGCCGTGTTTCGCTGTTTGCCAAATTAAATCCCATTGCATTCAAATCGGTTGAAGGCGCCACTGTGCTTTGCAAACTGCGAGGCAATCCCTATGTGCAATTGGTGCACTGGGTTGCGCAAATTCTTCAACAAGATGACAGCGACTGGCATCACATTCTTCGGCATTTTGAGCTGGATGCAAGCGCCGTACTTGCCGACGTGCAGCGCGCACTTGAGCGTCAGCCCGGCGGTGCGCAAGGTATTTCCGATTTGTCCGAGTCGATTACCAATGCCGTAGAAAGGGCGTGGGTTTATGGCTCACTCATGTTTGGCGCACAGAAAGTACGCACAGGCCATGTGTTGGTGGCTTTGCTGAAAACCGATTTTCTGTTGCATGAACTGCTGAAAATTTCACCCCGCTTCAAACAAATTCCGGAGGCCGCGCTCAGTGAAAACTTTGTACAACTGGTGGCAAACTCCGCCGAGCAGTCTTTGTTGACTGCCGACGTGCCGCCGGGTGCACTGCCCGGGCAGGCCAGCGGAGCCATGCCTGCTGCCCAGCTGGGCGGTGAAGAGGCTTTGACGCGCTACACCGTGGACCTGACCGACAAAGCGCGCAAGGGTGAAATAGACCCGGTGTGCGGGCGCGAGCTGGAGGTGCGCCAGATTGTCGACATTTTGCTTCGCCGACGGCAAAACAACCCGTTAATTACGGGTGAAGCGGGTGTGGGCAAAACTGCGGTGGTTGAAGGGTTTGCCTTGCAGGTGGTGGCTGGTGATGTACCACCCGCTTTGCAAGGGGTGCGAATTTTAACGCTCGACTTGGGTTTGTTGCAGGCTGGTGCTTCCATGAAAGGCGAGTTCGAGCAGCGGCTGCGCCAGGTGATTGATGAAATTCAGGCCAGCGAGCAAAGCACCATTTTGTTTATTGATGAGGTGCACACCCTGGTGGGGGCAGGTGGAAACCAAGGCACTGGTGATGCAGCCAATTTGCTCAAGCCCGCCTTGGCGCGTGGCACACTTCGAACCATAGGGGCGACGACCTGGGCAGAGTACAAAAAATACATCGAAAAAGACCCGGCACTGACACGCCGTTTTCAGGTGGTACAGGTGGATGAGCCTTGCGAGGACAAGGCCATCGACATGTTGCGTGGTTTGGCCGCTGCCATGCAGGCCCATCACCGGGTCTGGCTACTCGATGAGGCGGTGCAAGCGGCGGTGCGTTTGTCACACCGTTATATTCCCGCGCGGCAGTTGCCCGACAAGGCGATCAGTCTGCTCGACACCGCATGCGCGCGCGTGGCTGTTTCCCAGCACGCCACACCTGCACCAATCGAGTTGATTCAAAAGCAGTTAAATGCTTTGAGTGTTGAGCGACATGCAATTGAAAAGGAAGCAGCATTTGGGCGTGAGCATGCAGTGCGAATTGCTGAAATTGAAGAAGCATCGATCAGGCTGACTGAGGAATTTGAGAAGTTGCAATCGCAATGGCAAGAGGAAAAGCGGATTCTGGATTCCCTGCTGACTTTGCGCCGTGACGTTGATCAAACTGATGCCTCTGATACGGCTCGCGGGCAGACCCCCGACAATCTTGAATCATTGAAGGCGCTGGAATGCGAGATCAAGGCGCTGCAAGGCGAAGCGCCCATGATTCACCCACAGGTGGATGCGCAGTGCGTGGCGGCCGTGGTGGCCGACTGGACGGGTATTCCCGTTGGGCGCATGGTGCGCAATGAAATTGAAAACGTGCTGAACCTGAGTAGCGCGCTGGGTGCACGCATTGTGGGCCAGCCGCATGCGCTGGAAACTATTGCGCGTCGAATTCAAACCAGTCGCGCCGGGCTGGACGACCCGAACAAACCGGTGGGTGTGTTCATGCTGGCGGGTACTTCGGGCGTGGGCAAAACTGAAACTGCTTTGGCCCTGGCCGAGAACCTGTACGGCGGCGAGCACAATGTGGTCACCATCAACATGAGTGAATACCAAGAGGCGCACACCGTTTCTTCACTGAAAGGCGCGCCACCCGGTTATGTGGGGTATGGCGAAGGCGGTGTGTTGACTGAGGCAGTGCGCCGCAAGCCCTACAGTGTGGTGTTGCTGGACGAAGTCGAGAAAGCTCACCCTGATGTCCACGAGCTGTTTTTTCAGGTGTTTGACAAAGGCTGGATGGAGGATGGCGAAGGGCGCCGAATTGATTTCCGCAACACCCTGATTTTGTTGACCACGAATGTGGGCACTCCCGAACTGATGAGGCTGTGCAAACCGGGTTTACACACCGGGGAAATGCCCAAGCCCGAGGAACTTGTACAGGCCCTGCGTGCACCCATGCTGCAAGTGTTTCCACCTGCCTTGTTGGGGCGGCTGGAAGTGGTGCCGTATTACCCGCTTTCCAGTGACATGCTGGCCAACATCGTTCGCTTGCAGTTAAGCCGAATTCAGCAACGCATTGCTTCTACACACCGAATGGAGGTTCAAATTGACCCTTCGGTGATTGAACGCATTGTGGCCCGTTGCAACGAGGCTGACTCGGGCGGGCGCATGGTGGGCACCATTTTGAGCAACACTTTGTTGCCCACAGTGAGTCGTCAATTGTTGCAGGCCACGTTGCAGGGCAAATCAGTCAGCACATTGAGTATCAGCACAGATGGCCACGAGTTCACGTATCAGTACGACTAAAACGACCACAATAAAACTGCCGTGCTCAACGTTGCCGCAGTTGCCTGGCCGGCGAAGTGCACTGCAAACCTTGTTGGGTTTGGCAGGCGTGTTGTCGGTTGCGCCACTTGTTTTTCGACTGCAACCTGCCCGGGCGGGTAATGTGGCAAGCGATTCGGCTGCGCCCTACACGCACAGGCTGGCTTTGTTGATCGGCAATGGTGATTACCCGGTTCCGCACGATTTGCCACCCATTCACAAAAATGTGATGGACCTTGGCGAGGCCTTGGCCTTTCGAGGTTTTGATGTAACCCAGGCCATGAACCTGGATGAAAGCAGCCTGCAAACCACGGTGAACCAATTTGTAAAACGGGTTGAGCAAGCGCCCCCGAATGCGGTCACTCTGTTTTATTACGCAGGCCACGGTTTGCAGGTGGACTCCAACAATTTGCTGTTGGGCTCGGGGGCGAACCCCACGGCACCTCGCCGTGATTTACTGGCGCGCTCCCTGGTGCTTCAGCAAAAGTTGCTGGCTGCACTGCCACCCAGGCCGCAGGCCTTGAACATCACGGTGATTGACGCATGCAGAACCGATTTGCGCAATGCGTTAGGCGATGGTGAAGGTTTGAATCAGGTTGAAGCACCCGTGGGCAGCCTGGTGTGTTTTTCAACAGGGGCTGGCAAACCCGCCGTGTCCCCGGCCAGTGCGGATCAAAACACTTTTTACACGGGTGCTTTGGTAAAACTGCTTCGGGAGTCGGAAGGTCACATCACTTTCAACGATTTGTTTCGGATGGTGAAGGAAGATGTAGAGAACACCATGCTGAAGCACCCGCTTGCTGCAATTCGACGTTTGGCCCAAAACCCTTTCATTGCAGACAATGCCCGTGTGCAGGTTCCGCTGACGGTGTCTGCGCCTGCACTGGTGGGCCTGCCGGCGCTGCAGCCCATGTCACCTCAGGAGGAGGCCGACTGGGTGGCCATTCAGTCCACTCAGTGGCCTGTTGATCTGCTTCGCTTGTGCCAGTCTTTTCTGACGTCTTATCCAAACAGTATTCAAACAAAATCAGTGATGGTTTATCAGGCCGGTGCTCAGCATGCCTTGAGTGTGTTGCGCAACAAAGAGGTCAAGCTGTTTAAAACCAGTTTTGTGTTGCCCCAGCCGCTGCCGTCCCAATTGCAGGTGGATGCTGGTGCTGACCTGGTTCGGGCAGCACGCGGTGACAAAGATGCAGCCGCCCGGATTGCACGTTTGCACCGGCAAGCCGACACCGAACAAGGCCAATTGCGATATGTGGGTTGGTTGCAGTATGCCGGTGGTTTGGGCAATGGCATTGCAAGCTACGAACTGGCGCTGTACTACCGTGAGGCTGCACAGCCCCTGTTGGCTGCGCAGGCCGAGGCGCAGGCCCGGCAACTGGGCTATTCACCGCCCCGTGCCTTGGGGCATGCGCGCAAATAGGCAGGCCTTTCCAGTTGTTTTTGAGGTTTCAATGGTCTTACAAAGATTCACAATGTTTGTAAGTGAAAAAGGAACTTGAAAATGACCCGCCCTGTTTTTAACTGGATCGCCCTGACCGTGTTTGCAGGTTTGCTCATGGCTTGCAACCCCCGCACCAATTTGAATGAAGACAACTTGCTCAAAGGCGCAAGGGCTGAAACTTTCATTTTGAGCCATGGTGCCCTGTGCGCACGTTTGCCCAGCCCGGAAGCGATTGAGCAGTACGCCCGCGACCAGGTGCCAGCCAACAGTGCTGTAGCCCGCGAGGTTAAGGCTTGGGATTTGTCGGGTTTGCTGGACATTTTTCAAACCCGCGACGGTCGCTGGGTGATCATGCCTTCCAGCGGTTTGAAAAAACTGGAGGGTGTTCACTTCAGGCAAGGCCCTCAGGGTGACAACGAAGCCTTGTGCTTTGGTCGCTTGTGGGTTGAAAAAACAGTTGATTACATTCGGAACAAGCCATTTGGCCTTGACGATGCTGTATCGGCGCGTTTTGAGGCTAGCTTGAAAGACGCCCACATGTTAAACCACTTCAAGAACTTGAAGGTGGAGTCGTTCGACCCTTCGGTGTTTACCTTGAGCACGGGCACGGCAGTGGCGGGTACCTTGCAGCCCAGCTTCGTGATTGAAATGGCACTTCGCCCCACTCACACAGGTTGGTACCTGGCCAAGAACGGGGCGAACTAGTTACTCAAAACCGGGTGTCAGCCCAACGCTTTGACAATGGCATCGCCCAGGGTTTTGGTAGTTCCCTTTCCTTTCAGGTCACCTGTCAGTACGCCAGGGTCTCCGCTTTCCAGCACCGCTTCAATGGCAGCCAGAATTTGGTCGTGGGCCAACTGGTAGCTTGCTTGGCGACCTGCTGCGATCACGGCTGGGCTGTTCCCCAAAAACTGGATCATCAGGGCGGCTGACCAAATCATGGCGATCGGGTTGGCAATGCCTTTGCCTGCAATATCGGGTGCCGAGCCGTGTACGGGTTCAAACAGCGAGGGAAAGGTGCGGTCCGGGTTCAGGTTGGCCGAGGGAGCCAGGCCAATGGTGCCGGTGCAAGCTGGCCCCAGGTCGCTGAGAATGTCGCCGAACAGGTTGCTGGCCACGACCACATCAAAACGCTCAGGTTGCATCACGAACCGGGCGGCCAGAATGTCCACGTGTTGTTTGTCGTAGGCCACCTCAGGGTAGCCTTTGGCCATGTTGTCTACGCGCTCATCCCAGTAGGGCATGCTGATTGCAATGCCGTTGCTTTTGGTGGCGGCAGTCAGTTTTTTGCGAGGCCGGTTTTGCGCCATTTCAAACGCAAACTTCAGCACACGGTCGACGCCGTGGCGGGTGAACACGCTTTCTTGAAGCACAATTTCACGGTCAGTGCCTTCAAACATACGGCCACCCACGGCCGAGTATTCGCCTTCGGTGTTTTCCCGAACCACCACGAAGTCGATGTCGCCCGGCTTTTTGTTGGCCAAGGGGCAGGGTGCGCCAGGCAGTAATTTCACGGGGCGCAGGTTCACGTACTGATCAAATTCGCGGCGGTAACGCAGCAGTGAGCCCCACAGGGAAATATGATCGGGCACCAGGTGGGGCATGCCCACTGCGCCGAACAGAATGGCTTCGCAGGCCTCGAGTTGGGGCTTCCAGTCTTCGGGCATCATGCTGCCGTGTTCCAAGTAGTAATTGCAGTGTGCCCAGTCTTTGTGATGCAACTCGAGCGCAATACCATGGGTTTTTTCCGCCCAAGCCAGCACCTTCAACGCTTCTGGCATAATTTCCTGACCGATGCCGTCGCCGGGAATAATTGCGATGGAGTGTTTCACAGCCTGTCCTTGTTTGAATTCATGGAAGCCACAAAGGCTACCTGAAGCAAGGTAGGTCAACCAGTGTGGTAATCCACGATGGAGTCAGTTTGAGCCGCAGTAAAAACAGAAACCCCGAACCCGCAAAAACACCGAATGGCAAAACCGATTTTTCAGCGCCGGGTGCCAAAGTGCGCATTGACAAATGGTTGTGGGCCGCCCGTTTTTTCAAAACCCGTTCGCTGGCCACCGAGGTGGTGGAAGGTGGCAAGGTGAAGTGCAACGATGAGCGTGTGAAACCCGCTTATGGTGTGCAGGTGGGTGATGTGCTCACCGTGCCGGTGGGTTGGGACGACATGGTGCTGGTGGTGAAAGGCCTGGGCGACAAGCGGGGTAGCGCCACCATTGCTCAAGGCCTGTACGAAGAAACCATGGAAAGTGCGAAAAAGCGTGCCGAGCGCGCGGCCAACCGCAAGTTGATGAAAGACCCCGCCTTGGAGATTAAGGCAAGGCCCACCAAGCGGGACCGCCGTGTGATGGATGACTTCAAGTGGGGCGATGAATAAGCCTGGCGAATGTTGCCGGCCTTAAACCTTTTCAGCCAGCGATTTCTCGATCAACTGGTGCAAAGCCGCAAAATCGGGCTCACCCACATAGGTTTTGATGATCTCGCCTTTGCGATTGATTACATAGGTAGTTGGCGTAATTTTTACATCTTTGAAGGCTTTCGCAATATTGCCTTTTACATCCAGCGCCACATCAAATGGCAGCTTGCGGGTTTCCGCAAAATTCACCACGTAATCGGGACGGTCGTAGCTCATCGCTACGGCGATGGTTCTGAAGCCTTGGTCTTTGAACTTGTTGTGAGTGTCGACAATGTCAGGCATTTCTTTCACGCAAGTGGTACAACTGGTTGCCCAAAAGTTCACCAGCATCACCTGGCCCTGGTAATCGGCCGGAGTAATGGTTTGGCCTTGAATGGTGACGTAATCCACTTGCGGTGCTTTGTCGCCCCCGCAGGCGGCCAGCAAGCTGACCACTGCAAGGGTTGAAAACAGGGTAAGAAATTTTTTGATCATTGCCGGTTTTGTTGGTTGAACTGATTAACGCGGGCCGTTTTCCACGGGCGCACTTCCATTGTTTGGAGTTGCCGACAGGCGTGAAAGTTCAGCTTCAGAAATCAATTCAAGCACCTTGACCACCTTCACCACGCCAGGTACACCTGCTGCAATGGAAGCTGCACGGTTGGCTTCACGTTCAGTGACCAGGCCCATCAGGTACACAACACCTGCCTCTGTGGTGACTTTGAATGAGTTGGCAAAAATGTCTTGTGCATCCAGCAGGGAGGCTTTGACCTTGCCGGTGATGAATGCGTCGTTGGAGCGCGCTGACAAGGAACTTTTGAAGCCCACTTGAATGTCGTTCACGATCAGGCGAATGTTGGGCAGCGTGGAAACACGAGCCTCGACCTGTGCGCGGGTGGTGTCGTCGGGTGCTTCACCGGTCAGTAGAATTTGGCGGTTGTACACAGTGGCGTTGACGTGCACGTTTTCGCCAAAACTTTCGCGAATGGCGCTTTCAGCTTTGACCTGCAAAGTGCGGTCTTCAACTTGAGTGCCCACGGTGCGGCGGTCTGCAGCAGCCAGAGAACCCGCTGTGATGCCCGCCATGGCGCCCACAAAGCAGCCGCCAAGCAAGGGTGCTGCAAGTGAGGCTACCAGTACGGCGCTGATGGCGGAAGAACGTGTGCGGGTAAAAAACCGGGGGTTACGACTCATTTTCTTCTTCTCCAAGTAAACTCAGGTCGATGCCATCGCAAATGCAATGGATCGCCAACAAATGTATTTCCTGAATGCGGGCAGTGCGGTTGTGCGGTACGCACACATGCACATCGCCTTCTTTCAGCTGGTGCACCATTTGGCCGCCGCCCTTGCCAGTGAGCGCAACAATGGTCATGTCGCGAGCGTGTGCGGCCTCAATGGCCAGTTGTACGTTCTTCGAGTTGCCGCTGGTTGAAATGGCCAGCAACACATCACCAGGCTGGCCAATGGCCGCCACCTGCTTTGAAAAAATTTCATTGAAACTGTAATCGTTGCCAATCGCGGTGATCGCCGATGAATCGGTGGTGAGTGCAATGGCCGCCAGGCCGGGGCGCTCGCGCTCGAACCTGCCCACCAGTTCAGCCGCAAAGTGTTGGCAATCGCCTGCCGAGCCACCGTTGCCACAGGCCAGTACCTTGCCACCATTGGTGAGTGCATTCACCATGAGTTCGATTGCCTCGGAAATTGGCCCGGCCAACTCTTCGGTGGCGGCCTGTTTGGCGGCAATGCTTTCGTCAAATTGTTGGGTAATGCGTGTGATCAAGTCCATGGCGACAGGCCTTCTGGCAGTTATCTCGAGCCTTCTATTATAGGTGACCCCGTTGCAGGCGATTTGCATGGCGCAGCGGTTTGATTCCGCTTTAGTTGCTGATTTGCCACGCATTTTGCACCCACTGTGGTTCAGTGCCGTTTTCCAGTGCGACCACATCAAAACGCAGGTGCGTGAACTTGCGTTGACCCTGCTGCACCCACCACAGCCTTGCGCAACGCGACACGCGGGATTGTTTGTGGGCGGAAATACTCTCCAGCGCACTGCCATGGCGGCTGTTGTTGCGAAGCCGAACCTCCACAACGACTGCGGTGTTGCCATGCGCCATGATTAAATCAATTTCACCGCAGCGGCACCGGTGGTTTCGGGCCACCAGGATTAATCCGTATTGTTCCAGCAAGCGCAAGGCTTGGGTTTCAGCCAGTTGCCCTTCCACCAGCAAGGCAAGTTTGTGTGTGGGCGCTACTTTGTGGGGAATCTCAGGTTTTTCTTTGGGTGCAAGCCATGGAATTTTGGTTTTTGGTGATCGCGATTTGCGCGTGGTCCACGGAATGCCGGACAATTCAGGAACTTTGGATTTGGATTTGAGCGCCATGCAGAACGCCGGTGAAGGAAATGGAATGAACAATGCTGTGAATTCTGATGCGAGGAGTGAAACAAGGCGAGAACCTTCCCTCTATGTGGTGGCAACCCCCATCGGCAATATGGGTGACCTTAGTCTTCGAGCTCGCGCAGTGTTGGAACAAGTGGACCGAATTGCGGCCGAGGACACCCGCAACACCGCCCGAATGCTGGATGCACTGGGTATCAAAAAGCCGCTGATGGCGCACCATGCCCACAATGAACGCGAAAGCGCACAGGGGGTGCTGGCTTGTTTGCAGCGTGGCGAATCGGTGGCGTTGGTGAGCGATGCGGGCACGCCGGCTGTGTCAGATCCTGGCGCTGTGGTAGTTCGTTGTGTGGCCGAGGCCGGTTTTACTGTGGTGCCGGTGCCCGGTGCCAGCAGTGTGTTGGCTGTGGTGGCCGCGAGCGGGTTGGTGGATGGTGCTTTCACTTTCCGTGGTTTTTTGCCAGCCAAAGGAAAAAACCGCTTGGATGATTTGAAAACCTGGCTGGCTTGCCCTGAGCCCCAAGTGGTGTTTGAGGCCCCCCACCGCGTGATGCAACTGGTGGATGATCTTGAAAGCCTTGGCATGGGTGGGCGTGACATGTGTGCTGGGCGCGAGCTGACCAAGCAGTTTGAAACTTTTTATCGGGGCAGTGGCGAGCAGGTGTTTGAGCAGGTGCGGTTGGATGCCAATGCCGAGCGAGGCGAATGGGCATGGGTGATTGGCGGTAACCAGATTTCTGACCATGATTCACAAGCCGCGCAGGCCAGTGCAGATTTGGACACCTGGCTTGCCCTGTTATTGGCCGAGTTGCCGCTTAAGACGGCAGTGGCGCTGGTGGTGAAAGCCACTGGCATGGCAAAAAACTCGGTTTATGACCGGGCTCTTGCGATTAAAAGCGGGCAGTCATAAAAAAGCCAGCCCGAAGGCTGGCTAAACCACTGTGTGGTGTCAAGAACTGCTGTTGCCTAAAGCTTAGGCGGGCAGGGGCAAGCCTGCTTCTGGCACTTCCAGGCCACTGATGCTCACAGACGCGGAAATTGGCAGGCCTTCTGGCAAGGCCAGGGTCAGTGTGCCGTCTTCAAAGCTGATGGGGCTGGCAGGCAGGCCACCACCTGTGTCACCACCACCGGGCAGGCTGGGCAAACCACCGCCGAGCAGACCGGTTAACGAGTCCAGGCCTGGCAGGCCGTCTGTTGGAATTGGTAGTGCATCGAGGCCAGGAATCGCGTCCAGACCAGGGATTGCGTCCAAACCGGGCAGTGTTGGCGCATCGGGCAAACCACCGCTGAGCAGGTCAGTGAGTGTGTCCAGGCTTGGGGCGCCGTCGGTTGGCAGTGGCAGTGCGTCCAGACCAGGAATGGCGTCCAGGCCGGGTAGTGCGGGGGCTTCTGGCAAACCACCACCGAGCAGGTCAGTCAGCGTGTCCAGGCTTGGGGCGCCGTCGGTTGGCAGTGGCAGTGCGTCCAGACCAGGAATGGCGTCCAGGCCGGGTAGTGCGGGGGCTTCTGGCAAACCACCACCGAGCAGGTCAGTCAGCGTGTCCAGGCTTGGGGCGCCGTCGGTTGGCAGTGGCAGTGCGTCCAGACCAGGAATGGCGTCCAGGCCGGGTAGTGCGGGGGCTTCTGGCAAACCACCACCGAGCAGGTCAGTCAGCGTGTCCAGGCTTGGGGCGCCGTCGGTTGGCAATGGCAGTGCGTCCAGGCCAGGAATGGAATCCAATCCGGGAATACCGGCTGGCGGTGTTGGCAAGCCACCGTCCAGCAGACCAGTCAGGGAGTCTAGTCCTGGCAGGCTGTCTGTAGGAATGGGCAATGCGTCCAAACCGGGAATGGCGTCCAAGCCAGGCAGTTCGGGGGCGGCTGGCAGCGAGCCAGCAAAGGTGTCCAATACGCCAGCCAGAATTTCGCCAGCTACTGGTACGGCACTAATGCCGTTCTTCAATTCGTCTAGGGCCATGCTTTCTCCGTCATTTCAAATGATTAAAAATAGTTATTAGTTTTCTGTAGGCAATCTGCGCTGCCTGCGTAATAACAACAGAGATTGATTAATCATCGCAATTCGCACATTACTTACAAAAGATGCGTAAAAAACTCACTTTGCTGCGATATTTTTGGGTTAAGTTGATGATTTTCAAAAGAAATTGGCTTTGGTGAAATATTTGTGGCAGAAAATTGATGACAAAACTGTGATGGCGGGGGGTTTACGTCACCCGAAGGTGACTTTTGATCTGAACTTGAAGGTTCGCGGCTGCTGTTGTGCTTGTCTCGCACGGGGCCGGTGACTAGGGAGCCAAACTTGAACTGTCACCGCTGCTATTGGTAGCCCACTCGGCATGGGTTACTTGTTCCGCACAGACAACCGCTTGATCCCTTTTTGAATGCATTCTTGCTCACGTCGCCCGGCAAAAGGGCGGGCCGAGTCTCGGTGTCGGCATGAAGCCGAGCGCTGCGAATCTACTCAAACGGGGCGG
>NZ_JARFJD010000003.1 GCF_029087225.1 Limnobacter olei | reverse complement strand
TTTCTGGCGAGAGATCGGAACCCAAGCCGATTGGGCGATTAACGAGCGCCAAGAGATCGGAACCCAAGCCGAGTGGGCGGTTAAAAAGCTGCGGGACAGCTGAACCCAATCCGATTCGATTAAACAAACCGGCAGTTGAGCAAGCCCGCAATCAATACGGTTAAACTATCGCAACAGTTTTCAGGAGAACTTCGTTTTGGGAATTCGCGTACTCGTGCTTGGCGCACAAGGCCAACTGGGCCACACCATTGGTCAACATGCCAAGCCCGCCTTGATGGAAACAATGGACGCCTGCATCAGCTACGGCCGTGACAAAGCGGACCTGGCCAAACCCGACACTCTCATCAATGCACTGAAAGACGTACGCCCCGATGTAGTCATCAACGCCGCTGCCTACACCAACGTAGAAAAAGCAGAAACCGAAACTGAACTCGCACACGCCATCAACGCAAAAGCAGTGGGCATTTTGGCCGAGCAATGCAAGAAGCAGGGCGTGGCGCTGGTGCATTACAGCACTGACTATGTATTCGATGGAAAAGCCAGCCAGCCCTACACAGAAACCGATGCCACCAACCCGCTAAACGCTTACGGAAAATCGAAACTGGAAGGCGAAAAATACCTGAAAGAAGTGGGCGGTAATTGGGTGGTGTTTCGCACCAGTTGGATATACGGCCAGCGAGGCAATAACTTTTGCCGAACCATGATTAAGCTGGCGCAAGAGCGAGACACCCTGAAGGTGGTTGACGACCAAACCGGTGCGCCAACACCCGCAAACTGGCTGGCTGAACTGGGCTTGACGGTGGCTGGTGTTGTGGCCATGCACCGCTACAAAACCATGGGCAAGTTGACCCCCACTTTTCTGCCCGACTTTCCCTCTGAAATTCCCAGCGGTGAAATTTTTCATGCCAGTGCGGCAGGGGTAACAAGCTGGTTTGACTATGCCTGCCTTGCGATTGAACATGCACACAAGCAAGGCGTTGTTCAGCGCATGCCCAATATTGAACGTGTAAAAACTGCCGACATGAATTTTGCGGCACAACGCCCTGCTTATTCGGTGTTGGACAACACAAAGTTAATGAACACCTTCCGCGTAAACCCACCGGAATGGACGAAAGGTGTTCGCAATTTTGTGCTCAATTACTGAGCGAAGATTGTTGAATCAATGAATGCGCAGCACTGTGCTTTTCACGGAAGCCCAGGCGCCCACCATCACCAGCACCACCCACACCAGAATCAGCCCCAGCGCGGTAATGCCGCTGGGTTGCTCGAAGCGAAAGTCGCGATCAAATTCACGAATGAAGGTGCCGGCGGCATCGTCGGCCAGGCCCATTGCACCGCTTACCACGGCATAAGCCAAACCAAACGCAACCAGCGCCAGGCTGACTGACCACCACAGGGTGGGGCGGCCCACTTCGGTGTCGGTGGCACCCAGCGATTTCAATACATGCACTTCAGCCTGGTTGCGAATCAGCTGCAAGCGCACAGTGTTGAAGGTCACCACCAGCACCATGCCTGCAATTAACACCGCCAAAGCCATGGCAATAATTTGTGTGCCGTTCAATACCGATTGAAGGCGGCGAACCCACTGCGCGTCGTACTGCACATGTTCAACACCGGTGAAATTTTGCCACTGCGCAATTTTGTTTTCGATGGCTTGGGTGTCGGTGGTGGCGTCCACTTCAAGCACCACCACCACGGTGTAGGGCAGGGGGTTTTCAGGCAAGGCTTCGGCCAAATCGGGCGTTTGGCTTTGTGTGCGCAAACGTTCCATGGCCTGCTCCGGCGTGACGATATTCACGCTGTCCAAATCGAAATCGCGCTTCAGTTGTGCGGCTGCACTTTTTACGGAATCAAGTGTGGCATCCGGTTTGAAGTACAAGCTGATTTCAGGGTCGCCCACCCAACGGTCCATGCTGGGCACAATCGCGCTTAGCCCCTGTGCAATGGTCCAGGGCATGGCCAATGCAATGGCAAGTACCAGGGCGTTGAACAGGTGGCCAAGCGGTTCATCAAGCCACAGTTTTAAACCGGCAGAAATTGAAAACCACTGCAAACGTAACCAACGCATGTGTTGTCTCTTAAAAGTGGATCAAGCCCCGTAGGCCTTGTTCAAAAAGTCTTTGGAAAAAGTTTGCACGCCTGCCTCGCGGCCACCGTTGTGCGACAAATCGGCGGGTGCTGGCAGCACCGCGCCCTCGCCCAGTTTCAAACGATGTGTTACTCGGTTAAAACGGTGTGCTTCATGCGTGGCCACAATAATGGTCACGCCCGCGCGGTTGAATTCCTCCAGCAAGCCCACCACGCGTGCGGCCGATTCATCATCAAGCTGGGCAGTGGGTTCATCGGCCAATACCAGGGCAGGGCGGTTCACCACTGCGCGTGCAATTTGCAAACGCAATTGTTGCCCACCAGACAATTCGCTGGGCAGCATGCGGTCGGTGTGGCTTAAGCCTACGCGGGCCAATGCAGCCTTGACGCGGCTTTGAATATCGGTCTCGGAAAGCCCCACCACACGCAGGGGCAGGGCTACGTTGTCAAAGCAGCTGCGGTTGTGCAGCAGTTCAACGTCCATGCCGGTGTAGCCCACATTGCGGCGGTAGTGTGCGCGTTCGCGCCGGTTCAGGCGCGCAATCGAGCTTTTGCCCACCAGAATGTCCCCGCTGCTGGGTTGTTCAAACGTGGCCAGCAATCGCAATATGGAGCTTTTACCCGCGCCGGAATGGCCTTCAAGCAGGGTAAATGAGCCCTTGGGCAACTGAAAATTCACGCCCTTCAAGGCGGCGTGGGTGCCGTACTTCAAGGTGACGTTTTTAAATTGGATCATGCGGTTTGGTTTCCGTCAGTGTCGATTCCAACCAAGGCGTTGGCAAATTCGCGGGGGCTGAAAGGGCGCAGGTCGCCCATTTTTTCACCTACACCAATAAAGGCCACGGGCACGCGGGTGCTCATGCTCATGGCAGCCAGAATACCGCCTTTGGCAGTGCCGTCCAGCTTGGTGACCACAAGTGCCGTCAGTGTAAGTGCATCATTAAAGGCCTTGATTTGCTGCAGGGCGTTCTGGCCGTTGGTGGCATCTACGACCAGCACAATTTCATGGGGTGCGTCCATCTTGGCTTTGCCCAACACTTTCTTGATTTTTTTCAGCTCTTCCATGAGGTGAAGTTGCGTGGGCAGGCGGCCTGCGGTATCGCAAATCACAATGTGTTTGTTTCGTGAAATACCAGCCTGTACTGAGTCGAATGCCACGGCGCCGGGGTCGCTGCCCTCTGCGGAAATGACATCCACATTGCTGCGCTGGGCCCACACATCCAGTTGTTCTCGGGCTGCTGCTCGAAACGTGTCGCCAGCGGCCAACAGAACGGAATAACCAATTTCAGCATAGTGGTTGGCCAGTTTGCCGATGCTGGTAGTTTTGCCCGCGCCGTTTACACCCACCACCATCATGACCAAGGGGCGGGCACGGTCTACGCCCATGCTGGTTTCCAAGGGGCGCAGCAGATCGAACACTGAGTCGCGCAGCACCAGGCGCACGTCTTCAGGCCGGGTAAGGCCTTTCTGGTACACCGTGTCGCGCACCTTCTGCATCAGCAGTTCGGTGGCGGGCAAGCCGCAATCGGCCAGCAGCAGGCGTTCTTCCATTTCTTCGAAAAAGGCTTCATCGACCTTTTCGCCGGTGAACATGGAGGTAAGGCCGGAACGGGTTTTGGTCAAACCCGATTTCAAACGACCAAGCCAGTCCTGTCTCTGCCCAGGAATCTGCATGTAAAACTCCAATTGAGGAAACTAAGCGGTGTGAACGACTGTCACACAGCGAGATGTTGAATGACTTATTCTACCATTGAGGTTAAAACGGACGTTTGCTGTAAAAGGTGTCTTGAATGATAAAAACAGGTTTTCAACTGAATAGGCGTTGGGCGGCACTGGCTGCTGGCGTTTTGCTGATTGCAAGTGCTCAATTGCTGATGGTCAACGCGGCGAATGCCGCTGATGGCGATGTGACTGAATACAAACTGAACAACGGCTTGCGTGTGGTGGTGAAGGAAGACCACCGTTCGCCCACCGTGGCGCACATGGTGTGGTACAAGGCCGGTTCGATAGACGAGTACAACGGCACCACCGGTGTGGCCCACGTGCTTGAGCACATGATGTTCAAAGAAACCAAAACCCTGAAAGTGGGTGAGTTTTCCGAGATCGTGGCTGCCCTGGGTGGGCGCGACAATGCGTTCACCAGCCGTGACTACACCGCTTATTTTCAGCAGCTTCAGGCCAAAGACTTGAGCAAAGTGATGGCGCTTGAAGCTGACCGCATGGCCAATCTTATTCTCAGCGAAAGCGAGTTTGAGAAAGAAATCAAGGTGGTGATGGAAGAACGCCGTTACCGCACCGACGACCAGGCCACAGGCAAGCTTTACGAGGCATTCATGGCCACGGCTTTTCAGGCCAACCCCACGCGCACACCGGTAATTGGCTGGATGAGCGACCTTGAAGCCATGACCTACAAGGATGCGCGCAAGTGGTATGACACTTGGTACACACCGCAAAATGCGGTGCTGGTGGTGGTGGGCGATGTGCAACCCGCGCAGGTAAAAGCCATGGCTGAAAAAACCTATGGCAAGGTAAAACCCAAGAAGCTGGAAGAGCGCAAGCCGCAAGAAGAGCCCAAGCAAGAGGGCATACGCCGTGTACAAGTGAAGGCACCGGCCGAGAACCCGTATCTGATCATGGGGTTCAAAGTGCCGAAGCTGGAAAATGTACTGAAAGACCGTGATGCGTATTCACTGGCCGTGTTGAGTGCTGTGCTGGATGGTTATTCCGGTGCACGTTTGAATCGCGAGCTGGTACAAAACCAGAAAGTGGCTTTGCAGGCGGGTGCCAGTTACGACATGACTGGCCGTGGCCCATCGCTGTTTTATCTGGATGGTTCGCCAGCGGCGGGCCAAACCGTAGAGGCTTTGGAAAAAGCCTTGTTGGCGCAGGTGAAGAAGGTGGCTGATGAGGGCGTAAGCGAAGCTGAACTGGCCCGCGTGAAAGCACAGCTGATTGCCAGCCAGGTGTACAAGCGCGATTCCGTGTACGGGCAGGCGGTTGAAATTGGCCAGAATGTGACCATTGGTTTTGAGGTGGGCGATATTGACCGGATGATTGAACAAATCAAAACCGTGACCGCTCAGGAAGTGCAGTACGCCGCGCAGAAATTTTTTGATCAAGATCAGCTAACAGTGGGCACATTATTCCCGCTGCCCGTTGACCCCAACAAGAAAGATGCGCCGCCCAAGGGTTTGACTCATTAAGCAACTGAGTAATCAATTGAGCACCAACAAGTTATGCAGGGATTTACAACCATGTTGAGTAGCAAGAACAAAGTATTCATTCGCGGCTTGTTTGCCGCAGGTGCCACCGCAGCTGCCGTGTTTGCAGCGCCTGCCAATGCCGCATTGCCGATTGAAAGCTGGACTGCGGCCAGCGGTGCGAAAGTGATGTTTATGCGCGCGGAAGCGTTACCCATGCTGGATGTGCGTGTGGACTTCCCCGCGGGCAGCCGCGCTGACCCCAAGGGCAAAGAAGGCCTGGCCAGCGCCACCGGCGACATGATTGGTCGGGGTGCAGAAGGCCTTTCCGAGAATGACATTGCGGACGGTTTTGCCGACACGGGTGCTCAGTTTTCCGGCGGTGCCAGCAGCGATTCTGCCGGGGTGCAATTGCGCACACTGACCTCCGAGCCCGAGTTCTCAAAAGCAATTTCCTTGATGAAAACCGTACTGCAAAAGCCGGTGTTCAATGCCGACATTCTGGCGCGTGAAACTGCACGCAGTGTGGCTGGCCTGAAAGAGGCTTTGACCAAACCCGACACCTTGGCCGACCGGGCATTTGCCACAGCGCTGTACCCGAATCACCCTTACGGCAAACACACCACGGAAGCCAGCCTGAAAGCGATTACCCTGGCCGATGTGGAGCAGTTTTACAAAACCCGCTACCTGGGTAACAAGGCAGTGGTTTCGCTGGTGGGCAATATTACCCGCGCACAAGCCGAGAAACTTGCCAACGAGTTGACCGCTGGCTTGCCGAAAGGTGAACTACAAGGCAACTTCTTGGGAGGTGTCGACTATCAAGAATTGCAGGCGGCCATGAAAGGCCAGACCATTCAAATTGACCACCCGGCTGCGCAAAGCCATATCTTGATGGGCTTGCCCGCCATGCGCCGTGGCGCACCGGATTACTTTGATTTGCTGGTGGCCAACCATGTGTTGGGTGGCGGTGGTTTTGTGTCGCGTTTGATGAACGAAATTCGTGAGAAGCGTGGCTTGGCGTATAGTGCCTATTCTTACTTTATGCCAGCAGGCGATGCAGGCCCATTCCAGGCAGGCGTGCAAACCAAGAAAGAGTCCACTGCACAAGCCGTGCAAATAATGCGGAAAACCATTCTGGACTTTATCGAGAAGGGCCCCACACAAGCGGAATTGAATGCCGCCAAACAAAACCTGATTGGTGGCTTTCCCTTGCGAATCGACAGCAATGGCAAATTGCTGGGCAATATCTCCATGATGGGCTTGCACAATATGCCCTTGGATTACCTAGACAACTGGACTGCCGAGATTGAGAAGGTGACTGTTCAAAGCGCGCGCGAGGCCTTTGCCAAGCATGTGAAAGCGGACAAGTTGGTGACCGTGGTGGTGGGCGGAAAGGTTGAGTAAATACGTCGAATAATCAGGCCAATAAGCTCCGAATCATCGGTGGGGTGTGGCGCCGACACCTGCTGCCGATCGCGCCGGTCGAGGGCCTAAGGCCAACGCCGGACCGGGTGCGGGAAACGGTGTTCAACTGGTTGGGGCAAGACTGTACAGGTATGCAAGTGCTCGACTTGTACGCAGGCACGGGTGCTTTAGGGTTCGAGGCGGCTTCGCGCGGGGCAAGCCACGTAGTACTGGTGGAGCAAAACCGCCAAGTGGTCGCCCAGTTGCAGCAGAATAAAGCCTACCTGTTGTCGAAATGGCCAGCCGCAGAGGGCATCCCGCCTTCCATTCAAATTGAAGCCAGTGATGTGCTTGCCTGCCTGAAACGCCTGGCCGGTGGGGGCAAGCAATTCGACTTGGTCGCGCTAGACCCCCCTTTTCGAAGCGATTTGATGCTGGCCACCCTGCCGCTGATCAAAGCAGTGTTGAAACCAGAGGGGTTGGTATATGCCGAATGGCACGAAAACCTGCTGGCTGACGAGGCCATGCTGTGCAAGGCGTTGAATGTTCAAGAAATTGATGCTTTGCGACATTTAAAAGCAGGCCAAGTGCATGCCCATTTGTTTGCCCTGCCTGCTGTGTGATACAAAGCGGGGATAGAGCAGTATCACGCGAATAAAACCCTTTGATATGGAGATCAGCGATGCGCATTGCTGTATATCCCGGAACATTTGACCCGTTAACCCGTGGTCATGAAGATTTGGTGCGCCGCGGCGCGAAGATTTTTGACAAGCTGGTCGTGGGTGTGGCCGACAGCCCCAACAAGAAGCCTTTCTTTTCAATGGACGAGCGTGTGCAAATTGCACGTGAAGTGCTAAGCCACTATCCCAATGTCGAAGTGAAGGGTTTTCGCGGTTTGCTCAAAGACTTTGTGCGCGACAACAACGCTAATGTGATTATTCGCGGCTTGCGAGCGGTAAGCGATTTTGAGTACGAGTTTCAAATGGCGGGCATGAACCGCTATTTGCTGCCCGATGTAGAAACCATGTTCCTGACGCCATCGGACCAGTACCAGTTTATCTCCGGCACTATCGTGCGTGAAATAGCTTCGCTGGGAGGCGATGTCAGTAAATTTGTGTTTCCATCCGTTGAACATTGGTTGAACCAGAAGCTGGGGCTGACCCCGCCGCAGGTGATCAACAAGTAAAGTGAGCGTATGGCTTTAATCATCACCGATGAGTGCATCAATTGCGACGTGTGCGAGCCCGAGTGCCCGAACGGCGCGATCAGCATGGGTGAAGAAATTTATGAAATAGACCCTGGCAAGTGCACCGAGTGCGTGGGGCATTTCGACGAGCCACAATGCGTGGTGGTGTGCCCGGTTGAATGCATTCCCAAAGACCCGGCCCACCCAGACACCCGGCAGCAATTGCTGGGCAAGTTTTTCAAACTGCACCCTGACAAAACACCCTATTTACCTGCTGGTTCTGTGGAAGGCGATTCTGCGGTGGCATCCAAACCAGCCCCAACCGAAGGTTGTTGACAGTTCATTCCAGAAGCAACCCTGCATTCAGTTTCTTCAAACAAGGTTCCTGCAGCTTAATTCCTTTTTTCTATAATTCACCCTTTATTGAATTGGACTTTGTACGAAATATGTCGTACATTAAGCGTGCCTGTGGGTTATAGATCAGCAAAAAAAGAAATCTTGCGTGCGCTACGGAACGGAAATTATCAGCATGAGTCTCGTGGCGATATTGATGTGAAGAATTTGCTTGCTCTCGGTAAGGTTTCGGCGATCGAAGTCGCGACACTGATTGCCAGTAGCGATGGAAGTATGCACACGGAATCGCCTCACCATGTGGTCAAGGAGATCACGGTGCATGTGATTAAAGTTAAAAATTGGTACATCAAGTTTTATTTTGTGGACCCTGATGCCTGGTTTATCAGCGTTCATAAATAAATTCAGGAACACATATGAAACTTTTCATCGATGGAGATCAAAGTCGAGCCATTTGCAATCATTGTAGAAAAATGGTTTCGCTAACCTTTAAGCGAAGGGATGTTCCGTTCAGCGACAAAAAAGGATTCGCACATGATATTTTGGTGGGTGTGTGTGACCAATGCGATCATGTTGTATCAATCCCAGCCCAATCAACGCCCGCCATTTCAGAATCACGAAGAAAAGCGCTGAGATCGATTGAAGTTCGATTGCCGGCAATTTATCTCGATATGCTTGATTTGGCGGCATTCACTGTTGAGCCTGATTCGACGCCAGACTTTCGTAAAGACCTTTTGTGTTACTACATTCATGATTTGGCGCACGACCCCAAGGGAATTCAAAGGCTATTGTCTGCCCACAAGCTTTCATTGGTGAGTTACACGATCGATACGGTGAAGATTCCTCGTAGGCGACTTTCGATGAAAGTGCCAGAAAAGCTGAAAGTTGAGCTCCAACGTCTTGAGAGTGAAAGCGAACTGAACACAACAGATTTATTGAAGTCGGTTGTGTTTGACATTCAGCGTGACGTATTGCAGAAACCCAAACCACTCAAAATTAAGGCCTTACAGTACTTGGCGATGGCTGCTGGTTAGGGTTTATTGGCCAATACCGGGCACAACACCAGGCTTGATTTTTCCAGCGGGTGTTGGTTCAGTACCCTGAACCAGCCATCTTGCCAAGCCCAGTAGGGTTTGTCTTCCCGAATTGCAGTTTCATCTGTATCGCAATTCAATTCACGCACCTGTGCTTCAGCGGGAATGCCTTCGCTGCCTTTTATGGTTTCGGGTTGTAATTCAAGCAAACCTTCCGACGCCATGTAGTTCATGTTGAAGGTCCAGGCTTGGGCATCCTCGTGGGTGTAGGTCCATTCGGCTTTGTTCAGGGTCCAGTTTTGCACGGGCAGGCCACCCTCAAATTGTTGGGCAGAAAATGCGGCCTGGTGTGTTTCAGGCAAGTCATCTCGACGCACATAGGTGCGAAGGTTTTCACCATGCAACTTGATAAAAGGCGCACCTTCACCGTTGTTGGTCTGCGCAAGGCGCAACACCAGCAGGTCTTGCTCGGCAGTGCCGGTCCACGGAAAACCGTTCCATTGGCCGTCAATGTCTACTTTCAATTGTTTGAGTGAAACTTCGCGCATGGGGCCCGCTTCGGTTTGCGCATTCATGGCGATGTACAGTTGCTTGTTTTCCTGCAGGGTTTTGATACCCAGGCGCCAACCCAGGTTGAACTGATTGTCTGGAGTGCTGTTGCCCACTTTAAACTTGAACTGCTCCAGTTTGCCGCTCAGCTCTTGTTGGGCTTCAGTGTTGTTCACCGTGAACTGTGCCTGTTCAAGTTCCAGTGAATTCAAAGCAAGTTCAGGCGTAAAAAAACCGGGGTTGGCCACTTGTGTACTTTGCCAGGCCCGTGCGGCCAGCGCCACTGGCAGCACGGGTGTGCAGTTCAAGCTGGGTTGGCTGCAGTCGGCTTCTTTCTCGGCCCGAGCCGCCAGGCCTTTGATGGTCAGAGACTCAACTTGAATTCGGCTTTGCTTGATCGACTCGAAGGCGTTCATGCCCAGTTTGATCAAGGCCAGTTGCAGGTTTTCCTTGCGGATTGGGTCATCCACTTCTATTTCAGAAATGATCAATTGAGGTTTCAGGGAAAGCGCAAACACCACGCGTTTTACATCAATACGCTGGTCGGGGTACTGATTGCGAACACTGTTCAGTTTGGATTCCCAGATGAAGCGCGGCACTACAATGCCATGGGCCAGTATGGCCCCGACAACAAAGATGACAAGCGCGAGAATGGACCACTTCAGGGCTTTGGACATGGTGGGGTACTGCGAGTGAATACTGGTATTACCGTAGCACAAAAAGGCGACAAGCAAAAAACAAGGCCCCGAAGGGCCTTCGTTTTAAACCAAGCTCGCAGCTTGTTTAAACATTGAACAGGAAGTTCAGCACGTCGCCGTCTTTCACCACATACTCTTTGCCTTCCGCGCGCATTTTGCCGGCTTCCTTGGCACCGTTTTCGCCCTTGAAGTGAATGTAGTCGTCGAACGCGATGGTTTGGGCACGAATAAAACCGCGCTCAAAATCGGTATGAATGACGCCAGCTGCTTTGGGCGCGGTGTCTCCGATGTGAATGGTCCACGCACGCACTTCCTTTGGGCCTGCGGTGAAGTAGGTTTGCAGGCCCAGCAATTTGAAGCCCGCACGAATCACGCGGTTCAGTCCAGGCTCGGTCATTCCCATGTCGGCCAAAAATTCCATTTTGTCGGCGTCTTCCAGGTCGGCAATTTCAGCTTCAATGGCGGCGCATACGGCAACCACCGGGGCATTCTGCTTGGCTGCGTATTCCTGCAAACGCTCAAGGAACGGGTTGTTCTCGAAACCAGTTTCGGCCACGTTGGCCACGTACATGGCCGGCTTCGCAGTGATCAAGCCAAAGCTTTTGATTGCAAACAGTTCTTCTGCATCCAGGCCCAATGCACGCACGGGTTTGGCTTCGTTCAGTTGCGCCTCACAACGCTGCAAAATGGCCAGAATTTTTGCTGCTTCTTTGTCATTTGCGCGCGCCTGTTTGGCATAGCGGTGCACTGCCTTTTCAACGGTGCCCATGTCAGCCAAACACAATTCGGTTTCAATGGTTTCAATGTCGGAGAGCGGGTCAACTCGGCCATTGACGTGAATGACATTGTCGTCTTCAAAACAGCGAACCACGTTCACAATGGCATCGGTTTCGCGAATGTGGGCCAGAAACTGGTTGCCCAAGCCTTCGCCTTTCGAGGCACCTGCCACCAGGCCCGCAATGTCCACAAATTCAACGGTGGCGGGTAAAATACGCTCGGGCTTCACGATATCGGCCAACTGTTGCAAGCGAGCGTCGGGTACCTCGACCATGCCCACATTGGGTTCGATTGTACAGAAGGGATAGTTTTCTGCAGCAATGCCAGCCTTGGTGAGTGCGTTGAACAGGGTGGATTTACCGACGTTGGGAAGGCCAACGATGCCGCATTTGAGAGTCATGAGAATTCGCTAAGTGCTTAATTGAATGGAGTGAATTGTACCTTGTTCACCCCACCCTGTTCACTTTTGAAGTCTGAATTTGGTTGCAGCCTGTTCCAGTAGGTGGGCAACTTCCAGAATGGATTGCGTGCTTTCCAGGTTTTTGTTCAGTGCTTTCTCGCTAGTGGCCATCAGCGCCACGATTCTATTCAGGTTTTTGGAAACCAGATCGGACGCCTTGGCTTGCTCATTCACGCCATTGGTAATTTCGTTCACTTCCGAAAGCGATCTTTGCGCCTGCTGCGCTGTTTCCACAATGGCCTGTACAGCAAGGTCGGCGTATCCGCGTGAGCTGGTGATCGAGCTAAGCCCTTCGCCCACCGCGCCTTCCACTACTTGGGCCAGGCTATTAAGTTCTGCGGTGGTTTCGGAAATTTTCACGGCAGAGCAGGAACTCATTTCAGCGAGTTTGCGCACTTCATCGGCAACCACTGCGAATCCGCGTCCTTGTTCTCCGGCTCGGGCTGCCTCAATTGCAGCATTCAATGCCAGCAAGTTGGTTTGGTCTGCGATCTGTTTGATTTCATCGGTCATGGTGGTGATTTTCCGGGTGGCGCTGATGAACGCGCCAACACTGGTCGACATGTGTTGTACGGCATGTTCAACCTTGCCAATTTCATCCACCAACACCGTGATTTTTGTTTTGCTCTGCTCGGTTTGTTCAAGGCTTTGCTGCACATTGCCCAACACCTCGCCAGCCGATTGCGACACAGAGTCCATGCTGCTGCCTAATTGTTCCACCGCAGCGGATGTGCTGTTGGTGGACTCAGACACTTCACTGGAAGAATGTTTGAGCACCTTGGACGACGAGTTCAGCATTTCCGTGGCGGATTGAAGCTGGTGTGTGCCGTTGATCATCGCTGACACGGTCTCGCGAAGACCGTTGCTCATGTTGCTCAGATTCTTCAGAAGCGTGCCGGTTTCATCTTCTCCCGCATGGCTGATATTCTGAGTCAGGTCACCGCTTTCAATTGCTTTACTGATTTCAATGGCCTGATCAAGTGATTTACGCATGTGCGTGATGGTCCGCAACGCAATGATTGAAGCAAGACAGATCGACAACAACGCCATGATACTGGCTGTCAGGGTGAATGAGTCGGTAGTCTGGATATCCTGATCAATTGTGCCTTCTAGTTCCAGTTGCTGTAGGTCAGCAAACTGATTAAAGCCGCTCACGGCGTTCTTTGCGGCAATGTAGCAATCGGTCAGCATGAGCTCAATGGCCAGGTCAAAGTTTCGATCCAAAGTCGCGCGCTCAATTTTCCCGACGACTACTTTCAGTTCTTCCCAGCCGGCAGTGCCTTCCTTGAGAAACTCGCTGGCCTTGGGGGACAATTTGCGTTTACCCAGGGTGAGTACCAGTTCATCTACTTTCTTGGCCAAACCCTGATAGGCACTTCGATACGCATTGATTTTTTCCTGTGGCGCATTTGCTTGTGATGCGAAAAGTGCATCACGCAAGTTGACCCTGGCCAGTTGAATGAAGTTAAGAACATTGGCCACGTCAATCAAGGGGGCGACATTGTTTTCAATCGCGTTCTGTGTGTTGCTGGATTGGTCTTTAAGTTGTAGCGCAAAAACACTCAGGATTGAAACCGACAGGGCGATTAGAATCGCCATTGAAACTGTAAGTTTTCTCGCAATTGTCCAAGACTTCATGATGGCACCACCCTTTGGCAAATAATTTGTCAAACAATGGTATGCCCTAGACAAAAAGTTGGATCCCCCCGCAAAGCTTGACCTGTATGAGGGATATATTGGATGGTTCTGGAATTGTTGTACTAGGCAAACTCCTAGAGTTGCTTACCTGGTATTCAGCGTGTTGAGCCATTTCGAGAAATCGTCGGCCATGCGTTCACTTTCTCGAATTGCTGCTTGCCACAGCGGTATGCGAATGCGGTGATCAAAGTTGTAGCGCTTGAAATCACTGCGGTCTGGAATTTTCTTCGCGGGCAAACGCTTTACAAATTCTGGCGAAGGGCACACCAGAATCACATTACTCATCCAATCCGGGTTGGCTTTGCGCAGCTTTAAAAACTTGTCCAGCCAACCGGGTGTCACCGTGGGGGCGAAGTGCGGGTACAGCACCAAACCATCCAGCCGGTGATAGGGCAGGGCCAGGTGATAATCTGTCAACCCGCCATCCCAGAATGGGCCTTCATGGTATTTCACCTCGGGGTGGTCTTCGCGAAGCGCCTGGGCGATTTTGTGCACCGGGTTTAGTACAAATGGAATACTGCCGCTGGCCAACAGTGCATCGTGAATGTTCAATGCATCCAGATCTTCGATTCTGGTGGGAATACGATCAAAGGGCTGCTTTAGCCAATCGGTGTGCGCTCCCGGGCTTTGGAATACCCAACGCTCGAAATAACTGGAAAGGCGGTTGCGGTTTACGCTGTTGGCCAACACTGCGCTTGCAAAACCACGCTTGCGGGCGCGCTGCTGTTGCGCATGGTGCAGTGGCGTTAAGCCTTTATTCACCCACACCAGCAATTCTTTGCCCACAGGTTTCACCATATGCTGTGCTTCATCGGCCACCACGGCTTGCACCATTGCCTGGCACACGCGGCTTATCTCATGGCGGTCCACGCCCTTGCTGTAGTCTTGCGCTTCAACATATTGCTGGGCAAGTCGCTTGAGTGTGGCTTCGGGGTTGCTGCTGGCAGCCGCTGCCATGCGCCAAGCACCGATAGATGCACCAATTAATTGCAATGGTTTTACGCCATTTGCGGCACGGCTTTCCAAGTGCGCTGCGCCCAGCCAGTCGTTGAACAAATACTGATCAAGCCCTTGCAAAATCAAACCTTTCGGGCCACCTGCGGCGGCGGGAATGGCACAAATGTCCTCTGGCTTTAGCCCTTTGTTGGCAATGTGCGCTTTGGCGCGATCGCCCAAAATAATCTTTATGCTGCTTCTCATGCGCACTCCGTGTGAATGTGCGTGGTGGCCTGGCCAATTTGTCCCTTCAATATTAACTCGGTGTGTTTCAGCAGCACATCGATTGATTTGTCGATCACCTGCTGTTGATCACTGCTGGGGCGATGCAAAACAAAGTCGGCGACGCCTTGTTGAAGGTTGAGGCTACGGGGGTGGCCAATGCCGATGCGCGCGCGCCAGAATTCGTTGCTGCCCATGTGGGCATGAATGTCTTTCAACCCGTTGTGGCCGGCATGGCCGCCACCTTTTTTCATTTTGATTTGACCGGGCAGCAAGTCCAGTTCATCGTGCGCCACCAGAATTTCCTCAGGCTTGATTTTGAAGAATTTTGCCAAAGCGCCAACAGCCTGACCAGAGCGGTTCATGAAGGTGGTGGGGAACAGCAACCACACGTCTTCACCCGCAAACTTGATGCGCGCCAGGTCGCCAAAGAAACGCTTGTCGCTTTGCAAAAACACATTGTGTTTGCGTGCAAGCGCTTCCAGATACCAAACGCCTGCATTGTGGCGTGTGTCTGCATACTGCGGGCCAGGGTTGCCAAGGCCAACGATCAGCTTGATGGGGGTGTTGCTGGACATGAAGAAAAACAGCCCTGTGAATCACAAGGCTGTATTTTCGCTGATAGTTCGGCTGATTCCAAACAATCGCAGTGATTATTTCAATTCGACGGGCATGGGCGCTTCAACCCTGCGCCATGCACTGACCAGCGCCATCAAGCTGGCGGTGGTGATGTTGTCGTGAAAGCCCACGCCAAACTTGCTGCCGGGCATGTTGGGTACGCTCACTTCAATAATCGCCATGGCCTTTGATTTTGCGCCTTGCCCAACACTGCGTTCCTCGAACCCTACAATATCCATGGGCACACCGAGGGCTTGCACCGCGGCATCCAGCGGACCATTGCCCACGCCTTCAAGGCGAATGGTTTCACCGTGTTGCTGTACGGTAATCTCAATGCCTTGGCCACCTTCGGTATCAAAAACTTTGTGGCTGATGTAGCGCGGCTGACTTTCATCATTTTGCAAATAGGTTTGTTCGAACAGCGCCCACAGGGCGGGCGATGTCATTTCAGCAGCCGTGCTGTCGCTCACCTTTTGCACCACACTTGAAAACTCCACTTGCATGCGGCGCGGCATGACCACGCCATGTTCACGTTCCAGAATGTAGGCAATGCCACCTTTGCCCGACTGGCTGTTCACGCGAATTACGCTGTCGTAAGTGCGGCCGACATCGACCGGGTCGATGGGCAAATAAGGTACTTCCCAAATGGCGTCAGGTTTTTGAATGTCGAAACCTTTCTTGATCGCATCCTGGTGCGAACCCGAAAACGCGGTGTACACCAAATCGCCCACATACGGATGGCGGGGGTGAATGGGAAGTTGTGTACAGCTTTCCACCACACGGGCCACGGCATTGATGTCAGAAAAATCAAGGTTCGGGTGCACACCTTGGGTGTACATGTTCAAGGCCAGCGTCACGATGTCGACGTTGCCACAGCGTTCACCATTGCCGAACAGGCAGCCTTCAACCCGTTGCGCGCCAGCCATCATGGCCAGCTCTGCGGTGGCCACGCCAGTGCCTCGATCATTGTGAGGGTGCACGGACAGCACCACATGTTCACGGCGATTCAGGCGCCTGTTCATCCATTCAATTTGGTCAGCGAACACATTGGGGGTGCTCCATTCCACTGTGGTGGGCAGGTTGATGATGATCTTGCGATTCGGCCCTGCATTCCACGCTTCAATCGCGGTGTTGCAAGCCTGCAAAGCCACATCCAGTTCGGTCATGTTGAAACACTCGGGCGAGTACTGCAAAACCCACTGTGTTTCAGGGTGTGCGTCGGTGAGTTCTTTCACTTTCTGCACGCGCTTGTTCACCATGTCGATCACTTCAGGCACAGTCATGCGGAACACCGTATTTCTCCACACGGGTGCGGTGGAGTTGTAGATGTGGATGATGGCGCTTTTGGCACCAATCACCGATTCCACTGTTCGCTCGATAAGATCATCACGAGCCTGGGTCATGACCATGGGGGTAACATCGTTCGGAATCAAATTGTTGTTGATCAAATGCCGAACCACGTCGAAGTCGATCTGCGAGGCGGCGGGAAAGCCCACCTCGATTTCCTTGAAGCCGATGCGCACCAATTCCTTGAAGAAGTCCAGTTTGGTGGCCACACTCATGGGTTCAAAAATCGCTTGGTTGCCGTCGCGCAAATCGGTGCTTAACCAGATTGGCGCATTCTCGATGGCCTTGTTGGGCCATGTTCTGTCGGGCAGGTCCACTTTGTAAGCGGGGCGATATTTGGTGGCGGGGTTCTTCAACATGCTGCTTAGGCCTGAAACTTGAATCGATGAAAAACAGTGTAGGCTTTAAGCTGTGAAATATGATTGCGTTTATTGCCTGGAAAATGTTATTAATTGGCAGATAATTGCAAAAATAGCTTACTTAGAGGCATTAAAAACGAAATGCAGGAACTTGACCGCTATGACAAACGAATTTTGACCCTGTTGCAGGCCGATGGGCGAATGAGCAACCAAGACCTGGCCGATGCCATTGGTTTGTCGCCTTCGCCATGTTTGCGCCGCGTGAAGGCTTTGGAAGAGGCCGGGCTGATCACTGGTTACCGCGCCTTGGTGGATGCGAAAAAACTGGGGTACAGCCTGATGGCGCTGATTTATATTTCCATGGATCAGCACACGCCGGAACGCTTCGCCAGTTTTGAAGGCGCCATTGAAGCAATTCCCGAGGTGCAGGAATGCTTGTTGATCACAGGCCAGCAGGCCGATTACCAGTTGAAAGTGATTGTTGCTGACATGGACGGTTACCAGAATTTGCTGTTGAACAAAATTACCCGCATTAAAGGTGTAACCGGGGTGCACACCAGTTTTGTGCTGCGCAGGGTGGTGGATAAAACCGAGGTGCCAGTAGATTAACTTGCAAGCTCAGTTTTGCAACATGTTTTGAATCATCATGCCGCCGCCACCAATTAGCACGCCGAAGTACACAATTGAGGCCACATTGGCCAAATGCCCCAACAGCACAGCTGTACCGTCGCGTTGAATCAGGCCCACGGCAAGAAACAGCAGGGCAACGCCCGGCACGGTGTTGGAGAACGGAATGAAGCCAAAGGGTGCCATCAGTAACACGGCGCCCAGAATCAAACCGCCATCGTTGATGATGTTCATGCCTCGGCCTGTGGTTAGCCAAGCCATGCGGTGGGGTTTGCTGATTTTTTCAAGACGAGGAATCCACACCAGGCCTTTTTCAAGCGCAGTGCGCAGTTTGTCGGCGGGTAGGGCGCGTTCTTTGAAGCGCTTGGGTAACCACAAAGTTCGACCGAAAATTCTGCTGATGCCAATCAACAAAATGGCTGCGCCAAAAATGGTGCTGACCCCCGGAATTGATACTGGCACCATAAACACTAGCGTGAGAAATGCCACCAATAGAAGCATGCCGTCGCGGCCCACCAGGTCTAGAATTTCACCAAGGCTGACCGTGCTTGTGGGCAGTTGTGCGATCACTTGTTTGATTTGATCGCCCAATGGCAATTCATCGAAATTGGGTGTGTTGTTCACTTCGGGTTTTGCGCTTGATTGATAAATGAGCCCACATTGTGCCCATAAAAAAAGCCGCTGAACTTCAGTGCAGCGGCTTTTCCGGTACTAAATGGACTTCGAGGGTTTACTCGTCGCCGCCCTTGGCAGCACCAGCCTTGATTTTCACTGTAACCAGCGACAGGTCTTGCTGACCGTGGTTGGGGATGCTTACACCTTCAGGGAACTGCAGATCAGTCACGTGGATTGAGCGCTTGGTGACGTCCAATACGCTGCAATCGACTGCGATAAATTCTGGCAGGTCTTTGGGCAAGCATTCGATTTCGATCTGGTTGGCCACGAAGGTAACCTGACCGGCATACAGCTTGACTGCTGGGCTTTCCAGGTGACCTGAATAGTGCAAAGGCACATTCATGTGGATCTTCTGGTTGCCGTCGATGCGCTGGAAATCGATGTGTAGCAACTGTGGCTTGTAAGGGTGTGACTGGAAGTCGCGCAGCAATACTTGCTGTGACTTGCCGTCGATTTCCAGATCCAGAATACTGGAGTGGAATTTTTCCTTTTGAATTGCGTGCCACAGGGGGTTGTGTTCAATTGACACAGCCTGAGCTTCCTGATTTGCGCCATAAACAATGCCAGGTACCTGGCCAGCACGACGCAGGCGGCGGCTCGCTCCGGAACCCTGCTCTGTGCGGGATGTTGCAACTACTTTCATGTTGATTCTCCAAATTTGACTTCACCGCGACCAGTGAAACCAAGTTATGCGGCACTTGGGGGCGTCCGCAAAAAAGCCCAAAACAACTTGTTACCTAAAACTTAATCAATAAACAGCGAGCTGACCGAGTCAGAGCGAACGATGCGGCGAATTGTTTCGGCCAGCAGTTCATCAACACTCAGAACACGAATGGTTTTGCTGTTGTTGGCTTCCTCAGACAAAGGAATGGTATCGGTAACTACCAGTTCGTCGAGGTCTGATTCTTCAACACGTTGAATGGCACCACCCGACAACACAGGGTGGGTACAGTAAGCCACTACTTTTTTCGCGCCGTTGGCTTTCAGGGCCGCGGCGGCTTTGCACAGGGTGTTGGCAGTGTCGACCATGTCGTCCATGATCACGCAGGTGCGGTCTTTCACATCGCCAATAATATTCATTACTTCCGCCACGTTGGCGCGGGGGCGACGTTTGTCGATAATGGCCAAATCGCAGTTCAGGCGTTTTGCCAATGCACGGGCACGAACTACGCCGCCTACATCGGGCGACACAACCATCAGGTTGTCGAGGTTTTGTTTCCACACGTCGCCGAGCAAAACAGGCGATGCATAAATGTTGTCTACGGGAATGTCAAAGAAACCCTGGATTTGGTCGGCGTGCAGGTCCATGGTCAGCACGCGGTCAACGCCTACAACCTGCAGCATGTTGGCCACTACTTTGGCAGTAATTGCCACGCGTGAAGAGCGCACGCGGCGGTCTTGACGGGCATAGCCGAAGTAAGGAATGGCTGCGGTAATACGGCCTGCTGATGCGCGCTTGAGCGCGTCGATCATGACCATCATTTCCATGAGGTTGTCGTTGGTGGGTGCGCACGTGGATTGCAGTACAAACACGTCTTTGCCGCGCACGTTCTCGTTGATCTCGACCATGACTTCACCGTCTGAGAAACGACCTACTGTAGCCTTGCCCAGCGGAATGTTCAGCTGTTTGGCCACTGATTCAGCCAATGCAGGGTTCGCATTGCCGGTGAAGATCATTAGACTGCTGTCGGTTGCCATTGTTTACCCCAGGGCTTGACGTGTGCGTTGGCGAAATAAAAAAAGGGCCAACCGGTGGCTGGCCCTTTGGTTTTGGCAGAGGAGGAAGGATTCGAACCTTCGAATGCCGGAATCAAAATCCGGTGCCTTAACCAACTTGGCGACTCCCCTAAAACTTTTATCGATTCAGCTTGGTTTGATTTTGCATTCAAACAACTGCCCACGCTGTAATTCAGGCGCATCGGCGACTGCTGCCATTGCGGTGCTGAGTTGGCTTGGGCTGGCAAACAAAGCAAACATGGCGGAGCCGGAACCTGACATTCGAATCAATTGCGGGTTGAGCTTTGCAACACAGTTTGAGAAAACACCAAACTGCTGTTCCCATTCCGGGTAGTTGCGTGACACAACAGCTTGCAAAGCATTCTGTGTGTTGGCTTGCAAGCAAGCCATCAACTCACTATTCATTCGGCGGGCCGAATCGAAGACCGCTATTTTGACGTCACTTGAGTTGCGTGTCAATTGCGGATCGCTAAATATTTTGGGCGTGGGGCAAGAAAGTGGCGGTTTGTAGACAATTAAATGCCCTGAAATGCCTGGAATTGGCGTGATTGCCTCGCCAATGCCTTCGACAAAAGCACTGCTGTCCTGGAGAAAGAAGGGCACATCAGCCCCTAGCGTCAGGCCAATCGCAGCCAGTTGTTCAGGTTCAATCGGGTTTTGGTGGTGCCGTTGCAGCAGGCGCAGTACAGCGGCAGCGTTGCTGCTGCCGCCACCCAAGCCAGCCTGTTCCGGAATTTGTTTGTTGACATGAATAGTCACTGCGTAGCCCATTCCAATGTTGGCGTGGGCATAAAAGGCCTTGCAGGCGCGAACTGTCAGGTCAATTTCTTCAGGAATGTGAACTAGGTCACCACTTCGCTGAACGACCAATTCACGGCTTGAATTGGTTTGCACTGACACGGATAGTTGGTCACCCAGCGTGATTGGGCAAAAAATACTTTGGAGTAGGTGGTAACCATCGGCCCTTCGGCCGGTGACGTGCAAAAACAGATTGATTTTGGCTGGCGAAAAGGCCGAGAGTATGGCCGGGCTGGGGACGTTCACGCTTTATTTGCCCAAGGTGCCTTGCGGAATCAGGTCGATACGGCCCGAGGTATTGTTTTCGATAAACACCACGCGGTATCGGCCATTCTGGTTTTCCCAAGCCCAGTTGGTGGGCAGTGTAGGTAATTCATTGGGATTCGGGTTTTCCATCCACTGCACCAAGGCTTCAGCAGGCAGTTCAACCGGAAACATCAAATCGAACAGGCTTTGCCAGTCTTTGGCCAAATACACCCGGCCATCGGCGGCCCGAACTTCGTAAAAGTTACCCAGGCGTTTTGCGCTGCCCAGCGAAGGACCCAGTGTAGAGTTGACTTCCAGGTAGGCAATTTCAGGGGCTTGGCTTGGCCCAGTGCGGCCCGAACGCCATTCATAGGTGCCCGAAATGGAATCAGCTTCAATTTTCCCGTCGGCTTGTTCAACTTTCCAGATAAGCCCAAAACGTCCGTAGTGGCAGCTTGACTGGATCGACTTGCAATCCACTTCAGTGCTTGGGTTTTGACCCAAGGTGCTGCAGGCAGCCAGGCTTGCACCGATCAAGCCGATACAGGCCAGGCGCAATGTTGATAAAGCCATGAACTTAAATTCCCTCAAGCTGTTGAACCAGTTTTTTCACTGCTTTGCTGTCGGGGTAACGAACGGTCAAGCGGCTACCCAGTTGACGTGCTTCTTCTTTTTTTCCAGACTTAAGCAACACTTCAAGCAAGTGCAGGCCGATTTCTTCGTCCTGACGCAGACCAAACGCTTTTTGTAAAGTTGCTTCGGCACTGTCTAGCTTGCCCAAGCGGTAATGCACCCAGCCCAGTGAATCGAGAATGAAGGGGTCGTTGGGAGCCAGTTCTACTGCCTTTTTAATCAACTCGTAAGCTTCTTCCAGCCGAATATTATTCTCGGCCCAGGTGTAGCCCAAAGCATTGTAGCCGTGTGGGTTTTCAGGGCGAACTGCGATAAGGCGCTTTAAGAACTGCTCCACACGCGGCAGGTCGTCTTGCCGCTCAGCCACCATGGCACGCTCGTAAAGCAGGTCGGGTTGGTCCGGGAATTTCAGTAAGGCCAGTTCAAGTTCGGTGGCGGCTTCAGCGGGCGCCTTTTGCGATTCTGCGAGTTGCGATTTCGCCAGTGCCAGTCGCACAGACTCATCTTCGTTCTTGGGTTTGAATTGATTCAGTACCCGCTTGGCGGACAATGCATTGCCCTGTTTTTCGAACAAGGCTGATTTTTTCAACTGTATGTCCAGATTGTCGGCTGCATTGGGCGCAGTATCCAACCACTTCAGAGCGGCCGCATAGTCTTTGCGTTCAAGTGCCATGTCAGACAGCGTGGCGTGTATCAGCGATTCGTTCTGGCGCTCGGCTGGGGCGGTTTTGTCCAGATAAATCTTGAAGTGCTGCTCGGCGGCTTTGTAGTCTTTGAGCTGTGTAAGTACAAAGCCCTGGCTGGAATACAGGGGAATGTTGTCGGGTTGAAGCTCGATCATTTCCGCAAACCGTTGCCGCGCTTGCGCCCACTGCCCAAGCTGCGTGTGGTTGCGAGCCAGGTAAAGGCGCGCACCAAACCAGTTGGGGTGCAGCTGCGCCTGCTCGTTGACCAGTTTCATGGCGGCATCCAGGTTGCCGTCGCGTTTTTCCATGAACTGGGCCATCAGCACATAAAAGCGTTCTTGTGGGGACTTGCGCAGCACATTTTCCATGTGGCCCACTGCCTGTGGGTACAACTCGGAATTGTTGGCAAGTTGGGCGAGCAAGGTTTGTGCTTCCAGATCATCGGCATTGTTGCCGAACAGCTCGATACCGGTTTGGTACGCTTTGTTTTTGTCCGGGATGCGTTGAAGCATGTCCAGCGCAACTTTCTCGGTGCTGGAACCCCCAAGCCCCGGGTTTGCGGTCTCGGCGGTTTGCACATCGGCCAAGAAAGCCTTGAGTGCAGGCATTGCCTCATCGACCCGATTGGTGCCCAGTTGCAGCAGCATGATGGAGCGGCTGGCTTGTTTGTCACCGGGTGATAATTCAGACCACACTTGGGCTGCGTTCAAGGCCAGGTCCAATTGGCCTTCAGCCAGGCTGATTTCCACCGCCCTTTTTGCAAGATCGGGATTGCGCTGTTGTTTGGCCGCCTCGGTGTATGCCAGCGTGGCAGAATAAGTGTCACCGCGTTGGCTGGCAATTTCAGCAGTAAGCAGGGCAAACAGCGGGTCTTGTTTCACCATGTCGGCCACACGGGCTTCATAGGCCTTTTGCTCGGCAGACATTTTCTGTTGCGCTGGTTCGCCCTGTTCAGCGGGCACGGTGGCGCAGCCTGTGGTCAGGATGGCTGCCAGAAAAAATACCGGGCCTGCGATGGTCCATTTAAAACAAGTCATACTGTTGAACCCAATGAAAAGCTGGTGAATCCACGTTTATTTTTATCACATTAACAGATGCGCGTGCGCGCTTTAGCTTATGCCTGAATTACCCGAGGTAGAAATCACCAAAAGAGGCGTAGACCTGCATTTCACAGGGCAGCGCCTGCTGGCTTGCACCGTGCGGCAACCCCGTTTGCGTTGGCCCGTGCCGGTTCAAGTGCAAAGTTGTGTAAAGCAGATATTGCAAGGCGTGGAGCGCCGCTCGAAATACATGTTGATGGATTTCGGTGGGCAAGTGTTGGTGGTGCATTTGGGTATGTCGGGTTCCATGAAAATTGTGAGTGCCAGTACTCCGTGGGACAAGCACGATCACATTGAATGGAACTTCGGGGACAAGGTGTTGCGCTACAACGATCCGCGTCGCTTTGGCAGCGTGGAGTACGTCGAAAAAGTGCCTGGTTGGGAAAACAGTTTTATACGGTTTGCAAAACTGGGGCCCGAGCCTTTCAGTGAGGCATTCACGCCCGACTCATTTTTCAAGGCCACGCGAGGCAAAAAAGTGTCGATCAAGGCCTTGTTGTTAAGTGGGTTTGCTGTGGTTGGCGTGGGCAATATTTACGCCTGCGAGGCCTTGTTTCGCAGTGCGATTCGCCCTGGCAAAGCAGCAGGGCGCTTAAGCAAAGCGAATGTGCAGGCATTGCATGCAGCGGTTGTGGCTGTGTTGACTGAGGCGATTGAGCGGGGTGGTTCCACTTTGCGTAATTTTCAGGCCATTGATGGCGAGTTGGGACATTTTCAATTGCATTGTGATGTGTATGGCCGCGAGGGGCTGCCCTGCAAGCGCTGCGGCTCAACGGTGAAGAGGCGTGTGATGAATCAGCGCAGCACGTTTTATTGTGCGCAATGCCAGGAATGAGCGAGCCATGAATCCGATGAAAGGAAAGCCATTTGGCGAGGTGCTGGTGCGTTGGCAAAAGCAGCACGGCCGTCAAACCCTGCCCTGGCAGCACACAGGAGATGCTTACAAGGTGTGGCTTAGTGAGGTGATGTTACAGCAAACCCAGGTGACCACCGTGCTGGGCTATTACACCCGTTTTTTGCAGGCTTACCCAACGGTTTCTGATTTGGCCGCCGCCCCGGAACAGGACGTGATGCAGCTGTGGGCGGGTTTGGGTTATTACACCCGCGCGCGTAATTTGCACGCCTGTGCCAAGCAGGTTGTGGCTCGTTTCGGGGGGCAGTTTCCGCGAACGGTGAGCGAGCTTGAAAGTTTGCCCGGCATTGGTCAGTCCACTGCAGGTGCAATAGCATCACTGGCTTATGGTGTGCAGGCGCCCATTCTGGATGGGAACGTAAAACGGGTGTTTTGCAGGTACTACGGAATCGAAGGTTACCCGGAGCAAACCACGATCAAGAAAACTTTGTGGGGAATTGCCGATGCCAATGTGCCAGCCCAACAACCGGGAGTTTACAACCAGGCCTTAATGGACCTTGGGGCCACCTGCTGCGTACCGCGCAACCCGGCCTGCTCGGCCTGCCCCTTGATGCAAAGTTGTGTGGCTTTGGCAAAAGGCATGGTGGGCTTGTTGCCTACCCCAAAGCCTAAAAAGGCTCGACCCGAATTGTATTTTGTCAGCTTGATTGTGGAAGACGAGGGCGGTGGAGTGCTGCTTGAACTGCAAACGGAGAAAGGTATTTGGCAGGGCTTGTGGACCACGCCACTTGAAGCTTGCGATAGTCAGCCTGATTTTGCAGGCTTAACCCGAATTGCAATTGCCTGGGTTGAACACTATGGCTTGCAGGCGCACTGTGCTGACATTGAGCAACAGTTGCCCGGTTTGCTGGGCCAACCTTGGCTGGTACATGAATTAACCCACCGCAAAATGCATTTCAAGGTGTTGCGTCTGAAAGTGCCCGGCGCATGGGCAGCTTGCTACTCGGTTGGTGACAAACCAGTGCCCAAAATTGTTCACAAACTGCTTGGTCAGGTACGGGTGTTAACCCAGGCTGCGGTGCCGCAACAAAACACTCTCGATCTGAGGTAGGGGTTCGCTGGTAAAACGCTTTGCCAGCGTTTCGGCCACATACACCGAGCGATGCTGGCCACCAGTGCAGCCAATTGCCACGGTGACATAGCTGCGTTGTTCATTCAAGTACGACGGCAACCAATTTCTCAAATAAGTTTCGATGTCGCTGATCAGCGGGTCGCTGCGATCGTCGGCCTGAATGTAGCGTTGAACCTCCACGTCTTTGCCAGTCAGGGGGCGCAGGCTTTTGTCGTAGTAGGGGTTGCTCAGGCAGCGCACATCAAACACCAGGTCGGCATCGGAAGGCAGGCCCTTTTTGAAACCAAAAGTTTCAAACACTAGGGTAAGTTTGGCCGATTCTTCTTCCACAGTTTCAAGCACCCATCGCCGCAGCACGTTGGGTTGCAAGGCTGAGGTGTCAATACAGCTTGCAATGTTTCTCAGCGGTTCGAGCGCTTCTCGTTCCGCATCAACACATTCTTGCACCGTGGCCTGTTCGCCAAGGCGTGCGCTCATGGGGTGACGTCGGCGGCTTTCCGAGTAGCGGGTGATCAGGGTTTCATCGTCGGCATCGAGAAACAGAATGCGCACATCGGTCCCGTCGGCTTTCAGGGCCTGGACAATTTGGGGTACATCGACAATGTCCCGCCCGGTGCGAGCGTCGGCCGCAATCGCAATTTGGGTGATGCCTTCGGAGGACAAGCGTTGGATGACTTGCGGAATGAAGGACGGCGGCAAGTTGTCAACGCAGTAAAAGTGGGAGTCTTCCAGCGCACGAATTGCAACTGATTTGCCTGAGCCTGAAAGGCCGGTGACCAAAACCACTTTCATGTTAATCATGGCCGATGTCCGTTTCAGTGTCGGGGTCAACCTGGAGGTGGTCGATGCCACCCAACTCACTGAGCATGGCTTTTTGTTGACGCACCATGAACTCGTCCAGTGTATTGATGCCCCGCATTTGCAAAATGGTGTTACGGACCGCGGCCTCCAGAAGCACGGCCAGGTTACGGCCTGCTGCCACTGGCAATATGGCTTTGCGAATGGGCAGGCCCAATACTTCCTGGAATTGCTGCTCGGTCACCAAGCGTTCCTGGTGCAATTCAAGCGAGGCTTTGCGCACCAGGTGCACAATCAGTTTCAACCGCATTTTTCGGCGAACCGCGGTTTCACCAAAAATAGCCTTGATGTCGAGCAGGCCTACGCCGCGCACTTCCATCAGGTTGCGAATCAGTTCCGGGCAGCGGCCTTCAATGTAGTTGGGGGCCACGCGCGAGAACTCCACCACGTCGTCAGCCACCAGGCCATGCCCGCGTGAAATCAATTCCAGGCCCAGTTCGCTTTTGCCCAAACCTGATTCGCCACATATGAGCACGCCCATGCCCAGCACATCCATGAAAACGCCATGCATCATGGTGGTGGGGGCGAGCCATTTGTTGATATACACGCGCAGAAAGTCGATGATTTCGGCGGCCGACAGGGGTGTGGCGAGCAGGGGAATGTTGGATTCGTCGCAGGCGGTTTTCAGCAGTGGGTGCGGTTGAAATGATTCCGCCACGATGACAGCGGGTGGATCGCCTTCAATCAGCTTGTCGATTTGGTGTTTTTTGCGTTCGTCGCTAATGCGGGCGAAATATTCGATTTCCTGTCGACCAAATACCTGGATGCGACCCGGGTGAATGGTGTTGAGGTGACCTACGAGATCAGAGGAAGCAAAACACTGAAGATCCAGGTGGCGGTCACCACCATTTAAACCGGCCAGCCAGTCAAGCTTGAGTTTGTTGCGGTTGGCTTCGATCAGTTCTTTCAGTTGCTTCACAGGCTTAACTCGCGGGTTGGTAAGGCTCCCAGTTGGCGATCAGTTGGTGAGTGGCGCCGGGATCGGATTCTGTCATGAGTTTCTCACGGAAATCTTTGTCAGACAGCATTTGAGCCAGTTCTGACAGTATATCCAGATGATGTTGGTTTGCGCTTTCAGGCACCAGCAAAAACATGAGCAGCTTGACGGGTTGGCCGTCGGGGGCATCAAAAGGGATGGGGTCTTGCACACGCACCAGCGAGGCAATCGGTTCGCGCAGGCCCTTGATGCGGCCATGCGGTACGGCCACCTGCTGACCTAAGCCAGTGGAGCCCAAACGTTCACGCGCAAACAGACTGTCGAACACCTTGGATCTTGCGATGCCTTGGTTGTTTTCAAAGACCAGACCGGCTTGTTCAAACACGCGCTTTTTGCTGGTGACCTGTGTGTCCAACAATATGTTGGATGGTGGAAGTAGATTTGCGATCAAGTTCATCGCTGTTGATTCCTGAGACCCGCTTCTAATCGTGGGGCCGATTATACGCCATAAAAACAGAAAAGGCGGATGGAAGTCCGCCTTTTGATTTTCCCTGAAATTACAGAGGTTTATTCAGCTTCTTCGACCACCTGGTGTTTCATGGGAGTGTGGTTGTGGTTGGTCAGTTTGTCTTTGTGACGCAGTACCTGGCGATCCAGTTTGTCGGCCAGCGCATCAATGGCGGCGTAGAGGTTTTCATGACTTGATTCAGCGTGAATGTCTTTGCCGCGAACGTGCAGCGTGACATCTGCCCTTTGAACCAGCTTGACCACCGAGATGGTCACCGATGCATCAATGACGTGATCAAAATGCCTTTTCACCCGATCCAGTTTTTCGATGACGTAGTTTCGAATCGCTGGGGTAACTTCCAGATGATGACCATTGATGTTCAAGTTCATAAGGTATCTCCTTTCGTTGCTGCGGGGGGAAGCTTTAACGGTTAAAGCGACTTGCGCATGTTCACCGGGGGTATTTTCAGTGATTCCCGGTATTTAGCGACCGTGCGTCTTGCGACCACGATGCCCTGTTGACCGAGTAGGTCGGCGATTTGGCTGTCAGATATCGGCTGCTTGGCGTCCTCCGCAGTAATCAGTTGCTTGATGAGTGCACGGATGGCCGTGCTGGAAGCCTGGCCACCTGAGTCGGTGGAAACATGGCTTCCGAAGAAATACTTTAGCTCAACCAACCCATAGGGCGTCAACATATATTTTTGCGTGGTAACCCTTGACACGGTCGATTCATGCAGACCCAGCAAATCGGCAATTTCCCGCAGAACCAAGGGCTGCATTGCGATTTCGCCGTGATTGAAGTAGCCAATTTGACGTTCTACGATGGCTTGGCTAACCCGTAAAATAGTGTCAAATCGCTGCTGAACGTTTTTTAACAACCAGCGGGCCTCTTGCAGTTGGGCGCTAAGTTGTGCGCTTTGGCCGCGGTGAGATCGCAAAATGGAGGCATACATTTCATTGATGCGAATTTTTGGCATCACATCCGGGTTCAGTTGAACATGCCACTGACCGTTGAGTTTTTTCACGATCACGTCGGGCACCACATGGTCGTCGTCAATGCGGCGAAAGCGCGCACCGGGAAACGGCTCGAGTGAGCGAATGATTTGATGACATGTTTTCAGCACATCCTCGTCGACGTTTAAAGCCTTCTTCAACTTGGTGAAGTCGCGCTGGGCCAGTAAGCCCAAGTGATCACGAATAATTTGCTGGCAGTGGGTGTACAGGCTGTGCTGGCAGGTGATGTCTTTGCGTTGTGCCAGTTGCAACAACAGGCATTCCGCTGCGTTGCGCGCACCCACACCGGGCGGATCAAAACTTTGCAGCAGGCGCAGGGCCGCGCCGAGTTCTTCAAACTCCAGGTCAGGCTCGTCCTGCAGGGTTTCCCACAGGTCTTCGAGTTCAACAGTCAGGTAGCCGTCGTCGCTGAGGTAGTCGATCAGCCAGAGCACCAGGTTTTTGTCCCGTTCACTGGCCTGCGTCATGCGTAACTGCTCAATCAGGTGCTGATGCAGGCTGCTGTCGGGTGCGGCCAATTGCAGGCCTGGTTTTTCTTCATCTCCGTCGGCGCCTGCGCCGCTGTTGTCACGCCAATCGCCTTCCCAGTTGTCTTGAATGGAGTCGATGGTTTCGCGCTGAACAATTTCTTCGCTCTGGTTGTCTTGTTCGGCTTGTTGGTCGCTGACCGGCTCGCTGGTTTTGCGGGGGTCGGGGTCGGCTTCAAAGCTGTCGCCTTGCGGCTCATGCAGTTCACCATTGCTACTGTCCAGACTTAAAGTGCGCTCGCCTTCCACGGCCTCTTCGTCAGCCAACTCCAGCAGCGGGTTTTCGGCCAGCGCCTGCTGAATTTCCTGCTGCAATTCGAGCGTGGACAATTGCAGCAGGCGAATGGACTGCTGCAGCTGCGGCGTGAGCGTGAGGTTTTGCGAGACTTTAAGCTGAAGGGATTGTTTCATGGGGGTTCAGCTTTACATCCGGAAGTGTTCGCCGAGGTACACGCGGCGTACATCGTCGTTTTTTACAATTTGCTCGGGGCTGCCCGAGGCCAACACTCGGCCTGCGCTGATGATGTAGGCGCGATCGCAAATACCCAGGGTTTCGCGTACGTTGTGATCGGTGATCAGAACACCAATGCCCTTGGATTTCAAAAACGCCACAATTCGCTGAATTTCAAGCACGGCAATCGGGTCTACGCCAGCGAAGGGCTCATCCAGCAAAATGAAGCGAGGCTGGCTACCCAGCGCACGCGCAATTTCAAGGCGGCGGCGTTCGCCACCCGAGAGTGAGGCGGCAAGTGAGGTGCGAATATGTGCAATTTGCAGATCGTTGAGCAGGTCTTCGACTGCCTGGTCCACCGTTCTGTCTTTGGGCGGATTAATTTCAAGCACTGCACGAATGTTTTCTTCCACCGTCAGTTTGCGAAACACCGAGGCTTCCTGAGGAAGATAAGAAAGCCCCGCTCTTGCGCGTTCGTGAATGGGTTGCAAGGTGATGTCGCAGCCTTCCAGGCAAATATTGCCTTCGTCGGCACTCACCAGGCCCACAATCATATAGAAACAGGTGGTTTTGCCAGCGCCGTTGGGGCCCAGCAGGCCCACCACCTCGCCTGTGTCCACGTGCAGCGAAACATCTTCAATGACTCGCTTGCTGCGGTAGGCTTTGCGTAGGCTAAGTGCTTGAAGGCGTCCTTGTCCTGTCAAGGTGTGTGCTGGGGTGTTGCTCACTTGCTGCCCCCTGTGGGTGTGGGCTCGGTCTCTTGGGTTTTTGGTTTGATCACCGCCTGCACGCGAGAGGAACCACTGCTGTTGGGCGTACCCACCACATTCAGGAATTCTGTGTTTTGCTCGTACGTAATTTTGGTACCCGAGATCGATTCAGTGAGCTGACCATTGGTGCTTTTTTGAATACTGGCAGCACCTGTCAGTGTCACTATCGATTTATTGCCGTCGAATTCAATCGTGTTGCCGGTGCCGTTGATCAGCAGTACTTCATTGGGCTTCTCCGAATCACGCTGCTGTTTGAAGCGGGCAGGTTTTCCTTCGACAGTGGCAAACTGGGTACCGTCACTGCGTTCGGTCAGTGTTAATTTGTCGCCGCGAATCACCAAGCTCCCACGTGTTAACAGCACATTGCCGGTGAAAACGTTCACATTTGACTTTTCGTTGTAAGTCATCTGGTTGGCGTCAATGGTCGTGGGTTGTTGTTTGTCAGATTCCAGTGCTTGCGCGCAAACCCCTAGGGCCAGTGCAGGCGCAGCCAGTGCGAGGGAAATCCAGGTGGAGCGTTTCATCGTTTGGCCTCTATGCGAAACTTGATTGACCCTTGGGCAGTCAACTCGCCAGTGTCGTTGTTCAGTGTGGCACCCCGTGCTTCAAACCGTTGGCCAGGCCGGGTAACCAGCACATTCTTATCGGTTGAAATTTCGTTGGTGATATTGTCGATCCGTATTTCTTCAGATTTCATGGTGGTCAGAAGCCCTTCGTTTTGACTGGTCACCACCACGTTGTCCCGCAAGAAAATTTCGTCGGTATCGAGCAGGTAAACGCCTTTTTGGGCGTTGCCTTTCACCATGCCGTTGCCTGATTCAAACTGTTCCAGTTCGGGTTCGGTGATGTTCCAGACGTTGCCTTGCGGGATGTGCTCGGCTTTCTTGCTACGAATGATTGAATATTTGTTCTCGGTCAGGTCATGGCTTTGTACCGAGAAATTGCGCAAGTAATAGTCGCTGCTGGTGGGGTCGCTTTTCCCGCTGGCGCTAAACAGGCTCAGTTCAGACTGAATGGCAAACCAATACGAGGTGGCGGCGAGTGCGAACGTCAGCAGCAGCGGTATGAACTGCGAAAGCAGGTTGAAGAAAGCACTTACTGGTTTCACGATGCTTCCCAGGGGTTTTGATAGCCAGCTTGATGACTCAAAATGAAGTCGCACAATTCGCGGGCAGCACCATCGCCGGGGGGGCGTGTGTTAATCCAGTTGGCTGCGTTTTTCATGGCCGCCGGGGAGTGCTGGGTGGTGGCAGCCAGGGCAACCTGCTTCAGCACGGGGTAATCGGGCCAATCGTCTCCAAAAAAGCCGCATTCGCTCCATTCCAATCCAAGTAGTTGACGAATTTCATCATAGGCTTGCAGTTTGGTTTTACAGCCTTGAACCAGCTGGTAGATGCCAAGGTCTTTGGCGCGTTTTTCTACAATGGTGCTGGAGCGCGCAGTAATCCAGATCACCTTGATGCCATGGTCCATCAGCAATCGAAGGCCTTGCCCATCAAACACACTAAAGCGTTTCATAACTTCGCCTTCATTGCCGAAGTACAGGCCACCGTCAGTCAAAGTTCCATCTACATCAAAGCCCATCAGTTTGATTTGCGCCGCGGCTTGGGCAGCAGTGGGTTCGCGGTCGGTCGATTGATCCATTACACCACCTTGGCTTCAAACAGGTCATGGAAATTCAGGGCGCCAACGATATGACCTTGCTCGTCCGTGACCACCACCTGGCTAATGTGGCTGACCTCCATCATGCGAACTGCCTCGACGGCCAGTTTGTCAGGCGAAATGCATTTGGGTGCACTGTTCATGACTTCACTCACCAGCAAGCCGCGCAAATCCAGCCCTTGTTCGATCAGGCGGCGCAGGTCGCCATCGGTGAAAACGCCCAGCAGCTTGTTGTTGACCCCCACCACGGCAGTCATTCCCAAGCCTTTTTTGGTAATTTCCAGAATGGCATTGGAAATGCTGGCTGATGGCGCCACGGTGGGAATTCGGTCGCCTTTGCGCATGACATCGCTGACATGGGTCAACAGTTTGCGGCCCAGGCTGCCACCAGGATGCGACAGGGCGAAGTCTTCTTCGCTGAAACCTCGCGCCTTCAACACCACCACGGCAAGGGCATCGCCCAGGGCCAATGCCGCTGTTGTACTTGCGGTTGGGGCCAAATTAAGGGGGCAGGCTTCCTTTTCAACGCCACAGTCCAGTACCAGGTCGGCCTGACGGGCGAGTGCTGAATCGAGTTTGCCGGTCATGGCGACTATTTTTGCTCCGCGGCGTGCAATGGCTGGCAATACCGCCACCAGTTCCTCAGTGTTTCCTGAGTTAGAGAGGGCAATAACAACGTCTTCTTGGGTGATCATGCCCAAATCGCCGTGGGACGCCTCAGTGGCATGTACGAAAAAGGAGGGAGTACCGGTACTGGCAAAAGTGGCTGCAATTTTTTTGGCAATCAGGCCCGACTTGCCCACTCCGACCAAAATGACTCGACCCTTGCAATTCAGTATTGCGGTGGTTGCCTGGCTGAACTGATCATTCAAGCGCTCGGACAGTGCCAAGACCGCTTGGGCTTCAATGGCCAGCGCTTCCCTGGCCATGGCCAGAAAATCGTGTTTGTCATTATTCGACGGTGTTTTCGACATGGTAGACCCTGATAGACTTAAGCAACGAAGGTGCTTGAGGCTGTGCTCTTTTCAGGGCAGTATAGCAAAGCGCGTGCCAATTCTCTCCACTTCCTAAGCATTAAACGTGCCTAACGCTCTAGAGCTTTCTTTGATTCTCATGCTGGTCGCCGTGTTGGCGGTCTCGCTGTTCCGTTACTGGAAGCTGCCCGCCATGCTGGGCTATCTGTTTGCGGGCACGCTGATCGGCCCATATTCGTTCGGCATCGTGCCCGACACACCCGAAACCCGCCACTTGGCTGAATTCGGTGTTGTTTTTCTGATGTTTTCAATTGGTCTTGAGTTCAGTTTGCCCAAGTTACATGCCATGCGCCGAGTGGTGTTTGGACTGGGTTTGGCGCAAGTGGGGCTGACCATGCTGGGCGTGATGGGCCTGGGTGTGCTGGCTGGCTATTTTCTGGAAGTTCCACTGAGTACAGCCTTTGTGCTGGCGGGGGCAGCAGCCATGTCTTCCACTGCAATTGTCAGCAAATTGTTGTCCGAGCGGCTTGAACTGGATTCCCCCCATGGACGCCAGATCATGGGAATTTTGTTGTTCCAGGATTTGGCCGTGGTGCCGCTGCTCATTATCATTCCTGCGCTGGGGCAGGGGGCCGAAAATCTTACTGTGACTTTGAGCCTGGCGGTGGTGAAAGCAGCGCTGGTGCTGGGGCTGATGCTGGTGTTTGGCCAGCGCATGATGAACTGGTGGATGACTTTCGTGGCCCGCAGCAAGTCGCAGGAATTGTTTGTGCTGAATGTGCTGCTGATTACCTTGGGCTTGGCTTGGCTGACCGAACTGGCTGAACTGTCGCTGGCGCTTGGTGCGTTTGTGGCGGGTATTCTGATAGCAGAGACCCAGTATAAACACCAGGTGGAAGAAGACATCAAACCCTTCCGGGATGTGCTGCTGGGCCTGTTCTTCGTGACCACTGGCATGCTGTTGAATCCGGAAGTGGTCATGCAGAATTGGTACTGGGTTATTTTGCTGGCCGTACTTCCTGTGTTGGCCAAGCTGGTGTTGATTGCTGCACTGGCTCGAATTTTCGGTGCCAACATGGGCACCGCCATGAGGACCGGTATTTACCTGGCGCAGGCCGGCGAATTTGGTTTTGTGTTGCTGGCCAACACGGGCTCGGCCGGTTTTGCTTTGGTACCCGACCCCTGGTTACAAACTATCACGGCAAGCATGGTGCTTTCCATGTTGGCGGCACCCTTCATGATTCAACACGCAGACCGAATCGTATTGCGCTTTTCCAGCCAGGAATGGTTGCAAAAGTCGCTTGAGTTGCACCAAATTGCCCAGAAAAGCCTTGCCACGACCAAACACGTGCTGATTTGCGGTTTCGGCCGCAGTGGACAGCACCTGGCGAGGTTGCTGGACCGTGAAGATTTGGATTATGTGGCCTTGGACCTGGATCCAGACCGTATTCGTGAAGCCACTGCTGCTGGCGATTCGGTGGTGTTTGGCGATGCTGCGAAACGTGAAACACTGGTTGCCGCCGGTTTGTTGCGGGCCTCTTGCGTGGTGGTTACCTTTGCGGAATTCAAGTCTGCTGAAAAAGTGTTGACTGCGGTACGTGCTTTGGCGCCCAACGTGCCAGTGGTGGTGCGCACTTATGATGAAAGTGATCTGGAAAAACTGACCGCGGCTGGAGCTACTGAAGTAGTGCCCGAAATTCTTGAAGGCAGTTTGATGTTGGGCTCGCAGGCCTTGATGTTGTTGGGTGTGCCTGTTTCGCGGGTGGTCAAGCAGATTCGAGCCATTCGTGAATCGCGTTATCAAATGTTTCGGGGGGTGTTTCGTGGCGTAGACGACGAGGCGGACACACCCGAGAACCAATGGGTCCGTTTGCATTCCGTATTCGTGGAACCGGGGGCCAGTGGCGTGGGCAAAAGCCTGGCCGAGTTGGGTATTCTGGACTTGGATATCGAAGTCAGCGCGATTCGCAGGCGCGGCATTCGTGGTGGAGACCCTTCCCCCAACACACAGTTGGAGTCGGGGGATATCCTGGTGCTGAAAGGTCAGCCGGATGCCTTGAGCCTGGCGGAGGCCATCATTCTTGGCCGCAAGTCCATGGGACGTTAAGTTGGCTTCTTAACGAATAATATAGAGCGCTGCGCAATCAGCGCCTTGCGCTTCGTCCCACTGGCCGGCTTCGGTGGTGCAAACTTCTTCCTCGCCACTGAGCACTTGCACTGCACCGCGCAAGGGGTTGCCATCATCGAGTTTGCGATCAATCTCCGCAAGTTGGGCAACCGGGATGGTTTCGCCGATCAGCAAGGCCATTGCATTTTCCCGGGAGTTGGGGCCTTGCAGCTGATTGCTGAGCAGGTATTGGCCACTGAACTGGTTGCCCATGGTGCTGCTTGCAGTGCAGTTGCCCGATTCATCACTTCCGCCAGTGAAATCGCCTTGAATAAAGCCAGACAGCTGAAGATGCGTAAATACATTGCAGGTTTCATCGCCTTCAATCAATCCGTTGCCGTTGCCGCCGCTGTTGGAAAGTCCTGCTGCGCTTGCCGCAATAAAGTCGCCGGGCAATGCTGAATAGCGTGCCTGAAAAGCTGACAAGGCAGTTTCCAGATTGGCGATGTCGGTCATGGTGGCTTGCACGCGCGCACTATTGAGCAACTCGCGGCCCTTTAGCACACCGCCAGCAAGTATGGCCAGCACGGCCAGTGCAATGGCCAGTTCCAACAGTGAAAATCCGCGTTGAATGTGTTTTCGTGGATGCGTCAATTTAATTCTCCTGAATGTGTGGTGTGTCGAGTGCGCCGCGTTTCATCCAAAGCCAGTTCAGGCGTTCAAACGAGAGCCAGACCGGGTTGGTTGCGGGTTGATCGGGATTGATAAAAAATTGTTGGTACCGATTTTGGTTGGCCAGGTCGTGAACCGGATATGCAAGCCAAACCGTGGTGGCGTTCAGCAAGGTGTGCGCGCCGCAACCTGAATTCACATTGGGTGGAATTGCATGGCCTTGCACAAGCTGACACAGATGAATGGCAGGCAATGGCCCGGTACCGATTGCGTGGTTGGCGGTGTAAGGAGCCATGACAATTTCGGTTAACTGTTGCGGGCTCAGTTGTGCGAAAGGTTGCGCCGAAACCAGCGCATTCCGGGCAGGCTCGCCGGCCTGTTCCAGCGTGGCCACTGCCATTTTCCACTGGCCACTGATTCCCCAGCTTGCCAGCGTGGCAGTTGGAAGCCAGCCTTCCTTGTGGGTGCAGGCGTCGCCGCTGCGCAATTCAGCGCCGTTGGCGAGGCCTGCCGGGCACGGCAGCCTGCCTGTGGCCAGTACAAAACCCTCCACTGCTTCAAGAATGCGCTGTCGTGAATCAAGGTGGGTGAGTACCTTGTCTTTCTCGCGCTGACTGGCCAAGAGGTGAAGCACCGGCCCAAGAATAATAGCCATGAGTACCACTACAAGCGCGACTTCAATCAGCATGAAACCATGTGCGTTGGCAGTGAAGGATTGTGGGCGGCAATTCATGGTGTTCCTGTCAGTTTGAAACTGAATTGATTGAGACTGGACAAGGTGTTGTCGGGCCAGGAAAAGCGACAAGTGCAAGCCGTGCTGTTTTGACTCAGCGGGCACTGGTTGCTGTGGGTAGGACGACATGATTTGTTGATGGCAGCGATGGGTTCGAAGTGGCTGACTGGCCACAGGTTTTTCATTTGGGCTGGGCCATTGAATACGCAGGGCTGGTTGGCCAGGCTGGTGCAATCGGTTTGTGTGTTGTGGCTTGTGCAGTTTGGATTGTTGTCCAAGCATGAAGCTGACGACATCCAGTGGCCTGCGTTTTGGCAATGGCAACTGCAGCGCGTTTTTGTGCAGCGGCATTGGCAACCTGAGTCAATGGGCTCATACAGCTTGGAAAACGGGTCGGCAAGCACCATGTTTTCATGGGTACTCGTGCTTGCGTTGAATTGCGGGTTGAGTTGTTGCCATGCATTCAGTGTGCTTTTAAGTTGATGCTGTTGTACCCGTTTCATGTGGGTTCGTAATTCACTCAGGTGAAGCAAAACATAGGGGGAGGAAATGTCGTACTGATGCTCTGCGATGGGTATAACGCTTTTTGCGACCACTGCAACGATGTTTGTTTTGATTAGATTGTTTTCAGCCGGAATTCGAACCTGAATTGACGGTTTGGCGTAGTTCACCCAACGACTCCAGCCCAAAGCGTTCGGTTGAATCAACTGGCTTGAAACCGCGTACTGCCATTGCATGTTGGTTGATGGCTCCAGTTCGTTGAAGCGCGCATCAACCCCTGCGTTCAGATAGTTGATGGCAATTTTGCTATGAACGGGCAGGTAGCCCCAGGCTTTGTTCAAACAAGTGGTTTGCGCAGGTTCGCCCGGTTGAATCGCTGGGCAAGGAAGGTGGCCCAAATGACTTTGGCTGTGCAAACCCTGGCTGGAAGCAAAGCCCAACAAGCTGGCTCGAATTTGTTCAAGTGTTTGGGTTTCACGGGCCTTTTGTTGAAGCAAAAGCCCTTGCCTGAAAGCTTCATTGTTGCGAAATTCCAGAGCGGCAAAACCCAGCATCAAAATCAGAATTAAAAGTGCAAACAATGAATAGCCCCGCTGTTGAAACGCGCTTCTCATGGCAGCCACTTTTTTTGAACAGGGTCAAAAGTTTTTTGACCTTGCTGGGTGATTATCCAGCCTTGTACCTTGTAGGCGGGCGCGGAAATTTTCGCCGCGGGTTCTTCAGCTTTTATTGAAGTTGGAATTGAGGGTGCTACAAAAAGGTTTTTGCCCGGCAGGGGGTTGTTGATCGCAATATTCGATCGAGTGCTGGCGGGCTCTTTGCCAAAGCACAACAGATAAAACGGTGTGTCAACTGGGGTGGGTTTTGTCTCCACAATGCATTGCCCTGAATCGGGCTGTTTGGTGTTTATCCAAGTGGTCCAGGTTTGCCACAAGTCGGCTTCGGTATTGAATTGTTGCTCCAGAAAAAGAGTTTTTCTTACTGGCACGGATTGCTGAATTTGCAGGTTTGGCTTCTTATTCAGTTGTTGTTCAATTTCCATGTTACGCAGAGCGACCAGTGCAAAAAGGGCCGTAAGTAACAATGCCAAATCGATTGCGGGGCGAACCCAGCGAAAGCCAACAATTCTCCGTGTTGTCGTTGTCAGTTTGCTCATTGGTTTGTTGCTCCAACTGAGCATTGCGCTTGGGTGGAGCTATTGAGCGTGCAGCCCTTGGGCACTCGTTTTCGCGCTCGGGCCAAATCTGCAGTGGTCAGAATTTCTCCCTGTTCGTCCCACAATATTTTCAGTGAAAGCAGGTTGGCGCGTTCGTCTTGACCAAATTTTCGAATTTGTTCCTGCCAATCCGCGAATGGCGCTTCTTTGGCGTTGCGAGGCGCAGCATCGAGCGAATTCTTGAGGTGCTGCAAATTCGCTTTCTCGAGTTTTGATTGTTGTTGGTTTGTATGCCAACTCATCAAAAGAAAAGTACCCAGCACGCAAGCAACTGCTGCACCGCGAACCACCTGATAATGAGCAGAAGGTTTGATCCACAACCCCAGATAAAGTTGAAAGCTGCTACGGAGTTGGCTGATACCCAATTTGTTTGAATTCAAGAAATCCTTTAGGTGTTTGAATTCGTGCGTATTCAGAAGTGCCATGTGAACAGCGCGATTGAATTGTGCTGATTTTTCCGAAGAAATAATCCGAACGCTTTGTCCCATGCCGCGCAGTTCGGTCAGTACTTCTTGGTGAAAGGCTGTTGCCGGTGATTCAATAATTCTCGGCGGGTCTTCTGCAATTCCAGCCCAGCGGTGCTCTGCCCACGGTGAGGTCGTAATCTTGTTTTGAAATACATTGAGGTACACAAGTGTGTCTGGCAAGCTGAAGCTGGAAAGTGCAATTGCACTGCCACTAAACTCACTGTAGGGAAGGCGTTGTTCTTCTGCCCACTGCTGGTCTTGTTGCCGAAACAGAATTGCGTGGCCCTGCTCAATCACCCACACATCAGCATGCATTGGTGTGGTTGTCATGACAGGCCAGTCAGGTTGTTGTACAGCGGTGCCAATGTGAATTGATAGGCCAGCGCAAGGGTAAGTGCGGCAATGGCCAAGGCGATTGAAGGCAAAGTGTTTTGCAGGCGTTGTTGGGTTTCCCTCGCCCGCATTTCGTACACTGTTGAAGCCAAGAAAAAGCAGTAAGCCAGGTTGCCGGTTTGCTCGGCCAGTTGACTTTGACGCACCAGGAAACCAGGTGCGCCGGCTGCCTGCATCGACTGGCTTAGTGACATGCCCGATTTCAACTGTTGTTGAATGCCCAACATCAGCTTGTTAAGCCTTTGCAGGGTTTTCGTTGACAGATAAATACCACCCCACCAGCTTGCTGTGTGCAGGGTGCGGTGGCGTAGGCAGTGCATCAAATCCAGGCCGGCATGGAGTTCGCATGCAATCACATGATAAAAATTCGATGTAAGCCAAAGATTGTGTGGCAGTAGCGTCTGTAATTCAGTTTGATTGTTGATGGGTCTGAATTTGAAGTAAGTGGCAATTAACAACACGACAATACCGATGAAAAGAAGGCTGTCTGACGAGGTGATGGTGGGTGTGGATGTGTTCGTTTTTTGTATTAAATGCGGTGCACTCACGTGATGAAGCAATACCCAGCATGCGCAGGCCAGCGTTAAAACCAGCATTGGATAAACAAGGCTTTTACCCAAGGTGTGTTGTGCATCGCTGGTGGTTTTCCAGCGATCCAGTTGGGTTTGTAAGGCCAAGCCAAGATCACCGCTGGCCTGTGCACACACCAGTGCAATTTCCAGGTGCATGGGCACTTTGCCGAATGCGGCACGAAAGGCGGTTTGAATGTTCTGCCCTTCTTGGAGAAAGCGCGATGTCCGGGATAAGCCCAAGTTTAAAAGTTTTCCTCGTGAATGGCCCTTTTGCAGTTCACTGCTCAGTGAAAGCGCATCAAGCGCGGGCATGCCAGACTGCAACAATTCAGCCCATTGGCCTAACCAGGTCCGCCAGGTGGCTTGCTTTATTCTGTCGCCAAGTGGCTTAGTTTTCATGGCTTGGGTTCAAGGTTGACGATGATGGAAATGGAAGGTGATTTGCCGATGAGAAAAGTTGCATCAGTTCATCAATGCTCTTGCAACTGAGTACCTTTTTGCGGGGCATGTTTTTCAGGTTGACAATTTCAGCCCACAATTGGCGTTGTTCGTTTTGTTCTGCAGGTTTCAAGCGCAAGGTGACAATGCCGTTCAGGCAGTTCATCAGGCTGCCCAGGCGCACATTCAGTTCGGTGAGCCGGCTGATGGCCCCAAGGCAATCCGGTGCGTGTACAGACGCAAAAACCCGATGTCCGGTGAGTGCAGCATTCAGGGTGAGTTCGGCGGTCTCTTCATCCCTGACTTCGCCAACCAGAATGGTGTCTGGGTCCTGGCGCATCAATGAACGCAAGCCCGAGGCGAAGTTCAGGTGAGGTAGCCGTGACAAGTCGGTTTGAACTGCGTCGGGATTGATGATTTCTACTGGGTCTTCAAGTGTTGCAATCCGACCTGCACATGCACCCAGGTTGTTGAGCATCGCATGCAGCGTGGTTGTTTTTCCGCTGCCTGTTGCGCCAGCTACCAATGTGAGTCCGTGCTCGTGGGCAAGCAGTTGTTGAATATGCGCCAGGGCAGCTTGACTTAAGCCAAGCCGATTCAAGGGCATGCGGCTGTGCGTATTCAATAGCCGGATCACCAGGTTTTCTCCATGCAAGCTAGGGTGGGTGGCCAGTCGAAGATCAAGGTTGTTGCGAGTTAGCCGTGCGTCTTGTGGGCGGCGCGTTTCAGCAATATTCATTTTGCTCTCGGCCTTGAATGCTTGAATAAGCGACCTGCCTGCATCGCTCGGAATACCTTGCGCCTGCCCCAGTTTTCCGTTCACACGCAATCGCACCCAGAAGTTCACGGGTGAGGGTGTAATGTGTATGTCCGATGCATTTGCTGCGCTGGCATAGGCAATCGTGTTGTCAATGTTCTTGAAGGCTGTGTCCGGCGGTATTTGCTTCATTGAAGTTTCGCCTGAATCAATGAACGTACTGTAAGTAGGGGTAGTGAACATTCGTGTAGCGCACATTGCTCCTCGGCTTGCGACAAGTAGGCGAGGGCATTGGTGAAGTGTCCAAGGCTGCTTTGATGAAGTGCCATGTTGTAGAAGGGTTCAGGTGTGTCTGGATAACGTTCGATCAAGAGAGCAAGAAGTGCGTTCAGGGCTTTGTTTTGTCCAGCCTGATACATGGTCAGGCTGGCAGCCAGGGCTTTATTAAGTTCACTTAATTCTTTGCTGGTTTGTGGCTGATTCGCAGTTGCACTGTCGAGTACGGTTGCCTTAAGTAGCACCACCAGTTCAATGTGGCTCTCACCGCGGTTTTCGCTTTGAGTGATCAGGTCGATAGATTCCGGGGCACCGGGAATGCCTCGGTTCAAGCTGTTGTTCTCTTTTTGGCGTAACCCACCCAGCAAGGCCATTTCACCGCTTTTCAATCGGAGTATCGATTCCAGTTCGCGGGTTTGTACCTCGGGTACCCGACTAATAATGTTGAGTTGTTGCAGGGCTGGGTTGGGATCTTGCACAAAACCCACGATGCGACTGAGTGTGGGGCGAACCCGCAACTGAATTGCATTGTTGTCTGCAATTTGCGGTGTCACCGTCATCAGGAAACCCACCGGCACGGTTTGAACCTGAGTAGTGAATGTGGAAAAAGCGGGGCTGTTTTGTGTGGGTGCGCTGGTTTGAACATCGGTTGTGAAATACACCCGGTTGTCGATTACCTTCAGCACGGCCGCCTGTTGGTTCATGGTCACGACACGCGGCGACGAAAGCACTTCGGTTTTTCCGAATTCCTCCAGCAGGCGCAAGGCCACATTGGTGTCGGTGTTGCTGGTGGTTCGCAGGGCATTCACAGTGAATGCTGGGTTACCCAGATTCAGCCCCTGCACAGCCAGGCCGGCGGTAATTCCGTTTTGACGAAGCACGTTCCAGTCAATTCCTCGCTCATAGCGATCGTTTAACGAGATCTCGGTGATGACCGCTTCAATCACGATTTGTCGATCAACCCTGCGTTGAATTTGCTCAAGCCACTGGGCTACCCTGCGGTGCTGGCTGGGTTTTGCAATCACCGACACGGTTCCTGATTCCGGGTTGGCGATGACTCGCCCGGAGCGTGTTTCCTTGCGTGTCGTCGTGATGTCCCGTTTTTCGGTGGACACCGCCGTTGTACTTCTCAAATTGGGTTGTGCGCGGCGAGGTGAAATGTTGCGTGTACTTGCATAGGCTCGGTCTTCATCTTCATCAATGACGCGCTCCCGGGTTGAGAGTTCGATCGGTTTTACCTGCACCTGAATAATCTGTTCAATTTGACTTGCGATGTCCTGCCACAAATCGTGTTGTTGTGAGTTGTTCAGAATCAGTTCTGAGCGATTGCCTGTCTCCCGGCGATCCGTTAACTCGCGCGGGCCGCCAGCGATTGCCGAACTCAGGCTCGATGAATCATTCATTTGCCGCGCAATTGACAGGTAGTCGAGGGTATACACCCTCAGTTCATCAACTTCGCAGCGCATGGACAGCTGTTTTGCTTCAAAGCGCACGCTGGCCCCGGCTTGAAGTTCCAGGCTTTCAATAACCTGTTGAAGTGGCATGTCTCTTCCCACCAAGCTGACCGGCGAGTCGCCACAGCCATCCATTTCATAGCCAAGTTCTAGTTCGCGAGAGATCAGTTCAAGCACTTGATTGGCGGGTATGTTTTCGAGCCGAAAGGTGAATGTTTGTTGATGTCTCTGCCAGGCGTTGCTGCTGTGTTGAACTTTATCTGCCCAAAAAACTGCATTCAATTCGAGCGTCTGCTGTGCCTCAGGTAGAGCAATCGCAAGGCTTCGTGACTGTGGAGTGGCCACGCAAGCGGTCAAGGCGGTGCAAAGACCAATTAAAAACACACGCAGTGATGGCACGGGCAGTCTTTTCAGGGTTGAAGTGCTGCGGATCATACTTTGATGAAACCATTTCCACGCTTCGTGGTCATGCCTTGTGAGTGAGCCCATCACCATTTGGATGGTGGGCGCATGTCCTTCGGGGTACAATAGCCCCCAAATTCGTATTCGCTTATTAAGGAGCCCCCATGGGCTTTGTTGCTCAATTAAAAAACGTGGATTTCGGCTATGCCGATCGCCTCATTCTGGAAAACATTTCGCTGGACATTCCCAAGGGCAAAGTGGTTTCTGTCATGGGTGGCTCCGGTTCGGGCAAAACTACTTTGTTGCGTCTCATGTGCGGTCAGTACCCAGTGAATCGGGGTGAGGTTCAAGTGCTTGGCCAAAATGTGGTGACTGCCAATACGCAGCAGCTTTATGCATTTCGCAAAAAAATCGGTGTGCTTTTTCAGTTTGGCGCCTTGTTTACCGATTTGAACGTTTTCGAGAATGTGGCCTTTCCGCTGCGTGAACACACCAACCTTCCCGAGGCGGCCATTCGCGATTTGGTGCTATTGAAGTTGCAGGCGGTGGGTCTTCGAGGGGCCAGCAATCTTTTTCCATCAGAAATTTCCGGTGGTATGAGTCGGCGAGTGGCCTTGGCGCGCGCAATTGCTCTGGATCCCGAACTGATTTTTTACGACGAGCCTTTTGCCGGGCTTGACCCGATTTCATTGGGTATTACGGCGAATCTCATTCGCACGCTGAACGATGCTTTGGGTGCCACCTCGGTGGTGGTCACACACGATATTCACGAGTCATTTGCAATCAGCGACCATGTCATCGTGATTGCGAACGGCAAAGTTCTGGCGCAAGGCACACCGGCAGAGGTAGAGGCCAACCAGGATCCTTACGTTCAACAATTCATCAAGGGCTTGCCCGAAGGGCCGGTGAAGTTTCATTACCCCGCGCGCAACTTACAGGAGGACTTTGCATGAATCCGGTCCTCTTGGTTTCCCGTCTGGGTGCCGGTGTTATTGCCACAATCGCTGGCTTGGGAATTTTTGCGCGTTTCGTGAGCACCTTGTTCATGTTGCTTCCCAAAGCCCTGTTGCGCCCCCGCCTTATCATTGATCAGGTTCATTTCATCGGCAATTACTCACTGGTCATTATTGTTGTTTCCGGGCTGTTTGTGGGTTTTGTGCTGGGTTTGCAGGGTTATTACACCTTGAACAGGTACGGTGCCGAGCAGGCCTTGGGTTTGTTGGTGGCCTTGTCGCTGGTGCGTGAATTGGGTCCGGTGGTCTCTGCCTTGTTGTTCGCAGGCCGGGCTGGTACGTCGCTCACTGCTGAAATTGGTCTGATGAAAGCAGGGGAGCAGCTGACTGCCATGGAAATGATGGCGGTGGATCCCAAAGCACGTATTGTCTCGCCTCGCTGGATCGCAGGCCTTATTTCCCTGCCGCTGCTGGCGGGTTTGTTCAGCGCTGTGGGTATTTTTGGTGGTTATGTGGTGGGTGTATTGTTGATCGGCGTGGATGCGGGTGCATTTTGGTCTCAAATGCAGGCTGGTGTAGACGTGCGCGATGACATTCTCAATGGCGTGATCAAAAGCGTGGTGTTTGGTGTGGCTGTCAGCTCAATTGCCCTGTTTCAGGGCTACGCCTGCCAGCCCACGCCTGAGGGTGTATCCAGGGCGACCACCCGAACAGTGGTGATTTCTTCCCTGACCATTTTGGGTCTCGATTTCGTGCTTACAGCACTCATGTTCAGTATTTAACGGATTGAAGGTATGAAAAAGAACACGGCGGTGGATTTTTGGGTGGGCCTGTTTGTACTGATTGGTGCACTAGCCCTGGTATTTCTTGCCTTGAAGGCAGGCAATTTGAGTTCTTTCACCACAGGTGACCAATACCGGGTGACAGCTGAATTTGACAATATCGGTGGTCTAAAGCCCCGTGCGCCGGTCAAAAGTGCGGGCGTTACCGTGGGGCGCGTGGCCAACATCAATCTTGATCCAGTCACATTCCGTGCAGTCGTGTCCCTGGATTTGGAGGAGGGCTTCGAGTTTCCCAAGGACTCTTCAGCTAGAATTCTCACTTCAGGCTTGCTGGGCGAGCAATATGTGGGTATTGAAGCAGGTGGCGACCTGGAAAACCTGGCGGGTGGCGAGAAGTTTGCGCGTACTCAGTCTGCGGTGGTACTCGAAAATCTGATTAGCCAGTTTTTGTTTAGCAAAGCCTCGGAAGGCGACTCCGAAAAGTGATGAAGGGGATTTGAAGTGTTAATGTCCATTCGAAAAGTGATCTTGCTGCTAGGCGTGCTTGGCTTGTCCAGCGCATGCACCAGCATGCGCGCCCCTTCTGAGTCAGACCCCTTGGAAGGATTCAACCGTTCTGTTGACGGATTTAACCAAGTGGTTGACAAGGCGGTGGTGAAGCCACTGGCGCAGGGTTACGACAAGGTAACGCCGCCCGAAATCAAAACCGTGATCGGAAATTTCTTTTCCAACCTTGATGACATCAGCGTAGCAGTCAACAATTTGCTGCAAGGCAAGCCCAAGGCTGCTGGAAGCGACATCACGCGTTTTGCCCTGAATACAACCATCGGAATTGTGGGCTTGGCCGATGTGGCCACAGAATTGGGGTTCCAGAAAAACGACGAGGATTTCGGTCAAACTTTGGGCGTGTGGGGGGTGGGTTCGGGCCCTTATTTGGTGTTGCCTCTATTGGGGCCAAGTACCTTGCGTGACGCACCTGCCCGGCTTGTCGATGCGCCGCTTGATCCGCTTTACCACTATGACGACGTCAGGGTGCGCAATAGTTTGCTGGTTGTGAATGTGGTGAATACCCGTGCACGTCTGTTGCCGGCCACTGACCTGGTAGAACGCGTGGCACTCGACCAATACGCTTTCGTGCGCGACGCTTACTTGAGGCGCCGTGCCAGTTTGGTACGAGATGGTGCCCCTGACCCTGACGAGCAAGGCTATGAGGATTTCGAAGAAGAGTCTCGCAGCCACATTCCCGAGTCCTTTCCACCCTTCAAGGCTGCGTTGATGCAGATTGAACAGGGCAGCGCGGGCTCGAATACTCAGCCCGACTCAAATTCACCCATTGGCTTGCCAATCGACCTGCAGCAAAGCGAGCGGGCCAAGTCTGGCTTGGGTTTGTTGAACTGATTGGCTTTGGGGTGGTCAACCCTTGGGTAGGTATTGCGTTTTTAGACTAACCACAAGCATTTTGGAAGAATCATGAATATTGCAGTGAACAAGTTGTTTCAATGGGTTGCAGCTGCAGCTCTGGGTTTTGGCCTGATTGCCCAGCCAGCCATGGCACAGGATATGCCTGCCAATGAGTTTGTTGAAAAGTTCAGCAACGAAGTGCTGACAGAGATCAAGGCGCGTAAGCAGGAACTATTGGCTGACCCCAAAAAGCTGGATGCCCTGATTGACCAGAAAGTGATGCCCAATGTGAACTTTCGGAAAATGACCCAGTTGGTGGTGGGTCGGCCTTGGCGCGAAGCCACGCCAGAGCAGCGCGAGCAAATTACCAAAGAGTTTCGCACCCTTCTGGTGAAAACCTATTCCGGCGCTTTGGCGCAGGTGGGTGATCAAACTCTGCAGGTAGACCGTCTGCGGGCTCGCCCGGAAGACACGGATGTGATCGTGAATAGCCGTGTTATTCAGAAAGGCGCTCCGCCAGTGGATTTGGCCTACCGTGTCGAAAAGAAAGACGGCAAATGGCTGATTTATGACCTGAGTGTATTGGGTCTGTGGTTGGTTGATTCCTACAAAGCCCAGTTTGGCACTGTGCTGTCCAGCTCAGGGGTTGATGGTTTGATTCAAACCTTGAAAACCCTGAACGCGAAGGGTTGATATGAAGGTGTCGGTTGATCAAATTACCGTTCGCAACGGAGACCAAGTGATCGCCGAGGTCGCCAGGGCATTCGCCTTGGGCGACCATGTCATCGACTTTTCCGAAGTCAAGCATGTGGACTCCACCGCATTGGCCGTCATTCTCGCGGCCAAGCGAGTGCTTAAATCAGACAAAACCCTTGAACTCCAACATCCTCCTGCGCAGCTGAACAGTTTGATTGCTGCCTACGGAGTACAATCTCTCTTCTCCTAAAACCTGTAGCACCTTTCATGGGTGCGAGAAGTCATGTCGTTTGCACTAGAGCTAAGCTCGGTATCCAAATATTTTGGTGAATTCCGTTCCTTGAACAATGTGTCGCTCACAGTTCAGGAAGGGGAATTTTTCGCCTTGCTCGGCCCCAATGGCGCCGGCAAAACCACACTGATTAATATTATTGCCGGTCTAAGCCGGGCCAGCACGGGTGCAGCCAAGGTCATGGGTTTTGACGTGGTGGATCAGTTTCGCGATGCGCGCCGAAGCATTGGCATAGTGCCCCAAGAACTGGTTTTTGACCCGTTTTTTTCGGTGCGGGAAACCTTGCGTTTTCAGTCAGGCTATTTTGGCTTGAAGAAGAACGACGACTGGATTGACGAACTATTGCACTCGCTGAGCCTCATGGACAAGGCTGACAACAATATGCGCACCTTGTCGGGCGGCATGAAGCGCCGTGTGATGGTTGCCCAGGCCCTGGTTCACAAGCCGCCGGTGATTGTGCTGGACGAGCCTACTGCAGGTGTTGATGTGGAACTGCGTCAAACGCTTTGGAAATTCATTGCTGGCCTGAACCAAAAGGGACACACAATTCTGCTGACCACGCATTACCTTGAAGAGGCAGAAACCCTGTGTAATCGCATCGCCATGTTGAAAAAGGGCGAGGTACTGACTGTGGACACCACGCCAAACCTGTTGAAAAAGCATGCCAATCAAACCCTGAACATGCAGTTGAATGGTGTGTTGCCCGCCAGCCTGCAAGCCAAGGTATTGAAGGCTCAGGTCAGTGAAGGGCGTTACACCTTGGCATTGAATGGACCTGCAGAAATCGAGCAAATACTTGCGCAATGTCGCAAAGACCACTTGGATGTATTGGAGTGCAGTATCGAAAAACCAGATCTTGAAGAGGTATTTGTGCAACTGATGAGTGGGGGTGCCAAATGACTGGTTGGCAAACCTTGTTCAAGAAAGAGATTCTTCGTTTCTGGAAGGTCAGTTTTCAAACCGTGCTGGCCCCAGTGGTTACAGCCTTGCTTTACCTCATGATTTTCTCGCATGTACTGGATGGCAAAGTAGAGCCTTATCCCGGCGTGAGTTATGCCGCATTCCTGGTGCCTGGTTTGGTGATGATGTCGGTGCTTCAGAACGCGTTTGCCAACTCTTCTTCAAGCTTAATTCAGTCAAAAATCACAGGCAATCTGGTGTTCGTGCTGTTGCCGCCTTTGTCACATCTGGAGTTTTTCTCTGCTTACGTGCTGGCCTCCATGGCCCGTGGCATCGCGGTTGGCTTGGGGGTTTTGTTGGTCACGGTGGCGTTTGTCGGCTTGCATGTGTACAACCCGGTGTGGATTCTTGTACACGCATTGGTAGGTTCAGCCTTGCTGGGTACCATGGGGGTAATTGCCGGTATTTGGGCTGAAAAATTCGACCAACTGGCCGCCTTCCAGAACTTCATCATTATGCCGGCCACTTTTTTGTCGGGTGTGTTCTATTCCATTCACTCCCTGCCGGCCGTGTGGCAAACCGTGTCGCATTTCAATCCGTTTTTCTACCTCATCGACGGTTTTCGCTACGGTTTTTTCGGCGTCAGCGATGTTAGTCCCTGGTTCAGCTTGGCCATTGGCCTTTCTGCCTGGGTGGTTTTGACCGTAATTGCGATGCGCATGGTGACCTCTGGTTACAAATTGAGGGGATAATAGTGCTGTTGAATCAAAAGGATAGGAAAAATCATGTTGTTGCCTGAAACCGTTCGCGGCTATATTGCGCAGGGCTTGGAATGTGAGCACCTCACCGTGTCTGGTGACGGTCAGCATTTTGAGGCGGTCATCGTGGCCAGTGCGTTTGAAGGACTGCGTGCCATTCAGCGCCATCAAAAAGTGTATGCAGTACTGGGTGACAGAATGCGTGCCGAGATTCACGCCCTGTCGATGAAAACATTGACGCCCGCGGAATGGGCTCAACAACAAGTGTAAAAAGGACTGCCCTTCAATGGATTCATTTTTGGTTCGTGGCGGAAAGCCGCTTCACGGAGAAGTGTCGATTTCTGGCGCGAAGAATGCGGCCTTGCCCATTTTGTGTGCAAGTTTGCTGACCGCCGAACCGGTCACCATTACCAATGTGCCCCGCCTGCGCGACATCAACACTTGCCTGCGCTTGCTGGGCTCCATGGGTGTTCAGTGTTTTTGGCATGGTGAAAACCAACTGGCCTTGCGGGCAGAAGAAATTTCGGAGCCCATCGCCAGCTACGATTTGGTGAAAACCATGCGCGCCAGTATTTTGGTGCTAGGCCCCTTGGTGGCCCGTTTTGGTGAGGCCAGCGTGAGCTTGCCTGGTGGCTGTGCCATCGGGCAGCGCCCGGTTGATCAGCACATCAAAGGCCTGCAGGCCATGGGTGCCGAAATTACCATTGAAAAAGGTTACATTCATGCCAAGGCGAAGCGCCTGAAGGGCGCGCGCATTGTGACCGACATGGTGACCGTGACCGGTACTGAGAACCTGATGATGGCAGCCGCTTTGGCTGAAGGTACTACCATCATCGAAAATGCCGCCCGTGAGCCTGAAGTGGTGGACCTGGCGAAAATGCTCGTGAAGATGGGCGCAAGAATTGAAGGTATTGGCACCGATACCATTACCGTTCATGGCGTTGAAAAGCTGCATGGTTGCGAATACCAAGTGATGCCTGATCGAATTGAGGCGGGCACCTTTCTGTGTGCTGTGGCAGCCTGCGGTGGCAACATTACCTTGAACAACACCGACGCAGACAGCATGGACGCAACCATAGAAAAACTGCGCACGGCGGGTGTGAGCATTGAAGTGGACGGCACAAAAATTCATGCCAGCATGAACACACGTCCCAAGGCAGTGGGTGCGCGCACAGCGCCATTTCCCGGCTTTGCCACGGACATGCAGGCCCAGCTGATGGCAGTGAACTGTGTGGCCGATGGTACAGCAGTGGTCAACGAAACCATTTTCGAGAACCGCTTCATGCACGTTCAGGAAATGGTGCGCCTGGGGGCCAACATTGAAATTGAAGGCCACACGGCGATTATCAAAGGCGTTGAACGGCTGGATGGCGCCACGGTGATGGCCACCGACCTGCGCGCCTCTGCTGGCCTGGTGATTGCTGGTTTGGCTGCCAGCGATGAAACGCGAATTGACCGCATTTATCACCTGGATCGCGGGTATGACAGAATGGAAGAGAAGCTGCGCAAACTGGGCGCAGATGTGACGAGAGTAGCCCAATGATTACACTGGCCCTGTCCAAGGGACGCATTTTTGAGGAAACGCTGCCCCTGCTGGAGAAAGCGGGCATTGTGCCGTCCGAGGACCCCGAAAAATCGCGCAAGCTCATTATTGGTACCAACCGTGCCGATGTGCAAATCATCATCGTGCGCGCAACCGATGTACCCACCTATGTGCAGCACGGGGCCGCCGATTTGGGCGTGGCCGGAAAAGACGTGCTGATTGAACATTCCGGTGCGGGCTTGTACCAGCCGCTTGACCTGAATATTGCCAAATGCCGATTGTGCGTGGCAGCCCCTGAGGGCTTCGACTATGCCAGCGCAGTCAAGCAGGGTGCGCGTTTGCGCATCGCTACCAAGTATGTCAACAGTGCCCGCGAGCACTTTGCCAACCGTGGGGTGCATGTGGACTTGATCAAGTTGTATGGCTCCATGGAACTGGCACCACTGGTGGGCCTGGCCGATGCCATCGTCGATTTGGTCAGCACCGGTTCAACCTTGCGTGCCAACAAGCTGGTCGAGGTTGAGGAAATTTGTGAAATATCTTCCCGTTTGGTGGTCAACCAGGCGGCATTGAAAATGAAGTACGAGGCTTTGCAGCCGATTCTGGATGTGTTCACCCAAGCAGTAGCGTGAAATTTTAAAGGTAGTAAACAATGTCTTCCCAAATTCGTCGATTGTCTACAGAAGATGCCAACTTTGTCGAGCAGTTTCGTGCATTGCTCGCCTATGAAGAACAACGCGATCCGCATGTAGAAGGTGCGGTGGCAGACATTATTCATGCAGTGCGAAAACGTGGCGATGAAGCCCTTTTGGAGTTCACCGAGAAATTTGACCGAGTGAAAGCCAACAGCGCAGCCGAGTTGGAAATTGGCCAAGATGAGCTCAAGCTTGCTTTCGACACGCTGGATTCCGCCCAGCGCGAGGCTTTGAAAGTGGCCGCGCAACGCGTGCGTGCATTTCACGAGCGGCAGGTAGCCGAAAGCTGGGAATTCACCGAGGCCGACGGCACCCGCCTGGGGCAACGTGTCACGCCGCTTGATCGCGCCGGTTTGTATGTGCCCGGTGGCAAGGCGGCGTACCCGTCTTCCGTGCTGATGAATGCCGTACCCGCCAAAGTGGCTGGCGTAAAAGAAGTGATCATGGTGGTGCCCACACCCAGTGGCGTGAAAAACCAAATGGTGTTGGCCGCTGCGCACTTGGCCGGCGTTGACCGCGTATTCACCATTGGTGGGGCGCAGGCGGTGGCTGCATTGGCCTATGGCACGCAAACCGTGCCGCGTGTGGACAAAATTGTGGGCCCAGGCAATGCCTATGTGGCCGAAGCAAAGCGCCGCGTGTTTGGTGCAGTCGGCATCGACATGATTGCTGGTCCTTCTGAAATTCTCGTGATTTGCGACGGCAGCACCAATGCGGACTGGATCGCCATGGACCTGTTTAGCCAGGCTGAACACGATGAAATGGCGCAGTCCATTTTGTTGAGCCCCAGCAAGGAATTTCTCGACAATGTTCAGGCCAGTATCAAACGCCTCATGGACACCATGCCGCGTGCCACTGTGATTGCTACATCGCTGAAGAATCGCGGTGCCTTGATTCAGGTGCGCAGCATGGAAGAAGCCTGCGAGCTGAGCAATCAGATTGCACCCGAACACCTGGAATTGAGTGTGCAAGACCCGGACGCATGGGTTGGGAAGTTACGCCACGCCGGTGCCATTTTCATGGGGCCTTACAGCAGCGAATCGCTGGGCGATTATTGCGCTGGCCCCAACCACGTGTTACCCACTGCGGGTACGGCACGGTTCAGCTCACCCTTGGGTGTGTACGACTTTCAGAAGCGCAGCAGCATTATTTTTGCCAGCCGTGAAGGTGCCAGCACTTTGGGTGAGGTGGCTGCCGAGTTGGCCTATGGCGAAGGCCTGCCAGCCCACGCGCGCTCTGCCGAGTATCGCGTAGGCCCGAAATTCAGAAAGGCAGACTAAGCGCACCATGAGCCTACTTCAAAAAACAATTCGTGCTGATGTGCAGGCCACCAATGCTTACGTGGTGGCTCCTTCGGCCGGCATGTTAAAGCTGGATGCCATGGAGAACCCCCAGGGCATGCCTGCAGCTTTGCTGGATGAGCTTGCGCAGCAATTAAAAACTGCGGAACTGAACCGCTACCCCGCGCCCAAAGCACTGGAGCTGGAAGCAGCCTTGCGCGCCTGCACGGCCATTCCCAAAGCGGCGCATGTGTTGTTTGGAAATGGCTCGGATGAACTGATCGATCTGATTATTCGTGCCTGCTGCATGCCTGGTGATGCGGTGCTTTCGCCCGTGCCCACCTTCGTGATGTATGCCGTGTACAGCCAATGGAGCCATGCCCGTTTTGTGGGAGTCGACCTGAACCCCGACTTCACGCTGAACATGCCGGCCATGCTGAAAGCGATTGCGACCAATCAGCCCAAAGTGGTGTTTTTGGCCTACCCCAACAACCCCACCGGCGTGGCGTTGCGCGAAGCTGAAATTGTGCAGATTATTGAGGCCACGCCTGGCTTGGTGGTGGTGGATGAGGCCTATGAGGCTTTCGCCGATGCATCCTTCATGGCCCGGGTCCTTGAATTTCCCAACGTTCTGGTGCTGCGCACTTTCTCGAAGCTTGGTTTGGCTGGTGCGCGTTTGGGTTATGCCGTGGCCAGCCCCGCCTGGGTTGAGCAAATCGACAAAGTACGCCCGCCGTACAACGTGAATGTACTTACTCGAATTGCGGTTCAGTTTGCGCTCGAGCATTTTGAAGCCTTTGAGACCCAGGCCAGGCTGCTGCGCGATCAGCGCGATGTGCTGACCGAATCCCTGAAAAACCTCAAAACATCCAATGGCGACGTTGAAGTGTTTGATTCTTACGCCAATTTTGTACTTTTCCGCATCCCGAATGCGCTTGAAGTCTTTGAAGCCCTGAAAAACAAGGGTATCTTGGTGAAATACGTGGGCAAGGCCCACCCCTTGTTGCAAAACTGCTTGCGCGTTACCGTGAGCACTGAGCAAGAGAATCAGCAGTTTTTGGTGGCTGTGCAACAATCCATCGACGAAGTGGCCACCAAGGCCGCATAACATTTTAGACAATCATGAGAACCGCAGAAGTTACCCGCAATACCCTGGAAACCCAGATCACCGTGAAAATCAATCTGGACGGTACAGGTGAACGCCACCTCGACACGGGTGTGCCATTTTTGGACCACATGCTGGAACAAATTTCGCGCCACGGCCTGTTCGATCTTCACATTGTGGCCAAGGGTGATCTGCACATTGATGCTCACCACACTGTGGAAGACACCGGCATTACCTTGGGTATGGCCTTCACGAAAGCTCTGGGCGACAAAAAAGGAATTGTGCGTTACGGCCACAGCTATGTGCCGCTGGACGAAGCCCTGTCGCGCGTGGTGATCGATCTGTCCGGGCGTCCCGGATTGCATCAGGATATTCCGTTCACCAGGGCCAGCATTGGCGCCTTCGATGTGGATTTGGTGTTTGAATTTTTCCAGGGTTTTGTGAACCACGCCCTGTGCACCTTGCACATTGACAATCTGAAAGGTGTGAACTCACACCACCAGTGTGAAACTGTGTTCAAGGCTTTTGGCCGTGCATTGCGCATGGCAGTTGCGATTGATGAACGTCAACAGGGTGCCATTCCCAGTACCAAAGGTGCTTTGTGAGTCTAGTTGCCGTCGTTGATTACGGCATGGGCAACCTGCGTTCGGTTGCCCAGGCCTTGCAACATGTAAAGCTCGACAATCAGGAAATCCAGATCACCGACGACCCTGCCTTGATCGATCGGGCCAGCCGGGTGGTGCTGCCTGGGCAGGGTGCCATGCCAGACTGCATGAAAGCACTTCGGGAATCAGGTTTGATGCAAGCCGTGTACCGCGCTGCTGAATCAAAACCCTTGTTTGGCGTGTGCGTTGGCGAGCAAATGATGATGGAACGTAGCGCCGAGGGTCCTGCCGAATGCCTTTCCCTGTTTGCGGGCGACGTGGTGAAGTTTGATCCCCGCCTGACTGTAGAGTGTGGCTTGAAGGTGCCCCACATGGGCTGGAACCAGGTGAACCAGCGCACAAAGCACCCCATGTGGGCTGGCATTGAAAACGGCGCATGGTTTTATTTTGTTCACAGTTATCACGTCAACCCGGTGAATCCAGAACACGTTGCGGGTGAAACAGACTACGGTGTTCGCTTTACCTGCGCCATTGCACGGGATAACATCTTTGCAACACAGTTTCATCCTGAAAAAAGTGCGGAGGACGGCTTAAGGCTGTATTCCAATTTTTTAAGATGGAACCCCTGAGTTTTTATCGATTATTTTTTCCACTCACTTGAATAGTTAACAACACAGTCTCATGTTACTCATTCCAGCAATCGACCTGAAAGACGGTCAATGTGTTCGCCTGAAGCAAGGCAATATGGACGATGCCACCATTTTCTCGGCAGACCCGGTCGAAATGGCCATGAAATGGGTTGAAAGTGGCGCGCGCCGCTTGCACCTGGTCGATTTGAATGGTGCGATTGCGGGCAAACCCGTGAACGAGGGTGTCATTATTGACATTCTGGATGCTGTGGGCGGCGCCATTCCGGTGCAATTGGGTGGCGGTATTCGCGACTTGGATACCATTGAACGTTACCTGGACGATGGTTTGAGCTATGTGATTATCGGTACTGCCGCAGTGAAGAACCCCGGTTTTTTGCATGACGCGTGCGGTGCGTTTCCCGGTCAAATTATTGTGGGCCTGGATGCCAAGGAAGGCAAAGTGGCCACCGACGGGTGGAGCAAAATTTCCGGCCACGACGTGGTTGACCTTGCCAAGAAGTACGAAGGTTATGGCGTAGAGGCCATTATTTACACTGACATTGGCCGTGACGGCATGTTGGGCGGCGTCAACATTGAAGCCACGGTTCGCCTGGCCAATGCATTGACCATCCCGGTGATTGCCTCAGGCGGCATTACCAACCTGGACGATGTGAAGCAGCTGTGTGCGGTTGAGCATGAGGGAGTGATGGGTGCCATTTGTGGTCGCTCCATTTACGAAGGCACGCTCGATTTCGCCAAGGGCCAGTCTCTGGCGGATGAATTGAACGGAAAAGCCTACTAATGCTTGCAAGCCGTATCATCCCCTGCCTGGATGTAACCGCAGGTCGGGTGGTTAAAGGCGTCAATTTTGTGGAACTGCGTGATGCGGGCGACCCTGTTGAAATTGCACGTCGTTATGATGAGCAGGGTGCAGATGAACTCACATTCCTTGACATTACAGCCTCATCCGATGACCGTGACCTGATTCTGCATGTGATCGAAGCTGTCGCCAGCCAGGTGTTTATTCCTTTGACTGTGGGGGGCGGTGTGCGCAAGGTAGAAGACGTGCGCCGATTATTGAATGCGGGCGCTGACAAAATCAGCATCAACACTTCGGCAGTGACTAACCCCGACTTGGTGGCAGAGGCGGCTACGAAGTATGGTTCCCAGTGCATTGTGGTGGCCATTGATGCCAAGGCCAAAAGCAATGGCGAACCAGGCTGGGAGGTTTACACCCATGGTGGCCGAAAGCCCACAGGGCTCGATGCCGTCGAATGGGCGCGCAAAATGCAGGCCTTGGGTGCTGGTGAATTGCTATTGACCAGCATGGACCGCGACGGCACCAAAATCGGTTTCAATCTGGAATTGACCCGCGCAGTGTCCGATGCGGTTTCCATTCCCGTGATCGCCAGCGGCGGCGTTGGCAACCTCGACCATCTGGTGGATGGTGTCATCAAAGGCAAAGCCAGTGCTGTCTTGGCGGCCAGCATATTTCACTACGGTGAGTACACTGTACAGCAGGCCAAAGCCCATATGGCCAAGGCCGGCATTACAGTTCGGCTGTAAAGGGGCATTCGCCATGAGCAAGGATGTATTAATTACAGAAAATTGGCTGGATAGTGTCAGTTTCGATGACAAAGGTTTGGTGAATGTGGTTGCACAAGACCACCTCAGTAAACGCGTATTGATGGTCGCCTGGATGAACCGCGAGGCACTCGAAATTACAGCCAGTACTGGTTTTGCAACGTATTTTTCACGTTCGCGCGGTAAACTGTGGCACAAAGGTGAGGAATCGGGCAACCAGCAAAAGGTGAAGGAGATTCGCCTGGACTGTGACGGTGATGTGCTGGTGCTGATGGTGGAGCAGGTGGGCGGTATTGCTTGCCACACGGGCCGTGAAAGCTGCTTTTATTACGCGCTGGAAGGTGTGCAGGGTGAAAAGCCCAAGTGGGTTGCCAAAGACCCTGTGCTGAAAGACCCTTCCGACATGTACGGCAAAAATAAGGAATGAACAAGCATGGCTGACCTTGAAAAAGCGTCTGGAGATTTGCTCGAGCGTTTGACCGAAGTGCTGGAAGCACGCAAGCAAGCCAGCCCTGAGCAATCCTATGTGGCGAATTTGCACCACAAGGGGCAGGACGCGATCCTGAAAAAGATCGGTGAGGAGTCTTGCGAACTGGTGATGGCGTCTAAAGATCAAGACCCCGCCAAAGTGATCGCTGAAACAGCCGATTTGTGGTTTCACAGCCTCGTGTTATTGGGTTGGCACGGTTTGACTGCTGCCGATGTGCTGGCCGAACTGGACCGTCGCATGGGTTTGTCTGGTTTGGTTGAGAAGGCCAATCGGCCCCGATAAATACTTCAAAAGGGGATGAGACATGTCAGATTGCATTTTCTGCAAGATTGTCGCTGGGGAAATCCCTAGCAGAAAAGTATATGAAGACGAGGATATCCTCGCGTTTCACGACATCAAGCCAGCTGCGCCAGTGCACTTTCTGATTATTCCGAAAAAGCACATTCCCACGCTGGCCGATGCCACTGAAGAAGACATTCCCGTGATGGGAAAAATAATGACCATTGCGGGTCAATTGGCCAAGCAAGAAGGGTGTCATGATGGTTTCAGAACCATCGTGAACACTGGAAGGGTGGGTTGCCAAGAGGTGTATCATGTTCATGTGCATATACTTGGCGGCAACAAACCATTGGGCGTTATGCTCGGCATGCCAGCCTTGTAACGCAACGAGACACGAAAAACATATCAGGAGTAAGTCATGGGTTCATTTAGCATTTGGCACTGGGTGATTGTGCTGGTTATCGTGATGTTGGTGTTTGGCACCAAAAAGTTGCGCAATATCGGATCTGATCTGGGTGGTGCGGTGAAAGGTTTTAAGGACGGTATGAAAGAGGGTGGTTCGGAAGGTGAGCAAAATGCCGCCAAATTGGCCGATGATCGCAACAAGAAGTCGGACACGATCGACGTCGAAGCCAAAGAGAAATCTTCCAGTTAATTTCCCCTTTTTGCGGCGCGCAGCATGTTCGACATTGCTTTCTCGGAAATGCTTATCATTGCAGTGATCGCGCTGCTGGTGATAGGTCCTGAAAAACTGCCCAAGGTGGCCAAAACGGTTGGTCATTTGTTGGGCAAGGCCCAACGCTACGTCAGCGACGTGAAGTCTGAGATCAATCGGGAAATGGAAATCGACGAGTTGCGTAAGCTGCAGGCAGAAATGCAGACTGCTGCTCGTAAGGTTGAGGGTGATGTACAAACCACCTTGCGAGACACCGAGGCTGATTTGAACAAATCCGTGAAATCAATCGAAGATGATATAGCGGAGCTTGAGAATAGCAAGCCAGCCGCCGTGGCTACCGCCAATTCAAACACACAATCTCCGCCCAAGGCGGAAGAGCCAGCGCCAGCGCAACCCGTGGGGCCTGCCCCCAAGGTAGAGGCCAAATAACAAGGTGCATGGGTAATGAGTCAGCAAGAAAATTTTGTCAGTCACCTGGTCGAACTGCGCGATCGTTTGTTGCGCGCCGTGGTTGGTTTTTTGATTGTGTTTGTGGCCTTGATGGCTTACCCGGGTGCAGCTTACATTTTTGATTTGTTGGCCCTGCCCATTCAAAGCGCTCTGCCCGAAGGCACCAAGATGATTGCCACGGGCGTGATCACACCCTTCATGGTGCCCGTGAAATTGACTGCCATGGTGGCCTTTGTTATTTCTCTGCCTATCTTGTTGTATCAAGCTTGGGCCTTCATTGCGCCAGGCTTGTATCAACACGAGAAAAAAATGGCTTTGCCCATTATTTTTTCCAGCACAGTGCTGTTTCTCGTGGGCATTGCTTTTTGTCATTTCATTGTGTTTGGCAAGGTGTTTGCCTTCATCAACGATTTCGCCCCGCAAAGCATCACGCCAGCACCTGACATTGAAGCTTATATGAGCTTCGTGCTGACCATGTTCATGGCTTTCGGCATGACCTTCGAGGTGCCCATTGTGGTGGTGGTGTTGGTGTACCTGGGTGTGGTTACCGTAGAAAAACTGGTGGAAATTCGTGGGTATGTGATTGTGGCGGCTTTTGTAATTGCTGCCATCGTGACCCCGCCCGATGTGATGTCTCAGCTGTTTCTTGCCATCCCAATTTGTATCTTGTACGAGGTGGGTATTTTGTTTGCCAAAATCATCGGCAAACAACGTCAGCAAATTCTGGAATAAGTTGGGGCATAAGCCAGGCGGATTGGCCTTGATGATGAATCAAGGCCGTTTCAAGAAGTCGCCAGGTTTTGGGCGCACGCCAATTTCAATCGTGACTGTTTCTGTTTTTCCATCACGCAACAACTCCACCGATTTTTTATCACCCGGTGCGTAAGCCGCAATCTGGTTCAACATCTGCGTGGTGTCTGTAATTTTTTTGTCGTCCAGCTTCAGCAGAATATCGCCCACTTTCAGGCCAGCTTTGTCCGCGGGGCCATCTTTCACAATACCCGCAATAATTACACCGTCTTTTTGTGGCAAATCAAATGCCGAGGCCAGTTCTTCGGTGATGTTTTGTTGCTCTACGCCAATGTAACCACGAGTCACCGTGCCGGTGCGCACAATCTGGTTCAACACCCCTTGAACGGTTTTGGCCGGGATGGCAAAGCCAATACCCAATGAGCCCCCCGAGCGACTGTAAATGGCCGTGTTGATCCCCAGTAGATTGCCTGCTGTATCCACCAGCGCTCCGCCGGAGTTGCCGGGGTTAATGGCTGCATCGGTTTGAATGAAGTTCTCGAACGTATTGATGCCGATGTGGTTTCGACCCAACGCACTCACAATGCCCATGGTCACGGTTTGGCCCACGCCGAAGGGGTTGCCCATGGCCAGCACCACATCGCCCACCCGCACTGTTTCATCGGCGGCAAATTTCAGGCTGGGCAGGTTATCGAGTTTGATTCGAAGCACGGCAAGGTCAGTTTCCGGGTCGGTTCCCACCAGCTCGGCTTTGGTGGTTCGTCCATCGTTAAGGCTGACTTCAATTTCATCGGCTGCTTCAACCACGTGCTGGTTGGTCACAATCAAACCGTCGCTGTTCACAATGACACCCGAGCCCAGGCTAGAGGCTTGCTCTTCTTGCTCAAACTGCTCCTCTAGTTCATCGCCGAAAAATTTACGAATTTCCGGGTCTTCGAAAAATGGGTGCTTGGGCAAGTTGTTGGCGCGTTTGCTGGTGAAAATATTCACCACGGCCGGCATGGCAGTGTCTACGGCATGGCGGTAGCCAGCCACACCTTCGGGCTGGGCTGTTTGATAAGCCGGCTTTTGCAGCCAGTTGGGTACCCACTCTGGGCGCAGTACTTCGGTGATGAAATACAATGCAAGAAGTATGGTTAAGGCCTGAGCAAAGGTCAGCCAGAGTTTTTTCAACATATCAAGATGCAGGGGTGCGCCGTTGGCTTCAGTGGATCGGAATGTGCTGGAACATGATTTGCGGGAATTGCTGGATCAGGCTCGTATGTCAGATTATTGCCCAAATGGGCTGCAGTTGGAAGGCAGACCCCGCATTCAGCGGCTGTTGACGGGTGTCACCGCATCCAGGGCGCTGATTGAGCTGGCGGTTGAACTGAATGCCGATGCGATTTTGGTTCACCATGGCCTGATGTGGAAAGGCGATCCCCAGGTGGTGACCGGGTTTCGAAAGGAGCGACTGCAATTGGCACTTGGCCATGATTTGAACGTGTTTGCTTACCACTTGCCGCTGGACAAACACCCTGAGCTGGGCAACAACGCCCAGTTGGGGAAAATGCTGGGTTGGCCCAGCACTCGTGTGGTGGGCGACAAGGGTTTGGTTCACTTGGGTGTGTTGCCCAAACCTCAGCCGCTGAGTGAACTGGTTCAGCAGGTAAGCAGTGTATTGGGCCACCATGTTCAAGTGGAAGGGAACAGCGATCCCGAACGCCGTGTGGCGACAGTGGCCTGGTGCACTGGCGGGGCGCCCGGTTATGTGGAGGAGGCGGCTTTGCAGGGCGCCGATTTGTACTTGACTGGTGAGTTGTCCGAGCCTGCCGTGCATGTGGCTCGTGAATGCAATGTCAGCTTGCTGGGTGCTGGTCACCATGCCACGGAACGTTGCGGTGTAAAGGCCCTGGGCGAATGGATTGCACAACGCTATGGTATTGAAGTGATTTTCCGTGATTTGTTCGTTGCGGTTTAGATGTTTTCTAATGTATGGCCGCAAATGTTTCTGTCCACTCAGCATTTGATGGAAATTCTCCCCAAAACTGTTCCTTGTTTTAAGCTTGGTGGGGTACAATCTCCGGTTGCATGGATCACTGGATTTTACTTTCGGGGTTATTTTGATGAGCAATAATCAACCTGTAGACAAAGAACGTCGCGTATGGATGATCGCTTGCGGTGCAGCGGGTGGTGTAGCGGCTGCGGCAACTGGTGGCGCGTTTCTGACTTCAATGGCACCTTCCGAGCGCGCGAAAGCAGCCGGTGCGCCAGTTGAGCTTGATATTTCTGGCATGCAGCCAGGCGACATGAAAACTGTCGAATGGCGCGGAAAGCCAGTTTGGGTTGTTCGTCGCGACCCTGCCGTGGTGGAAGCACTGCCAAAGCTGGATAACCAGTTGGCTGACCCGAATTCCGAGCGCAGCCCCGACCAGTTGACCCCCGAATACGCACGCAATCCCCACCGCTCTATCAAACCCGAATATCTGGTTGCAGTTGGTATCTGCTCGCACCTTGGTTGTTCGCCCTCAGCGCGTTTTGAGCCAGGCCCCCAGCCTAGCTTGCCTGATGATTGGCAAGGCGGGTTCTTCTGTCCATGCCATGGTTCCACGTTTGACCTGGCTGGTCGTGTTTATGCTGGCAAGCCGGCACCGGACAATCTGGAAGTGCCACCCCACAAATATTTGTCAGACACCAAGTTGTTGATCGGTGTAGACGAGAACAACGCCTGACATCTGAGAGCGAGGAGTAGTAATTATGGCGGCAGACAAAAAAGTCGAAACAACAGGCGTGTTGGGCTGGATTGACCAGCGTTTCCCCCTGACCTCGACCTATAAAGCGCATTTGTCCGAGTACTATGCGCCCAAAAACTTCAACTTCTGGTACTTCTTTGGCTCACTGGCCTTGCTGGTGTTGGTCATCCAGATCGTGACCGGTATTTTCCTGGTCATGCACTACAAACCAGATGCGGCAAAAGCTTTCCAGTCCGTTGAGTACATCATGCGCGATGTACCGTGGGGCTGGCTGGTGCGTTACATGCACTCCACCGGCGCTTCCATGTTCTTCGTGGTGGTTTACCTGCACATGATGCGTGGCCTGTTGTATGGTTCTTATCGCAAGCCCCGTGAGCTGATCTGGATTTTTGGTGTTGCAATTTTCCTGTGTCTGATGGCCGAGGCTTTCTTTGGTTACCTGTTGCCATGGGGTCAAATGAGCTACTGGGGTGCACAGGTGATCGTGAACCTGTTCTCTGCAATTCCGGTGATTGGTCCTGATCTGGCCATCTGGATTCGCGGTGACTATGTGGTTTCCGATGCCACCCTGAACCGTTTCTTCTCCTTCCACGTGATCGCCATTCCACTGGTGTTGCTGGGTCTGGTGGCTGCGCACTTGGTGGCTTTGCACGAAGTGGGTTCCAACAATCCTGACGGCGTTGAAATCAAGGAAAAGAAGGATGCCAACGGCAAGCCTCTGGACGGTATTCCTTTCCACCCTTACTACACCGTGCACGACATCTTGGGTGTGGGCGTGTTCCTGATGGTGTTTTCTGCCATTGTGTTTTTCGCGCCTGAAATGGGTGGTTACTTCCTGGAATACAACAACTTCATTCCAGCTGACCCGTTGAAAACACCAGCGCACATCGCTCCCGTTTGGTACTTCACACCGTTCTATTCCATTCTTCGTGCCATCACATTCCCGTTCCTGGGTCTGGATGCGAAGTTCTGGGGTGTGGTGGCCATGGGTGGCGCGGTTGTTATCCTGTTCTTCCTACCATGGCTGGACAAGAGCAAGGTGAAGTCAATCCGTTATCGCCCAGCGCTGCACAAGTGGATATACGCGGTGTTCGTAATCAACTTCATCGTGTTGGGCTATCTGGGTGTGAAGCCACCATCAGACATTGGCCAAATCGTTTCCCAGATTGGTACCCTGTACTACTTCCTGTTCTTCCTGGCAATGCCTTGGTGGTCAAAGCTGGGCACCTTCAAGCCTGTGCCTGACCGTGTTGTGTTTCAACCGCACTAAGCATGCGCACCAAGCTGACTGGACGACGAACTGGAGAAGATAGGATTAAATGATGAAAAAACTACTGGCTTTGTTGGCGCTTGTTCCCTCACTGGTTCTCGGTGCGGGCAGCAACTATCCTTTGGACAAGGCGCCCGATTTGACGAATGACCTGGCCGCGCTTCAACGCGGTGCCAAGTTGTTTTCCAATTACTGTTTGAATTGCCACTCTGCTGAAAGCATGCGTTACAACCGCTTGCGCGACATTGGTTTGACCGATGAGCAGATCAAGGAAAACCTGATGTTCGCCACTGACAACGTGGGCGACACCATGAATATTTCTATGGATCCAAAAGATGCCAAGAAATGGTTTGGTGCGGCACCCCCTGATTTGTCGTTGATTGCACGTTCACGCGCTTCTTCAAATGGCCCGGGTGCAGATTACATTTACACCTATCTGCGCACCTATTACCGTGATCCTTCCAAGCCAACCGGCTGGAACAACATGGCCTTCCCGAACGTGGGCATGCCGCATGTGTTGTGGGAATTGCAGGGTGAGCGAGTTGCCAAGTACGAAGAAGTGACTGACCCGCACGATGCGACCAAGAAAATTCAACAGTTCGTTGGATTCGAGCAGGTCAAGCCTGGCACCATGACTCAGGTAGAGTACGACCAAGCCATGGCCGACCTCACGAGTTTCCTGGTGTTCATGGCTGAACCTGTACGGGAAGACCGCTTCAAGTTGGGCGTGATCGTGCTGTTGTTCTTTGGCGTATTCACCATTTTTGCATGGCGCTTGAACGCCGCTTACTGGAAAGACATCAAGTAAGCTATTTGGCTTAATCATGTACAGGCTGGGGTGTTTGTTCGCCCTGGCCATTTTTTGTTTTGGGATGACAACATTATGATGGTTCTTTACTCTGGAACGACCTGCCCGTTTTCTCAGCGTTGCCGGTTTGTTTTGCATGAAAAAGGCATGGATTTCGAGATCAAGGACATTGACTTGTTCAATCGGCCTGATGACATCAGTGTGATGAACCCCTATAGCCAGGTGCCAATTCTGGTTGAACGCGATTTGATTTTGTATGAGTCAAACATTATCAATGAGTACATTGATGAGCGTTTCCCTCATCCCCAATTGATGCCGGCCGACCCGGTGATGCGTGCACGTACCCGCTTGTTCCTGTTCAATTTTGAGCGTGAACTGTTTCAACATGTGAGCGTGTTGGAAAAAGCGGGTAACCCCAAGGCCATGGACAAAGCCAAGTCGGCAATTCGCGAGCAACTGACCCAACTGGCCCCTGTGTTTGTGAAAAGCAAATACATGCTGGGCGAAGAGTTCTCGATGCTTGATGTTGCTTTGGCACCCTTGCTGTGGCGCTTGGAGCATTATGGTATTGAGCTGCCCAAGTCTGCTGCGCCATTGATGAAGTATGCCGAACGTATTTTCGCGAAGCCTGCATTTATTGATGCATTGACACCTTCAGAAAAGGTAATGCGTCGTTAATTGGATACTCACTGAGTAGCCATCTGGACACGTCGAGGAAAAAGCAGTGACTGAAGTATCTACAAAGCCTTATTTGATTCGAGCCATTCACGAATGGTGTGTCGACAATGGCTACACGCCTTACCTCGCCGTGGCTGTGAATGAGAAAACCCAAGTGCCGAAAGAGTTTGTGAAAGCCGGGGAGATCGTGCTGAACACGTCTCCCCTGGCCACCAACAAATTAAGCCTTGGCAATACGGCGATTGAGTTTGAAGCTCGATTTGGCGGGGTAGTTCGCGAAATTTTTGTGCCAATTGAACAAATCAGCGCGATTTATGCGCGCGAGAATGGACATGGCATGGCCTTTGAAGTATTGAAGCCATTGGCAGAAATTGAGGGTGATGGAAACGAGGCGGTGCAATTCATTCTTGATGAAGAGGATGAGCCTGTTTCAACTGATCCTGATGACAAGCCTGCTGGTTTACGTTCGGTTTCGGGAGCCTCTGATGACCCGCAGCCTTTGTCTGTGGCTAAATCAGATAAATCTGATGAAAAAACACCAAAAAAACCCGGGCAGAAGAAAAAAAATCATCTGACTCGAGTAAAATAGCGCTTCTCTTAAGTGCCGCTTTAGCTCAGTTGGTAGAGCAACCGCCTTGTAAGCGGTAGGTCGTCAGTTCGAATCCGACAAGCGGCACCATTCTTCTCCCGGTTTCCCGGGAAATTATCCAAATTTTTTCTGTCGAACACGCGATGATGCATGTTGCTCTGGCGTCTATTGCCAATTCGACGTGGGTTGCTTGTGTCGCACTTGCTTGCGAATTAAGAGCTGAACTTGAATGGTCACCGCTGCCCGAAAACTTGGCATTTCGGCTTGTCATCTTGAGCCGGCACTAAGCCAAGCCCTCCAAAAGTAACGGTCGGGTCTTGGCTTTCGCGCCAGGGCGCGATCGTTAGTCTCGGCGCGCCAAACCGGCAAGTTTTCTGACTGGTCATCGTGCGACCCATTGCAAGTTCAGCTCCCCAGTCACCCGGCCTACACCTCTCGCCTATCGAGTCACTGCAGGCTGCGTTCAAAGCCCTATCGACACTGGCGAATCTCCCTCACCACGCAACTCACGGCTGCATTCAAAGCCCAATCGGCGGCGGTGTTTCGATCACCTCGCCTTCAAGAAAACCTGCCCTTGCGTGCCGAGCAGGGCCGGTGTTGCCCAGCATGGGCAACAGAGAACGAACCCGACCCGCAGTTTAGGAGGGTCGTTCTCAGGCATCGCGAGGCTCAGCAAGGGAGATACAGGTTTTCTGGCGAGAGATTGAAACCCAAGCTGATTGAGCTATTAACAAAGCCACAGAGATCGGAGCCCAAGCCGAGTGGGCGATTAAAAAGCTGAGAGAGATCGGAGCCCAAGCCGGTTGAGCTTAAACCCTTTACACTGTGCGCATTGAATTCACCGCTGCAACCATTCATGCCAAAACTCACGAAAAATCCATTAGATGCACTGGAGCTAAAGCCAGGTCAGTCAATCGAATTGTTGAAGGCGTTGCACATTGTGACGCGAGAAGGTGGGATTAACCAGGACAGCCGAAGGAAGTTGAAGCAGGTGTACCACCTGACCCAATTTATCGAGCCTTTGATTGACGAGGTGCGCAAAGCGAATGACGGCGGTTTGTACTTGGTGGATCATGGTGCAGGCAAGTCGTATCTCGGGTTTATTTTGTACGACCTCTACTTGAAACAAAACCCCGAAGGGGCTGTAGTGGCCGGCGTGGAAACCCGACAGGAGTTGGTGGATAAGTCGAATACCCTGGCGAAACAGCTTGGTTTTGAAGCGGGTATGCAGTTTATTAATTTGCCGGTGGCGCAGGCCACGGAGCACCCTGATTTGCCTGAAACTGTCGATATTGTCACTGCGCTGCACGCGTGTAACACGGCCACTGACGATGCGATTTCATTTGGATTGAAAAAACAGGCGAAGTTTATGGCCTTGGTGCCGTGTTGTCAGGCTGAAGTGGCTACGCACTTGCGCAAGAACAAAGCCAGCCAGCTGGGTAAAAGCAGTTTGGTGGAAATGTGGCGCCATCCACTTCATACCCGTGAATTTGGTAGCCAGCTGACGAATGTGTTGCGTTGCCTGCAACTGGAGGCGCATGGTTACCAGGTGACTGTGACCGAGTTGGTGGGTTGGGAGCACTCGATGAAAAATGAGTTGATTATTGCGAAGAAGCACCAACGATCGAACCCCAAGGCTGCGCAGCGATTGCGCAACATGTTGGTTGAGTTGGGGCTTGATGCAGAAGAGGACTTGCAGCAGCGCTTTCACGTACCAGCCTAGATCAATGAGGTGGGTAAGACTGCCCGAGACGTTGATTGATTACCTGAGAAAGCGCTGGGCAAGCACAATCTTTAGCTGCTGCTTTTGAGCCCTTGCCATTCGCTGCGCTGCACATTGGGCAGCCCCAGCAGTTGCAGGGCGTGCTGGGCGGTGTCGGTGACCATCGCGTCGATGCTGGCAGGGCGCTGGTACAGTGCGGGCACTGGTGGCATCACAATGCCACCCATTTCAGTCACACTGACCATGTTGCGAAGATGAGCCAAATTAAGCGGAGTTTCACGGGGCAGCAAGACCAGGCGGCGTCGCTCTTTCAGCACCACATCGGCTGCGCGTGTGATCAGGTTATTGGACAAACCATGTGCCACAGCAGCCAAGGTGTGCATGGAGCAGGGCGCAATGACCATGCCCATGGAGGGATAAGAACCACTGGCGATGCAGTTGCCCACATGTTTGGGCGAGTGCACCACATGGGCTTTCGCTTCAATTTCTTCCTTGCTCAGGTCGCATTCACTGGCCAGGGTGAGCCAGCCTGAAGACGACACCACCAAGTGAATTTCCGTGTCGCCGCGAGCACGCAGCAAGTCTAGAGTTTTCAAACCATACAAAGCACCGCTTGCACCAGTAATGGCGACGGTGATGGACTGTTTGAATTGGGGGGGGAGGGTGCTGCTCAAGATGGGATGCCTGGAAGTGGCCGCACGGCGATTGGTGCGGCCGGTTTCATGATTTACTCAGACTTTGTCGACGCGTTGGCGGCGGCAATCAGTGCCTGCAATTCGCCACTTTGGTACATCTCGGTCATGATGTCACATCCGCCCAAAAATTCGCCGTTCACATAGAGTTGTGGAATGGTGGGCCAGTTGGCGTATTCTTTGATGCCTTGACGAATTTCGGGGTCGTCCAGTACGTTCACTGTGACTACTTTTTCAGCTTCGCAGGCTTTCAGGATTTGAATGGCGCGACCAGAAAACCCGCACATGGGGAACTGGGCTGTTCCTTTCATGAACAAAACCACGGGGTGGCTGGTGACGGTTTCGTGAATGGAATCGCGAGCGCTCATAAGAACTTCCTTTCAATTTGATGAATTGCTACAACCCTGTAGTGTAATGGATGTGGGTATAAAACGCTCGTTTTCAATGCCTAGATGTGAGCAAACACGAAGCGCGGGGTGCCGGCCAGGTCGGGCAGGCCTTGAACATGCACATAGGGCGCCTTTGAAAACAGGGCTTTCACGGCCTCTTGTTGGAGGTGGCCGTGTTCAACCAGCACGCCGCCACCTGCACGCAACAGGCTTGGGCTGTGTTGGGCAATTTCACGGTAAAAGCGCAGGCCATCGCCGCCATCCGTCAAGGCTTGTTGGGGCTCGAAACGCAGATCGCCTTGTGAAAGATGTTCGTCCCCCAGTTCAATGTAGGGCGGGTTGCTGCAAATGAGGTCGAATGCCAAGGACGGTGTTTGGTTCAGCAAATTCTCGAAGAGATCAGATTGAACGAAACGGATGTTTTTCGCGCCCAGTTCATTGGCGTTGAATTGGGCCACCCACAACGCGTCTGCAGAAATGTCGGTGGCTGTCACCTCAAGTATTGGGTTTTCAAGCGCCAGTGACACCGCAATGGCACCACTGCCGCAACCAATGTCGAGCACTCGGGTCAGCAGGTTTTCAGTCGATTTGCTTTGCAAAAAACCAAGGGCATGTTCTACCAGTTCTTCGGTTTCGGGGCGGGGTATCAGCACCCGCGAGTCGATAAAAAACGGGCGTGAATAGAATTCCTTTTGTTGTACCAAATAGGCAATGGGTTCGCCTTGCTGCCTTTTGGCGGCCAGTGATTTGAACGCGCTGAGTTGGTCCATGGGAAGTTCACGGTTGCCCTTGGTCACCAGATTGACCCGGTCAAACCCGGTGATGTGGGTCATCAGGATACGCAGCTCGCTGGGCGCAAGCCCGGTCTCTTCGCGTGTTTGCTGCAACACCGATTCAATGGTGGGCTTGGGCAGTGTGCTCATTCTTTGGCGGTGATCTCGGCCAGCAGTTCAGCTTCGTGAAATGCAGTCAGGCCATTCATCAGGTCGGTTAAATCCCCATCCATGATGTAGTCGAGTTTGTACAGGGTCAAGTTGATTCGGTGGTCGGTCATTCGCCCTTGGGGAAAGTTGTAGGTGCGAATACGCTCGGACCTGTCGCCTGAGCCCACGAGGCTGCGACGTTCGCTGGCTTCGGCGGCTTGGCGTTCGCGGTCGATTTTGTCTTGAAGGCGTACATTCAGTACCTTCATGGCCTTGGCCTTGTTTTTGTGCTGGCTGCGTTCGTCCTGACATTCCACCACCAGGCCTGTGGGCAAGTGAGTAATGCGAACGGCGGAATCGGTTTTGTTGATGTGCTGACCGCCTGCGCCGCTGGCACGGTAGGTGTCGATTCGTAAATCAGCCGGATTGATTTCAACGGTTTCTGCTTCGTCAGGTTCAGCCATCACCGCTACAGTGCAGGCCGAAGTGTGAATGCGGCCTTGGCTTTCGGTGGCAGGAACACGTTGCACTCGATGACCGCCTGATTCAAATTTCAGGTGCTTGTACACATGGTCGCCAACCAGGCGAATGATCACTTCTTTGTAGCCACCCAGTTCCGATTCACTGGCGCTCATGACCTCGATTTGCCAACCCTGGCGTTCCGCGTACCGGGTGTACATTCGAAACAGGTCGCCTGCGAACAGCGCGGATTCATCACCGCCGGTACCAGCGCGAATTTCAAGCATGGCGTTGCGGTGATCATTGGGGTCTTTGGGCAGCAGCAGGCGTTGAAGGTCGGCTTCGAGTTGCGCAAGTTTCGCTTCGTTTTGGGCAATTTCTTCGCGGGCCATTTCGCGCATGTCCGGTTCGGAAAGCCATTCCCGCGCGGTATTCAAGTCGGCTTCAATACTTTGATATTCCGCAAAGCGTTCGGTCGCGGGCAGCAATTCAGAGCGTTCGCGCGTGATGGCCTTGAACTGCGCCATGTCGTTGGCGGCGTTTTGGGACGACAAGAATTCTTCAAGGTCGGCAAGGCGCTCGGCAAGGCGCGTTAGCCGGTTCCGCATGCTGTCTTTCATCTATTTGTCGGTATTTTTAATGTTGAATAGCTGAGGCAGCCACTTTAACAGGGCTTCCCGTTCGGCCGGGCTTGCGTGGTGAAGCGCTTGCATGGGGCCGTGCATGAATTTTGCGCTCATGCGGTGGGCCATCAGCTGTAGTACGTCGTCGGCGGGTGTGCCTTTGGCCAGTTGCTTGCGGGCGTGATCAAGTTCAAGCTGGGCAATATCGTCGGCTTTCTGGTGAATTTCCTGAATGGTGGGGACCAGCGAACGTTCGCTCATCCAGCGCATGAAGCCTTGCACTTGCGATTCAATAATGGCCTCGGCTTGTTCCACGGCGGCGGCGCGTTGCTCACGGCCTTCTTGCACAATTTGGCTAAGGTCATCAACCGAATACAGGAATACGTCGTCGAGCTTGCTGACTTGCGCTTCGATGTCGCGGGGTACCGCAAGGTCGAGCATGAAAATGGGTTCATGCTTGCGTTTCTTGCAGGCAGCTTCAACCATGCCCAACCCAATGATTGGTAGGGTGCTCGCGGTGCATGAAATCACAATGTCGGATTTTGCGAGTTGCTCGGGCACCTGCGCCAGGCCGATGACGCTGGCGCCATGGGTTTGAGCCAATTGGTTGGCGCGATCTGCGCTGCGGTTGGCAATGGTGATGCTTTTTGGATTCTGGGCCGCAAAATGGGTAGCGCACAGCTGAATCATTTCGCCGGCACCAATGAACAGTACATGGCGCTTGCTGAGGTCTCCAAAAATTCGGCTGGCCAGTTTCACGGCGGCTGACGCCATTGAAACTGAGTGGGCGCCGATTTCTGTATGTGAGCGCACTTCCTTGGCGACCGAGAAGGTGCGCTGAAACAGCTGATGCAACATTTGCCCCAGCGTACCTGCTTCTTCAGCGGTGCGGGCGGCTTGCTTCATTTGGCCCAGAATTTGCGCTTCGCCCAGCACCATGGAATCCAGTCCGCTGGCCACGCGGAATGCATGGCGTACCACTTCCTGTTGGGGAAGAATATACAGGTGGGGGCCTAGTTCGGTGGTTGGAATGTTGCGGTTGACTGCCAACCATTCAAGCAAGTCGGTTTTGAGCTGCTCAATATTGCTGGCTGCGCAATACACTTCCGTGCGGTTGCAGGTTGAGAGAATGGCTGCTTCAGGGGCTTGTACGCGTTGCGCCAGCGCACGCAGGGCCTCTTGCAATTGCTCGGCCGGAAACGCCAAACGCTCGCGAAGTGCGAGCGGTGCGGATTGATAATTCAGGCCGACTGCGAAAAGCTCCATAATACCTACTGGGCGGAAAACCCTTCATTATAACCCGCTATGGCAGATGCGCCCTCAATCGTTCTCGGCGAGTTGGCGTTTGATTTTTGCCAGATCTGTGGATTTGCCTTCATGGTCCACCTGTTCCAGTTTGTAACCAAAGCCATACACAGGGGTTAAACGGAAGCCTTGCTCGGGCCGCAAAGCCAGCTTGGAGCGTACGCGGGAGATGTGGGTGTCCATGGTTCGCGAGGGCAAATCGGTGTCGCGTCCCCACACGCTTTCCTGAATGTGTGATCGTGACAGCGGCTTGCCCAGGTTGCGAAACAGCAAAAGAGCCAAATCAAATTCTTTTTGAGTCATGATCACGCGCTTGGTGTGGCGCACGATGGTGGAGAACTTGGGGTGAAATTCCAGGTCGGTGATTTCAAACACCTCTGGGGCTGTTAATTCGGGATACGCGCGACGCAGCAGGGCATTGACACGGGCGATTAGTTCGCCACGACGTATGGGCTTGATCATGTAGTCGTCAGCACCGGCATTCAGCGCTTCGACAATGTTTTCTTCGTCGGTTTTTGAAGTGATGAACAACACTGGCACTTTGATGTGTAGGGTTTCACGAATCCAGTGCATGACTTTGGGGCCAGAGCTGTCGGGCAACACCCAATCGAGCAGTACCAAATCAAAGCTGTCGCGGTACAGGGCGGTTTGAAAGCTTTTGAATGTGGCAAAGCAATGGCATTTGTGGTTGACCGATTCAAGCACCCAGCGCAGCATTTCGCTTTGTGTCAGGTCGTCTTCAAGAATGGCGATGCGCATGAGTGTGGCTCCTGTTTCGGAATTTTTGTTACCACAATGTTAATTTGTGTGTTGACAGTTTAATCCTTTAAACAGGGCAGGAAACACGATGTTGCTTTTTTGTTAAATTGAAGCGTTGTTCAATTTATCAATCATGGGGCTTGGTTGCTTTCCTGCTCCAGTTTCATGGCATGTGTGGCGTGCGCGCCTGCAAAGATCACAGCCACAATGCGAAGCGCTTTGTCGTAAATGGCCTGCCGCTGATCGGGTTTCTCGACGTACTCAACTGCCATGAAGAGCACATTTTGGGCAAGTACTTCCAGCACCTCGATCATTTCCTCTTTGGGCAAACCGGGCAGCAGGGCGGCAATGCGGTTGTCGCTGCAAATGTCTTCACTGATCGCCCGAATGGTTTTTTTCAGACCGTCGCGCATGCGTTCAAGGGCACCGAAAGCCTCAGAGGCTCCCACCACGACTGGTTTTGGATTCTCGGCCGCCCAGTCAAAAAACCGTTTGACGAGCATGGGGCGAATGTCGAGGTCGGCCTCTTTGGCGGTACTGATTCGAACCTCGGTGAAGGCGTCGAGCACTGCTTTTTCTACTTCGAGAATAACGGCGGTTCCAAGGTCGGCCAGGTCTTCAAAGTGCCTGTAAAACGCAGGCGCAGAGAGTTTCGCCTCGCGCGTGATTTCGCGAATGCCGAGGCTGGAGAAACTTCGCCGGTGATAGCTCAGGTTCAGTGCAGCTTCAATAAGCCGGGTGCGGCCGTGGATGGTTGATGCGTTGGCGGTCATAAGCGATCGATTATAGCGAAAACCCGAACATCTGTTATGAATCCTTGATTTGGAAGTTTTATCCAATTTTAGGGAGATGGGTATTGACGAGTATGTTTACAATCGTTAACATGTTTTTCGTCGGGATAGACCTTGCCCCTCCAATAACAATTATTGGGCATTCATCAACGGGAGACCACCTATGTTGCATTACCTTAAATTCACCACTTTTCCGCTGATTGCGATTGGCGTGATGCACGCCATGATGCAGGGCGGGGCGTGGATGTACACCGGCATTGCTGCTTTGGTGCTTGTTGTGGCTTTAGGTGATGTTTTGCTGCCAGATGACCGCAGTGAGCCCCGCATGGAAGGCGAGTTTTTTTTGAACCTGATGTTGTGGCTGACGTTACCAATTTTGATGTGGGTAACACTTTGCTTTACCTGGGCGGTGGCCCCTGTGGATGTTTTGGGCATTGATGCTTTCATGTTGAAAACATTTGGCTATGACCGCCTTCAGTTGCAAGCTGATACCACTTGGTACCAATGGTTTGTGGGTGCGGTGGCGGGTGCATTCCTGTTCGGTGCCGGTGGCACGAATGTAGGCCATGAGCTGACCCACCGCACCTACAGCATGCGCGACATGATTTTGGGTCGCTGGATGCTGGCGTTTACTTGCGACGCATCTTTTGCGATTGAGCATGTGTACGGACACCACAAGAATTTGGGTACTCCGGCTGACCCCGCCACCGCGCAGCGCGGTGAGAATGTGTATGGCTTTGTGCTGAAAAGCACGATTGGTGGATACAAGTCGGCCTGGAAGCTGGAGAAGCAGCGTTTGGCCAAGTTCAACCAGTCAGTTTGGAACCCGATTCACAGCCGCATGATGCGTGGCAATTTGATGAGCTTGAGTCTGTTTGTTGCCTCGTACTATATCGGTGGCTGGGCTGGCGTGGTGATGTTCTGGATCATGAGTGCGGGTGGTAAAACCTTGCTTGAAATCGTGAATTACATGGAGCATTACGGGATTGTTCGTCGTCCGGAAGACAAGGTGGAACCTCGCCACAGCTGGAACACCAACGCTTCAGTGTCGACTGCCCTGCTGTACGCGCTGACCCGTCATTCACACCACCATGCCGAAGCCGACCAGGAATACTGGAACCTGCGCAGTTACCGCCATGCACCCATGTTGCCCACGGGCTACCTGGGCACCATTTTGTTGGCCTTGGTGCCGCCGCTTTACAAGAAGGTGATGACGCCTTTGTTGAACCATTGGGATGAAACCTTTGCCACGCCGGAAGAAAAAAAACTGGCGATTGAGGCCAGTGTGAAAAGCGGAATGAAAGGCTTGAAATCGGCCCAGCTGGCGCAACAGGCCAGCCAACAATTGAATCGCGCTGCTGCGTAAAAGGAGAGAATCATGAAATTGCTTGAATGGTTCGGATTGCAGGGTGGTGTAGCGGCGGGCAAGAAAGGCAAAGTGACCCACAAGGTAAGTGTGGCCCCAGGTGGGCAAAGCTTTGAGGTGGAAAAAGGCCGCAAGGTGATTTTGAATTCGGCCTTGTCTGCTGGTTTGGGGTTTCCCCACAATTGCAGAGTGGGTAGTTGCACCCAATGCAAGTGCAAACTGAAAAGTGGCAAAGTGCGCGAACTGACCGACTCCAGTTATGTATTGAGTGCTGAGGATTTGAAGGCCGGGATGATTTTGGCCTGTCAGTCGATTCCAGAAACAGACCTTGAAATTGAAGTGGAGTTGACTTCGGGCGGCGACCGTTTGGTTGAGACGCGCGGCACGATTGTGGGTCAAAAAGACTTGACCCATGACATTGTGGAATTGCGGGTTGCGCTGGATGACCCCATGCCCTTCAAGGCAGGGCAATACGCTGAAGTTCGACTTGAGGAATTTAGTTTGTCGCGCAACTACAGCTTTGCAATGGCGCCGAAAGGTCAGGAAGCCAATGAACTGGTTTTTCATGTTCGCAAGGTGCCAGGTGGCAAGTTCACTGAATGGCTGTTTGCTGCCAACCGGCAAGAAACGCGGCTGAGCATGAGCGGACCGTTTGGTGATTTCTACTTGCGCCCGGCCGAGGGTGAAAAGCCTGCACCGATTGTGTGTGTTGCGGGTGGCAGTGGCATGGCACCTATTTTGAGTTTGCTGGAGCAGGCCAAGTGGGCGGGTGAAACGCGCGATGCGGTTTATCTGTTCGGTGCACGTACCCAGCGCGACCTGTATGCCGGGGAAGAGATTGGTCGAATTCAGCAAGGCTGGCGAGGTTCACTGAACTTCAAGCAGGTGTTGTCGGAAGAGCCCGCCAATTCTAGCTGGAACGGTGCGCGTGGCTATGTCACGGACGAACTGGACAAGCTTGAATTGGATTGGCCGCAGGTTCAGGCTTACTTGTGCGGACCGCCCGCGATGATTGATGCAGCAATTGCCAAGTTTTCGAAGTTGGGCGTGAAGGCTGAGAACATTCGTTACGACAAATTCGAATGAGTGGCACAGGTTATTGATAATTCTCTTGGATTGAATAAAAAAAAGGCCACCATCTGTGGCCTTTTTTATGTCAGAAACCCTCACTCAGACTGGTAAGTTGCCTGTAACGGCGTCCAGTGGCAAGGCATCTGCGGGGTTGGGGGCGGAGCCGATGGGTAGAGATCCCAGGGCATCAAACAAGGGATCGGAAATCACCGACAAGGGGGTATCTCCGAGTGCATCGGCCAAAGGGTCGAGTACAGCATCCAGCGGCGTGCCAGTGGTTCCCTCATCGACAGGATCCGTGGGTTCCTCCGGTTCCTCAGGATTGTCGACAGGATCTTCCGGATTCTCTGGATCTTCTGGGTCTTCGCTTTCGTCAGGATTCTCGGGATCGTCGACGGGTTCTGTTGTTTCATCGCCATTGTCCACGCGCACATCTGTAAAGGCAGTGCCTCCTGCGTTGGTGTCATCGCCAGACGAGGCGGCAAGTGCTGCAACACCCACGCCGCCACCGATCGCTGTGGCAATTCCGCTGGCACCACCCGCAGTACCAGCGGAAAGCAGACCTGCACCAACCAATCCGCTAAAGCCTGTGCCGGCATCGGCGAGTAAAACAGCACCATCAGTTCCCTCACTAACTGCGAAAAGCTCGACGCCGTCTGTCAACGAGGTCACCTCAATCATGCCGCCTTCAGCGGTTGAGTTTGTGGCGATTTGTGCGGCTGATTCCGGCGCCAAGGTCACCAGCGAGTCGGCTTGGCCAGCAGCCTGCCCAGGGAGTTCGATGTCCACGGCGACCAGATCTTTGTTCTGTAAAACATCGCCGGCCAAAATTGCATCGCCTTGACGCAAGGTGAGTTGCTCGCCTTGGCGCTGAACCAATAGCTTGTCGGTTTTTGAGGCAATGGTGCCGATTTGAGGTGCCGTGCTCATAAGGTGATGTCCGTTGGGTTGTCGGTAAAGTTATTATTTTTACTGCACTGAACCGGGATTTGGATTCAAATAAAAAACCCCTCCGAAGAGGGGTTTTTGTATTCGGGGATTCGGGATTAGCCGAGTCCACCGGTCAGTGGGCTGATTGCTTCCTGAAGTGGATCTGTCACGGTGCTAATAGGTGTGCCGTCTGCAGCCCCAAGCAGGTCATCAATCGGTGATGTGTCTCCACCGCCCATTGCTGCCTCGGCAAGCGGGTCGATCACGGCATCGAGCGGAGTTCCGGTGGTGCCGCCTGTGCTCTCCTCTCCCCCTGTGCTTTCACCACCAGTCAATGCATTACTGATTGGATCGGTCACGGCAACGAGTGGCGTGTTTGCACCAACATCATCAATCACCCCTGCAAGGTTCTCCGCAAACACTGCTGGATCGGAGTTGTCCATCAAGGCATCGGTTAGTGGTGACAATGGAGTTTCCGGTGCTTCACCACCATCCAAAGCGCCACTTACTGGATCAAGTACAGCGTCTAGAGGGGTACCCGTTGTTCCGCCGTCTGCTGGGGGCGGTTCCTCGGTGTCGGGGGGAGTACTTTCACCGCCTAGCAAGGTGCCAACAGTGGTTATCAATTCCGCGCCTGGGCCAGCCATTTCAGCGTTTTCGACGATTGCATCTCCACCGTCCGAAATTCCCGATGACAGGGCAGATACCACCATGTCGGAAACAGCAGTAGTTGCTGGGTCCAGCGGTGCCAGTGCACTATCCTCGTTGGTCAAGTCGGTGAGTCCTTCGCCTATTTCGTTCAGCGTGCCGCTTAAGCCTGTCGCTCCACCAGACCCTTCATCGGTTCCAACTATCGGTGAGAGGATATCGGAGGTCAGCGGGTTCAATTGGCTTTCGTCTGCAGCGAGTGTGTCGCCAACACTGCTCAAGCCAGAGGCGACCCCATCGGTACCATCCGCTTCACTGTATCCGAGTGTTTGAGCCAATGGATCAACAAGTGGGTCAAGCGGAGTTTCCTCTGCGCCTTCGGCCAAGCCTTGTGACAGGTTGCTGACTACTCCGACCAAACCTTCTTGATCGTTTGTGTAGCCCTCTTGAGGCTGACCGATTGTCTCCGCGAGCACTGTAGAGACACCAGTGGGGTCCTGTTCGGACATACTTGCTATGCCGTCAGAGACTGTTGCCAGACCATCGGCCACCGCGCCTGTCACAGCGGTGATCGGCGCAAGTGGAGTTTGTTCCAAACCATCGTTCAATGACTCGATACCGCCGATCAGACCAGAAGTGTCGCCTTCCGCATCGCTGTCAGAGTCAGAGTCGCTGTCGGAGTCAGAATCGCTGTCAGAGTCAGAGTCGCTGTCATCCGATGGCGTTACTGTGTCGTCACCATCGTCGCTCAGCGCGAGCGCGCCAAGAGCGGCACCACCAATAGCTGCGCCTACACCAGCGCCAGCGCTACCACCAGCCAACAAACCAGCACCGACCAGGCCAGACATTGTCCCTTCATATGGGGTGAGGATTGCCGAGCTGACATCATTGTCAATGTCATAGAGCTCTACGCCTTCGCTCAGCGCGACCACTTCTGTTCGGGTCGCACCATCTGCAACGGTGGAGGTAATCTGTTCCAGCTTTGCTGACGCGTTGGGTGCCAGTTGCAGCAGTGTGTCACCATGTCCGGCAGACACAGCAGGCATCAATACCTCAACAGTCTGAGTGCCGGTGTTGGTTACTACGTCATTCCATTTCAAGGCATCGCCTTGACTTAGCTCAACAATCTTGCCGCCACGTTCTACCTGCAGACCGGCTGGCGATTTAATAATTCCCACGTCGGGGTTGGCGTTTTCCATGATTCACATTTCCTTGGGGCTAGAGAGTTTATTAGGCACGTCCACTGCTATAAGCGTTTTACTCACAACAGATTTGATCGGATTCACGGGAAAGCGGATATCTGTATGAATTTTTTTTCTTCGCTGTTCAGTACAACTTAAATTGTTAAATTAAAATAAAATTTATAAGAAGTAACCTATTAAAAATAACCCTCTTGAGCTTATTTATTGCAATAATTGATTTGGCGTGTTGTTTGGGTTTACGGTTGCTCCACGCGAAAATAATGTAATTCAATAAAGATTTTTTGATTGTGCTGGTCTTCTTGGGGGACCCATTTTGGTGGGGGGGGAGGTAAATATTCGGATGAAAGATTGTCATTTTTTCAATCGGTCTAAGACTTATGCTCAGATTGGTTGGACACAAGGTAAATTTGTACATTTTTTATTGGCAATTTGAGCCTGACCAATTCACGATGCCTTACCGGGGTGTCAAAGTGTTAACTCGGGGGGGCGAATTGATTAATCCATTCAGGAAAGCATGAAGAAGTTTTTGGCTAACCACAAAAGCATGGCTGTTCGCTGGCTTTTTGCCACTTGCTGTTCAATAGGCCTGCACATTGGCGTGGTTTACGCTCAAGACACGGTGACTGAGTTTGATCCGCCGATCGTGAATTATCAAATCCCTTCTGAGTTCAACGATTTGATTGAGCAGTCCACGCGACAAATTCGCTTGACTGCACAGGTGAATGACAACGGGGATGCATGGCAACTCTTCAGGAGATTGCGGCCCGCCATTCGAGATGCCTTGGGTACTGAAGGTTATTTTTCCCCCTCCATTCAGCGAATTGTTGATGAAACAGTTCCTGAGGATGTGGCTCCACCGCTGAACATCAAAATCGAGCCAGGGGTGCAAAGTAAAATTGTCTGGGTGGATATTGAATTTGATGGCGAAATCAACCAGGATGAATTTGCGCAGCGCCGTGAGCGGCTGAAAACCTTGTGGCTGTTGGGGGTTGGTCAACCCTTTAATCAAGCGGATTGGAGTGCCAGCAAAGACAGTCTTTTGCGAGACATGCTGGCCAAAGATTTCGCTGCGGCAACTCTTTCAGAAAGCGTTGCCGATGTCGACCCCGAGAAAAATACGGTTGCCTTGCGTGTGGTTTACGACAGTGGCCCCGTGTTTACTTTTGGCGAGTTGCAAATAGAAGGGCTGAACAAATACCCCAAAGATTTGGTCTCTCGTTACAACACCATTCGTCCCGGCGATCGATATGAACAAGAGCGGCTGTTAAGGCTGCTGGCAGAACTTCAAGGTACAACTTATTTTTCAGCCGTTGATGTGAAAATTGATGCGGATGATCGACAACCTGTGAATGTTCCAATCGAAGTCACGGTGATGGAAAGTGACAGCAAGCGTTTGGGTTTGGGTGCAGGTTACAGCTCCAACACCGGATTTCGAACCGAGGCTACTTATCAATTCAATAACTTGTTTGATCGGGCTTACTCGCTTGTTACTGGTGTTCGGGTTGAGCAAAAGCGTCAATCGGCTTATGCAGATGTATTTCTGCCACCGTCAACTCGCGGCATTACCGATTCGGTTGGGGTTGCAATTGATCATCAGGAAATATCAAACCTTGAGGTGGATCGCTCCTCTGTAGGCGTGATCAGGGAATTCAACAAAGGCATCAATGATTTCCGTTTGGGTCTGAATTTTCAGCTGGAGGAGCGAAGGGCACTTGGCATCAACTTCGGACAAACTCAGGCCCTGGTTGCAAGTTCATCGTGGACAAGAAATGCTGTTGACGACCGATTGAATCCCTCTGAGGGATATATTGCCTTTGGTCAACTGGCTGTTGCTGCGGAACAGTTTGCCTCCGATCAGGATTTTGTGCGTTTGTACGGGCGAGTGCAGAAGTTTTGGTCACCGTCCCGGGAGAATTTGTTTTCTGCCCGATTCGAGGCTGGTACGGTGGTGGCCAGTGCACGCCGGGATATTCCACAGGATTACCTCTTTCGCGCCGGGGGCACCAACAGCCTGCGCGGGTTCGACTTTCTTGACCTGGGTGTTATTGATCAGGGGGTTTTGGTGGGCGGTCGTCGCGTGATGATCGGTAGCCTGGAGTACACACGCTGGTTTGATGGGGGCCCGCTTGGCGCTGCAGTTTTTACGGACGTGGGTGATGTATCAGACAACTGGAGCGACTTTGATCCCAAACCAGCAATTGGCGTGGGGGTTCGATACAAAACGCCTGCCGGTCCTATCGCTTTCGATGTGGCCAAAGCCGCAGACCAGGACAATTTAAGAATTCACTTCGCGCTGGGGGTGGCATTTTGAAGCGCGGTTTCTTTGCCTTTTGTACATTGCTGTTGGCCACCATAGTGGCTGCTACAGCCGGAATTTTGTGGGTGCTTCACTCGGAACAAGGTCTTCGGTTTACTGTTGCTCAAGCGCAGGACTGGGTGAATGCCAATACGGACCAACAACTTGAGTTTGGCCGCATTCAGGGCACACTGTGGCAAGGGTTTGACCTGGAGTTTATTCGATGGCAGCAAGAGGACACCCAGGTTGAAGCTGAGCAAATTCAGCTTGTAATTGAATGGTCGGGTGCCTTGAATCGATTGATTCGAATCACCAATTTGTCTGTACAGGTTGTGCGCGTTGATTCACCGCCCTCTGAAGACGATACACCTCTGGTATTGCCGGAAAAAATCAGCCTGCCAGTTGATCTGGATTTGCAAAATTTCAGCGTGCGGCAATTGTTGGTGAATGGTGAGGAATTGAAGCAGGTGTATGTGAAGGCTTCGATTCAATCGGAACAGCTAAGCGTTCACAATTTTTCCTTGACTGTGCGTGACTCACAGGTCGATTCCACACTCGAAATGACTTTGACGAAGCCTTATCAAATCACTGGCACGGTGAATGCAAAACGCTATTTGAAAGATGTGTTACTGAATGCCAAGCTGGCTGCAACAGGTTCCCTGGAGCGCTTGGAACTTGCCCTGGATGCCAAGGGGGAAAACCCAGAAAGGGCAGATCAAGCCCAGGATGTACAAGCCAATGCGGTGCTCACGTTGTGGGGCTCAACCCCATTTGAAACTGTGCAGTTGAGTGCAAAAAACTTTAACCCTTCGCATTGGCTGGATGGGGCACCGCGTGCTTCGCTGTCAATGGAGGCAACCGTTGAGCCCAATGAAAATTTCTCCGAAAGTACTGGCAATTTCTCGGTTCGAAATGCGCAGCCTTCAACTGTTCAATCTGGGGGTTTGCCACTGGCTTTCATGCAAACCCGCTTCAGGTTGATTCTACAAAATCAACTTCCCGGACAACTCGATTTGTGGGTGGACAAGCTTCAGTTCGCCGACGGAAAACGTCAGGCTGGCAATGCGAGTGCTGTCATGCAATGGCGCGCGCCGAAGCAGCCGGTTGATCAAGCGCCCACACTTGATGTATTGGCCGGAGACGTTAATTTTGATGTCAAGACAAGCAACGTAGATGCGTCGGTGTTTGCCAGTTTGCCTCAGCGACTCGCCTTGACTTCCTCTATTCAGGGCACTAAAAATGGCACGCAGTTGCGGGTGGATCGCCTTTTGGTTCGCGACCGGCAAGCTGAACTCCGCGGGAAGTTACATGTGGATTTGCTTGGGAAAATGCCAGCCGATGTTCAACTTGAATTGATGAAGATCAACCCGGCCAACTACGTTCCGGATGCCAGTCCATTCTTGCAAGGTGATTTGAACGGGAGGGCTTCTTTCAAAGGCGTTCTGGTTCAAAGCGGACAGGCTGGAACGGTTGATCCTTTGGGTGAATTCAATCTTGATTTGGTGAATTCCCGTTTGGCCAATGCCCCGCTTACACTGGTTGCCAAAGCCACTGGCGGCCTGTCGCGCTTAAGCAATGTGCTGCTGGACCTGGACGTGGTGGGCAACACAGTGAAAGCCAACGGGAGTTACGGAACACAGTCTGATTTCGTGGATTTGGATTTGAACCTGGATGAGCTGCCGCGCCTCGGAAAACTGATTCAAATGACACTTTCGGGAACGGTGCGATTGAAAGGAAAGCTGCGTGGATTTGACGGAAACTTCTCGGGTGAAGGCAATGTGGACGTACGTCAATTGAAGCTGGACGACACCATTCAAATTGAGACGGTGTCCGGACAGTTCAACCTCGGTTCAGCGCCAGGTTCACCTTGGGTTGGTGACATTGTGGCGAGCAAAGTGAAGGTGCCAGGCGCGGCAACCAATACTTTGAATGAATTAAAACTGACGCTTCGAGGTATTCGCAATCAGCATGAGTTACGGGGTGTATTTTCCAGTGGCTTGCAGCCATTTAGCCGCTTGCGTCAATTGAAAGGCGAGTTTGCTTTTGCCGGTGGGTTTGGCATTTTGCAAAAACCGAAATCGGTCTCAGGATGGAAAGGTCAGCTTACCCAACTGAAAGTGGAGGGAATGTGGTTGCCCGCCCGCAGCTTCTCGCTTCAGGCGCCGGCGCCACTTGTTCTTGCACCGGGGTATGTCGAACTCACGGATTTCGTTCTTAAAGGTGAAGACACCTCGGTATTGAACAACAGAATTCTTCGCCTTGCGAACCGGGAGATCAGGGTTGAGGGTGAAATGCCCCAGTTTTATTTCCCACGCATGTCCCCTATTTTGCGCAAGCAACTGACAGTAGAGCCCAAAGACCTGATCGCAAAAGTGAACTGGACCTACCTCGCCAATCCCAACAAGGTGGATGGTCGTGTGAATATCCGGCATGTGTCGGGTGGATTGCAGATTCTGGAGGATTCACAAGTGGATGTGGATATTCGAACCCTGACTGCAAATCTCGACTTTAACCGAGAGGCGGCCAGTGTGGATTTGAATATTCTTGCTGACGATTTCGGTGCGGTGACTGCAAACCTGAAACTGCCGGTTCAACAGAATCCGCAAACCAAGGCCTGGGGAATTGCCGGTGATGAAGCCATGCAGGGTTCGGTGGCCGCAGGTTTTACCGAGCTAAACTGGCTAGGCCCCATGATCAGTGGTGGGGTTCGAACCAGCGGTACAGGCCAGGTTGCAATGGCGATTGCGGGCACTGCAAACAACCCGGATGTTCAGGGGCGTTTGTTTGCAATGGATCTGGACGTGTTTCAGCTGGACCAGGGAGTACGCCTTGAGGACGGCAACGTGGTGGTTGATTTCACCACAGACAAGGCCAGTATCGACACATTTGAATTCACGGTGTATAACCGCCGCCCGCCTCGGCGTTATATCGAAGAGTTGGGTCCTCTCATTCAGGGCAACGGGAAAGTGAAGGCGGAGGGTGTCTGGAATTTGACAGGTCTGAATGGTGAAATAAGACTGTCCATGGACAGGGTTCCCTTGTTGCAGCGCCCTGACCGATGGATGATGGTGAACTCGACTGTCACTGTGCAGCAACCCGTTGTCGAGGGCCAACCCTTAAAGATTCGGGGGGAAGTGGATACCCTTGGCGCATATTTTGAGATGCCCGAAAGTGGTCCTCAAACCTTGGGCGACGATGTGTTTATTCAGGGTCGCAGTGAACTGGCCGGGCAGGGTTTGCCAATAGACATGCAGTTGCGCGCCAATTTGGGCGAACGTTTTTACGTGAATGCGGAGGGCTTGCGAAGTCGACTCGAGGGTGGTTTGCGTTTGGTGATGCTTGAAGGGGTAGGTGGCAGTGGGCAGCGCCGATCAGGCCGGCGTTTGAGCGCAACCGGCACCATTCAAACAGTGAGTGGTACCTACCGCGCATACGGGCAAGACCTGTCAATCGAGCGCGGCGTGGTTAATTTTCAGGGCCCTCTGGACAACCCTGGACTGAATGTACGTGCTGTGCGCAAAGGCGTAGCCGTTGAGGCAGGTGTAGAGGTAACTGGCACTGCACAGCGACCCAAGGTTAGTCTGGTGAGTGAACCGGCCGTCCCTGATTCTGAAAAGTTGTCGTGGATGATCCTTGGGCGCGGCAGTGGTTCAGCAGACCGTGATTCCACTTTGTTGCTGACAGCAGCCGCAGCGATTTTTGGTGATGAGGACGAGAGCACTACTCGAAAAATTGCGAAATCGATCGGAATTGATGATTTGAGTTTAAGTACTGGGTCCCTGACTGCAGCGGATTCCCGCGCGGTGGGCAGCAAGGTGGCTATTGCACCCGGTGCAGATGCCTCTGCAAACGTGATTGGCTCGGATGACCCCTTGCTCTCCCAGCGTATTGTGTCGCTGGGAAAGCGATTCAGCGATCGTGTTTATCTGAGTTTTGATCAATCTGTAACAACGGCTGCCAGTATTCTGAAATTGAATTATCAATACTCTCGCAAGTTGAGTTTCATCGCACGAGCCGGTGCGGATAATGCAGTGGATGTGCTTTATCAATTCTCTTTTGACTGATCGCAAGACAACATGATTAATCCTGTCAGACTTGAAAAACTGGGTAGTTGGTTTGCCGGTGTGAGCTCGGCCCGCGACCACGAACCCTGCGTCTTGATGTTGTCTTCTTCCAATGGGCTTGAGCGCGCAAGCGTAGAAACATTTGTGGGCCAGTCGTTTGAAGCCAGCTGGAATGCGCTATGTTCCCATGCGTCCACTTCTTTTCGCAAAACATTGCTCGATTTTGAGCATGTACGCGTAGATCGGGTTAGCGAAATTCAAACAACAAGCTGGGCGGAACTGAAGGCGCTGCTGTCAACAACAAAACGAAATTACTTCAGTTATGGGATCGCCCTGGATCCGCAGTTCAAACATTCTTTCTTGTGGGGTGAACTCAACGGCAACGCCATGTTGTACGGCGGCTCAGAGGAAGAGTTTGCAAAGCTCCATGTTGGAAACTTTGAGAAGTACGCCCGAAAAAAATATGGTCAACCATTCGTGTTGAATCACGGTGATGATCAGCCGGTGTATCTGTTTTTGACGCAAGGTGCTTACATCGGTAAGGATGAAATCGTGCATGGCCTGGAGTCTCATGGTGTGGCTGTAGGGCGTCGCACGCTCCCCGAACTGGATGCAGATTCCTGCAGGCAACTGGTGTTCAATGCCAGCGAATTTCTGGCTCGGCAAGTCAAGGACAGCGGGTTGTTTGTGTATGGCCTGTTTCCCTGTTTCAACAAGGAAATTCCAACCTACAACACCCTTCGCCATGCAAGTTCCACCTACGCCATGATTGAGGCATGGGAAGTCACACAAAGCGCTTTTTTGAAGTCTGCGATTGAACGTTCGCTACTTTGTTTGACGCAGGAGTTGATCAAGCGGGTGCAATTAAGTGGTGGAATCCAGGCGGCCTTTCTGGTCGACACCGGCAATGAAATCAAGCTGGGTGGCAATGCGGTGTGTATTCTCGCGTTGGCCAAGTACACCGAACTGACAGGCACCACGGAATACATTGAATTGATGGAGCAACTGGCCCAAGGCCTGGTTGCCATGCTTAATCCGAGCACTCGCCGCTTTGTGCATGTGCTTAACTATCCTGATCTTTCCATCAAAGAACAATTCAGGATTATTTATTACGATGGTGAAGCTGCATTCGCCCTTATGCGTCTGTACAAAATCACCCGCAGGGCAAGGTGGCTTCAAGCGGTGGAGTTGGCTTTTGAATATTTTATTGAAGCGCGTCACTGGAAAGCGAATGATCACTGGATGAGCTACTGCGTGAACGAGCTTACCCAGTACCGACCCAAGCGAGAGTACTTTGAGTTCGGAATTCGCAATTTCGCAAGTCACCTGGATTTCGTGCTGACACGCATCACCACCTTCCCGACCTTGCTCGAGTTGATGATGGCCGCCCAACACATGCTGTCGCGTTTGCAAGCCATGCCTGAGTTTGCCGACCTGTATGCACAGGTGGACATCGAAAAGTTTTATCGAGCCTTGCACTGGCGCGCCAATTATTTGACAACTGGTTATTTTTGGCCTGAATGGGCCATGTACTTTGCAAAACCCGACACGTTGAATGGTTCGTTTTTTATTCGGCATCATTCTTACCGGGTGCGTATTGATGATGTAGAGCACTATGTATCGGGCTTGGTGGCTTACCGGAAATTTTTAATGCAGGGTGCCTTGTCTCAGAATCTGGAACAGGCCAAGCCAAACACCCGATTGAACGCCAAAGTTCAAGAGACCAATTTTTGGTTTCTGAACCAGAACTTTGGTTTTCAGCGTTCTGGCGTGGAGAATGCGGCGTTACTTCGGTATCGGGTTTTTGAGCAAGAGATGCATGTACGGCCAGTGTTGTTGACCTGTCGCTATAACCCACGATTGCATGAGTCAATCGAGAAGTTGGTGGCCAACAAGGCTTTGCCCGAGTCTTCAGTGTGCTGGTCTGTTCACGATTATTTTCAGGATGCGGAGCTGGTTTCAACTCAGCTGAACACGGGCCAATCGCTCTTTGACAATCCAATGCTCCGCAGCCAGCTGGTCGCCGGCAGGCGGGATCTTCGCGTAACGAGCCCGCAAGGACAACTGCTGATGTACGTGGTTCGCAATCCTGTGAACGACGCGCTGATTCACATCAATCATTTTTCTGACGGGGTGAAGTTCAGGAAGGACTATTACGATTGCCGTGGATTTTTAAGTTGCATGCAGTACCTAGATTCAGATGGCGCGGTGAACCATGAACACTACTTGCGCCCCGATGGCACATTGGCCATTGCCAAGCTTTACAAGCGAATCGACAAAAAACAACTGCTATCGGATGTTCGCATTCACAATTCAACCGGGGTGCTCGTGGCTTGTTTGCACAGTGAATCGGAATGGCTGACTTACGCCTTGGTTTCCATGTTGAAAAAGCGGGGCGGTAAACATGTGCTCATCGTGGACAAAAATCGTTATTGGTACTTGCCTGCAGTGGCTGCGCGTGATCACTTGCATCGGGAATCGCCCGGGCAGGTGGCAGTGGTGCCTGTCATTCACGCCCTCCATACACATACTGTGGCAGATATTGCCACGAGTCCGACCAACTCCAATTTCAGGGACATCTTGCACGACATCAAGCGTCCGGATGCAGTCATTACGTTGACCGATCAACAAATGAATGACATCACTGCACGATATGGGGCTGGGCAAATATTTCCCATCGGTCATTCATGTGAGATAAAAAATTCAATTCCGGAGTTCAAGACTCGGGACAGATTTCGAATTGTCTCCATGGCCAGATACAGCCCCGAGAAAAATCATCAATTGGCGATTGCAGCTTTCGCCAAAGTGGTGAAGAAGTATCCCGAGGCGCGTCTTGATTTTTACGGTTTTGCGGTTTCGGGAAGTTCCCTGTTGTCTGATTTGAAGGCACAGGTTGAATTGTTGGGCTTGCAGAATCATGTTGGTTTGAATGACTGGACAGATGACCCCGCAACTCAGTATGTGCGTGCAGGTTTGTCCTTGTTGACCAGCCAGGCCGAGGCTTATTCCCTGGCGATTATGGAAAGTCTTTGCCACGCCTGTCCCGCGATTGCTTTTGATGTGCCCTATGGCCCCTCGCATTTGATTGTGCACGGTGAAAATGGTTTGCTAGCGCCATTTGGGGATACAGATGCGCTCGCGGATCAAATACTTTCTGTTTTTGACAGTTACGAATTTCATGAAGGCTTAAGCAAAAAGGCTTTTGCTTCCGCAAACCGTTTCAGCCACGCCGAAGCGGCGCACAATTGGCGTCAATTGTTCTCAGTTGTTGGAGTGTCGTCATGACTGCTGTTCAAACCGCAATTTCTTTACTCACCGTATTTGACTGGATTGCAGTGGCATTTTTTGTAATCTGTTTTCGTGGCTACAACTATGTGTTCGATGGGAAAACCCGTTTTGGCCGACGTGGCCTGTCGCAAAAAACGCATGAGTTCCGCAAGCTGTGGGCGCGTGAAATGTTGGGGCGTAGCAACCGTGTGGGCGACACTGCGCTGATTGGCAACCTGGTCAACAGTGTTACTTTTTATGCCAACACAACGATCTACATTATTGCCGGTTTGTTCGCCCTGTTGGGTACGCTTGATCAGTTGGTCAACATCACCAGTGACCTGCCGTTTAGCCGGGAGGTTAGCCGCGGTTTGATGGAAATCAAGGTGCTGTTGGTTCTCACTGTGTTTGTGGTGGCTTACTTTAAATTCACCTGGAGTTTGCGCCAGTTCAACTTGCTGACCATTTTGGTAGGTGCTGCACCCGATGGCAACCCCGATCAAAATTACAACGAGGCCTATGTGTCGCGCATGGCGCGTATTAACAGCCTGGCCGGTGATGAATTCAACCGCGGGTTGCGCAGTTATTATTTCGGTATTGCCTCGGTCACCTGGATGATTCATCCCGGTTTGCTGATGGCCTTTAGTGCGTTGATTGTGTTTGTGTTGATCCGCAGGGACTTCTATTCAGAAGCCCTGGAGATCATGTCGAAATAAAAATTAATCGTGAATTACCAGCTGCTGGTTTCGCGTTCGGGGCTGGCGCTGACCTTGTGAATGGTCAGGTCGGCACCGTTGAATTCCTCCTCTTCATTCAGGCGAATACCCACTGTCATTTTCAGCACGCCATACACCACGAAGCCACCCAGCAAAGCCAATGCCACGCCTGCCACAGTGCCGATCAACTGGCTCATGAACGACACTCCGCCCATGCCGCCCAGGGCTTGCTGGCCAAATACGCCTGCCGCGATTCCGCCGAAGGCGCCGCAGATGCCATGCAATGGCCATACACCCAATACATCGTCAATTTTCAAGCGGTTTTGCGTGAAAGTGAACATGTACACAAACAGCACACCTGCGATGGAGCCCACAGCCAGCGACCCCAGCGGGTGCATGATGTTGCTGCCCGCACACACGGCCACCAAGCCCGCCAAGGGGCCGTTGTAGGCAAAGCCGGGGTCGTTGCGGCCCGCTGCAAGGGCACCCAAAGTGCCACCCACCATCGCCATCAGGCTGTTGACCGCCACCAAGCCTGAAATGCCTTCAATTTTCTGGGCGCTCATTACGTTAAAACCGAACCAACCCACTGCCAGCACCCAACTGCCCAGCGCAAGGAAGGGAATGGATGAGGGTGGGTGCGAGCTGATGCGCCCGTCTTTGGTGTAGCGGCCACGGCGTGAACCCAGCAGCAACACGGCGGCCAAGGCGATCCAGCCACCCACGGCATGAACCACCACGCTGCCCGCGAAGTCCATGAAGGGTGCGCCAAAGCTGGCAGTCAGCCATTCCTGAAAGCCATAGTTGCCGTTCCAGACCATGCCTTCAAACACGGGGTAAACCAAACCTACCAAAGCCGCGGTGGCCACCAATTGGGGCACAAAGCGCGCGCGTTCGGCAATGCCACCCGACACAATGGCAGGAATGGCGGCCGCGAAGGTGAGCAGGAAGAAAAACTTCACCAGCGAATAGCCGTTGCCTTCATTAAGCACGGTGGCGGGTTCGTAAAAACCCACGCCATAAGCAATGGCGTAACCAATGAAGAAGTAGCTGATGGTGCTGACAGAAAAATCAGCCAGAATTTTGACAAGGGCATTAACCTGGTTTTTGTGGCGCACCGTGCCCACTTCCAGAAATGCAAAACCGGCGTGCATTGCAAGCACCATGATGGCGCCTAGAAGCACAAAAAGAGTGTCCAGTGCGAGAGTGATTTGTTCCATTTTGGTGAATTTTCAGGTTTTTGGTTAAAAGTGGGGCATTAGCTGCAAAAACAATGCCCGCTTTTTAAGCGGTTTTTGCACCGTACTGGTGCAACTTCAGTCAGGCTTGGATATCAAGCTTTCTCAGGATGCGGACCAGGTCGGTGGGAGAGTTTTCTTTGTGATGTCGTTTTTTCTCGGAATCGGACACCGCAATTTTTGTGTAGCCTGCCCAAAAGTTACACAACATGGGCGAATACACAGGGTTGTTTGCAGGTGCGCCGCGCAAGAAGCCTACCTGCTTGATACAGGCTTGAAGATCAGGGGTGCTTTGTTTCAGCACACCAACGGGATTGGCGTGTGGGTGTATCAAGCCCAAGTCTTGGCATTTTTCAATGACATGCAGTGAAATTTCGGCCAGTGGCTTTAATTTCACTTGGGTGTAGTCAGCATTGAATTCAAGGCAGTTTTCCAGTTCAATTTCCGATCCGAATTCGGCCTGAATGGCCCGGCGCAAAGGCTCGGTTTTCAGTTGTTCTGTCGGGATGCCGGTACTTAATTCACTCTGGGTGTGGTTGCAAAAGGTTTGGGCAATTTGTTCGGCAACTGTATTGGCCAGCACGGCGGGCGTGATGGTTTGCCGAAGTAATTCTTCCGCCATCGGGCCCGCCTGGTTTTGGTAAGCCTGTGTTGCGTACTGGTCCTCAACCACTTCCAGTCCCCATTGCCCTGCCACATGATTCTTCAAGGCCTGGATATGGTGAATTTCAAGTTGTAGGGCAAGTTTGTCATTTAAATGTGGCTTGTCTTCATGCCTTACCAATTGTTGAAGGTGTTGCTCGACAAGCTTGTTTTTGGCGCGGGTCAACACCCCGGCCAAGCCTGTTTGCTGGCTGCACAGGTCCCTGGTGTTTTCAAGAATATTCAGCGTTTCGCCTTCATTGCAAACACCCAATCCTTGTGCCAAGGCCAGTGCGCAGGACAGTTTTTTGTCTGCCGGAATGTTCGGGTTGTTCAGTTGTTGTGCAAACAGGTTCAAGTTGCGCCGGCTTTCGTTGATGACCAACGGAGAAAGCTTGTCGGCATTGCAATTGACCCGGGTTTGAAGAAAGTGATTCAAATTACCGATCGCTTGTTGCCGTTGCGCACCCATGCTCGCGTGTTGCCCCAAAAACTGCTGAATATTCTTGATGGTGGTGTTCAGTTGTGCAGTGTAGGCTGCGCGTGATTCGGGAGATTGCTTGAAAGCTGCCCAGGCTGCACTGCCGGGTGCGATTGCGGGCAAATCGGTGCCACCCGCATCAGTGTGCATGGTTTTTGCAGCCTGCGTTGCAAGCTGACTCCAGCCCGCGGCAGTGAAACCTTCGACAGAACTCGACATGCAGATTGTGGTGGCTTGATTTGTATTGTGTGCCCAGCAAGCGATCAAGGTTCCATGTCAGTTCGCTTTCAGTGCGCCCCATAAAATTCCAAACAGGTCGTCAAACTGGTCAATCAGTTTGTGGCTTTCCTTGCGCAAAAAGTGCATTTGGGCCACGCGGCCGAATACGCCCATGAACACGTCCAGCAGCATCTTGCTTGAAACGGTGTCGTTAAATACGCCCTTGTGCTGGCCTTCTTTCAGCATGCCCAGAAAAGCCCCCATCAACTCCGGGCTTTCATACACGGGTAGGTCTTGATAGCGGCTGGCAGGTATGGATACGGTCAACAGCAATATCACCTTGGGGTGCTTGTCAAAGTAATCCAGCATCACCCAGAGGGTTTTGCGCAGGCGTTCCCGGTGGTCTTCAATGCCTTCAAGGTGGTCGATCATGCGGTTGGCCAACCTGCTCAATGTGGCGTCCAGCACATAGGCCACCAATTGTTCCTTGCTGCCAAAGTATTTGTAAATGGTTTGTAGGGAAACATTGGCGGTGCGGGCCACCTCAATCAAAGGCACGCTGTTGAAGTCATGGTTGGTAAACAGCTCCAGCACAGCGTTTTCAATTCGGTCCAGCGTGGCCTTTCGCATATTGGCGGGGTTGGCATTCACATCGATTTTGTTGTTGCTTGCGCTTGCGTTCATAGTGACCGGACCCACTTGCGGTGGGTTCAATGGGGTGAATCAAAAGTCGAATCATCTGGTGCTAATGTTGGTGCAGTCAACCATGAGCACCCAACACCATGAGAACAACCGTTAACCTCGATGATGAATTATTAACCAAAGCCCAGCAGCTTTCCGGTCTTGGCGAGCGAAACGAACTGCTGCGCGAGGCCCTTCGTGCTCTGATTCAGCGCGAAAGCGCACGCAGGCTTGCCCTGTTGGGCGGTAGCCAACCCGAATTACAAAACATTCCTCGCAGGCAGTGGCAGTTGTGAAGGTACTCGTCGACACCACCGTGTGGGTGGATCATTTTCATCAGTCCGAGCCCCAACTTGTTCGCCTGCTGAACGAGGGCTGTGTGTTGGGTCATCCTTTTGTGCTGGGTGAAATGGCACTGGCCAACCTTCAAGACCGCGACCGCATTCTGAATTGGCTGGCCGATTTGCAGCCCTCTGTGCCTGCTTCGTCAGCAGAGGTGCTTGAACTGATCGAGTTGCGCAAATTGCATGCACAGGGCCTGGGTTATGTGGACACGCACCTGTTGGCCTCCGTGCTGTTGTCGCCGGGAACTACGCTGTGGACTCGCGACATGCCGTTGTTGCGCGTCGTAAAGGAATTGGGCTTGCAGCCGCCGATTCAAGACCGGTTTTTCATGCATGATTCAGCGCGCCGCTACACAGGGGATGAAAAACGGTAAGCCAAATTACCATATGCATAGAGGTGACACTCTAAAGTAACTTCTTGGGTTGATTGTGCGTTTGCACATCGCCATTCTGGACCGTGAAGAATTCACGATACCTTCGGTAATTTTCATTACCGAATCCAGAAAATCCAGGAGGCACAGATGCCATCGGCACTGATATTTGACGCAGTAAGAACCCCACGGGGCAAAGGTAAGAAAGACGGCAGCCTGCACCAGGCCACACCGGTTTGGTTGCTGAACAACCTGCTGACCGCTTTGCAACAGCGCAATGATCTCGACACCAGCCTGGTCGATGACGTGGTATTGGGTTGTGTAACCCCAGTGGGCGAGCAGGGTGCCGACATTGCACGCACAGCTGTTCTGGATGCAGGTTGGGCCGAAACAGTGGCTGGTGTAACCCAATCGCGCTTTTGTGCTTCAGGCTTAGAATCAGTGAACTTGGCTGCAGCGAAAGTGGGCAGCGGTCTTGAAGACATGGTAGTAGCTGGTGGCGTAGAAAGCATGAGCCGCTGGACCATGGGCAGTGATGGCGGCGCGTGGTTCATGGACCCCCGCATCAACGACAAACTCGGTTTCATTCCCCAAGGTATTTCCGCTGACCTGATTGGTACGCTGGAAGGCTTTAGCCGCACCGATGTAGACACCTATGCTGTTGAAAGCCAGCGCCGTGCCGCCAAAGCGCAAGCCGAAGGCCGTTTCAACAAAAGCCGCGTGCCTGTGAAAGACCTGAACGGTTTGATCATGCTGGACCACGACGAATTCATTCGTGGCAACGCCACTGTAGAAAGCCTGGCGACCCTGCAGCCCTCATTCGCCATGATGGGCAGCATGGGCTTTAACGCCACCGCGTTGCGCAAGTACACCACCGTTGAGAGCATCAACCACATTCACCATGCGGGCAACTCGTCCGGCATCGTAGACGGTGCTGCCTTGGTATTGGTGGGTAGTGAAGAAGCCGGGCGCAAAGCGGGTTTGAAGCCACGCGCCCGCATTCGCGCGGCCGCTGTCATCGGTTCCGAGCCCACCATCATGCTGACTGGCCCAACTCCCGCTTGTCAGAAGGCTTTGAAGAAAGCTGGCTTGAAAGCTTCTGACATCGACCTGTGGGAAATCAATGAAGCCTTCGCTGTGGTACCCATGCAAACCGCACGCAACTTGGGTGTCAGCCTGGACCGCGTGAACGTGAACGGCGGATCGATCGCCATGGGCCACCCACTGGGCGCAACTGGCGCAATTATTTTGGGCACTTTGCTCGATGAACTTGAGCGGCAAGACAAAACCCTGGGTCTGGCCACACTGTGTGTGGGCGGCGGCATGGGTATCGCCACCATCATCGAACGCATTTAATCGGCCGAAGGAGAAACAACAATGAGTGCAGTGAAATTTGAACTCGGTCAGGATGGTATCGCGGTAGTCACGCTCGACATGCCCGGCCGTTCCATGAACGTATTGAACGAAGAATTGATGGGCCCGTTCGCGGAAGCCCTGACCCGCATTGAAACTGATGCAACCGTGAAAGGCGTGGTGCTGACTTCCGGCAAGCCAGAGTTTTTGGCCGGCGCCGACCTGGACACGGTTTACAAAATTACCGACCCGCAACAGGCCTTTGATTTGGCAGAAGCCTTCAAAACCCTGTTGCGTCGCATGGAAAAGTGCGAGAAGCCCATCGTATGCGCCTTGAACGGCACAGCCTTGGGTGGCGGCCTTGAACTGGCCATGGCTTGTAACCACCGCATCGCATTGAACAACCCCAAAGCCAAATTCGGTTTGCCCGAAGTGAAGCTGGGTCTGTTGCCAGGCGGTGGTGGTACACAACGTTTGCCCCGCATGATCGGTATTCAGGGCGCATTGGAAATGATGACCCAAGGCACCGAGCTGCGCGTTGAGCAGGCCGTGAAGAAAGGCATCATTCAAGACACCGCAGACACGATTGAAGACATGATTGCCAAGGCCAAAGCCTGGGCCATCGCCAACCCCAAGGCCTTGCAGCCATGGGACGTGAAAGGCTTCAAATTCCCCGGTGGCGATTCCAAGCACCCAGCCATTGCGCAAATTTGGGCAATTGCACCGAGCATGGCCAACGCCAAGGCATTCGGCAACTACCCCGCGCTGACCCACATTGCCAGCTGCGTGTTCGAAGGCGGTATCACCGACATCGACACCGGTTTGAAAGTGGAAAGCCGTTACTTTGCTGCTTGCGTGTTGTCGCAAGAAAGCAAGAACATGATGAACACGCTGTGGTATCAGCTCAACAGCATCAAGAAAGGCCAAAGCCGCCCAAGCGCACCCGCAAAAAGCAAGGTCAAGAAAATTGGCGTGCTGGGTGCAGGCATGATGGGTGCGGGCATTGCTTATGTAAGCGCCAAGGTGGGCATTGAAGTGGTATTGATTGATGCCACACAAGAAGGCGCCGACAAAGGCAAGGCCTACAGCACCAACCTGCTGGACAAAGCCATTGCCAAGAAGCGCAGCACTCCTGAAAAGAAAGAAGCACTGCTGAACCTGATCACCGCCACCACCGACTACTCCAAATTGGAAGGTGCGGATTTGGTGATTGAAGCCGTGTTCGAAGATCGCGCCGTGAAAGCCGATGTAACCGCCAAGGCAGAAGCGGTTATTCCAGCAACAGCCGTGTACGCGTCCAATACCTCGACTTTGCCAATCACTGGCTTGGCCGAAGCCTCCAAGCGCCCCAACCAGTTCATCGGTTTGCACTTCTTCAGCCCCGTGGACAAAATGCCGCTGGTTGAAATCATCATGGGTGCAAAAACCGACGATGAAACACTGGCGAAGGGCTTTGACTATGTTCAGCAAATTGGCAAAACACCGATTGTGGTCAACGACAGTCGCGGCTTCTTCACCAGCCGTGTGTTCGGCACCTTCCTGATGGAAGCCGCTGCCATGGTGGGCGAGGGTGTTCACCCACGTTCAATCGAAATGGCAGGCCTGGAAGCCGGTATGCCCATGCCACCTTTGGCGCTGTACGACGAAGTGTCGCTCAGCCTGAGTTTGCTGATCATGAAGCAAACCAAAAAAGACATGGAAGCCGCAGGCCAAACTTTCCCCGAGCACCCAGGCTACAAAACGTTGATTACCGTGGCTGAAAAGCATGGCCGCATCGGCAAGAAAGATGGCAAAGGCTTCTACGATTACACCCCCGCAGGCAAAACACTGTGGAAGGGTTTGAGCGAAGAATTCCCTCTGGCCAAAGAACAGCCCAGCTCACAGGAAATTCAGGACCGTTTGATGTACATCCAGGCCAATGAAGCCGCACGCTGCTTGCAGGAAAAAGTGCTGCGTTCGGTGGCTGACGGCAACATCGGTTCAATTTTCGGTTTGGGTTTTGCGCCATTCACAGGCGGTATGTTGCAGTTCATCAATGCCAAGGGCTTGCCCCAGTTTGTAAAGCGTTGTGAAGAGCTGGCTGCCAAGTATGGCGAGCGTTTCAAGCCCGCCAGCATGCTGGTGGAAATGGCTGCACAAGGCAAAAAGCTGGAAGACAATCTGGCTTGATTTTTACCCCGTAAGGCTGGTTGGCCACAGGTAGCCAGCCTTGCAATGAACGATGAAAACAGGAGCAGTAACCATGGTATTCAAAGCAATCATGAATGGCTTGATCAAAGCCAAAGCCATGCCGCAAATTTCGCCGACCGAGCGCCAGGCGCTTGAAGCAGGCACGGTGTGGATCGACGGGCAAGTGTTTTCCGGCAAGCCCGATTTTGCAAAAATGTTTGCCGAGCCTTACTCGAAATTGAATCAGCGCGAGCGCGATTTCATCGACGGCCCAGTGCAGCAACTGTGCGAAATGTGCGACCCGCATGAAATTGCGACCACACGCATCATTCCGAAAAAAGCAGTCGACTTTTTGGCATCTGCCGGTTTTTATTCCTTCCTGATTCCGCAAAAGTTTGGTGGTCTGGAATTTTCGGCCAACGCCATTTCTACCATCATGTCGGTGATTACAGCGCACAGCCCATTGCTGTCCACTTTGGTGGTCATTCCCAACAGCTTGGGTGCAGCTGAGTTGATCAAGCACTATGGTACTCAAGCACAGAAAGAACATTACCTGCCACGCCTGGCCAGTGGTGAATACCTGCCCTGTTTCGGATTGACCGAGCCAACAGCCGGTTCCGACGCAGCGTCCATTCTGGCGCGCGGTGTGGTGTTTAAAAACGCAGAAGGGAAGGTTCAAATCAAGCTGAACTTCCGCAAGCGCTACATCACTTTGGCACCGGTGGCCAACCTGATTTCGCTGGCATTCAAACTACACGACCCCGAGAATTTGCTGGGCAAGGGTGTAGAGCCCGGCATCACTGTGGCACTGGTGCACCGTGGCACACCTGGCCTGGAAATGGGCAAACATCACCAGCCGATTGGCGATGCGTTCTACAACGGCCCGATTATTGGTCGCGATGTGGTAATTGACGCCGATGAAATCATTGGTGGCAAAGAGTGCGCAGGCCAGGGTTGGCGCATGTTGATGGAACAGCTGGCCGGTGGTCGTGCGGTTTCATTGCCGGCTGGTGCGGTTGGCGGCATCCGCGCAGCAGCGGCTGCCTCTGGTGCATACGCCCGTGTTCGCCAGCAGTTCGGCATGCCCATTGCCGAGATGGAAGGTATTCAGGAAAAGCTGGCCGAGATTGCAGCCATGGCTTACCTCAGCGAAGCTGCGCGTGTGTATGCGCTGAGCGCACTGGACAACGGCGAACAGCCCCCAGTGGTATCGGCTGTATGGAAAGCCTACCTCACCGAACTTTCACGTGAGCAAGCTAAAAACGCCATGGACGTGATGGCCGGCGCTGGTGTGATGCAAGGCCCCAACAACGTGATTGGCCGTGGCTATTGTTCAGCCCCAGTCGCCATTACAGTTGAAGGCGCGAACATCATGACGCGTTCGCTGATTACTTTTGGTCAAGGTGCGGTGCGTTGCCACCCCTATGCATTCAAAATTGCAAATGCATTGGAAGCCAACGACCTGCCTACATTCAGCAGTGCATTGAAGGGCTGGATCGGTCACATGGTGGTTAACACAGGTCGCTTGGTTGGCCTCACTTTGACCCGTGGTTACCTGGCCAGTACACCCAAAGTAGATGGAGTAACGCCTTATTTGCGCAAGCTGGCTTGGGCATCGTCGCGCTATTCATTCCTCACCGACATGGCGCTGATTACTGTGGGCGGCAAGCTGAAAGCACGCCAGCAACTGACAGGCCATTTCGCGGATGCCTTGGGTTGGCAACTGTTGGCAATTTCGACCATTCGCCGCTATGTGGCCGAAGGTGAGATCAAGGAGGACCTGCCATTGGTGCAGTACGCCTGTGAATACGCATTGGCGAAAGTGCAAAAGGCATTTGAGTCCATCTATTCCAACTTCGGTAACAACGCCGTTGGTTTCCTGTTGCGCACCGTGGGTTACTTCAGCTTGCGCATCAATCCGATTGTGGGTTCGGGTCTGGATCGTTTGGTGCCCACTGTGGCCAAAACAATCACCAAGAGTGGCGCACAGTTGGGCCGCATCACTGGCGACTTGTACATGCCCAAGTTCAACCTGGCGGATTTGGACAGCGATGAAGTGTTGGCCCAAACCACAGGTGTGAAGCGCTTGATGGCAGCCTTCCAGGCTGTGCAGGAAGCTGAAGTGGTGCAAATGAAAGTGATTCAGGCGCGCCGCTCGAAGCTGGTGGACAAGGGCTCTGTTCAGGAAATGGCAGAAGCCGCATTGGCCAAAGGCATCATTACCGCAGCCGACAAAAAGCTGTTGGACCGTGCCAATCGCATCAGCCTGGAAGCCATTATGGTGGACGAGTTTACTCCGCAGGAATTCTTCGGTGACAACTCTGTAACCTACGCACCCGGTTTTGAATGTGCCAATGTGCCAAATGTCAGCCATGGCGCGGCAGTGCAGGGTGAGCGCTTGAGGGTTGTGAACTCTTAAGGCGAATGCAAATGTGAGCGGTGCCCTGGCTTGGCTCGGGGCACCATTCGCTTTGACCGACTTTGCAAGGTTTCCCGGCGGATTCGCAGCGAGGGGCGATTGCTGTAAGCAATCGATGCGAAGACGCCGTGGCGTTTCGCATGCCCCAAGCCAGAAGCATCAAGCCGGATCGAGAAACCTTGCTTAGGGCGAAGCGAATGGTGCCTCAAGCCGAGTTGCACCGTTCCTCTTCAAATTCAACATCGTTATCCCACAATTAATCACCGAGGCCGTCACACATGTCACCCATTCAAGACCCCACCTTGCTCGAAGGCATTACTGTGCTCGATTTGTCGCGCAATTTGCCCGGACCAGCCACGTCGCTGATCCTGCAGCAAATGGGTGCCAAGGTCATCAAGATGGAGCCGCCCCATGGGGATGATGCCAAAAGCATGCCCATGTTGTATGCCGCGTTGAACAGTAGCAAACAGATTGTGACTGCCGACTTTCGCACGCCCGAGGGCATTCAGGCTTTGAAGGATCATGCTGCCAAGGCCGATGTGCTGATTGATGGATTCCGTCCCGGCGTCATGGCGGACATGGGCTGTGACTACGACACTTTGAAAGCGCTGAACCCGAAGCTGGTGATGTGTTGCATCACCGGTTATGGCCAGAAAGGTACATTGGCTGAAAAGGCTGGTCACGACATCAACTACATGGCCTTAAGTGGCGTGCTCGATGGTTTGCAAACAGCCGACGGCGATATCCCGGTGCCTGCTGTTCAGTTTGGTGATTTGTTTGGTGGCACGTCTGCGGCCGTGCAGGGCATCCTGGCAGCTTTGCTGAAAGCGCAGCGTACAGGGCAGGGCACGTTTGTGGATGTGTCCATGACCCACAACCTCTGGAAGCAAAACATCATGCCCGAGAGCATGGAACAAATGTGGATCATGCTCAGTGGCAAGCCTGCCCGTCATCAAGACGACTTACTCAGCGGTGGCTTGGCTTGTTACAACGTTTACAAAACTGCGGACCAGCGTCATTTGGCGGTGGGCTCGCTCGAGCACAAGTTCTGGAAAGTGGCCTGCGAGGCCATGGGCAAGCCAGAGTGGGTGAATATTCACTGGAGCCGAGGTGCCATGCCAGGCACCCCGCCCGCAGTTCAAATGCTGGCTGACATGAAGGCGCTGATTGCTTCTCAACCCCTTGCCCATTGGGAGCAGGTGTTTGGCAATGCGGATGCCTGCATCACTCCAGTCCTGACCCGTGCCGAGATCAAGCAGAGGAATTTGCTGCATATTTGATGTTTTTTCGGATGGGAAAATTGCGCCGGTAAATCGAGTACTGCGTCTAAAATCCTGAAATCTTTGGGCTAACTTACGCGATTCTTACCAAAATTGCAGGAAGAATGGTATTGTTGAATTTGCCGGAAGTCTTATACAACACTTATAAAAACCGAGCCTACGCAGGCTCAGCCGGGGAGACATAAAAAGCCACCCAAAGTGGCACCTCCTTGGCCGCATCCGCTCGGTTTACAGGAGATCAGTACATGTCAGCACGTCCCGACGAGGCCGCCCCTAAGGTATCGCCCGATCAATTCAATGGTTTTGTCAGCAAAGAAGCGCAAGAGCTTTTCGAGTCCCGTTACTGGACCAAAAGCTACCCTCCTGGCGTATCAGGCGACATGCCACCTCTGCGTTACACCAGCATGCTGGAATTGGTTGCTGAGTGTTTGAAAAAGTACGCTGACCGTCCAGCCTTCGTTTCAGCGGGTACAGAGTTCTCCTACAAACAGGTCGATGACATGTCCGATCAGTTTGCCGGCTACTTGAAGTCCATTGGTGTCAAAGCTGGTGATGTTGTGGCTATCATGCTGCCCAATTGCGTGCAGTTCCCCGTGTGCTTTGTGGGTGCCATGAAGCTGGGTTGTACGCTGACCAACGTCAACCCCCTGTACACCGTGCGTGAATTGAACCATCAGTTGAAAGACTCTGGCGCAACCACCATCGTGGTGTTCGAGAACTTTGCCAACACCTTGCAGCAATCGCTCGAGGGTACCAAGGTCAAGAATATTGTTATCACGCAGCTGGGCGATTTGCTGGGTGGCTTGAAGGGCCTGATCGTGAACTTTGTGATGCGCAAGGTCAAGAAAATGGTACCTGCTTACAACCTGCCACAAGCGGTTCCCATCAAGAAAGCACTGGCTGCTGGCAAGGGTGTTTCTTTTCCAAAACCCAGCCCGAAGCTGGACGATGTGGCGTTGCTGCAATACACCGGTGGCACCACTGGCGTGTCCAAAGGCGCAATGCTGACCCAACGCAACCTAATGAGCAATATGGAACAGGGCCTGGCCTGGATGAGCGAAGCCATTGGCAAAGACCCGATTTGCGTGGTCACCATGCTTCCGCTTTATCATATCTACGCACTGGCCGTGAACTGCATGTTGTTCATGACTTTCGGTGCACGCAATATTCTGATTGCCAACCCGCGTGACGTGGGCACCGTGATGAAGGTGCTGCGCAAGGAAAAATTCCATGTAATCACTGCGGTGAATACGCTGTTCAATGCTTTCCTGAACAACGAAGAATTCTGCAATCGCGATTTCTCGGATATGAAGTTTGCAATGAGCGGCGGCATGGCACTGCAACAGCCCATCGCTGAGCGTTGGTACAAAGTGACTGGTTGTGCAATTTCTGAAGGCTTCGGCATGACAGAAACTTCGCCGGTGGTGACTGTGCCCCCCTTGCATGGTGTTGAGCGCCCCGCATTCCGCGGCAATGTCGGTTTGCCTATTCCTGGCACCGAGGTGCGTTTGAAGCGCGACGATGGTCTGTGGGCTGGTTTGAATGAACCTGGTGAAATTTGTGTGCGTGGTCCACAAGTGATGTTGGGTTACTTGAACCGCCCTGAAGAAACCGCCAAAACAATCGACAAAGACGGTTGGCTGGCGACAGGTGACATTGGCACCATGGACGAGCAAGGCTTTGTGAAGATTGTGGACCGCAAGAAAGACATGATTATCGTAAGCGGCTTCAACGTGTTCCCGAACGAAATTGAAGACGTGGTTGCCCAGCATCCTGGTGTTCTGGAATGTGGCGTGGTGGGTGTACCCGACCCAGTCACCGGAGAGAAAGTGAAGTTGGTGGTGGTGAAGAAAGACGCCAGTGTGACCAAAGAAGATTTGATCGCGCATTGCCGCCAAAACCTGACTGGCTACAAAATCCCGTCATTCGTAGAGTTCCGGGACGATTTGCCTAAAACGCCTGTGGGCAAAATTTTGCGCCGCGAACTTCGCGACAAGCCGAAAGAAACTGCATAATCCGTTTTACTTGTTTCGCTCGACAAAAAAGCCACCTTTGCGGGTGGCTTTTTTTATTATCGCAGCACGCCAAAGGCAGCTGAATCGGATTCAGTTGCGCACGTACATTTCAACGCGACGGTTCTGTGTACGTCCTGCTTCAGTGTCGTTGGTGGCTACCGGGAAGCGTTCGCCCAAGCCCGCAGCAGTCAAGCGACCTCCATCGATACCCTTGCCGGTCAAAAAGCTGGTCACCGATTGTGCGCGGCGCACTGACAGGTCCTGGTTGTACTCGTCGCTGCCGGTGCTGTCGGTGTAGCCAATCACGCACACAATGGTGTTGGGGTTGTCGCGCAGTGTGGCTGCAATTTGGTCCAATGTACCGGCAAATTGCGATTTGATTGCTGTTTTGTTGGTGTCAAACAAGGCGGCACCAGGAATGTCCAGCATCACAGAACCATCGCGTTGCTCACGCACGGCAATCTGGCTGCCCACCAGGTAGCCGAACAGGCCACCCAAGGCCGCACCGCGTACGGTGTCTTTGCCGTCAATGCTGTTGCCCACAATGGCACCACCAATTGCACCCACTGCGGTACCAATTGCAGTTTTAGTGTTGTCTACTTTGCGCTCAGGGGCAACCGGGCAACCGGCTACGGCCACGGGCGACCCGGGGGCAGGCTGTTGTGGGGCTTGTGGTTGCTGAAATATGCCGCCGCCGTTGCTGGCACAGCCTGCTGCAAACAAAGTAAGGGCGATTGCTGAAAGTTTGAATTTGTTCATGGTGTATTCCTTGGGTTTTGTTCTGAATCAATTGCTGTCCACTTCATTCTAACGCCTCACGCTTTTTCAGGTTGACTATAAAAATTTCATGGCGCTACACTGCCACATGCTTAAATCATTGACGATACTTCTTGCTTTTCAGGCTTTGGGCGAGTTGCTCAGCTTTGCCCTGTTCCCATCTATTCCCGGTCCCGTACTGGGTTTGATCGTATTGTTGGTGTTCTTCTTCATCAAGGGCGGTGTGCCCGCTGATATTCAATCGACTGCCAATGTGTTCACCGCAAACCTGGGTTTGCTGTTTGTGCCAGCTGCGGTGGGTGTGGTGGTGTTTTGGCCGGTGCTGGCCGAATTTGGTTTGGTGATTTTGATTACTTTGCTGGTCAGTGTGGTGGTGACTTTGGTGGGCACTGCCTGGTTGCTCGACAAGCTGGCTGCCCGCTTCATGCCGGGTGAAGTGAGCGAGGGTAGCAAAAATGAATGAGTCTGCCCGCCGCGTGCTGGAGCTTCCTGAAATTTGGGTTTACCTCAGCGGTAATCCGCTCAGCGCTTTGTTTCTCACCTTGCTGGCATACCAAATTGGCCTGTGGTGTTACAAAAAAAGTGGACAACATCCGTTCACCAACCCGGTCATGATTGCCGTGTTGTTGTTGGCTGCATTCTTGCAAATTACGGGCTTAAATTATCAGCAGTATTTTGAAGGTGCCCAGTTTGTTCACTTTTTATTGGGCACGGCCACCGTGGCTTTGGCTGTGCCTATTTACCAGGGCCTCACCGCAGTTAAAGGACAGACCATTCGTACCTTGGCTTTGTTGACTGTGGCCTTGTTGGTGGGTGGCACTTTGTCGATTGGTAGTGCGTTGGGTACGGCTTATATGCTGGGTGCGAATTTAGATATTGTTCAAAGCCTCTGGGCGAAATCGGTGACCGCACCAATCGCCATGGGTGTGAGCGAACGCATTGGCGCCTCGCCCACGCTCACGGCTTTGTTTGCAATCGTGACAGGTATTCTGGGGGCGGCTGTAGGTACTTGGCTGTTTAATTCAATGGGCATGAAGCGTTGGTGGGTGCGCGGTTTTACCATGGGGCTTGCCGCGCATGGCATTGGCACGGCACGAGCATTTTCAGTACACCCCGAGGCTGGGCGCTACGCCAGTCTGGGTATGGGTTTACACGGCATTTTTGGTGCGCTTTTAATACCGTGGGTGTTTGGTTTTTTCAGCTAAAAGCCTGGGTATTCAAAAGCACGCTGCCCATGCGGCCACATACACTGCCCGCATGTCGGGGCTTGCATAGCCCAACATCACCAGCAAGGCAAACGCCACCAACACCACCTTGGCCCAGCGTGGCATCAGTGGTGTGTTGGCATCTGTATTTTCAGGCGGCTTGGGCTGCGGGCTCATTGGGGGTTGCGCTTTGTTCCTGGATAGGCCAGTTTACCGCAGCGGCAATTGCACTTAAAGCCACACATATCCACCACACCAGTGTGTAGCTGCCAGTGGCATCAAACAAAAGGCCGCCCAGCCAGCCGCCTACAAAGGCACCAATTTGGTGGAACATGAACACCAACCCCCCAAGCATGGACAGGTTTTTGACACCAAACATGGCTGATACGGTACCTGTGGTTAAAGGCACGGTGGATAACCACAACACGCCCATGCCCGCTGCAAACAAGTACACACTCCATGTGCTTAAGGGAGTCAGGATAAAAGCCACAATCAGCACTCCGCGCAAGCCATAAATGCCAGTCAGCAGCATGGGTTTTCTGAACTTGCCACCCCACAAGCCGGCCAGGTAGCTTCCCAATATATTAAACAGGCCAATCAAGGCCAAGGCTGTACTGCCCGCACTGGCAGGTATGCCGCTGTCTTGAAGATAGCTGGGCAGGTGCACGCTGATGAACAGAATTTGAAAGCCGCACACAAAATAACCCACGCTCAGCATGAGAAAGGCGCGATGCCTTATGGCTTGCCCCAGCGAGGCCCACATGCCCAGCTCTTTGTCTGCAGGTGCTTCCCGATGGCTGGCTGCGGTGTTCGGGCACTCGGCACTGCAAGGTGCATCATCCGTTTTCAGGGGCTTGGCTTTGGGTTCAATCAATTGCCAGGCCAACACAAGAATAATCACCGCAAAACACGCCAGAATGGTGAGTGCCGAAGACCAACCCACCTGGTTGATCAAAAATAAACCACCGGGCAAAAACGCGAACTGCCCCAGTGAGCCCAAAGCCATGGAAATGCCCATGGCCATGCTGCGTTTTTCAGGAGGCATGGCACGGCTGACCGCGCCAAACACCACAGGGAAGGTGGTTCCGCTTAAACCTAGGCCAATCAAAACACCGGCGCTCAAGGTCAGCATGCCGGGGCTCTCGGCCATGGCCATCAAAAACAAACCCAGTGTGTACAGTGCACCACCCAGAATCATGGTGACGGCTGACCCCAGTCGATCGGCCATTCTGCCCACAAAGGGTTGCGCAACCCCCCACACCAGGTTTTGCATGGCAATTGAAAAGGCAAACACCTCACGCCCCCACTCATTGCTCAAACTCATGGGCTGTAAAAAAAGCCCGAATGAGTGGCGTATGCCCAATGAGATGGTCATGATGAATGCCCCGCACCACAACACGGTGAGAGGTGATACGGCCTTGTGAGAGTTCAATTGCATGGCAAGCGGGTATTAAGGTTTGATGTAGGCAAAACCCTGTTGGGTTTGCAGGTCGGCCACACGAACCACGCCTGATGGCGTGAATGTCGCATCGAGCACAAACTGGTCTCTCTTTAAATTGCGGTTTTTCAAGGTAATTTCGCAAATCTCGAACACCACGCCGCGGGCGGTCAGTGCGCTCACCAGTGGGGCGTATTGTGTGCCCGTTTCAGCATGCTTGGCACCTTCCATTAAAAAGTCCACGCCATTGGCATGGGTCACCACAATGATGGTGGTTCTCGGTGAAACATCCAGGTGATTGCGAATATTGCGCAGCGCCTTCAGCGGTTGTTCGGCACCGTCAATGTGATACACCACCTTCGAGGTAATGTCTTGTGTGTTCATTCGTTTCACGGGGGCAGATTCCTGCGCGTACACCGTGCTAGTCATCAACAAGCCTGCTGCACAAGCCACCAAGGTGTTTTTGATCGTAAGCCAATTCATGAATTGCTCCTTCAATGTCGGTTAACCCCGCCTTATCCCGCGAAAAGGTGGGGTCGGCGAGGTGACTCCTTAGAGGGATGTCTAACCCATCCTGCATCGGGATACTCAACAGTACCGATTAAAAAGGATGAGCGACAGTATGAAACCCAACACCGCATTAAACACCGCTTTGACGGTAAGCAAAATTGGTGTTTACGCGGCTGTCGCATTCAGCGCAGTGGCTTGTTCATCTTTAAGGCCATTCGGGCAGGAAGATGAGTTTCGGGCCAAACTGAAAGCACCGGAAATAACCGGAGCCAGTCAGGCAGCACCCCAGGTGACCTTGCCGATTGAGCGTTTGCCCTCCGATACTTTCTGGGTTCGGCCACAAATTTCCGAAGGCGAGTTGCCAAACCGCATGGTCGAGAACCTGTCGGTGACAGAACGCGGCTTGTTCGATGTGCTGCAGCTGATTTTCGCCAGCACCAACATGCCACTGAGTTTTGAGGGTGGGGCGGATGCAGCGTCCCGTTATGGGGTGGTTACGCTGAACAATCTCAGTGGCACTTTGCCGCAGGTGATGAACAAGTTGGGCGAGATCATGGGGTTTTTCTGGACAGTGACTGAGTCGGGCGTGTTGAGGATCATGCCTGAGCAACAGTTTGTCGTCACGATGCCGCCTGTGCTGAACGAGGACAGCATGGCTGGCATTACCAACACCATGCAGTACTTGGGCGCACGCGATGTTTACCTGGACCGCATTAACCGATCACTGGTGTTTCGCGCCAACCGCCGGGCCTTGAATGACATTCAAAATTATCTGGAGCGTGCACGGGCGACGCGTTCGCTGATCGTGTACGACATGAATGTTTTGCAAGTTGATCTGAATGACTCCAACAATATGGGGGTGCGTTGGGAGTTGTACAAAACTGGCAATGGCATCAATACCGCGCCAGATTCTTCCATTGCGGGCGCTTCGAGCACAGCTGATCGAATTACGCAGTTGACACGCACTGCCACTGGCATTGAAACCCTGATTTTTGGTGAAAATTTTTCGACCAATTTCCTGATTGATTTTTTAAAGTCGCAAGGCGATGTCAAAACATTGAGCCAACCAAAAATTGGTTTGATGAATGGCACCAACGGCAATATTCGCGTGGGCCAGTCCACCACATTTGTGTCGCGTGTGGGTTCGCAAATTGTGAACGGAGTGGCGCAATCGACCGCCGATACGCAGAATCTGCGCACCGGTCTTGAAGTGTCGCTAACAGGCGAGGCACATGATTCCACCATTTACACCCGCATCAATATTTCAATCACCGAGCTCTTGGCGCTGAAGCGTTTCACTGCCTTGGGCGTGGATTTGAACTTGCCTGAGGTCGCTGACCGCGAACTGAAAACCCAAGTGCGTTGTCGCCCCGGCGACACTATTTTGCTGGGTGGTATTACTGTTTCGCGCGCCCAAGATGATTTTCAAAGTGGGCTGGGCACACGCAGCCGCACCGAGAGCACCAAGCAAACCGAACTGGTGGTGACCATTCGCCCGCGTTTGTTGTTGTTCGGTGAAGTGGCCAAGCTGGAACAACCCGCAGCGCAGTTGCCCGTGTTGGAAATGCCAGCTCCGATCAAACGCCGAATTGAACCCAAGGCACCCAGCGCAGTTGAACCCGTGGCAGCGGCCGTGGGTGGTCCCTTGCGTTTGTCGACAAGCCTGGGTTTTGTGCCCTCGCAAGTTCAAATGATCTCGAAACTGACCCCGTTTCAGGAGCAGTGAATTCATGCATGCCTTTCAAAAACACCTTGTTACTTATTGCCTGGCCGGTACCTGCGCTGCATGGTCGGGTGGAGTGTTGTCGCAGCAAACCATTGCGAATCCCTTGATTCGCCCTGCCATGTTGCAGGGTGCACCAGCGGCAAGTGGGCCAGATTCTGTTGGAGCCACGCAGCGCCCGGCAGAACCAGCAGCCACCAGCGATGCTGCCGAGTTGCGCCGGCAGGCCGAGCGACGAATTACTCAAGAAGATTTGAACATTCGCCAACAAGCCTTGAATTCCCCGGTGTTGCCGGTGCCGCTGATTAACCTGTTCAGCAATATGCAGGTGACCGCCTATTTTCAGGGTGCCATTGTGATGCGACGGGTCGAGAACGATTTCACGCCCCAGCAAGTCATTCAGCCTGCTGTCACTCAACAGGCTGGCAATGGCCGTGGCGAACCTCCCCCTGCTGTGGTGATTCCTCGCCCGGTGTCGCGTTCGTCGGGTGCACTTCGTTTGCGAGTGGGCAAAACAGAAAATGTCAGCGGCTACCCTTTGCGGGCCGCGGTCAACGGGCAAGACATCACAGTGGATTGGTTAAGTGAAAACGGGACCTGGGTCAATGTGTTTTATGGCGCGCTTGAGTCGAGCGCAGGTGGGCTGCCGCAAGTGCCCAGCGACTCACAGTTGCTGAAAGTGGAAACCGATCAGTTTGATCATTTGGTGCCCGTGCTGCGAACACAAACATTTTCGCCTTCAGGCACTTTGGGGGGGCAGCAAGGCGGCAACTTTGGCTCCGGGTTTGGTGGTGGCAATGGTGGTTTTGGTGGCAATCTGGGCGGCAACAATCAACCTGGTTTTGGCACTGGCTTTCCCAACTGAAGGAAACAATCCGAATGAAATCACTTGAAGCAGATTTGGTACAAGCCGGGCTGGATGACCATCAGCTCAATTTGCTTCGCCAACAACACACACACTTGCGTGGAGAGGGTCGGTCTGCCGAGTTGGGCAGCCTCGCCTTGCGCTCACGATTTCTGAATCTGGATGACTTGGTTGACCCCGGTTCCCAGGAAGACTCCAATGTCATTGGCGATCATTTCACTTTGCAAACCATTTTGCCGCTGGAGTTTTGTCGTCGATTTGTGTGTGTGCCCACCGAGTTCTCAAAGGGGGTGCTCACCCTGCGTTGTGCGCAGCCGTTGAAAGCGGCACAGCAGGATCGAATTCGCCAAATTCTGCGTGCCCCTGTTTCTGCACTGAAGTTCTTGCCATCCAGCCGCCAAGAGGTGTGTGACTTGCTGCTGCGCATCGAACAATCCGGGTCGGTCAATGGTTTGATCACAGTACTTCGACATGAAGGGCTGGAGGCCGGGCGATTGCGCAGCCTGGTGTACGCCGTGTTGAAAGAGGCCTTGTCGCTTCGCGCGAGCGACATCCACCTGAGCCGCAAAGGTGATCCCGATGCCTGGATTGCGTACCGGGTGGATTCGGTGATGCGGCAAACCCATTTGCTGCCCGAGTTGTTGATGCAATCGCTGGTGGCCCGTATCAAGATTGAAGCGGGCATGGATGCATCCAATAGCCGCACAGCCCAGGATGGTCGCCTGACTGTTGAGCACGAAGGCCGCGTGGTGGATTTTCGAATTTCCACGCAACCCTTGGTGGATGGCGAATCGGTGGTGCTCCGTGCATTGGACGCCTCGCTGTTGCCTAGCCTGGGTGCCCTGTTTCCCGGTCAACCGAAAATGACCGAGTTGATCAAAAGTATCACCAACCAAACCGGTAAAACCGGGGGGCTGGTGTTTATTTCTGGCGCAACGGGCTCAGGCAAAAGTACCACGCAATACACAGTGGCGTGTGGCTTTCGGCGAGACGCCATGAATGTGATCACCGTGGAAGATCCAGTCGAATACATTTTGCCTTTTGCCAAGCAAATTCAATTGCAGGCCTTGGTCAAGCAAAAGGCCATTGAGCTTGAGCGCTCGATACTTCGCCAAGACCCGGACATTCTTATTTTTGGTGAGGTGCGTGATGCAGACTCAGCCCGCGCTGCCTTGGCTTTTGCAGAAAGTGGTCACTTGGTTATTTCCACCATTCACGCCAACAGCGTGTTGCAGGTCAGTGAACGTTTCTTGTCCATGATCGACCCCGCCCACCGCTCCGATTCTGAATTTTTGCTCGCGCATTTTTTGCGTGTGGTTATCCATCAGCGTTTGGTACGTCGCCTGTGTTCTTGTGCCAAACCCGTACAAGGTGAAATGCTTGAACACTTTCAGTCACAGGCGTTTCGGCTCACCGGTGGTTTAATTCAACCACGCGCTGGTTTGCGTCACAAGGTGGGCTGTACTCGCTGCGCTGGTTTGGGTTATTCAGGCCGGGTTGCTGCGCATGAAACCATGCATGTGCCAGCCGAGGAAACCATGCGGGGCCGTTTCGTGAAGGCTTTCAAAAGCCACAACCTGGAGCTTCCCGTTGATTTATGCGAAGAGAACGGCGTTGACTACACCAGCCGACTTCAAACCCTGCAAACCCTTTTGGACCAAGGCATGGTCGACTGGCCCAGCGTTCTTCAGATACTTGGTGTGGCGGGGGACTGAGCATGTCAATTTCAAATTTCCGTGTAGATTACCTTGCTCCGCAAATGCTGGATGCAACCGCTCGGCCTGACGATCGCTTGAGCGGTTATTTTCGCCACCAGTTGGTGATTACCGCATCCAGAAAGCGTGAGGCAATTCAGCAAGTCATTGACCGTGGCGGTGTGGTGCTGGATGTGATCGAACTACAAGCCAAAGGTAGGTTGTCTCGCCTGTTTGGCTCGAAGGTAAGTCGAAGTTACAAACAAAAATTTCTGCAGGCGCTTGCATTCAATGTGCGCTCGGGTTTGTCGCCCGAGAAGTCGCTGGAGCAGGTAATACTGGGTGAGTTGGGCGAGCCGCGTTTGATTTTGAACCAGGCCTTGAATGCATTGCGCCAGGGTTTTGGTTTTGTGGCGGCAGTGGAGCTGTTGAACTGGTTTGATGATTCCACACTCGCAGTGTTAAGCGCAGGCGAGGCGGCTGGCCAGTTGAGTGAGGCCCTTGAAACAGCAGTGAGTTTTTATGAGAAGGGCTCAGCAACACTGAAGCTGATGTTTGGTGCCGTCACCTGGACTGCACTGGATTTGATCATGGCGGTGTCTACGGTGATTGGTATGCGTTTTGGTTTGATTGAGCAATTGAAAGCAACACCATTGATGAGCGAAGACCCCGCCAAGGTTGCGCAATACAACAGCTCTCTTGCCTTGGCTGAATGGGTGAACAATGGTTTGCTGGTTTTCTCATTTGTCTTCTTTTTGATCCTGATTTATTTCACCATGCTGGTGTTGTCGCCTGATCAAAAAACCCGCACGCAAGCCTTCGGAATTCTGGAAAAAGTACCTGTGATTGGTGAGCTGCTGATTTGCTCGGGCATTGCCGCAACAACCCGGGTGTTGGGCTCCTTGTTAACGGGTGGCGTGGCTTTTTTGAATGCGGTGCAAATTGCGCGAAAAGGCACCATTACACCCACGGTATCCCTGTTCTGGCAAACCATCACCGATCGCAGTGAAATTGGAGAGCAGCCTGCTGTGGCTTTCAATCACCCCTTGCTGGACAGCAGCGAACGCTTGCTGATTCGCGCGCACAAAGACCAGGCACAACTGGCCGAATGCCTGGCCTCGATTTCACAAACCCGGGATGACAAAGCCAACAGCGCCGCGCGCAAATTTGCAGTCATCGCATTTGTAGCCTCTCTTGCGTACTCGGGTATTGCGGTGTTGTTCAGCCTGGCCGTGGTGTATTTGCAAAATGAAGTCGTGTTGTCGGGAGCCTAAGCCGTGGAAGCAATCAATCTAAAAAGCATTTACTCCAACCTGATTGCAGGGCGTTTGCCTGTGGGTACAGGCAGTGCACAGAAAGTGGTCATGAACCAGGCCTACGCTATATTGGGCACCAACCGTCTGCATGCGTACCTTGCTGAACGTGCGGGCCACGTGTACTACTTCGCCATTGAAAGTGCGTGGCTTAGTTCAGCGCCAGGTTTTAATTTGCCTTTTGTAGACGTGTTGCCCGATGGCCCCCTGCATGTGGGCGATGCAATTTACTTGATGCACGGTGCTGACTACTCGGTTGCGTTGATTATCGAAGGCGGCAGCGTACGCTTGTTGTGCAACGACCAGGATGTACTGAAAGATTATCTGATCGGACTTGATCTGCAAATTGTCGAAATTGAACACAAAGGTGGCAAGCCGCTCACCAGCATTCCCCAGGCCATTCAAGGTATTACTGAACGTTTCAGTTCCTTGATGATGAAAGGATCAATTGGTGTGTTGATTTCAGCATCCATGGTGTTTTTGGGGGCGCAGGCAGCAAGTGCATACACCAACAGCCAGGCTGCAAGCGGGCTGAACGCCCAAGCTGTTGAAAACGATTTGAACGCCACCTTGATCAAGCTCAGCGTGCAGCAACCCCTTGCACGCCAAATTTCCAGAATACAAAAAGTATCTGCAACCGTGGTGCGATCGGGAGGTTGGATCGAGAAATACAGCATGAAGGGGGAGGACGATGAGTCTTTTGAATTGATCCTGCCCAGTTGGGTGAGTCAAGACTACCTGGATTCCTTGGGGCGCGATGTGGTCACCGATCTAAGGGATATGGAAGGGCTTCTTAGTGTACGTAAACAAGGCAAGAAGGAGTCAGTCAAGTGAAACTGGATTTAAAAAACAACAGTACTTTGTGGATAACCGAGGCCAGTCGCCTAATGGGATTGGCACCTGTATTCGCGATGATGTGTGCTGTGGTTATGGTGATTCTTGCCGCCTTTTCAGTCAACGACTTCTTGCGCACCAACGAGATTGAACGGAAAAGTCAGGAGCTACCTGAATTCACCTTGAAACGTGTGGCAGTGGGGAAGGTAGTTTACGAAGATTATGCTCGTGTGTTGGCCAGGTTGAGTCCTGACGTTCGGGTGGTTGCCAATCGCGACAGTATCAAGATTGATATTGCTGACCCTTCCAAATATGCCGAGTTTATGTACGTATTGAACAGTATTCAGGGAATTTCGAAAGATGTGGTGTGGCATGCCGAGGAAATTTGTCTGGCGGGTTGCGCAGGGCAGGCCTCGTTGGCAATTGTCAAAGGGATGACCGAGAAAGTGGAAGTTAAATTGAGGGGGCAGGGCGATGAATGAATCGGACAACAAAGTGGGCATGCCATTTGCCAAACAAAAATTAACCCTTGGGGTAGCAGCTTTGGGCCTGGTGGGTTTGGTGTCCTGGGCGGGTTGGACGGCTTTTCAGGGCCCTTCCAATCCAAGTGTTTCGCCTGTGGCCAGCGCATTTGCGGCAGGTGATTCTTCAGGGCAATCAGACCGCCAAGTGGCCAGCATCAATGGCATGAAAATTACCGAAATGGAATTGGGCGGCATGCTGCAATCGGGTGTGGACCGGGCCATTGTCATTGACCGCTACATTAACAAGGTGGTGGCTGCGGAGCGTGGTCGTGAGATGTATGTGGAAGAGGCCAAAGCGGCCCTTCGTGCGGCAGAGCGAGAGGTACTTTCTACCTTATACACCACCAAACGAATGGAAGAATTACGCAAAGCCGTGAGCGATGATGATGTGAAAGCTTACTACGATGCCAACGTGCTAGACCAAAATTTTCAGCAGTGGAAAGTCAGTTACTACCTGAGCAACGACCAAAACGATGTGCAACAAACCCTGGACAAATTAAAGAAGGGGGACAAGGACGCGCTTGATCAGCTAAAGCCACTGGTGGAGCAGGGTGACGGTTATGCCGTGGCTCAGGCAATGCCCTACAACCTGGGGCGCGTGGTGTCGAAAATGAAAAAGGGTGAATTCAGTGAGGTGCTGCGTTTGCGCAACGGCTTTTTGGTGCTGAAGATTGAAGACAGCAAACAACTGAAAAAACCCACTTTGGAAGAATTGAAGCAAGACATTGTTCAAGCCCTTGCTTTAGAGAAATTCAACGCTGAACTTGAGCAAGCCCGCAGGCAAGCCAAGGTTGAGTTGGGTTAACTAAGTGAAATCAAAAAGGCTTGAGCAACACAGGTAATTAAGGAGAACGTCATGAAGTCTATTTCCAATCCCGCAGCCTTTTTGCGAAAGCAAAACCAGGCGGGTTTTATCCAGGCGGCCTTGCTGTTCGGCATTGCCTTGATGACAGCAGTGCTGGGTGGTTTTGCACTGGCCAACCGAAGCCCAACTTCACAAACCGATGTGGAGCAGGCGAAAGTCAATGCGTCTGTAATTTTGAAGCAGGCCAGTGATTTGCGCGACGGTGTGGCCAGGTACTCGAGTGATTTTGGCTCGTCGGCTGTTCAATCGACACTTGATTTTTCGAACACCGCCAACCAGGGGCTGTTCGATCCCACCGCTCGATATGCTTCCCCACAAATCATGCCCACCACAGCTTTTGCCAATGGTGAGGACACGACAATCAAGTCTCCTACGGCCAATTCAGCGGGTCACTGGTACATCAACAAAGTGACAGTGGGAAACGCCTTGGCAACCGGTGCAGCCGACCCCATGGTAATACTGCCAGGGCTCAGGCAAGACGTTTGCGGTCGTGTGAATACCCTGCTTTACGGTGCATCAACCATTCCAGCTGCGGGCACTGCCTTGTCGGTATGGACTACCGGTACAACCGATGGCGGTATTTCTTCGGTAACTGGCGTAGCGGGTTGGCCTGAGGGTTGTATAGCCACCAGCGACACCAAGTATGTTTACTTCAAGGTGATTCAGGAAAATTAAATCGCTGCAACTTCACCAAGCCCGCAACAGCGGGCTTTTTTTTCGTCATGTTTCACCAAAGCAAGGGATGTGGGCTTGTATGTATTCACCCGTTAACCCGGTATGCACCGAAATCCGTGCAAGAAACCGAGGTTAAAAAAATCGTGAACAGGAAATTCTTTCAGCAACAAAGCGGATTCATCGCTTCCTACATTTTGTACGGCATTGGTTTGCTGGCCATTGTGGGTGCTGCCTATGCACGTTTGAGCACCAATACCCAACAGGGGCAATCGGTTCAAGACACAGTCAATGAGGTTGCCGTGCAACTTGAAGTCATCAAAGGAAAAATCATGTTGTGCGCAGCAGTGTATCCCGATGGGGATCATGGTCAGTTCAACACGCGCCACGCCTATCCAGCTCCAGCTACGGCAGGCCATGCCGCAGTTATTTCAGCTGTGGCCTGCCCCACGCCGAATGGGCCTTTGTCTCTCGCCTTAATGCCAGACGGAATTCCATTGCCAGTCAGCCCACCCGATTTTGAGGAGTGGGTGTATGAACACACCGAGGCTGGCGGCATAAGGCTTCGATTAATACCGCGACTAAGCGGTGGCGCAGCAGCGACCCGAGAACGTTTGCTTCGTCAGTACGACGGTTCAATCATCGCCAATGGCGATGAAATTGTGTTTGCGGTTTTGAACTAGAGGTTTAGATGAAAAAGAACAAGCCCAAAGTTAGCCATGTCAGTTTTAAACCGAAACCAATTGTTTTGGCCGTAAAGCATGCCTTGCCTTACTTGGTGGCACTTGGTTTGGGTGCTGCTGCTATTTCGCCTGCAGTGGGCCGTTCAGGCGATTCTGCGGCCGCTTTTACTGCTACGCAGCTCATTCGCCAGTTCACCCTGAAAAACACCGTGGCTCAAGTAAGCCAAGGCATGCAAGGTTATGTGGCCGAGTTCAATGGTGTATTAAGGGCCAGTGAAATGGGTGGCGTGGTGAGTGGTTACCCGGTGGACATGGGCTCGGTTCCCTCATCGGTGAATCTGCCTCAGCGAGATGGTGCTGGCAGGCCTTTGGGTTACTGTGCGTGGGATAACAGCGCATCCACATCCAACAGCAGTTTTCTAGCTGGGCAGGGTGTGGCAAATCCGTTGGTGTATGCCGTGGTGTCGCCTGGGTTAAATGGCGGCATGGAAACAAGTTGCGCTTACATTCTCGCCAACCGCAGTGGCTTGGGCGACGATTATGTGCAGGTGACTGCACCTTCGCAAACATCGTCCAAACAGTTCAAAAGTGCTGTGGGTACCTATGCTGAATTAACCGCGATGCCAGGTGAGGAAGGTGACATCCGCTTGGTACTGGAAACCAACAAACTTTATAGCTATGTGGGTGGTGGCTGGCAGCCTGTAGATGCCAGCAAATTCAATGATGATTCCGCAGTCAACGGTGCAGGTGCCATTGCCTACACTACGGGTAAAGTCACGGTGGCTGATTTTCAAGCTGCAAGTGCAACCATCACGGGCGCATTGTCTGGAAGCGCTGCCACATTCACCAGCAGCGTTACAGCCAACAGTTTTGTTGGCAATGGCGCAGCTTTAACCGACCTGAATGCAAGCAATGTGAACAGTGGTCTGTTGGGTGCTGCATTTGGTGGTACCGGCGTTGATTCAAGTGCCGCTGCGCAGGGCAGTTTGCTGATTGGTACCGGCGCAGGTTTCGCCTTGGGCGGAATCAGCGCGGGCGACGGAATTGGTGTTCTCAACGGTGCTGGCAGTATCACCATTTCCAACACAGGTGTACTCAGTATTGCAGGCACCAACAACCAAGTGATTGCAAGTGCCATGAACGGCGACGTAGTGCTGAGTTTGCCGCAAGACATTGCCAACACCAGCACGCCCACATTCGGCGGCATGATATTGAACGGGGATTTGATGGGCACTGCCGCGACCTTCAGCGGTAACCTTACAGTAGCGGGTGCATCAACATTCAATGCTGGCTTGAACATAACAACCCCCTTAAACACGAATGCGTGGACTGCCAATTCAGAGGGCAACATCGTGGGGCTTCGCACCAAGTCATCCCTGGGTGGCTTTAACGGACTTACCCGCGAAGGCGACTCGATTTTGTATTTTAGCAAAGGCACAATTGATACAGGCGCCTTGGTAATTGCCCCGTGGGCCGGCAGCTCAAATGGCATGAGGCTGGACCCAACCGGGGTACAAATCAACGGCTTGCAACTGCCGGGTGCCAGTGTTTCCCGGATATCTGAGGTTGTGAGTTTGACTGTAGATGGCCTGCCGGGTCAAAAAGACGGCTTTCAAATAATCTCGAGAGAATTTGGGAATCCGGATTTCATCCTGTTTGAAAAGCATGATTACAACAGGGCTGTGCCCGATGGAGGAATTGCGTTTTCGAACAATGGCACATCGGGCCGCAACTACAGCTTGGTCATTGATGGTGATGGCAATGTGGGCATAGGATTGGGTAAGAATTCCACCACCGGCGAACCTATTTTGCCTGGCGCCATGCTTGATGTAAATGGTACTGCCAATTTCAGTGGCAGCGCCATTTTCAACGATATCTTGCAGGTGAGCACTGACCAAGAACTGAGGTTTGGTACCAAGAATCAAAATACCGATGCTGTTTTCATCTCTCGCACCAACCCGGCAACCGACCAAAGTATCTTGCGAATTGCAATTGGCGACAATCCTGGTGATTTTGGCTCCGATTTAGCTGATGAGTTTCAAATTGGCAGAAGTGTTTTGGATCGCAGCACATATACACCGCTGTTTCGAATTGCAGGCAGTGGCAATGTCATTTCCACGGGCACCATAACTGCCAATGCCTTTGCTGGCGATGGCAGTACCTTGACCAACTTGAACGCGAACAACTTCACCACTGGCATATTGCCGGTTGCCCGTGGCGGTACGGGTGTGGATGGTTCAGCCGCCATCAATGGCCAGTTGCTGATTGGCAACGGCACAGGCTACACCCTAGGCAATATTACTGGCACAGCCAACCAAATCAATGTGGTTAACGGCGCGGGCAGCATTACATTAAGTCTGCCGCAAGACATAGCGACCACCAGCACACCCACATTTGCTGGTGCGTTTTTCACCGGTAATGTTGACGTAGTATCAATTAGCCAGGCGGGCACACCCGCCACATTGGCTTTTCAATACTCAAGTGACACAGGTGCTGCTTTCTATGCAGAACCCAACCTAGGGCTTGGTGCAGGTGCGTTGGCTGGTCGAAAAAATGCTGGCAACGTTGCGGTTGGAGACGGTGTGCTTGGGCAAATGGCAACCACTGGTTACGGAACTGAATCGGGCACCTGGAACACGGGTGTGGGTTATCAAGCGTTGTACAGCAACGACTACGGCGATGAAAACACTGCGCTTGGTTATAAAAGCATGTACAGCAATACAACTGGTTATTACAACACTGCCTCGGGCGCATGGTCCTTATTCTCAAATACCACCGGTGTTAACAATACGGCCAGTGGCTACTACAGCTTGCAGGCCAACACCACAGGCTATGACAACGTGGCGGTTGGTGCATACGCGTTGAGAAGAAATACCACGGGCTATTACAACTCCGCACTGGGTAGTAATGCGCTTTACTCAAATACCACTGGTTACTACAACACCGCAATGGGCGGCTATTCAATGTACTTGAATACCACCGGATCAAATAACACAGCAGTAGGTAATTACGCTCTATTTCGAAACTCAACTGGGGGCGGTAACACCACATTGGGTGCTTTTGCTGGAGCCTACATGGACGCGAGCAGTTTGGTCACTGCAATTGGTGACAATGCTGCTGTGGACGCCGATGGTTCTGAAAGTGTTGCCATAGGTGCGTACGCTTTGAACCGGTTTTTGGGGCTTTACCATGTGTCGGTGGGTAACAACTCTTTGGGTAGCCTTACCACTGGTAACTCAAATACGGCTTTGGGTCACTATGCAATGCCCTCGTTGAGCAGTGGCGATACCAACATTGCAATTGGTCATCGCTCTGGCAACACCATCACAACTGGAAATCGAAATATCTTGATTGGTGATTTGGCAGCGAACGGTACTTTGACCAGCAACAGCAATATTGCGTTGGGCCATGGCGCAACAATAGGCGATGCACTCTCCTATGCTGTCACCATTGGTAATGATTCTTCAGTAACCACCTCCAACACGGTTGTTCTGGGCCGCACCATCGATAACATCGTGATGGGTGCAACTAGCGACGATGGCAGCGGCAATAAACTTCAGGTGACTGGTGGGCTGCGTGCATCGGGCAATGTATTTCTGAACACGAGTACTGCTACAAACTACACGCAGCTACGTGATTTGCGTGTGATGTCCTCCGCGGATGATGCAGGCTGGGATCACCTTCGAATTCGTGCTGGTGCTCGTTCAACTTCTGTGGATGTTGGTGGTGCGGAGGATGGCCTCATTTTCCGTGTCGGCCAAGGCAGTTCAGGTGGTATAGGTGACCAAACATATAACACAGTGCTCACGCTGAAACCGGATCAGTCTGCGGTGTTTGCCGGTCGTGTCGATGTTCAAAGTTTGTATGTTAACGGTCAACAAGTTGCGCCAGTGAATAAGGCAAATATTGATGCTGCACTTACATTTGCAAGCACTGTAGGTGCAGCTTACCCCCAAAGCAGTCTGGCTTTGGGTATTAACGCGTTGGACGCAGACCCGCGCGCGGGCAACGTCGCAATCGGCGAGGGAGTACTTACCAGTTTGTCGCCAAGTGCAGTGAATACCGACGGTATATTCAACACAGGCGTGGGTTTCAACGCGCTCACCTTGAACAGCACAGGTTCAAACAATACCGCGGTAGGAACTTACACTTTAAACCGGAACACCTCTGGTTACAGCAACACCGCAATCGGTGTGTATGCGATGGTCAACACCACAACCGGCTTTGACAACGTGGGTGTCGGTGTCAATGCACTTAACTTGAACAGCGCAGGAAGTCGTAACAATGCGGTGGGTGTTAACGCCTTGTATAGCAACAGTACTGGTACAAAAAACAATGCGCTGGGTACTAATACTTTGTTCTTGAATACCACGGGTTATCAAAATGTGGCTATTGGCGACAATGCCTTGTATACCAACTCCGCGGGTTATCAAAACGTAGCAGTTGGCCCTGATGCCTTGTACAACAACACCACGGGTTATCAAAATATTGCGATGGGCTACAACTCGCAAAGGAATACAAGCACCGGATACCGCAACACGTCCGTTGGCGCGAACGCGCTGCTGAACAATACAGACGGATTTGAGAATAGCGCCTTCGGTGTTAACGCTTTGCTGGCCAACACCAGCGGTGATTACAACAGCGCTTTTGGTATGAATAGCCTGTTGAGTAATACGCTGGGGGAGCGAAATGTTGCAGTGGGTTTTAACACCTTACTCAGTAACACCACTGGTTCCAATAACGTGGCAGTGGGTGCAAATGCACTGCTTAAAAACACCACAGGCAGTGAGAATACTGCAGTGGGTGACAACGCACTTTTTGAGAACACTACAGGTCATTCCAATGCTGCGGTTGGTCGCGGTGCCTTGAACAACAACACCACGGGCTATTACAACATCGCAGTGGGTCGCAATGCCTTACTGACCAATAGCACCGGTTACAACAACAGTGCCTTGGGTTATAACAGCCTAATATTCAACACCACCGGTTACAACAACGCAGCGCTGGGTCGCAACACTTTGCAGAACAACACCACGGGCTTGAACAATACCGCCTTGGGTACTTACTCCATGTTTGGCAGTACCACTGGTTTTGACAACACTGCGGTGGGCTTGAATTCCTTGTACTCCAACACCACGGGCAATTCCAATGTGTCTTTGGGTATGAATGCCCTGTTCGGCAATGCAACGGGCAGTTACAACATGGGATTGGGGCGGTCAAGTGATGTGTTGCTGAACAACCTGAACTATGCCTCCGCAATCGGCGCATTTGCTAGGGTCACTACATCGAATACGCTGGTGTTGGGCGCTTTGGGCGCAGGCAAAGACGGTGTTGTCTCTTCCGTGAATGATCAGGTGGTCATTGGAACAACATCGCGCAACGACACTATTTCCGATACCATTTTTCATGTCGCCGGTGTTTCCAATTTTTCGTCCACGCTGTACGCAACGGGTGGGGCTCAAATTTCCACCAACCATTCGTTACACTTTGGACCAGACTCGGAGTCCACCGATAGATTGTCTATTTATCGTTTTAATCCAGCTTTTGATCAATCCATTCTGCGAATATCGATCGGGGATAACATCAAAACCTTTGGTGAGGCAACCGGAGATGAGCTGCAGGTGGGGCGACTCAACCCGGATAATTCTTTCAATCCTGTATTCCGCGTAGCAGGCAATGGCGATGTCATCGCAAGTGGTTACATGCAAGCCACAGCCTTCAACGTCAGTTCCGATCGCAGGCTCAAAACCAATATTCGGGCGCAAGATTCCGGTTCTGTTTTAAGCAGGCTTGAACAACTGCAAACTTACAGTTATGAATATCTCGCCAATCCCAACCTGGGGCGGCGCATTGGTGTCATTGCGCAAGAAATTCAGGGCCTGTTTCCTGAGGCAGTGGCAACCCGCGCCGATGGCATGATGTCGGTGGACTACAGCGCTTTGGGTGCCATGGCAGCCATGGGTGTTGGGCAGTTAAGCAAGCAGGTGAAAGTACTCGACAAAACTGTGGCAGATCAAGGCCAGCGAATCACAGTGCTGGATGACCGGATCAATCAACATGACACTCGCATTACATCGCTTGAAAGCTGGAGAACCGACACCAGCAAACGCATGGATGGTATGCAGACTGCAATTGATTTGAACATTCAGAAAATTGCCGAGAATACTGTGGCCATTCAAACCAATTCAGCGGCAATTGAGCGGCTGGATGACGCCTTGTTTAATCTTGATGGGCAGGTAAAAAACAATTCAGATTTGATTAACAACATCAATGCACGCTGGGCGCGAAATTTCAGCGAGTCTGAAGATGGTTCGGTGCTGGCCGTGAATGCGGTGGAATTGAAAGTGAGCAACTTTACTGCACAGCAACTACGGGCTAATTCAGTGTATTCCCAGCGGCTTGAAGCGGAAATGGCGCGAATTACAGATCTCGAAGTGAATAACTTAAAGGCCAATTCAGCTGTAGCTAATACGGTGCGGGCCGAACAAGTGAATACCGGGTCGGCTCAGGTTTATGCCGGCGTGGGCTTGCCTGCCGTGCTGTTTGCTGCCAAATCAGATGGTCACTACACGGTGAGCACCAGCGCGTTGGATGGCAGCTATGCCACGGCAACAGTGATTGTGAATGCCGGGCAAGCCAAAGTGGTGTCGGTGGCCAGTGAGGGCATAGAACTGTATGCCGAAGGCAATCAGGTGAAGGTGATCGCTGCTGGCAAATCGATCAAAGCCAGCTGGATCAAAATGGGGTAACCGTGAAGGGTGAAGGCGAAACCTTCAGGCTCGAATAATCTGGTGCTGTTCCTATCATTCTTCAAACGAAGGTGCGACAGTGCAAAACCAGCTTGTTCAGCCAACCAACTCTTTAGCGCACACGCAGGTGCATTGTGACCCCGAGTGGATTGAGTTGCAGCAGAAACTCGGTTTTACCGTGTTATTGGGTACGCGCAGCATGGGCGACTTGCATGTATTGAGTGCGTCAAACCCTGGCAGTTTGAATTTTCATGTGGTCAAGTTTCCCCTGTGCATGGGCATGGCCATTCACGGTAACCACCTGGCGGTGGCCTGCAAAACAGACATTCGCCTGTATTACGATTTACTGGCTCACCCACAAGTGTCCAGTCCGGTTTACCAGCGTAGCTACAGTCCGCGCAGTATTCATTTCACGGGCAACCTGGATACTCATGAACTTGATTTTGATCAGCATGGGCAGCCACTTTTTGTCGCAGCACGATACAGCTGCATTGCATCCACCAGCCCGGTGCACAGCTTCAAGCCCGTGTGGCAACCCAAGTTCATCACCCAATTAACCCCCGAGGATTGTTGCCACCTCAATGGTCTTTGTATGGACCGAGGTGAATTGAAATACGTCAGCATGTTTGCTGCAACCGCCGAGCCACAAGGTTGGCGCAACTTGCCATTCAACAGTGGGCAGGTTTGGTCAACAAGCGATCAAGAAGCCGTGTGCACCGGGTTGGTTCAGCCACACAGCCCACGTTTGTACAACGGCGAGTTGTATGTTTTAAACAGCGGTGCCGGCGAAATAGGGCGTATTGACTTGGCTAGCGGTCGCTACGATTGCATTGCATTTGTTGGTGGCTATGGCCGGGGTTTAAGCTTTTTTGGCGACTATGCCATTTTTGGTATCAGCAAACCGAGGCACGATGGCTACATACCCAATTTTCCCTTGCATGACCGCTTGAAAGCGCTGCGAATGCCAGACCGTTGTCAGCTGCTCGCCGTCAATTTGAAAACAGGCCAGGTTATTCAGGCGGTTACTTTTGAAGGTGCTGCACGCGAGTTTTTTGACACCGTTGTCATTCCAGATTGTCAAAATGGGGTGATCATGAACCTGGATGAAGCCCAACACCCGCAACTGATCACCTGTGCGCAAAATGATCTCCCCGTGCCAGCATGAATTGTTAAAGCAGCATGCCGCATGCGTGGTGTGGTTCACCGGCTTGAGCGGTGCGGGGAAAACCACGCTTGCATTCGCGCTTGACGATGCTTTGCGTCGCAAGGGTATTCACACCGCCGTGCTGGATGGCGACAGCTTGCGCCTTGGTTTGAACAGCGATCTTGGTTTCTCGCCAGAAGACCGTGCCACCAATGTACAGCGCACAGCGCAGGTGAGTAAATTGATGGTCGACGCTGGTCTGGTCGTCATTGTGTCGCTTATTTCGCCGCAGGCGGAAAGCCGCAACAAAGCACGTTCCTTGTTCAATGAAGGTCAGTTTTTTGAGGTGTATTTGAACACGCCCCTGGAGGTGTGCGAACAACGCGATCCTAAAGGCTTGTATCGCAAGGCGCGCGGCGGCGACATTACACAGTTCACCGGAATCAGCGCTGCGTACGAGGCACCAGGGAATCCGAATCTGGTGCTGCAAACTCAAGCACTCAGTGTTTCGGACTGCCTTGAGAGGCTTCTCGCCATGTTGGACCCCGCATTGAAAAGGCGCTCAGTGAATTAACAAGCCGATTGACAATCAATCGGTTTCGGGTAAGGTTAGGATCCTCTACCGCGCACGCAGAACCAATATGGGAATCAAAATGGAGGCCTTCCCGGCCCCGGATCAGCTCAAAAATGCAGCACCCAAAGCAGAGGAACTTCAAACCAAAGAATTGGCCGAGCTTGAGGCGGTCGATCCAGGCTTGGTGAAACAGGCCCGCCAGAAGCAAACTGTACTGGTCACCGGCCATGCCGGTTTCATCGGTTTTCACACGGCCAAGGCATTGCTTGAGCGAGGCGACAAGGTAATCGGTTTTGATTCACTGAACAGCCATTACGACACCCGGCTCAAGCGCGAGCGCTTGACCATGCTTGATGAAATCGCCAAGGCCACGGGTTCGAAATACCACACTGTGCGTGCCGACCTTTGCGACAGCACTCAACTGCATGAATGCCTTGAAACTTACAAGGTTCAGCGCGTCATTCACCTGGCGGGTCAAACCGACAAATTTTTGTCGCAAGACAAACCCGCCGAATGCGTGCACAACAACATCAACAGTTTTGTGTCGCTGTTGGAAGCCTGCCGCCATTTCAAAATTCACCACCTAACCTACGCCAGCAGCCATGCCGTGTACGGCGCGGGTTTTCAGAAACCCATGAGCGAGTGCGACAGCGCCAATCACCCGCAGCGCCTGGATGCAGCCACCCAACGTGCCTGCGAATTAATGGCCCACTCCTACAGCCACCTGTTTAATTTGCCCACCACTGGTCTTAGGTTCTTCTCGGTGTATGGCCCCTGGGGGCGGCCCGATTCGGTGCTGTTTGCGTTTACCAAACGTATTCTTGAAGGCAAGCCTATTCAAATTTACAACGACGGCCGCAACACCCGCGATTACACCTACATTTCCGATTTGGTTGAAGCGGTATTGCGTGCCAGCGACACACCGGCTGAGCCTAACCCGGTGTGGCTTGTTGAAGCCCCTGATCAAGCCACCAGCAATGCGCCCTGGCGAATTTTGAATGTGGGCAACAGCCTGCCTGTGTCGATTGAAGAATTGATCGCAGCGCTTGAACATGCTTTGGACAAAACCGCCATGAAGGAATACATCACGGGTCCAATTCTGGAGAAAAGCCAAAGCTGCGCCGATGTTAGTGCCTTGCAATTGGCCACACAATTCCGGCCGGTCACCCCCTTGGCGCAAGGCATTGCCGAGTTTGCCGCCTGGTATCGCATGTACCATCAGGTATAAATCGGTCGTGGGGCTGCTTAGTGTCGACCTAGTGTCGGCTTAGCGACACTTCGGGCACATCTAAATCCTGTCATCTCCCGGTAACAAGTGGATACAAACACAAATCCACAAAGCCCAATTTACATAGGGCGGAGATGGCAGGAGACACTCATGACCGTAGTACCCTTCAGCAAACTATTGCTCGTTGCCCTTTTGGGCGCCACCTTGGGCCTTTCAGCCTGTGGCAGCGACGATGCTCCCTTGGGTGTGGCTGGCCCAAATAATCCCACTAACCCCAACGAGGTGACGGAGCAGCCCGAGTTTGTTCTTTCCGGTTCCAAGAACCCGGACTTCGAAGACACTCTCCGCGACTTCACCGCCCCGGCTTGCAGCACCAATGCTGAGCAGCCTCGTGAAGGCGGTGGCATTTACAGCGTTAACCTGCAATCCGCCAGTGGTCACAATATTGCATTTACCGTGTTTGAGCCTGCTACATTCAACTGCGAAAAGGGCAATCCATTGGTTCTGGAAGGCCATGGTTACGGTGGTTCACGCGCAAACAGCCCACGTGGCATTATGGGAGACCTCATCGAAGCGGGCGCGGGTGTTATCAGTATTGATCAGCGTGGTTTTGGAGAGAGTGGTGGCTCTGTCCGCGTTCTTGATCCCGACTTTGAAGGGCAGGATTTACTGCAAATTCTGGACTGGGCCGAGGCCAACCTGGACTGGCTGCGCTACGCCAAAGCCTCAAAGCCCGCGGGCGATCGCAAATTCAATATGGTATTGGGGGCAACGGGGGGCAGCTACGGTGGTGGTTATCAATTGCTGATTCACAACATTGATCCACTGAAGCGGCTTGATGTACTTACTCCCGATATTGCTTGGAACGACCTGCGTTACAGTCTGAATCCCGGCGGCGCTTATGGAATTGAAAACTTTGAACCCGCCGAAGGCAATACCAAACCCACAGGCACCGTAAAATCGGGCTGGGCTTTGTTGTTGGTGGCCGGTGGAGAATCGGGCTCGCTGAGCCCGAAGCTGCAAGCGGGCGACCCAATGGCCGTGCAAACCAGTGGGCAAGACAATTTAATCCGCGAAACCCTGTTGCGTGGCGCTACTGCCAATCGTTTTCCGGAAGGTGCGCTCGAGTTTTTCCGTTACCACAGCCCAAGCTATTGGTGTGATGCTGAAGCAGCTGGTGCACAAACCTTCCTTCAAAGTGAGGTGACACCCGGTTTGGCCCAGAAGAAGCCCGATCCTGTTGATATTCTTTTCACCCAGGGCTTTCGGGATACTCTGTTTAACTTCAACGACGCGTTCCACAATTTCAGTTGCTACCGAGCGCTTGAGGATGACAAAGGCAAAAAAGCGGATGTACGTTTGCTAACTCATCAAAGCGGTCATATTTTGCCCCTTTCACCATCGACGGTTCCCGGTCTTGCTGATCTGACTGAGCAGGGCGCACAAAATGGTCTAAATGAAATCGAATTCCAGAAGCCTGGTGGTCCATTTGCTTGCGGCGATCTGTCAATTCGCGAGGCTCAATTCGCTTTTCTCGTGGAGAAGTTGTTTACACCTCAAGAGGCTGCTGCCATCAAAAATACCAGCGAGTCGAATGCGTTCACAACCTTGGCCGCGAACAAAGGCAAGGTTTGCCTGAGCCTGAATGACGACGTGGGACAAGGCACGGCCAGTGAAAACGCCGCAGTGTGGGTGAATGAAACCACATTGTTCAGCAACCTGGGGCCGCAAGCCAAGGGCCAAGCGACCAACAGCAATATTCAGCCAGTTGCCATTGATTTTACGCCTGGGGCTGATCCACTGAATGTGCTCACCAGTGCGGTGACCGGCATTTTGCGTTATCCGTTTGCACCTGCGGTGATGCCCATTGAATTGCCCGAAGGCAGGAATGTGGTGGCTGGCATTCCAACTGCAACGTTCGAGATCGCGCCACCTGCCGACATGTTGATGAATCCAGTGTGCAATCAAATTTACTCAGGCTCAGCCATGTCGCCAATTGGCCTGGCCGGGCTTGAGCCGGGTTGTGATCCCATGTTGTTCGTTGGTTTGGGTGTGAATCGCAACGGAGCCTGGCGCCTGATCGATGACCAAGTCACACCCATTCGAGGTTTTGGCAAGCGCCATGTAGAAATGACCGGCGTGGCCGAACGTTTGGCTGAAGGCGAAACACTGGGTCTGCTGGTTTATGGCTACCACCCACAGTATTTGGCAACGGCCTCTCGCGACTTGATCACGCCTCTGGTGGCACTGCGTGGCACTGTGAATTTACCCACATTACAAAATTTAATGCCATAATCCGGCTGTTAATTGATTACATGCAGCGCCCACTCCACGTGGGCGCTCTCATTTCCAGTGAAAAACCAAGCCAAAGCTGAAGCTATAGAAAATACCCAAGGTGTGCGCCCAGCCATGCAGGCGCGCAGTCTTCAAAAACGGCATGATCTTCTTAAGGCCGGGCGCAAGCTTTTACACACCCGCGTGCTTGAGGAAATTTCCATCAAAGACATTTGCACCGAAGCTGGTTGCACGGTGGGCTCGTTTTACAGCCGTTTTGAAGACAAAGAAAGCTACTTTGACGCCTTGATTGCCGAAAGCTGCCAAGAGCTCCTGATGAGCGCTGCCAGCCAGTTTGATGACCGCAACTGGGTCGGGGTTGAAGGTAAGTTAATTTGCGATGAGGTGGTCAGCTTTCTTGTAGGTATTTTTCAGGGTGAATACAGTTCAATCTTGACTGAAGCGTTTATTCGCGAATCCAAGGGCTTCATTGAATCCACTCCCATGCGAGATGTGGGTTTCGGTTTCATCACCACAGTTTCAAAGCCCCTGCTGCTGCACATCGACAGCGCCGTCCACCCAGATCCATTGCGGGCCTTGGCTTTCGCCATTCAGGTGGTTTACGGTGCGCTTCACAATGCCCGCCTGCGCGACTCGGGCCCAATTAAATTCCGCACCCAAGAATTCGAAACGCGAATTCAGAATGTGGTAAGTCGATACCTCGGAATCGAGTCCTGACAAGCCCTGTAGTGAAATTACTACTAAATTGCGACTATTGACAATTCGCGCAACATTTCATGTTACTCCGGTGGTACATTTTTAGATAAGGCGCTCTAAATTATTAAAACTGTAATTACGGTTTTATTTTTTGGAAAGCTGCTTTACACTAAGCAAAAAATTAGCAAAAAGCATCAATCAAGGTGCAATTACTGGAGGTGACATGTCTTATTTTTCTCAAGGTTCTCGAAGTTCCCCATAAGGTTGGTTCGCGCCTCTAGCAGGCCGGAACAACTATTCGATTTTTCAGTTGATTTTCCGACATCCTCGGTCTGAGGGCTGTTCGGCAATTGCAGGCGTATCTCGTCTGCGAACTAGATAATTATTTGGGGGCTACATGAATAAACATTCTTTTACTAAAACAAGAACACACGTTGCCGTGCGCAACATGATTACAGCGGGGCTGTTTGCCTCGGCTGTAATGCCTGTGCAGGCTGCCAATTTTCAAATTGGTGATTTCGACCTTAGCGTGAACTCAACTGTGTCCGCAGGTACCAGTTTCCGGATTGAAGGGCAAGATGCAGCTCTTATTTCAGCGAACAATACAACTGCTGGTGGTGTTCGTGGAACGGGGCGTTCAAACACGGGTGATGACGGCAATCTAAATTTTCAAAAGGGAGATACCTTTTCGACCATTATCAAAGGCGTTCATGACTTTGAACTGAAGAAAGACAATTACGGTTTCTTCACCCGCGTGAAATGGTTCTACGACCACACCCTGAGTAAAAAAGATGTTTTCCATGGTCATGAGCCAACGAGTAATGCGCGTAATCAGCGTTTAGAAGATAGCGGGTTCCATCCCTACGCCCGATTTGACGGCATAGATTTATTAGATGCTTTTGGATACATCAACACCAATGTAGGCGGTATGCCACTCGATTTGCGTTTGGGTAAGCAAGTGATCAGCTGGGGTGAAAGCACTTTCATTCTGAGTCCTATCGCTGGTTTGAACACATTGGACGTTTCTGCATTCCGTCGCCCGGGCGCGGAATTGAAAGAAGGCTTTACACCCTCTGAAATGTTGTATGCCAACTTGGGTTTAACAGACACAACAAGCCTGGAAGGTTTTGTGCAATTGAAATGGCGCAAAACAGTTCCTGAGGGCTGCGGTACTTACTTCTCAACATCAGATTTTGTAGCGGATGGTTGCGACCGGCTGGCATTTCAGGGAGGACCATTGGCCTCAGGACCTCTTGCTGGTCAAACCATTACTGACCAGCAAAACTTCCAGTTTGGTACTTTTGTAAACCGAGTGCAGGATCGTCAGCCTGATGATGGCGGGCAGTTTGGTTTGGCACTTCGCAGCTACTTTGAAGAGCTTGATGCCGAGCTTGGTGTTTACGCCATGCAATACCATAGTCGACTACCCTTGGCCAGCCTGAGCAAAGGGAATATCGGCCAAACACCGGGCGCGCCAACGGGCGCAACGTTCGGTCCAACCTCAACTTCTGGTTATGTTATTGACTATCCGGAAGATCAACAGGTTTTTGGCGCAAGCTTTGCGACAAATGTGGGTGGTTGGGCCTGGTCAGGTGAAGTGTCCATGGCCAAAGATCAGCCCATTCAAATCAATGCCAACGATTTGTTGGCTGCCGGTTTGACCAACGGTGCGCCTGGCAGCGCGCCCGCTGCGCTTACTCAACGTATCAGTAGTGCACCCAATAACACCATCGTGAACGGCTTTGACCGATTTGATGTCACCCAAATTCAAAACACGTTCATTAAAACCTTTGACCGTGCTTTGGGCTCAAGCCAGGTGGTGTTGGTTGCTGAAGCCGCTGCTGTTTTCGTGGACGACTTGCCAGAAGTGACTACAAGTAACGCTACCTCTGGTATCAGATATGGTCGTCAGGCCATATTCGGTTCAGCTGGTGCAAGCGGTGATAAAAACGGCTTCGTGACCGAATTCGCGTGGGGTTATCGCCTGCGTACACAGGCGACTTACCGTGACGTATTCCTGGGTATCGATTTGATCCCAAGCCTTGCTTGGTCACATGATGTGGATGGTTATTCACCCGAGCCAGGTCAGTCATTTAACGAAGGCCGCCAGTCAGTGGGCTTGGGCTTGGGCTTTGAGTTTGACGCCAACACCAAGGCATCAATCAATTACACCACGTTCACCAACGCGGCCAACTACGATGTTCTTCGCGACCGCGATTTCATCTCGTTGAGCGCATCCTACTCATTCTAAGAACAGAGACACACTGGAGGAATTTTTATGTTGAAGTTTCAAACAAAACTCACAGCACTGGCTCTGGCAAGCTTGTTTGCTGTTGGCACCGCGCAAGCGGCTGTCAGCGCGCAAGAAGCGGCAAAGCTGGGCACAACCCTGACTGAATTTGGTGCTGAAAAAGCGGGCAACGCCGCTGGTACCATTCCTGCCTACACCGGTGGCCTCACCAAGGCGCCGGCAGGCTACAAGCCAGGTCAACACTTGGTCGATCCGTTCGCCAATGAAAAGCCATTGTTCACCATCACGGGTGCAAACGCTGAGCAGTACAAGGCCAACCTGTCGCCAGGCCAGCTGGAAATGCTGAAGAAGTACCCCACATTCAAAATGAATGTGTACAAAACCCATCGCACAACGGCTTACCCCAAGAAAGTGCTGGATGCCGCAAAGAAAAACGCAACCAACGCAAAAACTGAAAACGACGGTAACTCCGTGGTTGGTTTTGAGCAGGCCATTCCATTCCCAATGCCACAGAATGGCGTTGAGGTCATCTGGAACCACTTGACCCGTTATCGCGGTGGTGCAGCCAAACGCGATTTCGTGCAGGTGCCCGTTGAGCGCGACGGCACATTCATTATCAACCGCATTGAAGATACCTTGGTGTTCCCTCGCAACCTGCCTAACTTCTACAAGGCCGGTGAAGATGAAAACATTAACTTCTACTTCTATCAAATCCTGAAGAGCCCGGTGTCTGTGTCCGGTAACGTGCTGTTGGTGCACGACACACTGGACCAAGTGAAGGAAGGCCGCCGTGCCTGGCAGTACAACGCGGGTCAGCGTCGTGTTCGCCGTGCACCTCAAGTGGCTTACGACTCACCAGGTACAGCGGCTGATGGTCTGCGTACAACCGACAACTACGACTTGTACAACGGCGCACCAGACCGTTACGAGTGGAAGTTGAAGGGCAAGAAGGAAATGTACATTCCTTACAATGCTTATCGCCTGGCCAACAATAAGCTGACCTACAAGGAAATTCACCAACCGCTGCACATGAACCCAGAGCATCTGCGCTATGAGTTGCATCGCGTGTGGGAAGTGGAAGCAACCTTGAAGAGTGATGCACGCCACATTTACGCCAAGCGCGTGTTCTTCGTGAACGAAGACAACTGGCAAGCCTCCATCATTGATCACTACGATGGCAAGGGTTCATTGTGGCGCGTTGCTGAAGCCCACAACATTCAGTACTACAACGAAATGGTTCCTTTCTACGCTGCTGAAGCCTTGTACGACTTGCAAGCGGGCCGTTATCTCACCATTGGCTTGACCAATGAAGCGGAACAGCCCTTCGTATTCGACTTCACGCCAGACCGCGCCAACTACACACCGGCCGGCCTGCGTCGACTCGGCGTTCAGTAATCGTCAGTCAATTAGGCTACAAGGGGGCAGGGTCCCTTTGTAGCCTTTTTTAATTTCAAAGGATCTTCAATGTTTCTCCGGAATCGTTTTCCCAACAAAGCGGCCTCCACGCTGCTACTGGGCGCCATGTTGTGCGCAGGTTTAATTACCTATGGCAGTCTGTCTACAGCCAAAGTTGACCTCCTGCAAATACCGGCAATTCCTAGCGTGAATGCAACCCGCTCATTGCTGATTGATGTTGAGCGAATCGGTAAAAACCTGTTCGCGGCGGGTGAGTTTGGTCAAATTCTGAAAAGCGAAGACAACGGGCAAACCTGGACTGCGGGCAAGGTACCTGTGTCCGTTACGCTTACATCTGTTGCTTTTGCCAATGACGCGGTGGGCTACGCAGTGGGCCACGATGGTGTGGTACTGAAAACCGAAGATGGTGGTGTGAACTGGGTCAAGTTGATCGACGGTGGAACCATTAACCAGTTTGTGCTCGACATTGTGCAAGCCAAAGCGGACGCGCTGCAAGAACAAGTAGACAACTTGCCCGAGAATGCACCCGAAGATGTGCGCGAGGCATTGGAAGTGGCAGCCGAAGAAGCTGCATTCGTGGTGGACACCGCGCAAGGCGACCTTGATGTTGGCCCATCCAAGCCGCTGCTTGATGTGATTGTGAATGGCAACGGCAATGTATTCGTGGCAGGTGCTTACGGCCAATTGCTGAAAAGCACCGACCAAGGTGCAAGCTGGACTTACTTGGGCGACCGAACCAGCAACCCCAACAATTACCACTTGAACACCATGTTGCTTTCCAAAACCGGCGAAATCTGGGTGGCTGGCGAGCAAGGCACTGTGCTGGTGAGCGCCGATGAAGGCGAAACGTGGATCAACAAAAAAATTGATTACGACGGCTCAGTCTTTGCACTGCTGGAAGCACCCGACACCCGCACAGTGGTGGCTGTGGGACTGCGTGGCCATGCATTCCGCCTGCCATTCGGTAGCGATCAGTGGGATGAGGTGGACACCAAATTGAGAGAGACTTTCAGTGGCGCTACTGTGTTGGCTGATGGCTCGATGGTGGTGGTCGGTTCGCGCGGAATTTTGGCACGAAGCACAGACGACTTCCGCTCCATTCAGGTCACACGTCGAGCTGACAAGTTACCTTCAGCGAGCGTCGTGCAGCTAAACGATCAGGAAATTCTGTTGGCGGGTCTGCGTGGTTTCAAAACCTTGCCCCTGTCTGAATTCAAATAACGGACCCAACACTCGGACGCACTAGAACAATGACTTCTCCAGACTCAACAAAAACCAAAGCCCCTTTGGCCGAGCGATTGATTTTCAGCAAGCGACCCTTGGTCATGTTGCTGATGCTGATCGCAACAATCGTGCTGGCCTGGCAGGCCACGCAACTGAAAGTGGCGGCCAGCTTTGAGAAAATGATCCCAACCAACCACGAGTATGTGGTTAACTTTCTTGAAAACCGTGCTGATCTCACCAGCCTCGGTAACGTGGTACGCGTCACTGTACAAGCCAAGGAAGGCGACATTTTCAACGCCGAATACCTTGAAACACTGAAGCAGGTGACCGACAAAGCTTTTTACATTCCCGGTGTGAATCGTCCGGAAATGGCCTCGCTTTGGACAGCCAATGTGCGTTGGACATCAGTCACCGAGGAGGGGCTCGAGGGCGGGCAGGTAATACCTGCTACTTACAACGGTGATGCAGAAAGCATTGCGCTTGTGCGCCAGAACGTTGAGCTTTCCGGGCAAATTGGCCGTTTGGTGGGCAATGATTTCAAAAGTACCATTGTGTACCTGCCTTTGCTGGAGATTAATCCTGAAACCGGCAATCGCCTGGACTACAAAGAATTCTCTGAGCGCATTGAAACCGAACTGCGGAACGAATTCAATTCCGACAAAATTGAAATCCGCGTCACTGGTTTCGCGAAAATTGTAGGTGACCTCATTGAAGGCGCAACCCAAGTGGTGATGTTTTTTGGCATCGCCGTGATCATTACTTTGATCATGCTTTTCATATACTCCCGCAGTGTAAAAAGCACAGTGGCCACATTGGCTTGTTCAATCATTGCCGTTGTTTGGCAACTGGGTTTGCTCAATGCCATGGGCATGGGGCTTGATCCATATTCGATGTTGGTACCTTTCCTGGTGTTCGCGATCGGTGTAAGCCATGGCGTGCAGGTCGTGGGCGCGATTGCTCACAAGCAAGGTGAAGGGCACAACAGGCTAGACTCAGCCCGTTTGGCTTTCCGTGGCTTGTACATCGCCGGTTTAACTGCGCTGGTGTCGGATGGTTTCGGCTTTGCGACTCTGATGGTGATTGATATCCCAGTGATTCGCGATTTGGCCATTGCAGCGTCGGTGGGTGTGGCGGTCATTATTCTGACCAACCTGGTGTTGTTGCCTCTAATCATGAGCTATACCGGTGTGGACGAAAAAGCTGTTGCCAAGCTGCAGCAAGACGAGTCTGGCAGTAACAAGCTGTGGCACTTTCTGGCTGGTTTTGCGCAAGCCAAAATGGCCAAGGCAGCCTTGGCGGTTGGGTTGGCTTTGTTGGCCGTGGGCCTGTGGGGCAATGCCAACGTGCAAATTGGTGACCTTGACAAAGGCGCTCCCGAATTGCGTGCGGATTCCCGTTACAACCTCGACAACGCCTATGTGACTGACAACTACTCCACCAGCACGGATGTGTTTGTGGTCATGGTTGAAACCGAGATGGACGGTTGTATCAAGTACAACACGCTGGCCGCAGTCGATTTATTCCAATGGACGATTGAACAGGTGCCAGGGGTACAAAGCAGTATTTCGTTGGCCGATCGTTCCAAGTTTGTCATTAGCGCCTACAGTGAGGGCGACTTGAAATGGAATGCATTGAACCGTAACCAGTTTGTGTTGAACGGCACCATCAGTGGCATGAACTTGTCCGACGGTTTGTTCAGCGCTGACTGTTCATTCATGCCGATTATCGTGTTTCTAGAAGATCACAAAGCTGACACGCTAAAGCGCGTGGTCGCAGCAGCCGAAGACTTCATTGCCAAAAACGACACGGGTGACGCTGTATTTAAACTGGCAGCTGGCAACGCCGGTATTGAAGCAGCCACCAACGAAGTGGTTGAACGTGCTCAAACAGAAATGCTGATTTGGGTCTATGGTGTAGTGGCCATTCTTGTTTGGCTGGCCTTCCGCTCGGTGCGCACTGTTATTTGTATCATCGCGCCCCTGGCTCTCACCTCCTTGCTGTGTTCAGCGCTGATGGTTGCATTGGGCATTGGCGTGAAAGTGGCTACTTTGCCAGTGATCGCGCTGGGTGTGGGTATCGGTGTGGACTACGGCATTTACATCTATGGCAAGCTTGAGGAGTACTTGAAAGAGGGGATGCCATTTGCTGACGCTTACTTCGAGACCTTGAAGTCCACTGGTAAAGCCGTGGTATTTACTGGTCTTACCCTGGGTATCGGTGTGGCCACCTGGGCATTCTCGCCCATCAAGTTCCAGGCCGACATGGGCTTGCTGCTCACCTTCATGTTCTTGTGGAACATGGTGGGCGCAGTGGTATTCCTGCCGGCTTTGGCCTACTTTCTCGATCGCCGGGGCGAGAAAGTCTGATTGTTGTAAGAAAGCTGTAAGTTATTGAAAAAACGGGCTTTATCGGCCCGTTTTTTCATTTCTACACAGTTCATTTGAGGGGGTTGTGTACAACTGTAAGCGCCCTCACAATCGAATCTCAGTGATACGGAGAATGGATTGTTGGATCGAGTCGATAACCTACAACTGGTCAGTGGACGATTGCAGGATGTGTTCGATTGCCAACAGCGATCCTACCGGGCCAATCCCCACCCCACCAAACAAGAACGAATCAGCAACCTGGATTTGCTTGAAGAAATCATTCTTCGCAATGAAGAGGAGTTGCTCGATGCAATGTCTGAAGATTTCGGCCATCGTTCCCGGCATGAATCCACCATGCTCGATATCGTCAGCAGCCTGTCTGCTGTCCGGCACAGCCGAAAGCACCTGGGTTTGTGGATGAAGGTACGCAAAGTGCCCACGCCATTGCAACTTCGCCCGTCGGTTTCTTACATCAAACCCCAGCCCCTGGGCGTGATTGGCATTATCACTCCCTGGAATTTTCCGGTATATCTCAGCTTTGCGGGCTTGGCCTCAGCGCTGGCCGCGGGCAATTGCTGCATGCTCAAACCCAGCGAGTACAGCCCAAGAACTTCCGCGTTGATGGCCCGTTTGCTGGAAGGCAATTTTGGCGAAGAACATGTGGCGGTAATTGAAGGCGATGAAACTGTCGCGGATGCTTTTTCTCGTTTGCCATTTGACCATCTGCTTTTCACTGGCTCGCAACGGGTAGGGCGCTTGGTGGCCAAGGCTGCGGCTGAAAACCTCACCCCTGTTACGCTTGAAATGGGTGGAAAATCGCCTTTGATTGTTGCGCCCAGCGGCAATGTGGCGCAGGCCGCTGCATGTGCTGCGCACGGCAAAATGATCAATGCCGGGCAGGTGTGTGTTGCACCCGATTACGCCATGGTGCATGAAAGTCAGCTCAGGCGTTTTATTTCTGAGGTGAAGCGGGCTTCCCACAAGCAGTACCCCACCATTCGAAATAACCCCGATGTGTCATGCGTCATTAACTCCAGGCACATGGAACGTTTGCGCGACCTGGTCGAAGATGCCCGAAAAAAGGGGGCAGAAATCATCGAGATCAACCCCGCCCACGAGGTCTTTGAGCCTTCGGCCAAGAAGTTTCCTCTCACGCTCGTGGTCAACCCAAACCCTGACATGCGAGTCATGCAAGAAGAAGTGTTTGGCTCCATTTTGCCCATTCTTGCCTATCGAACCCTGGAAGAGGCAGTTGCTCAGGTTCAAACCAAAGAAAGGGCGATCGCGCTTTACCTGTTTGTCAGCAAGCAAGCTGAAAAAGATCTGGTGCTAAGCCAAACCGTGTCTGGCGGTGTTACTGTGAACGATGCCATGTGGCATGCGCTGAACGACCACATGCCCTTTGGTGGGGTGGGTGCCAGCGGCATGGGTGCATATCACGGTTTGGTGGGTTTCAACGCAATGTCCCAGCTTAAACCTGTTCTGGAGCAATCCAGATTCAATGCGGCGCCCCTGCTGCGCGCTCCCTATGGCAAAGTGTTCGAAAAAGTTGTTACAGTATTGAAAAAAATCGTCTAAGGGGAATTGCGCATGCGTCGGGTGGTCTTCAACCAAAAAGGTGGGGTTGGCAAATCCACCATTACCAGCAACCTGGCGGCGATCTCGGCCAACAGTGGCTTGAAAACCCTGTTGATCGATCTTGATCCGCAAGGCAACAGCACCCAATACATCATGGGTCGCGGTTCGGCGCCCCTTGAATACTCCCTAGCCGATTTTTTCGATCAAGCCTTGAACTTCAAAATTCGCCCCAAAAAAAGCACCGAATTTGTGGTTGAAACACCCTATGAGAATCTTGATTTGCTGGGTAGCCACCCCGCACTTGAAGAGCTACAGGTGAAGCTTGAATCACGCTACAAAATTTTCAAGCTGCGCGAAGCGCTCGATGAACTAAAAGGTCAATATGACCGTGTTTATATCGACACGCCTCCCGCTTTGAACTTCTTCTCGCGCTCTGCGCTTATTGCGGCTGATTCAGTGCTCATTCCTTTCGATTGTGATGAATTCTCTCGTCGCGCCTTGTACAACCTCATGGATGCGCTCAATGAAATACGCGCCGACCACAACCCTGCGCTTGAGGTAGAGGGCATTGTGGTCAACCAGTTTCAGCCCCGCGCAAGCCTGCCGCAAAAACTGGTTGCTGAATTGCTGGAGGAGGGGCACCCGGTGTTGAACACCTGCCTGTCCTCTTCCGTCAAAATTCGTGAAAGCCACGAGGCGGCCAAGCCGATGATTCATTTCATGCCCGCGCACAAGCTTAGCCAGGAATTTGTCGCCATGCACACTGAGATCGAGGCGGCCGCTGCAAAGCGCAAAAAGAAAGTGGCGTAATCTTCTTTAAGCCCTTTCTGTCATATCCCTGAAACCTGAGGGCAGCACACTCATGCATTGATTTCAATTCAATGTGAGTGTGTTCAATGCGCCAAGCCATGGTTTGGGTTAATAAGCTGGGTGGGCAGTTCAAAGCGGCTCGCCAACAGCGCCTTCAGAAGAAACTCCAGAAGCGCCTGGGGAAACTGGTTTCCTACGGCCTCTCTTAAGGGTTGCCTCAGGACCGTATTCAATCCCTCAGCCTGACCTGTTTTGCTCAAATCCCTTGGTCCTTCCCAAAACCCCCTGCTTCGCAAACTTGCACGGGGGCTTGCCCGCTTGTCCAGCTCCATGGGCTGGTTGTCAGTTCGCTATCCCACCTACACACTTGAAGACCGGCTGCAACAATTCAAGGCTTTAAGCTTGCCGTTCCCTGCGGGCACATTCATTCGATTCAACGAATTTTTTGTGCCCTACGTTTTTTCTGGTTCGGACCGCGATGGTGCTTTCGCACTGGGAACAATCACAGAGTTTCAACGCGGTCCACAGTTGCAGTTCCTGAAGCGCCTCGCTCAAGGCCGCCTGTCTGAAATGGGTGGGCGTGGCTTTGTCGACATGGACCACCTGATTCGCTTGCTCAATTTTGGCCGTGCCGCACCTGAGATTTGGTCCAATATGCCCAAAAGCAGTCAGGAATGGGTCGAAGGCTTTGTGGCTGGGTTGAACTGTGTTCAAGCCCAGCGCAAGCGTGGGGTCGATGAAAAGTTTTTGGGAATTCAACTTGAACCGTACACCCCTTTGGATATTTTGCTGTTTGGGCGGCTTGCGGGCGCCGATGTGAACTGGCCTATTTATTTCTCGCTGATTGAGCATCGCCTGTCGGGTGACTTCATCGAATGGTGGAACCGGCTTCGCCGAGTGGGGGCAGGGGTGTCCACCAGTTTCGACAGTCCGAATTCCGGCAGGCCCAGCACAGCCCAGCAAATTGGCGAGTTTCTGAACAGCCTGTCCCGTTCTGGCAGCAATTCAATCGTGGTGCATGGCACACGCACACAAAGCGGCAAGCCGCTTATGGTGAACGACCCCCACTTGGGTCAGCACTTGCCCAATGTGTGGATGATGGTGGGGCTGCGCACGCCCACTTACCAGTGTGTGGGTTTGATGTTTCCGGGCGTGCCCATACTGGGCCTTGGGAGAAACCCAAACCTGGCTTGGGGCGGCACCAATTTGCGTGCCGCTTCGTCAGATCTGGTGCGCCTGGACGACAGCACCTTGCACAATACGGCCGAGCAGGTGGTAAAAATTCGGGTCCGCTTTTCATGGTCTCGAACTCGAAAACTCAGGTTCTCCCCCCATGGCCCTGTGCTTACAGATTGCGCGGCTTTGGGGCGTTTGTGCGGCAAAGACAACCTGGCTTTGCGTTGGGCAGGGCACTGGCCGACCGATGAAATCACCAGTTTTTTGCAGGGCATGCAGGCGCAGAAGGTAGAACAATTGCAGCAGGCCATGCATGGCGTGGGCGTCACTCCGCTCAATGTGCTGGGGGCTGATACGGCTGGAAATATTGGTCATGTGTTGGCAGCCACCTTGCCCAAGCGGCCCGGTTTCCCGGAAAACGATTGGGTATTGGCCGAGTCCATGGCCAGTGAACACTGGTCGGTGCAGGTGTGTGCCCGCGATTTTCCCAGTGTGATCAACCCGGCTGCCGGTTTTATTGTGTCTGCCAACAACCGGCCTTCAGAGGTAACCGGCTTGGGGTTTCTGTTCAATGGCGACGATCGCGTCATGCGGGCACGGGCTTTGTTCAATACTCAAAAAAGATTCACTCCACAAACCCTATTGGCTCTGCAACTGGATGTGACCTCACCGCTAGCCGATCAATTGTCCAGTCAACTGGCTGAGTTTTGCCGCCCCTACTTGCGCAACAGTGAACAGGCTGTGTTGTGCAATTCAATTGATTTGTGGGGCGGTGCTTACACCGCCGACAGTTTTGCCGCGCTTCAATTCGAATTTTTATTGGCTGCGTTGGTAAAGCAACTGTCAGTTTTGCGCTACGCGGGCCGAACACCCAGCCTCATGGATCAATGGTCTTATCTGTCAGCCTGTTTGATGGAAGACCTTGAAAATCTCACCGACGCGGAGCGGGCTAAAATTGTGTCGCTGTGTGTGGACGAGGCAAACCGCAAGGCTCAGCATTGGCAACTTTGGGGTAATTTGCACAAAATCCGCTTGCGTCATGTGCTTGGGCATGTGCCTTTGCTGGGCAAGTTGTTTTCTTCGAAATCGTTTCCTGCTGCGGGTTCCCGGGAAACCTTAATGAAAAACGCACACAACTTGATTCGGGGTTTTGATGAGACCAGCTACGGTTCTCAAAGTCGGCACCTCTCCGACCTTTCCGATCCCGACGAAAATTATTTTGTGCTGCTGGGTGGGCAAGATGGCTGGGTGGGAAGCCAATTATTGACTGATCAAATTCCGTTGTGGCAAACCCGGCAAAGCATTCAAATGCCGTTGCGGCCAAGCCGCATCGAACAACTTTTTCCCCACTGCATAGGCAGGTTAGAATAAATTCTCGATATTGCCTTAATTTCCTATTGCACAGGATGTCCACCCATGAAAACCATCATCATTAGCAGCCGCAAAGGCGGGGCTGGAAAAACAACGCTGTCCTTGAATCTGTCCGCTTTGGCCAGCCAGCAAGGCAAGAAAAAAGTGGCCTTGCTTGATCTGGATCCCCAGGGTTCCAGCCGCTTTTGGGATTCACTGCGGGAGGCCGATTATCCAGATGTACGAAAGGTGGGTTTCAATGACATCGTGATTGCGCTTTCCGAGCTTGAGGACGAGGGCTATGACTATGTGTTTATTGACATGCCCCCCACGGATAAAAAATGGGTCAAGGACGCCATGGAGCATGCTGACCTGGTGTTGATTCCAACCAAGGCCAGTCCGCTGGATATTCACAGCGCAAGCAGCACACTAGAGTGGGCATCAGACGCTGGTAGCAAGGTAACCTGGGTCATCAACGGTGCTTCTGTGTTCAGTAGCACCCCGGAAATCGTGTTTGAACAGCTCAAGGCCACAGCCAAGATTTGTCGCACCATTGTGCATGAGCGCAACGACTTCGTGATCAGTGTCGGCTTGGGTAAATCGGTCAATGAATTCGCGCCGAATTCCAAATCGGCTGCGGAAATTGACAGTTTGTGGCGGGAAATCAAGGCCATGCTTGGCAGGGCCTGAGCTCGTGGTCTAAACCAGGGCCTGCACCAAAACGGGCCTTTTCATCGTCGTGTTTCTGGCACCTTAATTGCTAAATAACTTCCAGACATCAAAGGGAGGGGGCAATGACTACGGTGCTCATCGTCGATTCAAACAAGGACTCACGCTTGGCGCTGGAAGCTCAATTAACGGCATCCAATCAGTTCGAGCGTGTCTTGTCTTGCCCAGGCTTGCAGCTCGCGGAAAACTCAATTCATCAATATGAAGTAAAAGTCATGTTGATTGATGCGGAGCAAGCCAGTCAATCCCCGCTGCTTCACCAAATCAAGGCCAACAATCCCGAATTGGGTGTTGTTTTGCTTCAAGGCAAAACAGGTGTTATTGACGCCGCCACTTTGATTGAACTGGGCGCGCATGCGCAAACCTCTCCGCTGGCTGCTCCCATGGAAATCATCGCCAGTGTGGCCAAAGCATTGGTTGGTCGCCTCAAACCCAGCAAACGAATTCTTGGCAAATTCCTCAAAGACAGCAAATAAGCCTGTACTGAAAACACGATCTGAATGCTTATTTCCCGCCAGCTTCGGATATCAAATTGATGGTTTTTCATGCAAAATCAAGCTTGTTCGCGCTTGCAGCTTAACCATGTCAACACAATTTTCCAGGTCTGTTCCAGTGTCATCCCGCCAGCGCGGAGCCATGACCATTCTTACCGTATTCATCATGCTGATGACGGTGGGTGCTTTGGCTGTGTTGGGTTTGGGGCAAGTGGTTTGGGAGAAAGAAGAGGTGCAGCGCATTGCCGACCTGGCTGCCAAGGCTGCCGCAAGCGATATTGCGAATGCTCCTCAGGGTTTTACCGCGGCTGTCGACTATGCAAGGCGCAATGGTCTTGATGACAGTACCGATAACCTCTCGATCAATTGCAATGTGCGGGGCACCGACACTTTGCTGCCAGCCAGCGCCTGCGATCGTTCCGTGTTGGTTCGGTTGGTGCGCAATGTACCTGCTGCTTTTTTGGGAACTGAGCCTGTTGTAGCCGTGGCCGAGGCCACCGTTACACCCCTAATTTCCGGGATTGTGGGCACCAATTTGCTGTCTGTGAATTTGAATACTGGGGTTTTGTCACCGTTGCTACAGCAAATTGGGGTGAAACTTGCCCTTAATCTGGTTGGGTTTTCCAATTTGTTACAGTCTGACCTACAGGTTGATTTACAGCAGCTTGCTTCAAATCTGAATGTTCCTGGTAGCGATTCGGGGCTTGATCTTGACGCTTTACTGTCGGAATCTGTAACCGTCAATCAATTATTGACGCAAGCCGCGGCGGTAGCTGGTCTGCCCGGGCCCGGATTGGGTTCCATGAATGATCCTGCGCTGAATACGGAATTCTCATTGGGGGATATTTTTTCGGCAGATCAAGCGATAGAGGCCGATACTCCAGTGGCGTCAGTTCGTTTGGGCAACCTTGCTTTTGCAGCGACATTGTCTGCAGCAAGCTTGTTACCCCAAAATACCCTTCAACTTAATGTTGGTGACACTGTACGCGCCAGCGTCATAGAGCCGCCACAACTATTTATTGCGGTTAAGCGGGACAGTGATGGTGAAATCTTGGCCACAGCGCGCACTGAACAGATCCGATTGACGACAAAAATCAATGGTGTGGTTGATGTGGTCTTGACCGCTGGCGGTGGGGAGGTAGACATACGTGATATTGAATGCAGACTGCCCCAATCAAGTTCGGCAGTTGTGGCTGAAATGCGCTCTTCCGCGGTGAATGTCTCTGTGGATCTCCCTTCTTTGCCTTCTGTGATCGGGCTCTTTGGTGTTGTGTTGGTACCAGGTCGAGATCCAGCCCCAATTAATTCTCAACTGACAGTTGAAAGTTCTTCCTCAGAGCGTTTTGAGGGTTACCCTGATCCTGTTCTGGAGGCCAGATATTCTTTTGAGACATCTCAGGGTTTGCCAGATCTCCTTGATCAAATCAACACGGAATTGGGTCTTCTTGGTTCCTTGTTGACAGTTCTTAATGTCAATTCGCCAGTCAAGGTCGCACTAAGTTTACTCGGGGCTCGGCTTGATTCACTGCTCGAACTGTTGGGCTTGGGGGTCAACGAGGTTGTTGTTCAAGTCGACAACATGGATTGCTTTAACACGGCAGTGCTGACCCGTTGAGTTACACTTTCCCCTACATCAACAAAAGTGGGGCACACTCATGGGCGAACAACGGGTTTGGTACGGCTTGCAAGCGGGCTTGGTGGTTTTTTGGCTAATTGTTCCACTGGTCGGGCTGTTGGGTTTTCACGTTCCGTTTCTCACCCTTTTCGCAGCCATTATTTTGCTGGCGCATATACTTGAAATCCCCTTGGCCATTAACCGCCTTCGCGCACTGAACCTGCCTGTGGGCAAAGTGGTGTTGAAAACCTTGGTGTTTGGTTTCACTTGGTGGCTACCTTTGAGCAAAGGCTATACCAGGGAATAAAGGGGTCTCAAACCGGGCAGGTTTTTCTTGCCTCACTTCAGGCGAATCACCTTGACACCCTCGGGCAGCTTTGGTTTTGTACCAGGTGGCATCCACAGGTAGCCTATGCCGTCGGGCTGCTCTTTCAGAGTCGCGAACAATTCCTCCTTGTTCTCAACTTCCGCCGGTGGTGTGCCTTGGCCGGTGTACCGGCGTACATGCCAGTAGCCGGTGTAGTCCAGTTCGTTCAAATTCATGATGCGCTGTAAAAACTCATCACGATCGGCGGTACCTGGGGCTGCATTCAGTGGCTTCAGGCTGTGCCCATTCACCTGGCTCAGGCGTCCTTTGTAAATGCTGCGAAGTTCACGAATTGCAATTTCGTTTACCGGATGGTTTGCGGAAGTTACAAGATACACCTCAGCCGAGGCGGCGCCAACAACGCCCAACATCAAATACAAACCGATTGAAGCAGCGGCTTTCACAAAACCGGTAGTGCGCGCAATCATTGCCACACCCAGTTGTAAGACACGCTCAGAAAATTGAACGTGGTGTTGGGAATGCGGTTGTCAGACAACTGCGGTCTATTGCTTTTTTCGACAACATGCTGCAATTCAAGCTTGATCGAGTCGGATGGGCTAAGGTTGTATTTTCCCCCCACTGCAAATGAATACTGATCGTCAAATTCGGAGATAAAACGCCCGTAACTGCCGTATACAGCGTGTTTTTCAAACACTTTGCGGATTAATAAGAGATTCGCACCATGTTCCTCATATTTGGGTTCAACAACGAATTGTCTCGGAGTGCCGGGAGCTAAAAAGCCACTGCCTGTCGCCGCTATTTCGGTTAGGCTAAATTCCGTACGAATGGTGTAATTAATCCAGCTATATTCGATGCCCAGATTTGTCAGTCGCCCAGAGATGTCGATTCGTCCGTCAATAACGGGAAGGCCATCGAACTGCGAAACTTGTCGGTCCACTTCCACTCCGTGATGAGCGATTTGAATCCGGTAGTTTTCGCCCTCCACGCCAAGCGAGATACCATCGATCTCAAAAGAGTTTTGTGGGAAGTCACCTCTAAAGTTCGTGAGGCGCTGAACGATGTCCTGCTTGCCAGTAATGGCCTGTAGATTCCAGTACCGTCCAGCAGCATCTTCAAAACTGTAATTCGCTGAGAAGCCGTCGGTGGCCAATACACCCGCATCGTAATACAACTCAGGGTTTAAGTTAGTGGGTACATACGTATGACCGACGTTTAGGTTTTCAGAATCTAAGTACAGATTTAGCCGCTGACGCCCAAGTTTAAATTGCCAGTTGTCGTTGGGTTTGTATTTTAAGAATGCCCAGCGGTTGTCGAACTCGATACCCTCATCGCGTCTCTGCTTCGGGGCGGCAACGTATTGCACGGTCGCGCTGAATTGTTCTGATAACTGGACATCCAGCTGCGCACCCAAAATCGAATTGACTTTGAAGGTGCCGTCTTCGTTGATGAATCGTAAGTACTTCTGTTCGTTGTCGCCCAAGGTGTATTGAACGGTGCCGAATCCACTGAGCGAATAGTCCACCGCCATGGCTTGCCCATGGGCAAACGCAAGGCCTGCGGAGAGTGCCGCGGCCTTTAGCAATTTGGGCAATATGTGGGCAAGGTTCAAAAGCTGACTCAATACATATTATTTTTAGAGTGTGCCCATTATCAGGTACTTAATAGCACCACAACAATGAAAGACCAAGGTGTCGTTTTAGTTTGTCCACAAAAGGTAACACTGTGGTTGTAAGTTGCAACCAAACGGCCGAGGCAAATTGCTCGTGCAATTCGATGCGAATTGAATGGAACTGTGGAGGAATGTGAGAACTGGGTGGTGGTGGCCGAGGACAGAATCGAACTGCCGACACAAGGATTTTCAATCCTCTGCTCTACCGACTGAGCTACTCGGCCACGCGTTTTCGGTGGTGTTCACTACCGAAGCCCGCAAGTTTATCCGAAACTTGGGCGTTGCGCAAACAACAAATGCAAAATCGCTGTAGCATGTTCAATAATTAATAAAGCCAGTCCTTCCGACCCATGAGCAATTCTACAAGTATGCAGCCTCTACAAACGCCCAGCTACGATGTGGCCATTATTGGTTGCGGTGTGGTTGGGCTTGTTGCTTCTCTGGTATTGGCCAGTTCTGGTTTCAAAGTACTGGTGGTTGGGGCACGTCCACCCCAGTTTCAGCCCAATCCCGATCAGCGATTCGATCCCCGGGTGTTTGCCTTGTCACATCGAAGCCAACGCGTACTCGACCGGCTCAGGGTATGGGACAACATTCCCAGCGAGAAAGTGCAGCCCGTCACCGAGATGCAGGTGTGGGGCGATTCCAGCGGCGATGCGCAGGGCCATTTGCGTTTTAACGCGAGTGACACGGGAGTTGACTACCTCACCTGGATTATTGAGCAAAGTTGCCTCTTTGATGTGTTGTTCTCCGCAATGCGCTACCAGCCAGGCATTGATTGGCTTGATGCAAAAGTAGAGGGCCTTTCCCGCGAAAAAGAGGGATGGGCTGTGGTGACCAACCTGAAAACAGTGCGTGTCCCCCTGCTGATCGCCGCGGACGGCGCGCAAAGCCAAACCCGCAAGCAGGCTGGTCTCGATTTCGCGCTTGATGACTACAGTGCTGAAGGCGTGGTGACCACCTTCGCCATTGAAAAGCCGCATCACGGGGCTGCACGCCAATGGTTTGCAGGCGATTCCGTCTTGGCCATGTTGCCGCTGCCGGGGCCACATGTGTCCATGGTGTGGTCCATGCCCTTGTCGCAATCTCAGGCGTTGGTGCAACTCAGCCCGGCAGACATGGTCAATCGTGTGAAGTCTCTCTCGGGCGGCGCGGTTCAAGAGCTGTACGGTGATCTGGTGCTGGTGGGTAAAACCTATGCCTTTCCGCTCAAGCATGGTGTTGCGCCGGTTTGGTTCGACAACGGCGTTGTATTGATGGGTGATGCCGCTCACGTCATTCACCCCCTGGCGGGTCAAGGTCTGAACCTCGGGCTTGAGGATGCAGCCGAGTTGGCCAATTTGCTCACCTCACGTAAGCGCCTTCTGGCTGTACAGCGCCTGGGCCTTGCTGACGAGCAATTATGGCGCGCCTGGGAGCGTCGTCGCAAAGCGGCTTGCACGCCTGTGCATTTTCTTACCGATGGCCTGCACACCTTGTTTCGTCTCGACCTGCCAGGTGCTGCCTGGGTGCGCAACAAAGGCATGCACCTTGTCAACCAATTGCCCATGCTTAAACGTTGGTTGTCCCAACAAGCCATGCGCTAGCTGCAACTGAAAAGTCCTGGCGCAATGAACAAATTGCCTTCAAGCGTGTCCTAACTACAATTCATCATTTTTATCCAAGCAGGCCTATGAAATTCAATTTACCTTTGTCCCTTCGCAAGCGCAGCGGTGCTGTTGTTTTCTCTGTAATTGCCTTGTCAGCGGGCGCATGGGCCTTGTCCCAATCAGTTCAGCCTGTGCAGGCGGCGGCAAGCAAGTCGCAGGTTGAGCGCATTACCGCAGCTGTGAATGAGTCTTTGGGGGCATCCGGTGTCAAGGTGGTATCGGTCAGCGACATCGAGTTTATCGATGGTTTGTTTGAGGTGGTGGTGAATCACAATGGCACCAAGAAAATCATTTACACCAATGCCAGTGGCAGCCATCTTATCTTGGGCGAGCTTATGGAAAGCAAGTCCATGGCCAATTTGACCGAAGCCAGGCTGGACAAGCTCAATGCCATCAATTTCGAGAAAGATCTTCCATTGGGTTTGGCCTTGAAATCTGTTTACGGGACTGGCAGCCGGAAAATTGCCGTGTTTGAAGATCCCAACTGTGGCTATTGCAAACGTTTTCGCAAGGAAACCTTGAGCAAGTTACAAGACACCACTGTGTACACCTACGTATATCCGGTCCTGGGCCGCGATTCCGTCGACAAAGCGCAAAAGGTAATGTGCGCCAGTGACAAGTCCAAGATGTGGGATGACTGGATGCTGAAAGACCAATCTCCTACTGGAAATGGCAATTGCAATCCACCCATTGAAGATCTGGTCAGCTTGGGTCGGGGAATGGGCGTATCAGGTACGCCAACCGTATTTTTCCAGGATGGCACTCGTGTTAGCGGCGCCATCCCTTCTGCTGACCTGAATCGCCGCATAGCAGCGGCGTCAAGGGCCAAATAAAAACTTAAGCAAGGCCTTGGGGTTTTCAGCTTCCGCTTTCAGGCAGTGGCGTGCCCTTTGGCCAAATCAGCCACATTTTCAAGGGTTGGCGGGTCAGGCCAGCAGCTGTGCCAGCCTCTTCACCTGTTCCCCAGAAATAGTCAGCACGTACCCGGCCCCGAATGGCGCCGCCAGTGTCTTGGGCCAAGGTGCCCTGCGCAATGGGTGCATTGGTCACCGGGTTGCTGGATTCAATCCAGATCGGGCTGCCATAAGGTATTTTTTCACGGTCAATCGCCAGGCTGAGTTGGCCAGTCAAGGGAACACCCATGGCGCCCACTGGGCCTTCTTGTGGGCGCAGTACTTTGTTTTCCTTGAAAAACACCACGCTGGGGTTGGCATTCAGTAAATCATCCAGCTTGCCGGGGTTGGCTTTTGCCCAGTTTCTGATACCCGGAATGGTAGCCTGCGCAGCGGTCAACTCTCCGCGATCCACCAGCACTTTCCCGATGGATTTATATGGGTGGCCGTTCTGCTCGGCGTAACTCAAGCGAATTACGCTGCCGTCTGGCAAGGTCACTCGGCCTGAACCCTGCACCTGCAACAAAAATGCGTCCAGTTTGTCGTTTACCCAAACAATCGGTTTTTCACGGTCTGGTCCCAAGCGCTCCCATTCTGCCCTGTCAAAGAAAGGAACCAGCGTATTGCCCTGCAGGCGGCCACGCAGACGCTTACCTTTCAGTTCCGGGTACTGCTCGTCTAGCTTTACGGTAATCAAATCCGCGGGCACACCGTAAAGTGGCGCATTGTATGTACCTTGTGCCTGGCGTGCGCCTTTTAACAGGGGTTCAAAGTAACCAGTCAGCAAACCTTCTTTCTTGCCGTCTTCCTGCTGAAGCTGCCACACATCAAAGTTCGCCTCCATCCAGATTTGTGCAGGCAGCAGCGCATTCCCGCTCAGGTTTTGTCGGGCTTTGCGGCAGGCTTCCAGCAAGCCGGTGGGGGTGGCTTTGCGTTTGGCCAAGGCATTGCCATTGACTGAGCACTGCTCTGAAAATGCCTCCAGAAAACGTCCGTGGTTGGCGGTGCTCCATCCTGGCAAGCTTGAAAAGTCAGATTTCACAAACAGTGGCAAGGCCGGTTTTTCATCTTTTTTCTCGGTCTGAGCCTGTTTTTCTCCTGCCGGGCATGAACATTCAGCCGTTTTCGGGGTCGGAGCAGTAGCGCATCCAGATAGAATCAAGGCGGCCAGCACGGTGCTGGGCCACCAACAACGGAGTGGATTGGACATGTGGTTACTCATTGCGGAAATGGTTTTGGCTTTGGGCCTGATCGTGTTCATTATGTGGTGGACGTTGAGGGCCAGAGTAGATCATCCAGTCGAAAAACCCGACGAAGAATCATCAGCACCAAGCACGCCCCCCCACAAAGATTAGTGCAGCACCCGGGGCATTGACAGCAAAAACTCAGGCACTGGCACATCAAACTGCTCGCCGCCTTCGCCCACAAAGGTGTATTTGCCTTTCATTGTACCTACCGGGGTGGGTAAGGGGCAGCCACTGGTGTATTCAAATCGCTCACCTGGGCGCAGAGTGGGTTGCTCGCCCACCACCCCATCGCCTTTCACCTCCTGAACAATATTGTGCGCATCGGTAATAATCCAGTGGCGGCTCAGCAACTGCGCTGTTCTCTCGCCCACATTCTCAATTTCAATGGTGTAGGCGAACACATAAGGGCCTTTTTCCTTGTCGCTTTGTTCGTCAAGAAACTGGGTGCTGACCCGAACTTCAAAAAGGTATTCTGACTGGCTGCTCATGCTGCGTGGCTTGTTGGTCTGTACGTGGCTTTCAAGTATGACTTCAAACCCCCGTTTTCACAAATCCGAAGCGGCTTTACATGTCATTTGCAGGCTGCAACTTCGTTTAAACTCTTGCTTTGATTTACGAATTCTTCACCGAAGGCACACCATGAACCCGTTTGTTATTGCCCCCAGTATTCTTTCAGCCGATTTTGCCCGTTTGGGCGAAGAAGTGAAAAACGTGATTGCGGCTGGCGCGGACTGGGTTCACTTCGATGTAATGGACAATCATTATGTACCCAATCTCACGATTGGCCCTTTGGTTTGCGAAGCCCTGCGCCCCCACACCTCGGCGATGATTGATGTCCATTTAATGGTGCGCCCGGTGGATCGAATCATTCCCGACTTTGCAAAGGCCGGCGCGAACCTCATCAGTGTTCACCCCGAAGGCACAGATCACCTCGATCGCACTTTGGGCCTGATCCGTGATTCTGGCTGTCAGGCCGGTATTGTGCTGAACCCGGCCACCCCGATTTCCTGGGTAGACCATGTCATGGACAAGCTTGACCTTGTTTTGGTGATGTCTGTGAACCCAGGTTTTGGAGGTCAAAGTTTTATTCCACAGGCCCTGGTGAAGCTGGCCGAATTGCGCAAGCGAATTGACGCCCATGTGGCCAAGGGCGGACAGAATATCCGCCTTGAGGTGGATGGCGGCGTGAAGCCCGACAACATAGCGCAAATCGCGCGCGCAGGTGCCGATACCTTCGTTGCTGGCTCAGCCATTTTCGGCAAGCCCGACTACAAGGCCGTGATCGATCAAATGCGCGCCGAGCTCGCCACTACGAGATAAACAATCATGACCAAGCAAGCAGTATTGTTCGATCTGGATGGAACACTTTTACACACCGTGCCCGATCTGGCCGCCGCAGTGAACGCCATGTTGGTTGACTTGGGCAAACCTGTTTTGCCTGAGGAAACAGTGGCCGTGTATGTGGGCAAGGGCGCGGAAAATCTGGTTAACCGAAGCCTGACTGGCAGCATGACCGAGAAAGCATCACCTGACTTGTATGCCCGGGCCATGGCCAACTGGCAAAACCACTACACCCAGATCAACGGCAATCACTCGGTGTTTTATCCCGGCGTGAAAGAAGGGCTGGAGTTGTTGAAAAATGGGGGTTACAAGCTGGCGGTGGTTACCAACAAGCCTGAGCGTTTCACAAAACCCCTGTTGGAGCGCACCGGCATTGCCCATTACTTCGAGGTTGTGGTGGGTGGTGACACCTGCCCGGTTAAGAAACCGGATCCCATGCCAGTAACCCACGCATGCAAGCTGCTCGGCGTTGATCCTTCGCAAGCCTTGATGATCGGCGATTCCGTGAACGATGCGCTGGCTGCCAATGCTGCAGGCGTTGAGTGCTGGCTGTTGCCCTACGGTTACAACGAAGGGCGATCTGTTCATGAAACACAGTGCGATGGCATCGTGAACACTATCGAGGAAGCTGCACAACGTCTGCTGGGCGCACGGGTACCACAATGATTTCTCAAACTGAATTCGAAGCATTTGCTGCGCAAGGTTACAACCGTATCCCACTAATTGCGCGCTGTTATGCGGACCTCGATACGCCCTTGTCGGTGTATTTCAAACTGGCCAACAAGCCCAACACTTTCCTGTTGGAATCGGTCGTTGGTGGCGAGCGTTCCGGCCGCTATTCCTTCATTGGACTGCCTTCCAGCATAACCATCAAAGTAGTGGAACATTCGGTCGTGGTGCAGCGGCAGCGCGAGGATGGCACGCTCGAGACACTGGAAACCTTCAGTGGGGACCCGTTGAAATTCATCGAGCAATACCATGCCCGTTTCAAGGTGCCGCCAGTGCAGGGCAGCCCTCGGTTTTTTGGTGGTCTGGCGGGTTACTTTGGTTATGACACCGTGCGCTACATGGAGCCTCGTCTGGAGGCCAGTCGAAAGGTTGATGACCTTGGCATACCCGACATTCTGCTCATGTTCACCGATCGCATGGCGGTGGTCGACAATATTCAGGGCACCATTCAACTGATTGTTTTCGTCGATCCGGCACAAGCGAATGCGTATGAAAACGGGGTGACTGAGGTCAAGCAGCTCATGGCTCAACTGCGCCAGCCCATTGCAATTCCGGTTTCGGGCAGCAGTGAAAGCACGCCAATTGAACGCAGCATGAGCAAAGATTATTTCTTTGACATGGTGGCCAGATCGAAGGAATACATCGCTGCTGGCGATGTCATGCAGGTGGTGTTGGGCCAGCGGCTCAGCAAGCGCTTCACCCAAGACGCACTCATGTTGTACCGCGCCTTGCGCTCCTTGAATCCATCGCCGTATTTGTTCTACTACAACTTCGGCAGCTTTCAGGTGGTGGGTTCATCGCCAGAAATTCTGGTTCGGCAAGATCAGGTTGAGGGCAAGCCTCCTTTGGTCACACTGCGCCCCATTGCCGGTACTCGTCCGCGCGGCAAAACACCTCAAGAAGACATCGCGCTGGCTGAGGAGTTATTGGCTGATCCCAAGGAGATCGCAGAGCATGTCATGCTGATTGATCTGGCTCGCAACGATGTGGGCCGCATTGCGCAAACAGGTTCGGTGCAGGTCACCGAGAAAATGATCATTGAGCGCTACTCGCATGTCATGCACATTGTCAGCAACGTGCAGGGCGATTTGAAGCCCGGCATGGGGGCAATGGATGTGCTGCGCGCCACTTTCCCGGCGGGCACGCTTTCCGGTGCACCCAAGGTACGCGCCATGGAGATCATTGACGAACTTGAGCCCACCAAGCGTGGCGTTTATGGCGGTGCATGCGGTTATCTCAGCTTCACAGGCACCATGGATGTGGCGATCGCCATTCGCACCGGGGTTGTGAAAGATCAAACCCTGTATGTTCAGGCCGGTGCAGGCGTAGTGGCTGATTCTGTGGCTGAAAGTGAGTGGCTGGAAACCGAGAATAAAGCGAGGGCAGTCATGCGGGCTGCTGAACTTGTGCAAGCCGGGTTGGATGGCGAATTGACCTGAGTCTCCAGAACGGACCTTTCCCCCAGTCAGGTAGCTCTAACATTTAACACTTGTTCATACCCTTGACCGGTGCCAATGATAGGTCGAGGTTACCATGCGCTTGCTTGTCGTAGAGAAGGATGTCGATGTTCAACAAAAATGGCTCGAGGCCGTGCAGCCCCACTGGAGTGGGCAAATCGAGCAGGTCGACAGCAACGAAGACGCATTGAGCAGGTTGCGCAGTCCCTACTTTTTCCCTGTGATGGTGTGTCTGGCTGATCGCGAAACCATCTTGCAGGCACGGGATCGCGGTGTTCAGCGTTTTGTGATTCGACCATGTGAACCTGCCCAGCTTATTCATGAAATCAATCAGCATGTGCTGGATGGCACCCAGGAAAACACGCGGGATGCTCAGGTTCAGTTACAGGTCATGTACCACACCCTTAACAGCCTGTGTCATGGTCCAATTACTCACCGGCAACTGCAATGGCTCAAACAACGTTGTACCGGGAATCACCTGCACATGGCCCGTATCGCGATTGATCAGATCATTCGTTACATGGACCGCCCCAACCACAAAACTGCTGAAATCAAGAATGCGTTGATGGAAATTTCTCTTCAGGTGCAACAACGGGTTGATCGTGTGCTGGGGCCGCAATACGCCTGAAATGCGCCAGGCGGGGTGGGGGCATGTGCTATAATTTTGCGTGTTCCGGTGAAAGCCATCCTTTTTTACGCCAATATGCAGGCCCATCATGCTGTTGATGATCGACAATTACGACAGTTTTACTTTTAATCTCGTCCAGTATTTCGGGGAGTTGGGCCAGCAAGTGCATGTTGTTCGCAACGATGCCATCACGGTCGATGAAGCCTTGGCGCTCAAGCCGAGTGCAGTGTGTGTGTCGCCAGGCCCTTGTTCACCCGCGCAAGCCGGCGTATCCATCGAAATCATCCAGCGCATGGCCGGCGTGGTGCCAGTGTTGGGCGTGTGTTTGGGGCATCAAGCGATCGGAGAAGCTTTTGGTGGCAAGGTGGTGCGTGCAAAAACAATCATGCACGGCAAAACATCACCGGTACATCACCGAAATATGGGTGTGTTCGAAGATTTGCCCAATCCACTCACCTGCATCCGTTACCACTCTCTGGCCATCGAGCGGGAAAGCTTGCCTGACTGTCTCGAGATCACCGCAGAGACGGCGGATGGAGAAATTATGGGGGTGCGCCACAAAACCCTCGACGTCGAGGGTGTTCAGTTTCACCCCGAGTCCATTCTCAGCGACCGCGGTCACGATCTGTTGAAAAATTTCCTCAAGCGCGTTAATTAAACACTTTGCATCGAAATCTCATGTCCCAGCCAATTAACTACTCTGCCGTTCTGAATCAATTGCTTGCTGGGCACGATCTGTCGCACGAACTGACGCGCGCTGCATTTCAGCAATTGTTAAGTGGCGGCCTAACTACAGCGCAAATCGCGGGTTTGCTGGTGGGTTTGCGGGTCAAAGGCGAAACAGCAGAGGAAGTGGCGGCAGCTGCACAAGTCATGCGGGATCTGGTCACCCCGGTTGAATTACCCGCAGGTACTGAGGTGGTTGACCTGTGCGGCACCGGTGGCGATGGTGCACAAACCTTCAACATCTCAACAGCCTGTATGTTTGTGCTGGCTGGTGCTGGTGCAAAAGTGGGCAAGCATGGAGGACGCAGTGTGTCGTCAAATTCGGGCAGTGCCGATGTGCTCGAATTGCTTGGGGTCAACATCAATCTGAAGCCTGTCCAGGTGGCTCAATCCATTGAGCAGGTCGGCATCGGCTTCATGTTTGCGCCCAACCACCACAGCGCCATGCGTTTTGCAGGTCCGGTTCGCAAAGAACTGGGTGTGCGCACCGTGTTCAACATTCTCGGCCCACTGACCAACCCGGCCAATGCCAAGCGACAGGTCATGGGTGTGTACAGCGCCAATTTACTGGAATTGCAGGCTGAAGTGCTTCGGCGATTGGGTTCTGTGCAAGCGCTGATTGTTCATGGTGAAAATGGCATGGATGAATTGTGTATCGAATGCGACTCAAATATCGCGGAGCTGCGTGATGGCGAAATTAAGCACTACAGCATCAAACCCGAAGATTTCGGCCTCACTCGTGCATCGCATGGCAGCTTGCATGCCGGTTCTGTTCAAGAGTCTCGCGACAAAATTTTCCATGCATTGAACGGCAAGGGTGGTGCCATCGGCGACATCGTGTTGCTCAACAGCGCAGCAGGCCTGTATACGGCAGGAGTCGCTAGCAGCCTGAAGGAGGGCATCGATATCGCCCGCGCAACAGTATCCAGTGGAGCAGCGATACGCAAACTCAATGAATTTGTCGATTTCACCAAATCGATTGAGCAATAAGGCAGCATCATGAGCGACATTCTTGACCAAATTCTCGCCACAAAACGCCAAGAGATTGCGCAGGGCAAACAGGTATTGTCTGAAGTGCAATGGTTGGCAAAAGCCGCCAGGTTGGCACCAACGCGAGGTTTCGCCAATGCCATGAAAACTGCGGTGGCCAAAGGTTTGCCAGCTGTCATTGCAGAGGTAAAACGTGCCAGCCCCAGCAAAGGTATTTTGCGCGAACCCTTCGACCCCGTTGAAATTGCGAAAAGTTACGCCGAGCATGGTGCAACCTGCCTGTCAGTTCTCACCGATATTCAATACTTCAAAGGCGCGCCCCAGTACCTTGACATGGCCCGCGAAGCCAGCGGCCTGCCTTGCATCCGAAAAGATTTCATCATCGACACCTATCAGGTTGTGCAAGCCCGTGGTTTGGGTGCTGACGCCATCTTGTTGATTGTTTCGGCCTTGCAGCTGCCTCAACTGCTGGAACTCGAGCAATGTGCCAATGAACTGGGTATGGATGTGCTGGTGGAAGTGCACGATGCACAAGAAATGGACATTGCCTTGCAGTTAAAAACACCTTTAATCGGCGTGAACAACCGAAATTTGCGAACCTTCGAAACCTCATTGCAAACCACGCTCGATCTAAAGGGCAGGGTAGGCCCTGAACATTTGTTGATCACCGAGAGTGGCATAGCCACCCGTGAAGATGTGGCATTGATGAGATCAAACGAAGTCCATGCGTTCTTGGTAGGCGAGGCGTTCATGAGAGCACCCTCGCCAGGCCAGGCGCTGGCCGATCTTTTTTATTAAAGCCATGGAGCAGGAACAGTATCGCCCTCAATCTGTTCCAGTTTCTGGATCGTCCATTCATTAGACACCGGTTTGCCTGCCACCAAATTAAATTCCAGCAATCGCTCCGCTCGAAATGCAACTGCCCGCAGTTCAGCGCCTGGCTTGCTTGCTGCCAACAGCCGTTTGTAGTGCGTTTCAGTCAGTCTTTTTTCGCCCAAAGCCACCAGTAAATCGCCTGCTGAAATTCCGCTTGCATGCGCTGGGCTGCCGTTGATCACCTGTTTTACCAACATGCCTTCGGCTTTGAATTGGCCGTGTAAGCCGAGGTAAATCTGCTCATCATTCTGGGTTTGGTTGAGTGTAAAACCATAAGCCTTTAACGCATCGCCCAGTGGCAGCTCTTCCGTGCTCTGTGTCCACTGCGAAATTTCCTGTCCAAGGTCAACTCCAGTGGCTTCAAGCACCAAACCTGGAAATTCGTTTTCCTGTAATCCCTCTCCGCTTAATCCCTTTCTTTGCCACATCAGTCGCATCACATCGTCCAGGCATTTTTGTCCGCCGGTTTGCCGTCGAAGTGCGGAATCAATACACAAAGCCACCAGCGAGCCTTTGGTGTAATAACTCACAATGGCGTTGGGTGCGTTTTCGTCCTGTCGGTAGTATTTGGTCCAGGCATCGAAAGAACTGTCGGCCACGCTTTGGTTCAAACGGCCAGGTCCCTTCATCACCTGCGCAATGTTTCTACCCACGCTTTTCAGGTAAGCCTCTTCACTCAGTTTGCCCGCGCGCGCCAGCATCACATCGTCGTAGTAGGAAGTGAAGCCTTCAAAAATCCAAAGTAGTCGAGTGTAGTTCTCCTGGGTCAAATCGTAGGGAACAAATGCGGCGGGCTTCATACGCTTCACGTTCCATGAATGAAAGTACTCATGGCTGCAAAGCCCCAGAAAACCTTCGTAGCCTTTGGGTGCTTTCTCAACGCCGCGTTGCGGCAGTTCATTGGTGTTGAAAAGCAAGGCGGTGCTGTTTCTGTGTTCCAGTCCACCGTAGCCGTTGTCAGTTGCATGCAGCATAAACACATAGCGTTCAAATGGCGCTTGCCTGGTTTCTGGCTCGAACAGGGCAATTTGCGCTTCGCACACCGGTTTCATGTCATTGCAAATGCGCTGCAAATCTAGGTCTGTATCGGCACCATACACGGCGAATATATGTTCAACGCCGAAGGCAGAGAAACTTTCAACCTGCAATTCACCCATTTCCACCGGGTGATCGATCAAGCTGTCAAAGTCGGTTGCCTTAAACTTGACTGAGCTACCCGCTCGCAAAACCGGGCAACCATGAGTGTCTTTCAATGTGCCTGGCTGGCTGGGCAAACCACAGGCAATTAGCCAATCCTGCAAATACTCCCCAGGTCTTGAAATGGTTAATTCAACTGCTTTTTGTTCAAATCCCTTTGGGCACAAAAACAAGCTGGTCCCGTTGAAAAAACCATGAGTATCATCCAGGTGTGCACCGCGTACTGACAAATCCCAGGCGTACACCCGCCATTCGCACTGAATTAACAGTGATTGCGAAGCCGGCACAAGTTGCGCGGCATCCACTTGAACACGCCAAGTATCCTTTTTTTCCCGGGTGCAAGCAGTTTCAAGCGACCCCACGCTCGCTCGCACATACAGCACATTTCGGGAAAACTCCCGAATCAGGTAGCTACCCGGAATCCAGGTGGGCAAGCTCAAATCAATCCAGCGCTTGTCCTCAGGGCCTTGCAGTTGTTGCGGTGCAATTTCGAATTGCAGCTGAACATCGAAATAGTGGCCTTTCGGGTCTGCCACCGTGACTTGGTAATGCAACATGTCAATTGTCTGTATATTAAATTTTGATCAACACTCGGCCAGTGTTTGTTCCCGCCATAATTTCCGCGGCAGCCTCAATCGCGCCCTCCAATGAAAGGGTGCGAGTCAAATCATTCAGCTTTTTCAAATCGAGGTCTGAAGCCAGTCTGCGCCATGCCTCTTCACGTACCGCAAGCGGCGCCATTACTGAATCAATCCCTTTCAAGGCAACACCTCTCAAAATGAACGGCGCCACTGAAGAGGGCAAATCCATGCCTTGAGCCAATCCACAAGCGGTCACTGTGCCGCCGTATTTTGTTTGTGCACAAGCATTGGCCAAAGTGTGCGAACCCACACAGTCCACTACACCAGCCCATCGCTCCCGTTGCAAGGGTTTCCCGGGTTCACTCAGCAACTTGCGGTCCAATACCTCACTGGCACCCAAGCCTTTCAGAAACTCGGCTTGCTCAGGTTTTCCGCTGGTGGCAACAACGGTGTATCCAAGCTTGTTCAACAGCACAATAGCAATGCTGCCGACACCACCGGTCGCACCCGTCACCAAAATTTCACCGCTCTCTGGTTTTACACCGCTTTTCTCCAGGCCCAGCACACACAACATGGCCGTGTAGCCCGCAGTGCCAATTGCCATCGCCTGCGCCGCACTCAGGCCCTCGGGGCGTTTGATCAGCCAGTCGCCCTTCAATTTGGCTTTTTCTGCCAGACAGCCCCAATGGGTCTCACCCACACCGAACCCATTCAGAATCACTTCATCTCCAGGTTTGAATCCAGGGTGGGCACTTTCCAGCACAGTACCCGCGCCGTCAATACCCGCCACCATGGGCCACTGGCGTACCACGGGCGACTTGTTGCAAATGGCCAAGCCGTCTTTGTAATTGAGAGTAGAGTGGGAAATTTGAACCAGCACATCGCCAGATCCAGGCAACTGAGTCTCGTCCAGCTCTTCAACACTGGCCTTGAATTCGCCTTGTTCGTTTTTCTGAAGAAATACCGCCTTGAACATACTTTTTCCATCCTTGCTTCTGATCAGTCTTGATTCAAGACTACACCATTAGGCAAAGCAGGCGGTCACCAGCAATCCAAGAATTGCACCCAAAGTCAGATGGTTTCTCAAGCGCAGGTAAGCATCAAACGCTTTCATGGGTTTTAAAAAGCGTTGGTCCACCAGCCACACCAAACCCAGAATCAGTGCAAGAATCCACAGGGTGAACTGTGGTGGTGAAAATGCGCCGGCCAACCACGCCAGCAGCGAGGGCGTCACACCCCAGATAAAACTTCGAGTTTCAAATTCCGCTTGGTCCAGTCCCGCGAGGTAGGTGGCTTGGTCCTGGCTACTCAGCGAAATGGCCAATCCCCAATGCACAGCGCCCAGAAACGAAACAATGCACAAGGCATAAATCAGGTTGTAGTTGGCCAGTTGGCCGGCAGTCTCCGTGCCGGTGTAAATCCCGGTCAGTACGGCCAAACCCAAAAAAGGAATCAATCCTGCGTAACCAAGAACACTCATCCAGTGCGTTTTCAATGCCTGTGCCATTTGTCAATCCACCAAAATGCCGCCATGTATCGCCTCTTCCAGGCTACCTGCCATCAAGGTGGCTTCTCTGTAAAAGCGCGAAAAACTCTGTTGAAAGCGGGTCGGGTTCGGCAGCAGCTTGTCCTCTAGTGCCCATCGCACCGGAAAGCATCGCCCCATCATCAAGTAGCCTGAATTCAATGTTTCTCTTATTTCAAACTCGGCGCCGGTTTTCATGAAGCCAGCCAGCATGCTTGTGCAGTGTCCAATGTCATCCGTGTTCACAACCCAGATCTGGTCGCAGCCCGTTTCCATGGCGTTCAACACGAAGTCCCATCGCTGTTTATTCCACGGGTGCGCTTTGTGAAAAGCACAGTCAATCAGCCCCACTCGCAACTCACCACTTTGCGTTAAATCAAAACAAGCTTTTAGGTCCCAAGGGTGAACCAAATTGATCTTCTTGAAGTTACTCATCAGTGCGCTGCACGAGTCAACACCAGCTTGCTGGCGAAGATCCACCGTCTTGCGCTTCAGCGTATCGCTCAATAGCTCAAGATCGAAGCGGTGGCTAGTCGGCTCAGCGACTCCAACGGGTGGCGCATTTTTCTCGCGCCCCACATCGCGTTTGCTCCGAGCGATCGATTCAAGGTCTTCATAGTCGGTGTCGATCGCAGTACCACTACAATCCCATTTCGGAGCGTATTTCTTCACATTGTCCGAGTTAAACACGTATGGTTTGTGGCTGAACGTACCTGCAACCCACTGCCAGCTCAAATGGTTGGAGGCCAGGTCTCCATCCAGCAAATGGGCATACATCCAGTCCGCGCCCACTTTCCAGTGCACCTTGCGCATGTGTACTACATACGAGGCAATCCACATTCGCACATGGTTGTGCAAATAGCCAGTTTCGTAAAGCAAGGCCACCCCGGCATCGATTGCTTCAACCCCAGTTCGGCCTTCCCGGATATCGTCCGGCAATTGTTGGTTGTACCTGCCCGACCAAACAGGTCTGCGTACATCACTTAGAATCCCATTGCCTAACTCAGCATGCGCATGTTTAAAGAACTCGCGCCAAGCGAACTCGAAAATCAGCTTGTCCTCAAAACTCAGGCGATATTTCTCCATCAACACTTGGGTGGCTTCCCGAACGCTCAAATAACCATGGGTAATCCATGGGGACAGGCCTGTCACTGCTCCGTCCAGAAAATTCCTGGTGCGACTGTAAAGTACCGGGTCTACCTTTGCCAATGCATCCAATGCGGCATGGCGGCTCGGTTCAAATTTGTTGGGTGTCTGGTACTGCATGGCTAGCCCTTCTGTCAATCGGATGGGGTTTACTTCACAAGAGGGCGGATATTTCGGAATCCCCCATCGATATTTAATACGGCGCCGGTCATCCTGCTGGCGCCATCGCTTAGCAACCAATGCATCGCTTGGGCAACTTCGGCTGGTGTGTTAACACCCTGCAGGGGGTATTGCTTGGCACTTGCTGCCCGCATCATGTCGCTTTTCAGAAACGCCGAAGCAATAGGGGAGTCAGTCAAACCCGGCGCAACCACGTTAATCCGAATATTGTCAGCCGCATGTGTGGCAGCTGCTGATTTGGCCAGGCCTTCAACGCCAGCCTTCGCCGCCGCAATCGCCTCGTGATTGGGTACACCGATCCCCGTTGCACAGGTCGACACCAGCACTGCTGAGCCACCTACACCTTGAGCCTTCGCTTGTTTCAAAAACGCCCTCAAGCCGTACATGGCCGAAAGCAGGTTGACCTGCATGACGCTGTCAAGTTGAGCGTCGCTGGTTTTAACGAGTGGAGCCACCAAAATGGAACCCACGCAATGTGCGTAGCCATCAACATGCCGGCCTTCTGCAACCACAGCCTGAAAAGCCGCGTCCACTGAACTGGAGTCACAGGCCTGAACTTCTACTATATGTACCTTCGGGGTGTTGCCATAAAGAGCCTCAAGCACGGCGGCATCTCGTCCCGCAGCAACTACCTCCTGGCCCGAATTCACGCACAGCTGAATTAATTCTTGGGCAATCGCACTATTGGCGCCCATCACAAATACGCACTTTGTCATTATTTACTACCTGTTTTGTCCAAAGTGCCCCTATTTTGTCCTAGACAGAAAATAAAGTCACGTCTTCCTTCAAAACTCTTTTTAGTCGTCAATTCCTCGAATTTGAACGGTTAGACTTTCCCCATCCCTATTAATTAATAAGCTGGAGACTAAACATGAACTATGAAACCATCCTCGTAGAAACCATCGGCAAGGTGGGCTTGGTGCGCTTGAACCGCCCCCAAGTGCTGAATGCGCTTAACGACCAGTTGATGACGGAGTTGGGCCAGGCTTTGATGGACTTCGATTCCGATGACAACATCGGTGCCATGGTCATCACTGGCAACGACAAGGCCTTTGCTGCCGGGGCCGACATTGGTGCCATGGCCTCATTTACTTACATGGATGTCTATAAAAGCGAATACATCACTCGCAACTGGGAAACCATCCGCAATATTCGCAAACCTGTGATTGCCGCTGTCCGTGGTTTCGCTTTGGGCGGTGGTTGCGAGCTGGCCATGATGACCGACTTCATCATCTGTGCAGACAACGCCAAATTCGGTCAACCTGAAATCAAGCTTGGCATCATTCCCGGCGCTGGCGGTACCCAACGCCTGCCCCGTGCCATCAGCAAAGCCAAAGCCATGGACCTCTGTTTGACTGGTCGTCTCATGGATGCCGCAGAAGCCGAGCGTGCAGGGCTGGTTTCCCGTGTAGTCCCCGCTGACAAATGCCTGGACGAAGCCATTGAGGCGGCCACGGTGATTGCCGCCTATTCAAATCCCTCTGTCATGATGGCCAAAGAAAGCATTAATCGTGCATTCGAAGGGTCTTTGTCCGAAGGAGTGCTTTTTGAGCGCCGCATGTTCCACAGTTTGTTTGCCACTGAAGATCAAAAAGAGGGCATGGCGGCCTTCGTTGAGAAGCGGAAGCCCGACTTCAAGAACAAATAAGACCGAATTTTTCAAATTAATTTGAATTAAATTGGAATTAAATGGGTTCAAAGCTCTTTTTAAAGGGCTTGGGCGTCAAAAAAATGAAATATTTTCAGGGCTCCTTCGGGAGCCTGTTTTTTGTGCAACTCTGAAAAAAATCCTTGTGCTTCAGGGGCTTGTTTTCATCGTCTTGTGGGGTGGTTGGAACATACTTTTGATGTGTTGCAGAAAAATACAAATTTCTTCGCAAAAGTGTTTGACAGGTGGA
>NZ_JARFJD010000029.1 GCF_029087225.1 Limnobacter olei | reverse complement strand
CGGAACCCAAGCCGATCGGGCGATTAAGAAAGAAGCTGCGGGACAGCTGAGCCCAAGCCAAGTGGGCGATTAAGAAAGCTGCGGGACAGCTGAACCCAAGCCGATTGAGCTGTTAAACAGCGTGCATTCAGGCCCCTCGCTTGGGCAGCATCAATTCACTCGCCGCAATTTTCTCGGGCTGAAACCTGTTCACCGGTACATCCAGTTCATAGCCAATCGCCACACCGCACAGCAGGTTGTATTGCTTCGGAATATCGAAGTGCTTGTCCAAAGGCGAGCGGAATAGCCCCAGCGCACCTTGAGCGCAGGTCCCCAAACCTTCATTGGTGGCAGCCAACATCAGGCTTTGCAGAAAAATGCCGGCGTCCAGCGCACTGTAAATACCCACGCCCTCGTGAACAAACACAAATGCAGCCGCGGGGGCCCCAAACATGCGGAAGTTTTCGGCCATGGCCTGGTCGCGGGCTTTCAAGTCGTTTCGGGCTACACCCAATACACCGTACAAGCCTTTGCCACACTCCACCCGGCGAGCCTGCAAATCCTTGGGGTAGTTCACCACAGGTTTTACATCGCCATCGGGAATGCCTTTGCTGCGGGTCAACAGCCCTTTGATTTGCGCCAGCTTGCCGCCGCGTTGCAATTTGATGGTCTCTTGAAATCTTGAATACAGCTCGGTGCGCAAACTTTCCAGCACGTCGCCAGTGGCCAGGGCGATTCGGTAAGGGTGCGTATTGGACCAACTCGGTGACAGTGCAGCCTGTGAAAGTAGGCGTTCAAGCACCTCTTCGGGCACGGGTTTGGGGTCAAAAGCACGCACACTGTGGCGCTGTTTCAATGTGTCAAGAAATTCCATTTTTCCTTGCTCTGTGTAATAGTTGGCCCAGTTTAGAGTATTTCTTACTAGCCAACAGGCCCGGCTCGCCACTATTCTCTCAACTGACAATACAAAAAGTCACATGAACGGTCAAACCACGGGGACAAAACAATGAACAATCCACACGTAGACGTACTGATTATCGGCGCCGGTCTGTCTGGCATTGGTGCAGCATGCCACATCAAGCAGAACTGCAAAGGCAAAAGCATCAAAATTCTGGAGCGTCGCAAAGCGATTGGAGGCACTTGGGACTTGTTCCGCTACCCCGGTATCCGGTCTGATTCCGACATGTTCACTCTGGGTTACAGCTTCAAGCCCTGGAAGGGCGAGAAGGTTTTGGCCAATGGCCAGGAAATTCGTGAGTATGTGACCGAAGCCGCCAAAGAACACGATGTAATCAAGGATATCCAGTTTGGTTTGAAGGTGACTGCTGCCAATTGGGATTCAGAAGCCAACCAGTGGACCGTGGAAGGCATCATCGAGGAAACTGGCGAGAAGCAGGTGTTCACCAGCAACTTCTTGCTGGGTTGCACCGGTTACTACAATTACGACAAGGGCTACAGCCCCGAATTTCCGGGTATCAAAAACTTCAAAGGTACTGTGGTACACCCACAGCAGTGGCCTGAAAACCTGGACTACTCCGGCAAGCGCGTGGTGGTCATTGGCAGTGGTGCAACCGCGATTACCCTGGTGCCAGCCATGGCCGACACAGCAAGCCATGTGACCATGTTGCAGCGTTCGCCCACTTACATTGCCTCCATCCCGTCAGTGGACCCAGTTTCCGTGGTGCTGAAAAAATTCATGCCCGACACCTGGGTGTACAACATCGGCCGTGCCCGCAACATTGGTTTGCAACGCCTGATCTTTAAGTTGAGCAAAGAACGCCCACAGGCGATCAAGCGTTTGCTGCTGGGGGCAACCCGTGCGCGCATGGGAAAAACCTTCGACATGAAGCACTTCACCCCCAGTTACAACCCTTGGGATCAGCGCCTGTGCGTGGTGCCCGACGGTGATTTGTTCAAGGTGCTGAAGAAAGGCAAAGCCGACATTGTGACTGACCACATTGATACCTTTGTCAGCAATGGCATCAAGCTGAAAAGTGGTCAGGTTCTTGAGGCCGACATCATCATCACTGCCACCGGCCTTGACCTGCAAATTCTGGGTGGCCTGACTGCACACGTGGACGGCAAGCCCGTGAACGTGGGCGAAGTGATGAGCTACAAGGGGGTGATGATGAGCAGCATCCCCAACTTCGCGATGGTGTTTGGTTATACCAATGCCTCGTGGACCTTGAAGGCGGATTTGGCCGCGGAATTTGTTTGCCGTGTCCTGAATCACATGGACAAGCATGGTTATAACCGTGTGGTGCCCAACGCCGAAGGCGTTGAGGCCGATGACACCCCCATGTTTGACCTGGAAGCCGGCTACATGAAACGTGCCGCAGATCGCCTGCCCAAGCAGGGTCCGGCTGCACCTTGGACTGTGGTGAACAACTACCTGGCCGATCGCCCGGTGTTGAAAAAAGGCAAGATTGAAGATGGCGTGTTGGAGTTTGCAAAAGCGGGCGCAGTAACAGGCAAAAAATCTTCAGGTCGTAAGTCACAGGCCAAGCAGGCGGCTTGATTGTTCACCTGATTGATCAAAGGGCTGCAGCAATGCAGCCCTTGTTGTTTGAATCAATTGAATCCGCTTCTGTATCCAAGCCGATTCAAACCACGGGTTGCGCGCACTGCGCGCTCACTGCGAAACTGAACCGCCTGTTCCATATTGCCATCGCTGAAATTGCCGCCCAATGGTGTGTCAAATCCGCCATTCAAACCGCGGCTGGCCCGCTGCGCACGCGCAGTGAGAAATTGCGCCACCTGTTCCTTGTCCACCTCGAATTCGCCGCCCAAGGGAGTTTCCAGGGTACCTGTGTCAAAGCTGTCCAGGCGACGGTTCAAGCCCAGCAGATCGTCTCGGCCGATAGTCAGCAATGCTTTTGCCAAAGGGAAATTGCCTTGGGCGCGAATGTCGTCGCGAAGTGTATTCACCGCGAGGATTTCCTCGCCGTTTACAAAGTAATCAATCGGGCGGGGCACTTCGGCAAAGCGTTCTGCGAAGGCGGGTTGGATAGGCGCAGCGCCAATACCCAAGGCAATTAACAGGCAAGTGTGTTTGAACATGAAGACCCCTGTGATGAATACGTTTTCATCATCTAGAGTGATACTTAGGTGATGATGTTGTCTATCGGGCTTACCCTTCGCTCGAAATAGGTATACCAGTCCATGGGTAAGCGCAATATCGCCTAAGATACCTGGCCAATCACCCTATTTATCAATTTTGTCCAACCCGATCGATCAAGACAGACAGCTCGAAGAACTGCCCTATGCATGGCGGCGTGTCGTGCTGTTTGCTGACAATATGGCGCAGGCCACCGTGGCTGATGCCATCGGCCGTAGTCCCAAGCAACAGCTTACGTGGATCGGCTTGGCTGCTTTGCCCTTGTTACTGCCTTTTGGCATTCCGGGGGTGGCCACAAGCCTTGGATACCTTACTTTTTTGCTGGGCGTGGGGTACGCCTTGGGGTTTGGTGTGCCCATTCCCAGAAAAATTGGTGAAAAGCGTTTGCCACCGAATGCGGCCCAGGTGCTTAAAAGGTTTTTGGGGGTATTTATCCGCCGGGTTGCGCCGCACAGCAAACCGCGCCTGTTCATCATGAGTCATCCGCGCATGCGCCCGGTGAATGGCTTGGTCTTGTCGTTCGCGGGCTTGTGCATGGCCGCACCTGTGCCTTTTGCCTCATTCGACAATGTGCTGCCGGCTGCGGCCATGGTGTGCATCACCTTTGGTTTACGGGTGCGCGATGGAAGGCTGGTGCTGGCGGGCTACGTGTTCACGGTGCTGGCGGCTTTGCTGGTGGTGCTGTTGTGGTGGGGTGGCTATGCTGTGTTTGTGTGGGTTTCAAAGCAACCATGGGCCAGCCAATGGCTGGGTTGGCTTTTTTCCTGACAAGGCGCAAGCCACACCGCGAAGTATCCCTTAAGTTCGTTAGAATCACAGGAATAACCTCAATCTGGAGCCCAACAGCACCATGACTACCAAACAAACGATTGATTTCTATTTCGACCTGACCAGCCCCTACAGCTATGTGGCCGCCGAGCAAATCGAGGAAATTGCTGCCGAAGGTAACCGCAGTGTGAATTACAAGCCGACCCTGTTGGGCTTCGTATTCAAAAGCACCGGCAACACCGCGCCCATGATGAACCCGGCCAAGGGCAAGTACTCCGCAAAAGACTTTGCACGCACTGCGCGCTTTCATGGTTTGAAAATCAATTGGCCCAAAAAATTCCCCATCAATGCCACCACTGGCTCACGTGCCATTTTGCAGGTGCTGAACACCCAGCCTGAAAAAGCGGGTGAACTGACCCGTGCCCTCTACAAAGCCTATTTTGTGGATGGGCAGGACATTACCGAAGATTCAACTGTGCAGGCGGTGGCCGATTCCATCGGACTGGATGGTGCAGCCTTGATTGCAGGTGCCCAAACGGATGCGGTGAAGGAGCAAATGAAAAACGCGGTGCAGGAATCCATCGACGCCGGCATGTTTGGCGCACCGTACTTTGTGGTGGATGGTGAAGCCTTCTGGGGTCAGGATCGCATGGAACAATTGCGTCGCTGGGTTGTGCAGGGGCCTTTCTGAACATGGCCGTTCTTGATTCCAACAATGTTAAAAACCGCCCCGACTTTGCTGTCAATTCAGCAGCGCTTAAAAAACTGGTCGACGAGTTAAAGGCCAACCTGGCCGTGGTGGCACAAGGCGGTGGCAAAGTGGCCAATGAACGGCACACAGCGCGTGGCAAGCTGCTGCCCCGCGAACGTGTGGCTGGTTTGCTCGACCCTGGTTCACCCTTTCTGGAACTGGCACCCCTGGCTGCATGGGGCATGTACGGTGGTGCTGCGCCGGGTGCTGGTGCAATTGCAGGCATTGGTCGCGTCAGCGGTGTGGATTGCATGATTGTGTGCAACGACGCCACGGTAAAAGGCGGCACCTATTACCCCTTGAGCGTGAAGAAACACCTGCGCGCGCAAGAAGTAGCGGCTGAAAACAATTTGCCCTGTATTTACCTGGTCGACTCTGGCGGGGCCAACCTGCCCAATCAAGACGAAGTGTTTCCAGACCGCGATCACTTCGGACGAATTTTTTTCAACCAAGCCAATATGAGCGCGCAAGGCATTGCGCAAATTGCGGTGGTCATGGGCAGCTGTACCGCCGGTGGTGCGTACGTGCCCGCCATGAGCGATGAAGCCATCATCGTGAAAAACCAGGCCACGATTTTTCTGGGTGGTCCACCCTTGGTGCAAGCCGCCACGGGCGAAATTGTCAGTGCCGAAGAGTTGGGTGGAGCCGACGTGCACACCCGGCTTTCTGGCGTGGCCGACCATTTGGCTGAAAACGACCAACATGCACTCGAAATTGCCCGCCGCATTGTGGCCAATTTGGGTCGACCCGAGAAACGCTACCCATGGGCTTTGACGGAATCCAAAGAGCCCCTGTACAGCGCCGAGGAAATTTACGGCATTGTGCCCACCGATGCGAAAAAACCATTCGATGTGCGTGACATCATTGCCCGCTTGGTCGATGGCAGCGAATTCGATGAATTCAAAGCCCGCTTTGGCAATACGCTGGTGTGTGGATTTGCGCGCCTGTATGGCATGCCGGTCGGCATTGTGGCCAACAACGGCATTTTGTTTTCCGAGTCAGCCCAGAAAGGCGCTCACTTCATTGAGCTGTGTTGCCAACGCAAGATCCCCTTGGTGTTTTTGCAAAACATCACCGGTTTCATGGTGGGCAAGAAAGTAGAAAACGAAGGCATTGCACGCCATGGCGCGAAAATGGTCATGGCAGTGGCCTGTGCAAAGGTGCCCAAATTCACAGTGGTGATTGGTGGCTCCTTCGGTGCCGGCAACTACGGCATGTGCGGTCGTGCCTACAGCCCGCGTTTCATGTGGATGTGGCCCAATGCCCGAATTAGCGTGATGGGCGGCGAACAGGCTGCTGGCGTGTTGGCCACCGTGAAGCGAAACCAGATTGAGGCCAAAGGCGGCACCTGGAGCAAGGAAGAAGAAGCCGAATTCAAAGCCCCTACACTCAAGCAATTCGATGAACAAAGTCAGCCGTATTACGCCACTGCAAGGCTTTGGGACGATGGCCTGATTGACCCCGCAGACACCCGCCGTATTTTGGGCATGGCCATTTCAGCCAGCTTGAATGCCGAAATTCCGGATACGAAGTTCGGCGTTTACAGAATGTAAATACGCACAAGAATAAAAACGGAGACCTTGAGATGACAGAGCAATCAAATGAAAAGCCCGTGATTGAAACCCGAAAGGGTAAATCCGTGTGGCTGATGCTGAACCGCCCGCACATTAAAAACGCCATGAACGGCGAAATGATTGCCATGCTGGTCGAGGCTTTCCAGCGTTTGGGCAATGACCCTGACACACGCGCGATTGTGCTGGCTGCAAATAGTGATGCATTTTGTTCGGGCGCCGACTTAAGCTACATGATGCAAATGGCGCAGCAGGCGGCCAGCAACAAAACCAGCGGCATCACACTTACCAGCCTGTTTCGCGGCATTGCCGAATGCCCCAAGCCCGTGGTGGCGCGTGTGCACGGCTTGTGCCTGGCAGGTGCCACTGGCCTGGTCAGTGCCAGCGACATTATTGTGGCCAGCAACAATGTGAAATTCAGCTTGCCGGAAGTCAAGCGTGGTTTGATACCCGCCACCATCAGCCCCTATGTGGTTCAAGCCATGGGTGTGCAGGCTGCGCGCCGCTATTTCATCACTGGCGAAACATTCACGGCTGAGAAAGCGTACGAGTTGGGCATGGTGCATGAACTGACCACGCCCGACACACTGGATGCGAAGCTGGAATCGATTCTTGCCGAGCTGGACAGTTGCGCCCCCGATGCCATGGCGGCGTGCAAAAAACTCGTTCGCGATGTGTCACGCATGGACATCACCGCCGATGAAACACACGCCGATGTGGCTGCACGACTAGCTGAAGTGCGCGGCAGTGCCGAAGCTGCCGAAGGCATGATGGCTTTCATGGAAAAACGCAAACCGAAGTGGGTTGGCTAAAAAGGTTATTCACACAATGTTCACCAAAATACTGATTGCCAACCGTGGCGAAATAGCCCGCCGAATTAACCGCACCGCGCAAGCCATGGGTATTCAAACCGTGGCGGTGTATTCCACGGCTGACGCACAGGCCCTGCATGTGCAGGAATGCAATGAAGCGGTGTGCCTTGGCGAGCCCGAGGCTGCGCAAAGCTACCTGAATATCGACAAAGTGATTGCAGCAGCCCGGCAAACCGGCGCGCAGGCCATTCACCCTGGCTACGGTTTTCTGTCCGAGAATGCCGCCTTCGCGCAGGCTTGTGCCGACGCACACATCACCTTCATTGGCCCCGGTGTGCAAGCCATTCGCATCATGGGCAGCAAAAGCGCGGCCAAGGCCTGCGTGCAACCAGCGGGTGTACCGCTCATTCCTGGTTACTTTGGCGCAGACCAATCGCTCGCTACCTTGCAGGCTGAAGCTGAGCGAATCGGTTTTCCGCTGATGATCAAGGCGGTGGCCGGCGGTGGTGGCAAGGGCATTCGAATTGTCAGTAACGCAGGCGACTTGCAAGCCGCACTTGAAAGTTGCCAGCGCGAGGCCAAAAACGCATTTGGCGATGCCACCGTGATGCTCGAAAAACAGATTATCCAGCCTCGCCATGTGGAAGTGCAGGTGTTTGCCGACACCCACGGCAATGTAGTGCATCTGTTTGAACGTGATTGCTCGGCACAGCGTCGCCACCAAAAAGTGATTGAGGAAGCACCTGCATTCGGGCTCACCGAGCAACAGCGTGAAGCCTTTGGGCGCACAGCGGTGCAAGTGGCCAAGGCTGTGAATTATGTGGGCGCTGGCACGGTGGAGTTTTTGCTGGACGCGCGCGGCGAATTCTATTTCATGGAAATGAACACCCGCTTGCAGGTGGAGCACCCGGTGACTGAAATGATCACCGGTTTCGATCTGGTTCAATGGCAAATTGAAATCGCGGCAGGTTTGCCCTTGCCAGCGACCCAGGAAACCATTCACATTGACGGCCATGCGTTTGAAGCGCGCCTGTATGCCGAAAACCCGGAGCAGGGGTTTTTGCCTGCCATTGGTACCGTTGAATTGTGGGAAGCACCCGATGCAATCGAGTTTCGCACCGGTACGCACGCAGGCCGAACAGCTGGAATTCGTCTGGACTCCTCCATGCGCTCTGGCTTGGCCGTATCGCCTTATTACGACCCCATGGTAGGCAAACTGATTACTTGGGCACCCACACGCGATGCGGCATTAAAAAAACTGGCTGACGCATTGGCGCAGCTGCGCTGTGTCGGCGTAAAAAACAACCTGGCCTGGTTGCGCGGGCTCTGCCTGCATCCGGAATTTGCATCGGGTGGTTACGACACGGGTTTGATTGATCGAATGGCCATGGGTACTGATCCATCCACCCCCATGGACACCCTCACGCTGCAGGCCTTGGCGGGCCTTGCCCGTTGGGCTTTGCACCAGCACCCGCACAACAGAAACAGCAAAGATCCGTTGGCCATGCTGGATGGTTTTTATTCCAGTTCGCCCCCTTTGCGGGAAGACCGCTGGTTGAGCCGTGACACATCGCTGGCCACCCACACTCATGTCGCGGTGTGCGGGCAGCAAGTCAGCATTCAAAGTGCTGGGGCCGCATTGCACGTCACGCTTTCAGCAGTGTCATCCCGCGGTGAGCTACCGCGCGTTCAGGGGCACATTCAGTCGGGTGCCCATGCCGGCAGTGCGTTTGATTTGATTTGGCATGGCGACAATCTGAATGTGCATGTGGGCGCAGAGCAAACCAATCTGCAATGGCAAAACCCGGCGCACATTCGCGCTGACCAAGGGCATGACGCCCATGGTGTGGCGGCACCCATGCCAGGCAAGGTATTCGCGGTATTCGTGAAAGTGGGCGACAGGGTGAAAAAAGGTCAGCCTTTGATTGGCCTGGAGGCCATGAAAATGGAGCACACCCTGAACTCGCCCTGCGATGGTGTGGTGCAGGCCATTCCACACCCGGTGGGTGACCAGGTGATCGAGGGCACCGAGCTTATTCATTTTTCAGAAGACGACATAGCAAAATGAGCATGATCAAACTTCCTTCGCAGGTGACTCTGGTTGAGGTTGGCCCACGCGATGGCCTTCAGAACGAGAAAACGCCCATTTCCACCGCCATCAAGGTGGAACTGTGCAAGCAGTTGATCGAGGCGGGAATTCACAGGCTAGAGGCTGCAGCATTTGTGTCGCCCAAGTGGGTACCACAAATGGCCGATGGCGCGGATGTGTTGGCTGGCCTTCGAGCCCTTCCCGATATACAGGAGCATACAGTGTCGTACTCGGCCCTGGTGCCCAACCTCAAGGGCATGGAAGCTGCGATTGAAGCCGGCGTGCAAGAGGCCGTGGTCTTCACAGCTGCCTCGGAAGCATTCACGCAAAAAAATATCAATTGCACCATTGCAGAAAGCATTGAGCGCTTTAAACCTGTGGCCGAACTGGCCCGAGCCCACAACATTCACTTGCGCGGCTCCATTTCATGTGCGCTGGGTTGCCCCTACCAAGGTGAGGTGCCGGTGCAAAGTGCTGCAGAGGTGGCCTTGCGTTTACGTGACATCGGCGTGCAGGAATTTGACGTGGCTGACACCATTGGTGTGGGCACTGCCTTGCGGGTTAGCCAGGTGTTCGAGGCGGTGGGTTACAGCGTGGGTTTGCACAATGTGGCAGGTCACTTTCACGACACCTATGGGCAAGCTCTGGCCAATATTCTGGCCGCCTTGCAGTTGGGTGTGTCTACCTTCCACAGTTCGATTGCCGGCCTGGGCGGTTGCCCTTATGCCAAAGGCGCAACTGGTAACGTGGCCACCGAGGATGTGGTTTACCTGTTGCAGGGCATGGGCATTGAAACCGGTCTGAACTTGACCAAACTGGTGCAAACTGGCGCGTGGATTTCGGGCAGCATTGGCAAGCCTTACACCAGCCGTGCTGGCCGTGCGGTGTGGAATAAATTGAATGCGGAAACAAGTGCTTGAATGCTCGGGGAAGTGACCCCCAGAATCATCTAATTGCCCTGCTTATTTTCTACGAATTCTAGGAATGGCCATGAACACTGCCACACCTTGTTCAAGGCTGTTGCGCCCAGTGAAAAGCTCGATTCGAATGGCTTTGGCCCGAATTTTCATGTGCGCCAAACCACGTCCGCGCCCCAGTGTGTTCTGGGGCATGCCCACACCGTTGTCGCTGATGTTCAGCAACACTTTGTCGTTGGCCTCATCCCATCGCACACTCAATTCAATCTTGCTGGCTTTGGCATGTTTGAGGCTGTTGGCAAAAATTTCCTGCACGATTCGCAGCAAGTCGAACAAGTCGCGAGAGCTGTAGCCCTCCAGTTTTGGAATGTCAGCCACACTCCATAATAGCGTTACACCGCTGGCTTTCAAGCGGCGTTCATAGCGCCACCGGAAATTACCCAACAGCGCCAGCAGGTCGTCGCTTTGTGGGTCGAGTGAATCAATCGCCATGCGCAAATCGTCCAGGCATTCCTGCAACACATCGCGCATTTCATCCTGGCTCAAGGGCTTGGTTTCGCTCAGGTTCAGGGCCGATACCAAACTGGAACCCACCCCATCGTGAATGTCTTGCATAATGCGTCGTCGTTCATCGTCCTGGGCACGTTGCTGCTCAATTTTGCGCAGCAAATTGAATTGGCGAAACAGCTGCTGTTCGCGAATCGCCAACTCGGAGTTCAGCGAATCGTTGGACGTTTTCAGTTCTTGCAACAAGGCGCGGTAGCGCCTGAAAATAACCCAGCAAGCCGACACAAACAACAAAATGCCGGTGTACTGCGAAAGCAGAATGGATTCAATCGGCAGCAGGTTCAGCATGGTGGCCAAATCACGAATGCTGAGCAAAACAAACAACAGCGAACTGCAACCCAGTATGGCGCCTTCAAAGTTGCGCGTACGCCAGGAATGGCTCAGCAGCAGCACGTTGAGCGCAAACACCACCGGAATTACCGGTAACAGCAGCCAGAATGTGAAATTCAGGATTTGTTCGCTGCCTGCCACAAAGGTGATTAGCGACACTGCCACTGCATAAGCCAGCAGGCCCTTCGGAATCCAGGTCCAGCCCAGGTTCATGTAGCGGATCAGGAACAACCCATACAGGCAGGCGAACCACGCATGCAGGCTGTGGACCAACTGGCCCCACTGCGCGTGGGGCAGGGGAATCCAGTCCATGAAATAGCCAGTGTTGCGAATGGCAAAAATTATCACGGCAAGGCTGAAGAAAAAGAACCCTTCCTGTTCCCGAAATACCCGTGCAAACAACAGCAACAACACACCACTGGCAAATGCCACCAGGGTGGCCAGCATCGACCCGGTCACTTGCCAGCGGTACGACGATTCGTACATGGGTTCAAGTGCGCTGTTGGACCCCAGCCACACCCTTCCCAGTCCACTTCGGTAGTTTTTGTAACCCGCCACCTGAATCAGCAAGGTGTTGTTACCGGGGGCAAGCAGGTCGGGCGAAAACTGGAACAGGTAGGGGTAATTCCAGTGTCGGGTAATGTTGCCTTCCAGGGAGCCCAGTCCGCCAATCCAGTGACCGTTCAAATACGCATGGGCATTCATGATGGCCCTTGGCACGAACACCGCGTTGGGTACCGGTTTGTCGGGGTCCAGGCGAAAATCGATTTGATACCAGCCCTGGCCTTCAAATGAAGGTTGTGTCGTGTCCCAGGAATCGGGAAGTACCACGGTTTTTTTTGCGTTCAGCGACAACACATCACCGGCGCTCAAGGTGGGGTCATTGGAGAAAAGTACCTTGGCCTGCTGAAACAAATAGGCTTGCTGGTGTGAATTCTTGTCACCCAGGGCGGGCAGTGGGGCTTTGAATGTACCCAACAACGCCACAACCAGTGTCGCCACAAAAAGAAGCAGGAAACGCCCAATAAAAAGGCGGTCAGCGGGAGTCAGGCTCAAAGGTCAAGCAGCCCCAGAAGGGTGGCTTCATACACCGCTTCAGACCTGCTGTGCACGTGCAGTTTTTTGTAAATGCGCTTCACGTGAGTCGCCACTGTGTGGGTTGAAATACCCATTTGCGCTGCAATTTCCTGCGCTGTAAAACCACGGGCCACTTGTTGAATCACCTTCAATTCCCGGTCGGTAATGCTGCATGCTTTTTGCGATTCATCTTGATCGGCCTTGTTTTGAGCACAATCGGCATCGACAGGGCGCGGCATTTGCATTTTTGACAGCAACTGGCGTGCAATCAATGGGCTAATGGGCGAACCGCCGTTGGCCACTTCCAGAATGTGTTCAATCAATTCTTCGTTGGAATAGTCTTTCAGCAGGTAGCCGCTTGCGCCGGCTTCCAAGCTTCTCACCACATGGTCTTCATCACCAAATGCAGTAATCACCAGGCACTCTGTTTCGGGTTTGTGTTTGCTAAGCCACTCAATCACCTCAATGCCTGATGAATCGGGCAAACCCAAATCGATCAGCGCAACTTTCGGGTTGGTCATGAACAACAGGGAGTAGGCGTCTTGAACAGTGCTGGCCACGCCGAGCAATGTCATGTGAGGGGAGGAGTCAATCACGCGGGTCAGGTGGTCTTGCGTGGCGGGTTCATCCTCGACCAAGATCACACCGACTGGCTTGGCTTCAATGTGATCAAGATCTCGCGCGTTCATGATTTGCCGGTTTAGGTATCCAAGGGTAATTTGAGCAGAAAACGGGTGCCTTGCCCAGCTTCAGCGTGAATATCGATGCTGCCGCCCAAAGCGCTCGCACGCTGTTTCAGGTTTTTTAAACCCCTGCCGTGCTGGCTTCTCTCCAGTACAAATCCTACGCCGTTGTCTTGAATATGAACACCCACATATTTTGGTCCCCTTGAAACATGCAGGCTTACTTCGCTGGCGTTGGCGTGTTTTAAAATATTCGTAAAAATTTCCTGAACAATGCGCAGAACATGCAGGCAGTTGCGTGCATCCAGGTAGGGAATGGGGGGTATGTCTTCATCAATCACCCAATGCAGCCGAATGCCCGCACTGCGCATGTTGTCAGCGATACGGTAACGGAATGCGCCCAGCAAGGTAGTTAGGTCCTGTTCAATCGGTTCGAGCGAGTCGATGGTCAGCTGCAAATCCCGCAAGCCCGATTCAAGCAGGTTCAATGTGTTCTTGCGATTGAAGTTGGAGGATTGAAGGTGGTGAATTGCGGCCACGAGGTGGGCTCCCAAGCCATCGTGCATGTCGGCCATCAAACGTTGGCGCTCTGCCATTTTCACCTTGTCTTCATCAATTTTTTGCAAGCGCTGGTACTGCGCTGCCAGTTCGGCCTCCCGCTCCAGCAGGCGATTTTGAAGTGTTTCATTGAAACGATCCGACTCAGCCAGCAAACCGCTGTATCGGTCGATCAAAAAGTAGCTCATGGCCAGAAACATGGCAATACCCATGTACTGGTTCAAAAAATAACCGTCGAAGGGCAAAATGCCTGCGAGAAAAAGCAGATCAGACACACTCAAGGCCATGTAACACAGCAAGCCGAATCCGAAGGCGTGCGGTGCCAGCGACTGCTTGCTGTTGCCATAGCGCATCAGTTGCAACACATTCCAGCTGTACATGCACAAGCCAAGAATGCCGTAGTAGCCCACCAGGCGCAGTGCCCAGTTTTCATTGATCATCAGCAGCACCGGAAAGCTTGCTGTGTAGGCACCCCATATTTTCCATTCAAGCCTGTGTTTGGGAACACGGCAATACAAAAGGATCAACAGCACAATCACACTGGCGAACACCAGCAAGCCGCCTTGGGTAATTTGTATCCACAGCCCATGTTCAACGGGTGGTACTGTGGTCAAAAATGCCAGGTTTCGAATGCCCCACAAAAAACAGGTGGCAGCCAGCAACATTAGCAGGCCGCTGCGTGTTTTGCCCATCCCAATCAGAATGGTTAACACAATGCCTGCGCCCAACACAAAGGCTGTGCTCAGGTAAACCGAGGTCACTTGTACCTCGTAACGCGAACGGTAGGCCTCGCGCAGGTTTTCATCCGAGCCCAGCCAAATTGAAGACAAGCCCGCCAAGTAGTCGGGAAAGGCCCGCACTTGAATAGCCAGTGTGTTTTTGCCGGGCCGCAAAACCCGGGTACTCAGGTTCAAAATTTGGGGGCGATTCCAGTTGCGCTCTGCATACGCGCCTGTCATAGGGCCAAAGTAACCGATTCGCTCGCCATTCAGGTACACCTCCGCATTCATGGCAAAGCGTGGAATGTAGAGTGCCTCGATGCGGCTCTCCGGCAGCACGGTGAAATCCATTTCATACCAGTAAAAGCCGCCCGGGCCTCGCAACTTGTTGTCGATTCGGTGGGGCAATAGCACCACCGTGGCTGTTGCCAGGTGCGCAGGCGGCTCGGTTTGGTAATCAGTGTGTGCCGCAAAGCGCGCCATACCTAATTCAATGGCGCCTGGATCTGAGGGGGTGGCTTTGGCGATTTCGTAAAAAAGCAGGGCAGCACCGCTTAATGCGATACACACGGCCAACACATAAAACAGGCCAAGTCGTCTTGCCCAGCTTGACGCGGGCTTCAGTTGGGCACCTGGCATTGTTTTAGCAGTCTTTTAAATTGATCAATCCCAAGGCATTGGCGCGGTGAACTGCGCTGGTGCGGGAATTCACTGCAAGTTTTTTGTAAATTCGTTTGATGTAGGTGCTGATGGTGTTGATGGACACGCCGAGAATATCGGCAATTTCAGCTTGCATAAATCCCTTGGCCACCATTTCCAGCACCTGTTGCTCCCGTTCCGACAAAGGTGTGAATTCCTGATTCGCCGATGTTTTGCTGGTGGGGAGTTGATCGGGTGTGGGCACCCCGCGAAACCGGTTCAGCAATCGCCGGGCAATCACAGGGCTTATTGGGGAGCCACCAGCGCGCAGTTGTTTCAATCGATCAAGAATGTCGGCAGTGCGTGTGTCTTTCGTGAGGTAGCCCGTAGCCCCTGCCTCGATGCTTGAGATCACATGTGATTCATCACCAAACACGGTCAATACCATGCTCTCGCAACCAGGCATGTGTTGGTGAATGTGGGCAATCAGCTCCAACCCACTGCCATCGGGCAGGCCGAGGTCAACCAGCACCACTTCAGGTTGCAGCTCTCCAACCACAGCGAGAGCGTCTTTCAAAGTGTAGGCCTGCCCAACCAGATTCAGTTCAGGGTGGGTTTCAATGGCCAGGCGCAGCGCTTGCTGAATGCGGTCGTCGTCGTCCACCAGCATCACGCGAATGGTGTTTTGTCCAACTTCTGTTCTGCTTTGTATGTTCATTGGATCAGTTGGTTGACTTCAATAATCGGCATCATCACCGCCAGTACAATCAATAACACAATAAGGCCCATCACCAAAATAAGTATGGGTTCCATCAAGCTGGTGAGCCACATCGCTTTGCGTTCCACCTCGGTGCGCTGGCTGTCTGAGGCACGTTCCAACATGGCAGCCAGTTGCCCTGTGGCTTCGCCGCTGGCCACAAGATGAGTCAGCACCGGCGGAAACAAACCGCTTTTTCCCATGGCTTTGCTCAAACCACTGCCTTCTTTTACGCGCTCCTGAACATCCACCATGGCCAGTTGCAAGGCACTGTTACCCAATGTGCGGTTTGCGGCGGCCAAGGCCTTCAAAATTGGAACGCCGCTGCCCACCAATATCGAGAGTGTCGAGGCCAAGCGTGCTGTGTTCACTGCGCGAATGAATGGGCCCACTACCGGAATGGTCAACACGAATTCATCGAATTTCAATTTGAATGCTTTGTTTTTCAGCGCATTGCGAAACAGGTAAATCGCCACCGCCAGCGCCAATGCCATTAACCATCCCCAGTCGCGAAGCAGGTCTGACAAGGCAATCATCACCACCGTGAGTGTGGGCAACGCTTGGTTGTTGCTCTCAAACACTGACACCACTTGTGGTACCACATAGGTGAGCAAGCCGATCACCACCATCAACGCCACCACGGTCACAATGGCTGGGTAAATGAATGCCGCGCTTACCTTTTGCTGCAGGGCTTGGCGGGCTTCCAGCGCATCGGCCAGTTTGGACAATACGCCGCCCAAATCACCGGTGTTTTCACCAGCGGCCACAGTGGCCACGTACATCTCAGGAAAGGCTTTTGGATATTGCGCAAGCGCCTGGCTCAGCGGTGTGCCTGAAACCACTTCTGAGCGAATACTGTTGATTCGCTCCCGTATTAATGGTTTCTCAGCCTGCTCAACTAGCGCAGCCAAGGCTTGGGCCAGTGCCAGGCGGGCTTGCAGAAGGCTCGCCAGTTGCCTGGTTAACAGCACAACTTCGCGGTTACTCAACTCCCGGTCAAAGCGCCCAGCTTTCTTGCCGGTCATTTTCGCGCTGCCTACCTCCAGCACTTCAATCGGTGTCATGCCTTGCATGCGCATCTGGTTGCGTGCAGCTCGCGGGGAATCGGCCTCCATCGAGCCCTTCACTGTTTTGCCTTGGGCGTTTAATGCCTCGTATCGAAAAACTGCCATATTTGCCTAGTCTCTCGTTCAGTCTCTCGTGACTCGAAGCAGTTCTTCCAGCGTGGTGGTACCACTGGTCACCCAGCGTTGGCCGTCTTCCCGCATGTTCTTCATGCCCTTGGCCTGTGCGCGCTGGCGCATTTCGGCTTCCGAGTTTTCGTTGTGCACCATGGTGCGCAATTCATCGTCAATCGTAAACAGTTCGTATACACCGGTACGGCCTATGTAGCCTGTGTGGCCGCACTGGTCGCAGCCATTGGCATGCCAATGCGTGTCGCCGTGCTCATCCAGGGTGCTGGTTTTGCAATGTGGGCATAGGCGGCGTACCAGGCGCTGGGCCAATACACCCAAGAGGCTTGAGGACAACAAAAATGGTTCAACGCCCATGTCGACCAGGCGCGTCACAGCACTCACGGAATCGTTGGTGTGTAGGGTGGCCAAAACCAAGTGCCCCGTCAGCGACGCCTGCACCGCAATTTGTGCGGTTTCAAGGTCGCGGATTTCACCAATCATGATTACGTCTGGGTCTTGGCGCAAAATGGCGCGCAAGGCCTTGGCAAAAGTCATGTCGATTTTCGCGTTCACCGGGGTTTGGCTAATGCCAGGTAAATCGTATTCCACAGGGTCTTCCACGGTCATTACATTCGTAGTGGAAGAATCAATGCGCGACAATGCAGCGTACAGTGTGGTGGTCTTGCCCGACCCCGTTGGACCCGTCACCAAAATAATGCCATGTGGCATGTTGCACAGCCGGTCCATTTCCTTCAGGGTGTGCTCGGGCATGCCCAAGCGGCTCAGCTCAAGCCGGCCCGCTTCCTTGTCCAGCAAACGCAGCACCGCACGTTCGCCGTGGCCTGTGGGCAAGGTTGAAACACGCACATCCATGGGTTTGCCGCCAATGCGCAGGGTAATACGGCCGTCTTGCGGCAAACGTTTTTCTGCAATGTCCAGGCTGGCCATGATCTTGATGCGTGAAATCAGGGCCGAGTGCAATTCACGGCGGGGTTGCAACACATCGCGCAGTGTGCCATCCACTCGGAATCGCACCGCGGAGTGAGTCTCGAACGCCTCAATGTGAATATCTGATGCACCATCGCGGCTGGCCTGCGTCAGCAAGGCGTTGATCATTCGAATAATCGGTGCGTCGTCTTCGGTTTCCAGCAGGTCTTCAACCGCCGGAATATCTTGCATCAACTGGTCCAGGTCCAGGTCGCCTGCCACTTCATCGGCCACAGCCGCCGCGCTGGTTTCCTGGTTTGAGTAAGCCTGGTTGATTGTTTTTTCAAGTACCACGGCGTCTTCGCAAAACACCCAGTCAATGGGGCAGGGCGCAACGCGTTGCGCCTCGATTAGCGCGTGGCTGGGCGTACGCGGGCTGAATGCTAAGCGCCACAATTCACTTTGAGCATCCAGGCACAGCACCTGGTTTTGCCGGGCAAAACCGTAGTGCAGGCGGCCAACTGTTTGTGGGTTGAAGCGCAGTTCCATCAGGGCGTATTTCCTGAAGTTCGGCCGCGAATTATGCGACCGCCATTGGGACCTACCTCCGAATTGCTGCTGCTTTCGCCGGCGCGGGGAATCACCAGAATTCGGTTGCTTGGCGTCAGGTTGATTGGATCGCCATTGCTCTGGGCTGGTGCCACAGTGTTGGGGCGCGCCACATCAGCAGGGCGGCGGCTGGGCAGCACGGGTGCTTCCATATTGGGCAAGCCAAAGCGTCTCTCGGGCTGGTTTTCCTGTTGAAGCTGGCGCATGTAATCGTATCGGTTCGTTACAATGCTTTGGGCTTGGTCCTCGTTGCGAACTACCACGGGCCGCAAAAATACCATCAGGTTGGTTTTCTGGCGACGGCGGTTGTCATAGCGAAAGAACTGCCCCAGCACGGGCACGTCGCCCAAACCCGGCACCTTTTCCTCGTTGCCGGTGACCCGGTCTTCAACCAATCCACCCAGCACAATGATGTTGCCTGTTTCTACCAACACATTGCTTTCAATGGAGCGCTTGTTGGTAATAATGCCCGACACGTTGGTGCTGTCCACCACCGAGCTCACTTCCTGAAAAATACCCAATTTCACAATGCCGCCTTCAGACACCTGCGGCTTAACACGCAAGGTCAGGCCCACGTCTTGTCGTTCGATGGTCTGGAATGGGTTGACCGTGGCGCCGTTGCCACCGCTGTTGGTGAATTGCCCGGTAATGAAAGGCACGTTCTGGCCAATCACGATTTTGGCTTCTTCATTGTCCAGCGTCAGAATGTTTGGAGTAGATAGAATGTTGGCGTTGGCCTTGCTTTCCAGCGCACGGGCCAAAAAGCCGAGGTTGGAAATGGTACCAATGCCGGGAATGTTCACTTGCCCATCAATCACACCAATGTTCAGGCCGCGGCCCACAGAGCCCAGGTTGGTGGCTGCACCCAAGATATTGCTGCCAGAACCTGGATCGTTGAAGTTGGTGCCACCAATGACACGTACACCGTCAGCGCCCACGCCCGACAAGCCCTGAAATTGAATGCCAAACTCGGCAGCTTTGTCGGTAGACACTTCAACAATCAGTGACTCTACGAATACCTGCGCACGGCGTACATCCAGCTTTTCGATGATGGATCGCAGGTTGCGGTAAATGGGTTCGGGTGCGGTAATAATCAGCGAATTGGTGGAGGGATCGGCCTGCACAATGCCGCCGTTGTTCAAATCTACATTGCCCGAAGCGGCGCTCAATTGCCCGCTGGAGGTGCCACCACCCAGCGAAGACCCCAGGCTGCTGGAACCACCGAGACCAGCGCTGCCGTTGGTAACGTTGCGCGTGCTGTTGTTGGTGTTGGAGGTGTCACCTCCCAATCCACCAGCAACGCCGCCGCCGGACAGTGAGCTTAGACCGGACGAGCTGTTGTTGTCGGAAATCGGGCTGCTGCTGAGCACAGCCTGCAGCGTTTTCGCCAGCTTGGCGGCCTCGGCATTTTTCAGGTACACCACCCACACATTGCCGGGTTGTTTGGTGGGTTGGTCCAATTTTGCAATCAGGGCCTTCGCCAGGTTCAGGCGGGCTTTGCTCGGCGTGCGCAGCAACAGCGAGTTGGTGCGCGGGTCGGCCATCACAGACAATCGTTGACCCGCATCCACCGCGGCACCCGTGCCCCGGTTGCCTTCATCCAGCATGCGGCCCAGAATGGCGGCCAAATCCACGGCCAGGGCATGCTCAAGGGGCACCACTTCCAGGTCGCCAGAATATGGGCCATCAATGCTGGCAATAATGCGGGCGATTCGTTGCAGGTTGTCTGCGTAATCGGTGATCACCAAGGTGTTGTTGTTGGGGTAGGCAGCAATCGTGTTGTTGGGCGCAATCAAAGGGCGTAGCACTGGCACCAGTGCGGTGGCCGATTCATAGTTCAGCTGAAACACTTGCGTCACGATCGCATTGCCGCTTTGGTTCATGGCTTTGCGGGGGTCTACACTGTCGGCCTGCACTTTGGCATCGTTTTCAGGCAAAACGCGGGCTATGCCGCCGCTTTCAACAATCGTGAAACCTTGCAGGCGCAGGGCAGCCAACAGGGCATTCTTGGCATCGGCCGCGCTCAGGGGTTGGGGCGAAACCAGCGAAATCGTACCGCGCACGCGGGGGTCTACAACGAATGTTTGATTGGTAAACGAGCCAATTGCGCGCACCACGGCGTCAATGTCTGCATTCACAAAGTTCAATGCGAATTTGTCTTCCTGGCTGTTTTGCACCCGCGCTGTGCTTTGAAGGTTCAGGTTTTGTGCATGGCCTGCAACACCCAGTCCCAAGCCCATCGAAGCCAGTGCAATGCTCAAAAGCGAGCGTTTCATTTGTCCCATGCGTGCAGTGTTCAAGCTCACTGTTCCTTTTATTTTTGCTTCTTTCATCAAAATACACCCAAGCGATAGCGATCGCCTTCAAGTCGTCCCATCTGGCTGAGCAGGCCCGTCAACGCATCCTTGCTGCGTTCTTGCGCACTGGCATACCCATTGAATACAAATCGTTGTCCGTTCGTCCACTGACCACTTCCCTCCAGCATCAAGGGGCCTTTGTTGGTCGCCAGTGTCATGTCTAATCTTGTATCAGGATTTCCTGTCACGGTGATGACATATTCACCCAAGGGTCGAATACTGGCCAGCGCCGATTGGGCATCCAGCCATTTCAGCGTGGCATTTATGTTCTTGCCGCTTTGCCATTCAAGCCAGCTTAACTGCAACAGGCCCTCGGGTCGAATGGTATTGAAGGGCGCACCTGTTGCACCCAGCCAGGCTGCTGGCATGCGAAGTTCGCCACCACTCACAGTAATACCTGCGCCGGTGAATCCCAGATGCAAAGGCTGTACGAATTTCGGGTGTGTTATTTCAATTCCCAGCCAGCTTGCATCGCCACCCAGTCGAAGGTGCCAGGCCAAAGCCTCTGGAATGGCGTACACCCGCGCGCCATCGGACAGGCCCAACTGCATTTGCCCAGACCACACTGACCCATTGCTGCTTAACACTCGAACCTTGCCGCCGCTTGCAGATTCAATGCGGCCCGATACGGCATACACCGGGTAGTTCCACACCAGCACAGCCAGGGCAATCAAGGCAAACGGCCACAACCCACGCAAACGTTTCATTGGGGGGCGCCTGTGTTTCCTTGGCTGGCTGGCAACAAGGTAACGTAACCTTTCAATACACCGGCTTGCACTTTTTCAACCTCAGCCTGGTTCAGGCTGATGCTGGAAATGGCCTCGGCCCGCGCCATCCAGGCCAGAACACCACTGGCCGAGACATTGTTGAATTCCACCCGGAGGTCGCCTTCTTCGGTGCGCACCAGTGTGGCTTGCTCGGCTATGCCCTGTTCTTCAAGCAACTGTTGCAGGCGTGCCTGCAAATCGCTTTCAGGCACCACAACGCGCGATCGCGCACCTCGCAGGGCTTCCAGGTCTTGCGCAGCGCGCATCACCTGGCCTGCTTTGTCCACCAGCGCGGCTTGGTTGGCGGGGCCTTGTTGTATGGTCAGAAGTGCAGGTTCAATGAGTACAAACCAGGCAATCAGCACTGCAGCCAATGCGCCGCCATAGGTCACCAGTTTTCGTTCCCTGCTGTTGAGCTGGTCCAGTTGGGCTTGTGCTTTGTTCAGCAAATCATTGGGTTTCATCGCGTCACTCCCTTTTTCACTTGCAGCACAGGCAAGTTGGATTGCGCGCCGATCAGCCATTTGGCATCCAGCCTTCGGGCTTTCAGTTTTTGCAAGGCGGCTGCTTGCTGGTCTTCAGAAATATTGGCATTGAACCGCACGCTCAGCGTATTTTCAGCCCAAGCAAAATCGACCATGCTGTTAAAAGGGGCTTGCTCCATGGCCAATCCCACCTCGTGAAGCAGGGCACTTGCGCCTTGGGCATTGCTGGTGTCCAGCCCAGCGTTCAGGTTGCGTTTTTCACGTTCAATCAACAGCAGGGGGTCGGCCACCATGGGCGTGTTGGGCAAGGCCTGGGCATAGCTCTCGGCAATTTGGGTTTCAATGGCTGCATTGGCACTTTCAATTTTAAAAGCCAGTGCATTCAGGCCCAGTATCGCAACGGCCAGCAAGGCCATGGCAGGCGCAATCAACTTGCGCAAGCCAGCTGGGTTGGCCATGGGGCGCATGCCCATCTTTCGAAGTTCGTCTGCGCTGAGCAGGCTTTTGTTCAACAGCCTTGGCAAAGGCTCGATGGGTGCACGTGTACTGGCGCGTATTTTATTCTCGCCCATGGCCCCGTCTACCTGGCTGCTCAACCAGGCGTAGTCCGTGTTGTTCAATTCAATCACGGGGGCACCGGCTTGCTGCAATCGACGTTGCAGCATCACTTTCAACACGGCTGCCTGGGCAGTGGGTGTCAGCAAGGGCGTATCAATGCCATCTACCAAAATAAAGTCTTGCCCGCTCAGCCATGCAGCGCCCTCGTTGCCAGTGCGTTCACGCAATGTCTCGCAGCTTAGGCCTGCCAGCTTCAAGCCCTGTTGTGCGCAGTTACTGACAATGCTGCGTGCACGTGTTTTTCCCAGCACCGCAGCCAGCTTTGCCCCACCCAAGTGGTTAGGCAGGTTGGGCCACAGGCTCACATGGTTTTCTTCGGGCTCGTTCAACAGGTAAGGCTCAACCAGAAAGGGCAGCGCCTCTTTCAGTTTGTTGCCGGTCAACTTGGGAGGCACCACGGCAAAAAGTCCCACTTCGGTGGGGTTCACCAACACCAGGCAAGGCAGGTCCTTGGGTAGTTTGTTCAGGGCCTCTTCGCCGCCATGCAGTTTGTCGCCGCTTCGGGCAAGCACTTCATAGCGCAGTCTAATCATGCGGCCCTCCTCTTCCGCACGGGCTTGGTCAAGGGCCTTGGGCCACCAAATCACCAACAGGGGTTGGTTGTTATTCAATTATTGTCTCCACATCACATACACGCGCTGGTCTCGTCGCTCAAGCAAAGCCCGGGTCCGAATCAACGCCTCCTCTACCTGCGCAGTGCCTTCTACCAGGAAGTAATTGCTGCTCACGGTTATTAAATCATTGTTTATGGTCACATTTGCATTCAGTGCAGCCCGAATATCCGCCACATTCCGGAAAGTGACCCTTTCACGTTGGGCCAGCAATCGTTGAGCATCGCTGAAACTCATTTCTTCTACTACTGCGTAAAGCACCTCGGCAGATGCAGTGTTTGCATTCACCGCACTGGCTTTGGGCAAAATGGCCACATAGGGCCGCAGCTGGTTCCAGGTTTCCTCAGTAATGCCGTATTTGCCCTGAAACTCCTCCCACCGCAAAGCGGGCTCAATGCGCGGGGCATTTGGATCAATTCCTTGTTCTTCAGGATTGACCAGTTTGGGCATGAACATGGTGCTCAGGGTTTGAACCAACAAATTTCGCTGGTCTGCAGGCACGCTCAGCAGATCACTTAGTTTGGTAAAGCCTGCCAGCCACACCTGTTGGCGCGGGTTGTCGGCACCCAGGTTGCGAAGGTTGAATCGCCCTTGTGCATCCTCAATTCGCCCGGTCAATACTACTTCCCGATCATCACTGTCGGTGGCATTTTCTTCCTTGCGCATCAAGCCTTCGTTGATGCGGCTTTCGGCCAAGGGCACGGCCCAAGGTTCGGTTAATGTGTCGGTTGTGGACACTCTTGCGTCTTCGCGCAAAATAACCCGGGCCCAATCCACACCGCTGCGGCTAACCGCGTCGGCCTGGTCACGTGCAGCGGCCACTGAAATGGTTTTTGCAGTGGCAAACAGGTTCCAGATCAAGGGGCTTACTGCCAATGTGCACAGCACCACGATGAACAATGCCATCACCACGGCCGCGCCTTGTTGTGGTCGAATTCGCGTTGATCGCATCAGTACACCCCACCGGTTAAAAACACCTGCGTCACGACCTGGTTGTTGGGTTGGGTTAAGCTGATTTCAACCGCCCGAACCAGGCTTCGTACCGCTTGTCCTTCAGTTGTTTCCGGTGTGCCCGGTGTATCACCTTCGCCGCTTTCTGGTGGGCGCTGTGCCGGTGTACCGCTGTTTAGCTGCAATGCGGGTCCTTGCAATTCAAGGTCTGTGCGTTCTTGAACAACATGGTTGCCGAATGTCACCGGGCTGCTCCACCCGCCGGGTTCTCGCAACAGGCGCACTTGCAGACCCCGGGTGGCAATCGGGTCGCTGATCGAGGGCTGCTCCGGGTTTGGCTGGCGGCGTGCAATCCGAAGCAAATTGGTGCCGTCCAGCACCCATTCCACACGCTCCCGGTAGGCAGGTTCGCTGGTGTTGCGCTGGGTAAACTGAATCAGCAGCCCATTGCCGGTCACTTCAATTAAATCGCTCTCCGGGGTGGGTGTGTCCAGCGTCAACTCCAGCGCGCCAAGATCTTTTTCGAACTGTGAAAAAACTGCGGCTACGGTTTGAATCTGCTCGTCCACCTCTGTAACGCGGTTGGCTGAACGCAGTACCTCCTGCAAACCCTGCCAAGACAAAATCGAAATCACCGACACAATGCCCAATGCAATCAGAACTTCCAGCAGCGTAAAACCCTTGGCATTTTTATTCATGGCGCGCTGCTCAAGAAAATCACCAAGCGAGCCAGCTGGTTGCCTTGGTCGCCCTCGAAGGCGTCTAGCACCTGAATTTCCACCCGCCTGAAATTCGGGTTTGGGGTGTTGGAAATTTCCACCCGACATACAAATCGGAAATTGCCCTGTGGGCAGGATTGCTGAGCGGTTTGCGCACTTGGAAATACGCCGGAAACCCGGATGTAGTTGGCGGCATTCTTTGCGCTCCACTGCGCGTACTGCCGCTTGATCATCTCGTCTTGCTGAATGTTCAAATTGCCGGCAGCCTTGAGGCAGGCAATCAGGGCCACCGCGATAATGGTCATGGCCACCAACGCTTCAATCAGGGTAAAACCGCGCTGCTGCTTCATAGGCTTTGACTGGCCCTGTTCAGCACTGTGGTGCTGGGTTTGCTGACCTTGAATACACCACTGGCCTGGCTTTGCAGCACCACCTGCACTCGGTTGCGTTGAAGCACAATCGCCTGGCGTTTCAGACCAGTCCTGCTTTCCAGGGTCAGGAACTTGTTTTCAAGGCCCTCGTTGATCAAGGTCACCTTGAAGGGGCCGTTGTCCCAAAGGCGGGGGCGCAGCAAGGGTTCCGTAGTCACTGGTACCCAGCGGCTGCCTGTGAATTCTTCGAAGGTGTAGCCCTCATCACCGGCTACAAAGCGTATGTCTTTGGATTTCAACAAAGATTCCTGCTGGGCAATGCGCAGCAGTTGCGACAGTTTTTTGGCGTCTGATTCCAGGTAATTGGAATCGCCGGGTGTGCCGCGCACCACAATAAGGCCAGCGGCGATCGACAACACGACGATCACCACCAGCAATTCAAGCAGGGTGAACCCCCGCTTAGAGGCTCCAGGAACCAATGTCGGCATTCACGCCCTCACCACCGGCTTTGCCATCTGCACCAAAGCTCATTACGTCCACTTCGCCATTAATGCCAGGGCTCAAGAACTGATAGTTGCCGCCCCAAGGGTCGACAGGCAGGCGTGACAAATAACCACCTTGCTTGTAATTGCGTGGCACGGGTTCCGTGGTCGGTGGGGTCACCAGGGCTTGTAGCCCTTGTTCGGTCGTCGGGTAGCGGCTGTTGTCCAGGCGGTACAAGTTCAGTGCTTGCATCACCGAAGCAATGTCTTGCTTTGCGGCAACCACGCGGGCCTCGTCAGGACGCCCCATGATTTTTGGCACCACCAACGTCGCGAGAATGCCAAGAATGACTACAACCACCATAATTTCAATCAGAGTAAAACCCTGATTTTTCTTTTTGCCTTGAAGCGAATTTAGTTTTTTCATAAACAACCGTAGAAAAGATCCAGAATTATCCTTGCTGAAGGTTACACCCATTTTATGAATATTTGACAGCAGCCCGCACCACCGTTGCAAGCCGCACAAAATCCCTCTGCTTTCGGGTAATCGGTAAAACCTTTACCTTTGTCACGTAAATAGGGTCTTTCTTAGGTGTTCTTGCGTGCGCATACTTCGGGTGTGGGCAACTCAGGTTGCCGACAACCCTTGAAGCATGGCTTAAAAACCGGTCACCCTCGCGGGTTGTCCGGTTTTTTTTTGAATCTGGCCCATCTTGCGGGTTATGATGCTTTCCAGTGTGTCACTTCACTTCGCCCCATGAAACTTGCATTGAAAAAACCCGTTGCCCAGATCAGCTTGTCACCAAGACTTGTTCAGGGATTGAGAATGGTGTTGTGGTTGAGCACAGTGGGGCTGGCTGTGTGGGTGTTGATCAAGTTGTTCGCGCCCGCGCCTGTGGTTGCACCCGCCATGCCTGCTCAGGCCTCGGCGAATTATCAAATCGACCAGTCGCCTGAAGCGCGGCTCATGGGCGTTGAAACTGCGGGTGGTCTCACGCCGCCCTCTGTGAATTTGTTGGGCATTTTTGCCAACAGTGAAGGCAAGGGGGCTGCCGTCATGTCCATCGAAGGGCAGCCCGCACAATCAAAGCGTGTGGGTGATGAAGTGGCTAACGGCTGGACACTGGAAGAAGTGGGTCCTACTTTCGCAGTGATGCGTCGCAGCGGGCAACGTCATCAGGTTAACTTGCCCATTCTTGAAGCCGATCCCAATCTGCTTCGCCGCGTGCCAGCCAACAGTTAAGCGCCCGTGCCAATCAGGGTTTGGGTCAATGCTTTCCCGTCAGCGTCCTGAATTTCAATTTTTGCTGGTTGCCAGTTCAAATCTTTGGCATACCAAATGCGCACAACTTCATCGCCTGCATCTTCGGGTTTGGTTTCAAATAGCAGGGTGTTCACCCGGCGCTCGCCTTTGCCAAGGTCCAAGGTTAGGTCTTGCGCTTTTTTCAGAACAAACACCTCATTGCCCACGCGCCCGGTGCTCATGACACGCATGGTCAAGGTGTCGCCCGTTTTCAGGTCGGCGTTGCAGCGCAAACGCGCTGCGATCTGGTAAATCATGCTGATCCGGTCCTGCAGCCCTTTTTCATACGGTGCAGACTCACCATTGCGCTTGAACAGCACCTGCTGCGTTTCCGCGTTCAGCATACTTTCAGCCACCGGTTTTTTGCCACGTTGCTCGGCGTAATAAAGGGGGGTTAAGCCCAGTTGTGCATCCACCAGCCCTTCACTTTTCTGGGTTAGTTGGCCCGAGTACAACAAAGCCAAAAAGCCTTTGGCCTGTGAAGTGGATTCAAGTTTGTACTGCGTACCGGCCACCCGCATTTTGTGTGTACTAATGGCCAGTTCACCCGGAATTTGACTGTGCGTCAGTGAAAATCGCAGGTCTGTATCAATCACCTGTTTACCCATGCCTCTGCAAGTGGTGTCGGCTGCCCAAGTACTACCCACGCTGCTCAGGCTGAGCAGTGCAGCAGCGCTGATTTTGATCATTGTTTTTTTGCTTACATTCATCGCTTCACAATACCTTCCAGATAACCTTCGTCTTTGCTGAAAATGCTCAAGCACTCTCGCCTGGGTGTTTGGCCCAGCGGTGCCGCAGACACATGCACCCATTTGCCAAATTCCAGAATCAGTTGATCAAATTCACATGGCAATTGTGCGATGGCCAATGCCAAATCGCAGGGGCTGCCGAATTCGGGGCACACCAAATCGGCCGCCAGCCCCATGCAGTGCTGCGAGTTGGGCACACCGCCCACTTTCTCATTCAAGGCATGTGCCCTGAAACCACTATTGATCTTTAACGCACCACTGCGAATATTCAGGGACCTTTGAATATCACCCAGCAAAGCAGAAAGCCTGCTGAGGTTTTCAAGCAGTTCTGGCGGGCAACTGTTGTCTAGACCGCACCGCAGTGCGGTGTCAGAATGACACAAGGTATCCTGACAAAATTCGGGATGAAAACTCAACTTCAGGTCCATTCGTTTTGCGCATTCGTTATATTCGTCGTCCCCATGCGGGCTTGTCCGGCAAAGTGTATTTGCTTGATCTTGACAACACCCTGCACCATGCATCCACCCACATTCTGCCCGAGATCAACCGGCAAATGACACGCTATCTGGCTGAACACCTGAAGTTGGATCCCCAGCAGGCCAGCGAGTTGCGTACCCAATACTGGCTTCGCTATGGTGCAACTTTATTGGGCATGATGCGCCATCATCAAACCAACCCGCACCACTTTTTGGCCAGTACCCATCGTTTCGAGGGCTTGAAAAAATTGAGTTCTCGCCATGGTAGCGTGCCCCACCGCCTGGGCAAATTGCCAGGGCTGCGCATTATGCTGACCAATGCGCCCCGCGCTTACGCCGTGGAACTGTGCAAGGAGATGGGTTTGTACCGGCACTTGCACGCCGTCATTGCGATTGAAGACATGGTGGTTCACCAAACCTGGCGACCCAAGCCAGCCAACATTCTGTGGCCCAATCTGAAGAGCAAGTTGAAAGGCAAGCGGGCTTTGCTGGTCGACGACACCCTCGGGCACCTTGAGCAGGCCGCCAGGCATGGCATTCAAACCAGCTGGATCACCTTCCCGGGGTTGGGGTTCAAGCCCCGGCAACTCACCGGCAAGGTTAAACACCGCATTCGGCAGTTTGAAGCCATACGCACCGCAAAATTTTAGGCATTGCACACAGTGCACTTGGGGTCTTTGCGAATTTTCATTTTCGTGAATTCGCAACTGCGCGAATCGTAAATTTGCAGGGTGCTGTACATGGGTTGTCCAAAGCCAGCCAAAATTTTCAGCGCCTCGCTGGCTTGCAGCGTGCCAATCACGCCGGTCAGCGGCGCAAACACGCCCATGGTGGCGCAACGCACTTCCGATACATCCTCCCCTTCCGGGAACAGGCAGTGGTAACAGGGCGCTTGCGGATTATTCAGTTCGAACACGGCCAGCTGGCCGTCCAGCCGAATGGCCGCGCCAGAAACCAGTGGCTTGCCGAACTTCACACAGGCACGGTTCACAGCGTGGCGGGTTTTGAAGTTGTCGCAGCAGTCCAGCACCACATCCACTTTCGCAACCAACTGCTCCAGTTCTTCCCCTTCAAGGCGGTGCGCAATGGGCACAACCGTGGTGCACGGGTTCAGTTCATTCAAGTGGGTTTTGGCTGATTCAACCTTGGCCATGCCCACGCGCGCGGTGGTGTGCAACACCTGGCGTTGCAGGTTGGTGAGGTCGACTTCATCGTCGTCTGCGATATAAATGGTGCCCACGCCCGCACTGGCCAGGTACAGCGCACTGGGGCAACCCAGGCCACCTGCACCCACCACCAGCGCTTTGGCACTGGCAATGCGCGATTGGCCCTCAATACCGATTTCATCCAGAAGAATGTGACGGGAGTACCGAAGTAACTCCTCGTCATTCAAGTCTCGCAGTTCCACGTTCAAGCCGTTTTCAGGGCGGCTTACTTGGCTGACTTGGCCGTTTGTGCAGCTTTGCGGTTTTGCACCACGGGCTTGCCTTTCAGGTAATTCAGGGCCTGCTGCAACTGATAATCGTCTTTTTCGCCGAACACAATCGGCTTCATGTCGGCGTTTTTGTTGCTGTCCGAATTCTTGGAGCTCGGTGTTTCCTCGCCCTTCTCATTGCTCAGGTGTCGGGTCAGGTCTGCTTCGCGAACGCGCTCAACAATGTCGCCTTCGGGCGTCTCGGTCACGAGGAAATCGGGTTCAATGCCCTTGGCCTGAATACTGCGGCCATTTGGCGTGTAATAACGCGCAGTGGTCAGCTTGATTGCCGTGTTGTTGTTCAAAGGCAATATGGTTTGTACCGAACCCTTGCCGAAGGTTTGTGTACCCAACACCTTGGCGCGGCCATGGTCTTGCAGTGCACCTGCCACAATTTCCGACGCAGAGGCCGAGCCGCCGTTCACCACGACAATCATGGGTACGGTTTTCGCAATCGGGCTCAATTCTTTCAGGTAGTCTTTCTCGCGGCCGCGCAGGTAATCTTCAGGGCCTGCCACCAGCTTGCGCTGGGAGTCTTCAGTACGACCATCGGTAGATACTACCAAGGTGTTTTGGGGCAAAAAGGCGGCGCTAACGCCCACAGCAGCATTCAGCAAGCCGCCCGGATCGTTGCGCAAATCCAGCACCAGGCCTTTCATCGGTGTTTTGGCCTGCAGGGTGTTGATGGCCTTTACCAGGTACTCACCTGTGTGTTCTTGAAACTGTGTAATGCGCACGTAACCAATGCCATCATCCAGCATCTTTGATTTCACGCTTTGCACCCGAATTACATCGCGAATAATTTTGACCTCGATTGGCTTTTCCACGTCCTTGCGCAGCAAGGTCAGGCGAATCTCGGTTTTTGGTTTGCCACGCATCAAATTAACCGCATCGGACAAACTCATGCCTTTGGTAGGCTTGTCATCGATTTTCACAATCAGGTCACCCGCTTTCACGCCAGCTTTCGCGGCGGGGGTGTCTTCAATTGGCGAAATCACCTTGACAAAGCCGTCCTCAGTACCTACTTCAATGCCCAGGCCGCCAAACTCTCCTTGCGTGCCCACGCGCAGTTCTTTGAACGCTTCTGCATCCAGGTAGCTGGAGTGGGGGTCCAGGTTGGCTACCATGCCGCTGATGGCACCGTTGAACAACTTGTCATCGCCCACAGGTTCCACGTAAAAACTTTTGATTGCGCCAAATACCTCAGTGAACTGACGCAGTTCACTCAATGGCAAGGCCTCGGGCTGCTGCCGTTGGGCCACTGCGCTAATACCCACGCTGACCAACACGCCGGCCACTACACCGACTGATACCAAACTGATTTGTCGCAATTTTTGACGCATAATTCCTACCGACCTTTGGTCCACGAAATAGGATCGAAGGGTTGTCCCTGATGCCTTAGTTCAAAGTATAAACCTGTATCAAGATTACCACTGCTGTTGCCAGTTTCGGCAATGGTGTCACCCGCTTTCACGGAATCCCCTGATCTTTTCATTAATTTACCATTGTTGCCATATACGCTCAAAAACTGGTCGCCATGGTCAATGATCACAATTTCGCCGAATCCGCGCAGCCATTCCGAAAACACCACGCGCCCTGTCGCAACCGCCCGAACGGCTTGCCCCGCCTCGGTGGCAATAAAAATTCCCTTCCAGGAGGGGCCTTGCCCGTCTTTTGACCGCGTTTGCCCAAACTGGCCTGCCACCGTGCCTTGCACTGGCAGTACCAGCCGACCTTTCAGTTTTGCAAACTCACCCGTACTGGGCAGGGGGGGAGGGGGGGAGTAATCCGGTTTGCTGGGAGTCTTCCCTGTTGATTTGGGTGAAGTGCCAGACTGAGCCTGTTGTTTTTGCTGCTGCGCGGCCAATGCCTGTTTGCGTTTTGCCTCTTCAATGGCGCGGGTCAATTCGGTGATTACATTGCTCAACCGTGCTTCATCACGTTGCAGGCGCTTGCGCTCAAGCTCCTGGTTCTTCAGCTTCGAATTCAAGTCAGCGATCAACTGGTTGCGCTCCTCGCGCTGAGCCACCAATTCCCGCTGGCTCTTGTTTTGATCCGCAATCGTGCTTTCAAGTCGCGCCTGCTTTTTCTCAAGACCCAATCGAATGGACTCGAGTTCACGCGCTTGCGCTGCTTGCTGCGCTGCCAAGTCGCGTTCAGCCGCAGAAATTCGCTCATACCAATAGCTTTCGCGCGCAGCTTCGCTGGCCGATTTGCCCGCCAACCAAGCCTGTGTCGGGTTCACTTCCACCCTCCGATACTGGTTGCGCATCACCTCGGCCAGGCGTGCCTGAGTGCTCTCCAGGTCTTTTTGAAGTTGGGCCTCTTCCTGGCTCAACCTTCGGATGTCTGTTTCCAGCGCATCCCGATCCTGGTCAAGGGCTTTCAGGCGGGTCTGGGTTTTTTCAAGCCGTTGCTCAAGCAGGCCAAGCGCTTTGGCGGCCTGTTTTTTCTCACCGCTGGTTTCATTGATTTGTTTTTTCAATGCATCCAGTTTTCGGCGCACTTCGTCGCGTTCCTGCTTCACACCTGCCGGGTCGCGCACATTGCTTTGCGCCCAGGCGGGCTCGCTGGCATTCAGGGCGAGCATGGCCAACACAAGGCCAAGCCCCCCACGGGTAGAACAAATCAACCTTGAATAGTTACGCACCTGTATTTACTTGGCCTTTCCCTGGTTTTTCACGGCAGCCATGGCCGCTTCAATTTCTGCCTGGTTGCCAAGGTAGTAACTGCGAATAGGCTTGAGGTTTTCGTCCAGCTCGTACACCAAGGGGCGTGCGGTTGGAATGTTCACCTGCAAGATGTCTTCCTCGCTCAGGTTGTCCAGGTACTTGATCAGCGCGCGCAATGAATTGCCGTGTGCAGCAATCAGCACTTTTTTGCCAGCTTTAATGGCTGGGGCAATGCCGTCTTTCCACAAAGGAATTACGCGGTCAACGGTGTCTTTCAGGCACTCCGTCAGTGGAATTTCCTCGGGTTTCAGCTTCGCGTAGCGGGGGTCGTTGCCAGCAAAACGGGGGTCATCCACTTTCAGAGGGTTGGGTGCAATGGCGTAGGCACGTCGCCAAATCAACACTTGTTCTTCGCCAAACTTGGCAGCAGTTTCTGATTTGTTCAGGCCCTGCAAGTCGCCATAATGGCGCTCGTTCAGGCGCCAGGCATGCACCACGGGCAGCCACATCTGGTCCATTTGGTCCAGGGCAATCCACAGGGTGCGAATGGCACGTTTCAAAACAGACGTGTAGGCCACGTCAAAGCTATAGCCCTCAGCCTTCAGAAGGTCGCCTGCCTTGCGGGCTTCCTCTCGGCCTTTGTCAGTCAGGTCTACGTCGGCCCAACCGGTAAAGCGGTTTTCAAGGTTCCATTGGCTTTCGCCATGGCGCATCAATACGAGTTTGTACATGTTTGTGGCCTTTAAGTTGCTGTCTAATTAGGCAAACCTCCATTTTAGCCTCGATTCAAGGGGATATAATGACCAATCCATCAAGACCCACTCATTGCAGGATTTATGTCGCAGGAATTTCTGATTCAAAACAGTTGGCTCATCGCCTTGGCCTTTGGCTCTGGCCTCATGTTGATTTGGCCTCTGTTGACCAAAGGTGGCGGCACTCGCGTCACGGTGCCCCAAGCCACGCTGTTGATCAACCAAAAGAAAGCGGTGCTGGTTGACATTCGAGACGACGATTTCGTCAAAAATTCAGGTGTGGTGCCCAACTCCAAGCGCATGGCCATCAAAGACCTGAAAGAAAAGGCTGGCACCTTGGCAAAAACCAAGGAAACTCCGCTGATCGTGTTGTGCCAAACCGGCGCACGTTCTGGCGCAGCTGCCACCGTGTTGAAGGCAGCGGGTTACACCGACGTGTTTGTTCTCGACGGTGGCCTGAATGCCTGGAAAGAAGCAGGCTTGCCGGTTAAAAAGGTTCAAGACGCCGCAGACGCTGCGCCCAAAACCAAAACACCCAAGGCCACCAAGCAGGTTGCCAAGTAAAAGCAAACCCAGTTGCAGCAAACTCAGTAGTCAAGGAATTCACATGAGCAATATTCAAGCCCCTGTTCGCATGTACACCAGCGCGGTGTGCCCTTTTTGCGTCCGTGCTGAACGCTTGTTGAACGAGCGCGGTGTGCAGAATATCGAGAAAATCCGGGTTGATCTCGACCCATCCCAGAAAGAAAAAATGATGGCCGAAACCGGCCGCCGAACCGTGCCGCAAATTTATATCGGCAGCACACATGTGGGCGGCTGTGATGACCTGTTCGATCTCGACCGTGCTGGTAAGCTTTTGCCATTGTTGGGGCAGCCCGGCTAATTTCATTCAAACCTTATTTATTCAATCCATAGGAGCCAGCAAATGGCCGAACAGAATTCAGAAGCAGTGTTTCAAATGCAACGCGTCTATATCAAAGACGCTTCTTTGGAACTGCCCAACGCACCGCAAATTTTCCTCGAGAAAAACCCGCCCAAAATTGAAGTGGCTGTGGATGTGGGCGCACAACGCTTGGCCGAAAACATTTTCGAGTCTGAAGTGACAGTAACGGTGACCGCCAAAATCGACGAGAAAGTGGCTTTTCTGGTGGAGTGCAAGCAGGCCGGTATTTTCGAAATTTCAAATGTGCCTGAAGAGCAGTTCGATCCTCTGTTGGGCATTTTGTGTCCCAACATGATCTACCCCTATTTGCGCGCCAATGTAGCCGACCTCATTACCCGCACTGGCTTTCCACCTGTGCATTTGTCCGACATCAACTTCGAACAGTTTTACCAGCAGCGTTTGGCAGCAGCCCAAGAGCAGGCCGCCAAGCAAAACGGTTCCGGCATTATTACCACAGCGTAATTGGCGGCGCGCATGAACATCACCGTGTTCGGTGCGGGGGCGTGGGGCACGGCAGTGGCTGCTCACATGTCCTATGTGCATGATGTGGTGTTGTGGGGGCGCGATATTGCTGTGCTGCAATCCATTGCCAGCCAGCGCGAAAACCCGCGTTACCTCGCGGGTATCAAGCTTTCTCCCACACTGAAAGTACAGGCCGATTTTTCGGCCGCCGCCCGGCACGCGCTTGGCCAACCCGACGCACTCTGGGTGCTGGGCACGCCCATGGGCGCGTTGCGCCAAACACTGTTGCAATTGCTTGAAATTGCACCCATGGAGCAATGGCCTGCGCTGGTCTGGTTGTGCAAGGGCTTTGAAGTGGGCACGGGTCAAATGCCGCATCAAGTGGTTGAGGAAGTGTTGGGCAAGCCCTATGGCGGCGCGCTCACCGGCCCTTCATTTGCCGCCGAAGTGGCGCGTGGCTTGCCCTGCGCACTTACTGCAGCCAGTGCGGACGAGCACACCCGCCAAGCCATGGTGCGTGCTGCGCACCATGCCGCCTTGCGTGTTTACGAGCTTGACGACCTTGTGGGCGCCGAAGTGGGTGGCGCGGTGAAGAACATCATGGCGGTGGCCACCGGAATTTGCGATGGCATGCAATTGGGTCTGAATGCCCGTGCGGCGCTGATTACCCGCGGCATGGCCGAAATCAAACGTTTGGCTGTGGCCTTGGGGGCCCAAGCTGAAACCCTGAATGGTCTTTCCGGTTTTGGTGATCTCATTCTTACCTGTACTGGCGATTTGTCTCGCAACCGGCGCGTGGGTTTGATGTTGGCGCAGGGTAAGTCTCTGGACACCATTCTCAAAGAATTGGGTCAGGTTGCTGAGGGCGTGAAATGTGCGCCGGTGGTCAAGCAGCTTGCCGCGGAATTGGGGGTTGATATGCCGATTACGGCAGCGGTGAATTCTGTGCTGTTCGAGGGTTTAAGCCCCGGAGAAGGCGTGATGCGCCTGCTGTCGCGCGAAGCCAGGTCTGAAGACGCTGAATGATCGTTGCTGATTGTTGTCCACTCGGCGTGGTTGCTTGTGCTGCACGGGGCTGGTTGGTTTGTTGAGTGCTGAGCTTGCAGGGTCACCGCTGCCCGAAAACTTGGCATTTCGGCTTGTGGTCTTGAGCCTGCACTAAGCCAAGCCCTCCAAAAGTAACGGTCGGGTCTTTGCTTTCGCGCCATAGCGCGATCGTTGGCCTCGGCGCGCCAAGCCGGCAAGTTTTCTGACTGGTCATCGTGCGACCCATTGCAAGTTCAGCTCCGAGTCACCGCTGGCGCAACGCCCAATCGGCGGCGGTGTTTCGATCGCCTCGCCTTCAAGAAAACCTGCCCTTGCGTGCCGAGCAGGGCCGGTGTTGCCCAGCATGGGCGACAGAGAACGAACCCGACCCGCAGTTTAGGAGGGTCGTTCTCAGGCATCGCAAGGCTCAGCAAGGGAGAAACAGGTTTTCTGGCGAGAGATCGGAACCCAAGCCGAGAGGGCGATTAGAACGCAACGAGAGATCCGAACCCAAGCCGATCGGGCGGTTAAGAAGCTCCGAGAGAGCGGAACCCGGGCAGACTGGTCGCCTGGCAGTAATCCTTAGCTTCCGCCTTCAAACCCCAACTGCCGCCAAGCCTCATACACCATCACCGCCACTGAGTTGGACAGGTTCAGCGACCGGCTCTCCGGGCGCATCGGCAGGCGCAGCCAGTTCTCACGGGCAAACCAGTTGCGCACGTCCTCAGAAAGCCCCCGGGTTTCGCTGCCAAACATCAGGTAATCACCCGTTTGGAATTTCACATCGAAAGGTGAGTGTTTCCCTTTGGTGGTCATCGCAAAACAGCGTTGCGGGTCGGGTAGGCAACGGTCGAGAAATGCCTGCCAGCCTGGATGAACCAGCATGTTGGCGTACTCATGGTAGTCAAGCCCGGCGCGTCGCATACGGGCATCTTCCAACGGAAAACCCAAAGGTTCCACCAAGTGCAGCTGCACGCCAGTGTTGGCACACAAGCGAATCACGTTGCCCGTGTTGGGCGGAATTTCCGGTTCAACCAATACAACATTAATCATTCTGGGGTCCTGCACACTGCCATGGTTACAATTGATTCAGCGCCTGCTTTGCGAAGCGCAGCGGCGCAGCTTTGAATGGTAGCCCCGGTGGTAATCACATCGTCAACCAAGCCAATCCGAATGTTGCCCGGGATGCGACGCGTGGCCCTGAAAGCCCCATGCAAATTCTGCAGTCGATCTTCTCGGCCCAGGGTCGCCTGCGCACCAAGTTCCTGAGTTTTGATCAGCCAATCAGCCTTCACCGGCCTACGAATGTGCCGCCCCAAATGCCGGGCAATCAAAGCGGCTTGATTATAGCCGCGCTGCCTCAATTTGTCCGGGCTCACGGGCACAGGCACCAATACATCGGGCAGGTCCATGCCCAATTCCAGCACCCTTGTTCCCAGCCAATGGCCCAAAAACCGGGCCATGCCATGGTTATTGCCGTATTTCAACAAAGCAATCCATTGATCAAATGGAGCCAGGTAATCACTGCACACCACGCATTCCAAAGGCGCTTGTGCGCCATACTCAACCACGGGTTTGCAATGCCTGCAATGCGTCCATCCAAACGCTTGAAGGCGCGGACCAAGTGCAAGTGCGCAGCGTTTACAGCGCACAGCCTCGCATTGGTGAATCAGGGGTTCGCAGTGGCTACACACAAAGCGCCTAAAGCCGGAAGTGCTGTTTTGCATCGGCATGTGGCAGGCCACGCAGCGCCCCGGCACCATGGCATCGCCCATACTCTGGCAAGTTCTATAGAATAGACCGCACCACTTTTTTGCTGAAACGGCTCGCCCCACAATGTCCTCGCAGTTCTGGAAAATTCCCCGATCAAACACAGCCCTGGCGCAACAATGGTCCCGGCGCGTAGCAAAACCATTGCCGTTTATACTCGAGGAGGTAAACCAACGCATGGTGAACCGCGCGCAAATTATGCGCCCGGTCGAGGGAGGGGTGGTGCATCAAGGCTGGTTACACCCTGTGGCCTTGATGAATGTAAAAAACCTGTTTGTTGGGCGTGAATTGGCTGTGTTTGCACCCAAGGCAATCCACTTGCCGGTAGAGCAGCTTGAACAGGCTGCCGCTTCTTTTTTGGCCAAGCTGTGGCCGGGCCGGGCCGCGCCCAAGCCTTCCTCATCTGTTGCGCTGCCAATCAACAGCCCCCTGCCTTTGCCCAGCGAAAGCCAAGCCATGGTGTGGTCGCCTTTGTGGTTGCATGCTGTGGCTGACCCAGGTCAATGCCTGGCCGAATGGTTGAGGGTGTTGAAACCTGAAGGTGGGGTGTTTTTCAGCTGTTTTGGGCCCGATACTGCCCGCGAATTGCAAGGCTTTGCTCAGGCCATGGGTGAGCCTTTTCCAGATTTTGCAGACATGCACGATCTGGGCGACCTGATGAGCAAGCAGGGTTTTTCGGACCCGGTCATGGAAATGGAAAAACTGACGCTGACTTACAGCTCCCCAAGCAAGTTGATTGACGACTGGCGCGCCTTGTGTGGCAACCACCTGGAAACTCGCAAACAGGGTTTGCGAACATCACGTCGGTTTTCTGAAGCCACTCTTTGTCTTGAGCGGCTGCGCGATCCGGAAACAGGGCGTATTCCTTTCACCTTGGAGCTGGTTTACGGGCACGCCTGGAAGGTCAAAAGAAAAACCAAAACAGACGTTGCCACCGTGAAAATTTCAGACATCAAAGGGCGCAAAGGCTCGAAATAGCGTGCTGCTGCGCAGCATTTTCAAATGTAGCGCATTGTTTTCAACTTATTTCAGGGAAATAGGGTGCGGAATGCACCTGTCTTGTTGCTTGCCTTAGAGCCTTGAGCCTATAATTCGAAGGTTTTAATGCACTCTTTTGGGCGTGCATTGGGTCTGAATGACTGCTCTCTGAGAGGTAAATGGGCATGATTCCAGAAATTTCAAGTTCAGCAAATACACCTTGCAACGGCGGTCAAAACTACACGCCGCAAAGCAGTAAGTGGGTATTCCGGCGCAATTGTTCGCTTAGTCCCAAGCAGCTATTGCAGTGGTATTTAAGCTTGTGTGCAATTACTTTGGTGATTGCAACCGGGTTTTTGCTGGCAGGTTTCTGGATTGTGTTGCCGTTTGCCGGAATTGAGTTGTTGTTGGTGGGAACGGCGTTTGTAATTTACGCGAGGCATGCGGCCGATTACGAAATGATCGAACTGCAGCCCAACCAGCTTATTCTGGTTATGGCGGACGGCACCAAACTGACCCAGCTTGAATGGTCACCCCAATGGGCCAAATTAAGCTACAACGGAAAATACAAAGCGCCTTTGTTGTTTAGTCACCGGGGCCAACAAGTAAAACTAGGCAAATTTATTGCCGAAAAAGACAAGTCGGCGTTGCACCGCGAATTAAAAGCAGCGTTGGCAAGGGCTGCATGCTCCTTATAGGCATGTGGCTTACACCAGTTTGATATTTTTTTTGAGATTGAGGATCGCCATGTTGAAGTCGTCCTTGGGTATTCGCAAAGCTGTTGCTTCGGCCGCTGCAATTGCGATGACATCCTTCGGAGGTGCAGCGTTTGCCGAGAATGTTTCTGGGCAGCCCCTGCAGTACAACCTCGCTGAACCGGTTACCGAAATCGCGCGTCAAATCTATGATTTGCACACGCTGATGTTGGTGATCTGTCTGGTTATTTTCGTTGCCGTGTTCGGCGTGATGTTCTACTCGATCTATGCGCATCGCAAATCAAAGGGCGCCAAGTCAGCCTCTTTCCACGAAAGTGTGAAGGTTGAAATCGCATGGACCATCGTTCCATTCCTGATCGTGATCGGCATGGCCTTGCCAGCAACCAAAACAGTGGTTGCCATGAAAGACACCTCGAATGCCGACCTCACCATCAAAGCCACCGGCTATCAGTGGAAGTGGGGCTATGAATACCTGGCTGGCGAGGGCGAGGGCATTTCCTTCCTGTCCACCCTGACCACTCCGCGCGAGCAAATTGAAGACCATCAAGGCCAGGCCGTTGCCCGTGGTGAAAATTACCTGATGGAAGTGGACAACCATGTTGTGGTGCCCGTGAACAAGAAAGTTCGCGTGGTAACAACCGCCAACGACGTAATCCACGCCTGGATGATTCCAGCCTTCGGCGTGAAGCAGGATGCAATTCCCGGTTTCGTGCGTGACACTTGGTTCAAGGCCGAGAAAGAAGGCATCTACCGTGGCCAGTGCGCAGAGCTGTGCGGCAAAGACCACGCCTACATGCCCATCGTGGTTGAGGTGATGTCTGAAGAAAATTACTCCAAGTGGGTGCAGGCCAAGCTTGATGAAATGAAAGCCAAGCAGGACGACCCCACCAAGGAATGGGCCAAGGAAGATTTGGTGGCCCGTGGTGAACAGGTTTTCAATGCAAACTGCGCCGCATGCCACCAGGCTTCGGGTGAGGGCATTCCTGGTGCATTCCCTGCGCTGGTTGCTGCACCCTCGGTGGTGGGGCCACAGGCTGATCAAATTGCAATTTTGCTGAACGGCAAGGGCGCTGGAATGCCAGCGTGGAAGCAGTTGAGCGATGTTGAAATTGCTTCAGTGATTACTTACACACGAAACGCTTGGGCCAATGCTGGCACAGGTACCGACCCGGTTGTTCAGCCAAGTGCTGTTACGGCTGCACGTTAATATTGCTTAGGAGATTTACATGAGCACTACCGCGGCAGATTTAACCCACGGACATGGTCACGACCATGACCACGCGCACGACCATCCGCATGGTTGGCGCCGTTGGTTGTACGCAACCAACCACAAAGACATCGGTACCATGTACCTGATTTTCTCGTTCATCATGCTGCTGGAAGGCGGTGTGTTGGCCCTCATGTTGCGTGCAGAACTGTTCGCACCTGGCCTGCAACTAGTTCAGCCTGAGTTCTTCAACCAGCTCACCACCATGCACGGTTTGATCATGGTGTTTGGTGCCGTAATGCCTGCGTTTGTGGGTTTTGCCAACTGGATGATCCCGTTGCAAATCGGCTGTTCAGACATGGCATTTGCCCGCATGAACAACTTCAGCTTCTGGCTGATGGTGCCTGCAGCAATCATCCTGACCGCATCCTTCTTCATGCCTGGTGGTGCCACCGCCGCCGGCTGGACGCTGTACGCGCCCCTGTCCGTGCAAATGGGCCCTGGTATGGATGCCGCCATTTTCGCGATGCACATTCTGGGCGCCTCGTCGATCATGGGCTCCATCAACATCATCACCACCATCCTGAACATGCGCGCTCCCGGCATGACCTTGATGAAAATGCCGATGTTCGCCTGGACCTGGTTGATCACTGCCTACCTGTTGATTGCAGTAATGCCCGTGTTGGCCGGTGCCATCACCATGGTGTTGACTGACCGTCACTTCGGCACTTCCTTCTTCAACGCCGCTGGCGGCGGCGATCCCGTGATGTACCAGCACATTTTCTGGTTCTTCGGTCACCCCGAGGTGTACATCATGATTTTGCCGGCCTTCGGCATCATCAGCCACATTGTGCCCACGTTCGCCCGTAAAACACTGTTCGGTTACAGCTCCATGGTGTACGCCACTGCGTCCATCGCGATTCTGTCATTCATCGTTTGGGCGCACCACATGTTCACAACCGGCATGCCAGTCACCGGCCAGTTGTTCTTCATGTACGCAACCATGCTAATCGCGGTGCCCACCGGCGTGAAAGTGTTTAACTGGTTGGCCACCATGTGGAAAGGCTCCATGACGTTCGAGACCCCCATGTTGTTTGCAGTGGGTTTCATTTTCGTGTTCACCATGGGTGGTTTTACCGGCCTTATTCTGGCTGTAGCTCCTGTTGACATCCAGTTGCAAGACACTTACTACGTTGTGGCTCACTTCCACTACGTGCTGGTGGCTGGTTCACTGTTTGCCTTGTTTGCTGGTACTTACTACTGGTTGCCCAAGTGGTCTGGCCGCATGTACAGCGAAAGGCTGGGCAAGTTGCACTTCTGGTCTTCATTGATCAGCTTCAACGTCACTTTCTTCCCAATGCACTTCCTGGGCTTGGCCGGCATGCCACGTCGCTACGCCGACTACGCCACACAGTTCACTGACTTCCACGCCATTGCCACCATCGGTGCTTTCTGGTTTGGTTTGTCCCAGTTGATCTTCCTGTGGTGTGTGCTGCGCGCATGGATGTTCCAGAAAGGTGAGGCAGCACCTGCCAAGCCATGGGAAGGTGCCGAAGGTCTGGAGTGGACTGTTCCATCACCAGCGCCATTCCATACTTTTGAAGATCCACCCATGGTGAAGTAATTCACCAGCGGGTTTAACAATGGGGGTTTGGTATTCACCAACCCCCCGTTGCGTAAAGCGGCTTTGTACAGGTGTTAGGCACACAAGGCTTTTTTACACAACGAATTGGTTCAGCAAGGAAGTAAGCGTGACCCCTGAGGAAAAAGAGAAAGCCAAACAAAACAAGCGCACTGGTTTGATTTTGCTGTCAGTGGCTGCCGTGTTTTTCATCGGCATTCTGATTCGCAAGGTGATGGAACCCAGCATCTTGAATTTGATGAACTAGGTTTTAATGAATTTGCAGTAGAGGTATCGCAGTATGGCCAACGGAAATAGTCAAAAAACAAGCGGTTTGCACAAACAAATGGTTGTGCGCCTTGTGGTGATTGTAGTGGCCATGTTTGCCTTCGGTTACGCGCTGGTGCCCATTTATAAGGCCATTTGCGAAATCACCGGGATTAACGTATTGACACCGCAGACCAAGAATGCGGAAGAAATTGTTAAAAACACCCAGGTGGACAAAAGCCGAAGCATTGAGGTGATTTTTGATGCGAATGAGCGTGGCAAGTTTCAGTTCAAGCCCGAGACCAATCGAATGATGGTTCACCCCGGCGAGTTGGTTACCATGAATTATGTGGTGCACAACAATTTGAAGAATGACACTGCGGGCCAAGCTATACCCAGTTATTTGCCCAGCAAGGCTGCTGAGCATTTCACCAAACTGGAATGTTTTTGCTTTAAACAGCAACCATTCAAGGCGGGTGAAACCAAAGAATTTCCGGTGGTGTTTGTGATCAACCCCAAGTTGCCGCAAGATGTACACACCATCACATTGAGTTACACGTTTTTTGAAGTGGCCGGCGCTACAGCCATGGCAGCAGAATAATGTCGGAAGACATCAAAGAGGCCGCATCGCGTAAAGCGAGTACTGCAACCTTTCTGCAAACCGTGTCGGCTGTGTTGTGGTCATTTTTTGGTGTCCGAAAGGGTAAAAACCATTCGGAAGACATGCAGAAGTTAAATCCGGTTCACGTCATTGTTGTGGGCCTCTTGGCAGCCGCGGGTTTCGTAATCGGGTTGCTGGTCTTGGTAAATTTTGTGGTGAGTTCCGCTTAAGCCGTACGAAACTCGCTGTTGCAGTATTGAAGCATCTAAATTAAAGAAATAGGAGAAACCACCATGCGTGCGAATGCACCATATTACTTTGTGCCCGGCTTGTCCCATTGGCCTGTGCTTGGCGCAGTGGCCATGTTCTTTTTTGTGCTGGGCATGTCCCAGTGGGTAAACGGCTCACAAGCTGGCCCTTACCTGTTTGCACTCAGCATGGGTATTCTCATTTATGTGCTGACCGGCTGGTTCAAGCATGTGGTGGGGGAGTCCCAAAGCGGTCAGTACAGCGATCGTGTGGACGTGTCCTTCCGCTGGTCCATGGGCTGGTTTATTTTCTCCGAAGTCATGTTTTTTGCTGCGTTTTTCGGTGCCTTGTTCTATGCCCGTCAAATCGCAATGCCCTGGCTCGGTGACATCGACAACAAAGCATTCCTGTGGCCCGACTTCACAGCCAACTGGCCCAACACTGGCCCGGCAGGCACCATTGACGCATTCCAAACCATGGGTCCATGGCCAATTCCAACCATCAACACTGCGCTGTTGCTCACCTCAGGCCTTACCCTGACTTGGGCGCACCATGCGCTGATCGCCAACAAGCGTTCACAGCTCATTTTGGGCCTGGCGCTCACTGTGTTGTTGGGCGCAATCTTCATGGGCTTTCAGGCATATGAATACATTCACGCTTACCGCGATCTGAACCTGAAGCTCACCTCTGGCATTTTCGGCTCAACCTTCTTCATGTTGACCGGTTTCCACGGTTTCCACGTGACCATTGGTGCCATCATGCTGTTCTTCATCATGATCCGCTGTATCAAGGGTCACTTCACGCCAGACAGCCACTTTGCATTTGAAGCTGCTGCTTGGTACTGGCACTTCGTGGACGTGGTGTGGTTGGGCTTGTACGTGGTGGTCTACTGGTTGTAATACGGGCATTTCCCGGCAGGCTGTAAAACACACAATGAAAAAAGCCACTGGAATACTCCGGTGGCTTTTTTTTGGATTTTGAACTTATCGAATTTTTGAACTTATCGAATGCCGGTTGACTCTATCCAGCCCATGTACCAGGCAAACAGAATCAGCAGGAACAGCGCAATGGACAAACCGATGCGCATGGTTAATGCATTCACAGTTCGGCTGGATTTGCTTTTGTCTTTCATGAGAAAGAAAAAAGCCGAACCCAGGCTTGCCAGAATGCCCAGGAACGCCAGGCCAATGATCAACTTCATGGTGAACACCTTTCAAAAACTAACCGTGTACAGCACACAAATGGAAGTATGTCATGGTTAATGCAATGAAAACACCTGGAAAAGTCAAGCTGCTCTTTACCTTGTTGATCGGGGCTGGACTGGTGTGGCTCACCTTCAGTTTAGGTCAATGGCAAACCGGGCGGGCGCAGGAAAAACAAACCCTGTTTGATGCGCAAGCGCGCGCATTGGCGGCAGAGCCTGTCTCTCCAGCCAGTGCCCGGCTGGACTTGGACAATTTGTCCTACCGGAAAATTGAATTGAGGGGTAGGTTCGAGGCCAAAGCCCTGATATATATAGACAATCGTCAAATAAACGGAAGGCCGGCCGTTCAAGTGGTGCAGGGTTTTCGGCCAGAGGGTGCAAGCTTTTTAATACCCGTTGATCGGGGCCTGTTGCTGCGAAATCCTGCCGAGCCACGGCTTGCGCCCAATATGCCCGCTGAGGCCATGCGGGAAGGTGAAATGTTCAATTTACAAGGTACCATTTTGCCGCGCTTTGCCCAGTCTGCTGAATTGCGTGGCATTGCCTTGGGCGATGCCGAGAATATTGTGATGGCCCAAAGCAATGGCTTTGAGGTGTGGTCGAATTTTAGTGTGGATGAATTTGAAAAGCGCACTGGTGAGCCAGTGAGCAATTTTGTGGTGACCCAGCAGCCAGTGGCGCAAACCGCTGGACAACAGCCACAGGCGAGTATTGCAGGTGGGTTTTATCACCTGGCAGTGCCTCTGCAAGAACAAGTGGCCAAGCACCGGGGTTATGCTTTTCAGTGGTTTACCATGTCGGCGGTGTTGGTGTTGCTGACTCTGTTTTTTGTCTACCGAGAGTTTTTTCGAAGCGAGTTTTACAAAGGGAATAAAAGATGAACGCAGCCAGCGCACCCGCGAAGCTGAACAAAGGTCGAATCACCATTTTGCTGGTGTTCCTCACCTGTGCCTTGCCGATTGCGGCGGCTTTCTATTTGTATTTTTTCGACAAGCCCGAAGGCACCAACAATTACGGCACCATTCTTGATCCACAGGTCGATGTGTCGACCGATGTGTTCAAGAACATCAATGGTGATGACTTCACCATGCAGCAGGTGGCCGACAAGTGGGTGCTCATTCAAGTCATCAACAGCAATTGCGACGAAGTGTGCCAAAACACCATGTACTTCCAGCGGCAGGCCCGTGCTTCAAAAGGCAAAGAACAGGGCCGTATTGAACGTGTGGTGTTTGTCACTGACGACGGCCCCCTTGAAACCCTGTTGTTGCGCCAATTTCCCGATGTGCATTTTGTGCGCGCCAGCGAAGATCAGTTGAAAAGCTGGTTGCCACTGGAGCAAGGCATTGTGGGTAACAAAGGCAGTGCCGATATTGGCACTGTGCGCGACCACGTGTTTGTGGCCGACCCATTGGGCCATGTGATGATGCGTTTTCCGCCCAACAATACCCTTCAGTTCGACAAGTTTCGCAAAGACGTTAGCCGCCTGTTGTGGGCTTCAAACATCGGATAAAACGAGAGCAGCATGAGCAGTTACAAGCGTTTGGTCGCATTCACCACAGTACTTACATTCCTTTTGATTATGTTGGGCGCTTTTGTACGCCTGACCGACGCTGGTTTGGGTTGCCCGGACTGGCCCGGCTGTTATGGCAAGCTGACCCCCACGCATGCGGCCGAAGAAATTGCACAAGCTGTTGAAATTCAGGGCGGAACACACGGTCCGGTTTCAATGCCCAAAGCCTGGAAGGAAATGGCGCACCGGTATGTGGCCACATTTTTGGGTTTCTTGATTATCGGCATCATGGTGATGGCTTGGAAAAAGCGGGCTGAATTGAAACAGTCCCCCGCCTTGGCCACCTGGCTGTTTTTCGCCGTGTGTTTACAAGGTGCCTTTGGTGCCTGGACCGTGACCATGTTGCTCAAGCCTGCCATTGTGACTGGTCACCTGATCGGTGGCATGACCATTTTGGGCATGCTGACCTGGCTGTGGCTTCGACAAACCAGCCCGGTCCGTACCGTGGCACCGCCCCGTGACCTCAGCGGGTTGCGTGTGCTGGCGCGTGTGGGTTTTGTGGCCGTGGCAGCGCAAATCATTCTGGGTGGTTGGGTGAGCACCAACTATGCCGCCGTGGTGTGTACCGACTTTCCCACCTGTCAGGGCAGCTTCTGGCCGCACATGGAGTTCAAGGATGCATTTCACATCGTTCGTCATTTGGGTGAAACACCTGAAGGTGAGGTTTTGAATGTGGCATCGCTGACGGCCATTCATTTCATTCACCGCATTGGCGCTTTGGTAGTCACTGGCATTTTGGGCTTCCTCGCTTTTGCCTTGTGGCGCAACCCGGGCACCAAACCCTTGGCCATCAAGCTGGCGGCTGTGCTGGCTTTGCAAATTGCCATGGGCATTGGCAACGTGGTGTTTCAATTGCCTTTGTGGTTGGCCGTGGCGCACAATGGGGGCGCAGCCCTGTTGTTGGTCACCCTGATCTTGGTAAACTATCGAGTTGCGGGCAATCGCCATCGAATTTCATAAGGCTCCACATGCCATCCGTTGAAAAAACAAAAGCCGTGGGTAGTTTTTCTCACGTGGCCAAACAGTACTGGACATTGACCAAGCCACGCGTAGTGGCCTTGATCGTATTTTGTGCGGTCATTGGCATGTTTTTGGCAACACCCAGTTTGCCCAATGCCCAGGTATTGATTGCTGGCACTTTGGGTATTTGGCTGGTGGCAGGCGCTGCGGCTGCCTTCAATTGCCTGGTTGAGCAACAAATTGACGCGAAAATGGCGCGCACCCGCGCGCGCCCTCTGCCCCGCGGTGAACTGAATTCGCTTCAAACACTCGTATTTTCCAGCATGGTGGGCGGTGTAGGGGTGTGGATTCTTTATGTATTCGTGAATCCGCTGACCATGTGGCTAACACTGGCCACCTTCGTGGGTTACGCCATTATTTACACCTTGCTGTTAAAGCCCAACACGCCACAAAACATTGTGATTGGTGGTGCCTCGGGTGCCATGCCACCCGTGCTGGGTTGGGCAGCGGTCACCAATAGTGTGTCTGCAGAAGCACTGGTGTTGTTCCTGATTATTTTTGTCTGGACCCCGCCGCACTTCTGGGCGCTCGCCCTGTACCGCACCCAAGAGTATGCGCGCGCAGGCTTGCCCATGTTACCGGTCACGCATGGCGCGGCATTCACGCAGTTTCATGTATTTTTGTACACCATCATGCTGGCGGCTACCACCCTGATCCCTTTCGCCATGAAAATGAGCGGGCTAATTTACCTGCTCAGCGCTGTGGTGCTGAACGCCATATTCATTGGGTATGGCTACAAAATCTGGAAAAACTACAGCGATGCCTTGGCCAAGAAGGCATTCACATATTCCATCGCCTACCTGGCGTTTTTGTTCGCGGCCTTGTTGGTCGATCACTATGTAATGGTGTAAGCAGTATGGGCCGTTTCACGCAGTTTCGTTGGGTAAAAACATGGCTGATTTTCGGGGTAGTGGCCCTGTTGACCGCTTGTAATACAGGGCCTGCCAGCTTCATTAACACCGACATTACGGGTTCCTCATTGGTGGCCAACTTCAAGTTGAAAGACTTGTCGGGTACAGAGCGCACCATGGAAAGTTACAAAGGCAAAGTGGTGGCCATGTTTTTTGGCTACACCCACTGCCCCGATGTGTGCCCCATTACCATGCAGCAATGGAGCGAGGTGAAAGCCAAGCTGGGCGAGAAGGGCGATAACTTGCAGGTGCTGTTTGTGTCTGTTGATCCCGAGCGCGATACGCCCGAGTTGCTGAAAAAGTATGTCCCCCAGTTCAACCCTACCTTTGATGCACTTACCGCGGAATCTTCCGAAGAATTGAAGCCCTTGTTGGCTGGCTTGCGGGTGTATGCCGGCAAGGTGGAAGGCAGCACGCCCGACAACTATCTGATGGACCACACTTCCGCAAGCTATGTGTTCGACCAGCAAGGTCGTGCGCGTTTGCTGGTTCGCCACAACGCAGATTCTGCACCTGTGGTCAGCGACGTTGAACAAATTCTCGACGGCAAATAATTAGTCTTTTCTCGCAGTAATTACGCTGCAACTGAGCTGTTGCAAATTCATGGTCATTTGAGCCGTGAATTCGGCAATGGTGCGCTTTTTGTCCTGCTGTACCATGTTTGCCTGTTTCGAGCTCACCGTGTCTTTTTCAATGTTGAACACCACCTCCCATTCCAGCAACAATGGTTCGCCTTCCGGGCCGTGATGAATTAATACAATCACGGGCCTGCCTTCAAAGAGTTCGCCATGAATCAGGTTCAGGGTGGCTTGTGGTGTGTTGCCTGCGTACCAGTTGGCAACAAGCCCGGCTTTTCTCAGACCTTTCAGCATGGCCGCTGGCGAGGTGCCCATGCTGCCACCGAGCAAGTCTGGGCACTCGGCCCAGCGCATGATTTCGTGAATGTAGGGGTCGTTCAAGGGGTGGCCGTGTCGGTCTTTTGGCAGGTGGTTCCAGCCAATCTCATGGTAGTGAAGAATGGTACCGATTGCACAGGGGCCGCTTGCGCGTTGTGCACTTGCGGGTGCTGTGAATGCGTAAAGGGTTCTTAAATCGAACTTGGGTTTTGCTGTGAATTCGAGAGGTTTGCCAGTGCTGGCAATTGATTTGGCCTCGGAAAAATCGAGCCCGAAGTTGGTGTTACCGCTCATAAGAAACAGGTCCTTTGCTGCCAAACTCAGTTCACACATCTTATTCAGTGAATGAGCGTATTCTCGTCACGCATAGTTCTATGCACAAAGCCTATTCCGTTGTGCAGAACAGAGTATTGTTCGATCTGCAAGGGAATAGTCTCTCAAGTTACTAACGAGTTATATTTCATTGAGAGGACAAATCGACCCTGCGAACGTTCAAGTGGCGGGGTCTTAACTTGGCAAATCGAGGCTGTTGCTGCTGGCTTGCACAGGTACGGCAAGACTGCCCACAGGGGAGGGGGCACCAAGGGCAGAGAGTAAATCGTCCAGCGCATTGGTCACGGGGGAAAGTACGGCGTCCAGAGGGCTGGCGGCAGGTTCTTCAGGTTCTGGGTCGGGATTCGGTTCAGGAGCCGGTGGCGGGTTGTTGTTGTCACCAGTACCCGAATTGTTGTTGCCTGATTCGGTGGTGCTGGTGGTTTCAGTGGTGTTTGTGTTGTCTTCGTTGTCGCTGTATATGGCTGCGGTGGCACCTAAAAACACCAGGCTTTCCAGTACTGGGTAGCCGGTCGACTCGCCATTGGCGTTGGTGGTGCCAAACAGCCCGAACAGGTCCGGGTTGTCCGCAGTGCCGGCGGTTTTCTCGGAAGCCTGTTGGCCGTCGAAATACACACCCTGGCCATACAGGTCGGTGGCGATCCACTGCGGTGCCTTGTCCATTTCAACCACTTCCAGGTTGAATGTGGCAGCCGCACCATTCTCAATAATCAGCGCATCTTTCACGCCAGTGAACTCAATCACTGCCTTGCCGCCCGCATCGCTGAGAACACGGTCGCCCGGCAATAGAACCATGCCTGCTTGCGCGGGCAGGAAGAAACCATCCCGAATCAACTGCGCACTGCCGTTGATTTTGGTGATTTTTGCCTGTTGTTCTATCGACGTGCTTACTGCGTTCATGCGTTATTCAGCGAATTTAAGCGTAATTGTACGGACCGCCCACTTCCAGTGCTTTTTTGAAACTGGGCATGGCGTGGATGCGTTTTACGTAAGCTGAAATTTTGGGCATGCTGTTGATGCTCTCGGCGCGACTCATGGCTGCTTCCAGTGGAAAACTCATCATGAAGTCGGCGCCGGTCATTTCGCTGCCGCAAAACCACTCATTCTTGGCCAGCACGCTTTCAATGTAAGCGAACTGCTTTTCAAGGTTGGGGTTGATGAAACTGGTTTTCACTTGCTTGGAAATGCCGCGTGCAATCGGTAAAACAATTGGCTTCAACAAAGCGGGTACTGGAGCATTCTCAATTTTATTGAATACCAGGGTCATGACCAGTGGGGGCATGGCTGTGCCTTCGGCAAAGTGCATCCAATAAGTGTAATCCCGATGTGCCTGGGTACCCGCAGCGGGGCGAAATTTGCCACCAGCCTTGTCGATCAGGTATTCCACAATGGCACCGCTCTCGGCCACGGTAATGTCGCCATCGGTAATCACAGGCGATTTCCCCAGGGGGTGAATTTTCAGCAATTCGGGTGGGGCCAGGTAGGTTTTGGCGTCGCGCGCATAGCGGGTTACCTTGTAAGGCAGGCCAAGTTCTTCAAGCAGCCAGATAATGCGCTGCGAGCGCGAGTGTTCCAGGTGGTGTACGTCGATCATGGTCGTAAAAAAGGGCTTGTTGCCAAGCCCTTAGTGTAGGTTAGTTTTCACCCAAAATGATTACAGCCCAGCTTTAAACCTCGCCCTGTTCATATTTCAGCAAAGCGGTTTTCATCTTTTTCATCGCCTGGGTTTCAATTTGGCGAACCCGCTCGGCCGACACACCCAGCTCTGCAGCCAGGTCGTGCAGGGTTTTGGCGTTGTCACCGGCCAACCAGCGGCTGGAAATAATGCGCTGGCTGCGCTCGTCCAGGCTGGCCAAGGCTAGGTCCAGACCTTCGCTGTGCAGGCGCTCCATGTTGACACCTTCCAGCACCTCAGTGGGCTCGGCACCTTCGGCGGCCAAATAGCGCACGGGGTTGTAACTGTTTTCTTCGTTGTCTGCGTCTACCACCGGGTCCAGGCTAAATTCATGGCCAGCCATGCGGCGCTCCATGTCATACACGTCCTCGGGGCGTACATTCAATTCACTGGCCACCTCGTTGATTTGATCAGGCGACAGGGTTTGACCGTACTTCTTGAAGCTGTTCAGGTTAAAAAACAGCTTGCGGTGCGCTTTGGTGGTGATCATTTTCACCATGCGCCAGTTGCGAATGATGTACTCGTGAATTTCAGCTTTGATCCAGTGCAAAGCAAAGCTGACCAGCCGCACGCCGCGCGTGGGGTCGAATCGCTTCACGGCTTTCATCAGGCCGATATTGCCTTCCTGAATCAGGTCGGCGTGGGGCAAGCCGTACCCCAGGTACTGCCGTGCCACTGCAACCACCAGGCGCAGGTGGCTGAGTACCAGGCGGCGGGCCGCCTCAAGATCGTTGTCGCGTTGTAGGCGTTCGCCAAGCTCAACTTCTTCTTCGGGCGACAGCATGGGAATTTGGTGCGTGGCTGATATGTAGGCATCTAGGTTGCCAAGCGGGCCACGGGCCACCAGTGCCCATGGGTCGCGCACAGCAAGGCTGTTGCCAGCGGCGCGTGGGTTAGCAAGGGTCAATGCAGTGGTCATGATTGCGGTGTTCTCCGAATTAATGAACCAATTTCCAATTAATTTTAGCACTCTTCGTTTGTGAGTGCTAATGGGTCGGAAAGTTCCATCACAGCCCCTGTCAATTTGTAGATTTTCAAGACAGTTGTCTTAATTGTCAGATTTTGTCGTCAGTTGATAGCGGTTCTTATTCATTTTTAGCCGGAGTTTTCGGGGATCAAAAAGCAGACAGGCTACTTGCGTACGAATCGCTAGTAGCCTGTTCACCTCTAAATTTGTAGAGTGATATGGATGGCGAGGATTATGAATCGTTCCTCAATACTGTGTTTATTACGATTCCGAAGTTGTGGGTTTATTCGTACCGCTAGCTAGTTTGGCGCTTCCGACATCCAAATTTGACTTAGTTTCAGGTGCGCGTGCCGACTGCCCAAACTGAGATTTTGAGGAGTCTTTTGTGAGTTCGTAAGAACGCTTCCAGCTTGGCCAGCTATCAGTTGCAGATTTAGCTCGTTCAAAATTACTGTTGGATTTCATGATTTGACTCCTCTCTCTTGAATTACATTTGCGAGTTTATTTACCAAGCTAACTTCAGCTTCTAAATATGACAGTGGGGTCATTGGTACCCTAAGCTCAGCATTCGATCTGTCCCAGTGAATTAGTCGGCCGTCATGTTTCCTCGTTAGATTCCTTCCGCTACCAAGATTCATTGAAAAAAGATCAACGAATCTTCGGGGGCCAATACCTACGAATGGCTCAAACTGAACTTTGTTCGCTGTATCGTCTCCATTCGTTTCAATAGAGTCGTCATGCATCTTAGTCGCAAAACTTTTTGGATATGGTTCCACAAATTTTACTTCTTTGATTCCAGCTGCAACGATATGTTTTGTGCAATTGTGGCACGGAAACGTCGTTGTGTAGAGAGTACAATCTCTAACGGAAATTCCATTACGAGCCGCACTTAGCAAAGCCTCCATCTCCGCATGAACAGCGCGACCATATTCCGTGATATCAAGAATCCCTGTGTCTTTAAGTAAGTCAAGACCCTCATGAAGAAGCTCCTCATCCTGCGAAGTTGACTCGGGCTTGAATTTTTTCATGATTTTAAGAGTGAGATTCCGTTTTTCACGTTCATTGTAATCTTCCTTGCGAATATGATCACGTTGGTCTTCGTCGTTTGGCCAGTAAAGTCCACCACCAAATTTTGGCACGTCATTAGCGCCTGTAGCGATAATATCCATATGGCGATTCGCGATAACGGCCCCAACCTGTCGGGAAAGATCTGCAGATCTTAAAGAAGCCGCGTATGCTAAAAACATGGCGTATTCGTCTGCTGTAGGAGATATCGCTGGGGCTGAGAACAGCAGATCCAGTATTCTTGAGAGCTGGTCAGAAAGCCTAGTGTTGTCATCTGTGGTTACAAATGCGTCTGCCATTTGAAAGACATCTCTAGTCCTCTGACCGAAATCACCAACCTCTCGGTCGTCTCTTCCGATTAAACGATCGAGCTCATCTTGGGGTATACCTTTAACATTGTGTAGGAAGTGACGTCTAGTTTTTATACTTGATGAAACTCCGAGAAGAAAAAATCCATCCCCATAGGTTCTTCGGAGTGTTTCTACCTCATCTGGATGTTTGAGTGATCTAATTACATGTGCAACTCGCGGGGATGGTTCAGTGTTTCCAGAGGAATCAACCTTTCTCATTTCATTAATTTGATTGATTGCAAGTAGGGCGAAGAAATCACCCCTCTGAAACTTTTCGCGACAATAATTGCCGTTATTCATTCCCTGGTTCAGGCGTTCAAGTTCTGAGTTACACGTTGCCCCGGTCTGTTCAACATAACGCTGACTCAATTTACTTAAGTGAATCCAATTCAACTTATATTGAAATTGTTCCAGCAAAGAGGTCAACCTATTCTGGACATCGTCAAGGTTTATCCCAACAGGAGCGACGATACCTACAACTAATTCGCAGTTTTTTGCATATTGATTTGTTGTCATTTTATGGCCTGTAGGAAATCAGTAATATTCTTTAATATATTGAAATGATTTCTCAAAAAGATCGTCGTCAGTATGTAACTTGTATTTAAACAAAGCTTTTCGAAGAGCCTTTTTCACTTCTCGTTCACCTGCTTGAGTACTTTGCCATCCTGGGAAGCGAACAAGTCTTACTATCTCATCAACATCTGAAACAACCCTTTCCACAATGATAGGGGTGCTATCAGTTTTAACTTCTTCGAAGAGTTGGGTCAAGGCAGCCTTTCCTCGATCTTCGTTTTCTATGAGTGGCGTATCTTTCTCGGCTTTTAGAGTTTCTCTGGCAATTTCTAACAGTTGCTTCAGAAATTCCACACTATTTACTTGACCTGACTCAAACCGATCTTTTAGGGCGTCTAAGCGCTCTGAGAGTTGTTTAAATTTCGGATTTGCACCATGCCCGCGCAGCCGGCGCTTGAGCTTGATCTCGATCTCCTTGGCCTTCTTCGGATCGGGGTTCGACAGCACAGCCTCCAGCAGATCAGCGTCCAGCACCAGGGTGTCGAGGTCATCCCGCACGGCGTCCACATGCACGTTCTGGTGAATCAGCTCGATGGTCTTGGCGCCCAGCGAGTGCCAGATCAGCTTGCCGTGGCCACTGGAGGGCTGCACCGACTGGTACACCTGCGACAACCACTTGTAGTCCTTTTCGAAGGGGCTTAGAACGGTGTCCGGTGACAGCGTCTCCCAGATCTTGTTGAGTACGCTGTACTCAGCAGCAAAGTTATCTCGCATCTCGTTGTTGGGCAGGCACTGCTGCGCGGCGATCAGGCCCTCGTAGCCTTGCATGCTGCGGTCGCAGCCGGCGAAGAAGGCTAGGCATTTCTGCATCGCCTCAGGTAGCTTGTCCTTCAACTCCTGGATGTTGCTGACCACCTGCTTGACGCTCTGGTCGTCGAACTCCAGCGCTGCTGCCACATCATCGAAGATGCCGAGGTAGTCGACTATCAGTCCGTGGGTCTTCTGCTCCGAGTAAGTGCGGTTCACCCGGCAGATGGCCTGCAACAGCGTGTGGTCGCGCAGTGGCTTGTCGAGGTACATGGCCTGCAAGATCGGCGCATCAAAGCCGGTCAGCAGCTTGGCCGTGACGATGATCAGCTTCAGAGGGTCGGCCGGGTCGCGGAAGCGGTCGAGCAGCCGTTCTTCTTCATCGCGTGAACGGTCATAGGCCGTGTACTCTGGATGTTCCTTCTTGTCCGCTGCCTGCACCGACATCACGATGTCCGTAGCCTCGGGCGGCAGCAGCTTGTCCAGCTCAGCCTTGAACAGCAGGCAGGACTCCCGGTCGAAAGTGACGATCTGGCCCTTGAAGCCATTGGGCTCTACCTTGGTCTGGAAGTGCTCGACGATGTCTTCGCACACCTTTCGGATGCGCTCAGGCGTCTTCACCAGCACGGCCATCTTGGCGGCGGTCTTGGCGAGGTTATCTTTGTCCAAATCTGACAGGCCGCCGGTCAGGTCTTTGTAGTCGGCATCCAGCACGGCTTTGTCAATGTGCAGGTCGATCAAGCGCGGTTCGAAGTGCAGTTTCAGCGTGGCACCGTCGCGGATTGACTCTTCGAAGCCGTACCGGCTCATGTAGCCCTTCTCGTCTTCGTCGGCACCAAAGGCGTAGAAGGTGTTGCGGTCGGCACGGTTGATAGGCGTACCGGTCAGGCCGAACAGAAACGCGTTGGGCAGGGCCTCACGCATCTTGCGGCCCAGATCGCCTTCTTGCGTGCGGTGGGCTTCGTCCACCAAGGCGATGATGTTGCTGCGGTCGTTCAGGCTGCCATTGGCCTCGCCAAACTTGAAGATCGTGGTGATGATGATCTTGCGCACGTCCTGAGCCAGCAGCAGCTGCAGCTTCTCGCGGGTGTCCGCCTTTTCCAGATTGGGAATGTCCGCTCCGGTAAACGTACCCGTGATCTGACTGTCGAGATCGATCCTGTCCACCACGATCAGCACGGTGGGATTTTTCAGGCCGGCATGCATGCGCAGCTTCTGCGCGGCAAAGACCATCAGCAGAGATTTGCCCGAGCCCTGGAAGTGCCAGATCAAGCCCTTCCTGGGGTAGCCCGCCAGCACGCGCTCGACGATCTTGTTGGCCGCTTCAAACTGCTGGTAGCGGCAGATGATCTTGATGCGCTGCTTTTTCTTGTTAGTGGCGAAGAGGGTGAAGCTGCCTAGGATGTCCAGCACCACATGTGGGCGCAACATGCTTTCAGCGGACAGTTTGAGCGACTTCAGAGGGTGGTGCTGACCATCGTCACCGTCGCCATCCAGATGCCACGGCCCCCAATCCTTGACCGGCAGGCCGATGGACCCATAGTGGTAAGCCTTGCCTTCGGTCGCCACCGAGAACACGTTGCAGACGAAGAGCTCAGGCACGAACTTCTCGTAGTCGTCGTGTACCTGCACCGCGCCATCGACCCAGCTGATGCACTTTTTGACCGGCGTCTTGGCCTCGATCAGTACCAGCGGCAGGCCATTCACCAATAGCACCAGATCAGCCCGGCGTTCGGTGGGGCCTGCACGGTAGGTGTACTGTTGGGTGACGATGTATTGGTTCCGCGCCAGGTCATCCAGGTCGATCAACCGCACCGGCACATGCTCATTGTTGTGGCCGAAGGGCATCGAGCGCTCACCACGCATCCACGCGGTCATTTCCTCGTTGGCGCGGATCAGCCCATCCGAGCGCACCGACAGCACGATGGCGCGCAGCTTGTAGAGCACCTCGTCGGCGCGATCGGGCTGAGCGGCAATCTCGGGGTTCAGGCGGATCAACGACTTACGCAGCCAGGGTTCAGCCAGCACTTCCTGAATCTGGCGCGGCACCTCAGCCGGGGCGGCGTAGCGCCAGCCGATGCCCTTGGGGCTGGGGCCGTAACTGGCTTGAGGTTCCTGGGCGGTGTTGGCCGGGACAGCCTTGACTGGACCGGCAAGCAGATCGCGGACGTAGGCTTCGACGGTGTTGGATTCTGTAAAACTCATGGCGCCATCCTCTCTGCGACGATCTGACTCTTTAAGCTCTGCGCCACGAGCTTTCTTTGATCAAGCAGGCTCCCCGCTGACCTTATCTCTCGGACTCGATCAAGATACGCGTCCTGCTCGTCCAACGACGGGACTCTGCATCGGTATTGAGATAAGTGCGCCCGATTGAGCTTCGGAATGCCTGTGCGCATTGATCCCGATACAGCAAATCTGGTGAAGCGATCACTCAAAAGGACCTCGAGAAGAAACTCATTCCTGATATTCGCTTTCGGAATCAGTGCATACATGTCGGCACTGCACAATGCACGACATGGTGCAATCGCTGCCTTCCCCCCTCTGTCAGGATTGATGTCGCGTCCCTTGTTACACTCTCTTAAACATTCAGGGGCGTTTGGAGATCTGTATGCCTCGCTATTCCGATGAGCGACGTCAGGCCGCTGTGGCCAAGCTGTTACCGCCTTATAACCAAAGCGTAGAAGAGGTCGCCCGGCAGGAGGGTATCTCGCCAGCCACTGTTTACAAGTGGCGCAAAGAAGCTCGTGCTGAGGGACGCTGCTTGCCCGATGCAAGTGACCAGGGTACGTCCGGCTGGTCGTCCCGAGACAAGTTTGCAGCGGTGGTTGAGACCGCAGCGATGAACACCGAAGACGTTGCTGCCTATTGTCGTCAACGGGGACTGTATCCCGAGCAGCTGCAACGCTGGCGTCATGACTGCGAACAAGCCGCCAGCCTGTCCTATGAGGACCGCCGTCGAGAAGCGGATGAAGCCAAGCAGCAGCGCAAGCGGATCAAAGAGCTGGAACGAGAGCTACATCGCAAGAACACAGCACTCGCGGAGACAGCAGCGCCATCAGCACCGGCAGATTCCAAGTGTAGAGCAGCGGGTTTTTTCTACCATGATCTGCCCCAGGGCACCCTCGGGTGCGTCCGGCACCTCCACTGTTAAGCGGGTGATCAGGGTGTATTGATGGCCCTGCCTCGCCAGATCATCAATTAACCCGCCCTCAAAGAGATTGATGCCCAGTGCCCCCAGCCATACTGCCGGGGCGGCAAGAACACCTGCGGCCACATACCAGAGAGCAAGCCAGACAGGCAACCACAGCAGTATCAGGCAGACAAAACGGCCAATAACGTTACTAGGCAGCAACTTCACTGGTAGCCTCCCTGGCTGGCAGCGCCCGTATCCACAGTAGCCAGACCACCAATGCGTCCAGCATGATCAATGCCTGCCACAGATAAAGGTGGGCCCACTCAAAGGCGGTTTCGTTCCACAACCCGAGAAAAAACAGGGACACAATCCGCACCAGGTTCAGCCCCTGAATTGCAATCCAACCCAGGGCAATGCCGATCAGCTTGTGTTTCCAGGGTGAAGGGAAGGCCAGGATGGCTGCCGTGAGCAAAATCGTAAGCCCCCAGCAAACCCGTCTTGATTAGTTCGCTGGTTTCCAGTTGTGCGGCAGCAATTCATTGATCCTGCTGTACGGCTGCGTGGGCAGGCGGTCCATCACATCCTTTAGATATTCCAGCGGGTTCAGGCCATTGAGTTTGGCCGATTGCACAAGACTCATGATCGCTGCATTGCGTTGGCCTGAGCGCAGGCTTCCGGCAAATAGCCAGTTCTTGCGACCCACTGCGATGGGGCGAATCTGGTTCTCCACCCAGTTGTTGTCTATCGGCGTGTGTGGATCACCCAGGAATGTGGTGAGCGCATCCCAGCGTTTCAAGCTGTAATCAATGGCCTTCATCGTGCCCGACCCGTCGGGCACCTCGATCTTGTGGTCGAGCAACCATTGTCGAAGTTTGTCCATCAACGGTTTTATATCTGCTTGCCGTCGATGTCGTCGCTCATCAGGTGGCATGTCTTGCAACTGTGCTTCAACTGCATAAATGGCGTTGAATTGTTCCAGGGCGGCTTGGGCAATGTGGCTCTTGTTGGCAGCAAACAGTTCGAAGAACTTGCGCCGCGCGTGCGCCATGCAGCCTGCTTCCGTAATTTGGTTGTCTTTGATCAGGGCTTTGTAGCCTTGGTAATCATCACAAATCAGCGTGCCACTCCAGCCATCCAGAAAGGCCTTGGCATGTTGACCGCTTCGACCTTCTGCAAAGTCAAACACCACTGCTTTGATGTCAGCATGTTGCGTAGTGGCATAGGCCCACAAGTAGGCTTTCTTGGTGGTGCTGTTTTTATCCTTGGCCGCTCCGTTCAGCATGGTGATGGGTGTTTCATCCGCATGCAGCACGCCTTGTTTCAGGATTTCTGTGCGCAATGCATTCACTAAGGGCTGCAAAGCTGCGCCACACTGGCCTACCCAGGAACCCATGGTGCTGGCCGATAGTTTGTAGCCAGTGCGGTCAAACATTTGTTCTTGCCTGTACAGCGGCAAGTGGTCTGCAAACTTGTTCACCAGCACTTGGGCCAACAAGTTGGTGGTGGCCATGCCCTTGTCGATCACATGCGCGGGCACTGGGGCTTGAATCAGGGTTTCGCACCTATCACACACCCACTTGCCACGGATGTGGCGCTCTACGCTGAAGGTGCCAGGGTGGTGGTTCAACTTCTCAGAAACATCTTCACCAATCCGCTTTAACTGGCAGCCACATTTGCACAGGGTTGAATCAAGTTCATGGCGAATTTCTGTACGGGGCAGCTCGGGTGGCAGCGCTTTGCGCTTGGGCTTGAGGTTTCTGCTAACGACTTCTTTGTCTTGCTCGGGCAGCTTGTCCAGTTCTTCCTGCTCAATCTGAGCAGTGTCGCCGTCGATTGTTTCATCAAACAAGTGCCGTTGTTCAACTGTCAGGGATTCAGCCTTCTTGCTGAACCGGAACCTTTTGTGAAGCGCCAGTTCGAGGGTGATCTTGGAGATGACAGCGTCTTTGTACTTCACCACCACCTGAAGCTCGGCGTTCACAGCCTGAAGATTTATATTGCTAGCTCGAAGCTCAAGGGCCTCCACCTGCAATACCGAGTTGGCTTTGATTTGTCCCAGTAGCATCGCCTGCAGTTGGTCTGCGTCCATCTTGGCAATCTGTTCTGGCGTGGGGCTTGAGGTCATGACGCAGATATTGCCACACACCATCCACGCCAACTATTGGCAATCTTGCCAATTGAAATTCAGAGATATTTGATGCTGGAATATTCGCCGAGACGCTGCCAGGGTAGCCCTACAATCAGCGCGTTGAATTGTTCAGTGGACAGCGTGACCGATGAGCCTAAATCAGCACTCTTGCCCCAATTAAAACTACCTTTGTGCAGCCTGCGGCTGCACAGCCAGACTCCAAAGCCGTCATGCACAATGACCTTCATTCGATTGGCACCACGGTTTGTAAACAAATAAGCGTGGTGGGCCTGAGCAGCACCAAACACGGCAATGATTTGATTCATCAAAGTGTCCATGCCACAACGCATGTCGCAGGGTGCGGTGCTCATCCAGATTGCGTCCACACGGATCAACGCAACACCTCGCGAAGCACTTGGCCAAGTTCAGTGATCTGCAATGAATCCAATTTAAACTGAATGTGGAGATCACCGCGAGCGATGTTGACTTCGACGCGTTGGCTGTTGCTCGCTGGCGTGTGAGTGTCACGAACGACGCTGGATTCAATTCGAACAGGAACAAAAGCTGGCGGGGTGATCAAAGCGCCAGACTCTTTGACCCACCGACGAAGCAGGTTAGGGTTCACACCGTGCGCCACGGCCACGCCGGAAACTGAGGCGCCAGGTTCAAGCGCAAGCCTGACCAACTTCGATTTGAATTCAGGTGCTCGATACACACGAACGGGACGTTTCGGGGTAGTTTGAAGTGCACTCATGGTGTCCACCAAGAAATGGAGTGGACACTATGGTCGCCGTTCAGAACCAGTCATTTCAAGATGGGTTTGCTGGGGGCTTACGCAAAATCATGGCCTCGACACCATTGCAGCCTGCGGCAATCTCGATGGCAAAACGGGCGTTCAGGTCATAGATGATGACACCCTGGGTTAAGACATCCCGCCCCAAGAGATCGATCAATACACCCGACACAGCAGCCAGGCCCGATGTCAGAGGTGTAACAAAATACTGCTGTCCGAGCGGGAGCAGTTCAACGGTAAAAAGTGCCATCATAATGACAAAAAACAGCACAAAAAAACGAATCAAGGCCGGACCTTCATAAAACCGTCGCTGATGTTGAAAACGATCCCGAAGATGGTTCGGGATCGATTAATTCCGTTAGCTGAAAGAACGCCGGGCCCGCAGTGCAACCAGCCCCATCAGGCCAGCCTCTAGTAAGGCACGTACTTGAAGCACTTATAAAGGTGTTTTAAAAGATAAAAATAAAGGCTCTCTAATGTGTTTAGGAGCCATCTAACTTATAGTTGTTTCGGGTGAGGCTTATTTGTTTTTGTGCTCCAGTGCTGTAAGTGATGTACCTACGATAAATATAGACACGACAAACAAGCCTAAATCTTTTAGCAAAAACTGGCCAGGAACCACAGAGATCGCAGGAAACCCAAGAGATGCCTCAAAAACACCGGGTGTAGTCAGCATGAACGACAATGTCGTAAAAAAGAGTCCGGTTGAAAGTACACCGCCCAAGATTGCGAGCTTAGGGGAGAAAACTCGTGCAGCGATTAACAGGCCAACTGAAATTTCAAGCACACCCAGAAAATTTGAGAATCCTTGAATGCTGAGGAAGCTATACATCCACGAAAGCAGAGGGCTATTACTAACAAAACCATGTATACCGTTTGCTTCGTAGCTAGTGAATTTCATGCCACCAAACCACAAATATATTATCGTCATGGCAACGTAGATGCCACCTATACCAAACTTAGTGATTTTTGCACCGAGACTATTACTAAGGGTATTGGTAGTCTGGACACCATTTTCAATTTCGGGAATAGTCATCTTATATCTCCAATTATTTTTAGCCATGTGGACTCACTCTATGTAGCCCACTAAAATGATATGACTCTTGAGAAAAACTATATGTTTACTCGAGTCGAACCTAACTTAGGTAATTGCTGTAGTTGAGCACCAATGGATTAGACATCAATGCCTAGTGGTTGAACGGCCGGGAAGTCGACCTCGGTCTGTGTCACTTCGTTAACGTAGTTAGTGAAAGTGTTCAGAGCAACAGCCAACAGAATATCCACTACATGTGCATCACTGTAGCCAGCGTTCAGCACCGCTTGGACCTGGTCATTGCTGACTTGCCCGCGCTGGCGGACTACGGCGGCAGCAAAACGCACGGCTGCGTCGGCCTTAGGGTCATT
>NZ_JARFJD010000028.1 GCF_029087225.1 Limnobacter olei | reverse complement strand
ACGTACTGAGCCTGTTGCAGTAAACCTGAATTGACCAAGCACTGGCTGATCTGACTAGCATCGGGTCAGCTGGTTTCGGCAGGGGACATTCCCGGATTCGGACCATTCGTCCTCTGCCTTTTTTCTCCCCGCTGGTGTTACTACCAATGACATCACGCGCATTTTCGCATTACACTGCATTTATTCCGTAAAAAATGCATATAAATGCAAGACTTCTCTCAAGCCTTTGTTCAAGCCTTCACCCTGATTGGGCAAGCTGACCCCACTTTGATCGACATCATTGCTTTGTCGCTTCAAGTCACGTTCACAGCAGTATTCATTGCATGCTTGCTGGGTTTTCCGATCGGTGCTGCTTTGGCAATTGGCCGGTTTCCGGGGCGAATGGTCTTGGTGGTGTTTTTGAACTCCCTCATGGGTTTGCCCCCAGTGGTGGTTGGCTTGGTGATTTACCTGTTTTTGTCTGCGGCCGGCCCTTTGGGCTTTCTTCAATTGCTGTACACCCCAACAGCCATGGTGATTGCGCAAGTGGTGCTGGTCACCCCAATTGTGGCGGCACTGGCCCGGCAAGTGATTGAAGACCTATATGGTGAATACGATGAAATGCTGCGCGCCATGAACGCCAGCCGCATTCAAACCATTTGCACTTTGATTGTAGATGCCCGCTATTCGCTGCTGACCAGTGCATTGGCTGGCCTGGGTCGTGCCCTGGCCGAGGTGGGCGCCGTGATTATAGTGGGTGGCAACATTGCCAATGTCACCCGGGTGATGACCACCACCATTGCACTGGAAACTTCCAAGGGTGAACTGGCACTGGCGTTGGGCTTGGGGATTATTCTCGTCGCGCTTTCCATCCTGATCAATGCAGGCCTTTTCTTGCTGAAAAACAGCGCACAAAAGAGGGCCTATGCTTAAGATGAATAGCGACCTTGCTTTGCTTGCTCCGGCAAAACCGTTTTCAGCGCACTTGCCAATTCAGTTTGAAGGCGTACACCTTTCATTTGGCAAACACCTTATTTTCAGTAATTTAAACCTGGAAATTGGCGCACAAGGCATCACCGCGATCATGGGGCCCAATGGGGCGGGCAAAAGCCTGATTTTGCGTTTGCTTGGGGGCTTGCTTGCGCCCACGCAGGGTTCTGTGCGTTTCAACCAGAGCAACCGAATTCCTCGCGATCAAATTGGTTTTGTGTTTCAGCGACCGGTGTTGTTGCGCCGCAGTGTTCAGGACAACCTGCTGCATGCCTTGGCTGTCGCAGGTGTTGCCCGAAATGAACGCGCTTTGCGTGCGGATGCCTTGCTCGATCTGGGGGGTATGCAGCACTTGACCAAGTCCCCCGCAAGAAAGCTCTCGGGGGGTGAACAGCAACGCTTGACACTTCTGCGCGCCCTGGCAGCAAAGCCAGGGTTGCTCATTCTGGATGAGCCCAGCGCCAGCCTCGATCCCCAAGCCACAGCCTTGATTGAAAACATTGTTTTACGTGCCAGCCAGTGTGGCGTGAAAGTGATTGTGGTGACGCATGATCAAGGCCAAGCCTCACGGCTTGCTGATGAGGTGATATTTGTGCACAAGGGCAGGGTTCATGCTATCCAAGCAGCTCACGAATTTTTGAAGAACCCCGCCAGCCGAGAGGCGAAAGCTTACCTGGCAGGCGAGTTGCTGATTTAAAACGAGGAGACACCATGACAAAAAGAATTCGATTGCTTGCCGCATTGTTGGCCACAGGTCTGTTTGCGCAAGCACAAGCTTCTGACAAATTCATCATTGTTCAATCCACCACCTCCACGCAAAACTCCGGGTTATTTGATCACTTGCTGCCTGCATTCAAAGCGGACACTGGCATTGAAGTTCGCGTGGTGGCGGTGGGCACCGGTCAGGCTTTGAAGAATGCGCAAAATTGCGATGGCGATGTGGTACTGGTGCATGCCAAGGCTGCTGAAGAAAAGTTTGTGGCTGATGGTTATGGTGTGAAGCGCCTTGATGTGATGTACAACGACTTTGTGGTGGTTGGCCCCGGCAACGACCCAGCGGGTGTGGCAGGCAACAAGGAAGTGGTTAAATCGTTCAAAGCAATTGCTGACAAAAAGGCTTTGTTTGCCTCGCGTGGGGACGACAGCGGTACCCACAAGAAAGAACAGGAATTGTGGAAGGCGGCCAATGTGGATGTGAAAGCAGCCAGCGGCAAGTGGTACCGCGAGACTGGCTCAGGCATGGGGGCCACATTGAACACCGGTGTGGGCATGGGGGCGTATGTGTTGGCCGATCGTGCAAGCTGGATTGCATTTGGCAACAAAGGCAACTTCAAGATTGCGGTGGAAGGTGACCCTACCTTGTTCAATCAATACGGGGTTATCGCAGTGAACCCAGCCAAGTGCCCCAATGTGAAAAGCGAATTGGGCAATGCATTCGTGAACTGGTTGGTGTCCGCCAAGGGGCAGGCCACGATTGCCGGGTTTCAGCAGAATGGGCAGTCCTTGTTTTTTCCCAATACCGGCAAATGAGCACCAAAATGATATTCGCAGTTAAAGACTAGGAATTCCACACCACGGTGCCCAGCGCCTTGATGTTGTAGCCATCAAATTGTTGAGTTTTTTTCTTGAATGCACTGCTGTTGGCGAACTGAATGAGTGTTTGAAAAGGTGGTTCGAACCACGCTTTGCGGCACACCATCAAATCAAAATTTTCCTGTTGTGTGGGCACAAAGCCAAGGCCAAATTGTAAGGCCAAGGCTTGCAAACCAGGTGCCGCATCGGCTTTTCCACTGGCCACCGCAGCAATTGTATCGTTTTCGGTTCGGCAGATTTCGGAAATATTCAGCGCTGCCAAATCAAGGCCTTGAGTGCGCAGCAGGTGCTCAAACAAAATCATGCCGCCTGCACCCGATTGGCGTGTGGCAATTTTCAACGCAGGCAAATCAGCCACACTGCTTATTTTCTTCGGGTTGCCTTGCGGCACAATCAAACCCTGTTGCCGTGTGGCCCAATGCATCAAGACCACATTGCTTGTTGCAAAACGGTTTTGTACCGTATGTGTATTCCAGGCCGTGGTGTTGGGGGTGGTGTTGACACTGAGTACGTGCAAGCCGGTGGCCACCGCACCCTTGTTCTCAAACACATCAAGCCCGCTCAAGCTGCCATCAAATTGCATGGCCAGCCCGCAACCCGATTCACGAATGGCCCATTCCAGAAGCGGGTCGTGGCTGCCAGCTATTACATTCAATCGCACGTTGTTTTTGCTGACCGACAGAAATTCGCCAGTGCGTATCCAGTGCAGAAGCTCGGCTTTGGGAAACAGCAATTTGCCAGTGGCCTTCACGCAGGGAATTTCTTGAGCACTCACCAGGTCGTAGAGTTTGCGCTCTTTGATGCGCAAAAGTTCAGCCACTTCCTTGGTGGTTAAAAACTCGGTGGTGTCTGAACCTGAATTCATGTAGTGCGGGTTTCTTCCAGTTTCGTCAAATCAATTTCATCTGGCTCAAGGCCAGGGCTTGTGCCCAACATACGTCGTATATCGTCGATCATCAGGTACAAACAGGGTACCAACAACAGTGTAATGGCTGTAGCGAACAAAATGCCGTAGCCCAGTGAAATGGCCATCGGGATCATGAATTTTGCCTGGCGGGAGGTTTCAAAAATCATGGGGGCCAAGCCACCAAAGGTGGATACTGTGGTTAGCATAATTGGGCGGAAACGCCGCACTCCGGAAATGCAAATGGCTTCGTAAGGTGTCATGCCTTCGCGTACTTTTTCGTTGGCGTAGTCCACCATCACCAGCGAGTCGTTGACCACCACACCAGCCAAGGCAAGAATACCCATCATGGACACAATGCTGATGCTGTAACCCATCATCAAGTGGCCTACAATTGCACCGAAAATACCAAATGGAATGGCAAGCATCACAATGAAGGGTTGAAGATAGCTTTTGAAAGGAATGGCCAGAAGCACGTAGATCAGCAACAAGGCCACCATAAAACCTTTGCCCAGCCCACCCAGGGCTTCCGAAAAATCTTGCTGGCGACCTGCAAAGCTGTAACTTAAGCCCGGGTAGTCAGCCATCAATTTCGGCATCAGGTCCTGCACCGTGGCGTTTTGTACCTGCTGTGCCTGGTTGCGCGGGTTCACGTTGGCGGTTACCGAAATGGTTCGCCGCCCATCCCTTCGCGTGATGTTGGCGAATGCTCGCGTATCGTCAAATTCCACCAGTGAATGCAGTGGAACCAGTGTGCCTTGTGGTGTTCGAATCAGAAGATCGCGAACGTTAGTTTGTGCTGAACGCTCTGTGTCAGGGCGCATGACCAGTACCTTGACTTCGTTGCGACCGCGCTGTTGGCGCAATGCTTCTGCTCCAAAAAACGCGGCACGAACCTGTCGACCAATGTCGTTGGAACTCAATCCCAAGCGGCGTGCTTCTTCTTTCAAAGTAAAGCTGAATTGTTCTTTTCCGTTCTGAAAGCCATCGTCGATTTCGGACACCATGGGGTAGTTGGCCAGTTCACGTGCCAGGGCTTCGCTGGCCTGGCGCAGGGTGTCTACATTGCGGTGGCTTAACTGCACCGTGAAGGCGGGGCCACTGCCAGGGCCGCCCGAATCCGCTGCGAAGCGAATGGTTTCAACACCGGGAATATTGCCGACGTCCAGCCGCCACTGGTCGGTAAACTCTGCTGTGGGCACGGGGCGCACGCCCGGCGGGGTCAAGTAGGTTCGTACCGTAATGTTGTTTTCATTGACACTGGCATAAATCCCGGTGCTTTGTTGTTCACCTCCCGTGGCTTCGACGGTCTTCAGGGCGCTGGCCACTATTCGGTCGCGAACCAGGTTCACTTGTTCATTGGTGCTGCCCAGCGGCAATTGCGCCCGCACTTCAGACTGATCCGCTTCCACTTGTGGAAACAGTTCGAAGCCCATTCGGCCACTTACCGGCCAACTAATCACCAGCACCATCAAGGCAACGCCCACGCCCATGGACAAGTAACGATACTCCACACACTTGTGGACAATCGGGGTGTAGCGTTTGTCGATAAACGCCATAAAACCGTTTGCGAATTTTTGTTGTGCGATGTGAAACCGATTGTCCGGTTTGGGATCTTTGCTGTGGGCCAGGTGAGCAGGCAATATCAACATGGCCTCCATCAGCGACACCACAAACACCGTGCACACTACCAATGGAATTACACCCCAAATTTTCCCCAGAAAGCCTGGCACAAACAGCAAGGGCGCAAAGGCTGCAATATTGGTCAGGATACTGAAGGTGACTGGCATGGCGACATCGCGTGCGCCTTGAATAGAGGCATCCAGCATGCTCATGCCTTGTTGTCTGTATTCGTAAATGTTTTCGCCCGCAACAATCGCGTCGTCCACCACAATGCCCAGCGCAATAATGAATGCGAACATCGAGATCATATTAAAGGTGACCCCGAACAGTGGCAGTATCAGCATGGCACCGAGAAACGCGGTGGGAATCCCCATACTGATCCAGAAGGCTAGTTTCCAGTCCAAAAACAGGGTCAACAAAACCATCACCAGCACCAAACCCATAATGGCATTGGACGCCAGCAACTCCTGTCGCTGTTTGTAAGTGTCAGAACGATCACTAACCACCGAAATTTCGACGCCTTTGGGCATCAAGGGGCGAATTCGTTCAAGTGCCTCCTGCGTGGCCTCGGAAATTCCAATCGGGGTTTGTTCACCGATGCGTGATACTGAAACTTCAATGGATGGCTTGCCATTGAAGGTGGCGTATTTGTCGATGTCCTGAAAGCCGTCTCGCACCGTGGCAATGTCGCCCAGCTTCAAAGGCGTGCCGCTGACTGGCGACACGATCGGCAGCGCAGCGAACTGATTGGCGAAATCACGCCGCTCGGAAACACGCAACAGTATTTCGCCGCTTTGGGTTGAAATGCTTCCGCCGGATACTTCAATCACATTGGCCCGAATATTGTCGGCAATGCCCTGCAACGTCAAACCATAGGCATTTAACTTCGCTTCGGGTACCTCAACATGAATTTCCTGTTCGCGAATTTCGGTGAGATCTACTTGGGTAATCCCGGGGTTTTGAAGCAAACCGTCGCGTACTTCTTCCGCCAAGTTGCGCAGTGACAATTCATCTGTGTCGCCGTGTACCACCAAAGTGACTACTGTTCGCTTGCGTGCAGTCAGCGACACATTAGGTACTTCAGCATCGCCGGGGAAGGTGGTAATGCGGTCAACCTCTTGTTTGATTTTGTCGTAAACCGCCTGCGCGTCTTCAGATTCATCGATTTCAATCACCACACTGGCTGCGCCTTCATTGGCAGTGGAATTGACTTCAACGATGCCTTCAATGCTTGAAATGGCCTCTTCAATGGCCAGCACAATGCCCTGCTCTACATCCTCCGGGCTTGCCCCAGGGTAGGCAACAGTCACCGTGACCAAATCCAGCTCGAATTCGGGAAATACTTCTTTGGTCATGTTCATGAATCCGAACACGCCACCAATCAGGCACACCCACATCAGGATGTTGGCGGCCACTGTATTCTTGGTCATCCAGGCCAGTGGGCCTGAGCGGTCTACCCGGCGACGGCTTGTGGCATTCATGGTTTTACCGCCGCGGGTGTGGTGCTGGCGGCATCATTGGTCCGAATTGCCATGCCATTCACTGGCGAACCGAGGTTGGAGGTCACAATGTTTTCGCCATTGTTCAAGCCTTGATCTATTAGCACATACTCGGCCGAGCGGAAGGCGATATTGACGGGGCGAATATCAAGTTCGCCGCCATCGTTGACCCACACCGCGTTGTCATGCACAGAGGAGGGCGCAAGCTTGAACACATTTTTCAGCTCAATACCATCAAAGCGAACTTTCACATATTGGGCCAGCAACAGTGGCTGCAGGTTTTTGTTGTTGCTCTTGTTTTGGCTGCGAGGCACTTCGACCAGCACTTGAGCTTGTCGCCCATTGTCTTGAACACTGGTTTGCAGGTTCAGTACTGTGCCCTTGTGGCAACCCTCTTCATTGCTGCTTGCATCGCTGACGCACACGGTTGAGCCCGTCTGTTTGCCTTCAGGAAACTTGATCCATTTCAAATCGGCTTGCGGCACGGCCACGCTGATCCAGTAGGCCTCGCTGCTGGCCAACACGCCAAGTGCGGTGGAGGCGCTGACTTGCGCGCCCACGCTTGCTTCACGACTCACCACCACACCGTCGAAAGGTGCCCGCAAAATGGTACGCTCCAGGTTCACCTTGGCGCGCTCAACACCGGCCTGCGCAGACTGCACAGTGGCCTTGGCGGCTTCCAGTTGTGGTTTGCGCAAAATCAGCGCACGTTCACGTTCATCCACATTCAAACCCAATAATTCGAAGTCGGATTGCGCCACCACCTGGTTACCCAGCTCGGAGGTGAGCGTGGATCGTGCTTGTGCAAGTGCGGCTTGCGCCGTTTGTAATTCAATTCGGTAGTCGGTGTTGTCCAGCTGTACCAACACCTCGCCCTTTTTGAAGGATGCGCCCGGTACAAACTTCGGACCAATGCTTTGAACAGTGCCGCTTACCCGCGCCTGCAAAGTAATTTGTTGTTCGGGTTTAACCACGCCATAACCCAACAAGCTGACTGTGTAGTCCCCGGCTTTCACGGCCTCGGTGGTCACCAACCGTGCAACTTTTTCCGGCGGTTTGCGGCTGGCAGTGGGCGCCGTGGCCACCAGCAATTCAGACCCAACAACACCCAGGGCAACGACCCCGACGGCCAGGCCAATTTGTACCCACTTGCGCTTGAAAAAAGATTGATCACTCATGACTGCTCTGCTGCTGTAGATTGTGGAATGCTGCCGGACAGCGCCCTGTAAAGGGCGATCCGAAAGCCCACCAGTTGTTGTTGTGCATTCACCAGGTTACGCCTTAGCTGGCTGGTGCTTTGTTGTGCATCCAGAATGGCCAGGTAGTCGACTGTGCCATTGCGGTAGCCTGCAAAAAGTCGCTTCAAACTGAGCTCAGCCAGTTCAAGCTGGCGTTGAAAACTTTCCACAGCCTCGCCTTGGCGGGTTTCCTGAATCAGTGCATTGTCTACATCGGCCAGTGCATTGATGGCCGCTTCCTGATACTGTGCCACGGCTTGGTCAAGCAAGGCGCGCTGACGCTCCACTTCTGCGGAGCGTGCGCCACCGTCGAAAAGTGGCGCAACCAGATTCACACTCAAATTGCGCACCCAGTTGTCAAACAGCAAGTCGGAATCGGGGGTTTGATCGCTAAAGCTTGCACGCAAACTGAGTTGTGGGAAGCGGTTGGCAATCGCGGCGGCCACGCTGCGATCGTTTGCCAGCACCTGTGCCCATGCCTGCTGCACATCGGGACGGCGATTTAGCAGTTCAGCGGGAAAGCCGGTGGCGGGCAAAGCGGGCAGGGTAGGCAGGTTCTCGCTGTTCAGGCTGATTTTATTCGGAGGCTGGCCCACCAGCAGCGCAAGGCTATTGAGCAGTACGTCTCGATTGGATCGGGCCTGGGCCAGGTTGCCTTGGGCCGACTCAACCAGTTGCCTTTGCTGCAATACATCTGAGGCCACCGCACCGCCTTGACGAAATCGCAATTCAACCAACTTCAGGTTGGTCTTAAAATTCTCAAGTTCCGTCTCGAACAGCCGCACGGTTTGGTCAGCCGCCACCCATTGGGACCAAGTGGTGGCTAGTTGACCCGCTATGCTGATGCGGGCGGTATCCAGTTCGTAGCGCGTCGCTTGAAGCTGCAATTCAGAGGCCTTGGCTGTGTTGCGAACCCTAGCCCACAAATCGATTTCATAACTGGCCACAAACGAGGCCGAGGTAAACAGTCCGCGGTTGTTGGTGGCCTGTCCTTGAATACTGGTGCCTTTCACGGTGTTTTCCTGTCGCCCTGCATTCAGGGTGAGCGAGGGGAAAAAACTGGCCTGAGCCGCCTCTAGGCTGGCCTGCGCTGCACGCAGGCGGGCCTCTGTGGCTTCCAGGCTCAGGTTGTCGGCCTGTGCCTGTTGCATCAGTGTGTTGAGTTGTCCACTTGCAAAACCCTTCCACCAGTCAGCCGGGGGCTGCACTGCATCCGGGCTGACCAAGGGTTTGAAAGTTGCATTTTCAAACCGGCTGTCAATTTCTGGCTTTCTGGACTCAACAGTGGCGCAAGCCCCCAGCGATAAAGCCAAGACAAAGGGCAACAGGGGTTTGAGGTGGTGCTTCATGGTGTCGTTTTTATTGTTGAGTGCCCATCAGACCACAGTCTCGGGCTGTTTGTTCAGCTGTTAACTGATCTTTACAAAATTGAACCGAAAATCACCATGCCCCCGCTTTGCTTACTTCGAGGCCAGTTGCCGCAAGGCGTACACATACCCTTGCCAGCCCAGCCCGCAAATGACGCCTTCAGCCAGGTCTGAAAAATAGCTGTTGTGGCGAAAGCTCTCGCGTTTGTAGATGTTGGACAGGTGCACTTCAATGAACGGAATGGCCACACCCGCCAGTGCGTCGCGCAGCGCCACGCTGGTGTGGGTATAACCGGCGGGGTTGATCACAATGCCCGCGACATCTTCGGTTTTTGCCTTGTGAATACGGTCAATCAAGGCACCTTCGTGGTTGCTTTGAAAGGTCATCAATTCGAAACCGTCGGTGAATGCAATGTTCTTCAAGGCCTTTTCAATGTCAGCCAGAGTCATGTGTCCATAAATACCTGGCTCGCGCGTGCCCAACAGGTTCAGGTTGGGACCGTTGATCAGCAGCAGTTTTTTCAAGTGTCTTCTCCGGTGCGGGTGTGTTTGAAAAAATAGTAACAAGCAATGCGGCGGGCTAGGGGGATTCGTCTACACTGCGGACACGTTCGCGCACAAAATAACGACAATTTCGAATAATTCTAGGACAGAGGCAAGCCATGAACACCAACATCGACGCAATTTTCAACTTGCTGGCAGGCACAGCACGCGGCTGGCGCGGCACCGGCATCACTGCCCGAGCCCGAAAAACGCCTGAAAAAGTGTTGAAGCTCTATGACATCGAGATCAGCCCGTTTTGCAGACTGGTGCGGGAGGCTTTGAGTGAAATGGATCTGGATGTGATGATTTTGCCTTGCCCCGCAGGTGGTAAGCGTTTTCGCGACGAGGCTCGCAAATTGTTGCCCGGCACCAAGTTTCCAATGCTGGTGGATGACAACACAGGCGTGGTGATGAATGAATCTGCCGACATCATCGATTACCTGGCCAAAACCTACGACAGTAAACTGAAAAGCCAACAAGGCTTTGGGCGCAAAGTGGCGGTGGGTTCATCGATGCTGGCGAGTACTTTCCAATATCGTGTCGGTGGCTTTCAGGGCATGAAAGCCCGACCATCGAAAGCACCTGCTGAGCCGTTGGTCCTATACAGCTTTGAGAGCAGCCCGTACTCCAAGCCTGTGCGTGCGCGTTTGTGTGAGCTGGAAATTCCATATCTGCTGAAGAACACGCCCAAGGGCGCCATGACTGACATGGGCCCGCCTGTTTTCCGCGACAAGCTGTTCAAGGCGCCACAAGGCACCACGCGCAACCGGGCTTGGTTGTCGGAGAACACTGGCAAGGTGCAAGTGCCTTATCTGATCGATCCGAACACGGGTGTGGCGATGTACGAGTCCAACGACATTTTGCGGTATCTGGACAAGACATACGGCGCTTGAACAGTTTGTTGCGCTGGCGAGAGTCTGCTTGCAGTCGCTACGCTATCTCAGGTGCATACCCTCTCTCGCCAGAAAACCTGATTTTCCCTTTTTGATATTCACCCTGACTCACCTCGCTCGGCAAAAGGGCGGGCCGAGTCTCGGTGTCGGCCCTC
>NZ_JARFJD010000027.1 GCF_029087225.1 Limnobacter olei | reverse complement strand
CTTGCAGTCGCTACGCTATCTCAGGTGCATACCCTCTCTCGCCAGAAAACCTGATTTTCCCTTTTTGATATTCACCCTGACTCACCTCGCTCGGCAAAAGGGCGGGCCGAGTCTCGGTGTCGGCCCTCGGCCGACCGTGGCGGGTGAATTCAAACGGGCAGGTTTTCTTGATCGGCGTTGCGAGGGCATTGCAACCTGAGCTAGCTTCGCAAATAGGCAGGTGACTTGCAGCGCGGCGCACAAGCGTGGCGTAAAGCAAGGTTTGGGTGCTTCACCGCCTTGCCGGCTTTGCAAGGCTTCCCGGCGGCCTCGCAGCGCGGGGCGACTGCGAAAGGAGTCGATGCGAAGACGCTTA
>NZ_JARFJD010000026.1 GCF_029087225.1 Limnobacter olei | reverse complement strand
CACCGCCTTGCCGGCTTTGCAAGGCTTCCCGGCGGCCTCGCAGCGCGGGGCGACTCCGAAAGGAGTCGATGTGAAGACGCTTACGCGTTTCGCATGCGCCAAGCCAGAGGCATCAAGCCGGCTCTGAAGCCTTGCTTAGGCAAGGTGATGTGGGCACCCACACCGAAGCTTGGCCGCGCATGGGCCAGGGCATGCAGCGTTCAGGTCTTCCGAACCACTACGCTGCCAATCGAATAACCCGCGCCGAAGGAGCAGATGACGCCCACATCGCCGCTGCCCAAATCATCTTTGTGGCGGTGAAACGCGATCACAGAACCCGCCGAGGCGGTATTGGCGAATTCATCAAGAATGACAGGTGCTTTGTCGGCCGTGAATTCACTGCTGCCCAGCAGTTTTTTGGCAATGAGCTGGTTCATGGCCAGGTTGGCCTGGTGCAGCCAATAGCGGCGCACATCAGTGGCCGAACTCAAACCCAGACTTTGCAAATGGGTGCTCATGTGCTCGGCAGCCATAGGGCAGACTTCCTTGAATACTTTGCGGCCTTCCTGCATGAACAGTTTGTCGCGACCGTCGTGGTCGGCGTCCTCAGACCGGTTCAGGAAACCAAAGTTGTTGCGAATGTTGTTCGAAAACTTGGTGGCCAGCTTGGTGCCCAACACCTCCCAGCTACCGGGTTTGGCGTCTTCCAGGCGCTGCACAATGACAGCCGTGCACACATCGCCGAAAATAAAGTGACAATCGCGGTCCAGCCAGGCCTGGTGGCCCGAGGTAATTTCCGGGTTCACCATCAATACGGCGCGGGCTGTGCCGCTACGCACTGCGTTCACCGCCTGCTCAATCCCGAAAGTGGCAGAAGAACAGGCCACATTCATGTCGTAGCCGAAACCTTCAATGCCCAAGGCTTCCTGAATTTCAATGGCCATGGCCGGGTAGGCGCGTTGCATGTTCGAAGCTGAACAAATCACGGCATCAATGTCAGCGGCGGTAAGCCCCGCGTCGTCCATCGCTTTGCGGCCAGCGTCCACGGCAATTTCTGCCATCATCGACAGTTCGGAATTCGGGCGCTCTTTGAAGTAAGGGTGCAGACGGTCCGGGTTCAGAATGCCTTCCTTTTCCATCACGTAGCGTTGCTTGATGCCCGATGCGCTTTCAATGAAGGCCGAGTTGGAGGGCTGTAATGCCTGAAGTTCTCCGCTGGCAATCTCCGCGGCATGCTCTTCGTTGAACTTCGCTACGTAAGCATTAAATGACTCCACCAATTCATCGTTGGTGATGGTTTGGCTGGGCACGAAAAGCCCCGTGCCGCTGATGGCTACCTTGATCATTGCGCTCGTCCTGGGTGGATGATGGTGTGTTTTGTCTCTTGCGCAATGATAAAGGCAAAGGCGTTAAATTTTAAGACGCCAAGCGCATTTGTTCTACCGATAAACCCTGATCCATTGGTTCAGCCCTGCGGCCAATCCCCTCATAAACAAGGCCGTAGTCCGCCAGCAGTGCGGGGTCATACAGGTTTCTACCGTCGAAAACTGCCTTTTGGCGAAGCGTGCGGCTCAACATTAAAAAGTCTGGGCTCTTGAACATGCGCCACTCGGTACACACAATCAAGGCATCTGCATTGAACAAGGTCTCTTCCTGGGTTTTAGCAATTTCGAATTCGCCCAGTAAGGGGCCGTCTTGCCGGAATGCGGCCAGATCTTCTTCCATGGCGCGGCGCGCAGTTTCGTTGGCCACCGGGTCAAAGGCCTGAACTTTGGCACCCCGTAGTACCAGTTCCGCGGCAATGGTGCGGCTGCTGGCCTCGCGCATGTCATCGGTTTCCGGCTTGAAGGCCAGCCCCCACATGGCAAAGGTCATGTCGCTGAGGTCTTCGCCGAAGCGCTGAATAATTTTTTCCACCAACACGCGTTTTTGGCGCTGATTGCTGTGGTTGACAGCCCGCAAAATGGACAGGTTCTCGCCCGCTTCCTCGCCGGTTTGAATCAGTGCGCGGACATCCTTGGGGAAGCACGACCCACCATAACCACAACCTGCGTACAGAAAAGAGAAGCCAATGCGGGGATCTGAGCCGATGCCAGCGCGCACCTGTTCAATGTCAGCACCGATTTTTTCAGCAAGGTTGGCCAGCTCGTTCATGAAGCTGATGCGGGTAGCCAGCATGGCGTTGGCGGCGTATTTGGTCAATTCAGCAGAGCGAACATCCATGCACATCAGGCGCTCGTGGTGGCGCTGGAAGGGGGCATACAGCGACTTCATCATGCGCAAGGCGCGTTGCCCTGCGGGGGTGTTGTCGGTGCCCAGTACAATGCGGTCAGGGCGCAGGAAATCGTCAATTGCCGCGCCTTCTTTCAAGAATTCAGGATTCGACACCACTGTGAAGGCATGCAGGGCATTGCGTTGCACCAGCACGCGGCGCACTTCATCGGCCACTCGCTCGCCAGTGCCCACAGGCACAGTCGATTTGTTGATGATGACTTTAAAGCCGTTCATGTGTGTGGCAATTTGCTGGGCCACTTTAACCACGTGGCGCAAATCAGCGCTGCCATCCTCGCGAGGCGGCGTGCCCACGCAAATAAAAATCAGTTCGGCGTGGTTTACCGCGTCTTCAATTCGGGTGGTGAAATCCAAGCGTTGCTCGCGAATGTTGCGTTCGAGCAATTCATCCAGACCAGGTTCGTAAATCGGGCTTTGCCCATTCTGAAGCTGAGTGATCTTGGCGGCGTCGATGTCGCAACACAGAATTTTGTTGCCCACTTCGGCCAAACAGGCGGCTGTAACCAAACCAACATATCCACTGCCAATGATAGAGACGCGCATGTGCTTTGCTTTGATGAGTGATCAATGCGAGCAGTGTGTTGCGGCAGTGTTGCCTGCGTTTGACAGATTTAAGACTGGATTGTGACAGCGAGAGAGGAAACTGCGGGGTAAGTAAGATTGTTGTGGCGAAGGCGGCAGGGCTTGCCGCCTTTCTAGCCACTGCATTATTGCAAAGTCAGTTTGTTGTCTTGACCGAAGCGGCGCATTTGCTGAACCACTACCAAGGCAAGCTGACCTACCACCAGGCAGCCTGCAGCCAACAAATTCGGGCCTTCAAGGTTTGTGCCATTGATGTACTGCACGCCAGCATTAACCATGAAGCCAGATGTCAATACAGACATGAACAAAATGCCAGGAGTGCGAATTACTGAGTCGATGAAGTTTTTCATTTTGATATCCCTTTTACTTTGGATGCGAAATCGGGGCTTTCGCTTTAACCCAGCAAACTGTGTTGTGTTTGCATGGTTAGTATTGTGTACAGTTGTACACTTAAAATCAATAAATAAAGTTAGAGTTATATTTCTATATTATTAAGTTATTGATTTAATTAGTATAAATTAATTTAACTGTGTGTACGATTTGTTGCTTTTTTCTAAACGTAATGCCCAAACCGATTCGCCAAGGTCTGGGTAGTTCAAAACAAATCCCCTGAAAAGCAGCGGTGTTTGTTCAATGTGCCCGGGAACCGGCCAGTTGAACAACACCTCAACTTTTCTATTCTTGTAAAGGGGGTGCAGTACTTCCTGTTCAAACTCAACCAACACGTTGGGTGCCAGCAAATCGGTAATTTTTTGTCCAGTCAGGGTTGATTTCACATTCATTCCCTGCAACAACAACAGGGCTGCCGGGTTGGCCAGTTTTATCCGGCGTGATTCATCCAGTGTAATGACGCCATCGGGCGCGTGCGTGATCAGCTCTTCCAGTGAGTGCATGTCTTTCCAGAGCATGCGCGCTTCAGTCTCATCGCGGAATGACTTGGTGAAACCAATCAACTGTCTATCCCTGCTGTAGATCGGCGACAAATTCATGCGCAGGTGGATCCGTTGCGCAGAATCATTCGTTCGCAGGGTTTGAATGTTTTTAAGTGTCTCCCCCTGCGCTGCGCGTTGGTGGAGTCGTTTTTCGGAGGATCGCAGTTCTTCCGGCACTGTCAGGTTTTGTTCTTGATCGTAGAGAACACTGGCCTGGTCCAGTCCGAATAACTCCTCTGCAGCCCGGTTCCACACCAAAATTCTTCCAAGAGTGTCCTCGGCAATCAGGGCTTCGGATGAGTTGTTTACCATGTGTTGATGTAAGGTCAGGGTGTTGTGAGTATCCATGGCCTTTTTCAGTTTGAATGCAGCAAAAACACTGAGTGAAATACCGAGCAAAATCCAGGCAAGGTAAATTGGATTGTGTCCGCTGCTTTTTGCCGGATTTACAGGCCAGTACTCCAGTCGCCAACTGCGGTTACCCAGTTGTACATCTCGCGTTGCTGCCGTGTGTGGAAACAGGGAGACATTTTTTGGTTCAACATTGTCGAAAAAAAGCATCGGCTTGTCGGCTTCTTCGAGTACAAAAATTCGCACTTGTAAATCGGGTTGCTGTGTCATCCAGGGTTTCAGGAAGCGGTCGATTGAAATTGGAAAAGACACCCAACCCAACAATTCCTTGTAGCGCACACCAAGATCACTTGATGGTATGGGTTTGTTGAACACTGGCATCAGCATCGTGAACCCCATACGCCCAACATCGGCGTTTTGAATCATGGTAATGGGCTTTGATACGGCCAGTCCGGCCCTTGAAAAGGCACTGAGGCAGTTTTCTCGACGAATGTTTTCGGAGCCCAAATCGAGACCCTGTGCCGAGTAGTTTTCCTTGGCTGGTTCAATGTACTGCATCACGAAACGGTCTTGCGAAGAGGGGCTGATAAAACGGATCTGAAAATCTTGCAGTCCTTTTGCCTGCATTTCCCGAAGAAATGCGGGCTCCTCTTTGAGGGGTACTTTCCGGGCAAATCCCAGACCAAGTGCGCCTGGAAAGTTTTGCTTTAGTTTCAGGCCAGTGACGTATTCGCTAAATCGCGATGGCGTCAATTCTTCCTGGCCAAAGGCGGTGATGAATGTGGCGGTGTTCAAAAGGCTCAGCTTGTATTCATTCACGGTTCGCTGAAGTTCGTCCGTTCGCCTGTCCAGCAAGTGTTCAAAAGCAATACGCTGGTTTTCAAGGGCGTTGTTTTGCAGCGTAATGCCGATTGCAGTGCTAAGGCCTGCGCCGAGCACACACACCACAACCGCGTAAACCCAGTTCCCGGAAAATTGTTTCATGTTTTGTATCTCAATGTGATCGGCCTGATTCTTTCAATCGGGCGCGAATGTCGTCGATCAACATGTCCGGATCAAATGGTTTGGTAATGAAATTGGTGAAACCAATGTTGAGGCATTCGTTTCTCATACTGCTGCTGACATGGCCTGAAACCGCGTAGACCAGCAGCCCTTGCAGTTCTTCATGCCGGCGGATCAGTCGTGTTGCTTCCAGACCGTCCATGACCGGCATTTGCAGATCCATCAGCACAGCATCAAAATGTGCGTTTCCGCTGGTGAGCAAGGCCAGGGCGTCAGCCCCGTTGTATACGCAGGTCACCGTAACATCCCGATTCTCCAGCAGTTTCTTGAAAACCTTGGCATTCAACGCATTGTCCTCGGCCAACAGCAGGCGAAGTGGCGTCGCACCTGTATGCTCAGGAAAAGACGTTTGTTCTTCCCTCTCATTTTCATAGACACGGCTCAAACGTTTTCGTGTCAACGGTTTCATCAACTGGCGAATATTGTGTTTCTGGGCGATCGCTGGCAAATCTTTGCCAAGCCACACGATGTGTTGGGTCAAATGTTGTTGTCTGTCCAGGAACTGGCTTAGCCAGTTCATTTTGTCTGCACCCAGCGGTTCGGGTATGTCCAGCAATACGCGGGCATTGTCGTGTATGGGCAAAACTTTTTCGGTGGTAATGTCGCGGTGGAGAAAACGGACTTGCCAGTCTGGTTCAAGTGTTATCGCAAGTTGCGGGTCCAAAGCCATGTCCCCTACGTGAAGCAACATCCGGCTGGCAGCAAGGGTCTCAGAATCTGTTTGGTCTTGCTTCAGCGCTCCATGTGTAAGTGGCAAGCGAAACTCAAATTGAGTACCAAGATTGGGTTTGCTGCGAACCTGTATGGTTCCTCCCATCACCTCGATAATTTGTCGGCAGATTGCAAGGCCTAGCCCGGCGCCGTTGTAGCGCTTTTGAAGTGATGAATCAACTTGGTAAAACGCATCAAATATCCGCTCCATGTCGCTTTGCGGAATGCCCACACCTGTGTCGGATACTTCAACAACAAGTTGGTCCCGTTCCCGGCTTTCTGTCACAACCTGGAATCGTACCGTCACACTGCCAAACATCGTGAACTTGAATGCATTGGAAATCAGGTTCTGCACCACCTGTTCAATTCGGCCTCTGTCACCCAGATAAGTGGTTCGGCTGGACGGTGGTTCAAGAAGAATCGGCTCTACACCTGGTTTCTGAAGCCATTGCTGTTGCAGCATGTTTGCCGTGTTGTCGATCAGGGTGGCCAGCTGAAAATTGCTGTCGTTGAGTCGAAAGTATCCCTGCCGAATTTTGGAGAGATCCAGAAGATCATTCACAATCACATTGACCGCTTCACTGGATTGTTTAATGGCCTTGCCCAAGTCTTGCACTTCGGTGGAGTACGTTGGCACATCCAGCATCATTGCAATGCTGTTGATCGAGGTCAGCGGAGTTCGTATTTCATGCGACACATTGGCAATCAGTCTGTCTTTTAATTCATTGGCCGATTTTGCCGATTCATAGGCAGCTTGCATGGCTTTGCGTGAGTTGTATTCATGCAAGGACATCCAGACCACAATGGCCATGGTGATCACAGCAAGCAGAACAAGAAACGGGTGAATGCCTACCGTGGGGCTCCACCCTTGTTTTGGCGCCACTTCAATGGACCATTCGCCATACGGAAAAAAAACAGTCGATGAGATAGGGTCGATTAATTGGGAATCGGGGTTGCCGTGGATGGGTACCCAGTTGGCATGCATCGGGCTTTTTTGTTGAATGCGTACAATCAGCCCCTGTTGTTCCAGTGGCTCAATTACCTTTTGTTTGACGTATTCAAAATCGATTAATACTGCTGCAAAACCCATCAAGTCGCGATTGCTGTCGGGGTTGCGTTGGCGGTAAACAGGGTATCGAAGAATCAGTGCATGACCACCTTGAACCAGTTCGCGCGGTCCTTCCAGGACGGTTTTGCCTGTTAATGCTGCCTCTTCAAGATACGGTGCGGTCAGCGGGACTTTGTAAAGATTCAGGCCAATTGCACTTTGGTTCAACGCAGGGTTCGTCAGGAATGTAAGAATTCCTTTCGGTGCGTATTGCAGACTGCGAATGGCTGGGTTTTCAACCGACAACAGCGAGGAAAACTGCTCGAAACTGGCTTGATTTAACTCTGGTGTTTGCCGCACAAACACTTCGATTGAATGCAGATTGGCGCTGGCCTTGCCCACAATCTTGTCGAGCTTGTTGGCGTGATGGTCCAGCGAGTAGCGCACCTCCGCCTTGACGCGTTGGGCCTCGCTTTGTTCCTGAATGGAATTAAACAGGAGCAGGCTGAGTACGCACGCGGAGAGAGCCACGCCAATCAACCATGGAAGCAAGCCCAAGGAGGATTGCTTGTTGCTGTTGTTGGCAGGTGTTTCGGGAAGAGGCATGGAAGAAAGGCTAACAGGTTTGACCCTAGAGTAGCCTTTTCACCTGACAGGTGATCAACTGATTACAGCAGTTTAATCACCTCGTTTACAATTGTTATAGGTTTTGGGTTTCACGCCGCGAAGTAGGCCGCCATTCGGTCTGCGTATCCCAGGCCTTCTGCTTTGGCCTTGGCAATCCCCCGATACGTTTTGTTCACCTTGTCAGTCAGTTTGGCCATGCGCACCTGCGCCTTGTCGTCCATCTCGGCGGTAATCAATCCCACCTCAACCATCAGGTTTTCGTCTGCAAATGCCGCAGCAATCAGTTCAACCAGCTTCTGGTCATTCAGCATGTTCGCCAGCTTGGCAATACGGTCTTTGCGTTGCGCATAAAACGAAATGTGCAGATTTGCGGCTGGGTCCTTGATCACTTCCATGATCTCGATGGCTTTTTTCTCGGGGATATAGTCTGTAAACCCGCCCAGTACGTGAAAGTCGCCATGTTCAACCAGTTTGGCGGTTACTTTCTTCAATTGCTCGACGGGCAGTTCCGCCAGCATGTCGACGGCACGTTCGGGAATTTGCTCGCGGGCCACTTCGGCCATAAAGTCGGCATCAAACAGTTTGCACAAGCTGACTGCTTTGCTCATGGGGGTGAAGTACGACATATTGGCCGTAATGGCCGGGCCAAATACCTTGGTGCACAGCGTTGCACTGATGGAGTCGGGTGCCAGTTTGCCCGCACCGGCAATGCGTTCAAACACGTGGCCGAATTTATTCAATAGGCTGTTTTGAAAATTGGTGCGAAGTTTCTGCAAAGCCAAAGCGTCGAGCTTGTCCAGATACGCCAGGTCGTCGGCAGACTTGTGCAGTGCTTGCGCCAGGCGGCGCAGTTCAGTGTTTCTGTCCATGGTTTACAGTCCCAGAATTTTTTTGACGGTGCCGCGCAACAAGCGGGGAATGTGTTCCAGCGCGTTGTCCATGCTTTGTTTTAAAAAAGCATCGTGGGCTTGGTGGGCGGCAGCCAGGTCCGCGGCCAGCTTCTTTTGGTTGGCGGCGCTGAGCTGTTCCAGTTCGGGCATGGGTTCCCCCAATGCATCAATCAATGCAGCATCCAGTTTGGGCATGCAGGTCTCCGGTTTTGTTAAGTTTTGATGAATGATAAGTTGAAATATTGAATTCGACAGTTTTTCTTTCCCGTTTAGAGGGCCGAGTCAAATTCAGCACTGGGGTAGATCGCATACACTTTGACAAACAACAAAGTGAGCCAGCAGTGAATATTTACCAGCCTTTGAAACAACATGAATCCAGTTTCGTCGACTTGCGCGGTTTGCGCACCCACCTGCATTGCTGGGGCCCTGAAGATGCGCCCTTGCTCGTTATGGTGCATGGCTGGATGGATGTAGGCGCCAGCTACCAATTTGTGGTGGATGCCCTGAAACAGGATTATCGGGTGGTGGCCCCCGACTGGCGAGGCTTTGGTTTGAGCGATTGGCCTGTGGCCGATGGTTCGCCCGGCATTCGCTCTTATTGGTTTCCAGATTACCTGGCAGACCTGGATGCCTTGCTGGATCACTTCTCGCCCACGCAGCCCGCGAACCTGGTAGGCCACAGCATGGGCGGCAACATCGCCATGATGTATGCAGGTGTTCGACCACAGCGCATTCGCAGTGTGGTGAATCTGGAAGGTTTTGGCATGCTCGATTCACCGCCTGAAAAAGCACCCAAGCGCTATTCCAATTGGCTCGATGAAATTAAAACACCCAAAGAACTGCGCGCTTACAGCAGCCTGGAGGCAGTGGCCAGGCGTTTGCAGAAAACCAACCACCGGCTGAGCGACGAGAAGGCCATGTATTTGGCGCAGTTCTGGAGCCGGGTGGGGAATGACGGTTACAGCTTGCTGGGCGATGCTGCGCACAAAATCATGAATCCGATTGGTTACAGGTTGGCAGAGGCGCAAGCCTGTTGGAGCAATATTGCAGCGCCGGTGTTGCATGTCGAAGCCAAACAGACCGAGGCAGGCATGTGGTTGAGCCGCGCCGGTGAGCCCGTTGATTTTGATGCGTTCCGTACCCGGTTCAACTGCGTGCCCAACTGGAGGCATGTGGTCGTTGACCATGCTGGACACATGGTTCACCACGACCAGCCGGAGGTGTTGGCCGGTTTGATTGAGGCACATATTGGGCAAAGTGCTACCGCAGATTAAAAAAAAGCCGACTTCCTGAGAAGTCGGCTTAACCTTTCTCGCTTGCGGAGAAGAGGAGACATGAGGTTGAACACTGTAACAGCGTTCAATGTGATCATTGTCGCGTTAAGGTTTTGGAACGACAAGCAGTTTTGTAGGTAATTTATACTAGACAAAACCATGAACTTTCACGGTTTTGTCACATACAAAGGCTTTCTACATGCCCCACATTACGATTGAATACAGTGACAACTTGCACAATCTGGACGAGTCCTGGGTGCTGCTTCAAGTGAATAAAGCCCTGATGGGGCTCGGTATTTTTATGGATGCCGACATCAAGACCCGAATTCACGGTTTGCGTTCTTATCGCATGGGCGTGGCTGCGGCTGAAAGCGGTGACCATGCTTTTGTTGCAGCCACGGTCGAGTTACTCAGTGGTCGAGAATTCACCGTGCAGGAACACTTGGGGCAAGTGTTGCTCAAGGTACTTGAAAGAACATGCCTTCAGGCAGAAGGCCCACAAACCCAAATCAGTGTGCATGTACGTGAAATACAGTCTGAGTTGTATTTCAAATCGGTCAGCAAGCGCAGCTGATCGCCCTGGCGAATCAGGCACCCAACAATTGATGCGGGTTTTGCCCCTGCATTTTTCGTTTCAACAGTTCAATCAGTCGCGGCTCATCCAGCAAAGCCATGTGGCCTGTGCGGTCAATCACATGGTTGGCCGCACCTTCCAGGTGGGCAAATCGATGGTGCAGTATCAATGCATCAGGAATGGCAATCACACTGCTCATTTTTTGCCGGTGAGCGTCGTCTTCCACATTCAATTCGTTCAAGAAGTCGCTGTTGGGCAGCATGTCAACAGCGCAGTCGCCCACGCCCAAGTGAGCCATGTGCGTGCCATTGTTGGGCGAAGCCAGTGTGAACAGGTGTTGCACCTGGGTGTGGCTGTGCCAACGGGTGCTCATGGCTTTGCGCACGATCAGCCCACCCATGGAATGCCCCAGCAGGTAGGTGTTGGCCCCTTCGCATTCGGCTTGTTCCAGAACCGTGTCCATGTAGTGCCCAAAATCTCGAGCCATCTCGTGTACCGAGGCCAGCACGTAGCGCGGCTGATACAAAGCCACGCGTACACCGCTCCAGAGCAGTTCTTCATACAGGGTGGCAAAACAGCCCGGTTTTTCCATATAACCCGGCACCATGAACACAATGGGCAACTGGCGGTTGTGAAAGTTGGGGCTGAATTCCGGCACGAATTGCGCCACGCGCTGGCGGAATAGAAAACTCAAACCAAACAAATAACCTTCACGGGCGGCAAGTTTGGCAACATCGGCCATGCCCAATTTGGGATGGCTGGATACAGGTGTTTGAGCGGCCATTTAATGTCCCCTTTTGAATTGCTTTAAGGTGTGCTGGCTCGTTTTGTTTAAATTACGCTTGTATGCGCATTCACTACAATTGAATTAACGGCAGAAAAGTATCGCTATTGAGCACTTGTTGCAGAAATGTTGAATGCAATAAACATACCGCCCTGTCCCTTGTACCAACTTAGTCCACTCAGACTACAGACGGCTGTTTGTAGGGCGTGGTATAGATTTGTCATGAATAAAAACAAGATGAGGTGAGCAATGAGTGGGAGGTTTTTGTCGGCGGTGCTGATACTTCTCGGCGTTAGCGGGTGTGCCACCCTGAGCAAGGAAGAATGCCTGGTGGCCAATTGGCGCGAGATTGGTTTTACTGATGCATCGCAAGGGTACACCCAGGCCCGGGTTGCCGAGCACCGCTCAGCCTGTGCAGAAGCCAAAGTGACCGTGAACCTTGAGGAGTACAACAAAGGCTTTGATCAGGGTTTGAAAAACTACTGCACTGTGAATACCGGTTTTGATCTGGGTTCCAAGGGGGCGGCTTACCCGGACCAGTGCAATGAGAGAACCTATCCAAAGGTACGTGCGGGCTTTAAAGAGGGGCAGCTTGTTTACAGCGTTCAGCGGGAGCGCAATGAGGTAGAGCGCCAGTTGCAAGACAAGCGCGAGCAATCCAAAGCCCTGACGGAGCAAATCACACAGAACCGAAGCAGGGCAGACAACAAAGCTTTGTCGTCAAGTGAACGCAGCAAGGCGGAAAAAACTGTTTCGGCGCTTCAGCGCACTGCGGCAGACTTGTTTCGGGAAACTGGAGAACTGGAACAAAAAGCCCGCAGTCTGGATTCAAAAATCAACCAGATGCGGGCCAGTTTTCAGCAGCGCTAGTTCATTGCGCTGTTACTTTTAAACCAGTGTGTCTGCCCAAATGTTCTGGGCCCAGTTCCAGGCGTAGGTGCCTTCCAGTTCGTTGGGGGCAGCGGACACACCGCCGGACCCTTCCACAGTGAGGAAGGTTTTTTTCTCGGCGTTGTACACATGCACGCTGGCCACGTGAATCACATTGGTCGTGGTCACGTAGCTGTAGCAAGTGTTGTTCGTCAAAGGTGTGGGGTTGGGTTCCCATCCGCTGAGCTGGGCAACAATGGCTGCCGCAACCACCTTGGCCTGGCTGTTGGCCATGTGGCCGCTTTTTGGCATCATTGGTGCGCCTTGTACCGAGTCGCCGATCACATGCACATTGGGCGCAACTGTGGACTCGAAGGTCATGTAGTTCACTTCGGCCCAACGGTTGTTCAGGTTTGCAATGCCAGAATCGACCGCCAGTTTGCCGGCACGTTGGTCCGGCAGAATGTTGAGCACGTCTCCTTTGATGGGCTCCTCAAACTCAAAACGAACAGTTTTCGTGGCGCCATCCACACCCGTTACTTTCATGTTGGGGCGATATTCCAGAATACCTTTGTATTCACTTTCCCACACGCCTTTGAACAGCTTGCCTTTCGATGTAACGTCGGCATTGGCATCCAGCAGCAATACTTTTGATTTTGGTTTGTACTGTTTGAAATAGTTGGCCACCATGCTGGCGCGCTCGTAGGGGCCTGGAGGGCAGCGATAAGGGGCAAGTGGTACGTTCAAAATGTAGGTGCCGCCATCGGGCATGGCTTCCAGCTGCTTGCGCAAACCCACAGTTTCAGGACCGGCTTTCCAGGCCTGTAAAATCTGGCCACTGGCATTGGCCGCAGCCAGCCCTTCAATTTTGTCCAGCTGCAAATCAATGCCGGGTGACAACACCAGTTTGTCGTAGGGCAGGGTCTTGCCGTTCTTCAGTTTTACTGTGCGTTTTTCAACGTCAATCGCGGTGACATAATCCTTCACCATTTTTACGCCGTGGTTGCGGGTAAGGCCTGTGTAGGGAGTGCTGATTTCGTTGATCTTTCGAATACCGCCCACCACCAAATTACTCATCGGGCAAGAAACGAAAGTTGAATTGGGTTCAACCAAGGTGACATCGAGCTGGTTGCCGGAAAGCATGCGAAGGTATTTGGCCGCCGTGGCGCCACCGTAACCGCCACCAATCACCACCACTTTGCCTTTGGCGCTTTTTGCTGTGGCTGACAGGGGCATGCCGCCCAACAAGGCCGTGGCCAGTGCGCTGGTTTGTAAAAATTGTCGTCTTTGCATGGTGCGCTCCTTAGTCTTTCTTGCCGAGGTAGTTGGCGATGATATCGATTTGCTCGTCTGTGTAACCCTTGGCAAGTTGATGCATCACGGTGGCGGGGCGCTGCCCGGTTTTAAACCAGATCATGTTGGTTTTGATGTATTCCACACTCAGGTTGGCCAGCCCGGTCACCGCGCTTCCTTCAACACCTTGGCCATTGGTGCCATGGCAGTTCGCACATGTCGCGGCCAGGCTGGCGGCTTGCAGTTTTTTCTCGGGTGTTAGTTCGCTGGCGATTGCGCCAGTGCCCAGCAGCAGGCTGCTGCCAGCCAGTGCCATGCTTATCAGCAGGCGTGCGGCGCCTTGTTTTAACTCAGTCATTGCTGTCCCTCCAATTCTTATATGAGTGAATGCTTTTGTAGGTAGTGAGGATCGAATATGAATCATCACGCATGCAGTGTCAATTAGCCGACACAAAGCGCAATCCACTTTGATTCTAGCGTGGTAACAGGTACAGGCAAGCAGTTTTTTCTCATATGCATATAACAAGATCGAGGTTGGACGTGGCTCACTCCAAACGTGCACTGCAAGCAGTACTCCTTTCCCTGTCCACTTTGGTGCTTGGCGCTTGTTTGTCGTCAGGCGGGGACGACCCCACAAATACCGCTGGCGGTGGTTCGGTGATCAATCCTGCCGAGTCTACTGGTCGGGTTTTCCTGATTCAGCCTGGCCCCAACGCCACGGAAGAAATGGTCAAGGCCATGGTGCAGCTCAAGCCCAAGGATATTCTTCGGTTTGACTGCGGCTTTTTTGATTTGAAAACCGGCATTCAGATTACAACCACTGAGGATGTGATTATTGAAGGCTGCGGCATGGATGAAACCTTTCTGTCGTTTCGTGACAGCACTTCGCAAGAAGGCTTCTTGGCCTCGAATGTGCGCGGCATTACCGTGCGCAACCTGACGATTGGCGACTCCCCTGGGGACGCGTTCAAAATGAAGGGTGTGAACCACGGTACGTTGAAGAAAGTACGTGCTATTTGGAGTAGCGGACGCAAACTGCCTGAGGAGCGCCCAATTACCGCGGCCAATTTCCGCGATGAAATCAAAGTGGCCTGTACTGACCCTGCACGCCACAACCCAGCCAACCCCAACCCATTGGAAACTGACAACACCTCTCCCGACTACACGGTGAGCACGGCTTCAGGGCGTTATGGTATTTACCCCGTTGAAAGCCGCAATATTCTGGTCGAGGAAACGGAAAGTATTGGCGCATCTGATGCCGGTATTTATGTGGGCCAAACCAATATTGCGAAAATTCGCAAAAGCCGCGCTGCATTCAATGTGTTCGGATTCGAGATTGAGAACGTTCAGGACGGCGAATATTCCGAAAACCTGGCTGAGTGTAATTCCGGTGGTTTCCTGGTGTACGACCTGGACAACCTGACCCAATATGGTTCGCGCTCAAGGGTGTTCAAGAATATCTCACGCAACAACAACACTTACAACTTTGCGGTGCCAGGTTCGATTGTTGCTAATGTGCCGCGCGGTTCAGGCCTGATTACCCTGGCTTACGACAAGATCGATATTTATGACAATGTGTTCGAGAACAATGGCACTGCGGGCATTATTTTAACCAGCTACGATTTGCTGGGTGAGAACGGTGACCGCCGCATGGATGTGTATTCCGAAGCAGTGAATATTTTCGACAACACATTCAAGAACAACGGCAATGATTTGCCGCAGCCCGATTTTGCGACCATTTTGGCGACACAGGGCGGACAGGTGACCAGTGCATTTCCTGCAGTTGTGGGTTTGAAAAATGCGCTGGGTGGAGGTGGTTACCGTGGTGCCCACATTGTGTGGGACGGTTACACCGACACGCTGAACAGCAGTTGCGACCTGCCCAAAGATCGCAATGGCAACAATGTGGCTGTGGATGCCGATGGCAAACCAATTCAGGGCAACCAAAATCCCAACCCAAGTTGCCGCTACAACAAATACAAGTTCGAGTCCAATGGGCAACGCAAGGTACCGGCATGGTGGTTCAGCTGCATTAACCCTGACAATAATTTTGGATCAGACAGCCTGGCCTTTGCCAACTTTCATGGAACCCGTGGTCTGGATGCAGTAATCAACCTGAACACCAATGACCCCACAGCCAATTTGTCGCTGGAGTACATCCAGTCGATTGCCACGGGCGTTCCCTTGTTGCCCAGCGAGTTTGATATCAACAAACACGATTGCATGGCCCGTTTTGGCGCCGACCTGCCGCGCCTGCCCGACTTTGAGTTCGAACCTTTCGTACCCAGTGGGCAGTTTGCACCCGAACCTGCTGCCGAGGCGGTGAAAGCACTCTGTGAAGTGCCGTTGAAAGCCGGTGTAGTCAACCAGGCTGCTTCACGCGTAAATTGTCCAGACTTGGCCCAGTACAACCTGTTTGCCGATGATCAAAACCCGGCCAGCAAACCGAACGGGCAGGGCATGCCTTATGTGTTGAACAGCAAACTGTTCAGTGATTATTCAATCAAACACAGGGTCATGTTTATTCCTGATGGTAAACAGGCGCGTTTCCTGGAGGACGAGGAAAGTCGGGTGAATTCCACCATTGAATTCCCGGTGGGCACCATCATTGCAAAAACTTTCTCGTTCGTGGATCAACCACGTGCAAAAGAAACGCCGTATGAAACACGTTTGCTGATCAAACGCCAACGCACCGATGGCCAGAACTACTGGGAAGCGCTGGAGTACATTTGGCAAGATGCGGGCAATGGCAAACGAAAGGCTGTGCTGACCCAGTTTGGGGGTAGCGCCGCGGCAAGCTGGGATTATGTGGACGTCGACTCGGGCAGGCGACAAACCGGCAGCACCAATGCCTACATGTTCCCCAATGCAAGCCAGTGTGCCATTTGCCACAGCAACAACGATGTAGACCCGGGCTCGGCACCCATTGGTCCGAAACCACGCAATTTGAACCGCGCCTATGTGAACGAGTCGCCCATGTTCACCGGGCAGGCCCAGCACCCTGTAAATGGCAAAAACCAGTTGAAGTTCATGTGTGAAACCGGCTTGATGAACGGCTGCCCCAGCAGTTTTAATCTGGATCAGCGGCAGGTGGCCACCAATGTGAACCACATTCCAAAGTTCAATAACCCTGGTGATTCAGGTATGCCCGCCAATTCAAAAGGCGACATTGAAGCCCGTGCCCGAGCCTATCTTGAGGTGAACTGCGCGCACTGCCACAACGTGAACGGGCAGGCCTCGAACACCGGCTTTTATGTGGATGTATTCCGGGCCGTGGACAGCACCTATGGCATTTGTAAAAAGCCAACTGCCAGCGGTTCGGAAGGGCGGGGTACACGCACTTACGATATTCACCCTGCCATGTCGAGTGATTCGATTGTGCCTTACCGCATGGGGCCAGAGGCTGTCGAGCTGGCCGCAAAAATGCCACCTTTGGCGCGCAGTGTGGTACACACCGAGGGCGTGGCTTTGATTAACCAGTGGATTGATCAGGTGATTGATTCAAGCTACGAGAACGCCGATGCCTGCCAAGAGGGCAACACCTCGGGCGGTGGTTTGCCCTTGATTGGAGGCCTTCCCCTGTTACCATAGCGGGATGGAATTATTCAAAGACCCTACCGCTTTGTTCTTGTTCAAACTGGCCATCACCTTCGGGTTGATGGCCAGCGGTTTCTTCGTCAACCGGGCGCTGTCCTGGTCGCTTCGCAAACTTCACCCCTACCACCCTGAAAAGGCACGTTCGCAACTGGTTTTTCTAAAAAACCTGGTGCGCATGGCTGTATTTTTCCTGTTGATTTCGGTGTGGGCTTCGCAAATTACAGGTGCGTTTCTCAGCGTGGTGGCCATTGCTGGCGCCTTGATTATTACTGGCAAGGAAGTGGTGCTCAGCTTACTCGGCTATGTGAACATTTCGCTGTCCAAGCCATTTAGAATTGGCGACTACATCGAAATCGGAACCCAGAACGGCCGGGTGATCGACATTGATTTGCTCAGTACCAAGCTGTTTGAAATTGGCATGTCTGGCAAATACACCGGGCGACGGCTTGCAGTACCCAATGCCATGGTGCTCACCCAAACCATCAAGCATTTGTCCATGCTGGGCAAGTTCAGTTTGTACACCATTGAAATTATTTTGCCTTTCAAGGCAGACACTGCCAGGGCCGAGCAAGTGGCTTTGCAGGTGGCCAATGCCGTTTCAGCCAGTTGGGTCGAAGAGGCCGATCAGTATTTCGATCGCATCGAGGTCTCGGATTTTGTCGATTTACCCGGTGCAAAACCCGAGGTGTTTTGGCAGGCCTACAATGAACTTGCACACAAAATGATTGTTCGCCTGGCTTGCCCGCTTGAAAAGCGTGGCGACGCGGAGCAGGCAATTTACAAGGGCTTTTGGCGGGAGTTTGGTCCCGTTTAGCTGCTTGTTTTGATTCGGGAACCTCTTGTAATGGTGGTAGGTCTATTGGGCGAGACAATGAAATACAACGAAGGGACATTCATGACAAAGTTCGCAGTTCAAACCCTATGCCTTCGGCTTGGCATGATCGCCATCGCGGCACTGTTCGGCACCGCTGCCATGGCGCACGGCAACGACGGACATTCGCATGATCAGGCCAAGGCCAATAGCAGGCACAATGACGCGGCGCATGTGCATGGCCTTGGCGAGATGGAAATTGTGCAAGATGGCAACGGCCTGTTTATCAGCTTGTATTCACCGCTTGAAAATGTGTTGGGCTTTGAGCGTGCACCCAAAACCGATGCTGAAAAGGTGAAGGCGCGCCGGGTCGTTTCCTTGCTGAAAGCCAATGGCCTGTTTGCCTTTTCACCTGAGGCGCAGTGCAAGCGCACGGGCTACAAGTTGTACTCGGAGATTCTGAATCCACACTCCCATGGCCCTGGCGATGATCATCAGAATCACGATGACGCCAATGGGCATTCCGACTTTCGCGCATCCTATGAATTCGAATGTGAGCAACCCGCCAAACTGAAGGTGATCGATGTGCGTGTGTTTCGCCAGTTTTCCGGTTTCGAAAAAATTGAAGTGCAGGCCTTGTTTCCAAAAGGCCAGATTGGTGCAAGCCTTACTCCCAAGCAGAGTACATTGGTGGTGCAATGACCTTGGCAGTTCTTCGCTGCAACAACCTTGTATTCAAATACGCCAGCAGCGGGTTTGAATTAAAAATCCCTGAGTTTTCCATGCAAGCCGGGGACACAGTTTTTCTGGAAGGCGACAGTGGCAGTGGTAAAAGCACCTTGCTGAATTTGATGGCTGGCGTGTTGTTGCCTCAAAGCGGCCATGTCAGCTTGATGGGCCAAAATTTAAGCACTTTGCCGGCCAGCCAATGCGATTCACTTCGGGTAGATCACATTGGTTTTCTGTTTCAGCAGTTCAACTTATTGAGTTATTTGAGTGTGTTGGACAACGTTACTTTGCCGTGCAAGTTCTCAAAGCGCCGCAAACAAAATGCCTTAATGCAAGCGGGCACCGTGCAGCAATCGGCTGAACGTTTGCTGAACGCGCTTGGAATGGGCAAATACCTGAATCAATCCGTGTCCACCTTGTCAGTTGGGCAACAGCAGCGCGTGGCAGCTGCCAGGGCCTTGATCGGTCAGCCCGATTTGATTATTGCCGACGAACCCACTTCCGCGCTGGATGCCGGCCACCAAGCCCAGTTTGTTCAATTGTTGCTTGCACAGGCCGCTGAACAAAACACTGCTGTGTTGTTGGTCAGTCACGATCCAGGTTTGGCGCAGCACTGCGCAAAACGCCAGCATATGGGGCAGTGGCAAGCATGATCCAAACGCTTTTTCTATTGGCCAGCCGAAGTGCATGGAGCCGCAAGGGCAGCCTTTTGTTGCTGTTGCTCAGTGTGATCACGTCCACTTGTCTGTTATTGGGCATCGATTTGGCCCGCCAAAGCGCCAAAGCCAGTTTTTCAAATGCAGTGGCAGGCACGGATTTGATTGTCGGGGCGCAAACAAGCCCGGTTTCGCTTTTGTTGTACAGCGTGTTTCGAATTGGCCAAGCCACGCGCAATGTGCCTTACGCCGAGTTCGAACGTCTGGAGCAAGACCCCCGTGTGAAGTCGGCTTTGCCGATTGCACTGGGCGATTCTTACCAAGGTTTTGCTGTGGTGGGCACCAAGGCCGTTTATTTCGATCAGTTTTTGTACGGTGCACGGCAAAGCCTGCAATTTGCACAGGGCCGGGCCTTTGAAAACTACAGCGTGGGCAAGCCTGCAGGTGTTTTGTTTGAAGCTGTGCTGGGCGCAGAAGTAGCCAAGCGCTTAAAGCACAAGGTAGGTGACAGGATTGCATTAAGCCATGGCATGCAAATTCAGCAGACTGAGCCGAGCCATGCGGACAAACCTTTTACAGTGGTGGGTGTGTTGCAACCCACGGGCACCCCGGTGGATCAGAGCGTGCACATTAGCCTGGCAGGCATGGAGGCCATTCATGTGGATTGGGCGGCAGGCGTTCCTGTGCCCGGTGCGGAAATTCCTGCTGAATACGTGACTAAGTTTAATTTGCAGCCCAAGTCGGTTACCGCTGTGCTGCTTGGCTTGAACAACCGGGCAGGTGTTTTTCGCATGCAGCGTGAACTTGAAAGCAGGCCCAATGCGGCGCTCAGCGCTATTTTGCCCGGCGTGGCTTTAAGTACCTTGTGGCAAACCGTGGGTGTGGTTGAACGGGTGTTGTTGTTTGTGGCTGCATTGGTGGCGGTGGTGAGTGCTTTGGGCCTGACCAGTGTAATGTTGGTAACCTTGGGGCAACGCAGGCGAGAAATGGCTGTGTTGCGTTCAACGGGTGCCGGGCCCCGCACGGTTTTTGGTTTGTTGTTTCTTGAAAGTGCTCTGGTGATGTGGGTGGGTGTTGCTCTGGGCGCATTGGTACTTGCGCTGGGCGGTGCTGCACTTGCCCCCTGGGTTCAGGCACAATTTGGGTTACAACTGGTGGGGTTGAAGGAACTTGGCGCGGGTTTGCTTGCAGTGCTCGCCTTTGCTGCATTTGGCAGTCTGTTGGGCTTGGTGCCCGCTTTTCAGGCTTATCGAAACCAGTTGCAAGACGGATTAAACCCCAAAACAAATTGATTCGAAATCAAGTCATTCGCAGGTGTGTTTTTCATGAAGATTGGCAAAGTAATTGTGATGGTTGTAGCGGTGGTGGTACTAACCGCACTGGGCTATGGCCTTGCCTCCTGGTTTCTGGGCAAACCTGCTAAAAACGCAGAGGGCGCTACCCAACTGGAGCAAACGCTGGCCCAACTTTCCAGCGATACAGCTGCGACCGATGGGGAGTACGCTGTGGGCGACCGGCTCACTGACAATGTCGACAAAAGCAGCAAGAAGGCCGCTGTATTTGACCCTGCGTTTCCCGAATTGCAGTGGGACAATTTGATGCCTGCCGATTGGGACCCAATGGCAGCATTTCGCGGTATGAATATCGCTGAGCTGCAGGACAACGATCCGAAAGCCCAGGAGGCCCTTGAGAAAATGCGCAAGGCCTGGAACGATGCCCCGGTAAACACCGCCTACACGGGCAAAAAAGTGCGCATTCCCGGGTTTGCCATTCCGATTGAGCAAAGCGAGAAGGGTGTGGATGAGCTTTTGCTGGTGCCGTATTTCGGCGCCTGCATTCACACCCCGCCACCGCCTGCCAACCAGATCATTCATGTCAAATTGAGTGAACCCCAACCAGCAGTGGGCGCCATGCAGGCCTATTGGGTGTGGGGTGAGCTTACTGCGAGCAAGTTCAGCAGTGAATTGGGCGATGCAGCCTATTTGCTGACCGCCACCGGCATACAGCCTTACGAAGACTGAATAAGCGCCTGAATTAGTAAAAACCCCTCTATTTTTATCGTTGACAGCAGGGCATCATGCCCATACCTTTACATCACTCGATGTTACAGTCGATAAAACAAACAAACGTTTGATTTACACCGGAGGTTTTGATTCATGGGCAATGTAAGCACTGGCACGGAGTTCGCCGGAATGCACCACCTTGAGCTTGCATTTCTGGACGATGTGGCACCCAAGTACTTGAGCCTGGCTCGCCCGCCACATGGCCTGAAAATTCGCCAATGGAAAAACCGCAGCGCGGTGCCCCTGATCAACAAACTGCATGCAGGTCTTTCCGGTCTTAAGCGCCAGCAGGCCACAGTGCTCGATCACAAACTGGTGTGGCTGGAGGGCGGTAACCCAGAGGGTTCACCCGTGGTTTTGCTGCACGGTTTTGCTTCCAACAAGGAAAACTGGTTGTCGCTGGTGCCTTTCCTCTTGAAGCAGCACCGGTTGTTTGTGCTGGATTTGCCGGGCTGGGGTGAAAGCCAGTTCAATGCAAACGTGCCCTATGGGCTGGACGACCAAGTGGCTCGTGTTGCTGCCTGGATTGAAAACCATGTGCCGGGCAAAGCCCATGTGGTGGGCAACTCCGTGGGTGGCCTGGTGTCTGCTTTGCTGGCAGGCCGGCATGCGAATTTAATTCGAACCTTGTGTTTGATGAACCCGGCGGGCGGCAAGGGCACTGACCACACCCGCTTTGAGGCGGGTTTGAAAGAGGGCCGCAACCCGATGATTGTTGAGAGCCTGGCCGGCGCGCATACGCTGATGAGCCTGGCCATACACAACCGGGCCATTGCCCTTGCTTTGGCCCCTGTCATGGCGCAAGACCTGATCAACCGCCGACATGTGAACCGGCACCTTTTTCATCAAATGTTTGTCAATGCGCCCAACCCCAATGGCCCAGGCATGTCGGCCACACAGGCACCTACCCTGATCATGTGGGGCAAAGAAGACCGACTTGTACATTACACCGGCGCTTACACCTATCAAGCCATTATTCCCCATGCGGATGTGTTACTTTTTGACGGCGTGGGCCACTTGCCCATGGTTGAAATTCCGATCCGCACGGCCAAGGCCCTGCAGGAGTTTTGGATGGCCTGATCTTGAGAGGGGATTTGAAGCATGAACATTCGTAAAGCTTGCATCATGCTGGGTTTGCTCGGTTTGTTGACAGCATGCGGTAACAACCTGGATGGTGTTTACAAAGACGACCTGGGTTTGCAAAAGTATGAGTTTCAAGGCAACGGCACAGTGTATGTGTCTACCATGGGTGTAACCCGCGAAGCTGCCTATGAAGTTGAAGACAAAAAGGTAAAAATCACCAGCGATGGTGAAACCACCATTTATGACCTCAACGAAGACGGCACCATTAAAGGGCCACTTGGCATGACTTTAAGGCCCGCCGAAGCCCAATAAAATTTTCTTCAAATTGCCTCAAAACCCGCTCCTGCAGCGGGTTTTTTACATTTATTCACACAGTTCACCTTTTGTTGCATTCCCCCAGGTGCATTAACCCAATATTGGCCCCCTTTTCCATTTCTTTTCTCCCTATTGCTCACATGGGTATCAGCGCAAACTTCCATCAAGCGTGAAATATTCAAGTTCACTGCGTTTAACAAAGTGGTCCATCGGAGGACTTTATGCGCAGCACCCCAATCGAATTCCTGCATGTTCTCCACCACTGGGTAGCCAGTGCTTACCTCACCGTTCATGGCGCTTTTTGCAATGGCTGGTATGAAGCGTTCGAGCATTCCCCAGCCCCCATTGAGCCCGCAGTATGCCCAGTCAAACAACTGATAGGAATGTCTGTTCATGAAAAAAAACAATAAAAACGCATCACAAACCCAGGCCCTGTTACCTGTGGTTTTAATTGCAGCATCGGTCGGAATTCTGGTGTCGGGTGCGTTCGTTCAGGGCAGTGTGTGGCCGCTGGCCTTCGGTAGTGCAGCATTGCTGCTGTGTGCATTGGCCATTCATGAAATGAGCAAGAAGCGGCAGCTTGTTCTGCAGGCAGAAATAGAGGCTTTGTCCTCTACCGTGAATGAGTTGAGTAAAACAGATACGGAAAAGGTTGAACTGATCCAGTTGGCTGATACTTGGGTGCCCACCCTGAACAGCCAGCTGAGCACTGCCAACTCTCAGATGGAAATGGGCATTGTGAACCTGGCAGAGGCCTTCTCTGAAATTCACAGCAAATTGAACGACACCGTCAACGTGGCCGCTGGTGCTGCGCATGTGTTGGGCAATACCTCCGGTGGCGGAAACGGCCTGGCCGATCATGTGGCGCAAAGCCTTAATGGCATGCTGAGCAGCATTCGAAATTCATTCGATGAGAAGGCCACCATCATGCAAGAGGTAAAAGGTTTTATTTCCTCGACAGAAGAGTTGGCCAAGATGGCGGCTTCTGTAGAAAACCTTGCCGCGCGCACCAACCTGCTGGCGCTGAATGCAGCCATTGAGGCCGCCCGTGCAGGCGAAGACGGTCGGGGTTTTTCGATTGTGGCAGACGAGGTGCGCAAGCTCTCGATGTTGTCGGCCGAAACAGGTGTGAAGATTCGCGAACGGGTGCAGTTGATTGCATCGGCAGCAAAAAAAGCGGGTGATGGTGCTGCACGCATGGAAAGCAGTGATGAAAAGGTACTTAGCCAAGCCAGCGAAACCTTGAGTGGTGTAGTTGAGCAATTCGAGCAAGTCACCGTACCCCTGCACCAAGCCAGCGAGCAAATCATCGCCAACACCAATCAGGTTTCCTCCAGTTTGAACAATGCGGTGGTGCATTTTCAGTTTCAAGACCGTGTGTCTCAGATTCTGGGGCATGTGCAAGACAGCCTGAGCCAAATGAAAGGCCAGTTGAACACAGGCCTTGAGACCTTGAACGTGGCTGCACTGATGCATGAACTGGAGCGCAAATACACCATGGCTGAAGAGCGCGTGAACCACAGCGGCAAAGGCAGCACCAACGCCGCCACCAAGCCTGATGCCAGCAGCGACGAACTGACTTTTTTCTAAACACCCAAGAACGAGAACCTGTATGAGCAAAACCGTATTGATTGTGGATGACTCCACCTCCTTGCGCCAAGTGGTGTCGATGACCCTGAAAAGTCAGGGTTTTGATGTGGTGGAAGGTTGTGATGGGAAGGACGCATTGACCAAGCTGGATGGCCGAAAAATCAGCTTGATTGTGAGTGATCTGAACATGCCCAACATGGATGGACTCACCTTCGTACGCGAGGTGAAAAAAATGGCAGCTTACAAGTTCGTACCCATCATCATGCTGACCACAGAATCGGACGACAAATTAAAAAGTGAAGGGCAGGCGGCAGGCCTGAAAGCCTGGATGGTAAAGCCTTTCAAGCCAGAACAAATGATTGCAGCAGTGAACAAATTGGTGGCTTGAGGCCACAGGGAGGATGCACATGCACAGCGAACTGATTATGCAAGAAGACCTTGGGAACGAGATGGAAAACAGCATTGCAACCTGCAAGCACACGCAGGTGGCTTTGGACACCTTGACCATTGCAGATTGTGCTGGCCTGGTTGAGGTGATTCGCCAGTCTTTGAATCAGGGCATTTCAGTGGTGCTTGATTTGAGCAATTGCCAGGAAGTGGACACGGCAGGCATGCAAATGTTGGTGACCATTCAAAACGACCCTGCGGTGAACCTGCGAGTGCACTGGACCAAACCCTCAGAGGTCGTGGCTATGAAGGCCGAACGACTGGGCGTGCAGTCCTGGATCAACGCTGGTTTTTTGGAGAACTAAGGCATGGCCTTTGAATTGGATCTGGATGCTTCGCGCGGTATATTTTTTACCGAAGCACGGCAACTGCTGGCTGAAGTAGAAAGCTATGTACTGCAGCTAGAGCAAAACCCAAACGACACCGAAGTACTGAACGCCGCTTTTCGCGCAGCGCACACCATCAAAGGCAGTGCAGGGGTGTTTGGTTTGTTGGTGATTACGCATTTTGTACACGACCTTGAAACCGTGCTGGACCGCGTGCGCAATTCCGAAATCGGGTTTGATGCGAACATGAGCACCCTGGTGCTGGAATGCCGTGACCACATTTCAGAATTGGTCGACTGTATTGAGGCTGGTGGCGATGCTGAGCATGTCAGCCCCGACATGGCTGCGGCACAGGCGGGCTTGACAGCCCGTTTAAAAGCCTACTTGTTGCAAGAGGACTCACCCGCAGCTACCCGGCAAGCAAAGCAGCTTGAATTGAACAACACCCGGCAAGTCTGGCATGTGTCGGTTCGCCTTGGGCGCAGCACCTTGTGCGACGGCTTTGACCCGGCCCCCATTTTTTCATACATGGAAACCTATGGTGAGTTGCAAGCCGTGGTGCCCGTGCTGGACGCACTGCCCAGCTTCGCAGATCTGGATGCTGAATCGTGTTACTTGGGCTTTGAGTTGCGCTTTGTCACCGACAAAGGCCAGGCCGGTATTGAAGATGCTTTCGAGTTTCTGACAGAGGAAAGCAAGGTACGAATTCTGGCCCACGACTGCACACCTGAACAGTGGGACGCGCTGGCCAATGCGCTGCCTGAAGGCGCAGAGCGTGCTGCGGAACTGTTGCAGGAAGCAGGTTTTCCCAGGCCACAAGAAGAAGTGTCGCCAGAGGTGATTGACCCTGCAGGCAGCGCAGTTGCAGCGGCCTCGGTAAAGTCCAAGGCAACGGGCAAGTCCACTCCCACCAGTTCATTTATTCGTGTGCCTTCCGACAAGCTGGATGCACTGATCAACCTGGTGGGAGAGCTGGTGATTGCGAATGCTGGCACAGTGGAGCAAGCCAAGCACTTGAACCACACCGCCATGCTGGAATCGACCAGTGCAGTGGCTGGTTTGATTGAAGAAATTCGCGACGGTGCGCTGGGCTTGCGCATGGTGCAAATTGGCGAGACCTTCCAGCGTTTTCAACGCGTGGTGCGCGACACTGCGATGGGCTTGGGCAAGCAAATTCAGCTTGAAATCTCAGGTGAAGACACCGAGCTGGACAAGTCAGTGGTTGAAAAAATTGGTGATCCCTTGATGCACCTGGTGCGCAATGCACTGGACCATGGTCTTGAAACACCAGAAGAACGTGTAGCTGCTGGCAAGCCAGCAACGGGCAGGCTTCAACTGAATGCTTACCACGACAGTGGTCACATTGTGATTGAAGTCAATGACGATGGCCGAGGCCTGGCGCGCGAGAAAATTTTGAATAAGGCCATTGAGAAGGGCATTGTGACGGCCGATCAAACCTTGAGCGACGCAGAAGTCAACATGCTTATTTTTGCCCCTGGTTTTTCCACGGCCGACAAGGTCACCGACATTTCCGGTCGCGGAGTGGGTATGGATGTGGTGAAGCGAAACATCGAGGCGCTGCGAGGCTCGGTTCAAGTTCGTTCAAGAACTGGGCAAGGTTGCACCTTCGAGATTCGCCTGCCGCTGACATTGGCCATTATTGACGGCTTCATGATCGGCGTGGGCGGATCGGTGTATGTGATCCCGCTGTCCTATGTGCGCGAGTGCCTAGAACTACCTGTCGACGCCTTGGGTACTGATGACCGCATGGACATTCACTACGACCTTCGCGGGGAGTTTTTACCCGCTGTTCGTTTGCGCAAAGTATTTCATCCCGATGCCAAGCGCCCCAAGCGCGAAAACATCATTGTGGTCAGCTTTGGCGGCATGAAGGCCGGCATTGTGGCCGATCAACTCCACGGCGAATCACAAACAGTGATTAAACCGTTGGGCAATTTGTTTGAACAGAACAGGGCAATCAGCGGGGCCACCATCATGGGCAACGGGGATGTGGCCTTGATCATTGATGTACCAAAATTGATTACAGAAGTCAGCAGTATTTCAGCAAGCCTTGAGCAGGCCAACGCGTAATTTTACAAAGGAAGACAAACATGGGTGCATTTGATTTTTTAAAGAGCGGTCAGTTGGCGACAGTTGCTGATAGCCTCGAGGTAGAAATTTCCGGCTTGAAAACCAATCTTGAGAAGCCCTTGCAGGCTTTGCCAACCAAAGACTTGAGTGGTGATGTGTTGTCTGTCGTCACCAAAATCAACGAAATGATTGCGAGTGTGAATGAGCGAGCCCGCAAGGTAGAAGAAACAGCGGTGCGCAGTGTTCACCAGTTGTGGAAAAAGGAAATGCTCAAGGGAGCAGCCGATGAATTGCCCTCAGCCATTCGTGATGCCATGAAAAAGCTGGAAGCAGAGACCATGTTCGCGCAACGACAGGTGCAAGCGTTGGAAAGCGTAGCCACCAACGTGATGATTGCCGATGCTGACTACAACATTGTGTACGTGAATAACTCACTGTCGAAAATGTTGGTGGAAGCGGAAACCGACATTAAGAAAGACTTGCCGCAATTCGACGCTCGTAAAATTCTGGGTGCGAATATTGACAGTTTCCACAAGGTACCAAGCCACCAGCGTGGCATGTTGGCGCGCCTTCGTGATTCCTACAGCACTAACCTCACAATTGGTGAACGTCATTTCAACCTGTTGGTAACTCCGGTGTTTGATGCTTCAGGCACACGCGTGGGTACAGTGGTGGAGTGGAAAGACCGCACCGCAGAGGTGGCGATGGCCAAGCGCGAGGAAGAGCGTGCGGAACTTGAGCGCAAGACTGCATTGGAAAACCTGGCTATTCGAATTGCCCTGGATTCAGTGACCACCAACGTGATGATCGCCAATAATCAGGGCCATATCACCTACTTGAACAATTCCCTGAACACCATGATGACGCGCAACGAGGACATGATTCGCAAGAGTCTGCCTAACTTCAATGTGCGCAAGTTGATTGGTGCAAACATCGATATTTTCCACAAAAATCCCGCCCATCAGCGTGGAATGTTGGCGGCATTGAATTCACCCTTAAAAACTGGGATCCGGGTTGGTGAACTAAGTTTCCGTTTGATTGCATCGCCTGTGATCAATGAAGAAGGAGAGCGTTTGGGCACTGTTGTCGAGTGGAGTGATCGCACAGCCGAAGTGGCGATTGAAAATGAGATTTCGGGTATTGTGGGCCGTGCATCCGATGGTGATTTCAGCGATCGTATTCGTGAAGACGACAAGGAAGGTTTCCTGAAAACCCTGGCCCAAAACGTGAACGGCCTGTTGACTACAACTTCAGTGGGCCTGGAAGATGTGGGCCGTGTGTTGAAGCTGCTGGCCAGTGGCAACATGACCCAGAAGATTACAGCCGATTACAAAGGTTTGTTTGGCGAGGTGAAAGACGATGTCAACACCACGATCGATCGCTTGAGCGATGTGATTCAGGAAGTGCGTGGCAACGCGGATTCACTGACCAACGCAGCACGCGAGATTTCCAAAACCTCGCAGAGCCTGTCACAAGGTGCCAGCAGCCAGGCTGCCGGTGTTGAAGAAGTGTCGGCCAGTATTGAGGAAATGGCGGGCTCAATCAAGCAAAACAGCGAGAACAGCCGCGTGACAGACCAAATTGCAACCAAGGCCGCCGAAGAAGCAAAAGAAGGTGGTCGCGCTGTAACCGAAACTGTGAATGCCATGAAAGCGATTGCTGACAAAATCGGCATTGTGGATGACATTGCCTACCAAACCAACCTGCTGGCCCTGAACGCAGCAATTGAAGCAGCTCGAGCTGGTGAACACGGCAAAGGTTTTGCGGTGGTGGCCGCCGAAGTGCGCAAACTGGCTGAACGCAGTCAGGTGGCTGCACAGGAAATTGGTGACCTGGCCACCAGCAGTGTGAAGCAGGCCGAACGTGCCGGTAGCCTGCTACAGGAAATGGTGCCAGCGATTAACCGCACATCCGACCTTGTGCAGGAAATTACTGCCGCGTCGAATGAGCAAACAAACGGTGTGGCGCAAATTAACCAGGCCATGATGAGCTTGAACCAGCAAACCCAGCAGAACGCAGCGGCCTCTGAAGAGCTGGCTGCCACGGCCGAGGAAATGAGTGGCCAGGCCAGCATGTTGAACACCGCCATGAGTTTCTTTGATACCGGCACAGGGCGATCTACTACACGTGGTTCTAGCCATGCTGAACGCAAGCCTGCACCTGGCAAAGCCGGCAGCCAGGGTGGCGCAAACGGTTTCGACAGTTTCGACGACTTTTAATAGGGGTACTCACCATGAGCAATGTCAATGAGCAATTGGCCAAGGCCATGGAGAGTGACAGCGCCAGCCACCAGTACCTGACCTTTCAGGTGCATGGACAAAAGCTGGCGGTGGAAATTCTCCGGATTAAAGAGATCATCGAGTTTGGACGAATTACCGTGGTGCCCATGATGCAGCAATGCATCAGCGGCGTGATCAACCTGCGCGGCTCTGTGGTGCCCGTGGTGGATTTGAGTGCCAGGTTTGGGCAAGGCAAAACCACCATCAACCGCCGCACCTGCATTGTGATTCTTGAATCGCAAATGGCCGACGAAACACAAGTAGTCGGCTTTATGGTGGACGCAGTGAATGCCGTGGTTGATATTGGGGCAGAGTTTATTGCGCCGCCGCCGCAGTTTGGTGCGGGCGTAAAAACTGACTTCTTGCGCGGAATTGGCAAGGTAGACGACGAGTTTGTGCTGGTGTTGAATGTTGAGCGCCTGCTGGATTTCGACATTCCCACCGACCTGGAAGAAGCTGCCGCCGCCGTAGTGGCCTGAGCAACTTCTTGGAACTGGAAGGCATTGATGCGTCACTGAGATCATGAGCTGACACACCCGCTGGGGGGATATTCCCCTTGTGGGGCACCATGAGATATCTCAACCGCATGCTAAAACTAAAATACGTCCTCGATATTTCAGACAGCGCCTCTCGTGCCCGGCAGAGAATGGCTTTTGCCGGGCTTTCTTTTCTCATGGTGTTCTTTTTTGCCCCTGGTGGTGCCATTGTTGGCAACGGCGCGCGCATGGCTTTCATGATTGTCTTGGGCATTTATTTTCACTTGGCCTTGGTGCAATCCTGGTTGATTTCCAACCGTGAGCGCCATTGGGAAAAAATTGAGCTGCCCAGTTATTGCCTGGATCTGCCCATGATCGGTTGGGGACTGGCTGTCGCTGCAGAATTTCTGGCGCCTGTGTCCCCCTTGATTGCTGTGGTGGCTTTGGTTCGGGGTATTCGGTATGGCCCCTGCATGTTGGCTTGCCACATCGGATTGGGTATTGCGATTGTGTTGGGCCTGACTTGGTTGGTGCCTTACTGGCAGGCCCACCTTGAGTTGGTGTATGCCAATCTGTTTTTGTTGCTGGTGCTGCCCATTCAGTTTTATGGAGTCAGTGTAAAAATTCAGGCCAGCTCGAAATCGCTCCGACAGGAAAACCTGACTGACCCTTTAACCCGCAGTTTGAATCGCAAGGCACTTGAGGCTGCCGTGTGGCGCATGCTCAACGCCAAAGAACCCTTTGTGTTGTCTTTTCTGGATCTCGACAATTTCAAGATGGTCAACGACACCCTCGGCCATGCCACGGGCGACAAGCTGCTCAAGCGCGTCAGCACCAAGCTGTCGGTTCGGTTGCGAGCGGAGGATAAAGTGTATCGCTTGTCCGGTGATGAATTCGTGGTGTTGAGTTTGGGCAACAGTCGCCCGGATATGGCTGAGAATCTTGGGCAGCGCATTCGGGCGGCCATTGCTGAGGCCATTGACTACACCTGTCCCGATTTGCCCGTGTCTGCAAGCGTGGGTGTACTACAGGTTACGGCATTCGAGGAGCTTAGTCTTGAAATCCTGTTGGCCCGTGCAGACCAGCTGATGTACCAAGCCAAAAAAACCGGGAAAAATCAAGTGTTGGTTCAAACGCTGTAAATCGGTCGAATCAGCCTTTTGTGGGGCAATAGGTACTGCTCGATCTTTGCGGGTTGGCTGGGGTTTGAAGTTCTGGGGCTTGGTGTACATAGGTACATTCGGCGATTTCGCCGTAGTTGGAATCGCGCGTGGCCAAGGCTTTGCTGATTTGTATTGAAACAAAAGTCACCATGAACGCTGCAATGGCAAACCACAACACTTTTCTGTTGCGTCTAAAAAATACGCCTAAATCAAACATGTGAACCAGTCAAACCCAGAGAATGTGAATTGTTGTAAATTTGATACGATTATTAAAAATATTAAACAATAAGTCAATTCTTATTTGACAGCTTTGTTCGGTTTATTGTGCGGGTTTGTCAATGTCGCCTACATCAAGAATCGGCGAGGCATCCATGGTTTCTGCACCCAGCAAGGTAGTTACCCGGCCCAACACAGAAGCGATCAAATGTTGCTCCCAGCTTTGAAGGTGAGCAAATCGTTCTGCGAAGCGGGTTTGCAGGCTGGATGGTGCATCATTCACCTCATGCTTGCCTTTGTCGGTCAGCACCACTTCAAGCCTGCGCTTGTCAACCGAGCTGCGAATTTTCTCGATCAAGCCGCGGCTTTCCAGTTTTTGAAGAATCACTGTAGATGTCACGGGGGAAAGGCTGAGCGACTTGGCCAGCTCGCCAGGTGATATGCCGGGATTGTCGGCCACCGATTGCAAAGTCAACAATTCAGAGGTGGCCATGTCAGCTTTTTTGGCCAATTCTCGGGCACTGGATTCTGTGGCACGAATAATTCGGCGGAGCGAAATGAGTGATTCTTGTAAGGTGCTGTCCATGCGCGCTAACCCGGTGATTTAATTCATTTTGATGAATTGTAGTGATTAACCGGTCTGGTGAGTTGGAATTTCCTACGCTTAGAGTAATCACACCAAATTTAACATTTCAGGGGTGCTGTGGCTCGGATAGATTAAGGTTTGCATTAATTCATAAAGTAAACTATTATTGATTTGTTCTTTCATAAAAACTCTTCATTGCCTTGTTTTTCAATGGTGAGCTTTTACGAAAGGATGAGAAGTAGTTTATTTATTAATAATAAATGGGTCTGCCAATAACAGAGCCATCTCATCCAAATGTCCAAACATGATGTCGTTTTGCGACATCCCGTGCTTGAAGACGGTACAGCCGTGTTCCACCTTGTGGATGATTGCAAACCCCTCGATCTGAATTCCCATTATTTGTATTTGCTGCAATGCAGCCACTTTGCGCCCACTTGCGTAGTCGCCACCCTGAATGGCGAGGTCGTGGCTTGGGTTTCCGGCTACATTCCGCCCCAACAGCCCGACACGTTTTTTGTATGGCAAGTTGCAGTGGGTGAAAAGGCCCGTGGCCTTGGCTTGGGCAAGAGACTCATTAACTGGGTGGTCGCCCAACAAAACGGGATCAAAAAAATTCACACATCCATTACGCCTGAGAACTCGGCGTCCTGGGGTCTTTTCAAATCACTGGCCCGCGACTGGGGCAGCGATTTGTCTTCTCGAGACTGGTTCGACGAACAGTCTCATTTTGGCGGTCGACACAACACTGAAGTACTGGTGGAAATCGCCTTGCCAACATCGCCACTGGCGACATTCCTACAAACTCAAGGAGTACAGCAATGAGTGACTCAAGCAAGTCAATCGACTTTCAAACCCTGAGCAAAATTCGCACGTTTCAGAAAAATGAATCGGAAGCACGCAGTTATTGCCGCAGTTTCCCTACATTGTTTGTGCGTGCAAAAGGCAGCTACATGACCGACATGCATGGTCAGGATTATCTCGATTTCCTGTCTGGGGCAGGCTCGTTGAATTACGGGCACAACGATCCAGAGATGAAATCGGCATTGCTTGATTACATTTCGGATGACGGTATCGGCCACAGCCTGGACATGCACAGCGCTGCCAAGGCCAAGTTCATTGATGCATTCAACCGCCATATTTTGAAGCCGCGTGGCATGCAATACCGCATTCAGTTTACCGGCCCTACAGGCACAAATTCGGTTGAGGCAGCAATCAAGCTGGCCCGCAAAATTACCGGGCGCAAGCAAATTATTGCGTTCACCAACGGTTTTCATGGTGTAACCCAAGGGGCATTGGCTTGCACGGCGAACACCCACCACCGCAGCCCATCGGCTTCTACGCTGTGTGGCGTTGACCGTTACCCTTACGACGGCTACATGGGCGAAGGTGTGGACACCACCGAGTACCTTGAGAAAATGTTGACCGACAAGTCGAGTGGTCAAGATGCGCCTGCCGCCGTGATCGTAGAAGGCGTGCAGGGTGAGGGCGGTTTGAACCCGGCCTCCATGAAGTGGTTGAAGAACCTGGCCAAGGTAACTCGCAAGGCTGGCGCCATGCTGATTCTGGATGAGATTCAGGCTGGTGTTGGCCGTGCAGGTTCGTTCTTCAGCTTTGAGGAAGCTGGCATTGAGCCTGACCTGATTTGCCTGTCCAAATCCCTGTCTGGTATGGGCCTGCCAATGGCGGTCACCCTGATTCGCCCGGACCTTGATTTCTGGAAACCCGGCGAGCACAACGGCACGTTCCGGGGCAACAACCATGCCTTCATTACTGCAGCAGCGGCCCTCGAAAAGTATTGGGACAACCCGTCGTTTGAGCGAGGTATTGCACAGCGTGCCGAGGTGGTGAACCAAAGCCTGAATCGTATTTTGAAAGCCAACGACAACGTCACAGTGCGGGTGAAAGGCCGCGGCATGATGCAGGGCATTGAAATGCAAAGTGGTGCCCTGGCCGACGAAGTGGTGGCGGAGTGTTTCAAGCACCACATGATCATCGAAACCTGTGGCAACGATGGCCAGGTGGTGAAAGTATTTGCTGCCCTGAATATTGAAATGGAAGACCTTAAGAAGGGCTTGACCATTTTGGAAAAGGCAGTGGCCACCATCAGTGCCAAGGTTGAAAAAGAGGCCAACAGCAAAAAGGTGAAAGCATGATTGTTCGAAAACTTAGCGAAGTACAAGGCACGGAGAAGCACATTCATTCGAAAGGTTGGGACAGTGTTCGCATGCTGTTGCGCGACGACAAAATGGGCTTTTCCTTTCACATCACCACCATTCACGCCAAGGCTGAATTGCACATGCATTACAAGAACCACTTGGAGAGTGTGTATTGCGTGAGTGGCAAGGGCGAAATTGAAAGCAAGATTGACGGCAAGGTGTACCCGATTGAGGCGGGCACCATGTACGCCTTGAACTTGCACGATCCGCATATTCTGCGTGCGTTCGATGAGCCGATGATCATGGCCTGCGTGTTCAACCCACCCGTGACAGGTGCGGAAGTGCACGACGAAACTGGCGCATACCCTGCGCTGGCCGAATGAAACAGACAGGAGGCAAAACACAATGATTGTTTCAGCCGTAAGAGACCCATACCCCACACGTGACAAATCCGAAGGTGCCTTGATTCGACGCGCCGAGCCAGTGGTACACAGTGCCTGGAGTGATGATTCGCCTTTGAGCAAAGAGCAAGTCGAGCAGTTTGAGCGAGATGGATATCTGGTGCTGACCGATGTGTTCTCGGCTTATGAGCTCGACGAGTTGCGGGCAAATGCAGAGCGCACCAGCAAAAACTGTGTCCACACTCACCCTGGCCAGTTGATCAAGGAAGCGGACAGTGAGCAGTTGCGCACTTTGTTTGGCGTGCATGGCATGGACGGTTTACTGAAAGACACAGCAAGTAACCCACGCATGCTGGAAGTGGTGCAGTTTTTGTTAAACGACTCGGTTTACATTCACCAGTCGCGTTTGAACTTCAAAAGCCCACAGTATGGCAGTGGCTTCGAGTGGCACAGCGATTTTGAAACCTGGCACGCGGAGGATGGCATGCCGGGCATGCGCGCCATTAGCGCAACCGTGCTGCTGACCGATGAAATCTCTGCCGATGGCTCCTTGAAGTTCATGCCACGCAGCCACAAAACCTTTGTGGCCTGCCCTGGGGAAACTCCCGACACAAGCGGTTACCGCGAAGCATTCAAAAAACAGGCTGTGGGCAAGCCGCCCGCACTGTTTCTCGATTTGCTTGAAGAAAGTGGTGGCGTACAGGAAGTAGTTGCACCGGCAGGCTCAGTGTTGCTGTTCGATTGCAACGTGATGCATGGCGCAGGTAAAAATACCAGTGACCACCTGCGTGCCAACCTGTTCTATGTGTACAACGCAGTCAGCAATGCGCTGAATTCCCCGTATGCGGCAGATACGCCTCGACCAGAATTTCTGGCGGCGCGAACCATTGAGCCATTGAGCTTGCAGGTGCCTGCTTAATTTGGGCGCTACGTTTTTTATTTGCCTTGCGGTGGTGTTGCTGATCGGCCTTAGTTCTGCGCGGCAGGCCAAGGCAAGCGCAGCCGACTATTTTGTCGCCAGCCGCAGCGTGCCGCCTTGGTTGGTCGGTCTGTCGGCGGTGGCCACCAACAATTCAGGCTATATGTTCATCGGCCTGATTGGTTACACCTACACTGCAGGCGTTCAGTCTGTTTGGTTGATGCTGGGTTGGATTGTGGGCGACCTGATTGCCTCAAAAACTGCGCATGAACGCATGCGGGATGAGGCGGATCGCATTCACGCCAATGGCATCATCAGTTTGTTGGCACGATGGGGTGGAACCAACAACCGCAGCTGGCAAGTGCTGGCTGCATTGTTCAGTATTGTTTTTTTGGCGACTTATGCCGCAGCGCAAATTGCAGCGGGCGGCAAGGCGCTGGAAGGCATGCTCGACATTCCCATGGCAATCGGTATGAGCATGGTTGCAGTGGTTGTAATTGCCTACAGCATTGCGGGTGGCATACGTGCTTCTATTTGGACGGATGTCGCGCAATCGCTGTTGATGATTGTTTCGATTGTCGTGCTGTTGGTTGCCGCGGTTACCCATTTGGGCGGTATGCAGGCTGTGTTTCAGCAGGCGGCTGCCATCGATGGTTTTATGAACCCGACACCCACCGGGCTTGATATTCCCGGTTATGCCGGGGCAGTTGCCTTTGTGGTGGGGTGGATGTTTGCCGGTGCAGCGGCGCTTGGGCAGCCGCATATTGTCAGCCGGTATTTGGCCTTGCAAAATACCCGGCAAATGAACCAGGTACGCTGGTGGTATTACAGCTACTACCTGCTGTTTTATTGCTTTGCAACTGCGGTGGGTTTGCTTAGCCGCTTGTATTTTGGCGAAACCAGTGGTTTTGATCCCGAAATGGCCTTGCCCAATATGGCGCGCGATTTGTTGCCACCCTGGTTGGCCGGGCTGATGCTGGCAGGCATTTTTGCAGCCACCATGTCTACGGCAGATTCGCTGGTGCTGTCGTGTTCGTCTGCAATCACTCAAGACTTGCCCAGAAAACCCTCGGAGAATCGTTGGTTTTTGAAAGCGGCCACCGCGATGACCACTGTTTTTGCCCTCGGTATTGGCCTGTGGAGCGAGCAAAGTGTATTTTCTTTGGTGGTTTGGGCTTGGGGGACCTTGGGCGCTGTGTTTGTACCCATTCTGATTTGGCAGGTCCTGGGCGCGAAGTTGAACTCGCTGGCCATGCTGAGTATGTCAAGTACCGGCGTGATGACCACAGTGGCCTGGAAGTTTTATGGCTTTCCGAATACCGTCTATGAGGGCGCGGTGGGCATTTTTAGCGCCTTTGTTTTGGGCGCAATTTTCACAATAAGTAGTATCCGCAGCAGGTTTAACCCCTAGCTACCCCGATTGGGGGGATAGGTGTATCACCCCAAGTTGTTAAATTGTGTGAACGCCCTGCAAAATCTTGTCGGTCGTTACTATTAAATAAATCAGCAACAAGCTGCATAAATCGAATCAGGGGCGGTGCATTTCATGAATTGGTTGGTGGAGGATTTTGCATTCGCAGCAGCCGCAATCTCAGAGGCCCATCTTTCCGGATTGGCCTTTGGCTTTTTCGCCTCACTGCTGGCCATGACCGTGGGCGTGGAAGTTCGAATCAAAAACCCACCCCTGATTGCCAATAGCCACTACCTGATTCGACGAGGGGTACTTATTACCCTTTATGTGATTTCTATGTTCTTTGCTTCGGCGTTTGTGGGTTTAACCTTGCCTTCCGCCAAAGACGCCCTGTTCAGCATTTCGGGAACTGTACTCACCTTTGCGGTGTGTATTGCAGTGTTTCTGTATGTGGATTATCTGGTGCAGTCAGCCAAGGGTGCAGCCAAGCTGTTCATGTTGCTCTTTACCTCGCTGGGCATTTTGATTCAGTTTCTGATTCACATGGCATTTATTTTTATTCCGAACAACCATCAAGTGTTGCAGGTGCGCTGGTCGGGTTTGGTGGCCATGTATGTGGTGCTGTTTGTGTGCATGGGCTTGCTAAGCCGTTTTGCCCATGAAACCTCGGTGGGCAAATCCAAGCCATTGCGAAGCCGGATGATTTATATTTTCGGCATCGTAGGTTTGAACCAGATGATTGCGCTGAGCCTGATTGGCTTTGTGCATGTAGGTGCCGGCTCTGATCACAGTGCATGGTATGGGCTTTGGACAGGCTGGGCAGGCTTTGAGATATTCATCAGTTTTTTTGCCTTGCTGATGATTTCGGTGTTGATGTGTTACGTCTATGTTTTGCTCGACAAGTCGGTCCAGGTATTGCGCGCAGACAACCAGAAATTGCAGGTGATGAAGCAGGATGCGTTGGCCCAAGTGGCCAATGCCTCTGAGAAACTTGAGCTGGAACGAACCCGGATTGAGCAGTTGGAGAAATCAATCGAGACTGTTCAGCAAGACCATGAAATGTCGGTTGACAGTTTGGTGGCCGCGGTGGCGACGCTTGAAGATGGTGTTTTTGAGTGGGATATTGAACAGGAAACTGTGGTGTTCAGTTCAACCTGGCGGCGTTTGTTTGGTTTTGATGGGCTGGCACAAGCACCAATCTCGGCCACTGCCTGGCGAGCGGGTATTTTAAGCGAGGACATCAGAGGCCTGGATTCGGCTCTACAGGCCTGCCTCACCGCCAACTTGCCCAGTGCGGTGGTGCAGGTGCGTTATTCAACCACCTATGGTTCTTTGCTGAAGCTTGAAATTCACTTGGTAGCAGTAAAGAATGCCTATGGTTTGCCCAGCAAAGCCGTGGGCATTATTCATGATAGAACTGAGGAAATGGACCTGGAGCTTTCCATTCGGGAGGAGTTGAACGAGGAGTCTTTGCTGTCCTCCCGGAAATCCCAGTTTGTGTCGTATCTCTCGCATGAAATTCGAACACCAATGACGGTGATTGGGTCGGCTAAGGCCTTGTTGGAAAGTTCCTTGCAAAAGGAGCCAGTGAATATGGAATCGGCTTTGCATTACATCGATCAAATTGGCGGAGCGTTGCGTTCGTTGCGTGCTTTGGTGGATGAAACGCTGATGTTCATGGGCGCCAATTTCACTCGCAAACATTTGAATGTTGCGCAGCTGGATGTGCGAAAGGTGTTCTGCCAGTTTTCCTCGTTTGAGCAGCGCCGCAGACATGGTCAACACTGGCTTGAATATGAATTGCACCCCAGTCTGGATCAATTTGAGTTCTATTCCGACGAGTATGTGTTCACGCAAGCCATGCGGCAAATGCTGTCTTTTGCAGAAAGCAAAGAGTCGCATGCAGGCAAGTTGACCATTAAAATGCCTGCTGAAAATACCTTGAATTTGTGTATTGAGTTGCTGGAGTGGCCCGCCTGGATGGTCAAGGGGGGCCAGCTTGAGCCAGCGCATGACGAAGAAACTGTGGTGCCCTTCAAAGGGGAGTGTCTGCCATTCACCTTGCTGTTAACCAAGCGGGTGATTCGCCTGATCAATGGGCGCATCATGATCAAAAATCGGCGCAATCGACATTGGTTGTGTGTTGATTTGCCGTCGCTTAAGGAGGAAGCATGCCGCGCGTCATGATTGTAGAAGATGACTTGACGATACTCAGCAACCTCTCGCAGTTGCTGCAATTGACTGGGCTGGATGTGATGGAGGCCCATGATGGACAAGAGGCACTGCGCTTGCTGCTGGAGTGCCTTGTTCACGATGCCAGTTTGCCCAAAATGATTGTGAGCGATTTGATGATGCCCAACATGGATGGCTTTGATTTGTTGCGTGCCGTGCGTGGCGATGCACACTTTAAAAAGCTGCCCTTTGTGTTGTTGAGTGCTCGCAGCGATGCCAGTGATTTACAACAGGCGTTTGCCTTGGGCGCCAATGATTACTTGATTAAACCGTTTGAAGTGGAGCAGTTAATGGAAGTGATCCGTTACCATTTGTCGCATTCAGAAGGCCGCAAAGGTGATCCCTTGGCGGGCAAAGACTGTACGGCAGACACCGATTTTTTTCTGGAATGATCAGCCTGTATTCAGCACGGAAATACTCAAAAGACGGCCAATTGCGCCGTCAATTCCAGCGATGAAATAGGGCAGGCTGACCCAAAGAATCCACAGCCCCACTCCAATTGTGATCGAAAAGCCGATTGACATTACGTTCAGTTGCGGCGCTGCACGCGCCAGAATACCCAGCACAATATTGCTGATCAACACAGCTGCCATGACTGGCAATGAAATTTGCAAGGCAAGCATGAACATGATGCTGCCGGCCAAGGCAATGCTTTGGCTGTTGACTACAGAAAGATTTGCGCTGATCGGGATCAACTCAAAGCTTTGAACCACTGCGGCGATCACTAGCAGGTGACCGTCGATGACCAGAAAGGTCAACATGGCCAGTACACCCAAAAAACTGCCGATGAGTGGTGTTTGCATGCCGCGTGCAGGGTCGATGAACTGTGCAAAGGCCAAACCCATCTGCAGACCGAGCAGGTCACCAGCCATTTCGAATGCTGCAAATACCAGTCGCATGGAGAAGCCCATGGCCACACCAATGAGTATTTGTTGAATCAGAACCGGAATGGCTTGCGCCGAACTGAGCACTGGGGGGGCTGGTAACAGGGGCATCATGAGAATGGCAATGAGTGCGGCAAGCCCCACACGTATGCGGCGTTGCACGGTGCGGTTGTCGAACACGGGCGCTGTGGCCAGCATGGCCAGAATTCGGATAAAGGGCCACAAGAACGAGGCGATCCAGATTTCAAGTTGTTCGCCGTTGATGGGGACCATGCTTAGCCGATCACGGTCGGAATACTCATGATCAAACGCTGGGTGTAGTCCACCAGCGTGGCCAGCATCCAGGGGCCAAGCAGTAGCAAGGTGGCAAAAATACCCAGAATTTTCGGAATGAACGACAAGGTCATTTCATTGATCTGCGTGGCGGCCTGCAAAATACTGACCAGCAAACCCACCACCAGCGCTACCACCAACAGCGGGCCCGATACCATCAGCATCACTTCCAGTGCTGCCTGGCCCAAGTTCAATACAGTTTGGCTGTTCATGTTTGTACGCTCAGTTCACTTGAGTTTAGTTTAGTTCAGGTCTCGAAGCTGGCCACCAGCGAGCCAACCAGCAATGTCCATCCATCGACCAGTACAAACAACATGATCTTGAATGGCAAGGAGATCAGCATGGGCGACAGCATCATCATACCCATGGACATTAGCACGCTGGCTACAATCAGGTCGATGACCAGAAACGGCAGGAATATCATGAAGCCGATCTGAAAGGCGGTTTTCAGTTCACTGGTGACAAATGCAGGGATCAAAACGCGCAAGGGCACGTCCTCGGGATTCTCGACATTTTCCACTTTGCCAAGGCGCATGAAGAGTGCCAGATCGGGTTCACGGGTTTGTTTCAGCATGAAGTCTTTCATGGGCACGCTGGCCCTATCGGTCATTTCCTGAAACTCGATTTCATTGTTGGAAAACGGCAGGTAGGCGTTTTCATATACGCGATCAAACACTGGTGCCATGATGAAAAAGGTCAGGAACATGCTCAAGCCAATAATGACCTGGTTGGGTGGTGAGTTTTGCGTGCCCAGCGCCATGCGCAACAGCGACATCACAATCACGATGCGGGTGAAGCCCGTCATCATCAACAGCAATGCTGGCAAAAAACTGAGAAATGTAAAAAACAGCAGTGTTTGAATGGGCACGCTGTAGTTGGTGGTGCCGTTGGCACCTGGTGTAGCCGTAACACCGGGCAGCACTTGCTGGGCTTGCGCTTCGGGCAAAGCCAGAAGAAGCAGCATGAGCAACAGGCTTAATGCGGTCAGCTTGCTGGAAGGGGAACGCAGGGGGTTCATGATGATTTCACCTTGCCTGCTTTCACGCGCTCCAGCATTTTTGCAAAGTTCACGGCGGGGTTTTGTACTTCGTCCAGCGCAATGCTGCCCGCAGGCATGCTGTGCAGGGTGTTGATGCTGTTGCTTGTCATGCCGAGTACCAGCCAGGTGTCACCGATTTCAACCAGTACTATTTTTTCACGTGGCCCCAAGGCCGAGGTGGCCAGTACCTTGTAAAAGCCGCCGCGGCGTTGCTGGTTGCCAATGCCCATGCGTTTGAGTAACCACACCAGAGCGAGCAGCAGCCCCACCACAAACAGCAAGCCCAGTGTGGTTTGCAGCAGATGACCTGTCATGAATGTCCCACCGCATTTTTGTTTTTTTGTTTTGGTTGCATGCCTTTGTACTGCGAAAGGGTATCAACGGTTGAGTTTTCTCAAACGCTCGGATGGCGTGATGATGTCAGTTAACCGGATACCAAATTTGTCGTTGACTACCACCACTTCGCCTTGCGCAATGAGATAGCCGTTCACCAGCACATCCATGGGTTCGCCAGCCAGGCCGTCCAGTTCAATGACAGAGCCTTGCGCCAGTTGCAGAATGTGCTTAATCGGTATCTTCGTCCGACCCAGCTCAACAGTCAACTGAACCGGGATGTCGAGAATCATGTCGATGTCGTTCTGCGTGCCTGAAGCCACACTTCCGGCAAACGGCTGGAACAAACCAGAGGCAGGTTTTGCGTCGCTGGCCTGTGCAAACAGGTTGTCGGTGTCGCTGGTACTTGTGGCGGTGGTGCTGGCTTGCTCGGCCAGTGCGGCTGCCCAGTCATCGGCTGCGTCGGTTACGGTATCTACTTGCTGTTCAGACATGGTGTTTTCCTTATCTTGATCGCTATTCGTGTGTTTTTTCGGCCTGCTTGGCTTCCTTGCTCAGCAAGGCCTCCAGATTCAGCGCGTCGGCGTGGGAGTCGTTGCTCACAGCCAGAACTTCTTCAACTTTCAGTGCATATTGGCCACCGCTGGTGCCGTAGCTGCAATTGAACACGGGCACATTGTCCACTCGTGCTTCAATCACTTTGTCAATTTCAATCGGGATGACATCACCGATTCTCAATTCCATGATGTCGGCCACGGTCAGCTGTGTGCTGGCCAGGCTGGCTACCAAATCCACTTCAGCCATTTGTACCTGCTTTTTCAGCATGGTGACCCAACGTTTGTCGGGTTCGGCCTGGTCACCCTGCATGCTGGAATACAGCAAATCGCGAATGGGTTCCATGGTGGAGTAGGGAATGCAAATATGAAGTGAACCACCACCGGCACCCAGTTCAATCGAGAACGAGGTGGTCACTACAATCTCGGAAGGCGTGGCGATGTTGGCAAACTGGGTGTGCATCTCCGAGCGCAGGTATTCAGGTTTCAAGGGAAACACCGGTGCCCAGGCTTTCACAAATTCTTCCCGAACCACCTCTAGCATGCGGGCAATAATCCTCTGTTCGGTTTGAGTGAAATCACGCCCTTCAACTCGGGTGTGGAAGCGACCGTCTCCGCCAAACAGGTTGTCGATTACCGCAAATACAAGACTGGGATCAAAAATGAACAGTGCATTGCCGCGCAGCGGCTTCATCGCCATGATGTTCAGGTTGGTGGGCACCACCAGATTGCGAATGAATTCGTTGTACTTCAATACTTTCACTGGCCCCACGGAAATTTCCGGGCTTCTGCGCATGAAGTTGAACAAGCCGATTCGAATTAACCGTGCAAAGCGCTCGTTAATGATTTCAAGCGTGGGCATGCGGCCACGAACAATACGTTCCTGAGTGGCCAGGTTGTAAGGGCGAACGCCTTCATGGGTTTCAGAAGCGTCTTTCGTTTCTTCTTCGCCGTTTACACCCCTGAGCAGGGCATCGACTTCGTCTTGTGAAAGAAATTCTCCGGGCATGGTGCAGCGCGTCCTGTTACTGAATCACAAAGCTGGAAAAATGCACGTCGCGAATGCCGCGTGTGGGGTCTTTCGGATCGCCTTTGATGGTGACGCGAGCCAGGTCCACCAACTCATCCATCAGCTGTTGCTTGCCTTCAATCGAAGTGAGATTGCCCACGTTTTTGCCAGACAATACCAACAGGATCCGGCTGCGAATCACGGGTGTGTAGTTCTTGATTTCTTCGGCTTGTGCGGGGCCGCTCACTTCATAGGTGATGCCAATTTGCAGGTAACGGGTGGTATCAGGCTCGGCCAGGTTGACCACAAACTGGTCCATGACCACGAATGTGGGTGGGCCGACTGGCTCTTCTACCGTTTCCTCTGCAGCGCCTTTATCACTTGGGTTCCCCAGCATCAGAAAAGCGGCTGCGCCGCCTGCGGCCAGAATGGTCAATACGATTGCAAGAATCAGGATCAGCTTTTTCTTGGATCCTTTTTCGGGCACTGCAGCTTCTGGGGCTGCTGCAGCGGGTGCCGGGGCGACTCTGGCCATGCTTGACTCCGTAAGTTCAATTGCTGTTGTGTGTCACTTTCAAACTCTATTGTGTCTGAAAGGTTTCTGAGCAAACCCCCGAAAAGCCGTGTTGTTTGGACCCAATTCCTTCGTCAGGCTTGCTTGATCAGGCAAACAGGTCGAGCTTGCCTTCCGGTTTTCTGGCTGTTGCAGTATTGGTGGGTGCGCCTGATTCCGCTTGGGAATTGTCACCACCACCCGCATGTTGTCCATGGCCTTGGCCCTGGTTCCGGTTTTGATCAAACTGCGCTTGATTGTTGTTGGACTGGCCTTGGGGACTAGGGGTGTTGCTGTGCTGTATTTGTACCTGGTTCAGTTGCAGGCCATTTTGGGCTAACACCTCTTTCAAGCCGCCCAGGGCTTGGGTCAACAGGTTGGCCGAGGCCTCGTCCTGGGTACGAATGACCAGTTGAACCTGTTGGCCTTTTTGTACCAGACGCATGTTCATGGGACCAAAACTTTCAGGGTTCACGCGAATGTCGACAGTGGACAAATTCTTGCCGATCGCCCATTGCACGGTTTGTCCCAGTTCTTTGGCAAAGCCGGGTTGATTGACCGGTGTTTTGATCAGGGTTTGTTGCGCACTGCCTGCGGTACCGGTCAGGCCATTGGTGCCTGCTGCAATGCCTGTGGCCGTGCCGGCGGATTGCAGGTTACCGGTGGCCAGAATTTTCTGGCCAACTTTCAAACCTTCTTCTCCAAAACCTTCACCCATGGCTTGCGCCTGCTGAGCTATTTGCTGCGTTATTTGTGGGGCCACTTGCTGATTCAGTTGCACCTGTACTGCGTTGCCCACATTGCCAGGACCATTGCCTTGGGCAGTATCAGCACGTATTTGAACCGTGCTGTTGGCAATTGTGGCGTCCGCTTTCAACTGGGCGGTGGTTTTGAGGTCAGGCCGTGCTTTGTCGGCACCAGCCAGTTCATTGCCTGTAGTTTGTTCTGGTTTTGTTGGATTGATCACCTGCGCCACGGGCTCGCCATTGGCGGCACTGTTCAGTGCCAGCTCGGCTGTTTGGGCTGTTTTATCAAGCGCTACTTCGCTGTTTGCCGGGTTTGTAACGGTGCCAGGCAATGCCACTTTTGCGGCCTGTTCTGTGTTCTTGTCTGCATTGTGTTCCGGCGTGTGCTGGGCATCACTCGAACTGGCCGGCTTGTTTACGCCGCTGGTTGATGCATCGGCTGAATCAGTGGGTGCCGTGTTGTCAGGGGCAACGGCCTGTTTTGGAGCTTCGGTATCTTTAATCACTTCGTTTGCAGCAGCTGGTGTGGCTGGCTGCACTGGTGCAGTTTGCATCCAGTTGCGCTGCGCCCATACAGCGGCTTGGGCTGCCTGTGCGGCCTCGGCGTTGGCTGTGCTTTCATTGTTCTTTTTGGGCTTGTTCTGTTGGTACAAACTTTCCCGCAATTGGCTTTCAATGCTGTTGAGTTGGGCTGTAGGTGCTGATTGGCCCAATGCTGAACTGAACAGTTCAGTGAAATTCAATTGCGACTCTTGCTGACCTTGCTTGGGCTTGTTGCCCGCCACAGGGGTTTGCACTTTGTTCACTTGGTTCATGGCTTGGGTACTCGTGTTCATGAGGGCTCCCCAGCGGTGTGAACCCGGTAAATGCGTGCGGCAAATTCATCGTTCATTTTTTGGTCGCGCTTGTTTTCAAGTTTGGCCTGTTTGAGTTTTTCACGTTCCACCAAGGCTTCAAATTTGCGCTGCTCGGCCAGTGCCTCTTGCCATTGCGTGCGCTGGTGGGCCAGCGTGGTGTTCAGAAATTCAATTTCGCGGCTTTGTTGTTCGATCGCTTGGGCAATTTTGCCGACAAAGGCCAACTGGTTGCGCAGTTGTTGCCCTGTCATGCCGGTGCTTGCCTTGTTGTGCATGCCGCCCTCGCATTCGTCGCGGTAGGTTTGCAGCATGTTCAATTTGTCCTGGCCTTGAACCAGTTTTTGCTGGGTGCTGGCCATGCCTCTGGCCAGGTTGTCGGCCTTTTCGCTGGCCTGTTCAATCAGGATTTGCAGCACATTGCTCATGGGCGTCCAGGCGGTTTAGTGTTTGTCGTTTTTAAATTCGTTCGGAAATAGCGATTGAAGGCCTGCCAGCGCTTCATCGAAACTTGCACTCTCTAACATTGACTGTTGCAACAGGTTTTCAATCTTTGGATAAAGGGCCAAAGAATGGTCCAATTGTGGATCTGCCCCCGGAGAGTAAGCGCCCACGGTGATCAGATCACGATTGCGTTGAACGCGAGAGAAGGCGGCCTTCAAGCCACGGGCTGCATTCAGGTGGCCTGTAGGCACAATATTGTGCATGGCCCGTGAAATGGACTGTTCAATGTCAATGGCAGGGTAGTGACCGCTTTCAGCCAATTGTCGAGAAAGCACAATGTGGCCATCCAGAATGGCGCGAGCCGAATCAGCGATGGGGTCTTGCTGGTCATCGCCTTCAGTAAGCACTGTATAAAACGCAGTAATTGAACCGCCCCCTTTTCGGCCATTGCCAGCCCGTTCAACGAGCGTGGGAAGTTTGGCAAACACGCTGGGTGGATAGCCTTTGGTGGCAGGTGGTTCGCCAATGGCCAAGGCGATTTCACGTTGTGCCATGGCATAGCGGGTCAGCGAATCCATAATCATGAGCACGTTGTGCCCCTGGTCACGAAAATGCTCGGCCACCACCTGGGTGTAGGCTGCGCCTTGCATGCGAAGCAGGGGGCTGACGTCGGCGGGTGCAGCAATCACCACGCTCCGTTTCAGGCCTTCTTCACCCAGAATCTGCTCGATGAATTCTTTCACTTCGCGGCCACGTTCGCCGATCAGGCCCACCACCACTCGGTCGGCTTTGGTGTAGCGTGCCATCATGCCCAGCAACACGGACTTTCCCACACCAGAACCAGCCATCAATCCGATACGCTGACCACGGCCTACGGTAAGCAACGCATTGATTGCGCGCACGCCCACATCCATTGGTTCGGTGATGGGTTCGCGTTCAAGGGGGTTGATAGGGCGTGCCGCCAAGGGGCTGCGTTTTTCGAATTTCAGTTCGCCCAGGGTGTCCAGTGGGCGACCATTGCTGTCCACCACTCGGCCCAACAGGCTGTCGCCCACAGGCAGGTGTTTGGTTTTGTCCTCGGGCCTGCGCCAGGGGTGGGCTTTCACACCCAGCTTGGGTGCAATGGGTGGGGGCTCTTGTGCAATCACTTTTGCGCCGGGTGTCATGCCGTGCACATCGGTGGCGGGCATCAAAAACAGCTTGTCGCCATTAAAGCCCACCACTTCAGCTTCCAAAGGTGGAGCGCCTTTTTGCACCACAGTGCACACACTGCCCACCGGCAGTTTCAAGCCCACAGCCTCCATCACCAAGCCGGCCACGCGGGTCAGTTTGCCCGTGGCTACCTGGGGCTGGCTGTGTTCAACCAGAAATTTGCATTCGTCAATCCAATCCAGCAGGTCAGCCATTTACTCGGTATCCTCTGGGCTTAATGGGTTATTGCGGCCCAGGGCCTCAATGGCCCGTAGCCAGCGGGTTTGAAGTGTTGCGTCCACTTCGCCTTCCGGGTGCTGTAGCAAAAAACCACCTTGTAATTGTTTCGGGTCTTCGATCATGCGCAGATTCCCCAGCATTTGCTGATCGCCAAACTGGGCTTCAAGCACGCGAATGGTGTTGGGGTGTGCACGCAGGGTGACCGCTTTGCTGTGCAACTGCATGCTTTCCAAAACCTGGTTCAACAATTCGGCGGCCTGTTCAGGATGAAGGGCCAAGGTGTCGCCAATCACTTTTTTGCTGACCAGTACCGCCAGGTCAAGCAGTTTTTCTGACAATTCGCTTTTGAAGCGTTCGAACTCCGCTTCCATGGTGCTGGCAGCCTGAACCAACACTACACGTTCATTGTGCGCGGCACTCCAGCCCGCTTCATAGCCCAGTTGCTGACCACGTTCTTCGGCCTGTTTCAGGGTGTCTTTTTCAAGTTCTTCCAGTTGTTTCTCGCGCCGGGCAAGTGCCTGCTCCCATTCTTTCAAACGCAGTTCCTCTGCGGTGGGGGCGGGTGGCGGGGCGCTGCTTTCCCTTTGATGCCGGTTGATTTCCGCCATCATTCGATCGACCGGGTTTTCATAGCGCGAGCCAATCAGCTCAACCGACCAGTTCGGCAATTCCGCGGCATCCAGTCCGCGAATAATACGGTTAGACGAACGCATCTTCACCGCCTCCACCCAGAACGACTTCGCCGGCATCGGCCAGTTTTCTGGCCACTTTCAGTACATCTTTCTGTGCTGCTTCCACTTCAGAGAGGCGAACCGGGCCACGGCTTTCGAGATCGTCGCGCAAGGCCTCTGCTGCTCGGCTGGACATGTTCTTGAACACTTTTTCCCGAATCGCTTCGTCTGCACCTTTCAGCGCGATTACCAGCAGATCGGTTTGTACATCGCGCAAGATGCTCTGCATGCCGCGATCGTCGATGTCGAGCAGGTTGTCAAACGTGAACATTTCATCCTGAATACGCTGGCTGAGTTCGTTGTCGTATTCGCGAATGGTATCCAGCACGTTTTTCTCTGAAGTGGTGCCCACGAAGTTCAAGATTTCCGCAGCAGCACGTACACCACCCAAGGTTGTTTTCTTCAGCTTGTCACCACCGGCCAGCACTTTGGACAGCACATCATTCAATTCCAGCAGGGCATTGGGTTGAATCCCGTCGATGGTTGCTATTCGCAGCACCACGTCGCTGCGAAGACGTTCTACAAACAGGTTTAAAATGGCTGCTGCAAAGTCGCGTTCCAGGTGAACCAGAATGGTGGCAATAATTTGCGGGTGTTCATTTTTAATCAATTCAGCTACAGTGCCCGGGTCCATCCACTTCAGGCCTTCAATGCCAGAGGTGTCGCTGCCCTGCAAAATACGGTCCAGCAAAAAACCAGCCTTGTCTTCACCCAGTGCACGTGTCAGCACACTTCGAATGTAGGCATCTGAATCAAGGCCCAAAGCACTTTGGCTTTGCGCAATTTGAACCACTTCGCCTGCAATTTCTTCAATGCGGTCGATGGGCACGTCTTTGGTTTTCGACATTTGTTGACCCAGCTTTTGGACCTCTTTGGGGCCGAGGTACTTGAATACTTCTGCAGCCTCTTCCTCGCCCAAGCTAAGCATCAGGATTGCGCCTTTTTGAATGCCAAGTTCGCTTTCTGCCATGGTGTTGATTCCTCGTGGTGCTTTGTCAGGTGGGCCTTAGCCGTTCTGTGTTTCGCCGTTGACCCAGTTTTTTACGATACTGGCGACAATCTGTGGGTGTTCTTTGGCCAATTGGCGCAGCTTCTCCATTTTTTCCTGGCGATTCATGCCGGGCAGGGTGCCTTCGCGTTGAAGTTGCTCAAGCAACTCTGCGTCGTTGTCACCACCCACCTGGTTAGCAAGAAGTGGCATGCGTTGTCCGGGCAACAGTTCGGGCCCTTCATCGAACAAATCAACTTCAGCTGGTTTCATCATGGGGCGCAGTACACCGAATACCAAAATGGCGGCGATTAGTGCAATGCCAATTGGCATGCCCAGTGATTTCGCCAGGTCCATGGTTTCCTGCTGTGCCCACATGGGGATGGCTTCTTCTTCCACCTTGGTGAAAGCCTGGTTCACCACATTGACTGCGTCACCGCGTTGTTCGTCAAAGCCAATGGCCTGCTTCACCAGGCTGTCCAGTTGGGTAATTTCTTCGGGTGTCAGTGGCACTTGGCGTGTTTCGCCTTTGGGGTCGGTGATTGTTTTGTAATTCACCACCACGGCGGCGGACAGGCGTTCAATTTTCCCGACTTGCGATTTGGTGTATTGCACCGATTTGTCCACTTCGTAATTCACGGTGGAGTCTTTGCGGGTGCTGCTGTTGGTTTGTGTCGGTGTATTGTTGCCACCGTTTGCGCCGTTGGCCAAGGCCTGTTGCGGGTTTTGGCCAATGTTGGCCGCTGCTTCTCCGGGCGGCGTGTTGGCCATGACGCCTGGTACGCCTTGCGGGTTGGCATTGCTGCTGCCGTCGTTGGACTCGCTAATTTGTTGGCTGCGAATGGTGGCTTGTGTGGTGTCGCCGTTGGGCTTGTAAATTTCATCGGTGCGCTCGGAAGTCGAGTAGTCCATATTTGCAGTCACGGTGGCGCGCACATTTTCGCTTCCGAACACCGGGCTGAGAATGTCGACGATGCGGCTGGTCAGGCTTTGTTCAATCTGGTTGGTGTAGGCCAGCTGCGTGGGGTTCAGGCCGCTTTCCAGTTGTGTTTTGCCTGTGAGCAGGCGACCAGATTGGTCAACAATGCTGACGTCTTCCGGGTTCATGCCAGGCAGGCTGGAGGCCACCAAATGCACGATGCCGTTGATTTGAGGCTCAGACAGTGTGCGGCTACCAAACAGGTTCAGCACAATGGATGCGCTGGGCGTTTGCTTTTCACGAATGAAAATAGATGGCTTGGGAATGGCCAAATGCACGCGGGCGCTTTGCACCGCTGAAATGGATTGAATGGAGCGAACCAGCTCACCTTCCAGTGCACGCTGATAGTTCACTTGTTCCTGAAATTGGGTAATGCCCAGCTTCTGGTTGTCCATGGCTTCAAAGCCGCTCACACTGCCTTTGGGCAGGCCTTGGCTGGCAAGGGCCAGCCGTGTGTCGTACACCTTCTCCGAGGGCACTAGAATCGCGGTGCCAGCGGTATTGAATTCATAAGGCACTTTCATCTGGGTCAGTGCTTCAACAATGGCTCCACCGTCCTGGTCGTTCAGGCCGCTGAACAGCACCCGGTAACTGGTCTGGTTGGCCCACATCAGCAGAGAGGCGACCACCGCGATCAGCAATGGCACGCCGATCAGGATACCCATTTTGTTTTTCTGGGGCAGTTTTGCGAAACGTTGCTGCATATTGGTGATCGGGTTGTTGCCAACCGGGCCGATCACTTCGGGGCTGCTAAGAACTTCTGCCATGGAATACCTGCATGTGGGTTGAATATTGTTCTACCCATGCATTGTGCGTGCTGGAGTTCGCAAGCAATTCAGTAAAAAGGGGGCCTTAACGGCACCTATTTCAAAAACTTAAGGGTGGTGTTTAAAAAATAAGGGGGGTTTTACCCCTTGTTTGTGGCAATGGCTTGCCCCGCTTGCCTGTACAAAGAGAGGGTATAAACAAAAATTCCGCGTTGGAGTGTTTCATGATCGACAAAATGGGGGCCGTGAGTGGCCTGTTAAGCAGTGCGGTAACGGATGCCATCAAAAGCCCGTCGCTGACCAGCAAGCCACAGGCACTTGACCAGGCCTCGTTTGCCGATGCGATTGCCAAGGCTTTGGAAAGCGCGAGCCTGTCGGCTGACAAGGCTGCTGACCTGGGCAAGCGTTTGCAGATGGATGACCCCACTGCCTCGGTTGAAGAAACCGTGATCGCCATGAATACTTCATCGCTGCAATTCACAGCGGTGGTTCAGGCCCGAAACAAAATTCTTCAGGCCTACAACGACATCATGAACATGCCTGTGTAATGTTTTGAAGTCGTTCTGAATTCCAGACAGGCTGTGGCACAATCCAGTTCATTGACCCCATTGAAGAACTGGAGCCCAGCCCATGATTGCACCTTTCCCGATTGCCCGAGACAACCGCGCCGAAACCGCAACAGACCTCGTCATGTTGCCTCAATTGGCGAACCGGCATGGTTTGATCACAGGTGCAACCGGCACGGGAAAAACAGTTACTTTGCAGGTGCTGGCTGAAGCGTTTTCACGAATTGGCACGCCCGTGTTCATGGCCGATGTGAAAGGTGACTTGACTGGCATTTCCCAGCCCGGCAAAACTTCCCCCAAATTTGAAGAACGCCTGAAAATGACCGGCATACCTGTGCCGGAATTTGCAGGCAGCCCGGTGACTTTGTGGGATGTGTTTGGTGAGCAGGGGCACCCTGTGCGCGCCACCATTTCCGACATGGGCCCTTTGTTGCTGGGCCGTTTGCTGGGTTTGAACGACACGCAAGAAGGCGTGTTGAACCTGGTGTTTAAAATTGCGGACGACAACGGCATGCTGTTGCTGGATTTGAAAGACCTGCGCGCCATGTTGCAGTACGTGGGTGAAAACGCCAAGCAGTTCACCACCGAGTACGGCAATATTTCCTCGGCCTCTGTGGGCGCGATACAGCGTGGTTTGTTGGCCCTGGAGGGGCAGGGGGCCGACAAGTTTTTCGGTGAGCCCATGTTGAACATGGATGACCTGATGCAAACCGATTCCAATGGGCGCGGCATCATCAACATTCTGGCAGCCAATCAGTTGATGAATTCGCCGAAGTTGTATGCCACCTTCCTGTTGTGGTTGTTGTCTGAGCTGTTCGAGAATCTTCCTGAAGTAGGCGATGTCGAGAAACCCAAAATGGTGTTTTTCTTCGATGAAGCGCACTTGCTGTTTACTGATGCACCGAAACCCCTGATCGAAAAAGTGGAATTGGTGGTTCGCCTGATTCGTTCCAAAGGTGTGGGTGTTTATTTCGTGACCCAGAATCCGCTGGATGTCCCCGATTCTGTACTTGGGCAATTGGGCAACCGCGTTCAGCATGCCTTGCGGGCCTTCACCCCGCGCGACCAGAAAGCGGTGAAAGTGGCGGCGGAAACCATGCGCCCGAATGCTGGTTTGGACATTGAAGCCGCCATTACCGAGTTGGGCGTGGGTGAAGCCTTGGTCAGTTTTCTGGATCCCAAAGGCACGCCAAGCCCCACGTGCCGCGCGTGGGTGTATCCACCTGCTAGCAAGTTTGGCCCGGCCAGCCCTGAGCAATGCAAGGAATTGATTGCGAATTCGTTGGTGGCGGGTGTTTACGAAAAAACTGTAGACCGTGAATCGGCTTTCGAAATGTTGAAGGCGCGCACCGAGCAGGCAATGGCAGCGCAGGATGCCGCGGAAACACCTGCTGCACAGGGCACTCAAACTGCCGAGGAAAAAAGCACTTTGAGTGGCTTGGGTGACATGTTGTTTGGCACCAGCGGAGCAGGTGGGCGCAAACGCCAAAGTGTTGCAGAAACCATGGCAAAAAGCGCGGCACGCAGCATCGGCTCACAAGTGGGTCGCGAGCTGATGCGCGGCATTTTGGGCTCTCTTTTGGGTGGAAGCAAGCGCCGCTGACCAACAGAACTTAGTCGATCGAATGCAGGTTGGCGCGTTGTCGGCGTTCTGTGGCTAGCAGAAACCGCTGCAGCCTGCGTTCGGCGCCCCGTTCCAGTGTTTTCATCTCGCAACCAAGCTGAACCATTTCAGGGTGGTCTGCCATCGGCTTGATGTTTCGCACCACCAACTCGACCAACATACTGCCTTCTCCGTCGGGCAATGTGAGGCGAACGTCTGGAATGACTTCTCCAGCCTGATGAAGGCTGGGCGATGTTTGCAACGACAAGCCGCAACCTGCAAGGCTGATGTCGATCAGGCTGATTGGGCCATTCACCGCTGGAATTTCGAGTTTGACCTGTGAGTTCAATTCTTCATCGGCCATGACCCGGAAGTAATTGCGCCGTTGCAGACGAACAATCGTTTTGGGAATGGCAATGCGCAAGGCGTCGGCCCCTTGATACTGGCTTTGCAAAATACCCACGCCAGCAAACTGCACTTTAACGCCATCGGGAAAGCTCACCATGACGTAGGCCGTTGAGGCATTGCAATTGCTGCTCAAGGCTTTTTCATAGGGTGTGCCCAGCCACATCAGGCCAGTGGTCCAGTCAATGTTCAGTATTTCGGTGACAAACTGGGTGTGATCAGATTGCAGATAAACATAAAGCTCATGCTCGTCTTCATCGATGGTGGTGAGGAGTTTGCGTAGAGTGGGTACTGCACTCAAACTGAATTCCTCGAGCAGCTTTTGATCGCGTTCAGGCGCGATACTGGTGTTGTGACTCATGACTTTCCCTCTGTACTGAATTCTTTGTTTTCTATTTGATACACCCAAGCCAACAATTCCGCAATTGCCTGGTACAGCCCAGGTGGAATTTGTTGGTCCAGATCGACATTCATCAGCAACGAGACCAGCTCGCGGCTTTCATGAACAAATACGCCAGATTCTTTGGCTTTCTGGATAATTTGTTCTGCAATCAAACCCTGACCTTTGGCCACAACCTTCGGTGCGCCAGAGTGTTCAAGGTAAGCCAGTGCCACGGCTTGTTGGGGGCTCAGTTTATTCGCCAATTTCAAACCCCGTGGGTACCATAAACTGGCCGTGAACCAGCTTCAATCCTTTGTCATCCATGGCTTGCCGAAAGGTTTGCCAATGGGGGTCGATGGCCTGTTTGCTGCGTGCTGGCCCGGTAATTTGTACATCACACTGTGAACCTAACATGCGCACTCGGACATTCAGTTCACCCAAATGAGCCATGTCCAGTTTCAGGCGTGCAACCCAGGGGCGGGCAGCTTCTTCACTGTTCTGCTCTTCGTGGTCGCTGGCTTCTTGCGTGTCGGGTTCAATGTCAATTTGAACCGGGTGCCCCAACAGGCCACTGAGCGCCAATGAAATCCGATTGTTGTCCAGCGCGGCCAGTTGTGCGGTAACCAGTTTGACTGATTGGTCAACTGCCGCCGGGTTCAGACCTTTTTCCGAAATCACTTGGTCTTGCCCAAACCGGGCTTGGGGTTCTTTCGCAATTTGATCGGTGCTGCGTTGTCCGTTGGCCCACTGTTGCAGGTGCGATTCATAAAACAAACCGCTGTTTTCAACAGCTGCGCTCACCTGCCGCGCCAACACACCTGCAAGGCCGTTGTTCAGGTTGTTCAATGTGTTAACGCCTTGTGTTTGTTGCGCTTGGGTTTGAGGTGTGGTTTGCGCCACGGCGCGCGCACTGGGCGTTGTATTGTCGGGGTCAGCCAGCAACACGCCGGGCGCGTTGGTTTGTGTTTGAAACTGAGTGCTCAATTGTTTGAGGCTGGTCATCACCGAAGTGGAAACTTGTGTGGGTGCCCCTTGTCCCAAGCGCTCAAGAAGCCCAATCAGCCGTGCGGTGCCTGAAAGCCGGTCTACAAAACTGGGCGAATCCTGCGCCTCGCCATCGTCAATACTGACAGGAAGCGTGGTGAGCAAGTTGCGGGCATCGGCGATTTTTTTACCGCCGCTGGCACCACCTGCGGACAAGTCATCCCCTTTGCCGGACAGGGCAAAGGCGACTGTGACCATTTCACCTGCCGTGAGCTGTCGCCCAGGGGGCAATTTAACCTGAATATTCTGGCCCGCAAACTCAAGTTCTGCCTCGTTGCCAGGCCCGCCTTTCACTACTCGCACCAAGGCTGTTTGCCCGGCAAGCTGTTGGGCCTGTGGCAGCGGGAGTTGGCGGGTCAGTATGGCAACAACGGGCGCAATTTCGCCTTTGCCGGAGGAAACCCTGTCGCCCGGATTGGATTGAAGTACGGAGTTGACGTTGGGTGGAGCTGATTTAACCGGGGTTAATGTCATGTCTCACACCCGTTGCTTTAGCGCAATGGCTTAGTTGGACCCATAAGAGTTGCTGAGTTTCTGCGAGTTGTTGGCTGCGCGAAGAAATTCTTCCAACTGCTTAAGGCGGGGTTCAGTGATGTCGCGAATGGCAGCGTCATCAGCCAAAATCTTTTTCAGATAGCCAATGTGCTGGCTGCGTTCCTTTTCATTCAATTCGGTTTGTTGCGCTTCCTTGATGGCCTGAAGCTCGTGGATCAACTTTGAGCACTGTTCTTCAGCAGCGCACAACTCATCCCAATTGCCAGCCTTGGCCGAATCAAGCATCACTTGGCTTTGGTTCGCTATGGCGGCGTACAGCTTCATGATTGCACCGTTGTTGTCTGTCGCGAAGATCATGGTCGAGAGCGGTCCTAAGTATGTTGTTATGGTTTGGTGACGGTCTGGCCTATTTCCAGCCAGGCACTGCGCAGGTCATCGAGTAAATCGATACAGGTGTCCATACGTTCCGGGCTGTTTTGGGCGTTGGCCAAAATCAGTTCTTTGCCAATGTAGTCGTACAGTGAAAGCAGTTGCTGGGCCAGGGCTCCGCCAGCGTTTACGTCGAGCGATGCGGTCAATCCGTCTTTGATGATACGCAGCGCCTTGTCCACCGATTTGGTTTTCATCTCGATGTTTTGCATTTCCAGGTAAATTTTGGCCTTGCGAATGGCTTCAATGGCCCCTTCGTAAAGCATCACAATCAAGCCGTGGGGTGAGGCACTGTTGATGCCAGTTTCCAGTCCTACTTGTGCATATGCTTTTGCGCCGTACATCATGGTGCGTTCACTTGGTGATTTGTCTTAAACAAATAGTAGGGCTTGCGCCCCCTGTTTGATCCGGCTAAAAACAGGGGTTTTAGGGTACAGTTCCGCGCTTAACGCTGTTGGGCCAGCGCAGCCAGTTGCTGGCTCAGATAAGAACTGGTCTGTTGCATGCTGGCCAGCATCGTGTCCAAGGCTGTAAATTGGGCCCGGTAACGCTTTTCAACTTGTTCCAGGCGCAGGTTGATCCGGTCCTCTTGGTCGTCCAGACGAGACTTTCTGCTGTTCAGACCCTCAGTTCGAGAGGCCAGAGCACCGCCTTCCGCAGACAAAGTATCAATCCAGTCGCTGAGCCGCTCACCAAGACCTTTGCTGAATGTGATGGTACCCAAATTGCCACTTGCACCCTGAGCCACAGAGAACTGCAAACCTTCACTGGCATCCCCCGTGGCACCTCTCAGCAAATTGTCAACGCCTGTGCCGGCAACGCCGTTGATTGTGCCTGCAACGGTGTTGCTGCCGTCGTAAGCTGTGCTGATGTTGATCGCATAGGTGCCTTCCAGCGTTTTCGTGTTGGCCCCAACGTATTTGATCCGTGCATCTGTGGTGGTCGCTGTGTTGGTAAATACTTTTTCAAGAATGGAAGGATCGGCAGCAACAGCGGTGTCCAGTTTTGTTTTGTCCAGCGACAGCACACCGTCTTTGTCAAAATTCAAGCCAATGTCGCTCAAGCCGATCCCATACTGTGCCACTTGTTCGCGCAGAATATTCCGCATGCTGCGTTCAAGAGCTGAGGGGGTGGTTTCTTTCGACAGGGTGGCGTCTTTCTGCTGTTGGTCTTTCAAGTTGCCGCGAATCTTGTTGTAGGCAGCAACGAAGCCGTCCAACGTCGTCTTCAGGGCCGTGTCATCCAGCCCAACTTCCAGATTCACTGCCGTGGTGGTCACCGCTTTCAGGTTCAGGGTGAGGCCCTGAACTGCATCGGTCACCGTGTTGCTGGCCTTGCTGACAGCAAGGTTATTGATGGTGAAGTTGGCATTTTGGGCCACTTGAAGCGAGCTGGCGTTTTTACCAGCCCCCACCGCTGCAGTGGGGTCAAAAGCCAGTCTGGACAGCCCAGCAGTGTCGGTGTTGTTGCCATCGGCGTCGGCCACTTCCAGTTTGAAACCATTCACGGCACCCGTGTCTTTGCTGGTCAATACCAAACGGGAGCCGTTGCCGTCGTTGATGATGGATGCGTTAACACCCGCGTTGGAATCATTGATGGCTTGCCGAATTCCCTCTAGCGTCTGCTGTCCGGTACCAATATTGATGGTTACCGGGGTTTTGTCTGCATTGTTGGTGAATGTGTTGGTGCCAGAATCGTAGCTGCCCAGCGTGATTGTCAGGCTGCCTGTGCCCACGTTGGTGTCGGCCGTGGCCACGCTCGGTGCAGCAACACTTTGGGCTTTGGCCAGTTGACTCACTTGTATGCTGTAGGTGCCTTTTGCTGCTGTGGGGCTGGCTGTCGCCCCCACCTGTTTGTCGTCGCTGGAGGTGACTTTCAGCGGATTCAGGTTACTCAAATTACTGAGTTTGTCAGCCGCAGATTTCAGGTCTGCAAATGAATTCTTGATGATGCCGTAAATTGAAATCTTGGTATTGATCGCCGTGCGTTCCTGACTCACTTTGGTCAAGGGGATTCGCTCGGCGGCCATCAAAGAGCTGATGATGCCCTCAATGTCCAATCCCGAACCAATACCTGCCGATGAAATTCCTACCATGATTTATTCCCCTTGTTGCGTTCTAGACTTCACGTGACATGAGAACGCCTTGCATTTTCTCGATGGCTTTTGCGATCTTCAGCATTTCAACCGATGGAATCTGTTTCAGTACTTCCTGTGTTTCCCGGTCCACGATTTGAACAATCGGTTTGCCGTTGTCGCTGTCGACCAAAAACTTCAAATTGGATTGATTGCTGGTTAAGGCAGCGTTTGCTTTCTGAACCACCTCAAGCACTTCGCTCACGCTTAACTCTGCCTGTTGGCCCATCAAGGGTTTGGCCCCAGCACCAGGCGCAGGTTTTGTATTGCCGGCATCCTGCGGTTTTTGCAGGGCAGTTGCATAATCAGCCATGTTTGAAATGTTCATTTTCGCCACCTTTGCGAATTTTACGAGGCCAAAACAAGGCCCCATGTCTTGATTAACGGCAGCTTTAGGGGTTTTCTTTAGCGTTAAAAAGCCCGGTGAGCTTCATTCACCGGGCTTTTGGTTTGATTCGAACCTGCTTTTGGCAAATTCTTGTCAGAGATCAGACTAAGTCTGAGTTAACGCAGCAAGCTCAACAC
>NZ_JARFJD010000025.1 GCF_029087225.1 Limnobacter olei | reverse complement strand
AAATTTGGGTGCAAATCAACATTTATCCTTCAGGGACTTCTCAGAAAGCTGCTTTTCGAGTTCTGCTTGACTCAACTTATTCTGAAGCTGATCCCGCTCTTTCTCGATCACAGTCACAGCCTGGCTAATCGCGAGTTGTCGACTGACATCACTGGCACTGAGTTTGGACTGCAATTCTTGAATTTCAGTCTTTAAACGTGCCTCCAAAATTTGTGCGGATGCTTCAGCCTCTCGCTTCGCCTGCGCAAGAGAGTTCAGCAGAGTATCCCGCTCCTTTTCCAAGGCGCCAACAGCCTCAGCAACAGCGAGTTTCTGATCAACTGCACCAAATTCCAGCTTTGCCTTTAACTGCTGAATTTCAGCTTCTTTGGCGGCAACGGTTTTCTGAATTTCTCCAGCGGCCCGCTCTTGTGCCAAAGCAAGAGCGTTGGCCTTGTCTGCTTCGGCAAGCCTCAATCTTTCCTGCAGTTGTTCTTCAAAAGCATGATCACGCACCTGCCTCAAAATGTCAGCGTAACCAGCCTCGTCGATTTTGAAGGCTTTGTTGCAGTGGGGGCAGATTATTTCGTTCATGTCTTGCTCCTAGTCACCAGTCTTTTGCTTCAATCTCATAACCGCCAACGTTCAATGAGTTGGGCTTGCGCACCAAAGCAACTGCTTCGTATTTGACGAGCTTCACTCCGAATACCTGAACATCAACACAAGCAAGATTTGCGGGATTAAAGACAACCGTATTTATACCTTTGTCTTTCTGCATGCTTTTAAAGCGAATGCCATCAAATTTTCGGGCTTTCACCTTGTCAACCAGATATTGCATGGGTAAGTAGGAGTAAGGGTCGTCTATGTGAACGGGCGCGCCAAAATGTTTATGCACAAAGTCTGATTCAGAGAGTAGAGAATGAAGTGCGGAGGCTGGGTTTTCTGCATCCTCGAGCCCGCGTTTTTTAGTAAAGTCTAAAACACTCAGTGGCTCAGAAGCCTGAAATTTACCCACACTGACCAATGCACCGGTCCAAGGTCGGATCTCTGCTATACAAGTTTCAATGTCGTCTGCTAAGTACAAAAATGGCATTCCAGTCACATTGACTCTTCCTGCCCTAGCAACAAAAGGTGGGGGAGCACCCATTTCTGAAATGGGGTGTGGGTGCCTTTGATCTACATTGTGGGACCTAGCTCGATAAAGAGTCTGCTCTGTGGTCAGGGTAGAGCCCCCAATATCTTCGTAGTAATCGATAATTTGATTTACCTTCTCATCAAGCTCAACAGGCAAATTGAACCTCGACACTTCGCGAAGATGCTGTTTAATTTGAGCGAATAGCGCCGTCAAATTTCCTGGTAAATGTGGCTTAGTCGGGAAGTCCAAAATCTAGCCCCCTGTCACTGTTTTTACTTCAGCCAGTAGGTTGCCAAACTTCCCGTAATTGGCCTTTACTCCATCATCCAAATCCAGCTCAATTCTTTGGTCTGCATAGTGGCGAAGATTTTCATCAAATTCGCGCAACTCAACCAACTGTTTTGCAAGTTTGTCTTTTTGCTTTTGGATTCGCTTTTGCTCTGCGCTCGATGAAGAGGAAGCAATGTCAGCTTGCAGACTATCAAGACGAGCCTGCATTCTCGACTGAAGAGGGACAACATACTCCATGCGCATGCGCGATAGAGTTCCCGCATTATAGCGGTGCAAATATACCAGTGCTTCAAAGGCTTTGTGCTTGCCGGAGCTGAACAGCCAATAAATGGGCCGCTTCTTGTAGGTTTGCAGGTGGTCCTTGTAGAAGTCGCGGTTGAGGTATCGGCGGATGGTTTCGTCGGCGGATTCGCTGACTTTTTGTCCCAAGGACTCAGCGAGCCAGGCCATATTCTCGGCTTCAGTCTCCTCACCCCAAACTACACGAATGAATTCGCGAACGCGGTTGGCACCGTCGTCGTCGAACCAAGCTTCATCGGTGGTCGGTACAATACCATCGTCGTCTGCAGGGAAGGCTTCATAATGGCGAGGGGCGAATCCTTCGTTGCCAGCGCCCGCGTAGATAAGGCCAGGTGCATCAAGGCTGTAGCGCCCCATCATACAGCCCAATGAGAACGACACTATTTCACACGCGCTCCTTTCTGGGCTCGACTCCTTAATGGTCAAAGGCAACGGAGCGATTTCATCTTCCTCAAAGCCGAACGTCCTTGAAACGATTGCGTCAATCTCCCTTTCAATTTCCCCAATTTTTTCTCGACGATAGCTGAGCCGCATCATTTCAGATGCATAGGCACCCGCCAACCCCAAGCTTTCCAGAGGGCTCGACAGAATTGATAAGCGTTCGAATTTTCTCGAAGTTTCCATTGACTCCCAATCCTCTTCTGCAACGGCGATTGCAGCTTGAGCCAATGCTGAAAGCCGCCGCTTTTGATCTGTGTTAAACGGAAATGGCAACTTTCCTATATCACCCGGCTGATAGTTGAGTGTTGGTGAAATGAACTTGATTACCTCGGTCAGTGCGCTGCTATTCAGTAGCGCTAATACAGACCAAACGTCTTGTTCAGACTTGCAAAAAAGAGAGGAGCCTGCGTTGTCGAATAAAGAGTTTTTAGAGATTCGTGCTGACGTATTAGATGATGAAAGTGCATTCCATGTAATACCCTGCTTGAAAATAAAATCAAGGTTGTAGTTATGCGATCGAATTCGACCAGACAAGGGGTCTATAAAGTTCTGTATTCTTTGCCCATCATTTTCCCAATCAACTACATATTCATAGTTTCCATACCACTTTCGATAATCCCCCCCTTTTTGATAAGGAAACCATCGCGCACGAGAGGTACTCGCTTGGATCCGATCTTCGGCAAAGAACTCGATTTTATCTATCGAAACCTCATACCAAAACCTTAGGAAGAGGTTGTTATCAGCCGTTGCCATTCCAAGCCTAGTTGAGGCCACTTCGGCAAGTTTTCTACTTTCAAAAGCAACCACAGTTTGATTTTTTGCCCAATAAGCCACCGGACTGCCCGGAATCTTTCCAAAATTATCCGGTTTGGCAATATAAAACCATCCGCATTCAGGGTTACGAATGGCCTCAAGAGTCTTTGGCCCCTGATTCTCCGATCCTCGGAATTCGGATAAGCGGATGTATGAGCCTGTAAAGTTTTCGATATGTGCCTTCGATATCGTGAATGTGCAAATGGGAACCGTCGCCTCCGAGAAACCCGAGTATTCCAACTGCACCAAAGTGGTCAGCGTGTTTCGCTCGATAAAATGTCGCCTCAGTTCTTCGTAGCTAGAAATAAACATCCAAACGAAGGGCGACATAAACCCTAGCTGTCCTGCTGGCTTGGTAAGTTCCAAATCGCGAATCATGAAGGCTGAGAAAAGATCCTTCTCATAGCCTTTGTATTCGGCCTTAAGGTGCGTTTTCAAATGCGGATTCAGGTACTTGTTACCCATATACGGCGGGTTCGCTACCACCGCATCAAACTGCTTGGCAAGCGACTTAGCTTGAACTATAAGCCGTAACAAGAGCTCAGCGGTGTCGCGCACGAGCATGTCCCCCCCAGCATGCAGGCCCTCTAAGTCCAATTGCAACTCAGGCAAAGCGTTCGTTAGTTCAGGGGGAATCTGGATTAACGAACCAAGTGTTTTAGCTTGTTCGAAAGTTTGCACGAGTTGGCTCACGATTGAGAAGCTGATCCGTGACGAATTCAAAGCACTATGCAAGTCCTCTGCATCGCATGCTTTAGTCTCCTGCAAAGCCAGCACATTCAAATTAACTGCCTGACTAAACAGCCTCCGATCATCCGCTCGTGCCTTCATCAACAAAGCAAAACCAGCAAGCTGAGCGGCACGGTCGTCGATATCCAAGCCATAGAGGTTCTTTTCCAGAATCAACCGAGGAATATCTTGCCGACGATAGCCCCGCTCGAGATAAATGTCGCGCAGCAGATCGTAAGCTTCGACCAAAATATGCCCAGACCCACAAGCAGGGTCGAGCAACGTCAAAGATTCTGGACTTAGTGTTGAGCCGTCCTCAGCAACTCTTGCTTGAATCAGCGCATCCAACTGAGCGTTTACTTCAGGAGACTGCTCTGCAGGCTTGATGTAATACTCCCACCTACTTGCTAATGTACTGCTTGGGTTCGCCATCAACCACAATCGGCCGAGGCTGTTCTGTACCAAATATTTAACGATCCAGTTTGGGGTGAAGAGCTGTGTTGCAGCAGGAATATCCTCGCTCTTAACAACCTTGCCAATAACCTGGTCTTTCTTCTCACTGATGTAGAACTGATAGAGCCAACCAATAATCTCAACTTCCTGCCACTCGGTCTCATCAATTTTGGTGACTAGCGCAGCCAGTATTGAGTCTGTTCTCAGCAGACCATCGGGGAGCAGCAGCTCTGTCGCATCATCTAGGGATTCAAATAGGAATGGCATAGCAGTGTGCAAGGCATGGCACTGTGCAAGTAACACGTCTCGAAATAGGTCTTCGTCTTTATTACCGGCCAGCTTTAGTTCTAACGCATCAGCCTTATTGAAGCCAGGAAGATCTAGCTCAGCTATGTTTTCCAGAATCTGGGGTTGCGTATGACCAGACTCACGATTGTCTGGGTGGCTGAGCACGCGGTAGCCATGGTCCAGATAGTCATGCAGTTCCATGTAGCGAATTGCGACAAATCTGTTGAACCAGGTGTACGCCATGGACTCCATGACCTGCGAGAAACCCTGTTCTCGAATACGGCTCTCTAGCGAACTTCTCATCTGCGCAAATCGCGCAGGGAAGGGCATCCCGTTGATCAAAAGTGCATCACCCTGTCGATCAACTTCCGCTGGCTTCTTCGGGTTTAGGCCTAACAGTTCTGCGCGTCGAGTAACCGCAGCGATAAAATCGAGTCTTGCCTGTGGTGAATATTTCTTTAGAGCGGCTTTATTCATTGTTTTGTTCCAGAACAGACTTAATCCGAGCCTTTAAAGTAGCTTTTCTGCTTTCATAAAAACTAGGAAAGCCCGATAAAACTTCGGGGAGATTTTGAATTGCTTGGTTTTCTAGGTACTGCTTTCTTGACAAGTCATCAGGCCACTGTGCTCGGTACCATTCGGCGGGCATTTTTTGCCGCTTCTCGTTATTAATCGTTCCAACCAAGAGCTGAAGGTTTGGCAGGCAGTTCGATTGCTCAATTAGCGACTCCAGTTCAGACTCAGCGAAACCTTCTTTCAATAGCCTGGCTCTGGTAAATCGCCCCTTGGGGAAAATGTGATCCACATGAAAGTGCTGTGAAAAGTCAAAGCCCGGGAAAAGTACAGATAGCAGAGCAAACGTGGTTTTACCTCCGTAAGGCAACTCGCAAAGCTCTTCTATCTCATCTTCAGTGAATACCAAGCTTTTACCCTTTCTGGCCATTGCCGCTTCGATCTCAATTACAGGAAACCGAGTTGCGCCATGGTTCTTGAGGACATCTCGCAGCTCAGTTAACAGAGTATCTAAGCCGCTACCCCAAATTCCAGAGGCCTTTAGAAGACTGCGAACGAACCATCTACGCAGCCTTTCCCTGTCCGCTGCATGCTCCGAGCGCGAGAGGTACTTTTCATCCAAAGTTCGAATATGGAGGTAGTACGCAATCGGCAATATCGCGCTATCCGCACGTAGGTTTTGTCCGTTAAACCCGAAGCTCGCCAAAAGCCTAACCGCGAGCATGAGTGAATTCCTAATTCGATGCCAATTTGCTTCCAAAGTAGCCATGTTGGCTTTGTTGAAGTTCTCTACTTTGAAACCAACACTACCAATGTCGGAAAGCATCAACCCCGCCTTGAGCACTAGGTCTTTGCTAAATGAAAACCCGTCACCCTCCGCATTCATCTCATCGACAACGGAGTGAATTTCCTGCCTGGCGTCTAAGGTGTGCCATTGAGCAACGGCGATAGAAAGCAATAGGTCAGAATACGAAAGCGCAGTACCACCACTGTTCATTCGGATAAAGATGTTGAGCACCCGCTCGAGATCCTGATTGGTCTCTTCGTAGTAACTAACTACATCCTTGTCGTGAATAATCTTCAGAAGCTCGCGTAGTGTTGCCCTCGCTCTGGCTCTTTGGTCTTTATCCCCGATATCGTCGAGTTCATCGGTTAGGTCATCACGGTCCTCATCGAAAGCCCGCGGCACCTTAAACCAGTACTGATTACTCGGGCTTTTGGCCAATTGATCTTCGGTCAAAAACTCAAACTGATACTGAGATCCGGTTTCTGGATCAGGGGTACCGAGCAGGTTTAAATAAAGATGCCGAACAGGAAAAGCTGAATCATTGGTCCACCATTTGCCTGAGATTCTCCAAGCATAGGAGCCGCGCAGCCCAATATTCAAAGCAGTCATTCTTTGCTGACCATCAAGCACCGCCGTAAGCGCTTTGTTTGGTAGCTCTTCAATCAATTCGCAGTGGTATTGATCTCTTTGGTGAAAGTGCCGAACAAAATCGTAAAACTGATATTGCGACTGCTGCTCTGGCTCGATCTTCCAAAAGAGAAACGTACCAAAGGGATAGCCTTGTAAAAGGCTATCGAACAATTGACAGATTTGATCGGGCCCCCAAACGAACTCTCGCTGGATGGCGGGCAGAATATACTGGTGTTCCTCAACACCCTTAAGAAGCTGAAAAATAGTTCCACCAGGCTTGTACATTGGCGCCCCCTCTAGCGAATATCTACGCGCCGGCCTTGAGCCAAAGCATCGAGAATAGTTTTCCTTAACTCTTCGATGTACTTCTCGGCTGTTTCAGCATCCTCGATGTACCCACCCGAAATCAGTTTGCCGGCATACACTCGCTCAACCGGCTTCACCACAGGAGCTGGCTTTGTTTGGTAGTCACCTTTCTTCTCCGCAACCTCATTGGCCTTAGCCGACAGTTTGGCTAGAAGCTCAACCGCCTCATCAGCAGCATCGGTTGACTGTTCCGAGAACTGATACAGGTGGGCAAGGCTGGTCTGCTGTTCAGCCTTCTGCCGCAAAGACTGAAGCTTGGTTAAGCACTTGTTACGCGTATCTGCATCTGCGTTGGCAACATTCAAATCAGCAGTAACTCTCTCAATCTGCTTATCTATGTAACTCAGAACATGTTCGCGAGCACCAGCCACGCGAGAAGTATTGACCTGATCAATCTTGGTAACTAACGCTTCGACCTCTTGCAACAACCCAAAGGGAGAGACGGCATCCCGAATAGCTTCCAATCGGTTAATTGCGGTCTTTGCTCCGTCATCCTTCTCAAGCTCTGGACGATTAGGCTCAAACTGCCTAAGTGCCGAGGTCAACCTGTCCCATACCGGCTTTTGGTTGGCAAAGAAATGGCTTAGCTCCTGATAATTGTCCGAGGCATCCAGCAATTCGTTTTTGTGATTCGTGAACAAACCCAGTGCAGTAAAACTGTCAGGCGCAGCCAGCAACATTTTGCAAAGCTCCAACCCCTCGTCTGCCAGCGCCTTACCCGGATACCCCGTATTGCCTAGCGCAGCCCATTGCTTGAAGTCTTGCTGCCAAGCTTGCAAGTGGCCTTTGATAGCCGCATAGATTCGATCTTCATCTTCAGGCGGCAACTTACCGAAGACATCACGTGTCAAATTGCGGGCCTTTTGCAAGTCTGAGCTGCTAATAGCTTTACGCGGCTCCACTTCGACTGAGCGCCACCTAGAAGGCGGATTCAGTTGCTCGTACACTTTCTCGATGGGCAATAAAGTCTGGTTGGTTTTAAGGCTCAGTTCACCAGCTTTTACAAGGCGCACAACGAGTAGTACCGTCTCCCAGTCTGACCAACCATAGGGTCTACGAGCAAACTGTGTGTTTGCCAAATCATGCAGAACCACTTGGCGATTGGCTGCATTGGCAAGTGTGACGTATTGTCTCACTTCGTTCAAAGCCTTGGGATTAATCACTCCGCTGTCACCCAGGTCCAAACTTAGAGTCGAAGGATCATCCAATAGGGCTCTAATTTCTGCCTGTGGGTCAGGCGTCAAGTGCTCAATGTATGCCAGCTTGCCAAAACTATTGCGCACCAAGTCATGCAAAGCTTCATTGACGATACCCTGCGCTGTAGATGCTTTAAGCGCGGGTTGATGTCCGGCAACAAACGCTACTGAGTTCTGTAGCAGTTTGTCTAAGGTGACTTTTAAGCGGTCTCGACGTTGACGGTTTTCATCTGCGCGGTCTTGTAGAATTCGCCGCGCTGTGGAAGCCAAGCTACCATCGGTTCGCTTCATCACATACTTGTCAGTTTGAATGTACTGCCGCAGTTCACTGGCCAATTGTTGGTCGTCGGGCAAACGCAAAATGACCTGACCATCTGAATCACCGCTTCGCAGTAGTGTCTTATCATCCCTCCATTCATCTCGATCATCAATTAGAGGGGTAATCACTTGAAGACCAAGCGCACCCTCATTACGATTCCCATAGGGATGCTGATCGCAACTAAGGTTCAATCCGAAATCATTGCCATTATCGGTGAAGCGGAACTTTCGCATCCCTCCAAGCAGGTCTTCAAAGATCAACTCGCCCAGCTTTTTAGCCTCTTCCGCAGCAGACAAATCAACCGCCTTAATCTCGCGGCTCACGTCCCGTTCCTCGTTAGTCAAAAAGAAGAACACGTCTCCATTTCGACTCACAAGGGTTTGGCCTTCCAAGCGCTGTAGGCTCTCTTCGATCTGAGTGCGCAAGCCCTTTCGGTCAGCATCAATTTGATCGATGAACAGGGTAATTAGGTTGTCTACGTTGCCCGGGATTTCATCGACGTATCGGATAAGAAACAGCGTTTTCAATACCAGGACATCAAATGGCTTAAGCGAGGGGTTCTTGCTTGCATTCTCTATGGTCGACTTCACAACCCCTTCCAAGAAACTCTCGATCGAAGGGTAGAAGCGATATAGCGGCACCAATATGCCAGGCTCTTCCTCCGCTACAGCTTTGGCGGCTGATTGGAAGGCGTCTAGCAGAGAGCGCTCTCCTCTTGCCAGATGTAAGCCGGTCGCACCGGCTTTACGAATTGACTCGAAGATACTTTGAACTAAGGAAAACTGATACGGTGCAAACGGATACACATCTGCGAATTCCTGATCATCCGAGTAGGCTTTGAATGTTCGACCTGTGTTGGTGAAACTTAGCTGATTCTTCAGGATGTCTGCTTGCTTGCGGTACAACTCCCGCAGCAGATCTGCGGCCTCGGGCAGCTTCTTCAGAAGACGCTTTTGGATTACCTCATCTACATTAGCTGAAGACAGCGACAAACGCGTTCTAAAGCGGCCTTGAATCTTGGAAAAGTCATTGGCTTTACTCGCTTTCAACTGGCCTACAACCGCATCAATATCCTCTTGGGATGTCACGATCACCCAGGCACGGCCATCACAGATCGTACCCAAGTTCTCAGTAATGGTTTGCAAATTCAACATAAGCTGTGTGTTGCCACCGATGAACTGACCGATTTCATCTACCAAGAAGACGATGCGATGCTTTTTACTTTTTGCATCCAAATACTCTTTGATGGACTTGCAGAAGTTTTCAACAGACAACCAGTTATCGAAGTCTCTCTCAAGACGCTCCAGCCATACATCTGCATCTGCGACCTCTCGTCCGGTTGCAACCGTATAGGCCTTCCCTACCGCATCAGAGTAGAACGTGTATCCATCGCGTTCTTCCAGCCAGGATGAGCCTGTCTCTTGTTCAAAAGCATCTTTGAATGCGGCTAGAACGCCTTTATCATCGAGTTCTTGTTCCAATCTGGCGACATGCGGGTGATCTGGACTAAACCCCCTCATGTCATTAAAGACCTTGAGAAAAACCTTCAAGATCGCATCACGCGTATTGTCTGCATCGGCCTTGCTGTCGATATTGAATAGCAGAACATCCGTATCGCCAGTAATCGCTCGCGCAATATCGCCAGCCAGCATAGGATCGGTAATCTTTTCTTCAAAGAAGTCCTGAGCCCTGCGCGTTTTGTCATCTTGCGTAACTTGCTTGTTGGCTAGCAGATAAGACAGAATTTTAAGAAAGTGAGACTTACCGCTACCAAAGAAACCGGAGACCCATACCCCGACATTTCCACCAGCTTCAGAGGGATTGTCCAAGGCTGCCAAGTAACGCTCGAAAAAGCCACGTAGATGCCCGTCAAGCTCGCGCGTGATGATGTACTCATCCAACTCTTGCCACACGTTGGCATCGTCTTTCTGATCAGCCTTGATGACGCCGTTTATGCTTCGTTTGATGCTTCGCTCAAACATGCCTCCAATCGACATATCCCTCATCCTTATTTTTCAATAATTCTTATTAATCAACTAATCTGAAAGCCCTGTAGTACGGCGTATCCCCTAGCAGCCCGAAAAGCCGCAAAGACTGACCGTCATACTCTCCGGGGAAAAACATCACCAAGGGTGTAAGCCCCAAGTGTGGCTGTAAAACGTTTAATAAACTGTGTGTCCTGATAATTGGATATGCACTACCAACCCCATCAATCAAGTAGACGTCGTGGTCTTCCACTGGCCACTTTTTAGTGATGAACTCCGCAACCTTTTCAGGCTTTAATGGACCTTTCAATTGCTTTAGCAGAGCATCACCACCACGGGACTCTTGCAAACTGACGGCCTTGGAGTAAAAGTCCCGCTCGTCGAGCATGGACATCAACACTTCAAATAGATGAACCCGGGCAACTCGGATCGGTGGGGACACTTTGTTCAGATGACCTACAAGAAAATCAATATGCTCTCGAACTCTTGGCTCTGCTTGTGCAGGGTAGTCAAAGGCATAAAACGGCACCTCATTGCCCAAACCTCGGTTTTCTCGAAACTTCTCCGAAGTCAAGGTAGGCAATATCCGATTTAGGCGTTCATCCAACGTATCCAATTATTTCCAACCCATCTATGTTGCGCATTCCAGAGCGGCCAATACATCAAGATGATTGCGTGCCCTGAGGTAATTTCTCACATCCGACATTATCCTCACATATTGCAGTGACCGATTTTTGTCTCTAGAGAGATAACCGGCTTCCGTGAGCATTCTGAAGGCGTTCTGGCGAAGCTTAGCCTGTGAGTTTTCTGACACTTCCGCCAAATTAGGATGCAATAAAGCCATATCCGAATAAAAGCTTCGCCAAACTCTTTCCTCCAAACTGGCACTAAGGCGACGATATTCGTCTTTCAGTGGCCCTCGCATAAACTCAGCAAACAAGGGGGAAAACTTAACTGCACAGGCCAGAATTGCCTGAACGACTGACTCCCTTTCCCCAAAGGCGACTATTTCCCATACCCCCTCATCCATGGTCTGCAAACGTATTCGCGCTATGTTCGCGTAGCTTTTGGCGGTGTTAATTGTTTTTGCTTGAAGCACGTTTTCCACTTCAATCGCAAGTTTCCACCTACCCGAATCGGCCTGCTCGAGCAACAGCCGAGCAACTGCCTGTGTTTCAGCTATCAGAAGCGATCCCTTGGTGAAGTTAGCCAGCAAAAGCAATCCCTGTGAGAAATGCCATTTCTAGCTCAGATAGAAATAGCGAATTGTTAAACGATTTAATTAGAGCATACTAAGCTTTACACCCACAACGCAACTAGTGATACAATATTTGCAACTATTTTTACAACCGGTGGATGCCATGCTTTCAGAACAGACCACTGACAAATTAGAAATCGACCGCTCCAAAGCGGCGAAGATGGTAATGAAGCTTTTTGACAATTGGGAGCTTCATACAGAAGAGGCTACCGCCTTGCTAGGACTTTCCAAGGACAACCGAACGGCTCTATCGAAGTATCGTAAGGGTGATCCAATATCCAACAGCAGGGATAGTCTTGAACGCCTGAGTCATCTCTTCGCAATTCACAAGAATCTGCGCTTGCTCTATCCGCAACGCGAAGTTTGTTATGCGTGGATGAAACGCCGCAATGGTGCCTTTGACGGACTTACGCCAGTTGAAGTCATTGACAAGTATGGATTCCGCGGACTCCTCATGGTCAGATCCTATCTGGACCGTGCTCGAGGGATCTAATGTCTGACGTACTCGAAATCCTGGGACAGACGAAGAATCTCGCCGTTGAAGAGTCGGTCTACCGGAATATATGCTCGCTGATCGTCTCAGAAGATCTTTTCGATGACATCGTAGAAGACCCTTCAGATATTGCCATGGCCCAGGCAATCGAGGAACACGCCAAACCCCCGCACTTCAGCAGTAGGCACCCGATCGTGCACCGGCCATTTGAAGAAGCTGAATGGAACGAGTCTGTTCAATATCCTTTTGAGAATTGGCAAGAGACTCGATTCAGCGATGGGAAGTTTGGAGTTTGGTACGGGGCTTCGGACCTAGAGACGACTATTCACGAGACCGCATATCATTGGGTTAAACGTACATTGGTTGAGGAAGGTCAAATCCCAGAGGGACGCTACATCGAGCGCAAAATCTACACTGTGCAACTCGACGCATTGGTATTGGACCTGCGTCCGCTGTGTAAGAAGTACAAAAAGCTCATCCATCCAACGGACTATTCCCTCACCCATCAGGTTGGCCGAACTATTCACGAACAAGGACACCCCGGGCTGATAACCAACTCCGCAAGCTGTAAAGGCGATGTGTACTCAGTTTTCAACCCCAAGGTCCTTTCAGACCCAAAGGTAAATTGCTGGATGCGGTATTCAATTAGAAATAATCGGATAGAAATTTCAAAAGCCGACGGGTCTCAGACGACCACCATTCAATTGAACCGACTCAGGGGAACAACATTTAAGTTCTAACAATTGATAAAGCAACTAAAGCTTTCAACGCCAAAAAATGATCGCCCTGTCTTATCTTGCATCGAAACGCGTTAAAGCGTACCAGCTTAGCTCTTTGCGAACGACTTCCTATTTTCAATCAAGTTGAACTCGCTTGAGACATTAAGATGAATTTCGATTAGGCGTTATGTAGCTCTCTTCGTAATGACGCAGAAACTTCCCAGACGTTAGACAAACCGCCCATGTATTTAGAGACCTTGATGTGACCATCGCTCTCCAACAAGTTCAGCACGAAATCAACGAAGGAGCGGGTCTTATCGATACGCGAGGCCAAGTTTTCGTTTAGAGACACGTTTTCGTTGACGATCAACGCAGCAATTCGAACCACCAATTCCTGATAGCCCTCTACATATGCCTCTGCAAAATGCTTGAAGCCATAGTCAGTGAGGACTACATGCGACAGCGGTGCCCCAATAACCCTTACGATCCGAATATACGAACGCTGTTCGAGAATAGCCAATGAATCAAGAAGTTCCTGCTGCGGTATATCTTCAAATGCTGTTTCAGAACACAGACGTCCCCATTCTACAAGACCACTGTCTCCGTCAATTTGTATCCCAGCAATTGTTCGAAAGACTAAATCATCGACTCGCGTCAAGCCAAGAATCAATGGTGCTGGCCCCGAAAATCTAGCTGGGGGTTGCCCCAACATGGGCTTATTTTCCAAACCGAAGATCGCCGACAGGATACTCTGTAAGCTCGTGTTGTAGTCATCTAGATCGTTGACCCTGACCCACCTGGTCGATCTCAGGCTCTCGGGTACTTCACAATCATCAATTACTACAGGTATTAATCGAGTGCCTCGACTGATCTTGTTGACCACTGAGACATTCAGTTCTTCCAAGACCCAAGACTTCTGAACACTGGCATTAGACAATACGATGATTACGGCTAGTGCCTCTTTTAACCCCTCCTCAAATATCTTTTCTACCAGACTGTCACCTAGTTTAATCTCCCATTGATCTAGCCACACATCCACGCCGTTTTCACGTAACTTAAGCGCAAAATCCAGTACGAAGCGATCTTTATCTTCACTGGCATGACTCAGGAATACTTTGGGTGCAATCATGCTCTTTCTACCTCATTGTAAAGGTTGGGTTTTCAAACGAGCTTGGTTACATCTATAAGCTTGTACATCTTAACCAACTCATCCTGAATCGCACGCATAATCGCTCGAACGTCACTCCACTGAGACTTCATCTCCTTGAGCATCGGATATGCGTTCTGCCTTTCAAATGGTGGTAGCGCTTTATCACTACTGTTTTCCCACCAAAATCGATAATCAGCCTGCCATCTCTCTAGAAAAGGTCGAAGAACGTCCCGCATCGAACGGTGAACCATCGCGCCGAGGTGATTTTCAACTCCTCTTGCATTCTTTGATCCAACGGGGAACTGGCGCATTATCTTTCGGGCTTCCCCAAAAAACGTGTGCAGCGATGCAAGGCTCTCCGCCAAAACCTCGCCAGAGAAATCTGTGCAGTCAGGGTCTTTGGGCTTTCCAGTAACGGCGACGCGAGTAGCTAGCTCAGTGTATAGCTCCCAGGCGCACTGCCTGTCATCTTCGGTAAAATCCCCACCGAGTTTTACAAACCCTATGTCTATAGAAAAGCTACCCTTTGTCATTACAGCCATAATTACTTCCTAGCCATTGCGTTGACGCAGTGGACGTATGTTGTTGATTTGGCTACTGGGTCTTAGTATTGCCGTGTCAATTAACTGTGTTAAATCGTTAATCGTGAGTCCCTGCCAGTACGTCCAAACTGCATATCCACTCTTGACATTGTCCAAAAAACGATCAGGTACGATAATCTCACCTGCTGAATTCTTAGCGTGAATGGGTAAAACAACCCCAACTAATCCGTGACACTTGTCCAACGTCGCCTTAATTTCCCAATCCAGATACTTCCTTTCGTGACTTTTTTCTCCAATTAGTACAATAGTGCACGATGTACCAGTAATGTATTGCTCCCGTATCTGCCTCATCACATATTCAGTGTCGTTGCTTTGAATAATTCTTTGGAGAGAGTTATCTCGGACCGCCTCATACTCGACATGGAAAAACCGGGAAAACTCATCGTAGTAAGCTTGATCACCTCCATGGTGATAGCTGACAAATACTTTCCGTCGCCTCGGCGTCATCGGTGAGGACAATAACCCGCCTGGAAATTGGTTCCCATAAGTTCCGTTCATAGTCCCCTCTTCCAATTAAAAAGCCAGCTTGACGCTGGCTTTCCCATCGACATCGTCCATCTTCAGAATAGATTGAGTGTCAAATTGAACTGAAGCTAGTGTCAAATTGAACTACACAGTGTCAAATCAAAGTGAAACTGACGATTAATCCCAGCTCAACGCACCACCAGTTTGGTACTCAGTCACACGGCGCTCAAAGAAGTTGGTTTCTTTCTTCAAGTCCATCATTTCGCTCATCCATGGGAATGGGTTGGTCGCGCCTTCGTACAAGGTGCCCAAACCAATCTGGTTGGACCGGCGGTTGCAAATAAACTTCATGTATTCCATAAACTGGGCAGAGTTCAAGCCCAGTACGCCACGTGGCATGGTGTCTACGGCATACGCGTGTTCAAGTTCAACAGCCTTGCGGAACATGGCCTTGATCTCTTCCTTGAATTCCGGGGTCCACAGGTGTGGGTTTTCCAGTTTCACAGTGTTGATCAGGTCGATACCGAATGTGCAGTGTGCAGACTCGTCACGCAAAATGTACTGGAACTGCTCGGCAGCACCAATCATTTTGTTCTGGCGGCCCAGCGCCAGAATTTGCACAAAGCCCACGTAGAAGAACATGCCCTCCATAATGCAAGCAAAAGCGATCAGGCTTTTCAGCAGTGTTTGGTCCGCCTCAAGCGTGCCAGTTTTGAATGAGGGGTCAGTCAACACGTCAATGAACGGCAACAAGAAATCGTCTTTGGCCTTGATGCAGGAAATTTCGTTGTATGCGTTGAAAGTTTCCGCCTCAGGAATACCCAGGCTTTCTACGATGTACTGGTAAGCGTGGGTGTGAATGGCTTCATCAAACGCCTGGCGCAGCAAAAACTGGCGGCACTCGGGCGCTGTAATGTGGCGGTAGGTACCCAGCACAATGTTGTTGGCAGCCAGTGAATCGGCTGTGACAAAAAAGCCCAGGTTACGCTTCACGATCAAGCGCTCGTCTTCAGTCAAACCGTTGGGGTCTTTCCAAAGCGCAATGTCGCGATCCATGTTGATTTCTTGCGGCATCCAGTGGTTGGCGCACTGGCTCAGGTACTTTTCCCAGGCCCACTTGTACTTGAAAGGCACAAGCTGGTTCACGTCGGTGGTGCCGTTGATCACGCGCTTATCGGCTGCGTTTACACGGCCAGCTTTTGCACCTTCAGCGGCAGGCTGCTGCACCACAGGGCGCGCAGCTTGCTGATACAAACCTTGGCTGGCTGCAGGCGCAGCAAAACCAGAGGCCACAGACCCCATGGCGGGCGGCATTTGCACAGGGGGCTTGGCCGCTGCTGTTTTGCCCATGGCTGCATCAAATTCATCGTCCCAAGACAGCATATTTTCTAACTCCTTAACTAATACACTGTATAAAGTCACAGTGTCATTATGTTCATTTTTATTCACTTGGGCAAGTCTTGGTCACTTGCCCAAATCGCTGGTCTTTCACTCAATCAATATTACTGACATGCTTCGCATTCATCGAAGCCTGCATCGCCAGGGCGCATGGTGCAAACCTTGCCTTCAATTTCTGGCTCGGGCAGATTCGGTACCAAGCCAGAGGCTGGGGCCGAAGTAAACGCTGCCGAGGCACCGCCTTCTGCATTCACGGAATTCAACTCACCACCGGCCAAAGTTGATTTCTCGGCGTGTGTGGCACCAATGGTGCGCAGGTAGTAGGTGGTTTTCAAACCGCGAATCCAGGCCAGTTTGTATGTGTCGTCCAAACGCTTGCCGCTTACGCCAGCCATGTAAATGTTCAAGCTTTGGCCTTGGTCAATCCATTTCTGGCGACGGGCTGCAGCTTCAACCAGCCAGCGTGGGTCCATTTCAAACGCAGTGGCGTACAGGCGCTTCAGGTCTTCCGGAATGCGGTCAATCTTCATCACCGAACCATCGAAGTACTTCAGGTCGGAAATCATCACTTCGTCCCAAATACCCAGGCGCTTCAAGTCGCGCACCAGGTGTTCATTCACGATGGTGAATTCACCTGAAAGATTCGACTTCACATACAGGTTCTGGAATGTCGGCTCGATCGATGCAGCCACACCAATGATGTTGGAAATGGTTGCAGTGGGTGCAATGGCCACGCAGTTGGAGTTGCGCATGCCGTGTGCCTTGATCTTCGCACGCAATGCATCCCAGTCCATGCGGCTGGAAGTATCTACCTCTACATAACCACCGCGCTCTTCTTCCAGCAGCTTCAGTGAATCCAGCGGCATGATGCCCTTGTCCCACAGCGAACCCTTGAAGGTGCTGTACGCACCGCGCTCGGCGGCCAGCTCAGTCGATGCTTCGTAAGCGTAGTAGCAAATGGCTTCCATGCTTTCGTCGGCAAATTCCACTGCATCACGTGACGCATAAGGCTTGCGCATCATGTGCAACGCGTCCTGGAAACCCATCATGCCCATGCCGACCGGGCGATGACGCAAGTTTGAATTGCGCGCCTTGGCCACGGCGTAGTAGTTGATGTCGATCACGTTGTCCAGCATACGCATGGCCACGCCCACAGTTTTCTGCAGCTTCTCGTGGTCCAGCACCAGCTCGCCGTTGTCGGCAGGCTTCAGGTGGCGTGTCAGGTTCACAGAACCCAAGTTACACACCGCAATTTCGTTCTCGTTGGTGTTCAGGGTAATTTCTGTACACAGGTTGGACGAGTGCACCACACCCACGTGTTGCTGGGGGCTGCGAATGTTGCAAGGGTCTTTGAACGTAATCCAGGGGTGGCCGGTTTCGAACAGCATGGAGAGAATTTTTCTCCACAGCTTGGCCGCTTCCACGGTTTTGAACAATTTCAAATCGCCACGTGCGGCTTTTTCTTCATAGCCCACATAGGCTTTCTCGAAGGCTTTGCCGTACAGGTCGTGCAAATCTGGGCAATCGGACGGGCTGAACAGGGTCCAGTTACCGCCTTCCATTACACGCTTCATGAACAGGTCGGGAATCCAGTTCGCGGTGTTCATGTCGTGGGTGCGGCGGCGGTCGTCGCCAGTGTTCTTGCGCAGTTCCAGGAATTCTTCAATGTCCAGGTGCCAGGTTTCCAGGTAGGCACACACCGCGCCTTTGCGCTTGCCGCCTTGGTTCACGGCAACAGCTGTGTCGTTCACCACTTTCAGGAATGGCACCACACCTTGTGACTTGCCGTTGGTGCCCTTGATGTGGCTGCCCAATGCACGCACGGGGGTCCAGTCGTTGCCCAAGCCGCCAGCGAACTTGCTCAACAGTGCGTTTTCTTTGATGCCTTCGTAGATGTCGTCCAAGTCGTCACCAATGGTGGTGAGGTAGCAGGAAGACAACTGCGAACGAATGGTGCCGCTATTAAACAATGTGGGCGTAGAGCTCATGAAGTCGAATGTCGACAACACTTCATAGAATTCAATGGCGCGTGCTTCGCGGTCCACTTCGTTCAGGGCCAGGCCCATGGCAACGCGCATGTAAAACGCCTGTGGCATTTCAATGCGGGTGCCTTCCACGTGCAGGAAATAACGGTCATACAGAGTTTGCAAGCCGAGGTAATCGAACTGCAAATCGCGCTCGTACTTCAGGGCTGCGCCCAACTTCTTCATGTCGAACTGGGCCAGGCGATTATCGAGCAGGCCAGCGGCAATGCCTTTCTTGATGAACTGGGGAAAGTACTCGGGATACACCTGCGCCATTTCATCTTGCGCAATTTCGCGGCCGATAATTTCACGGCGAATGGTATGCAACAACAAGCGCGAAGTAACCAGTGTGTAGCTGGGCTCGTTCTCGATCATGGCGCGTGAGGCCAGAATTGCAGACTTGAATACCTCGTCGATTTTTACACCGTCGTACAGGTTCTTCAGGGTTTCTTTCTGAAGGTGTGCAACGTCAATTTCATTCAGGCCAACAGCAGCGCTTTCAATCAGCGCTTTCAGTGCTTCTACATCCAGGGGACGCTTGATGTCGCCGTCCATCACGTTCAATGCATGCTGCTCAGCCTGCGCAACCTGCTTGGCGGCGCGTTCCTGCGCGCGGCGCTCGCGGTACAACACGTAGGCACGCGCTACTTCCGCTTCGCCTGAACGCATCAAGGCCAGTTCAACCTGGTCTTGAATGTCTTCGATGTGGAAAATACCACCAGAAGGCTGGCGACGCACCAAGGCGTTCACCACGCTGCCGGTCATTTGCTCAACCAATTCGCGAATGCGCGCGGAGGCTGCACCCTGACCGCCGTTCACTGCCAAAAATGCTTTGGTCATGGCCACGGCAATTTTGCTGGGCTCAAAACCAACCACGGCACCATTTCGGCGAATAATTTTGTAGTTTGAGTACGCGCTGTCAACCACGGGCGCTGCACCTGCAGGCTTAGAGGTGGACAAGGGCGCATCAGTTGCCAAATTGCTCGCCAAATCTGAGGGTCCATGGCTAGTTAGCATGCATCTTTCTCCTGGAATATACGTGTTCTTGAGGGTTTGTTTTTGTAGTGGGGCAAAACTGGCAACCACTATATCTTGTGTTTTGTATGTGGCTTGGAACTAATTGTAGTGGTCGAAACACAATTTGGCAAACACTTTCTTATCCCCAACTTGTGCACACAGTTATCCCCTGTGAACAAGTTGTGGACAAGCTTGGGATAACTGCAGTGCAACAAAAAAACGGCCTTTCAAAGGCCGTCAATCTGAAGTTCGTAGGTGTTTGATTTGCGTAGACCTTTCCAGTCGAAGAAGGGTCCCGGGTCGGTTTTCCGGGTGGGTGCTATCTCGCTGTGCGCCATGGCATATCTCAGTGGATAACGTGCTTGTAACTCCAAAGCAAGACGCTTAAGGCTGGCATATTGAGCCTGCTCGAATGGGGTGTAAATATCGCCCAGCAATTCAATACCGATTGAAAAATGATTGAAATTACTGCGGTCCATCGCGGCTGAAATTCCGGCATGCCAGGCCCGTTTTTCACACGATACAAACTGAGTCACTGCGCCGTTCCGGTCAATCAGAAAATGTGAAGAAACATGCAGGCCGATCAACTCGCCAAATGAAGCATGCGCATGACAATCGAGTCGATTTAAAAACAGGTCAGTGATTAATGCAGGGTCTCGCCCCCGCTCGGGCAGGCTGATGCAGTGAACAACCAGGGTATCCACCACAGTGCCCATGGGGCGGGCATCCTGATTGGGGCTTTGCAGGCGGTGAACCCAGTCTTCTTCAATCCAGCCTTCGTCCAACCACATGGCAACCCCTTCAAGTGCGAATGCACTTATTAATGCACCTTCTCGCCCGCCGCTTTGGCATGCTCCATGCCGCAATAAAAGCGACCCTGCATCATCACGCCTTCAGACATGGGGCTGTAGGCACCGCAGTGTTGGCAAGGCATGATTTCTTCCTGGGTTTTACGGCCTAGATTGCCTTTTTGTTTAACGTCTACACCGGGCTTTTCACCCAACTGTTTGCGCTGCCAGCTTTTGAAAAGAATCCAGGCCACCAACGCCAGGCCCAGGAAAAACAGAATACGACCCATCAAACTGCCCTTTTCAAAATAAACTCCAGCACAAACTGGGTACCAAAATAAGCCAACACCAATACTGCATAGCTGCCCAAACACCAACGCAGGGCTACTTTTCCGCGCCAGCCAAATACCACACGCCCGCCCAGAAGCACTGCAAATGAACACCATGAAATGATGGCAAACAGGGTTTTGTGATCAAAGCGCCAGCTGCTACCGCTCCATTCTTCGGAAAACAGAAAACCGGTGATCAGGGTAAGCGACAACAACACAAAGCCCGCCCAAAGCTGCCGGAACAGAATCGATTCCATGGTAAGCAAAGAGGGCAATTGATCCAGCAACCGCTCCCGCACCATGCGGTTTTCCTGGGTGGTGGCCACAGGCTGGTGCAGGGCTTTTTCCTGAAACGCCATCACGATGCCGTGGGCGGCAGCAATACCCAACAAACTGTAGGCTGCCAGCGCGATCAACAAATGCAATTGAAACAAATGATCGCCAGCCATTCGAATGGCGGAATCCTCCCCCATCCACAAGGGCAGCAAAAATACAAATGCGCACAGTGGAAACACAATTAATTCAAGCAGCGGCACACGGTTGAAAAAACTTTCGGCAAAGGCCACCAGTGAGGCCAACCAAGCCACGCACATTAGGCCTAGAACGAAGCCGAAGTGCATGCCATCGGTTTGAAACAACAAGGTGCCCAATAAATAGCCCGAGACCATCAAGGCCAAAGCAACCAGCGCGCGGTTTAACGCGGCTGGTGCAGACCACTTGCCGAAAACGTTCAGCGCCGCCAATCCACCCGAGGCGGACAGCAGGGGCACTGCGAGCGCGTACAATATTGTGTTGTTCATACCAATCAGTTTACTCGATTCATAGCACGAGTCAGGGGCACCACACGATGTTTGAAAACCTCTCCGATCGCCTAACGCGCGTTGTCAAAAATATCAAAGGCGAAGCCCGCATTACCGAGGCCAACACGCAGGAAATGTTGCGGGAAGTTCGCTTGGCGCTTCTGGAGGCCGACGTGGCCCTGCCGGTGGTGAAAGAGTTCATCAACCAGGTGAAAGAACAGGCGCTGGGCGAGGAAGTACTGAACAGCCTCACCCCCGGCCAGGCCCTGGTGGGCATTGTTCACAAACAGTTGATCAAGCTGATTGGCGAGAAAACAGAAGAAATCAACCTGGCGGCCCAGCCCCCGGTGGTGATTTTGATGGCGGGTTTGCAAGGTGCCGGCAAAACAACCACCACAGGTAAGCTGGCCAAGTATTTAAAAGACAACTTGAAAAAGAAAGTGCTGACCGTGTCGGCCGACGTGTACCGCCCTGCGGCGATCGAGCAGCTGAAAACAGTCAGCGGGCAAGCTGGCGCCGAGTTTTTTCCTTCCGACATCACGCAAAAGCCGGTTGACATTGCCCTGGCCGCCCTGAACCACGCCAAACGCCAGTTTTTTGATGTGCTTATTCTGGACACGGCGGGCCGCTTGGGCATTGACGAAGCCATGATGAATGAAATCAAGGCTTTGCATGCTGCGGTGAACCCGACTGAAACCCTGTTTGTGATTGACGCCATGTTGGGCCAAGATGCGGCCAACACGGCCAAGGCTTTTAACGAGGCCCTGCCCCTGACCGGCGTGGTACTGACCAAGATGGACGGTGATGCGCGTGGTGGTGCCGCCCTTTCCGTGCGCCAAATTACCGGCAAGCCCATTAAATTCATGGGCGTGGGCGAAAAGCTGACTGGCTTCGAGAAGTTTCACCCAGACCGCGTGGCAGGCCGAATTCTGGGCATGGGCGACATTGTTTCCTTGGTGGAAGAAGCCAAAAAAGGCATTGACCAGCAAGAAGCCGAAAAACTGGCGAAAAAACTGAAAAGCGGCAAGGCTTTCGACCTGAACGACTTTTTGGCGCAAATCAGCCAAATGCGCAACATGGGTGGCTTGCAGGGCTTGATGGACAAGCTGCCCAGCCAGCTAATGAAAGGCGCAGGCGACGTAGATGCGGCTGCAGCTGAAAAGCAGATGAAGCGCACCGAGGCCATTATTTTTTCAATGACCATTGCCGAACGCACCAAGCCCGACATTTTAAAGGCCTCTCGCAAGCGCCGCATTGCAGCAGGTGCTGGCGTACAGGTTCAAGAAGTGAACCGCTTGCTCAAACAGTTTGAGCAAATGCGCGACATGATGAAAAGCATGCAGAAAGGCGGGCTGGCCAAGTTGATGAAAAAAATGGGTGGCGGCGGAAAAGGTGGCTTTCCGGGTGGCGGCATGCCGCCGGGTGGTGGGTTTCCAGGCATGTAATCGGCTTGGGTTGCAATGTCTCGCCTGCCGGTTAACTGCCCGATCGAAACACCGCCGCCGATTGGGAGCTGAACTTGTAATGGGTCGCACGATGACCAATCAGAAAACTTGCCGGTTTGGCGCGCCGAGGCAAACGATCGCGCCCCAGCGCGAAAG
>NZ_JARFJD010000024.1 GCF_029087225.1 Limnobacter olei | reverse complement strand
CTTTCCGGGTGGCGGCATGCCGCCGGGTGGTGGGTTTCCAGGCATGTAATCGGCTTGGGTTGCAATGTCTCGCCTGCCGGTTAACTGCCAGATCGAAACACCGCCGCCGATTGGGAGCTGAACTTGTAATGGGTCGCACGATGACCAATCAGAAAACTTGCCGGTTTGGCGCGCCGAGGCAAACGATCGCGCCCCAGCGCGAAAGCCAAGACCCGACCGTGACTTTTGGAGGGCTTGGCTTAGTGCAGACTCAAGCTGACAAGCCGAAATGCCAAGTTTTCGGGCAGCGGTGACCATTCAAGTTCAGCTTCCAATAAACCAGTCCCGTGCAACACAAGCAACCCATGCCGAGTTGGCAAGAAACCCGCAGGAAACCGCAACGACAACCCTTCAATTTCAGATCAAAAATCACCCGCAATTCGAGGCGCAGGCTTCGGAGGTTCAACATAGCTGTAGCCCCAATTCCGATCCAAACGGTCATACACCAGGTTGGGATAGGTCATTTTTCCAAGGCTGCCGTTGTAACGCCCCAGAGCCCGGTCCAGATTGCCTTTTTCAATGTCGAGGTAGTGCCGCAAAATAAGGCATCCATAACGAATGTTTACGCGCGGCTCAAACAACTCCCGAGAACTTCCCCTCGATAACACATCGGTCCAAAACGGCATCACCTGCATCAAGCCAATGGCCCCGGCATGGCTAACCGCATCGGCACGAAAGTTACTCTCCACTTCAATCAGGGCAAAAATAATTTGAGGGTCAATGCCAACTCGCTGCGCCTCATAGCGAATAATCTTGATGAGTTCTGTTCGCTCGGTGAAATCGGGAACACGGCGGGCCAAACGGCGCGACATCTCGGCCATCCAGTCAATTCGATGACCAACAGAATCAAAAATTGGACGTGGTGCCGCTGGGGCACTCAAAGCGGTGCGAAGCGCCAGGCGAACATGGTCTGCCATGGGTTCATACTGCTGATTGGCAAAAACTGGCGAACCAACACCAGCGACAGCCAATACAGCCATGGCCAGCGCAAGCGCCCGGCGGGCACTGTGCGCCAACCGGGCAAACGGATTACAAACTGACTTGCCTGTTGGCAAGTTCAACACGCAACTGCTCAAAAATTTCCCCAACTTCAACATCGCGTTTTTCAACCTTGCCATCGCGAGATTGAAACTCCACTTTGCCTTCTTTCAGGCCACGGTCACCCAAGGTAACCCGCAGCGGCACGCCGATCAACTCCCAATCAGCGAACATCACACCTGGCCGCTCATCGCGGTCGTCCAGCATCACATCCACGCCAGCGTCTTTCAGCTGTTGATATAGCTTGTCGGCCTGAGCCTTCACTTCTTCGCTTTTCTTGTAGCCAATTGGGCACAACACCACCTCGAAAGGCGCGATGCTCAATGGCCAAATAATGCCGCGGTCGTCAAAGTTTTGCTCAATGGCTGCACCCAAAATACGGGTAACACCAATGCCATAACAACCCATTTCAATCACCGCTGGCTTGCCGTTTTCTTCCAGAAACTTGGCTTGCAGCGCTTCCGAGTACTTGGTGCCCAAATAGAACACGTGACCCACTTCAATGCCACGGCACATGGCTAGTGCACCTTTGCCATCAGGCGAGGGATCGCCCTCAACCACATTTCGAATATCAGCCACCTCGGGCTCAGGCAAATCACGGCCCCAATTCACGCCAGCGTAGTGATAGTCTGCGGTGTTGGCACCGCACACAAAATCACCCATGGCGGCGACACTGCGATCAGCCACAACCCGCACCTCGCCTTTCAAGCCAACAGGGCCCAAATAACCGGGCTGGGTGCCAAACGCAGCCACAATTTCAGCTTCTGTGGCCAAGCGCAGTTCTTGTACACCGGTCAGTTTGCCAAGCTTGATGTCATTCACTTCATGGTCGCCGCGCACCAGTGCCAATACAATTTGTACCTTCTTGGCAGGCTTGGTTTCATTTTTATCCAGCCACTCGTTGGCAAACACCACACTTTTCACCGTTGCGGTCAAAGGCAAACCCAACTGCGCTGCAACGGCTTCACAGGTTGAATTACCGGGAGTGTGCACCTTGTCCATGGCCTTGCTGGCGGCTGGGCGCTGCGCGGTGCAAACCGCTTCGGCCAGCTCCACATTGGCGGCGTAGTCTGAACTTGGGCAATACGCAATTGCATCTTCACCTGTGTCGGCTATCACATGAAACTCATGGCTGCGGTTGCCGCCGATTGAACCGGTGTCTGCATTCACTGCGCGGAAATTCAAACCCAAGCGGGTAAAAATGCGACGGTACGCGTCGTACATGACATCGTAGGTTTTCAAGGCAGCTTCTTGAGTACGGTCAAATGAATACGCGTCTTTCATCACAAATTCGCGGCCACGCATCACGCCAAAACGTGGGCGGATTTCATCGCGAAACTTGGTTTGAATCTGATACAGGTTCAAGGGCAACTGGCGGTAGCTTTTCACTTCCTTGCGTACCACATCGGTAATCACTTCTTCGTGTGTAGGGCCAATCACGAAATCACGGTCATGACGGTCTTTCAAACGCAGCAGCTCGGGTCCATATTTTTCCCAACGGCCACTTTCTTGCCAAAGCTCAGCGGGCTGTACCGCAGGCATGAGAAGCTCAAGGGCACCCGCGCGGTTCATCTCTTCGCGAACAATATTTTCCACCTTGCGAATGGAGCGCAGCCCCACGGGCATGTAGGTGTAAATGCCACCGGCCAGGCGCTTGATCATGCCAGCCCGCATCATCAGTTGATGGCTGATCACTTCAGCGTCAGCAGGGGCTTCTTTCAGGGTATTCAAAAAAAACTGGGTGGCGCGCATTTGCAAAAAACTCGTGAGTAATGAATTGGTTAGAACTGCGATTGTACTTTTATCCGCCCGCAGCGCGGATACCCTAGGTGTACAAACGCAGGCTGGTGCTTATAATGACTGTGAATTGTAAAGAAATCTGCGGGGCGCGTATGCTTGATAAAGAAGGCTACCGTCCCAACGTCGGCATTATTTTGACCAATTCCCGAAAGCAGGTCTTTTGGGGTAAGCGAATTCGTGAACATTCCTGGCAATTTCCGCAGGGCGGAATTAAACATGGTGAATCGCCTGAACAAGCCATGTACCGGGAACTCCACGAAGAAGTTGGCTTGTTGCCAGAACATGTTGAAATTATAGGAAGAACCAGGAATTGGTTGCGGTACACCGTGCCCGATCACTGGATTCGACGGGAATGGCGGGGAAGCTACAAAGGCCAGAAACAAATCTGGTTTTTGCTGAAATTGGTTGGAAGGGATTGTGATGTCAGCCTGCGGGCCACTGAACACCCCGAATTTGATGCCTGGCGTTGGAACGAGTATTGGGTTCCACTTGAAAACGTAATTGATTTCAAACGGGAAGTGTACAAACAAGCATTGGGAGAGTTGGCCAAACTGCTGTTTTCCAGAAATGACCCAAGGCGACTGCCTAGGGGGGATCACTGGGAACCAGCCGTGAAAACCGAGGAAACCCAAGCAAAACCTGAGTCGACATAAAAAAACGCGAACCAAATGGTTCGCGTTTTTTTTATTGGGTAGCAATCCACATGCTTTTGGACTCGTCGAAAACAAACCACACCGGAACATAAGAGCGATAACTCGCGTCCAATATTTCATCGATCACCCACACCCACATCCTTTTTGGCCTTTCCTTTTCCTGAACAAGCAAAACCGCATTCAGGACAAAATTTCGACCCTCTCCTTGGAAACTACAGGTATTCAATCCCTGTATCGCTTCCTCGCCAAACAATTGGGTCAGCGTGGCGCCATCCGCTTCAATACGTGGTCGAAGAGAATGCCTGAAACTGGTCAAATTTAAGCTTGAACACAAGGACAGGTCTTCATCAAGCGGCTTGCCGTCGGGCTTTGGCGGCCATGTTTCAGCCAGCTTCAATGCATCGCAGATCAAATAATGCGAGCGTGCAGCGTAGTTCGCTGCCGACTCGGCAACACCACCTTCATGTCGGAAATATTGTTCACAGTTGCTTACGGTACTGCCATTGGTCAATTCAAGCAAAGGTCTAGAAATTAATAGCTCCTCGGATGAGTTTTGTACTTTCTCCTGCACATTTGGATCAAGCCAGAAATAATCGTTTTGCGGGGATTCGGCACTTGAACAACCAATAAGCGCAGCAACGAAAGATAGCAGGTAGTTTCTCAAAGTGCCTTCTCCATTAAGTCCGCTTCTTTATTTCTTCTTGTGGGGTATTGATCCTCGAAATTGCGAAGTATTTTGACCGCCAGCTTCCAATCCTGAGCGACGACCGAAGCCCAAAACTTGGGTGCGGATCGGGCCAATTCCAGCCCATGTTGAAAAGATACCGAGGTAATTACAGTTTGAAACTCAGGCTTTAGATCTTCGAATTTCGTGGCACTGCTTGAAATTGCGTTGTTATAACGTTTGGCCAGTTGCGTTAAATAATGGGTTTTAACCACTTGATCAATTTGTAGACATTCGGTCGTAGAAATGCTTAGCGGGCTTTTCTCGAGTTTCCTGGCAGCGTCATGCTTTTTCAGTCCAAGATAAGGTGCCAACTTTTTAAGTAGAGAACCCTGAATGCCAAGTCGACGTAGATCATCCTCGTTACGGGCTCCCAAATCAAAGCCCGTTGCAATTGTTACGCCGCTTTTACTTTTTTCCAAATCAGGTATGTAGCCGCCGGTTCTGCACCCGCCCTCTAATTTGGAAAGAAATTCGTAATCCACCTCGTATGACATGGCTACCCTTTAAGAAAAGGCGAAGCGTATCAACAGAGATAATGCAGAGCAAAAACCACTATTTTGGGTTAATCAAAATCGGGCTAGTGCGCAAGCAATGGCTTTAAAACAGCCAACACTTTCGCCGCGTCTTCTAAATGCGGATAGTGCCCCAAACCAGCCAGTCGAATGGTTTGTTTGCCAGGCACCAGTTCCTCAAAGCGCTGCACCATGTGTTCGCCGGAAATGGGATCTTCAACACCGTCGATTAGCGCAAAGGGCATGTCGGCCCTCTGCAAGGCATGCACCCAACGGTCGCGGTTTTCTCGCCTCTCACGCATGTACTGAATCAGCAGGTGCATGCACAAGTTTCCTTTTTTGTGGGCCATCAACGTCCACGCCGCATCAATGTCGGCATCGCTCAGCCCTTCCGAGCACACGCTGCGAAGGCTGGCCGCCAACTTTTCCTTTTTCATCAAGCGTGTGAATACAAAGCCCAGCGGGCTGAGCAGCAGTTTTTGGACCAGAATGGCGCGGTGTGTTTCAGGAAACAGACCACCATTGAACATCACGACGCGATTCAATCGGAAACCCAGTTTTCCTTCAGCGTGGCGCGCAAGCAATTCTTGCCCCACGGTGTCTCCCACATCGTGAGTGATCATGGTGCATGCATCAATGCCTTTGCTTTTCAGCAAGGCTTCTGCAATGTCGGCCTGATTAAAAATGGAATGCTGCCAGGTGCGCGGCTTGTCGGAATAGCCATACCCCAGCATGTCAAATGCAATCAGGCGATGAGTTTCGGCCAGTTCAGGCCACATCAAGTGAAAATCGTAACTGGCGGTGGGAAAACCATGAATGAGCAGCAGAACGGGTTTGTTGGCGGCGGCTGTGTCTTGCACAAATATGGAGTGGCCTTTCCATTCAAATAACTGCCCGCTGTTTTTCCACATCGACAGTTCCATAGGCGCACTCCAATTCGTGTTAGGCCAATACCACCATGTTGTCGCGGTGAATCAGCTCAGGTTCATCCAGATAACCAAGGATGGACTCTATCGCGCTGGTAGGCTGCTTGGCAATTTTTTTGACCTCAGCAGCCGCATAGTTCACCAGGCCACGCGCGACTTCCTCGCCTTCGGGGCTTAGGCAGGCGACCACGTCACCACGCTGGAAATTACCCTGACAACCGGTAACACCAATCGGCAGAAGGCTGCCCTTTTTCTTGCGCAAAGCCTCTGCGGCACCCGCATCCAGCAAGAGTGAGCCTTTCAATTTCAAATGGTCAGCCATCCATTGCTTTCGCGCAGCCAGGCGACCCAGTGGTGCTTTCAGGTAGGTACCCACAGATTCGCCCTTCATCAGACGAACGAGCACATTGGGCTCGTGCCCACTGGCAATGACTGTTGCAGCACCACTGCGCGCGGCGCGCTTTGCCGCCAGAATTTTCGTGATCATGCCGCCAGTGCCTACACTGCTGCCAGCACCGCCTGCCATTTTTTCAAGCTCTGGGTTGCCCGCGGTTTCCTGGTGAATGAATTTGGCGTCTGGGTTCTTGCGTGGGTCAGCGCTGTAAAGCCCCACTTGATCGGTCAAAATAACCAAGGTGTCCGCTTCCACCAAGTTAGTGACCAAGGCACCCAAGGTGTCGTTGTCACCAAAGCGAATTTCGTCAGTGACCACGGTGTCGTTTTCATTGATGATGGGCACCACTTTGTGGCCCAACAAGGAATACAGGGTGGAACGTGCATTCAGGTAACGTTCGCGATCCGCCAGGTCGGCATGGGTTAGCAGCACCTGCGCGCACACCAAGCCATGTTCAGCAAAGCCGATTTCATAGGCGTGAACCAAACCCATCTGCCCCACCGCAGCAGCGGCTTGTAGCTCATGAATTTCGCGCGGGCGCTTGGCCCATTTCAAGCGCTTCATGCCCTCGGCAATCGCGCCCGAGGACACCAGCACCACCTCGCAGCCTTGGTTGGTCAATTCGGCAATTTGCGCTGCCCAGGCACGAATGGACTCCATGTCCACACCCTTGCCACCTTTGGTAACAAGGGAGCTGCCTACTTTGACCACCACACGTTGATTTGCCAGAGATTTCTCTGCCACGGAAATTACTCCTGATCGTCGCCAGTTTCTTGAGGATTGATGAGTGTACCTGTGCTTTCGCGGAATCGCGCATCGGGCTCGGGCGGAAACTCAACCTGCATTTGCTGCACGAGGTTTTCGTACACCGAACGCATCAAGTTCGCGGTGTTTTCGCCAGTCAAACTCGAAATGGGGTGAACCTGGCCCTGCCAACCCGTTTTCTCGCGGTAGCGGGTCACAAAATCGTCGATTTTCGCTTTCCGGTCCTCTTCCGCAATCATGTCGATTTTATTCAACACCAACCAGCGGGGCTTGGCCCACAGGTCTTCATCGTATTTACGCAGTTCCTCCACAATCGCGGCAGCCTCGTACACTGGGTCTACGTTTTCATCGAAAGGGGCAAGGTCGACAAGGTGCAACAGCACGCGGGTGCGGCTGAGGTGTTTCAAAAACTGGTGGCCCAAACCTGCGCCCTCGGCGGCCCCTTCGATCAAACCGGGCACATCGGCGATCACGAAGCTTTGGGCATGCCCAATTCGCACCACACCCAGATTGGGATGCAGGGTGGTAAATGGGTAGTCTGCAATTTTTGGGCGGGCATTGGACACCGCAGCAATCAGGGTGGACTTGCCAGCGTTGGGCATGCCCAGCAAACCCACATCGGCCAGAACCTTCAATTCCAGCTTGTAACGGGCAGATTCACCGTCTTTGCCTTTGGTGAATTGCCGTGGCGCCCGGTTCACACTGCTTTTGAAGTGAATGTTGCCCAAGCCGCCATCGCCGCCCTTGGCAATCAACACTTGCTGACCATGCTCAGTAAGGTCAGCTACTACCAAGCCGGTTTCAGCATTCACAATGGTGGTGCCAACCGGCATTTTCAAAACGATATCGGGACCGGCTGCGCCATAACAATCGGAGCCACGGCCATTTTCACCGCCTTTGGCCCGGTGTTGTTTTGAAAACCGATAGTCAATCAAGGTATTCAGGTTGCGGTCGGCTTCGGCAAACACGCTGCCACCCTTGCCGCCATCGCCGCCATCTGGCCCACCTTTCGGAATGAATTTTTCACGACGGAAGCTGCCCGAGCCATTGCCGCCCTTGCCTGCAAATACTTCGATTGTTGCTTCGTCGATGAATTTCATTTTTCTTCCCGATAACTGCGCCTAACGACCGCGCCCGACAGCTGTGCCGATTTACTTTAAAAACGAATGCACCTGGCCCAAAACGAAAATAGCCCTGCAATGCAGGGCTATTGGACCAAGCACGGTGTGCGGTGCAAACGAAGGGATTAGCCTTCGCTGACCACGCTCACAGTTTTGCGACGCAAAGCGCCTTTCACTGAGAACTGCACCTGACCGTCTGTCAGTGCAAACAATGTGTGATCTTTGCCCATGCCGACGTTGTCGCCAGCATGAAAACGTGTGCCGCGTTGGCGAATGATAATGCCGCCGGCGTTGATCGCCTGACCGCCAAACACCTTCACACCCAGTCGCTTGGCTTCTGAGTCACGTCCGTTGCGCGTAGAGCCGCCGCCTTTCTTACTTGCCATGAGTCATTCTCCTCTATCAAGCGTTGATGGCTTGGATCTGGATTTGAGTGAAGTTCTGGCGATGGCCTTGACGCTTTTGATAGTGCTTGCGACGACGCATCTTGAAGATCTTCACTTTGTCGTGACGACCGTGTGCCAAAACAACTGCCTTGACCGAAGCCCCTTGAACCAGTGGAGTACCCACTTTTACGGTGTCACCGCTACCAACGGCAAGCACTTCGTCCAGAGAGATTTCTTGGCCAATGTCAGCAGGTATCTGTTCTACTTTAAGTTTTTCACCAGCGATAACCTTGTATTGTTTACCACCGGTTTTTATGACCGCGTACATAGTTGACCTCTAAACTTTCAATGATATAAACCCGAAAAAATTCGGATAGCCCGCAATTATGCTTGGAAAGTGCAATGTTGTCAAAGCCTTGTGATCATTCATCGTTCATTCTGCTCACGAAACGCGGCTTTTGGCAAACACCCTCAAGTACAATATGCGCAACATAAATCATCCAGACATGCAGTGAACCCATGCCCAGCCCAGCGCCCAGTGTGAAAAGTGTGTTGTCCCCCATCGCGGCCGACATGCAGCAACTTGATAAGGTTATTCGAACAAGTCTGCACTCCGAGGTCAGCCTGATCAACCAGATCAGCGATTACATCATCAACGCAGGTGGAAAACGCCTGCGCCCCGCATTGGTCATTTTGACAGCCCGGGCACTGGGCGCCAACCCGCAACAAATGCAGCAAGCCATTGAATTGGCAGCAATTGTTGAATTCATTCACACGGCCACACTGCTGCACGACGATGTGGTCGATGAATCAGACATGCGCCGAGGGCGCCTGACTGCCAATGCCGAGTACGGAAATTCTGCTGCGGTGCTGGTGGGCGACTTCCTGTACTCCCGCTCGTTTCAGATGATGGTAAAAATTGGCTTGATGGACGTCATGGACGTGCTGTCGGAAGCCACCAACACCATCGCTGAAGGCGAAGTATTGCAGTTGTTGAACTGCAAAGACCCCGATGTCACTGAAGCTCGATACATGCAAGTCATCGACTTCAAAACCGCGAAGCTATTTGAGGCATCGTGCCGCCTGGCGGGCATTGTGACCGGTCAAAGCAAGGAGGCGGTCGCCAACCTGGGTCGATTTGGCGCAGAAGTAGGCAGCGCTTTTCAGCTGATCGACGACGTGCTCGACTACGCAGGAGAAAGTGCTGCTTTGGGCAAAAACGTGGGCGACGACCTTCGTGAAGGCAAACCCACCCTGCCCCTGATTCATGCGATGCAACATGCTGCACCGCAAGTACAAACCCAAATTCGGGACGCAATTGCCAACGGTGGCACTCAGGATGTCAACGCCATCATGGCAAGCATTGAGCAGACCGGCTCGCTGGCCTACACCCGAGACAAGGCACAGGCACTTTCCGAATCGGCCAAAACCCGCCTAGGGACGCTGACCGGCAATCCTTACACCGAAGCACTGGCCATGTTGTGCGATGTTGCGGTGAATCGCAACAGTTGATCTGCATGAAAAACATCCGCCTAGGTGATTGATAAGTACATACTGAATACGCATAGTTGGGCAATACAGCTGTTGATCCAAACCGTTCACTTTCAAGGACCTTGATCTATGAGCATCAGTAGTGCAATTGTCAAAAGCTCGGGGCTTGTGCGGGCACTGACCGCCAAAGGAATTCTGGACAATGCCCAGCTGGAGCAATTGACCGCCGAGGAAGCCCAAGGCCGTTCAGTGGCCGAGTGGATTGTGAACAACGGATTGGTGAGTGCCGAGCTTTTGGCCAGCACCGTTTCGCAGCATTTTGGCTACCCTTTGCTCGACCTCAGCCAGTTTGACGATACCCGCGAAGGCCTTGAGTCAGATTTGATTCAAGCTGAGAGGGGGCTGGAGGCTTTTGTATTGAATCGCCGCCACGGCTCGCTCAGCGTAGCCATGGCCGACCCCACCGACCTGAGTACCATTCAGCAACTGAAATTTCGTACTCAACTGCAAGTAGAGCCTGTGGTAGTTGAATATGACAAGTTGCTCAACCGGATTGAAAAAAACGACCCCTCTCAGGGCATGGATGAAAGCCTGCTGACCGAGGTTGAATCAGATGCAGGTAATTCGAACAACGAGGAAGCTTCGCCAGATGTCGACGATGCGCCCATTGTGCGATTCGTTCAGAGAGTGCTCAGTGATGCCCTGAAAAAAGGTGCCTCCGACATTCACTTTGAACCCTATGAGAAAAGTTACCGGGTTCGATTCCGAATTGACGGCGTGCTTCAGGAAACCTCGCAGCCGCCGCTCGCCGCAAAATCAAAAATCGCGGCGCGAATCAAGATCATGAGCCGCTTGAACACCACCGAAACCCGGGTACCCCAAGACGGCCGCATTCGACTGACCCTGGGGGCCGATGAACGCAAAATCGACTTCCGGGTCAGTACGCTGCCTACCCTGTTTGGTGAGAAAATCGTGATGCGTTTGCTCGACTCCAGCAAATCACTGCTGAAGCTTGAGCAACTCGGTTTTGACAACACCCAGCGCGCGGCAGTTGAAAAAGCCTTGGCGAAACCACACGGCATGATTCTGGTCACTGGCCCCACGGGTAGCGGCAAAACGGTGTCGCTGTACACCTTTCTGCAAATGCTGAACAACGATTCCATCAACATCAGCACTGTCGAAGACCCTGCGGAAATCAACCTGCCGGGAATCAACCAGGTCAACATCAACGAGCGGATCGGCTTGACCTTTGCCAAAGCCCTGCGAGCCCTGCTGCGCCAGGATCCCGACGTCATTATGGTCGGTGAAATCCGCGACCTTGAAACAGCCGATATTTCAATCAAGGCGTCACAAACGGGTCACAAGGTACTGTCCACCTTGCACACCAACGATGCCGTGTCGTCCATCATTCGCTTAAAAAACATGGGCGTTGAAACCTTCAACATCGCCTCCTCTGTCAGCCTGATTATTGCGCAACGGCTGGTGCGAAAACTGTGCAATTGCAAGTCACCGCACCCGCTAGGGCTACAGGCATTAACCACTTCAGGTCTGTTGAAAGAGGTCCCCCAAGAGGATTGGACACCCTTCTGCGCGGTGGGCTGTGAGGCCTGCAATGGCACAGGATACTCAGGTCGCACCGGGATTTATGAAGTGTTACCCGTATCCGAGGCCATGCAGGAACTGATCATTTCGGGTGCATCCGCGCTCGACTTGGAGCGCCTTGCCCGCCAAGAGGGCATTGCCAGCATGAGCGAATCGGGCGTTGCCAAAGTTCGCTTGGGCATCACCAGCATTGAAGAAATTCTGAGCGCGACAAAAGCCGATTAATCTGCCTGCGAGCGCGCGCAATGAATGCAAACCTGAGAGAGAAACCCCCTTCAGGGGAACTGCTGTTTTTGTGGACGGAGAAACCCAAAGGCAAGGCACAAAAGGCACGGTCCGGCGAAATCCGGGCCAGGTCAATCGACCATGCCCGTTACCAGCTCAGCCGACAAGGTGTTAAAGCCAGCTCGCTTCGAAAAGCAAAACCTTACAGCGGCAGCAAAATTCCATTGGTCTTGGTGGCCTCTTTTGTCAGACAACTTGCGGTCATGATCCAGTCAGGTGTCCCGCTGGGACAAAGCCTCGGTTTGATTGCAGGCGGCATGACCAGCAAATCCAAACGGACAATTCAAACCGTGGTGAGGGCCATTCGTGCTGATGTGGAAAGTGGTTTGAAACTCAGCGATGCCATGCGCAAACACCCCCGCTGTTTCGACAACCTGTTTTGTAACACCCTGGCTGCCGGCGAAAATGCGGGCGAACTGGACGCCGCACTGGGGCGACTGGCCACCCACATTGAAAAAACGTTGCGAATTCGACAAAAAGTGCGCAAGGCCATGATTTACCCAAGCATTGTGGTGCTCGTGGCCGTTGGCGTTACCGTGGGCATGTTGCTGTTTGTATTGCCCTCGTTCAAGGCTATTTATTCGCAGTTCAAAGCCGAACTGCCTTTGCTCACCACCCTTTTGCTGAAAGCCTCCGATTTTCTTCAAGAGTATGGATTGATTCTGCTTGCTGCATTGGGCTTGGGGGTTTACAGCCTGTTTCAGATGTACCGTCGAAATCAAAAATTCAAAAACTCAATGGACATACTGCTGTTACGCGTACCTTTGATTGGCGACCTGATGAAAACAGCTGTTCATGCCCGTTGGACACGTACTTTCGCAACGTTGAGTGCATCGGGCGTACCCATCACCTCTGCACTGGAATCTGTGGCCAGTGTGTCCCAAATTCGAAGCTTTCAGGACGCCACGCTTGAAATACGGCAAGCCGTTGCCTCAGGCGGACGGGTTTCCGATAGCATGGAAAACAGTCGGCTATTCCCACCAGAATCCATCCAGATGATCCGCATTGGAGAGGAGTCGGGCAGGATGGACTCGATGCTTGAACGACTGGCCAACCAATATGAAACCAATCTGGATGACAAAGTGGATACACTGTCCACCGTCATGGAGCCCATGATCATGTGCGTTATTGGCATACTGGTGGGCGTACTGATCGTGGGCATGTACATGCCGATCTTCAATATGGGAGATATTGTTTGACCGCACTGAATAGTATGGATCCCGCCCAATGGCTTGTGCTGAGCGCGCTGCTGGGGCTGTGCATTGGGTCTTTGCTGAATGTGGTGGCCCATCGCTTGCCTATCATGATGCAACGCGCGTGGGATGCCGACCTGGCCGAAGCCCAAGGCCGCGAACCCGAGGAATTTCCGCGCTTTAACCTGTTTCTGCCGGCCTCCCATTGCCCGGCCTGTAAAACGCCTTTGAAAGCCTGGCACAACATTCCTGTGATCTCCTACCTGCTCTTGCGTGGCAAATGTGCGCATTGTTCAAGCCGTATCTCCATGCGCTACCCGCTGGTTGAGCTGCTGTGCGGGGGTCTTTTTCTGGCCATTGCCTTGCTTAACCCGCCCGGTGTTGTGGCTCTGGCCCTGATGGCGTTTGCAGCCAGCTTGTTGGTGCTGGCGCTCATTGACCTTGACACTTACCTGTTGCCCGACAGCATTACCCTTCCCCTGTTGTGGGCTGGTTTGCTGTTTAATCTATTTGCAGAATTTGTGCCGCTGGCCAGTGCTGTCTCCGGTGCGGCCATGGGTTACCTGGTGCTGTGGCTGATTTACCAACTTTTCAAACTGGCTACCGGCAAGGAAGGCATGGGGTACGGCGATTTCAAGCTGCTGGCTGCAATTGGTGCCTGGATGGGTATCACCTCTCTGTTTAGCGTGGTGTTGTTTGCCTCCGTGTCGGGTATTGTGTTCGGCCTGATCATTCAAACCATTCGCGGAAAGAAAAAAACCGATGCCTTTCCCTTTGGCCCGTGCCTGGTCATGGGCGCACTGGCCTGGATGGCGGGCTTTGACCTGACCAAATGGATTTAAACAAGCGATGCACATTGCCTTAAACAAACCCAAGCAACTGGTGGTGGGCCTAACCGGTGGAATTGGATCGGGGAAAACCGCGGTTTCAAACCGGCTTCAAACCTTGGGTGCCACCGTCATTGACACCGACGAAATTGCCCACAGCCTGACAAAGGCAGGGGGTCTGGCCATTCCCGACATACAACAAACATTTGGCCGTGACGCCTTGCTTCCTGACGGCAGTATGAACCGCGACTACATACGGGCTTTGGTGTTCAAAGAACCTGAACAAAGAATTGCACTGGAAAAAATCCTTCATCCAAAAATTCGTCAGCTTGTTCAGCAGCAACTGGACGCCGGAGCCCCGCTTTACTTTCTGCTGGTAGTGCCTTTGTTGTTTGAAAAGGGCGGCTGGGGTGAACTGATGGATGAAATTATTGTGGTCGATTGCCCGGTAGAACAGCAGGTTCAAAGGGTGATTGAACGCAATGGCTGGCCGGAAACGCAAGTACGCGCTGTGATACAGAACCAGGCCACGCGAGAGACGCGATTGGAAGGTGCAACGCAGCTGATCCAAAACAATGGCGATCTAGCTGAACTGATTGAAAAAATCGACTTTATGCACCAAAAATTAATAAAAAAAGCGCAAAAATGACCTTGCTATTTGCATGAAAACCACAGGTGCGCCACAATCACACCTGATGTTCCTTTTAATTGCGATGGCTCGGTGACTCAAGTTACAGACGAACAACAGACCACCAATCCGGTCACTCAAATCACCACATACGAGTTTCCACTCAACGAGAGAATTCGTACCCTGTTGCGCCTTGAAGATTTATTCGCCAAATTCGGCTTCTTCATGTCGCAAGACCATCGACTGGACCATCACACCGCCCTGCTTACCCTGTTTGAAATCATCGAAGTCGGCTCAAGAGCTGATCTTAAAAGTGATCTGCTCCAGGAACTCGACCGGCAGCGCGCATCGCTGGTTCAATTTCGCGGTCACCCGGGCGTCGATCGCCACATGCTCGAAGAAACGCTGGCCAGCATTGATTCCACCGCCACGCAACTGAATCAATGCAACGGTCGATTGGGCTACCATCTGCGCGACAATGAATTCCTGATGATTATTCGCAGCCGCTGCACCATTCCAGGCGGCGTTTGTGAATTTGATTTGCCCGGCTACCACCGCTGGCAATCCCGTTCAGCCCAGGCACGTCGTGTCGACATTGAGGCCTGGTTTGAACCCATGCGGCCCTTGGCCAAAGCCATTGAATTGGTACTGAAAATTTTGCGTCACAGTGGCGAAATGAGCATCGTGACTGCCGAGCAAGGCAACTACACCCAGCAAATGAGCGGCAAAACATTTCAGTTGTTGCGGGTTGATTTGCCAAGCGATCTGGAAGTAGTGCCTGAATTCAGCGCCAACAAGTACATGTTGTGGATTCGATTCAACATTCCAAATGCCAACGGTGTGAGTAAAAACAACCCCTATCTGGAACCCATTGAGTTCAAGATCAGGCTGTGTAACCTGTAACTTGCCATTTGCAATTTTGCTCAGCCAAGCCCGAACTGGCTAAGCATGGCAATTCCATGGGCACCATGCAAATGAGCGTCCCGAATATCCTCGGCAGCCAAGCCTCCGATCGCGAACACTGGCAAACGCGCGGTCTGCGCTGATTCAAGAAACTTCTCCCAACCCAAACCTGGTTGCTCAGGATGTGAGGGAGTTGCTTTCACAGCGCCCAGCACGGCATAAGTCAAGCCGCGATCAAAAGCAATTCTCAAGCCGTCAGTATCATGCACAGAAGCACCGGCACACTGCAAATCCTGAAACTGACCCGACAACAAATGCGCTTGCGTCAAATGCAGCGGACATGGCAAAGCGTCTAAATGCTCACGCAGGTTTAGCCAGGTGTCCGAATTCAATAACATGGCCTGCCCGGTTTTCTGGCACAAACCATAACAGTGCTCAAAGGCTTGAATCAGGGCATCGCCATTTAGGGTCTTTTCACGAAACTGAAGATAAATCGGCGTCGTGGCTTTGTTCAATCCCTGTTCCAATCGCTTGGCACAAGCCTCAAACCCGGCCTCGTAATTACTTAGCGCCATCACAGTGGGCTGCGCCAATTTGGGCAGTAAGGGTTCAGTAGCTGGCAGAATCGGAGACAAGTCTGAGCTGTCAAGGCTGGCCCAAGTGAAACGCTGGTTCTCTAGCGACTTGGGGCTGCCATCAAAACGCCACACACGGTACAAATGCAAACGCACGTTGGCATGCTCGTAGTCGTGTTCAATGCGAAACCAGGGCCCACCTTCAAGGGCAGTGATGTCGAGTTCTTCTTTCAATTCACGTACCAAGGCTTGCCAAACCGTTTCATCTGGCTCCACCTTGCCACCGGGAAACTCCCAATAACCAGCGTAAGGTTTGCCCTCCGGTCTGCAACCCCACAGCACCTGGCCGTCGGCATTGAACACCACAGCCACTGCCACATCAATTCGGGGTTTAACCAAAAAAGTTGTCACTCGACTTACAAACCTTTTGAGCCAGCCCAATGCTTGGCAAACTGATAGGCCAGGCGACCACTACGGCTACCGCGCTCAATAGTCCATCGAAGTGCGATGTGACGAGCCTCATCGGTATAAGGCATGTTGAAATGCTCGAGCCAAACTTGCACGGCGGCCAGGTACTCATCCTGATTGAACGCATGGAAAGATACCCACACACCGAATCGGTCTGACAGCGACACCTTTTCTTCAATGCCTTCAGCAGGACGAATTTCGCCATTGTCCATGTGCTGGGTTTGCAGGTTGTCTTTCATCATTTGCGGCAGCAAATGGCGGCGGTTTGATGTGGCGTAAATCAACACGTTGTCCGATGTGCCCGCAATTGAGCCATCCAATACACTTTTCAATGCCTTGTAGCCAGCCTCGCCTTCCTCAAAAGACAGATCGTCACAAAACACAATGAAACGTTCGGGCCTGCCATTGACCAGGTCAACGACGTCTTGCAAAAACAGCAGGTCTGTTTTGTCGACCTCGATCAAACGCAGACCCTGAGGCGAATAGCGGCTCAACATGGCGCGCACCAAGCTTGACTTGCCGGTGCCGCGAGCACCGGTGAGCAACACATTGTTGGCGGGCAAACCTTTCACGAATTGGTGGGTGTTCTGGTCCACCTTCTCAAGTTGGGGGCCAATGTTTTTCAGCACAGCCGCATCCAGTGACTCGACTGTTTTTACTGGTTCAAGGCGTAATTGGCCCGCCCTGTGATGCAGGCGAAACGCAGTGGAGGCATTCCAGTTCGTGGGGGCTTTCATCACCCCCTGCTCCAAGGCTTGAGCGATACGGCCAAGCTGCTCGAGAATCGCTTTGGTGTCGTTGTGTTGGGTGCTCATCGCGCAGCCGTGTTAACTGCGGTAGTCCGCATTGATGGTGACATACTCATGCGAAAAGTCTGTGGTCCACACGGTGGTGCTGGCGTTGCCACGCCCCAATTGAACGCGCACGGTAATTTCTGCATCGTTCATCACCGCCTGACCTTGTTCTTCCCGATAATCGGGGTGGCGGCCACCGTTTTGGGCCACATAGACATCGCCCAGATACAGTTGAATTTTGGTTTGGTCGAGGTCATCAATGCCGGCATAACCAACAGCCGCCAAAATACGGCCCAGGTTGGGGTCTGATGCAAAAAACGCAGTTTTCACCAATGGAGAATGGCCGATGGCGTAGGCCACTTTCAGCGCCTCTTCTTCACTGCTGGCCTGCTCAACTTTCACCGTGATGAATTTGGTGGCGCCCTCGCCATCACGAACAATTGCTTGGGCCAGCTTGATCGACTCGGCCTTCAGTGCCTCGAATACGGCTGCAGCTTCTGGCTCATTACCGGTTTGAATATTCACGGCCTTGCTTTTGCCTGTGGCGATCACCACAAAACTGTCATTCGTCGATGTATCGCCATCAATGGTGATTCGATTGAATGAGGCATCCGCCATGGCTGTAGTCCACTTTTCCAGCACAGGCTGTGCAATGGCTGCATCGGTGGCCAGGTAGCCCAGCATGGTGGCCATATTGGGGCGAATCATGCCTGCACCCTTTGAAACCCCTGTGATTGCAATTTCACCTGCACCCACTTTCAGCTTGCGGCTGCTGGCTTTGGGCAAGGTGTCGGTGGTCATGATTGCGGTTGCGGCATCCAGCCAATCGGCCTTGCCCAAACCTGCAACCGCCTGATCAATGCCCAACAACAAACGATCCATGGGCAGGTTCTCAAGAATGACGCCGGTTGAAAACACCAACACTTGCTCAGGCTGAACACCCAGCAACTCGGCCACCTTGGCGGTGGTCGCCCGCGCATCGGCCAAGCCGCGCTCGCCAGTACCGGCGTTGGCACAACCGGTGTTGACCACCAAAGCACGAATTCCCTTTCCAGCCTTCAAATGAGCCTGACAAACCTGAACCGGTGCGGCACAAAAGCGGTTTTTCGTAAACACACCCGCCACACTGCTGCCCTCTGCCACACGCACCACCAAGACATCTTTTCGGTTGGGTTTGCGAATTTGGGCCATGGCATAACCCATGTCCAAACCGGCGACTGGAAACAAGGCATCAGCAGCAGGTACATTCAAATTCACAGGCATGACAATCAACTCCTCGGCTTGCGCGTTTCGCGCGACTATTTCAATATTTTTCAGGAAATTTTTCCGTGGCACTGCTTGTACTTCTTGCCGGAGCCACAGGGGCAAGGGTCGTTACGACCCACCTTCTCACTTACGCGGCGAGGAACGTTGGCTGGCGCGGCGGAAAGCTCTGCTTCTGCAGACTGGTCCTCGTCACCACCGGCATCCGGGTGCTGGTACTGCATATTGTCCAAATGCGCGGCAGCTTCTTGCTCCAGCTGTTGCTCCGCCTGCTGCACTTGCTCCGCAGATTGAACCCGCACCGTCAACAAGACTTTGGCCACCTCGTCGCGCACTCGGTTCAGCAGGGCACCAAACAACTCGAAGGCTTCGCGCTTGTATTCCTGCTTGGGGTTTTTCTGGGCATAACCGCGCAAGTGAATGCCTTGGCGCAGGTAATCCAGTGCAGCCAGGTGTTCACGCCAGTGCGTGTCAATGCTTTGCAAAAGCAATGTTTTTTCAAACTTTGCGAAAGAATCTACACCAACCAATTGAACCTTGGCTTCGTAAATTTCGTCGGCCATTTGAAGAATGCGCTTCAGGAAATCTTCGTCCGAGCTTTTGGCATCCTCTTCCAGCCATTGGCGCAAAGTGGCCTCAAGCTGGTACTCATTGCGCAATACGGTTTCCAAACCTTCCAGATCCCATTGCTCTTCAACGGATTCCTCAGGAATGTACTCACGGAACACCGCCTCCAAGGCGCCATGCCGCAAGTTGCCAATGGTTTCGCGAATTTCGGCAGATTCCAGAATTTCATTGCGCTGCGCGTAAATAATTTTTCGCTGCTCGTTGGACACATCATCGTATTCCAGCAATTGCTTGCGAATGTCGAAGTTGCGACCTTCCACTTTGCGCTGGGCAGACTCAATTGAGCGGGACACAATACCTGCCTCAATGGCCTCGCCTTCAGGCAATTTCAAGCGCTCCATGATTGCGCGCACGCGGTCGCCTGCAAAAATGCGCAGCAACTGGTCTTCCATCGACAGGTAAAAACGCGAGGAACCTGCATCACCCTGACGACCGGCGCGGCCACGTAGCTGGTTGTCGATACGCCGGCTTTCATGGCGCTCGCAACCAATGATGTGCAAACCGCCAGAATTCAGCACCGCTTCATTGCGCAACTTCCATTCCGCACGTGCTTTCTCGATCAGGGCAGGCTTGGCCGCTTCATCAATTTCAGCATTGTTTTCAATGCCTGCCAGCTCGCGCTCCAGGTTGCCACCCAGAACAATGTCGGTACCACGACCAGCCATGTTGGTGGCAATGGTAATGGCCTTGGGGCGACCCGCCTGGGCCACAATCTCGGCTTCACGTTCGTGCTGCTTGGCGTTGAGCACGTTGTGCGGCAGCTTTTCTTTTTCAAGGAAACTGGCAATCAACTCCGAATTCTCAATCGAAGTCGTACCCACCAGCACGGGCTGACCGCGCTCGTAACAGTCCTTGATGTCTTCAAGAATGGCGTTGTATTTCTCACGCGCACTTTTGTAAATTTTGTCCTGTGCATCTTTACGCTGAATGGGTCGATGCGTTGGGATAATGACGGTCTCCAGACCATAAATGGACTGGAATTCAAACGCTTCCGTGTCGGCTGTACCTGTCATGCCCGACAACTTTTTGTACATCCTGAAATAATTCTGGAATGTGATGGAGGCCAGCGTCTGGTTTTCGGCCTGAATACGAACACCTTCCTTGGCTTCCACGGCCTGGTGCAAACCATCCGACCAGCGGCGACCCGGCATCAAGCGGCCCGTGAATTCATCCACGATAATCACTTCACCGTTTTGAACCACGTAGTGCTGGTCTTTATGAAACAGGTTGTGCGCACGCAAGGCAGCCATCACGTGGTGCATCAGGGAAATATTGGCTGCGTCGTACAGGCTCGCGCCTTCTGGCAGCAAACCCATTTGACTCAAAATTTGCTCGGCCTTTTCATGGCCAGCTTCACTAATCTGGATCTGGTGGCCTTTCTCGTCCACATAAAAGTCGCCTGGCACCTCTTCCTCGCCGGGCTTTTGCTCGGTTTGCATGCGCACCAGTTGCTTGGGCAAGCTGTCCAGTTTGCGATACATCTCAGTGTGATCGTCAGCCTGACCGGAGATGATCAAGGGCGTGCGCGCCTCGTCGATCAAAATCGAATCCACCTCGTCGACAATCGCATAATTCAGACCACGCTGAACACGCTCGCCCACGCTGTAGACCATGTTGTCGCGCAGGTAGTCAAAACCGAATTCATTGTTGGTGCCGTAGGTGATATCAGACGCATAGGCAGTCTGCTTCTGGTCGTGTGGCATGCGGGACAGGTTACAACCCACAGTCAGGCCCAGAAAGCTGTAGAGCTTGCCCATCCAGGCAGCATCGCGAGAAGCCAGGTAGTCGTTCACGGTAATCACATGAACGCCTTTTCCTTCCAGGGCATTCAGGTAGGCGGGCAAGGTGGCCACGAGTGTTTTACCTTCACCGGTGCGCATTTCTGAAATTTTGCCCTGATGCAGGGCCATGCCGCCGATCAGCTGCACATCAAAGTGCCGCATGCCAAACACCCGCACGCTGGCCTCGCGAACCACGGCAAAGGCCTCGGGCAGCAAGCTGTCCAACGAGTCACCTTTGGCCAGGCGCTCTTTGAATTCGGCAGTTTTCGCACGCAAAGCGTCGTCGCTCAAAGCCTGAACGGTCGGCTCGAGAGCGTTGATTTGATTGACGGTTTTACGGTAGGTCTTTAGCAACCGTTCATTGCGGCTACCAAAAAGCTTTTTCAGAGTGTCTGTGATCATAATGTCGGCTGGTTCGACCCTTGAGGGGCCTGAAAGTCAATCGACCGGGTTTTGGGTCCGGTCGATTCCAAAAACAGCCTAGAAGTTTAGCACGCGAAGTCTAGTCCAGCGGGACAGTAGCGCTTTCCGAGAATAAGCCGTTCAAGGCGGCCACAGTTGAAGGGCCAGGACGCGGAAGACCGTTCTTTTCAAGAAACTTGCTGGGGTTTTGTGGCACACCGTCTACGCGCACTTCAAAGTGCAGGTGCGGGCCCGTCGAGCGGCCGGTGCTGCCCACCAGGGCAATTTTTTGACCAAGCCGCACTATGTCGCCAGGTTTAACCAGCAGCTTGGATGCATGAGCATAACGCGTGGTGGTTTTGTTGTTGTGCTCAATTTCGACCATGTTGCCGTAGCCTGGATGCCACTTGGCCTCCACCACTACGCCCGCCGCAGCCGCCAAAATGGGCGTGCCTGTGGGGGCAATGAAGTCAATGCCCTCATGAACAGAACGACGGCCGGTAAATGGATCAATTCGGTTACCGAAATTGCTGACTGCGATAGTGTCTGAGAGGGGGGATTCGTTGGGAACACTGAGAAATTTGACTCGGGCGCTTTGCAGGTCGGTGTCGATGATGCTGAATACATCAGCCTGTCGTTCGATTTGACTGGCCACCTCGGAAATGGCCGTTTTGACTTCCCTGTAATTCAGCGATTTTTCGTCTTTTTGTTGTAAACCACCTTGGCCCAGTTGCTCTGTCAGGGTGACTTTGGTGTCAAGCCCATTGGATTTCAACAAACGCACACTCACCGCATCCAGACGGGCCAGCTGCGCACGCATCTCGGCTAGCCGAATGGCCATGGCGTCCAAGGGGCTTCCGGTTTCAGCCACATCGTGGTGCTTGGCCAACTGTTGTGAATAAACAATATCTTGAACGACTGGAATCTTCTCACCATAACGCGCAGCCAAGTAGAGGCCGGCTGCCATGAAAGACCCCGCCAACATAACCAGCAAAACAAGCAACAAAGCAACGTGGCTGGTCTTTATACTGAGTACACTGGTGCGAGAAAAAGGACCCCGCATAAGAATTAACTGCATGTATAACCTCCTCAATCCGCGTAGCGAACCGAATTCACCCGTTTTTAACGGGTTTTAGTGAGAACACCCGGTGAAACCAAAGCATTCCGCATTATCTCCCTTGGCAAGCCTGATGCAGGAACCACAAACCAGCTCATTAATCACTCAAGCGGCGCAATCACGTCGGCTTGAGAAGATTATTCACACTTGGCCATCGCTTCGAGGCGTGACCTTTAGTGTTGGACCAATCAAAAAAGACAAACTAAAAATTTTCGTGTCGACCCCGGCGGCGCTGACGCGCCTGAGGCAATCTTTACCCAGCCTGATTCAACATCTGCAGGGTTCGGGCATGAATATAAACGAAATTCAGCTACAAATACAAACCAACCCGTTAACATCCAAACAGTTGGAGCGTCGCCCAAAAAGGGCTGTTTTCTCGGATGCCGCCCGAAAAGCGTGGCTAGACCTTGAAAACCGGCTAGGGGATTCACCATTGAAGGAGGCTACCCAAGCCCTGAACAAACACCACAAATTCAAGTAGTTTCTAGAATGTATCCGAAAACCACAGGATTTTGTTGTGTTTAATATTATTTTACAATTGTCCCCTTAGGCAACTGCCCAATCTGCTCTAAATACAGTAGGTGTTTCCCTGACACTTTCGAAAGTCACCACCTCGAAAGCTGAAGCATCTTGAATCAAGGCCCGAATCAGCTGATTGTTCAAACCGTGACCGGAACGATAGGCTTGGTATTCACCAATAATCGGGTGGCCAATGACGTACAAATCGCCAATCGCGTCCAATACCTTGTGTTTCACAAACTCGTCATCGTAGCGCAATCCGTCTGAGTTCAGAATTCGATACTCATCCATCACAATCGCGTTGTCGAGATTGCCACCCAGCGCCAAGCCTAAATTGCGCAAGGTTTCTACGTCTTGAGTGAAACCAAAGGTGCGCGCACGGGCGATGTCTCGGGTAAATGATGTGCTGGAGAAGTCGATCTCGACCATTTGCCCGGTCTTGTCAATCGCCGGGTGACCGAAATCAATCTCAAACTTCAAGCGAAAGCCATCGTATGGCTTCAAACTGGCGTATTTCAGGCTGGCGCCCTCACCTTCCCGAACCTCAATCGGCTTTTTGACCCGAATGAATTTCTTCAAAGCAGATTGTTCAACCAAGCCCGCCTGCTGAATGAGAAACACGAATGAGATGGCGCTTCCATCCATGATGGGAACTTCTACTGCGGTCAAATCAATGTAAGCGTTATCGACGCCCAACCCGCACAATGCAGACATCAGGTGTTCGATCGTGGAAACCTTCGCACCATCTTTCTCGAGCGTGGACGCCATGCGCGTGTCGCCAATGGCCAGAGCATTCACGGGAAAATCGACCGGCTCTGGCAGGTCAACGCGCCTGAACACAATGCCCGTGTCAGGTGGTGCAGGTCGCAGCGTCATAGTCACCCGCTTGCCGGAATGCAAGCCGATGCCCGTGGCACTCAACACTTGTTTTAAGGTTCTTTGTTTCACACAACTTTCCTTGAATTGTCACCGAAGTGTAACCATCCGGTCAGTTCAACCCAAGATTTTTTATGGAGGTCAAACTCCAATTAGGGTTAAAACAGGGTAAAAGTGTCGCAAAATTGCACGAATTACCCTGTTTTCTCGGTTATTTCTTAAATTTGGGACAACAGCTTTTCGGCGGTGCTGTTCTCGAAAACACCGGGTGCTTCCACATTGAACTGAGTTACCACACCGTCTTTGACCAGCATCGAATAGCGATTAGAACGCACACCCATGCCACGCGCGGTCAAGTCCAGTTCCATACCAATTTTCTTGGTGAACTCGGCAGAACCGTCCGCCAGCATACGCACCTTGCCCTCTGCGCCCAAGGACTTGCCCCACATGCCCATCACGAATGCATCATTCACGGAAATACACCAAATTTCATCGACACCCTTGGCCTTAAACGCATCGAAGTGTGCAATGAATCCTGGAACGTGTTTTGCGGAGCAGGTTGGTGTGTAAGCCCCTGGCAAAGCCAGGATGGCAACCGTTTTACCGGCCAGCTCTTTTTCCACTTCAAATTTGTTGGGGCCTAGGGAGCATCCCTCAGTTTCTTCATGAAAAAACTCAAACACAGTCGCGTTTGGCAACTTGTCACCGATCTTGATTGTCATTTTTATACTTCTCCTAAAACCTCAAAAATACACCACACAAGCGACCCTGGGTAGATCGCGGATTTGCAGTCTTCGGCAAAACTGCAAACTTCACCCGCGAACTACCAAGGGTGATGATAGGACACTCACTTTTCGAAAATGTTCTCGAAAAGCAGATCGCTTGTGTTGACTAACTCACTACCTTCAGTCTGCCTGACGACGCAAAAATGCGGGGATGTCAAACCGGTCCATACCACTGTCCTGCAAGGCCTGTACCCGTGAAGCAGCGTTGTCGCGTGGGTTGCGGAACACGGCCGGAATGGCATAATCCGTTTCACCTTGCTGACCACTTACTGCATCGAATGTACCGGTGCGAGCCATGGGCTGGTACTGTTCAGCCTGAACCAAAGTGGGCTTGGCGGCTTTGCGGCCTAAACCAGTCGCAACCACAGTCACGCGCAAGTCGTCACCCATGGTTTCATCGTAAGCGGTACCAAAAATTACGGTGGCATCTTCAGCCGCATAAGCGCGGATGATATTCATCACTTCCTTGGTTTCTTTCAACTTCAGACTCTTGCTTGAAGTGATGTTCACCAGCACGCCACGGGCACCTGACAAATCCACACCTTCCAGCAATGGAGAGGCGATGGCTTGCTCTGCTGCTTCGCGGGCACGGTCAGGACCATTGGCAGTTGCAGTACCCATCATGGCTTTACCGACTTCAGACATGATTGTTTTCACGTCTTCGAAGTCGACGTTCACGTTGCCTTCTACATTGATGATTTCTGCAATGCCTGCACATGCGTTATGCAACACGTCGTCCGCTGCAATGAAGCAGTCTTCCTGGGTTGCATCGTCACCCACAACTTCCAGCAGCTTTTCGTTCAACACGATGATCAGTGAGTTGACCTTACTGGAGAGTTTCTCAAGACCTTCTTCTGCAGCTTTGCAGCGCTTGGTGCCTTCAAATTCAAAAGGCTTGGTTACCACCGCCACGGTCAAAATTCCCAGTTCTTGGGCAACTTCAGCCACCACTGGCGCAGCGCCTGTACCTGTACCACCGCCCATACCTGCGGTAATGAATACCATGTGCGCACCACGCAAGGCATCGCGAATGCGGTCACGGTCTTCTTCTGCAGCCTGGCGACCGGCCTCGGGTTTTGCGCCTGCACCCAAACCAGTTTTACCCAACTGGATGAGCACATTGGCTTTGGTTTTTGCCAAAGCTTGCGCGTCAGTGTTGGCGCAAATGAATTCGACGTTTTGAACGCCTTGCGCAATCATGTGGGCCACCGCGTTACCGCCTGCTCCGCCCACACCTACAACTTTAATGACAGTCCCTTGGGTTTCTGTCTCGAGAATTTCAAATGACATGGTGTTTGCCTCCTATCTAGCAAAAATTAACATCGCCGAAAAAACTAATTAAAAAAACCACAATTAAAAATTACCCAAAAACCACTCTTTCATTTTCTGTACGGTTTGCTTCAAGCCGCCACCTTGTGAGGCCACGCGGCGGCCACGCAAATGTTGGGCGCGTGCTTCGTGCAGCAAACCCATGGCTGTTGCAAAACGCGGCGTGCGAACCATATCAGCCAAACCACCCGCGTAATCGGGCACACCGATACGCACAGGTTTCATGAAAATGTCTTCTCCGAGTTCTGCAATACCAGGCATCAAGCTGGTACCACCGGTCAGCACAACACCTGAGGACAACAACTCTTCGTAGCCTGATTCACGCAATACTTGCTGCACCATCAAAAACAACTCTTCAAGACGCGGTTCGATGACAGCGGCCAAGGCTTGTTTGGACAAAGTTCTAGGGTCGCGCTCACCAATGCCAGGCACATCGATTTTTGCGTGTGGATCGGCCAGTACTTGTTTGGCCACGCCGTGGCGAATCTTGATTTCTTCTGCATCGGGCGTTGGTGTGCGCAAAGCCATCGCAATGTCGTTGGTGATTTGATCGCCCGCAATTGGAATGACCGCAGTGTGGCGAATTGCGCCGCCAGTGAACACGGCAATATCAGTGGTACCGCCACCAATGTCGATCAGCACCACACCCAATTCTTTTTCATCGTCAGTCAATACAGCCATGCTGGAAGCCAGTGGTTGCAGCATCAGGTCCTGCACTTCAAGACCACACCGGCGTACACACTTCACGATGTTCTGTGCAGCAGAAACAGCCCCGGTCACGATGTGCACGCGTGTTTCCAAACGCACACCGCTCATGCCCAATGGTTCACGCACATCTTCCTGACCATCCACAATAAATTCTTGCGGCAACACATGCAGAATTTGCTGGTCGGTTGGAATGTTCACGGCCTTGGCGGTTTCAATCACACGGGCCACATCGGCCTGTGTCACTTCACGCTCTTTAATGGCGACCATACCCGAGGAGTTGAAGCTGCGAATGTGACTGCCGGCAATGCCTGTGAGTACAGTTTTAATTTTGCAGTCAGCCATCAACTCCGCCTCTTCCAAGGCCTGCTGAATGGAATGCACTGTGGCTTCAATATTGACCACCACACCTTTTTTCAACCCCCGCGATTCGTGTTGCGCCACGCCTATGACTTCGAAGCGGCCGTCAGGCAGCAGCTCCGCAACCATGGCCACAACTTTCGCAGTGCCAATGTCCAGCCCAACTATCAAATCTTTCGGCTCTTTGTTCATGGTGCCCAGTTTCAATTTTTCATATTCAGTTCAATTTCACGCTTGAAGCCCCGGCAGGCTTTGACGCCGCCAAACGCTCGCCCTTTACTGCAACACCCCGTGGATAGCGCAAGTCTATTCTTTCTACTGCTGCCATCACCTGGCTTGTAATTTTTGGATAAACCGCCAGCAGTCGATCCATTTTCTGTTCAATGCTGAAATTCTCTTGTGTGCGTCCCAGTTCAATCGTGATGCCAGTGTCTGTTTCAATCGACCAGGCATACCGATCTGACAACTCCACGCGCGAGGGCCACATGCCCAGCGTTTTCAGTTTTTCAATACTCGACACATACATTTTGGAAACAAGCAGTTCGCTGCCTGCTGGCCCATTCAACACGGCCAACTGCTGGTCTTCTGCCACCTCAGCCAGGTTGGCAGAGAACACTTCGCCATACGTGTTCACTAATCGTGTTTCCCCCCACAGCGCCAAAGGTGTGTGCCCCTGAATCTGGATGCGCAAGCCACTGGGCCAGGTTCGCTGCACAACAGCCTTGCGCACCCAGGGTTGGGCTTCCACCTGCTCCCGTACTTTCTGCAAATTGGCCGAGAAAAAAGTACCCTCAATTTTTGGCAACACATTGGCTTTGAAACCAATCAAATTCACACGCTCTACATCGCCCACTAATTCCACGCGCTTCAGCTCAAACACCGGGCGCTGAATCAACCACTGAATACACGCATAGCCCAGCAGCACCATAGCCAGCGCTGTAAACAGCCCGGCTATAATGCTCATGAGTTTGTCGTCGTTCCAGATGGCTCCCAACATTTAGCGCGCGCCCCCCACGTTCAAACCAGATGCTTTCAGCCGCGCACTGGCGGCAATCTGCATTACCAACTCGTCGTACTCCACGCCACTGGCTCGTGCGCTCATGGGCACCAGCGAATGGTCGGTCATGCCTGGCGAGGTATTCATTTCCAGCAACCAGGGTTTGCCACTTTCATCCACCAACACATCGGCACGCCCCCAGCCCGCACAACCCAACACCTGGTAAGCCTTCACGCAAAGCGCCTGCACTTCCGCTTCAAAATCGGCGCTCAGACCGCTCGGGCAGAAGTACTTGGTTTCATTGCCGATGTATTTGTTGTGGTAGTCATAGTTGCCATCCGGGGCCTGAATGCGAATCACCGGCAACGCATGCGCACCTGCGCCTTCGCCCATCACGGGCACAGTCAACTCTTGCCCGCTGACAAACTTTTCTGCCAGTACATTTGGGTCGTATTTGTATGCAAGCTCAAAAGCGGCTTGCAGTTGATCTGCTGTTTTTACTTTGGTTAAGCCGAGCGTTGAACCTTCCTGGGCGGGTTTTACGATCAGGGGCAGGCCCAAGCGTTGCACCACTTTATTCACATTGAAACCAGGCTCAAGACGAACATAATCGGGCGTAGCCAGGCCTTGGCTGATCCACGCCGCTTTGGTCAGAATTTTGTCCATGGCAAGGGCCGAGGCAGTCACACCGCTACCGGTGTAAGGAATGTTAAGCCACTCCAACACACCTTGAATCGTGCCGTCTTCGCCGAAGCGGCCATGCAGAGAAATAACTGCGCGGTCGAAACCGCCTTGGGCCAGCTCAACCATGTTGCGTTCGGCGGGATCAAATCCATGCGCATCCACGCCGTTGCGCTGCAACGCGGCCAGCACCATGCTGCCTGATTTCAACGATACTTCCCGTTCAGCAGAACGACCGCCGAACAGCACCACCACTTTGCCCAGGCCTTTTGCGTCAATCCGTGTGCTCATGGCTTACCTCCCATGGCACTGGCGACCAGGCGGCCTGGCAAGGCACCAATTGAACCTGCACCCATGGTGATAACCAAATCGCCGTCACGAGCGATATTCAAAATCGTACTTTCCATCTCATTCATGTCTTCTACAAATACAGGTTCTGTGCGCCCGGCTACACGCACAGCGCGGGCTAGCGAGCGTCCATCGGCAGCAACAATCGGTGCTTCACCAGCGGAATATACTTCTGACAAAATCACCAGGTCTGGTGTGCCCAAAACCTTGACGAAGTCTTCAAAACAGTCGCGAGTGCGCGTGTAACGGTGGGGCTGAAAGGCAAGTACCAAGCGCTTGTCCGGGTAGGCACCCCGCGCGGCCGCGAGTGTAGCAGCCATTTCAACAGGGTGATGTCCATAATCATCGACCACAAGAAAGTGCCCCCCCTCTTTGGCGGCCACTTCGCCGTAATGCTGGAAGCGACGACCAACACCATTGAATTTTTCAAGGGCGGCAACAATTGCTTCATCAGACACACCGATTTCCGTGGCCACCGCAATCGCGGCCAGTGAATTGCGCACGTTGTGGTCGCCAGGTAAATTCAAGGTAATGTCCAGTGGTGCCTCGTCTTCACGCAACACCGTGAACTTCATTTGCCCCTGGCAAGCCTGCACATTCACCGCGCGAATTTGTGCCTGTTCCGACAAACCGTAAGTCACGATCGTCTTGGACACAAACGGCATGATCTCGCGCACACAGGGATCATCGACGCACACCGCAGCCACTCCATAGAAAGGCAGGCGCTGTGTGAACTCCACAAAGGCTTGCTTCAAACGTGCAAAGTCATGCCCGTAGGTTTCCATGTGGTCGGCGTCAATATTGGTGATCACTGCAATGACCGGCATCAGGTTCAAAAACGATGCATCCGATTCATCCGCCTCAACCACCATAAATTCGCCAGTGCCCAGCTTGGCGTTTGCACCCGCCGAATTCAAACGCCCGCCAATTACGAAAGTGGGGTCGAGTTTGCCTTCAGCCAGAATGCTGGCCACCAAACTGGTAGTCGTGGTTTTGCCGTGCGTGCCAGCCACAGCAATGCCCTGCTTCAAACGCATCAATTCGGCCAGCATGACAGCGCGTGGCACCACAGGCACCCGTGCTGCGCGCGCTGCCAACACCTCGGGGTTGCTGCCGCCCACTGCTGTGGATGTGACCACTGCATCTGCACCCGCAATGTTTGACCGTTCGTGACCTGTAAACACGGAGGCACCCAATTTGGCCAGTCGCTGAGTCACGGCGGAATCAGACAAGTCGGAACCACTCACCTTGTAACCAAGGTTGATCAATACTTCGGCGATTCCGCTCATGCCAGAACCGCCAATCCCTACAAAGTGCACATGTTTGACTTTGTGTTTCATACCTTCGCAACCTGTTCAATGTAATTCGCCACTTCCTGCGTGGCTTGTGGTTTGGCCAAGGCCCTCGCCCGCTCTGCTTGTTCGAGGCATGTTTCCCGGCTGATTTGTTGTAACCAGTTGGCCAGCCATGTGGCGTCCAATTCGTGTTGCTGACGCAGCCAGGCCGCATTCTCTTTCACGAGAAAACCTGCGTTGTGGGTTTGATGGTCGTCAACAGCATGTGGGAAAGGAACAAACAACGCTGCAACACCAATGGCGGCTACTTCCGCAACTGTCATTGCCCCGGCCCTGCAAATCACCAAATCAGCCGCAGCCATGGCACCTGCAACATCATCAATAAATGCCAACTGCTGGGCGCTTGCGCCAGCCTTCTCATAGTTGTCGCGCAAGGCGGGCAAGTTTTTCTCTCCAGCTTGGTGCACCACCTCAGGCCTGCAATTTGCGGGCAATATTGCCAAGGCTTTGGGTACCACGTCATTCAATGCTTGTGCACCCAAACTTCCACCCAGTACCAGTAATTTCAAGGGACCACTTCGGCCTTGAAAACGTGCGCGGGGCTCTGGCTGGCTGTAAATCATTTCACGCACGGGGTTGCCCACCCAGTTTGAATTGGGCAGAGCATACGGAAAAGCAACCAGGTTGCGATCTGCCAATTTAGCCAACACCTTGTTGGTCAATCCAGCAACCGAGTTTTGCTCATGTACCACCAAAGGAATATTCAACAAGCTAGCCATCATGCCCAACGGGAATGCCACATACCCGCCCATGCCCAACACTACCGCTGGCTTGGTGCGGCGAAGAATTTGAACTGAAGTCCAAAATGCACGCAACAATTTCAAGGGCATGAAGACCTGCTGCACAATGCCCTTGCCGCGAAAGCCTGAGAACACCAAGGTATTCATTTCAACGCCATGTGCCGGCACCAATCGGCCTTCCATGGCCTGTGGGTTACCCGCCCATTGAACCTGCCAACCGCGGGCCTTCAATTCAGACGCAACACTCAATCCCGGGAAAATATGACCACCAGTACCACCAGCAACAATCAATGCCAATCGCTGTGCTTTGCTCATGCAGCACCTCCCCGCATCATGGTTCGGTTCTCATGGTCAATGCGAAGCACCAGTGCCAAAGCCGCACAGGTCACGAGGATTGCGGAGCCGCCGTAACTCATCAAAGGCAGAGTCAAACCCTTGGTAGGCAGAACACCCAAATTCACGCCCATGTTGATGAAGCATTGAACTGCGATCCAGATACCCACCCCCTTGGCCACCAAACCGGAGAATGTTCGCTCCAGCGCGATGGCTTGGGCACCTACTGCAAAGCATCGTTTGACGATGTAGAGGAACAGCAAAATGACAACCGTCACACCCACAAAGCCAAGCTCTTCTCCAATGACCGCAAGTAGAAAGTCAGTGTGGGCCTCGGGCAGGTAATGCAATTTTTCAACACTGCCACCCAAACCTACGCCCAGTACTTCACCTCGACCAAATGCGATCAAGGAATGTGACAACTGATAGGCTTTGTTCAAAGCGTTGTCGCCTTCCCACGGATCGAGATACGCCAACAAACGGGCCCGGCGGTAATCACTGAAGGCGATTAACAGGGCGAATGCCGCGCTCAGCGCGAACAACACACCAAAAAACACCCGGGCATTGATGCCACCCAAAAACAGGATTCCGAACACCACCGTGACAATCACGATGAATGCCCCCATGTCAGGCTCCAGCAAAAGCAGCATGCCCACCAGGAACATGGCCATGAACATGGGAAACAACACCTTCCCAAAACGCTGCATATAGGCTTGCTTGCGCACGGTGTAATCGGCTGCGTAAATGATCGCGCAGACCTTCATCAATTCAGATGGCTGAATATTCAGTACATACAGCGAGAGCCATCGGCGAGCACCATTTACCTCTTTGCCAATTCCAGGAATCAGCACCAAGACCAGCAAAGCGATGCAACACAAAAATACCAATGGCGCCAACTCTTGCCAGGTTTTCATTGGAATCTGGAAAACACAGAAAGCCGCCACAAATGCCACTGCAATGGATACCGCGTGCCGAACCAAAAAGTGCGTGGTTTGATAGTTGGCATACTTGTTGGAATCAGGCAAAGCCACAGTGGCGGAATACACCATCACAAGCCCAAGGAACAGCAGCGCCAACACAGCCCAAATCAGGCCTTGGTCAATGGCCTGAGACACCGCAGGTCCACGGTTGACTTTGTACATGGAGGATGACAAACCACCACCCGCTGCAGTGGCGGGGATAAGGCTCTTGAACTGCATGCTGCTCTGATCTTTCTTGCCCCAATTACCTAGCATGGTTGCCCCCTGTCGGCCGCAATGGCTCGAACGGCATCCACAAATACCTCAGCTCGATGCACATAATTCCTGAACATGTCTAGGCTTGCGCATGCAGGGCTCAGCAACACACAGTCACCCTCTCGGGCTTTGCTCGCAGCCATCTGGACAGCCAGTTCCAAGGAAGCGGCTTTTTCACAAGGAACCTGCACGCTTGCGAGAGCGCTCATGATGTTGTCAGCGTCTTTCCCAATCAACACCACATGCTTGCAGTAATTCGATACAGGCTGAATCAAGGGCGAGAAGTCCTGCCCCTTTCCGTCTCCGCCTGCGATCAACACGGTGGGCTTGGCCAAACCGTTCAATGCCGCTACGGTGGCTCCGACATTGGTGCCCTTGCTGTCATCGAAATAATCGACACCATCAATTTGTACAACGTGCTGTACCCGGTGAGGCTCGCCTTGGTAGCTGCGCAACCCATGCAACAACTTGGCCATTGGCATACCCAGGCCTTGGCACAAGGCCAAAGCAGCCAACGCATTGCTCGCATTGTGCAAGCCCACTACTTGCAAAGCCTCGGTCGGCATCAACAACTTTTGGCTGGGTTCTGATTCCTCCAGCTTTTTGCGGCGAGTGGATGTCAGCACCTCCTGGTCTCCAACCAATTGAGCCAACCACAACATACCGCCTTCCCGAATCAAGCCAAAGTCATTGGCATGAACAGGTGCACTTGTGCCAAAGGTGATCACCTCGGCTCCAGCAGGCAAATTGACCTTGGCCACGAGTTCATCATCCCGGTTCAGCACACACACGCCATTCTCCGAAAAGATTCGGAACTTGTCTTCGGCGTACTCCCGCATGTCCGGGTGCCAATCCAGATGATCTTGCGTGATGTTGAGCACGGTCGATGCATCAAACTTCAAGCGCTTGGTCCAGTGCAACTGGAAACTCGACAACTCAAGCACCCAAACATCGGGTAAATCATCCACTTCCAATTGCTCACGCAAAGCATCCAGAGCAGCCGGGCTGATGTTGCCTGCTGCAACAGCCTTTTTCCCGGCGAACTGCGCGAGGCATTCCACCATTCGAGTTGTGGTGGTTTTCCCGTTGGTTCCGGTAATACCTACCACTTGCGGTTTGTAGTTTCTACTTTGCTGCAAGGCCTGGAGTGCATCGGCAAACAGGTCAAGTTCAGAATCAACGGAGGTGGAATGTTCCGCAGCGTGTGCAAGCACCGCGACCATCAGAGGATGAGAGGGCGGCAACCCGGGTGATACCACCACACGGTTGAAGTCCCAATTCAAATCGCCTACCGAATTGAACACGCGCACATCGGGTTGAATGGATTGCAACTCTTGCAATCCTGGTGGCGTTTCGCGCGTGTCAATCACAGTCAACCGGGCGCCTTGCGCAAGCGCCCAGCGCGCGCAAGCCAAGCCAGACTCACCGAGTCCGACTTGCAAAACCGATTGATTAAGAAGCAAATTCATTCGTTTCAACTCAATTTGAAAGTCATTTCAACGCAACTTCAGCGTAGACAAACCAATCAACACCAGAATCATGGTGATGATCCAGAACCGAACCACTACCTGGGTTTCCTTCCAGCCACTTAACTCATAGTGATGGTGTAGCGGCGCCATTCGGAAAACCCGTTTCCCACCGCTGTACTTGAAATAGAGCACTTGAATCATGACCGAGAGGGTCTCCGCCACAAACACGCCACCCATGATGAACAACACCACTTCTTGGCGAACAATCACAGCAACCGTACCCAGCGCACCCCCCAAAGCAAGCGCCCCTACATCACCCATGAACACCTGTGCCGGGTAAGCGTTGAACCAGAGGAAAGCCAAACCAGCACCAGCGATGGCTGCGAGGAAAACAGCCAACTCACCCGCGCCCGGAATATATGGCAGCAACAAATATTTGGAGTACACCGCATTGCCGGCCACGTAGGCAAAAATCGCCAGGGCGGATGCCACCATCACTGTGGGCATAATCGCCAAGCCATCCAGGCCATCGGTCAAGTTCACCGCGTTACTGGTACCCACGATCACAAAGTAAGTCAGAGCGATAAAACCCCAAACCCCCAAGGGGTAGCTGATCGACTTGAAAAAGGGCACGATCAGGTCTGCATTGTTGGGAAGGTGCATTGAAAAACCACTTTCAACCCAGGCCACAAAAATATCCAGCACCTGCTGACCACTTTGTGCAGAAACGGCAAAAGCCAGATAGAACGCGCAGATCAAACCCACCACGCTTTGCCAAAAATACTTCCATTTCGCCGGTAAGCCTTTGGGGTTGCGGTACACCACTTTGCGATAATCATCGACCCAGCCGATCCAGCCGAAACCGAAGGTGACGAGCATCACCACCCAAACGAAACGATTAGAGAGATCGGCCCACAACAAAGTGGAAATGCCAATACCGATCAAGACCAACGCACCACCCATGGTGGGTGTACCGGCTTTGGCCAGGTGAGTTTGGGGACCATCATCACGTACAGACTGACCAATTTTATATTGGGTCAATTTGCGAATGACCATCGGCCCCGCCACCAGCCCGACCAGCAGCGCAGTTGCACACGCCAACACGGCACGCAAAGTCAAATAATTGAAAACACCAAAAGCGCGAATGTCTTGCGCAAGCCATTGGCTAAGCTCAAGAAGCATGGTTAGCCTCCCCTGAATGATGTTGAACCAGCGCTTGCACAACTCGCTCCATTTTCATGAAACGGGAGCCCTTGACCAGCACAGACCACCGGCCTTGCTTCGTTGTATTCATGGTGTTTTCTATTAAGGTTTCGATGTTCTTGAAATGTATTGCACCCTCGCCGAAGGCCAATACGGTGTGCCTGGTTGCGTCGCCAAGGGCGTACAGGTGTTTGACGCCGACCTGTTTTGCATACCCACCGACCTCCGCATGGTATTCATCTGACTGATTGCCCACCTCACCCATATCACCCAGCACCAACAGAGTGTTGCCGGCCTGCTGAGCGAGCACTTTGCTTGCAGCATTCACAGAGTCAGGATTTGCGTTGTAGCTGTCATTGATCAACAAAATTGATGGTGTATTCAAGGTAACTTGCAAACGCCCATTCACCGGTTGAAATGCATTCAAACCCTTTTGAATTGCTTCATGGGTGCAGCCTGCCGCGTGCGCTGCGGCCGCTGCGCCAGCAGCGTTTGCATAGTTGTGCTCACCGATAAAATTCGGGTGCAATTCAATGTGCTTGCCCAAAGCGCTGAGCATCACAGTGGATTGTTCGGAATCACCCCGTGCCGGCAAAATATCGAAATCCGCACCGCAACCAAAACGCAAGGTGGTTTTGCCGGTTGACATCGCTTGCCAACAATCATCGAACTCTTCACTCACCGGAAATACCGCACAACCATCGGGCGGCAAATGAGCGAATGCACTGCCGTTTTCTTTGGCGACAGCTAACACGGTTTTCATGAACTCTTGGTGCTCTCGCTGCGCATTCGTTAACAGCACCACATCGGGTTTTACCAACCCGGCGAGGTAATCAATCTCCCCGGGGTGATTCATACCCATCTCAATCACGGCCATCTGGTGCTGAGTTCGCAGTTTCAACAATGTTTGTGGCACGCCAATGTCGTTGTTCAAGTTACCCGCGGTCACCAGAACTTGGTCGTTGCCACACTGCGCCTTGCAGATGCTACCCAACATTTCCTTGCTGGTTGTTTTGCCATTGCTGCCCACTACGGCTAACACCTTCAAATCGAACTGTTGCCGCCATGCACTGGCCAAGGCCCCCAGGGCAAGACGAGTGTCATTCACCACAAACTGGGCAATCGGCAAATCGAGTTCGCGGTCAGTCACCAAAGCAGCAGCACCCGACTGCATCACCTGCTCTGCAAAATCATGAGCATCAAATCGCTCACCAATCAGGCATACGAACAGATCGCCCTTTTCAACCAAACGACTGTCTGTTTGAATCAGGCGCACAGCACCTGACACCTCTGGCGCACTCTTTTTCAGCTGCTTACTCAAAGCAGTCGCAACGTGTTCAAAGGCCCAGTTCAACTCAAGCATGCGCACCTCTCTTGGCCAGCGCGGTCATCGCGCACTGCGCATCAGAATGTGCAATCACTTGTGTACCAATCGTCTGTGTACTTTCATGCCCCTTGCCAGCCAGTAACACGACATCTTTGGCGCTCGCTTTGGCAACAGCAAATTCAATGGCCCGCACGCGATCAACCTCGACATGAAGTTTGTCCTGCCGGGCCTTGTCGATTCCGTCCACTATCTCTTGCAGAATGTTTTCTGGTTTTTCACTGCGTGGGTTGTCTGAGGTAACCACCACGAAGTCGGCTTTGTCTGCTGCGGCAGCTCCCATCAAAGGGCGTTTGCTGCGATCCCGATCGCCGCCACAACCAAACACCACCCACAGCTTGCCTTGGCGTTTGTTGGCAAATGGCCGAAGCGCCAACAGTGTCTTTTCCAAGGCATCGGGAGTGTGCGCGTAATCAACAACCACCGCCGGTTCGCCTTCAATGAGCTGCATGCGTCCAGGTGCTGGAGTAACCCCTGCCAAAGCGCTCTTCACCTCGCTTACTTCGTACCCAAGTCTTATCAAAGTCGCAAACACCAATGCCATATTGTCAGCATTGAATTCGCCAATCATGGGCGTGTCGATCTGGGTGCTGGCACCGTTGATTTTCAATTCAATGCGTTGGCCGTTTTCTTGATGGACAACACTCAGAATTTGGCACTCAGCACTGTCAGCGCGTCCTACAGCGGAGCAATCAATATTTCTGCGCTGCACATTGGCCAAAAACTCCATGCCGAAAGAATCATCCGCATTGACCACCGCCAACCGCAAAGTCGGCCAACTGGCCAGAATCATTTTGGAACGGCCATATGCTGCCATGTCCCCGTGATAGTCCAGGTGATCCTGAGACAAATTGGTAAAGAGGGCAACATCGATGCTGACACAGGCCAGTCGACGTTGCTCAAGTCCAATTGACGAGGCTTCAATACACACTGTTTCAAAACCGTCCTGCCGCAATTCATGCAACAGATGATGAACACCGACCACATCCGGAGTGGTTAAACCGGTATGTGCCTTCAATTCGTCCGGCTTGCCGTAACCCAAAGTGCCGATCACAGCGGCTTTCTTGCCAAGATAATTGAGTGCCTGCGCCAACCAGCGGGTTACAGTGGTTTTCCCATTGGTGCCCGTCACCGCAATAATGGTCATCGCATCGCTGGGGGTTTCGTAATAACCAAAAGCCAAGTCGGCTAACATGGTTTTCAAATGCAGTACGGGCAATACACTGGCGCTTTGGTAGGCGCGCTGGTCGTCGTAATCGACCAGTACAAGACCACACCGCTGCTCGATCAACAAATCATCGGCCAAATTTCGCGGATCAAACTTTTCACCAGGCACGGCAAGAAACACATCCCGAGGACCTGTCAAGCGACGGTGATCTGTCACCAAGCCCGAACAATCGGCGTAGAACCCGCGCTCATGAAGTTCTGCCAACACCTCTGACACCGAATGAAGGTAAGCGCTGATCATAAGCGACTCCCCACTGCACTCGGTGCAGCAACAAACTTGCGTAACTGTTCAGTCGATTCAATCGCATCGGGCTGAACATTCAGGCGAGTCAACACGCTTTTGGTAATGGTCGAGAACACTGGCGCAGCAACCAAACCACCGTAGTACACACCCCCTTTGGGCTCGTCCACCATAATGGCGACGATGACACGTGGATCAGAGACGGGTGCCAGGCCAACATAAGAAGAAACGTACTTGTTCACGTAACGTCCACCTTCCTGCTTGTGGGCTGTGCCGGTTTTACCGGCAACCCGGTAGCCCTGCACCTGTGCCTTGATCGCAGTTCCTTCCGGCCCCGAAGCCAACTCAAGCATATGCAACATGCTGTCGGCGACCTTCTCACTAATGACTCGATGAGACACCACAGGGTCCTGCGGCCCCCGTTTAATCAACGAAGCCGGAACGAAATGACCTTTGTTTGCAAAGATGGTGTACGACTGCGCCAACTGAATCAGGGACACAGAAATACCATGCCCATACGACATGGTCGCTTGCTCAATAGGACGCCATTTATTCCAGGGGCGCACACGACCAGCCACTGAGCCGGGGAATGCAATCGAGGGAGTTTGCCCAAAACCCAGCAAATTGAAAAAATCCCACAAATCCTTTCGCTCAAGCTCCAGCACAATTTTGGAAGTCCCCACGTTGCTGGACTTCTGAATGATTTCCTCAACAGTCATGACACCATGCGGCTTTGTGTCACTGATGGTTGCCGGCCCAATCGACATACGCCCGTTGCCAGTATCAATTTTTGTACTGGCTTTTACCTTGCCTTGATCCATCGCCAAAGCCACACCAAATGGCTTTAAGGTTGAACCAGGCTCGAACATGTCGGTGAACACTCGGTTGCGCAGCTTTTCACCATGCAACTGCCCCCTGTTATTGGGGTCGTAGGTGGGAATATTGGCCATGGCCAGTAATTCACCCGTTTTCGCATCCAGCACCACAGCAGCGGCAGCCTTGGCCTTGTGCTGCTCAACCGCTTTCTTCAGCTCCGACAACACGATGTACTGCACATCTGCATCCACGGACAACACCAAATCCTGTCCATTCACGGGCGGCCGCAGCTCCCGAATGTCTTCAATCACATTGCCCAGGCGATCGCGTAACACATTTCGTTCGCCGTCTTCACCTGTAAGCCGGTCATTGAAAGCAAGCTCGACGCCTTCCTGGCCTTTGTCTTCAATGCTGGTAAAACCCACCAAATGCGCCATGGTCTCGCCTTGGGGGTAATAGCGCTTGCTCTCGGTCACAAACCCCAAGCCAGGAATTTTCAAGGCCTTGGCTTTTGCTGCAACATCGGAATCGACCTGACGGTCCAGGTAAACAAATGCGCGCTTGGAATCTTTACGCATCTGGGCAATCATCCGGTCGGGCTTTAAACCAAGCACGGTCGCAAGCTTGCGCAAATCTTCATCTTTGGCATCCACAATTCGACGGCCGTCATACCACACAGCCTGGGCCTGAACACTTTGCGCCAACACCACCATGTTGCGATCCAGCAAACTGCCTCGACTCGCCTGCAATGGAAGCGTACGCTCCAGGCGTTTGGCGCCCTGTTCCTGCAAGAAGTCATTGGAAATAACCTGTAAGTAGGCAGCGCGCGCGACCAAGCCACCAAAAGCCAGAAAGATGCACACCAAAACAAAACGCGATCGCCAGGCTGGCAATCGCATTTCCAACAATTCTGATCCGCCAAAACGAACAGCTTTACTCACGTTGAAAGCCCCCCTCCAACTGCATGAAAACCACTGAGCCTGGGGCCGGAGGATTCATATCTAGTCGGGTGCGCGCAACTTCATCCACACGCTCACCTTTGGCCAAGGCCACTTGCTGCAATTGCAAACGGGTAAACGCCACTTCAATCTGGTGCTCAGCCTGTTGCTCTTGGCCCAATGCAACAAACAAGGTTCTCGCAGCGTGTTGCTGCTCAACCACCAACATGGCGCAAAAAATCACCAAAGCCAGCAACAAAATATTCAAGCGCCCCATGCGTTCCCCCCTACCGAAGAACCAGCCGGCCACTCGCCCAGCTTCTCAGCCACGCGCAACACGGATGAACGTGAACGGGGGTTCAACTCACACTCTTCTTTGCTCGGCTTGATGCGATCCAGCTTTCTCATCAACGGCGTGGGCTCGGGCAGCGGTAGCTTGCGCAAACGGGCATCCTGTTGCGATTTTGGATTCGCCAGCTTCTCAATAAATTGCTTGGTAATTCGATCTTCAAGTGAATGAAAGCTGATCACCGCCAGCCTTCCACCCACCTTCAATCTTTTGAAGGCCGCAGTTAAACCTTGTTCGAGCTGCGCAAGCTCCTGGTTGACGTGAATCCGTAAAGCCTGAAAGGTGCGCGTTGCAGGGTCCTGGCCCGGCTCCCGCGTGCGAACTGCCCCTGCCACGATCTGGGCAAGGTCGAGTGTTGTAGTGATCGGCCGCTCCGCGCGGCGAGCAACAATCGCTGTTGCAATCTGAACAGCAAACCGTTCTTCCCCATAATTCTTTATCACCTCTTTGATTTCCCGGGCCTCTGCCCGAGCAAGAAAATCGGCCGCTGACTCTCCAGCCTGCGGATCCATGCGCATGTCCAGTGGACCATCCCGGCGGAAACTGAATCCCCGCTCAGCCTGATCGATTTGGGGTGAAGAGACGCCGATATCCATCAACACGCCATCCACTTGATCGATACCCAGCAAATCAAGCGCCGACTCAAGATCGGCGAACGCACTGCGAACACCCCGAAAACGGGAGTCTTTGATTTCACCCATGGCCTGAACTGCTTGAGGGTCGCGATCAAGGGCCACGAGTCGCCCCTTTGCCGAAAGCTTTTCGAGCAAAGCGCGGCTGTGTCCGCCCCTGCCAAAGGTGCAGTCCAGATAAAGTCCGTCGGGCGTGTGCAACAGGGCGTCAACCGTGGGTTGAAGAAGCACGGGGATGTGTTCATCGGCACTCACTTTCAGAAACTAAATTCGTTCAGTGATTCAGGCATGCCCGCAGCAATTGCCTTTTCCTCTTCCACCTTCAACAGCGTGGAGTCCCAGATTTCAAAATGACTACCCATGCCCAACAACATCACTTCCTTGCTCAACGAAGCTGCTTCCCGCAATTCTGGAGACACCAGAATTCGACCAGCAGAATCGATTTCAACATCTGTTGCAAAGCCAAGGAAAATACGCTGCCAAGGGCGGGCAGACATGGGCCAAGCGGCAATTTTTTCTCGATGCTGCTCCCAAACAGGGCGCGGAAACATCAACAAACAACCGTTTGGGTGTTTTGTAAGCGTCAAGGCTCCCTCGCACTGCATTTGCAGCGCATCACGATGCTTCTGTGGCACATTCATGCGCCCTTTTGCATCCATGGATAAGGAAGAACTGCCTTGATACACGCGAATTAAATTCCCACAAAGTCACACAAATCCCCACGAATCACCACTTTACGCATTATGAAATGGGTGGTCAAGCAGTTCTCTCGAGAAAACGCTTTACAACCAAGGACTTAGAAGTACTTTGAAGAATTTAATCAAGAAAAAATGACTGAAAAAATAAGAGCATAAAGACAACACTGAAAGTAATGTCTTAAGAAAAAGCCGTGGGATTAAATCTTGATGAGGGGGAGTAGAAAGCGCGCCTGTAAGCCGGATTCTGTTCAATGGCTTTGCAGCCAAAGTGACAATCATTCCTCTAGGCTGAAAATTACTCTTCAGCTCAAGCCACCTACCCGCGCGCTCGGGGAGCGCCGTTGGCGCTTAAAGCGCCTGCGCGCCTATTTGGTGTTGCTCCAAGTGGGGTTTACCTAGCCAGCCTTGTTGCCAAGCCTGCGGGGGTCTCTTACACCTCCGGTTCGCCCTTGCCTGTGAAAGTTGCCTTTCCATCGGCGGTGTGTTTTCTGTTGCACTTTCCGTCGCCTTGAGTTTTGTTGCCAAAACCTTATAGCGCCTGGTGGTTAACCAGCACCGTGCTCACTGGAGTCCGGACTTTCCTCCCCCTGAAATTCAGGCAGCGATTGTCCGACGCACTTTCCGAGAGCAAGTGTAGACCCATCCCAAACAAAAGCCAATCTTTCATCGGGTGAAGAAACCCGACGTGTTGGCTTCGCGCGAAAAACAGCAGAGTCTTCATAAAAGCCAGGTTGCTCAGAATCGCGAAACCAGCCAGGAACCCCCATCACCGGCAGGGGGCTTAAGTTACCGGGGGCGCGAAGTTGTTCAACCACCAACAACATCAATCGCTGCAACTCAGGCAATTCCATGTTAAGGGAAGGTACCTGCACGGGCACCACCTTTGCACACAAACCTTTGTGAGCTTTGCTCATGCTATCGAGCAAACCGTGCCCCAACAATAAAACCCTGGCACGGGTACTCCAGCTTTCTCGCTGATCAAGCAGCAAGGTTTTCCAGTCGTGCTGTAACAAGGCCGTGCATAGCGACCACTCCGTGGTCAAAAAAAGCGCACCGCTTTCATCAAACAAAGTCAGGGCATCGCGCAATCGACTTCGACCGTTGCCAGATAAACCCCCTGTTTGGCCCGCAGAGCAACAGGCGTCCTGTACATGAAGCGCATTGATCAGTTGCTTCACTTTGGGAAAGGCCAACCAAACTTGGCCGTTGTACCAATCGTGGGAAATATCTCGTGTCGGGATCTGGCCAGTTTGCACAAGGCGCTCGTATTCGAGCGCCCCCAAATTTTCGGTTGAATGCAAAAAAGCGGGGGTGGCCCCAACCAGCTCACCACGCAGATCATTCAAACGACGGGAAACAGCGCCCTCATGATCAAGTCGAGAATCAAAACGGGCACGGTTTTCACCATAGGGCCATAGCCAAGGGCTACCTGCTGAGTCTGCCACCACCGCTCACCGAAGACGGGTAACAGTCCAATCCAGCACCTCTCCTGCCCTCAAAGGAACAATCCCACTTTCGGTCACAAAAGGCAGCCGTTGCGGCACTTCAAAAGATTTGCGCTGTAGCTCGAACACGCCTTCGTTAACAGGCAAACCGTAAAATGCGGGACCATTCAAACTGCAAAACTTTTCAAACAGCTCAACGCTATCCAATGCCCCCATCTGCTCAAAAGCTTCAGCGTACATGGCCATCGCATAGGGTGCTGAATAGCAACCAGCACAACCACATGACATTTCTTTCAAATGCCTGGCGTGCGGAGCACTGTCTGTGCCCAGGAAAAACTGCGGCAAACCACTGGTTGCCGCTTTCAACAGTGCCTTGCGATGCACCTCGCGCTTCAACACTGGCAGGCAATACCAATGGGGCTGTAACCCACCCTTGAACAAAGCGTTGCGGTTGTAAAGCAAATGCTGAGGTGTAATGGTCGCCGCAAGCAGCAACCTGCCCTGCGCATCACGGCCAGAATTTTCTGTCACAAAGTTAGCTGCCTGCTCGGTGGTGATGTGCTCAAACACCACACGCAGATTCGGAAACTGCCGGCGCAGAGGCTTCATCACTGTTTCTACAAATGCGGCTTCGCGATCAAACACATCCACATCCGCATCCGTCACTTCACCATGTACTAGCAAAGGCAAACCATGAAGCTCCATGGCCTGCAACACGGCACCACACTGGCCCAGCAAATCGGAAACACCAGCTTCAGAATTTGTGGTCGCGCCAGCTGGGTACAACTTCACTGCTCGCACTACACCACTGTTGGCCGCTTTCTCAATTTCCTGCGGGCTGGTCGCACCGGTCAGATAAAGCACCATCAGGGGTTCAAACAAACGCATGACGGCCTGTTCCTCCGCGGAATAATCGCCCGTGCTACAAGCTTTCTCTACGGAATCCAGAATACGCTGACGATAAGCCACGGCTTGATCAACCGTGGTCACAGGCGGCTTCAAATTGGGCATCACAATCGCACGTCTGAAATTCAATGCCGTCGCTGCAATAACATGTTCTAGCGCCTCACCGTCGCGAAGGTGCAAATGCCAATCATCGGGCGGAGCAATTTGAATGGTCTGAATCATGAGGGCCAGATAAAGTTTGGAACGACCTGTATTTTACCTCACGCAGATTGCCCGAACTTTCTCAGGGCTTGCCGATCAGAATAATCCTCAGGTCATTCACATTGGTCATCGTGGGCCCCGTCATCAACAATCGATCCAGGCGTTTAAAGTAGTCGTAACTGGTGTGTTGATCCAAGTGCAACTGAGGCGCAAGCTTGGCCACCTTGCAGCGCTGCCTGTCGCCGGGCAACATCAAAGCGCCGGCATGCCCGCCAATACCGTCAATCCCGTCCGTGTCTGCCGCAATTGCTGCAACCTCAACAGGTGCGCTCAAATCCCGAAGGTAAAAAGCCAAAGCCAACAAAAATTCGGAATTTCGCCCACCCCGCGCTTGCCTCAACTGCGTGTCATTGAGGGTTACAGTACATTCACCGCCACTGATAATCGCCAACGGAGCAGCAGGCCAGCCCCCTTGTCCCATGGCTGCTTGTCTGGCAATAGCTGCATGCACCTGCGCCACATCTCGTGCCTCACCCTCCAAAGTGTCACCAAGGTTCAGAACCTTGTATCCCTTGACCTCAAGGTGTTGGGTTACAGCATTCAACGACTTCAAATTGCTGGCCAGCAAATGGGTTTTCACTTTGCGAAAAACCAGCGAACTCCGCTTGGGTGTATCAGGCACCGCACCCTTTATCCCTTTCTCGAGATACCTGGCAATTGAGTGTGGCACTTGCACCGCCCAACGCTTGATTACCTCCATGGCGTCGTGAAAAGTACTCTCATCCGGACTAAATGGGCCTGAAGCAATTGAGGAGGGATCATCTCCCGGTACATCCGATATCAACAACTGAAACACCGGCGCACGACAAACTTGCGCCAACTGCCCCCCCAACGTTTGCGTCACATGCTTGCGTACAATATTCATCTCGTCGATCGGTGCACCACATGTCAACAAAGCACGGTTCAACTGCTGCAAATCAACGAAGGGAATATCGCGCACAGGCACGCTGAGCAAACTTGAACCGCCGCCCGATACAAGCGCGATTACAGCATCACTGGAAGGCACTTCCGAAACGGCCTTGTGTAGTCTGCGCGCAGCACGCTGTCCATCTTCATCCGGCACTGGGTGCGCAGCCTGAACCACCTCAATGGTTGAAGTCTTCACCTCATGTCCGCGCCGGGTTACAACAAACCCTTGCAGTTTTTCTGAAGATCCAGCTACACCCTCCAGGGCTTTGGCCATGGATGCCGCCGCCTTGCCTGCACCAAAAACCCACACGCGCTCGCGCTCCGGGGCCAACTGGCTCAACCAAGGCATGATTTGCTCGTGCCAAGCTTCCTTCAATGCTTGCTCGGGCTGGGCAGCCAAAACACCCACGTCAAAAACCTCAGTTAAAAGGTCTTTGTAAAAATCATCCTTCTCAGACATGAAAAGTCTCTTAAAATAAAAATCAATTAATCAACAATTTACCAATTAAACCATGTGTCAATTGCTCGGCATGAACTGCAACACGCCAACCGACATCCAATTTTCATTTGAAGGGTTTGCCAAACGAGGCGGCCTGACCGATGAACATGCCGACGGCTGGGGTATCGCATTTTTTGAAGGCTCCGCGGCAAGATGTTTCATCGATCACCGCCCCGCCTCTGATTCTCCAGTGGCGGAATTAATCCGGAACTACCCCATCCGCTCCTACAACGTGATATCCCATATCCGCAAAGCCACAGTAGGGCAGGTCAAACTTCAAAACTGCCATCCATTCATTCGGGAACTTTGGGGACAAGCCTGGGTTTTTGCTCACAACGGCGATCTGAAAGATTTCAATCCACACCTTCAAGGCGACTTTTTACCCATCGGAGAAACTGACAGCGAACTCGCATTCTGCCTATTGCTACAAACCCTGAAAAATGAGTTTGGCTACCGTACTGCAAGCAATCGCCCCAGCGTCGCTGAAGTCGATGAAGTGCTTCGCCCTGTGTGTTCGAAAATCGCTCAACACGGCACCTTCAACATGCTGCTCTCCAACGGGCAGGCCATGTACACGCATTGCTCCACCAAGCTGGAGTACATCGTTCGCGCTCATCCGTTCAAAGCCGCGCATTTGGTTGATTGCGACATTCAAGTCGACTTTGGTGCCGTAACCACACAGAACGATCGGGTTGCGGTAATTGCAACCTCGGCGCTCACGAACGACGAGGTATGGACACCCTTCGAGCCGCAATCCTTTTTGGTGTTCGAGGATGGCAGACCTGTGTTGAAAAACGGCCACTGCCTGCTTTCATAAACATTTAAAGCCAAAAGACAAAGGCTCGGCGCGCTGCAACTCGGCCAGCAGTATTTCACGCTGTTCTCGGGAGAATTCACCCAACATTTCGGTGGCTGCATAAAAACGTTGAAAGCTTTGACCGCAGAGTTTATGCAAAGCCTTGAATGCAGGCACATACTGAGTGTACAGGCCAGACACACCCAACTTTGCATTATTCAAATCCTCAGCCATAAACCGGTCATAACCGGTCCATCCGCCCCAAGACTCCTTTAATGCATCGTAGTCAACCAGCAACTGCTCGAAACGCTGCTCTTTCAATCTCAACACCTGCCGCATGTCCAGCCTATTGCTGTTCTCATAAATCCGTTCCAAATCATCGCGAGCACGCGCCAACATAAGCCGGAAGGCATTTCTGCGTGAATCGAATAGATCATACTGCGCCTTCAGCACCTCCCGCCCAGGTTGGGCAAGCCAGGCAATCACCCCCAATTCCTCAATAGCCGTCGCAAAGCTCTCGTTGAACATGGTGTCGTCGGCAATGTAAACCACCTGGTGCGCTAGCTCATGAAAAACCAGCCTGGCCAATTCACCTGCCGGATAATTCACAAACGTATTCAAAACCGGGTCGGGCGTAAAACCCAAGGTGGAGTACGCAGGCACACCCAGCACCGCCACATCCAAGCCCTGTTTACGAAGGTCATCCGCCAGGGCCACTGCGCGAGACTCCGAATAAAAGCCCTTGTAAGAAATACAACCGATTAAAGGGAAACACCAGGTTTCCAAAGTCAAACTGTCTGGCTGGGAAGCGACCACATTCCACACCGCATAGGCGCGATTCAAGTCAGCATAAGTGCGATAACTCCGATTGTCAGGAAGCCCCAGTTGCACCACAGAAAACTCCCGTATTTCCTGGACATATTGCAATTGAGTGCGCAACTTCCCCGAAAGATCGGGACGCAACAACACTTCATCAATGTTCTCTGCAGCCCCAAGAACACGCAGGTGACCCGTGGTGGCCTGCCAAAAATAAGAACCCGTGCTGCAAGCATTCAATAGAAAAGCGCTCACCAACCACAAGCCCGACAACATACTGCGCCGAATCATTCCTGCCCTACCTTGCATAAAGAATATTCATAGTAAAGCACAGCGATTGCCACAGTGAGCAAAACCTGCGATTCTTAATGCTTGTACCAACCAGCGAAGTTTGTTGTGAATCCGAGCAAAATTGAATCCTGGGTCAATACCCGTCGAGACATCCACGCCCACCCTGAATTGCGTTACGAAGAAAACCGTACCGCTGATATCGTCGCCAAGCGGCTTGCTGAACTTGGATACACAGTGGAAACCGGCATAGGACAAACTGGGGTGGTGGGCTTTATTCAAGGCAGACTAGGATCAGGCAAAATGATCGGCCTTCGCGCCGACATGGACGCATTACCCATTCAGGAGCGCAACCAGTTTCCGCACGCCTCCCGCCATCCCGGGAAAATGCATGCTTGCGGTCACGATGGCCATGTGGCCATGCTGCTGGGAGCCGCGCAGGAAATCGCAGAAAACCCCAACTTCAAAGGCAGTGTTGCCCTTATTTTCCAGCCTGCAGAAGAAGGCGGAGCCGGTGCCCAACGCATGATTGACGACGGCCTGTTTCAGCGCTACCCAGTTGATGCGGTGTTTGCCATGCACAACTGGCCCGGTCTGCGAGAGGGCGAGTTTGCTGCACACACCGGTGCGGTCATGGCATCGAGCAATGAATTTTCAGTAAAAATTCTGGCCAAAGGCGCGCATGCTGCGATGCCAGACCTCGGTATAGACCCAGTGGTTATCGCTGCACAACTGATCCTCGCTTTCCAAACCATTGTCAGCAGAAGCTGCAAGCCTGTGGAGCCAGCCGTATTGTCTGTCACCCAGATTCAGGCGGGGGAAGCAATCAATGTGATACCCGACCATGCGATATTGCAGGGCACTGTTCGTACCTTCAGCATTGAAACGCTGGATTTGATTGAACAGCAAATGAGCAAGCTCAGCACCGAGCTCTGCGCGGCCTTCGGTGCAACTGCTGAAATGGAGTTTGAACGCAAGTACCCGCCCACCATCAATTCGGCGGAAATGGCCGAACTGGCAAAGAATGCCTTGAAGCGAGTGCCTGAAGTAACTGCAGTTCACGCCAACCTTCCTCCGACCATGGGCGCGGAAGACTTTGCATTCATGCTTCAACACAAACCTGGGGCATATCTTTGGATAGGCAATGGCGATGGAGGTCATCGCACTCACGGACATGGCATTGGGCCCTGCACGCTGCACAACCCAAGCTATGACTTCAATGACAAAATACTTCCGCTTGGTGTTAAAGCATGGCTGGCAATAACGCACGCCTTTCTCGAAGGCACTTGAATCACTTGACTCGATAACCCAACAAAGCCTCAAACTCATGTTGCTTTGGACGTCGCCCCATGACCAGCAACTCTCCCTGACTCGGAACAAGAATCAGGGAATGAACCTTGCCACTTTTCTTCAGTGGTCTCCATGACTTTCCCTGAACAATCATCAATTCTTCAAAAACTGCAGACTCGAGAACAAAACGGTGTTCCCTGCGTTCAAGCACACCACTTACGGGCGCCGACATCACTCGCAAAGCATCTGGAGGTAAATCAAAGGTCGACACCAGATTAAAACGGGGCTCCCTTCGCACAGCATCGACTATTAATTTTGGATCCACCCCCATCGCAGCTGCATACAAGGCATCGTCGGGCAATTTGGCAAACAACGACTGGTTAACGGCAAATGCCCGCTGGTAACCCAATTCATCAGCGCCGTCATAATGACTTAACACCGCTTTTTCTGGCGGAAGAAGAAAAAACAGATCACTGTGTAGCGATTGAAACCCTTGTCGACCCACAAAACCAGCCCCCCAAGTGGAATCGACTACCTTCCAAACACCATCGACTTTGACTGCATTCCACACATGATTGACAGGTTTGCCATTGCGGTGCGATGTTGCAGGACCACCTTTCACAAAACCATAAATTGTCTTTACCTCAAGGCCCGCCATTTGCATCAAACGATGAGTCACATCGGCATAAACCGCACAACTACCGCCCGCAAGCCTGTGAAGTTTCTCAAGTGAATGTTGTGACGGATCTCCAATCCTGCTGGCCAAGCCCGCGTCATGCTTGAAATGATAAGTAACCCATCGGTAGACCAGCCAGGCCCTCTCTTCATCCGTTTCAGCAACCGCGAGTACGGAATGAAATTTTGATTCTAGCCGTGTTTCATGCGTAGACAGTGTTTGGTGAAAGTGGGTATTTAGTTGCTGGTATCGAGAAACGTCTTTATCAGCGCAAACGGTAAACGGGATAAGAAGAAGCAATAGGCCAAAAATAAACCGTGACCGATGATCAAGAAGATACTTCAACTTCAATTCCAAGGTAAACAAACAGAAAGCAGAGAAGATATAGGAATAAGTGCAAAATCGCATGAAACGAACACCACTTGGGACCAAACAGCTTCGTTCTGAAAATTGTGCAGACACCTAAACACCTATATGTAAT
>NZ_JARFJD010000023.1 GCF_029087225.1 Limnobacter olei | reverse complement strand
CGATAGGCGGGGTAGTCCATTGTGAGGATAAAAAGTGCCTAGAGAAAGCGGGGCGATTCAAAGAAACCCGAGTGAAAATTGATTGCTTAACCACGCACCCCTGCAATGTACGCGGCAGTCAACTCATGTCCCGGTGCTTCGAACAGTTGCCTGCATTGTCCGTATTCAATGAGCTTTCCAACGCGTTCCTTCATCCAGAAAAATGCAGCGTAATTGGCAATTCGTTTGGCTTGAGCCAGATTGTGAGTGACGATAACAACCGTGTATTTCCCCTTCAAACGGAGAATCAGGTCTTCCACGACTGCAGAGGAGATCGGGTCCAGTGCACTGCAAGGTTCATCCATCAACAAGACCTTGGGCTCCAAAACTAGTGCACGTGCAATGCACAACCGTTGCTGCTGACCACCTGACAGACCCAGTGCCGACTGATCCAGCCGATCTTTCACTTCATCCCACAAGCCCACATTTCGCAACGCATTTTCAATGCGATCATCTAGGCTTTGACGTGCTTTCACCCCATGCTCTCTCAAGGGCATTTCCAGATTACGACGAATGCTGAGCGGAAAAGGATTCGGACGCTGAAAAATCATCCCGATGTGGGTTCTCAATACGCGCACATCGATCTGCTTGTCGTGAATGTCTTGGCCCTCGAAATAAATTTTTCCCTTTACGGCAGCATTGGGTACCAGATCGGTCAGCCTGTTAAGCGCCGACAGAAAACTCGTCTTCCCACAACCCGAAGGGCCGATCAGGGCGGTGATGCAATTTTTGTTGATCTGGAGGCTCAAATCATCCAAAGCAACTACGCCGTTGTAGGCCACCTGCAAATCCTGTATGTCCAGAATGGGTGTGGGTACACAGCAGGGGGCTCCCTGTTGAAGGTCACCCAATGTGTAAGTTGTGGCTGAAGTGTCCATCCCGTTCTCTGCTAAAAAACCGTTGTTGTTTAAACTTGGCGCGGTCATGTGAAGATCCGGCTCGCCAGCAATTTGTCAGACAATTTCAAGGCGAACAAATTGACCACGCCAATGGCCACGATCAAAACCAGCGCACTTGCATAAGCAGATTTGTCTCCACCTGGTACATTCATCGACAAATCGAAGATATGAATCGCTAATGCCCGCCCTGAATCAAACACACTTTCAGGCATACGATCAACGTAGCCGCTCGTAAAAATCAATGCGGCAGTTTCTGCCATTGCACGGCCCACACCCAACACCATGCCAGCCGCAATCGAGGGGGCTGCGGCAGGCAACAGGATTTGCCACAAGGCGGCAGACTTCGTCAGTCCCAAAGCGGCGGCCCCCTGCCGCCAACCATTATTCACCGCGGTCAGACCTGCTTCGGTGGTTCTGATGAGGATGGGCAAAACCATGCATGCCAATGTGAGTCCTCCGGCAAGTATGGAATATCCCAGGCCCAAAAAAACACAGAAGAACGCAGCACCAAACAAACCGAATACGATGGAAGGAACACCTGCCAGAATATCCAGTGACAAACGAACGATGATGACCAGTCGTCCTCCATTCCGGGTGAACTCCGACAACCAGATTGCTGTTGCAAAGGCCACAGGCACTGCAGCAATAATGGTGACCAGCAAGATCATGACGGTAGAAACCAATACACTGGATATGCCACCTTTGCGGCCGGAGCTAACTGGAAGCTCGGTGAGAAATGCCCACGACAACTTGCCAATACCGTTAAGTAGCAAATCAAACACAATCCAGCAAAACGCTCCGGCTACACAGGCTGCTGCCAGGTAAACCGCCAAAGCGAAGAGGTGGTCCGTTTGAATTGTTTTGCGGCGAACAAGGCTTTTCTGCAAATGAGTGTGGATCATGAATGGGCACGCTCACGTTGATGAACAATACACACCAGTAAAGCCACGAGAAGTGTCAGCACAAAGCCGGAAAAAAACAGGCTGGCACGGTGATCATTCATGGCATAGGCCATTTCCAGTGCAATGTTGGAAGTCAGCGTTCGCACCGGATCAAAAAGACTGGTGGGCATCGCAACCACATTGCCAGTCACCATCAGCACCGCCATGGTTTCTCCCAATGCCCTGGTAATGGTCAACACCGCACCAGCGATCAAACCTTGTCGAGCGGAAGGCACTAATATCTTGAAAGCAATCGCGGATTTTTTCATGCCCAATGCATGGCCACCATCCAAATAGGACTGAGGCACAGCCTTGAAGGCGGCTTCTGCTGTCAGCGCCACGGTGGGCAAAATCATGAGCGAAAGAATCAATACCCCTGCCAGCAAACTGGCACCCGGGGGTTGATATTGCGCGATGAGCGGCACCAGCACGGTAAGCCCCCAGAACCCAAAAACCACGGATGGAATACCGGCAAGAAGCCCCAGCAACCAGCGGTAAGGGGTGACCAACGCAGAGTGGCCGTAATACTGGGCAAAAAAAGCGCTTGCAATTCCCAGTGGCAAAGCGATTGCGATTGCACCCAAAGCACACAGTACACTGGCCGCGACCATGGGCAACAGGCCGCGTTTGCCCTCCAGTGGAAACCAAGGCTCGTTCGGGTTGAAAAAGCTCGGCGTGGACGAGTTGAGTACCGGCAGTGACTCCATGAACACAAACAGGATCACGAGGCCGACAACACTGCTGGCCGCCAAGGCCAGCACAAACGTACCAGCCTTCAGGGGAAGATCAGCGTCCGATCGGTACAAAATACTGCTCTTTCACGAGGTCATACACGGCCGGGCTTTTGGAAAAGCTTAAAAACTTCTTGCGCAAATCGGTATCCACCCCTTTGGTTACCAGAAGCAAAGGGCGAGACAAAGGAAAACTGCCATTTCGGACATTTTCCGTATTGGGCTTTACACCATTCATGGACAACATCTTCAAGGGCACTCCGTTCTCAATCTCAAACTCTGCGGAACCGATAGACACATATCCGATCGCACCCGGATTGCCAGCAACAGTCTTGATCCCTTGCTGATTGTCGCCAATCACAACCTGCGCCTTGATCTGGCTGTTCTTAAGTCCGAAATACTGGGCAAAAAGCTCAAGTGTGGAACGACCTTCTGCCTTGTTGACCACGGTGATCTTTTGATCTTTACCACCAACCTCTTTCCAGTTCTGGATTGTGCCGGTGTAAATGCCCACAATTTGAGCATTGCTCAAGTTACCAACAGGGTTGGATTTGTGAAGAATCACAGCCACACCATCCAGTGCAATGGTATGTCCTTGCAAGTCACTTTCATCAGCCTTCAAGGAACGGGACACCAAACCTACATCGGCCGTTCCATTTCGCGCATCAGCAATTCCACGGCCGCTACCACCTGTTTGTACATCAATACGTACTCCCGGATTCTGGGATTCAAAACGTTTTGCGATTTCAAGCGCCAGTGGTGCAACTGTGCTGGAACCCGTCATCGAGAGTTTATTTTCTGCAGAAAACACAGGCATTGACATCAAGCCCAAGCCACCAAACAAGGTCCAAATCGCCAATCGAGAAAAATGGAAAGTTTTTATTAGCAACATGCTCCCGTAGAGCAGTTGCCTGCACTGGCTGCTGAATCAAAGGGTATGACACTGCCACATCCTTCAAAAATGCCGTAATGACGCGAAAAATCACCAATAAACTTAAAGTGGGCATTGAATCGGGTGTCATGCAGCATGCGATAGGTGTTGCCACAAACAGGAAACACCTTGCCGGTTTCAATCAAATGATGTTTGTCGAGCAAGAAGGAATCGGGCTGATTGTCACTGCTCCCCAGATACACAACCGCCTGTCCGTAATCCTCACAGGCCGTTTCCAAACCGTTGAGTTTGAAAAGACGATACGTAGCAGAGTAAAACTTCGTCTGCCCGATCAATACGTTCAGTCGCTCGTCGGTTATCTCAAGGAGGCGGTCTTCTACAAGGCGTGGATCGGTAAACCCATTTTGTGTAGCCAGCCGCAAAAAGTCATACCAATACAAGGCCCCACCAAGGCACTCACCGTAAAGCACCGGATCACTGGCGACATTTGAAGCCAGTCGCCGATCCGAATACACGTCAGAGAAATAGAACTCGCCGCCCGGTTTCAACAACCGGTACACTTCACGAATCACGGAATCCTTGTCAGGTGAAAGGTTCACCACACAATTGGACACAATCACGTCGAAGCTGTTGTCCTCAAGACCCAATTCGTCCAAGCGCTCAATGTAACCTTGGAGGAAGGTGACATTGCTTTGTGCATAACCAAACTTTTGTCGATGGTATTCCAGGTGCCGATTGGCCACATCGAGTTGCTCCTCGGTCATGTCGACACCAACCACATGGCCGGTTTCACCAACCAGTTGCGCCAAGGCGTAAACATCACGACCTGATCCTGATCCTAGGTCCAAAACTCGTTTGCCCTTCAAATCTGTGGGGCATACAAGCCCACAGCCGTAATAGCGGCTTAGTACCTCATCGTGGATATTGGACAGAAGTGGCTTTAGCCACGAAGGCATTGAGGAAAAATCACAGCAGGCGGTGGTCTTCAGGTCGTTGCTGCTTTGTAATTGTTTGCCATAGTAGTCTTTGACCACGTCGTACATCTGTGCCTCCAGAATTTACCGATTTTTAAAAAACTTCGCGTAGTAACTGTATTCGATAACTGGAGGAGAAGGTTACATCGCATACAAATTAGTCTGCTGAGCACATCAATGCCTCGTTTGGAACGAATGCTGCCATTGAACTAACGCGCATCTGATTGATAAGCGGGGGCCTCACTGTGAGACTATTCAGAATAAGTGAAGTGGGCACAAGGCGGCTGTGATCCGCAAGTAATCCGTCGACTTGCATCACCTACTTATGGCGGATCAAAACTCAAACTCGTCTAACTCTCAGGACCAGATAGTCTTGATCGATATTATGTTCTTTAGGCATTCGGACGGATCAAATGGCGTCTCAATCAAGTCCGAAAACGCAATGAATTCTGTACTCCCAAGCTTGAAAAACACCTGTTCAAGCAGCACGTCTTGCGCTTTTTCTGCGCTTGCGCTGAGAATAAAATCAGAGCGGGTTTTGCCCTGAATCTTAGCCGCTTCGTCTATGAAATCGCGTGTCTTTGAACTTGTCCTAATCTTGATTAATCTGTCTTTCATCATGAAACCTACTGTGACGCTGCGATATCTGTAGGGGCTATCGTTCTGCGAGATTAGCGTCAATACTGAACCAAAGACTGATTAGTCACGATAAAACCCAAGTCATCACGAAGAGTCGATTTGCAAAGCCTTAAGGTCAATTACATCTTAAAGGAATTACCAAGGCATGGAAACTGAGTGCGTGTGCCTAG
>NZ_JARFJD010000022.1 GCF_029087225.1 Limnobacter olei | reverse complement strand
GATTTGCAAAGCCTTAAGGTCAATTACATCTTAAAGGAATTACCAAGGCATGGAAACTGAGTGCGTGTGCCTAGGGGTGCACCTCAACACGATAGGTCTAAAGCGAGCTAAAGTGGCACCCCTGAGAACTACTGGAAAGCCAGCACTGGCCTAGCGAACAACCCAATCTAACCCACCAGTTATCGAGTTTCACCGCTTGTGATCGCTAAAAGAGAAAATACTCATAGCCAAGGTCGTAGGTTCAAATCCTGTCCCCGCAACCAAATACTCACAAAGGTCAATCACTTAGCGGTGATTGACCTTTTTGTTTTGTGACAATAAATGCCGGTTTCGGGCGGGTGTCTTGTCACCTAGTGTGAAATTTCAGCTCAGGCGACTGCCAAAACAAATTCGGGCAATCGACACAACGACCAGCTTAGACTGGTATCGAAGCTCGATGGTAACTCACTATCAAAATTTGAAAAGTAGTCGAAAGCACTCCTCTGCTAAGGGACGTTCGACCCAGGTAGTGATTCCCGAATTTTACTGCTGTACCAAGCCCCTTAACGACGCTTGTCTAGAATATGACATCGCACGATCAAACACCTTCTTTGATCGAATAGACCAACGATAGGGGTACACCTGAACTTCGAGCCAAATCAGCCAAGCTAACTCCCATGGCTTGGGCTGTGTCATAAAAGTACCCATATGGAACTCCTGCCCTTATCAAACCTACTCGCTCAAACAGAGTGGATTTATAAACTGTCCTGAGGTAACTGGAAAAGCTAACAGTTTGAACTGACGCTTCGGACAATTGTGACTCCATGAACGGGGTGAGCACATACTTCAATTTATCTGATTTGGATGAAAAAGACAGCCCCCAAAACGTGGCCTGAAAAGAACGAGTAATGGACTACCCCGCCTATCGTGGACAACTCCCGGCTCATATTTGTGCATAGGAGAAAGTCATCATGAGTGGACAAAGGTACACCCAAAAATTTAAAGACGAAGCCGTCAAACAGGTCATTGACCGTGGCTAACTCATCCTGTATCCAAAAGTAAACCACACCAGCGAAGGAACATCATGAAGTCAAACCAATCGGCAGTAACACTGAGCGGCGCGCCTGGATCGCCTTATACGCGAAAGATGTTGGCTGTATTGCGCTACCGACGAATTCCTTACCGATACCTGGTCAACAACCACCTGAAAAGCGGCTTGCCACCCGCCAAACCCGCGCTTTTGCCCACCTTTTATTTTCCCTGTGAAGACGGAACCATGAAGGCGTTCACGGACTCCACTCCGCTCATAAGAACCTTGGAAACTTTGTTCAACGATCGGCAGCTTTTGCCTCCATCGCCAGTGATGGGAATGCTGGACAGTTTGCTTGAAGACTACTTCGACGAATGGCTGACCAAGCCGATGTTCCACTACCGCTGGGCTTTCGATTCTGATGTGGACCGCGCAAGTCGAATCGTGCCTTTGCCCATGAACATTCAGGTCAATGACGACATGTTGAGCACTGTCGCCAGGGCATTCGGTCAGCGTCAGGTATCACGGCTGCATGTCGTTGGCTCTAACCCCGCGACTGCCGAACTGATTGAAGGCAGCTATTTGCGTTTGTTGAACATTCTAGAAAAACATTTTTCCGGGCACGCTTTTTTGATGGGACTGCGTCCTGGTGCAAGCGACTTTGCTTTGTATGGTCAACTAAGCCAACTCGCCCTGTTTGACCCCACGCCCATGGCAATCACTTGTGCACAAGCCCCCAGGGTAGTGGCCTGGACACAACTGACTGAGGACCTCAGTGGGCTTGAACCGAAGGATACTGACTGGATTGACGATCAAACCGAGTTAGCCAGCGCCTTAAAGGCGTTGCTTAGCGAACTAGGCAGAACATATGTCCCGGTGATGTTGGCAAACCAAGCCGCTGTCCTCAAGGGCGAACAAGAGGTGATATGCCATGTAGACGCACAGGAATGGCGTCAGCTAACCTTTCCATACCAAGCAAAATGCTTGAGTTGGCTGAGAAGGGATTTTGATCAGCTTTCGTCAAATGACCAAAATCACTTTCTTCGCCTGATTCATGGCACCGGTTGCGAGCCATTGTTTGCGAAAACCTGATGAACAAAATGCGACAAGACCGGGGATTTTTCGCCGCTCACTGCCCAGTGCGAGTATTTACAAGGGTTATTCAGAGAACGGGGAGTAACTCGATACCACTCAATTTTGTTGATTCAAGCAAACAGCAAGCAATGTGGCTGCCCATTCATTTCAGTTTCAAATGATGTGCAAAATGGCTAAACACGGTTGAAACGCGCCGCAAATGTCGCGATTCGGTATGCGTCAACAGCCAAAGCTCGGTCTGACAATCATCGATAACTTCAGTGATTTGCTGAAGGTCTGTTCTAGTGTTTGCCAGGAAAGCCGGTAAAAGACCAATACCCAAGTCTCGCCCTATTAACTCGGCCACCGAGAGAACGCTGCTCACCTTAAAAACTGGAGTTACTTTTGGAAAATTTTTCTTTCTCCACACCACGGAGGGGTGATCGGGCATCGCATCATCCGGTGCAATCCAGGTTGCCTCATTTGCAATTTGGTTATCGAATTTTTTGATGGATGATTTTTTCGCAGAGTAAAGCGCAACTCGTATGGGCCCAACATGTTTACCGATAAGATGTTGAGGTGGTCGACGTGTGGCGCGCACGGCAATGTCGGCATCCCGTCTAGTTAGATTGACCAGTTCATTACCTGCATTCAAGTCGAATGCCAATAATGGATGTATACCACGCAGGGTTTTCAGCTCGGGAGCCAGTAGACTATGAAGAACAGTATCGGTCGTGGTTATGCGGACAAGACCAGAAACCTGATCAGGTGCTGTTTGGGTCAACGACCTGGCTTGCTCAAGTTGCGCCTCGATGCTTTCAGCGAAGTGTGCCAATTCCTGAGCAAGTTCCAAGGGGTAATACCCGCTACGCGAGCGGTCAAACAAACGGTGTCCAAGCCCCTTCTCTATCCGTTGCAGATTTCTAAATATGGTTGATGCGTCTACGCCAAGTCGTTCGCTGGCAAGTGACAGGGTACCGGTTCGTGACAATGCAAGTATCGTTTCAAGGTCACTGGATGAAATCTTGTATTGCACTTTTGCAATCATAAATTTCCGTTTTGTCTATATAAATTGCGATTCGGAAATACTACATTACACACATTCCATGTTCAACGGAGCTACGAATGTCAGCCCATTCTCAAGAGTTATCTACTGTTTACGGTATTACCCTTATTCGAGTTAGTCTTGGAGTCATGTGGATTGCGCATGCTCTGTTAAAACTTTTTGTATTTACATTGCCCGGTACTGCACTTTTTTTTCAGAGCGTAAATCTTCCAGGCTTTGTTGCTTATCCTGTATTTTTCGTCGAGTTGTTTGGAGGTATCGCTTTGATACTTGGCATTTATGCTCGTCAAGTGTCACTTGTTTTGGCTCCAGTCATGGCGGTTGCTGCCTCTGTACATTTCGGAAATGGATGGGTACACACAAACCCGAACGGCGGTTGGGAATACCCCGTCTTTCTTACTATTGCATCATTTGCGCTTTGGTTGTTGGGTGACGGAAAGTTCTCCATTCTCAGCAGCAAGCGATTCACGCCTGCATGGTAGGGCCTGAATCATGGATACAAAGCTCACATTGGTTAGTCATGTGCTGTGCCCTTATGTTCAACGAGTCGCTATTGTGTTGAAGGAAAAGGGGGTTGTTTATGAACGATCCGATATTGATTTAATGAATAAGCCGGAATGGTTTCTTAAAATTTCACCTTTGGGTAGGACTCCGGTGCTGTTGGTGAATGGCGATCCGATTTTTGAATCAGCGGTGATTTGCGAATATTTGGAAGAAACCACCCAGAAACCATTACACCCACGAGAACCATTAATCAGAGCAAAACATCGGGGTTGGATTGAGTTTGCCTCAGAGACGCTCGCCACGATAGCAGCGGCATATCGTGTTGTTGATTCTCAAAAGCTTTCGTCCCACATCGCAGCGCTTCAAGCCAAGTTCGAGCAGCTTGAAATGGAATTGTGTTCCCGCCACCGTGACGGGGATTACTTCTCTGGCGCGTCTTTCAGCATTGTTGATGCGGCTTTCGCACCTGTTTTCCGATACTTCGACATCTTTGATGAGATCGAAATTTTCAATATTTTTAGACTTACTACAAAAGTGAACGCCTGGCGACTTGCATTAAAAGAACGTCCCTCCGTGCAATCTGCTGTGCATCCTGACTATCCGGGCCTGCTGCGTGCGTTTCTAATCTCACGCAACTCGGAAATCTCACGCCTGTTATTGCAAATTTGAACATCCAATCGCAACACAATCAACATCAACAGGAGTTCTTGATAACCATTAAGTTTTTGGAGTTCACTGGAGTCGATTAAATGCTGGAGACAAAACACAGAGCATCAAGCAGCGATAAGCCGTGGAAGATCTGAGTGGTATTCTTGGTACAAGATAGAAATCTCAGAACTCAAATAACACAGGGAATAATGTGTGAAAAGAACAAAATCTGATGCTGATCAAACACGAGCCAATTTAATCGAGCAAAGCCATCGCTTGTTTGCGGCTAAAGGGTATATCGGCACTTCACTCGACGATGTAGCTCAACAGTCGAATGTGACAAAAGGAGCCCTCTACCACCATTTCTCAAATAAGAGAGACTTGTTTAAAGCCTGTTACACACACCAGGTTGTTAAGCTTGTTAGTGATTTAAGAAATCGTCGATCGATCGCAGATCCGCTTCAAAACGCTATCCAGCTCGGTAAAGATTTCCTCACCTATCCAAAAGTGGTCAAGACCCCTCTTATCTCGATTCAAGAAGCGATCTCTATTCTCGGATGGCACGAATGGAAAGAACTGGATGCAAAGTTCACCATGAACTTGATCGAGGAGCACCTAACCGCAGTGTATCCGACACTAGCCCCCGCCGAGAAAGTACGAACGAGCGCGAACCTTCTGTACGGCGCTCTGGTACATGGTGCATTGGTACTGGCAGACTCTCCGAACAAATCTGCCCCCCTGAAACAAATTCTTCAGATGCTTGAAGGGTTAATCAAAAGCATCGATTAACCAAGCGACGGATCGGAAACTCAACCGACTTGGGCTCCGTTGTAGATCAGAAACAGCATCGAGATTAATACTACGCAAGACACAAAGTAAAACGTAAAGCGAAGTTTCACTATATTGACAGAACAGTGCACAAGGCTATGCAGCGCCCGAAGTGACACGTAGGTCCAGGCAAGGGTAACCAGAATCTCGCTTGAAATCCCCGCTACTGCGATGTAGAAGCATAGAACATAGAAAAGTACAGGAACTTCAAACAAATTCTTGAGGTTGTTGGCTGCATTGTTGACACGTTCAGGAAGGGCCGCACTCATCTTCTCTGGCGATGACAACAATTGAACATCCAACTTTTTTGTAGAGATGTAACCCAATCTTAAAACATACATGACAACCCAAACAACGAAAGTGAGAACCACCATGGCTAGTGCCGGTTCCAAAATTGAATGATCCATAAGACGTCCTTTTACATACCATCGGTATGTATATATTGATTTCTATTGATCGATATGTCAATCGAGCACAGCTTCAGTAATTACCTATTTCGGCATCGAAAAAATTTTCCTTACTCATCATTTGCGCAGAAGAGTCATTAAAAACCTTTAGCCGTCGAATATACGTTTTCTGCCTGTCATTTCAGCTCTGTAATGAAGATCGGCATTAGGGTGTGACGGGGATCAAATAAGAGTTGAAGGTTTGTTTAAAAATTTCCGATTGATAACTACGCAGTGCCCTCCTTTTAAGAAAAGCGTATTCTGGCCGGGAGTCCAAAAGATGAATTAAGATGAATTTGTGTTGAAACTCCTTCGCCCATGTCATCAGGTCTCTGAATACGTGCAGACCCAGTCCCCACGCCCGTTTATCCAGCACGATTGAAATTTCATACTCGTCTTGAATGAGTTGAATACCGCACCACCCAACGCATTGACCATCAATCACAATGGCTCTTACACGACACCCAACAGTCAGATCCATGTGCCGCTTTTCACTTAGCCATACCTGAAATGATTCTGGACTAAACAATTCATGTTTAACCAAGTGGCGTCTCACACTTTCCTTATTGAGGACTAATCTCAAATCCTCAGGCTCGATCTGATCTAGCGTTACGTAATTCATAATTGAAACAAGCCCTGCGTTGACCCAAAGGCAAACTGAGTTCTTCAACTTGCCTTTGAGCTGATCACGAATAGTTAAAGTGATGAAACAGATTTATGACGAATTTCCACCCAATTCTTATTTGCCTTCTGCACGGCACCTGCGACATCTTTTGAGAACATATTCTGAATCTCGGAATTTAAGTTCAGGTAAAGTTTGTCCTCATACACGGTCCACAGCCTGGGGTCACCATCAAATTTCTTTCCCACTGACACTCCAAATGCACAATAGCCTCCAAATTGAGGAACATAACGAGAAGGATTCTTCTTGAACATTTCAGCGTGTTTTTTACTACTAAAGCGATAGGCTGCACCATCGTGAACAACGGTAATAGAATCATCGCCGAGCGCTGGCGCGGCATCGGTGAAATAGGAGACGGGATCGTACCCGTGAATCGCCAATGGAGCGCCCGCAGCGGAATATCCATTGGTGAGGTTCAATTCGTCCGCAGCTAAAACGGGAACTGACGCGACTAGGGCTGAAGCTGCCAACAACATCATTCCAAGAAAGTTCTTTCTCATTTTTCAATCTCCAATATTTAAATCTTTTCATTCCAACGGATGGGAAAGCCAAAAAATCAAGCGGCATGCTGCTGTGAAACGGACACTAGTGGAAAGTCAATGTCAGTTTGAGCAATGTGATTGACATAGTTGCTCATCAGATTCAAGGAGACATTCGCCACTACTTCGAGAATTACGCCGTCGTTGAGCCCAGCAGAGCGAGCAGCGTTGAGCTCGGTATCATTTAACATTGCCTTTTGCGCAACTATCTTTCGGGCCAGAGCTGAAATCGCCTGGTCAACGCTATTAATCGAAACACCAACACGGGCGTCCATCATTTCAGACTCACTGAGGCCAGCGCCTTTGCCTAACAACGTATGTGCTGATAAGCAGTATTGACATTCGTTGGTCTGAGCAACGGCGAGCGCAATTAATTCGCGTTGACGGGCATTTAGTTTTCCTTTGGTTACGATCTCCGCAAGGGAAATATAGCCAGTCAATGCGACTGGGGAGTGTGCCAGCGTGGCAAATAAGTTCGGCACCATTCCAAGCTTACTTTTGACACTTGCAAGCGTTGCTTGAGTTGAATTGTCGATTTGATCAATTAAAGCGGGGTTGATGCGGGGCATTTATTTCTCCTTAAAAAGTTGAGTGCAGTTTTGCACCAGAGAAATATTGGGATACTATTAGGATCAGAAAGTACAATTTTTTTTGCAGAAAGTATCAAATGGATCAACTATCAGCCATTTTCAAAAGATTCAACCCATCAGCAAGAGTGTTCCATTCGGGTTCACTGTGCCAATCAGTGAATTTCGATCCTCAAGATGACGTTGGATATCTTCATCTGCTTCGAAGTGGGACCATGACAATTCTGCCCGAGGGTGCAGAGGTAATAACTCTAGACAAGCCAAGTCTTCTTTTTTACCCGCGCCCCTGCAGCCATCGATTTCAAACTGGAAACACGGGAGCCGATTTAGTGTGTGCAACAGTGAACCTCGGCAGTGCGCAACAAAACCCACTCATCAATGCCCTACCAAATGTATTGGTTCTCACATTAGACCAACTCCACACTCTTAGCCCAGCGCTAGATCTACTGTTTCTTGAGGGAACAAATAACCACTCTGGACGTCAGGCCGCAATAGACCGTCTAATGGAATATGTGTTGATTCAATTGTTACGGTTTCTAATAGAGAGCCGTACCTTGAACCATGGGCTTCTGGCAGCGCTATCAGATCCAAAGCTTTCAAAAGCGCTCATCGCAATACACGAATATCCAAGCAAAGACTGGACTCTGGAGACTTTATCTGAGGAAGCAGGTATGTCACGAGCTCGGTTTGCATCACATTTTAGAAAGACTGTGGGTACAACGCCTATTGATTACCTGACGAGTTGGAGACTCGGAATTGTACAAACACTCCTTTTGAACGGAAAATCGATCAAATCAATAGGCCGCGAAGTTGGCTACCGAAGTCAAGCGGCGCTCAGTCGAGTTTTTACACAGCGCTGCGGGCTTTCACCAAGCGAATGGGCCCGAAGAGAGATGAATTCATGAGTGTTTCACCTCAGCTTATCGAGAGACCATGTTTCGACGCGCCCAGACTATCGGAGATCGTAAATGTCAAATGCAAGTTTTGACAAATTAGTAACTGAAGTTCGTGCATGCAAACTATGTGCACAAGACCTGCCTGTTAGTCCCAATCCTATTTTCCAAATTGACCCAAGGGCAAGAATACTCATCGCCGGACAGGCGCCTGGGCGCAAGGCACACGAGACGGGAATTCCTTTCAGCGACCCAAGTGGCGATAGACTTCGAGCTTGGATGGGCGTGACCAAGGAAACTTTTTACACAGCGAGTAAAATTGCAATCCTTCCGATGGGTTTTTGTTATCCAGGTACGGGTGTAAACGGTGATTTACCTCCTCGGCCAGAGTGCGCCATCACCTGGAGAAAAAGTCTAATTGACAGGCTACCCAATATTGAATTGATCTTGGTCATTGGACAGTATTCGGCAGCTTGGCATTTCAAAACAGAACCAAAGAGCACTTTGACCAACCTAGTCAAAGATTGGCGAAATTACTGGCCGCATGCTTTGCCTATGCCTCACCCAAGTCCTAGAAATCAACGCTGGCTGAAGAAAAATCCTTGGTTTGAAGATGAGGTACTAATTGAACTGAAGCCACGTATCGCAATGCTTGTGCGGTCTTAACAACGCGTTTTGCTCCGGACATGCTGTGCATGAGCGATGAAACGCAACAATTAAATGCGAACAGAGAACTGATGAGAAATCTTGATAATTCATCCTGATAGATACCATCATACTGCGAGGCCCAAAGGTCACCTCCATTCCAAAGGAACTATCAGGGTATGGAAATTGATTGGTTGCGCCCAAGGGTGCACCTCAACACGATAGGTCTAAAGCGATCTAAAGTGGCACCCCCACGGATGACTGGAAAGCCAGCACTGGCCGAGCGAACGCCCCGATTTATCCCACTACTTATCGAGTTTTACCGCTTGTGATCTCTAAAAGAGAAAATACTCATAACCAAGGTCGTCGGTTCAAATCCTGCCCCCGCAACCAAATATAGAAAAAAGGCCAATCATCTCGGTGATTGGCCTTTTTGTTTTTTTGACTTCAGATGTTGGTTTTTGATTAATGATCAGACTTGATTTTTATATCGTCCCCCCAGGTTTTCAACCACCAGGCGAACTGAGGGGTCATGGCTACTTTGGCATTCAAAATAATTTTGCCCTCAACATGTTCAAATGATTGCTCTTCCGATAACTTCGATTCCAAAAGATATTTATGCAGCATGGGGCTAATTTCCGCACGAAAATTAATAGTCTGCCCATGACCAAAATCGGCAAATCCGTCCTCGACATATTTTGCCAAGCTAAAACCTTTAGGTTTAACTATTGGAACAAACGTGCGCTCAGCTTTCTTGATCCGATTTAGTGCGATCAACCTTAGATCCTGATGCCCTGAGAACGTCACAACGAAATAGGTCATCCAGCCCCGTTGCACCATGCCCAAGGGGTTTATCGTGTATTCGGCCGGAGTGTCACTTTTGATGTTGAGATACTTCATCTTGATCTGCTCATCGTGCAAGAGTGCCTCGTAGCAGATTGTTTTAACCGCATCGTCCACCTTGGGTGGAATTAATTGTTGGGTGGGGCTTTTGATGGCCACTTTTTCACGCCAACTTACGAGCTGGTTAGATGATTGGGCGGCATTAAGCGTATGTTCAGCCTCTATTTTTAAGCTCATTAAAGACTCAGAAACGACATTGGGTAGCAGGTCGATAAGCGTGTCTGCCGCCATCACCGTTAACAGGGCGTCGCTGATATTCATCCTAGGAGCATGAAATCCGTTGGACTGCTTTGACCAGCTCCAAAGGTGTGGTTGTTCAGAGTCATCAACCACCAGCGGGAAGCCAGCCTCAACCATGCTGTTCACATCACGCTCTACGGTACGTTTGGTGACCGAGTAGCCAAACTCTTTCAGTTTGGAACACAAGTCTTTGGTGGATATTGCTGCAGGTTCCTTGGGAATGAGTTTTAGCATCTCCCAATGTCTAAGCAACGTGCCTCGAGATCTATTGGGCATGGTCAATTTTCCGCTGCATGTATCAGTTGCCCTGATCGCACCAGGTTTAGCGCGGTGCCATATTCAGGCAGCAATTTTTGATAAACCTCAAGCTGAGCTCGATGGGCTGCCCACACGTCTTCCAAGACTTCGATTTTTGAATCAGTTTTGTGATCGATAATAAGTTTGACCTTCTCTCCCGTTGCAAGCAAATCGATTGAGCCAACCGCTATCGTTGAATCATTTAACTGACCAATGACTGGTACTTCAACCGAAATTGAGCGATCGATTCCTGCCGATTCAAGGTGATCGCGTAGCTCACGGGCGTGTGACCAAACCTCTTCGATCTGCTGTGAAGAAAGAAACTCACCTAGCGCGCTTTCTAGGCGGCTTTTGTAAGACGCAACAGAATCTTTACCCGACATCACAAGCTCGATTGCCCGATGCACCAGGATTCCTAGTTCGTTGGCGCGTTTGTGATACCCAAGATCAATTGGCTTGCTAACTTGGACGGCGGTAACCCGAGCTTTGTTACTTATCTCGGTGTTTTGCTGTTGCTCATGAGCGTAAACGGACGGGTTTTGTTGCGCTACAACCCTTGGTGTTGTGTAGGTATTCCGATCCAATGCACGACGTCCGATGGCAACTTTCGCGTCTTGAACCACATCGATGCCGTCTTCTCTCGGCTCCCACTGGTATTTGATACGATCGAGTTCCGCATCAAAGGTGTTTCCAGATATCCGAACCGAAGTTTCATTGATCTGAATGTCACAAAGATCTTGCAATATCTGCAGTCGTTTCTTGACCTTTGCTTTTGAGTCCAGATGACTGGGTAGCCACTCCAAGACCAGTTGCTCTCGAGGGCGAGACAGGGCCACGTAGAGTTCCCTCATAGCGATCTTTTCCGCCTGACGGCGCAATGGCTCAGCCATCGATTCTCGCTTTGACTCAAGCGCTACTTTCGGAGTGAATTCAATCCGACTGTTTTCGATGAGTTTAGAAAAGTCACCAAAATCAAGATAACCAATTCCTGCTGACGGAAGATCAGCTTTTGGGCTTTTATCCATGCCACACACAACTACGATGGGCCATTCACGACCTTTTGACTTGTGCCAAGTCGTCAGTTCTACTGCATCGCTGTTGTTGTAGCTGGCCCGGGGACAAGAGTCCTCATTCCTGTTGGCTTTAAGAAAGTAGAGCCAGCCGATAAAGGTGCCAATCCCCTGCCCGTGAAAACCGGCTGATGCCAATGTCTCTGCTGGAGCCGAGGAAAACTCTTTGGCCAAGCCAATCAGTTTGATCAAATTGGCACGAGCTTGAGAGGCGTCATGCCAAGTTACTGCCAAGTCAAAGAGGCCCGTTTCTTCAAGCACCAATTCCACAATCGTCTTAACTGGCAGTGTGCTGTGACTCTCCCTCAAGTTTTCCAAGGTATCAAAAACCGGTAGGTGAACACCCTCCCCTAGCAACTCCAATTCCAGAGCTTGTTGCAGGTCCATCTGCCCAAAATCTGAACAGGCGAGCAACAAGCGCGCGTGCTTATCCTCGGGATTAGCTAATAATTTCAAGAGTTGCAGGCAAACTTGAATTTCAGCACTGTCAAACCATTCCTGCCTTTCGATATTCACTGGAACGCCCAACTTCTCTAGCTCTCTGGCATAGTCCCCCATCATGCTGTTGGTTGGGCAAAGTATGGCGATATCCGAGCCGCGAACGGCACGTGGCTGGCCAGATTTCCTGTCGACCACCTGCACATTAGAATCTAGCTTACGCTTGAGAATTTTTGCCATCTGGTAGGCATTCCACTCGCGCTCAGAGGGATGAACTTGAACTTCATCGTCTACCTCTTTATTGCTCGAGCGTCGATTAGACTTTGGCTTATCTTCCATCACCACCATGTGAAGCGGCATGAGTGATGATTGGGTGCCTCTTGGCCCAAGCGGCTTGTACGGGGTGTTTATACCCTCTGCAGAGCAAAGACCTTGGGTAAAACTATTGATGATGTCTAGGAGCGCAGGTTGAGAGCGCCAATTGTTTTCAAGGCTTCTCACCTGTGCAGCCGGATTTTCTAGCAATGCTTCGAACAGCCGTGGATCAGCCCCCTGAAAGCCCATAATGCTCTGTTTGGCATCACCCACTAAGATCGATGGAATTCCCGCCCCAATCAGGTGCCAAAGGAATGCAAACTGGATCGGGTTGGTGTCTTGGAACTCGTCAACCACAACCATGCGAATGGTATTTGCGATCCGATTTTGAAGCTCTGGCTGGCGCAATGCCATCTCTGCCGAGGCCACCATGTCAGTGTAATCCATGAGCTTTGATTCTTGCTTTCGCTTGGCGTAGCCATTCAAGGTTTGACCAGCCCCATTGATCAAGCCGCTAAGTTGCTCCTTGCATTGCCTCAATGGACCAGGGTGAATAGCCAGGAGCTTGTTTGCAGCGCTGATCACAACTTCAGCCAGTTCTTTGTATCTACTGTAGTTTGGAGCCCCGGCGGAGCCTTTAAATGCGACCTTTAATTTACCTAACTGCCCCCAAAGAGCCCAATCCGTCAAAAGTGGCTCAAATTTAGCGGCAGCGTCCAGGGCTCTGTAGGAAGCTCGAAAATCAGCCACAGGGCCAGCACCTGTCACTCCAAATGACTCAACTGGGCAGTTTGGAAATTCATCCAGCAAAGCCTTCACGTGACCGTGCATGACCTTAGCCAAGTCATTTTCTGTGCGAATGCGCTCTGTTTGGCCATAACAATTTTCAAGCCACAATAAACTTCGAGTCAAAAAATCTGGGGCTGCTTGCTGACGCCCTGTACTTCTCAGTAAATCAATGAAGGACTTTAATTGAGACCTGAAGGCGTCTTCAGCAGAGACAAACTTGTTCCCCCTTCGAGTAATTTTGTAGCCGAACTCATCCAAATTTTCCGTCATTTGAATGAGCGAGTCAGAATCGATCATCGAGGCACGAATAAGCTGTGTTTGTTCATCTTCATTGAGCATACGTGTGCTCAATGGAATTCCGAGATCAAAAGCAAGCTCTTTGAGCAACCGGTTTCCAAAAGCGTGAATGGTCGAAATGTACGCACTTTCAACCTGTTGTGCAGCTTGGTACAAACCTGCACTCAATAGCGCGGCTCTGATCCTGCCCTTAAGTTCTGAAGCACCTGCTTCGGTGAAGGTCACAGCAATCAATTCCGTAGCGCTTAGCTCACCTGAGCTAATTTTACGAAGCAAAGTTTCGGTCAATGTATGAGTCTTACCGCTGCCAGCTGAGGCGGAAATGATGTTGAGTGATTGATCCATTATTCTTCCTCCTCATTGGCTTCATCGCCCAAGTCGTTGACGATTCCTAGCTTGATGAGCGGAGAGGACTCATACACATAGCCTCCGAACCCCTGCTTCTGAAAATTCTGTATTTCTGAAACCTTGATTGCGGGAATAATCCCCTGACGAAGTTGGTCAAAGCGCGTTTTAAGAAGCGTCATTGCAGCCGATGAAACATCCTGGCTCCATGGCATGGCTTCTCCATCTTCGGAGACGGGCTCTATGGAGTGCCATCCATTGATGGCCTGTTGTGGCACGAAGTTCGACGTGGCAAGGCGATCTTTCAATGTGAAGTAGACAACCCCATTGAGCTTCTTAAGATTGGCATGCTTGGCCTTTTCCACATCTTTAGGATTTTTCGGCCCTCCTGAAAGCAGCATTTGTTCATATAAGCTGGCCTGCAGATCCAGGCGAGCTATCATCCGCTTTTCGTATTTGTCCGCCTTCGCAGTTTTAAAGTCCACCACCAGTACGCCAGAGTCGGGTAAAGCGATAACGCTGTCAGTTTGACCATGTATGGGATGGCCATCAAACGTGCCCTGAAGCCATAGTTCAGGCGCCACAACGCGTGCATCTAGACGGTTAAGCAATTCAGCCCAATCAAGAGCGGCCCGCCGAACGATACTAAGCAGGTTCTTACGCTCAACTTGCCAGATTGCAGTGCTGAGGTATGGCGCTTTTTTCTTGATCGCCTGATCGAATAGATCTGAAACCTTTGATTCAATCGTTGCCTCCGATGGAATCACGCCTTGTTCAACGGCGAATAACTGTTCCATCACGTCATGCGCAATAAGCCCGCTTGTCAATGGAGTAAAGCCGTCGGGCTCCCAAACCCGATTCTCCGCCCCAATTTGCTTGAGTAACCAACCGAGAGGACAGATCAGTAAATCATCTAGCGCGCTGGGAGATTGTGGTTTCAATGAGGTGATGGTTTCTCCGGTCGCCTCATCAACCGATGATTTGGTCCACATTGACAGTAGGTCGCTATCCAGACAAATGTCTCGGGAGGTGGCAACAAAACGCTCGGCAGGCAAAACAGGTGACGAGCTGTGTTTCAGGTGTTCAATTTGCAGTTGATCTTGCTCATCAGCGATATCGAGAATCAGTTTTTCTGGCGATCCGGTCTCTCCAGCCAGAAGGGAGAAGTCAATCAGGCTGTCTGAAGGTTTTAACACCTTTCCCATTTCATCAAAAGCTGGGCAAAAGAAGGTGACCTTTTTCTCAACACAGTTCAGTTGTCTGACGAACAAACTTCGTGCTTGAGCGCGAGCATCCATCGACAACTCAAGATCTGTCCAATTCTCCTTAAGCTTGCTCCACTGAATATCAGACAACACAGCGGGATTGTGAAAATCTGCAGGGAAAGCCCCTTCTGAAAAATCCAGGACAAACAAATATTTAACTGGCCTCCAGGCGTATTTGTCTTCATAGAGAACCGTTACGCCGTCGATGAAAGGACCAATTTGTTTCTCAACTTGCAGTGGCGTTATCGGCATCACACTGCGAATTGCATCAAAACCAAGCGTGGGATTTTCAGCTGCCTGAATGGCTGCATCAAACAGATTTTTCGTGTTTTGTTGCTGAATTTCATTAATCCCATCGATATTGAGAATGGCGAAAATCTGCTTCAGCGCTTTGGGTAGTTCAGTTCTTTGAATGCCCTTGAGCAGCTCTGTTACCGCTCGCCAGTTCCCCGGGAAGTCTTTTGGTGCTTTGATCGAAAACCCATATTGATCCAGACTATCAGCCAAAGAACCGCCGATCTTTGCACCCCACGGCAAGAGCGGATTGGTGAGCAGGGATTTGAGTGACAACTTCGGACTTGCGCCCTCAAGCGCTAGAACAATACTTGAAAGCAGCTCTCCGGCCAGGTTTCGCTCAAAATTAGTCCATTGCAAGTTGGCCAAAGGCACACCGAACTTATCGAATAAGCGAACAAGATGATCGTGAGTGTCGAATTTATTGGGAAGCAACAACCCGAAATCAGCATGTGACAGTGATGGATCCGAAGCAATTTGTTTCTGAATCATGCCAAGGACTATCTCAATAGATTCGAGCCGATCCCTACAGCGCAGCCATTGAAGCGAGTTGTCCCTTTGATTCCAGGAAGAGGCACTGCTTTCGATGGGCCTAAATAAATGGCTTGCTGCAGTTTTGAGGTTACTGTCGACTTCGGCCTTGGGTTCGTTATAGCTTTGAGCGAACCCCTCAAATACCCTTTGGTATTCTTCATGCAATGCTTTGTTTTCTTCGCTCAAGAAACAATCGGTTGAAAGTCTTTTCAGAAGACGATCGATCAAATTACTTCCCGACGGAGAAAGTGATGAGGTGATGACTTGAATAGGTGTTACCGCTGGGTCAGTACATTCAATGATGCTGGTTATTTTTTGCAGCTTTGGAGGCAAGGCTTTGGCTTTTTTGGCTTTTTCGAATAAAAACTGAAGATCGGCCAAACGTTGTTTGGTGACTAAATCCGTGGTTTCATCATCCCAATTGCAGGCCCCTGCCCCTTTCTCAGAATCAATAATTCTAAATATCGACTCGGCGAGTGCGTTTCTCACGCCTGAAGGATCAACTTTGAAAGACTTTTCCCAAAAATAGCTCGAGTCTTCTAACGAGTTCAGTGAGTCCAAAAGTTCTAAGAACCGATCAGTGGAACTTGAATTTAATTCAGGATCCAAGTCCAGGTAATACATTCTGAGTGCGGATTCAATCAATTGATCGACAGTGCCGACTTCTGCAAGGACGGTTCCGAACCTAATTGCGAGGTGTCGTCTAAAAGCCCGAGAAAACTCGGAATCTGGGCAAAGAAAGAAAAAGTGAGGGGCGGATAGTTTTGTCTCTACTGTCATTTTTTGGCGATTTTTAGAGTTATGAGCTGATCTTGACACAGTAACGAGTTTGGGAACAACTTGAATTACTCTGTTGTAGGACCTATCAACCAGACTGCCGTGGCCCTTGGTTGATGTGCTCGACCGGGATCATTAAATCGAGACTGCTGGCAAACACAAATCTTCCAGAGAGACTAAAAACAAAGCGGGTATCGCTAGTCGTGAAATAAACAAACTGCCCAATAATTTGGCATGCTGGTTCTTCTGTAAGTTTGACCGGTAGACGAAATTCCTTTGGTACTTGCCCGTCAGCCGGTTGATAAACGATCGTTGTAGGGTCTTTCAGTTTGAACATGATTTGTCAGCACATTGAGCCAGAAACAAAATCATGACGGGACGTGCGACGTAATATGTCGCACACAACAATTAAGGTGGAGAGAAAACGAATGAACTAGATTGGCTAGTCCGCCTCTTGTGGTAAACAATACACAGGGCAGCCCAAACAACTTTTATTCTTGGTCACTTTATATGAGCATCAAACTTCCTACCTCTAGAATCGCAAACGCCCAGCCAAGTGATCTGATTCTCCAATACATCACAATTGGAAAGAAGATTATCGAGATTTGGAGTCAGGCAAAATTTAACAAAGACAGAAAAGTCAATGACACCGTTGCGACTATCATCCGGGATTGCAATGGTATTTTGGGATGTGGGGGTAACTTCAAGAATGGATGTTTGTATCGGGAAAGCGTTCTAGATGAAATATGGACACCAAGGGGGGACGAACAAGTGATCTGTGATCATGCCATTCCTGTATCGGAATTGGTACGAATGTATAAAGAGGACAATATTCAGATCGAGGAGTTGATCTTTTATCCTGTTGTACGGATTAGCCAAGTGGCTAACGATAATCTCACCAAAAAAGGCTTCGCAAAGCGAGGTTTCGATCCGAACCTTCCACTGCTTAGGTACTCAAAAATTGATCTCAAAATCAAGACCCATTTTGGAGAGGAAATCGATCCGAAAACGTGGACTATTGAGCAGCACACGGATTTGGTTAGGAATACGCCAGAATTGAAGATAATCATTGACACACTTCGGGGCGGGTTGCTCACGTGAGGGTAAGAAGTGCCTAGGGAAAGCGGGGCGATTCAGGTGGGGGGCACCCCGCAGACCTTGAATGAATGGGTGCTCTAATATGAAGTCGACAACGGCACTCGCAATGGCGTGACCACGGCTGAGAGGGAGCGTGTCAAAGCGCTGGAGTTGAGTTGGCCTTTTTATTTTCCTACCTGAAAGAACGCGTAACCTATTTGCTCAAGTCACCGAATCAGGACTAGGACCAAATCCAATTTGCAATCTTTGAGGGAAACAACAGATGTATGACGCAGTCAAAAATTACTATGGCAAAGAGCTACAAAGCAGCAGCGATTTAAAAACCACGGCCTGTTGTGATTTTTCCGCCATACCTGCATGGCTAAAACCCTTGTTGTCGAATATTCACAACGAAGTACTAAGCCGCTATTACGGATGCGGCCTGGTTTGCCCCACCGATCTGAAGGGGAAACGGATTCTTGACCTCGGCTCAGGTTCCGGGCGTGATGTGTACGCCCTGGCGCAACTGGTCGGAGAAACTGGTGAAGTGGTCGGTGTGGACATGACGGAAGAACAATTGGAAGTTGCCAACCGTCATCTTGAATACCATCGGGAAAAGTTTGGCTTTGCACGAAGTAACGTTACCTTCTTACAAGGCTATATTGAACGACTGGATGAACTTGGTCTTGAGAAAAACAGTTTTGATGTGATCGTTTCAAACTGTGTGGTAAACCTTTCACCGGATAAAAATGCGGTGATGCGCCAAGCTTACGAACTGCTGAAACCTGGGGGTGAGTTTTATTTCTCAGACGTCTATTCAGATCGCAGAATCTCACCTCATGTGGCCAACGACCCAGTGCTGTATGGGGAATGTTTGGGTGGTGCCCTGTACTGGAACGACTTTCTACGTGTTGCAACGCAAAACGGCTTCACCGATCCACGTTTGGTCGAAGATCGCCCACTTGAAATTACAGATGAACGATTAAACCAGCTGGTTGGACAAACACGTTTTTACTCCGCCACGTATCGCTTGTTCAAACTGGCTGATCTTGAAACTGCCTGTGAAGACTATGGCCAAGCCGTCATTTATCGGGGAACCAGCGAAAATCAACCACACGGCTTTCTATTGGACAAACACCACTTCATGGAAACTAGCAAGGTTTTCTCGGTGTGTGGCAACACCTTCCGCATGCTGCAACAAACCCGGTTCAAAGAGCACTTTCAATTCATCGGTGATTTTTCCAAGCACTATGGAATTTTTGAAGGATGCGGAAGTTCGATTCCATTTGAGCAAAATGCCAATTCCACTGGTGCGGGAGCTTGTTGCTAGATGCGTATCACCTTTTCTTATTCATTTACATCTTGAATTTCTCCAAGTAAATCCATGCTCAAGTTGTGTTGTTTGATCAGTTCAGAGAAAGCCACTGGAACATTCAACACACCTTGAGCATTGTTTACATTTTTACGAATTTGCGAACAGATCCAGAATATATGCGTGCGTTAATGTTGAAATTCGCCGCCACAGTGCCAACCTTTTTGATCCTTAGCTTGAATGGAACTGGTCTTTTTTCGGTATCGACACCGCCGCTTCTCTGCTCGCGACCATTGGACCCACTGTATTTTTCTCCCTAGTTCAGCGAAAAAGCAACTGTGAACAAATAAAGCTCCCCAACGGTTCTGAGCGCGGGGAGCTTCAAGCCATTGTGAATTTTAGTCATTCAATCTATGCCCGCAACCTCTGCGTTCTGTTGGTTCCCCAAATACTCTTGATCACTGAAATAAGGAAAGCCCAGATTCCGCTTTCATGGGGCTTTGGATTACCACCTTCAGAAATTCGCTTCAGTTGACGTGAGTACCAAAGAATTTCCATGATGCCCATTTTGTCGATTGCCCTGATTCCCGTGGAAATCGGTCGCACCTGATAATCACAGTCGCGACCACTGAGCAGTGCTTTGGGTGCGTCGGGATCAATGGCCATCAAGCGTGCCACGCCAACAATGTCGAGCGCGCCCGATTCCAGGGCGGAGTTCATACCTGCGAAACTCCGAAATCCGCCAGTGACCATCAATGGAGTTCGTGTTTGGGTTCGTACTTTTTCGGCAAAACTTAGAAAGTAGGCCTCTCGATTTGAGGTGGATGCTTTTCTGGTTTGCTCTACCACCCCACTCATTGCAGGCGCCTCATAGGTACCGCCTGAAATCTCGATCAGATCAACTCCTGCTTCAGAGAGTGCTTGAATCGTCGCCATCGATTCTTCTTCAGTGAACCCACCTTTCTGAAAATCCGCTGAGTTCAACTTGATACCCACAGGAAAATCGGGACCCACCTGACGACGAATTTCGGCATACACGGCCATGACAAACCGTCGGCGATTTTCTGTACTTCCGCCCCACTGATCCGTACGCTGATTGTGGTGAGGTGACAGAAACTGGCTGATCAAATAACCATGTGCACCATGAATTTGCACACCGCCAAAACCCGCCTTTTTGCAGATCGCCGCGCTGTGCCCGAAGCGTTGGATAATGTCTTGAATTTCAGTGTCAGTTGCTTCACGGGGTGTTGTGAAAAATGCAGCCATGTCTTGCCGGAAAGGAATCGACGAAGGTGCAAGGTTGATTTTGTTCAAGCCTTTGGGTGACTGCTTGCCCGGGTGGTTCAACTGCACCCACAATGAAGCACCCTCTTCCCTAGCTGCATTGGCCCATTGTTTCAATACTGGCAAATCTGACTCATCTTCAATCACAATATTTCCGGGCTCGCCCAAGGCTTTGCGATCAATCATGACGTTACCGGTGAACATCAAGCCAATTTCTGATTTGGCCCAGCGGCGATACAACTCAACAACTTTCAATGTTGCATGGTTGTCGTAGGTTCCAAGGGCTTCGCTCATGGAGGCTTTGGCCAAACGGTTGGGCAACTCAACGCCATTGGGTAAAACAAATGGGCGGTTCAATAAATTGGTTTCAGTTTTGGTGAGCGAATTCATTGTGTTCTCAGTTTTAAATGTTTGCGAATTCCGGTGTCCAGAAAACGTGAAGGCAACAGTGTGCTCATCAGTTTCAATCGTGCAGCAGCTGTGCCGGCCGTATAAGCCAGGCGCGGATTGGGCTCTTGCGCTGCTTTGAGAATTACATCGGCTACTACGCCGGGGTCTTCGGCCGTATCCAGCATTTCTGAAAGGCGTACCGCCAAGGCGGTTCGAATTTCCTGGTATTCATCCATTTCGAACTCTGCCTGTGTGGAATTTGCTTCAATGGACGTTTTCATGAAGGCAGGCTCGATGACCGACACGCGGATACCCATGTTTCGAAGCTCGTGGTCGAGTGATTCGGAGTAACCGCGTAGCGCGTACTTTGTTGCTGAATAAAACGCCATGTAAGGCATGGGCATGAAGCCCAACACAGAACCGATGTTGACGATACGCCCACTGCCCTGACTGCGCATGTGTGGCAACAAGGCGTTAGTAGTGCGCACAACACCGAAAAAGTTGGTATTGAAGATTGCCTGCGCCTGCTCGAGCGAGAATTCTTCAGCGCCGGCAGGCGACAAACCCCGCCCGGCATTATTGACGAGTAGATCGACGCGGCCAGTTGAATCCATGATTTGATTGATCGACGTAACAACAGACTCGTCATTGTCGACATCCATGGTCAGCATTTCGAATCCATGTGACCCGGCAGCGCTAGGGCGTCGGCTGGTACCGAACACTCGATAACCAGATGCCGCCAGCTTTTGTGCCGTGATCAAGCCGATACCGGACGACGCGCCTGTGACCAGTGCAACCGGTCCTTTGCTCTTGTTCATGATTTGAATCTCCAAAGTGTGCGAAATGTTGGTGGATTTCTGGCCAGCAAGTTGTTACTATCAAAACGAAACTAACTTTACTCGCAATTTAAAATAAAGTCACTATCAAAATAGTATGGACAGTAAAAATATTTCAGAAAACCCCTGCCCGATCGCGCGGAGCCTTGCTTTCGTCGGGGATGCGTGGAGCATTTTGATTTTGCGCGATGCGCATGCGGGCGTTACCCGCTTTGACCATTTCCGCAAAAGCCTGGGTATTGCGCCCACCATGCTGACTAAGCGGTTGGCAGTTCTTACCGAGGAAGGATTGCTGGAAAAGCACCGCTATTCCGAACACCCACCGCGGGAGGAGTATTTGCTCACCGAGGCAGGCCGAGACTTTTTGCCAGTGTTATTCATGATCGGTGCTTGGGGACGTAAACACCGTGGCGGCGGAAAACTGACAAAATTTTTTGATGCGGAAGCAGGAACCGAAATCAAGCCTGTAGCGATTGATGAATCGACGGGTGCAAAAATTGGTACCCGTGCGATTCGAATTGGCGAAAGTGAAGACAATTAAAACGAGGCGACACGCTTAATCCATGTACATCGGCGAACTTTCAAAAAGGTCTGGCGCGTCGCGCAAGGCCATTTACCTGTACGAGCAAATGGGCTTGATACAAAAGCCAACTCGCAAAGGCAGCTATCGTATTTATGACGATGTGGTAGTTCAGCAAATTCAAACCATTCGATGCGCACAAGCTTTGGGCTTCAAACTGAAGGAACTGGTAGAGGCTCTGGCAAGCAACACTAGCGATTCTGATTCAAGCATGACTCTGATGCTTCAGCAAATTGAGTTGAAGCGATTAACCATTCAATCGCAAATCCACACGGCTAACGCCCAACTCAAGCTGTTGAATGAATTTCAGAATGAACTGCTTCACTCACCAGAATTAATGAACTGCGAAATTCCAGTTGACTCTTCCCCTAAGGGCAAGCTTTAGACTTTTTGTTGTTTAACAAAAAGGAACCTTGTCATGCAAAAACGCGTTCTCGTAATTCTCGGACATCCAGCCGAGGCCAGCTTGTGCGGTGCCATCGCAGAGGCCTACCAAAGTGGAGCGCGGGCTGCAGGTCAAGATGTTCGCTTACTCCGCCTTGGACAACTGAATTTCGATCCAATACTGCGCAATGGTTACAACACCATTCAGCCACTTGAACCAGACCTTGTTGCCGCACAAGAATCGATTGCTTGGGCCGAGCACCTTGTGTTTGTTTATCCAATTTGGTGGGGTTCAATTCCAGCTATTCTGAAAGGTTTTTTTGATCGAATATTCCTGCCCGGATTCGCATTCAAGTTTAAGAAAGATGCATTGATGGTCGATGGCCTGTTAAAGCAACGAACTGCACACCTGATCGCGACCATGGACACACCACCCTGGTACTACCGGCTGGTGTATCGCATGCCCGGGCACAACCAAATGAAACGGACCATTCTTGAGTTTTGTGGCATTAAGCCTGTGACTGTGACCAGCTATGGTCCCGTAAAAAACTCGAAAGCGAGCACTCGAGAGAAGTGGCTGGCGAATGCTTACGAATCTGGATTCAAAGTCCTAAATCACTGAGGCCCAAATGGTCATTAGGTCTGGGGCCGTGCGGCCAATGAAACAAACGCTTTGATTCCTTGATTGGAATATCGTTGATGCTGGCATGACGAACCTTCATAAATCCGTTCGCATCAAATTCCCAGTTCTCGTTGCCATAGCTGCGAAACCACTGGCCTTCGATGTCGTGCCATTCATAAGCGAATCGAACCGCAATTCGATCATCTGAAAATGCCCACAATTCCTTGATCAAACGGTACCCGTTTTCTACTGCCCATTTTCTGGTTAGAAAATCGACGATCGCTGCCCTACCCTGAAATATCTCACTGCGGTTTCGCCATTTGGAATCTTCTGTGTAAGCCATAGAGACCGCCTCAGGATTTCTGGAATTCCAGGCGTTTTCGGCTGCCCTGACTTTCTGAATTGCAGATTCCCGATTAAAGGGTGGCAGTGGCGGTTTGGTGTTAGTGCTCATTCATCTCTCCGTAATTGCGCCCTGAGTGGCGCGGTCATCTCATCGATTTCCGCAAGCGTAAACCGCGGCGTGATGTGCTGCGGGCAGTTCCAGTCAAAGGCCTCCACAGAAATGATGAAACCTCTCTCTACAATCGCTTTGTAGCCGGGTGTAATTAGCCGCTCGACCAAATCAGGCTCAGTGTCGCGATCAATAAAGCGAACACGACCAAGTAACTTCAGCCGCCGCTGATTGGCATAATCCATCAGGATAAGCGCAACACGGTTGTCGTGAATCAAGTTACCTACACTGACATATTGAACATTGCCGCGATAGTCCGCGAAGCCCAAGGTGCGTTCATCGAGAACTTTCAGAAAACCCGCTGGACCACCTCGGTGCTGCACGTAAGGCCAACCGGTTTCACTCACACTGGCCTGAAAGAAATGATCACGTGATTCAATGAATGTGGTCTCTCTCTCAGTCAGTTTGTCACGGCGATTGGCAGACTCATCCATGGCCGCGTACCTTTCCCGACTACCTGCCTGGGTTTGTAGTTCGCGAACGCCCGGCGTGAAGGCAATTTCTGCAAATGCGATTCCCATGTCTTTCTCCTTACGCAGCCAGTTTCAAATCAACTTTCGGGAAATCAATTTCAACCTGGCTGGCCTTGCCCAGCACATTGGTCAGAAAGTTCATGCCCACATGGGTGATGATTTCAACCAATTCTGCATCGCTAACACCTGCATTGCGCACGGTGAGAATTTCAGCGGTACTGACCTCGCCGCGCTTCTCCATCAAGACATTTGCAAACTTCACAATTGCCGCTGCTTTGATGTCTTCACTGGTACCTGCACGCGCATTCTGAATTTCCTGCCCACTCAAACCTGTTTTTCTTCCAATCGCGGTGTGAGCCGACACTCAATATTCACAACTGTTTTGCTGAGCCAAGGCCAGTGCAATTCGACCACGGTTGAGTGGATCGAGTTGGCCAGCATTCGATACACCATGTAAACCAAGAAAAGCGCGCAAAGCCACTGGTGAGTTTGCGAACACTTTCAAAAAATTGGGCACCATCCCCAACTGACCTTCTATGGCGTTAAGCAGTTCTAGTTGCTCAGGACTGGCGGTGTGTTTTTCAATGACATTGATTCGGCTCATGATGATCTCCTTAAGAATGAACAAACCCGCAATGAGTGGGTGAAACAAGTGTCATCTATTTCTATTTCTATTTGAATGAGTCAAAATAGAACTACTTAATTTCCAATATGGAAATAATTAAATGGACAAGTTCAGAACCCTTGAAATATTTATTGCGGTGGCCGAAACCGAAGGTTTTGCAGCGGGTGCAAGAAAATGCAGGCTGTCGGCACCGGTGGCCACCAAGGCGATTTCCGAACTGGAGGCTTCGCTGGGTGTTCGGCTGCTGAACCGCACTACACGGCAAGTGAGCCTGACTGACGCAGGGCAGCGCTACCTGGTGGATGCACGTCGCATTGTGGAGGAACTCAAGGAGGCTGATGCTTCAGTAATCGGCCTGCATGCCAAACCAATGGGCACATTGAGTGTAACCGCACCGGCGCTGTTCGGGCGTTTGTTTGTCACCCCCGTGATGGTGGCATACCTGAAGCAATATCCACAAATGAAGGCGACACTGCTTTTTCAGGATCGTATTGTGAATTTGGCGGAAGAAGGTATTGACCTGGCTGTGCGGATTGGTCACTTACCTGATTCGGGTTTGAATGCCATACCCTTAGGGTATGTCAAACGGGTCGTGGTGGGCTCACCCGATTACTTGAGGCGCCAAGGAACTCCAAAGCAGCCTAAGGATTTACAGCACCACCAATTGATTGCAGCTGTGCATATGAATCCAATACAAGAGTGGCGATTCGGAAAAACGGACCAGCCAACCTCGGTGAGGCTGGAACCTTCACTCATGACCACCACCAACGACGCTGCAATTGAAGCGGCCGTTCTCGGCTTCGGGTTGACCCGAGTTCTCTCTTACCAGGTGGCCAATGAAGTTGAACAAGGAAAACTGAAAATTTGTTTGAGCAAATTTGAACCCGATCCGTTGCCGGTGCAAATCGTGCATCGTGAGGGCCGAACCTCGACCGCAAAAACACGCGCCTTTATTGACTTGGCAAAAGCAATGCTGAGTACCTCGCTTGCAAGAAATCACCCAACACCCTTACCTTGAGGGAATCCTTCCTCTGCGGTGGATACACAAACCAAATCGGCGAGGGAGGCTCGCTCCAACCCGGAAGAATTTCGCAAACCTGACCCGCTTTGATTTCCTCAGCCAACAGCCAGTCAGGGCAATAGGCCACTCCCATACCCAGTAACACAGCCTGCCTGATCACCTCACTGCTGTTGGTTTGAATATTGCCTTCAACACGAACAGTGAGTGGCTGAGGGCTACCACCTTGCCTCCCTTGTGCACCTGAAAACCGCCAAGACTGCTTGAATGAGGACCCGGTGTAGACAATGCAATTCATGTGAACCAGGTCATCAGGATGCTCGGGTAACTTTGCATGCTGTGCGTATTCACGAAGGTACTCAGGGTGCACCAATAGGCGTCTGGTTGAATACCCGATTCGTTTTGCAATGAGCCCGCTGTCATCCAGATGACCGATACGAATTGCAGCGTCGATGCCCTGCTCTACCAGATCAACAAATTCATCATGTAACCGAAGATCAATTTTGAGCTGTGGATGTTCGTCCATGAAACCCTTGAGCAAAGGCATCAAACACAAACGCCCAAAACCCACAGAGGCCGCAATTCGCAATGCGCCGCTGACTTTTGACTGCCCCTGCCGAAGTGAGACTTCTGCAGATTCAAGATCAATCAAAGGCTGTCGAACCTGTTCAAGATAATTTGCCCCCTCCCCAGTCAGTGAAATTGCCCGAGTTGTTCGACTGAACAATTTGAAGCCCAGGCTGCTTTCAAGTGCAGCAATCTTTTTGCTGACTGAACTTTGAGTAGTACCCATTTCAGACGCGACCGCTGAAAAGCTACCCGTTTCTGCAACGCGCACAAACAACAGGATTGAAGCAAGTTTATCCATCGATTTATTTATTCCAAAATGGAATTTGTTTTAGCTTATTTAAGGTACTAGAAGACTCTACTGGAATCAATCAAATTACTCACAGGTTCCATTCAATGATTAACCGGGAGATCAACATGACGACCAAAACAGTTTTAATTACAGGCGCCTTGGCAGGAATTGGCAGAGCAACTTCTTTTGAATTCGCCAAACAGGGCTTTAATGTGGTGATCAGTGGGCGACGCGCAGATGCAGGCCAGGCACTGGCATCAGAACTTGCCGCACTGGGTGGGCAAGTTCTGTTTGTAAAGGCAGACGTGTCCATTGAATCCGAGGTGGAGTCGCTGATCCAAACTGTATTGGCGCAATTTGGACAACTGGACATTGCGATTAACAATGCCGGGGTTGAGGGCACTCTGGGCGCAATCACCTCGCAAACTGAATCGAATTACCGACATACCTTCGACACCAATGTTCTGGGTACGCTGCTGTTGCTCAAACACGAGTTAAATGCGATGCAGCGGCAAGGCCAGGGTTCAATCGTCAATTTGTCATCGATAGTGGGGCAAGTGGGTGCTCCTGGCGCTGCGGTGTATGCGGCGAGCAAGCATGCAGTAGAGGGCCTGACAAAGTCTGCAGCGCTTGAGGTTGCGCCACTGGGTATCCGGGTCAACGCGGTTGCACCGGGTCCAGTCGATACGGACATGTTGAACCGTTTTGTGGGTGGGGACGAAGCCATTAAAAACGGCTTTCTCTCTAGTGTGCCTGCAAAACGAGCAGCCTCGGCAGAAGAAGTCGCCAAGACAATTGTGTGGCTTGCTGCTTTTGGATCAACCTATCTCACTGGCCAGTCGGTTGCGATCGACGGTGGATATACCGCGCAGTAAACACCATTTAGGGTATTCGGGCAAACGAGAGCTACTTCTTCACCACCTTAAAACTCTCGTTTTCCTCGGGTACCTGAAAATAGGTTGTGACCGCGTGAAAGTTTGCCTCAGTGTCAAATGTCGCTCGCTCGGGTTCAAGTTCGCGCCGCTTTAACAGCTGTTCAATGCAAACGTGGTCAGGTCTGTCGAGAAAAATCAGTTCGTGTGGACAGCCGGCCTCATCAATCACTTCTCGAAACCACTGTCGCTGAGTGCGCGTATTACCGGGGAAGTCCATCACCACATTCACACCAAGTTTTAAGAGGCTGACCACCTGAGACCGTAGGACTGATTTCAGACGCCTTGATAAGCGAATATAGTCTTCGAGTGAGTGAATAGAATCTGGATACAAACCCGCCAGTAATTGATCTTCAGAAAGCAGAAAAGAATTAGGTTGATCAGCCAACTTTTTAGCTAAAGTTGATTTTCCTGAACCCATTTTTCCGCAAAAAAACCTCAGTGTTCCAGTCTCTCTCATTGCAATAATAGCGAGTCACGCATTAGCAAGACTTTAAACGGATGCTGCACGGTAATCAAACGAATCAAATAACCACAGTTGGCTCCCAAGGCAGGTCAATTCAACGACAGCAAGTTTGATAAACCAGCAGTCGTTGAAAATGTAATCGTAGTCGCGTCAGTCACGCCCTTGAGTCAGCGTTTGGTGGCTATGAATCAGGTTGCGATAGTCGGGAATGTGATTGGAGAATAAAGCGCCCAAACCTTCCACGTCATTTCGCCAATCGCGATGCAGTTCACAGGCAGCACCAAACCAAGTCATCATTTGCGCACCGGCAGCAATCATTCGAGACCATGCCGCATCCCGAGTCATTTCGTTGAATGTGCCAGATGCATCAGCGATTACGAACACATCGTAACCCTCCTCGAGCGCCGACAACACCGGAAACGAGACACACACCTCGGTCACCACGCCTGCCACAATCAGCTGCTTTTTACCGGTTGATCTCACGGCTGCAACGAACTCTTCATTGTCCCAAGCATTGATTTGACCGGGGCGCGCAATATAGGGAGAGTCCGGGAACATGGCTTTCCTCCTTCAAAAATGGCTGGCTTATTCAGCCCAACATTGAAGAACCATGACAAACACTGAAAAATTCCCGGCAATCTTTCAGTTGACCGATTTTGATGCGCGCATGGCCGAAAATGCGCTTACCAGTGTCCTGCTCGGTCAGTACAGTGTGCACAACTTCACCACTGAATGGATCAATCATGTTCAAACGCCCCTCAGCCAACTTCTGGCGCAACCGTTCCGTTTTGGTCACCGGCGCAGGCAGCGGCATTGGTCGCGAGATCACCTTGCAATTGCTTCGCCTCGAGGCCAGGGTTTTGGCGGTCAGTTTGAGGGAAGACGAACTCGAAACACTGCAAATTAATGCCGGGAAAAACATTGACCGGCTGAGCACCTTGACCATGGACTTGACTGACGCGCAGGCAATTGATCAATTGATGAAACACCTGAATGAACAAAGCATTTCCGTAGAGGTGTTAATCAACAATGCAGGGACCGCACTGTACGGTCCGCAAATTGAATTGAACCCGGTCAAAGTACACAACATGTTGAACCTGAATGTTCAGGTGTTGACGGCACTGGCCTCTAGAATTGCAAACCATATGATCGAAAAAGGCATTCCAGGCCGCATACTCAATGTGGCGTCGATTGCAGCATTTGCTCCCGTGCCCAATCTTGCAGCCTACAGTGCAAGCAAACACTACGTGCTCGCCTTTTCCAATGCATTGGCCCAAGAACTAAAACCCTATGGCATTCATGTGGGCAGCTTGTGTCCTGGAATCACGAAAACGCCCATCTTCGAGCGCATGGGCCTTAATCCGAGGAGTTCGAACAAGACTTCTGTAAGCTTTTGGACCGAGCGTGTAGCCATGAGTGTGATTCCTGTGGCGACATGCGCAATCCACGCAATCGAGAATAAGGCCGCTGTCGCCCTTCCCGGAATCAATCGTTTGGTCACAGTGGGGAGGTTGATTCCAGGCCAACATCTGAGTAGTCTGATTTTTCGAATCATCTCCAATCGGGAAAGTGCATGACAAGCATGCCGCAATCCACTGGCCAACACCCTTTGGGAATCTGGTTTTTTAAACCACACATTCCTGCAATCTATGTAAAAACTGTGCTGGCCATAGGTCGAGAACGAGGGTTGGATGAGAATGAGTTGATTGCAAAAGCAGGTTTCGACAAAAGAATTCTTGAAGATCCCGCAGCCAGGGTTCCACCTGTGGTGCAAATGAATCTGATCAATCAGATACTCGAGCACACTGGCAATAATGGATTGGGTTTTGAAATCGGCTTGTCATTGCCTTTGACCAGCCATGGCAGCTTGGGCATGGCCATCATGTGTGCAAGCTCAATGCCTGAAGTATTCGATTTGCTCAGCCGCTTCTGGACTGTGCAGGAGCGTGCAGTCAACTTGTCGGTCTCTTCCCTGCCCGAACATACCTGCGTTTCACTGCACATCAACTTGCCTTTGGGGACTGAGATACAACGTGTTTATTTTGAGTGTATTTTGACTGTACTGTTCAGGTCGCTTCAAATGTTGATCGGCACTGAAAAACCCACAGGGCATTTCTTTCTGCGGGGGGAGTTGCAGAATTACGTGCCCCGTTTCGCTGATCGCCTGCCCGCCATGTTGCACGACTCCACTGTTTGGCAATACTGCATACCTGCTGATGTGGCCAATAAAAAACTCCCTATGTCAAACCCACCTGTTTTGGCGCTCGCAGTTCAACAATGCGAACGCGAACTGGCTCTAATATCGGGTGACAGCAGCCACTTTCTGGCACAGGTTCAGCAAATGCTGACGCTGGGAGAGTCTGGCTATCCAAGCCAGAATGAAGTGGCCGTTAAATTAGGGGTGTCACTGAGGACCATGCGCAGAAAACTTGATTTCTGGCAAACCAGTTACCGTGAACTACGGGACATGGCCTGCCTTCGAGATGCCATTTGTTTGCTGGACACCACCGATTTACCCATTCAACAAATCGCGTATCGGCTTGGCTATGCCAGTTCGGGCAATTTTGCACGGGTGTTTAGGCAACAAACAGGGCAAACGCCCAAGGCTTACCGTTTAAGCTCGAATCAATTGGCAAGGCCCAATAAATCAAGAAACTCAGAAGGCTTCTTGTAGCCCATAATTTTTTTGTTCACCTCGGGCTTGGGCCCCATCACCAACACTGCTGGGGTGGCAAACACACCCAGTTTTCTGGCCAATTGCTTTTCAGAATACACGGTGCCGTCGATCCAATTCACGGGCAAGTCGCCACGCACATTGATGGCAATCACATCGAACTTGGCTTCAATCCTCTCGCGGTTGGGTCCTTCTGTAAAATTCTCTTTCAGCAAATACGCGCAGTAAGGGCAATCATCGAGGTGAAAGAAAATGAGCAGCTTCTTTCCTCGGGTTTGTGCATCTTGAATGTCGAGGGGAATTTCCAGAAAAGTTTGTTTGAACCAGCCAGGCAATTCGTAATGCAAGGGCTTGGGTTCTATGTTGCGGGCAACCGCATTCGCAGAAAACACAATGCAAAAAACAAGCGACCAGAATCTCAAGATCCTTTGATTTACAAGAAAACTCATGGGTTTTATGTTCGAAAACTCAATTACCCAATCTTAGCCTAAGGCGTGAGTTCTGCAAGAATTTGTGGCCAAATGCTGTTGCACCGCTCTCTGAGAATATCGATGTGCCCTACTTTGCCAAGCTCGAACGTCTCGGGTTTGATTTCAATCCGTTTCTTGCTGGCCTTGGTGAACAGACGCATGATGTCCTCCACGTTGGGCAGGGTTGCGATTTCATCATCGCTGGCATGCACAAAAGTAATTGGCGAGTTGAACTGTTCGAACCAGTGTTGTTGCACACCATCACCAAATTCATTTTCTACATAACCGGGGCTGGAACACCACTTGGCCCATTGCAGGCCAACACCCTTTGGCAAATTCTCACCCCAGCCAAAACGCTTGGCTGGCACGTACCCCAACACGGCAGAGCTGATCGGGATCACCCATCGCAGCATGAACTTGGCACCATTGCGCTTGTCCTTCCGAATATTCTTCACATGCCCGGAAGAAGCTGCCACCGCCAACACGCCACGTACTTTGGCGTGGTTGTGCATCAAGCCAAACAACTGCCCACCTGCACTGTGCCCGATCAGGTATGCGCTACCCTGCCCAGTGAGTTCCAGCAGAAAATCCAGCGCTGCCGGCATGTCATACAAGCCCCAGTCCTGCTTTTTCACCCCGCAATGCTTGACATGCGACTCCTGCAAAGATTTTCCGATGCCTCGATAATCAAACACCAACACAGAAAAACCCTGTTCAGCCAGCCAACGCGAGAAGGGAAAATAAAACTTTTGAATGATTCCGGTGGCAGGGCAAATCAACAGTGGCTTGTCATGTTTGCCATTGATCGCTGGAAAAAACGTACCGGCCAGTGGCTGCCCGGCGGCAGGAATACTCACTTCAAATGATTGAGTCATGCTGTACCACCTATTGATTTACTATTTGATACCCAATACACCCCTACGGCGATCAGTGCCGCACCAGCCCAAACCCAGAGCGAGGGTGTTTCATTGAAAAACAAAATGCCGATCAACAGAGAACACAGCGCAATGACATATCCCAACTGCCCCACAAACACAGGCGTTGTGCGGCGCTGCAGTTCAAAGCTGATCAAATAGAAAAAGCCCGACACCACAGCGATGCTCATCACAGTAAACAAGGCTTGTGTGGGCAAACCCACAGGTTGGGTCACTGCGTAGACAGGCAGGAGCAGTGCCCACTGGGAGGTGAGTAAACCGGCAGCCATTTGAAGTGGCTTTCCGTTGGCGGGCCATGCCCGAGTTCTGTAAACATTCCCAATTGCGAGCAACAAGGGTGAGGCGCAGGCCAGCAATACCCAAATGAACATATCGGGGCTGGGCAAACTGTTTTTGGGCAACAAAATGGCAAGTACGCCTGCAAACCCTAAAACCAAACCAAGGCCGCTGGCGAAATTTGCTTTACCGCGGAAAAGCACCAATACAATTGCAAAGGTGAGTAAGGGTGAAAGCGAGGCCACCACACCGACGAGACCAGAGGGAATGTAGTTCAGCACCCAATAAGTAATGAGGTACGGACCAGTAAAACCCATCAAACCCGCCAGGGTGTAGTACCGCACATGGTCCTTCCGCAACTTCGGCAATTGGCCAGCCCACCATGCGCTGGGCAATACAATCAATACGCTGCCTGAAATTTGCCAGAAAAGCAGCTCGATGCCTTCCACACCCGCTTGAGTGGCCAACTTGCCCAAGGCATAGGTCAGGGAGATTAAAAGGCCACAGGCCAGCAACAACAACACGTTCATTCGTACACAACCTTTCAGGCAATCTGCCTTGACATTCACCTTGACAGTGTATTTGCAATCGCGAAATTGATAATCTAGGCAATCAGCAACTTATTGTTTCCTGTGGAGCAACAATCGTGAATGAACTGGTCGACCTGCGTGTGTTTGTAGAGGTGGCGAAACGGCTTAGTTTCACGGATGCCGCTACAAACCTGGGAATCAACAAATCCGCGGCCAGCAAGGCGGTTTCCAGAACGGAAGAACGGCTTGGAGTAAAGCTGATTCAGCGTTCTACCCGTAGGCTTAGTCTGACAGAGGAAGGAAGCAGACTTTTTGAGAAGGCCAGTGTTGCATTGTCGAGCATTGCGGAAGCCGAACAGGAAATCACTCACAATCAGCAACAGCTCAAAGGAAAGCTACGTATCGCTGCGCCAATGTCGTACGGCTTGACCACCTTGATCAAAAGAATTCCGGCGTTCATGAACAAACATCCAAGACTCACGGTTGAGCTTCACCTCGAAGACAAAATATCCGAAATTATTGGCGAAGGATTTGATGTGGCCATCCGGATTGCAGAACTCAAAGACTCTGGTTTGGTCGCCCGAAAACTGGGAGAGATAGAACACCTCACCGTGGCCTCCAGTGCCTACCTGCGGCAATACGGTGTGCCCGATCATCCCGCCGACCTGAGTGAACACAAATGCCTGATCTACACCTACCGAAGCAGCCCCAAACAATGGGTGTATTTTGACGCCCAAGGCCAGGAACACAGCGTGAACGTGACAGGCACATTCGAGTCCAACAACAGCCTCGCTATTCGGGAATGCCTGCTCAAAGGCTTGGGAATCGCTTTGATACCGGCTTTTGTTGTTCAAGAGGACATTCAGGCAGGACGGCTTGAAACGGTGCTACCGGGCTATTTCGGTTTCAAGCGAAATGTATACGCAGTCATACCGGATCGAAAACACATCAATTCAAAGTCACGGGCGTTTATTGACTTCCTCAAAGAAAAAGGCTGACTCTCCGACGAAAATCAGCCTTCTCCAGTTGATTGACAGGCAGAGCCAAAAACGCTTAAGGCTTGTTGGCGTTGCGGCGCTGCTCAGGAGTCTGGTTCATAAGTTCCTTCAAAACCTGCTCACGTGTTTTACTCATGCCTTTGCCAGTCATGATAAAAATCATGCTTCCATCGCCAGTGGTTTTCTCCACATAGCCTTTTTGAATTGCAGACAGGTACATCGAATACACCTCGTCCTTGCTCAAGCGCATGCTGGGGGGGATGGAATTCAACATGGTGGCATCACCAGATTGTGTGCCTTGTGCGGTGGTTGCGGCGGGAATAATTGCAGCGCTTGCTGCAACCAATGAAACTATCAGGGCAAATCTTTTCATCATTAACCTCAAGAGAATGTAACAAGTTCAATTACCAGAGCACTTCGTACTGCCACTTCAAATCGGTTGGCGGCTCATTCTCAAGAGGTCAAAGCACATGCATAGGCCAAACCTAGGAATCGAGAGAATCCAGCTTGTGATGGGCTGGGCAATCGTCTTCGGGACACACCTTGTCGTCACAAAGTCGACACACACTGACCGCATCCATTTCGCTGTTCACCGAATCTTCGATCAACAACGACAAAATTTTTTCCAACTGCTTCTGGTGCGTGGCCGACAGTTTGGAAACAATCGGTTTTAAAGTTCCCAACCGGGTATCCAGCACATCACGCAAATGTTTTTTGCCGGGCTCTGTCAATTCAAGATTGACCACTCGCTTGTCCTCGCCAGCAAGTCTGGACACCCAAACCGACAACTCCATTTTCTCTGTGAGGCGGACCGTGGCCGAATGGGACAAACACAAGCCCTTCGCAAGCTGCCCGATCGAACACACCCCAAACATTCCAATTACATTCAAAGCGGCGCTTGCAGTGCTGTTGGCGTTGGGATGAACCCTCAACTCCTCCTCAAGCCTGTTGTTAACAAGCCCGGCAACTGCCCCAAGCAAGTTGGCGATTTTTGATGTTTTCGGTGAGCTATTTATATGCATAATACACACATCTTCGAAAAATACAACACGATGTTCCACACAACCAATGAAATCGTTTTACGGCCTGTTCACGGTGTGGTCCCATCAACCATGGGCTGATGTTTAACGGTAACAAAGGCGTCATGTTACCGCGTCGCGAAAAGATGAGGAACAGAGATTTGAGACAGCGGCGCGAGGGCCGTGTAAGGTGTCAGCAGTTGGAATCACCAAAGCTGTAAGAAACGGACTCGGTATCCAATCGACCCAACACCTCGTCCCAATCCAGGTTTTTTATTTCTCCAGACCAGTCAACCCGAAGAAATCGCGCACAACTCAACACGATTGAAGCCTCGGCCATGGCCGATTGATGTGCACTTGAACGAATAAACGCTGATTTGCTGCGCTCGGAATCCCACACAGTGAGAGTCCACGCCTGGTTGCCAAACAACTGTCGGCGCACGGAATATGCCAACAAGCCTGGCTGCCCTTTGAGTGATTTCACAACCTCCTCACTGCGTGAGTAGAAAGGCCCTGACTTGCCATCCTGAATAAATGCATGAGTCACGACCAACTTCGCGTTTTGGGCTATGGCCGCTTTTCCCTGGGGATAAACAAAAGGCGTTGAAATTGAAAATGCGGTGAGTGCAAGACCGGCCGCTGTCCACGCGGTAACTTTTAACAATCTGTTCAGTTTTAACATCAGAGACACCTTGAATGTTGACAGCGTCAACAAAGAATATTCCTCAATGTAGACACTGTCAACAGATTCTGATTTATGATGTGCGCATGACAGAAGACGACCTGAAATCCCGGTGTTTGGCGAAAGCCTTTGACGAACTTGATCGCGGCCGCATCAGCGCGCTGAGCCTGCGTGCAATTGCGCGTGATCTCGATGTGTCTCATCAGGCGCCTTACCGCCACTTCAAAAGCAAAGATGACTTGTTGAGTGATTTAACTAGCGAGTGCTTCAAGCATTTCTCTGAACACTTGAATGCGAGAACTCAAGGGGAAAATGAATGGCAGGGCCTCAGGCTCATGGGCTTGGCTTACATTCGATATGCGGTTAGCTATCCCCACCGTTATCGACTGATGTTCAGCGAACACCACAACGGTTTCGCCTTGAGCGGCGAAGCGCTGAAACGTGCCCAGCACTCTTTTTTGATGTTGCGTGATCAATTGGATTTGATTAAAAAATCAAACTCCAACGCGCAGCAAATCGACCCCCAGGCCGACGCCATGTTCATTTGGTCAAGCCTGCATGGTTTGGTGTCACTGCTGGAAAACCCACTGACCGACAAATTGCCGGTCAGGGAATCGGTTCTTAAAAACCTGGTAGACCACGTACTGGATCGAATCGGGACTGGGATTCAGCCCCGATCCGAAGCTTAAAAAATCCCGTCAATTGCATCAACCACAATGGCGGTGCCCACCGCGATCAACAAAAGGTCGGTGCCAAGCTGCACGTACTTGTGGTTCAAGGGTGGCGCGGGCAGGCGAATGCGCAATTCATTGGGAATGTCGTAATAGCGAACGTCGCTACCCAAGGCGCGGCCCTTTTGCCACTGCTTGGCTTGGCCCGGAGGCTGGCAACCATTGCCCTTTTTGGCCAGGCCGGGTGGGCATTTGCCTTTGGCAACCTGGCCACCGTAGTAGTCCCGCACAATGCGGGTCTCGGTGCTGCCAAAGTTGAATGAAACCGACACTCCGCCTTGGCCAGAATCGCGGCCTTCAGCACGCTTGCCTGTAACATTACCACCGCCTTTCTCGTTACCATTGCCCTTGCGGTTTTCCTTTTGCCCGCGTTGTTCACTTTGTTCCTTGTTTTTGCCCTGGTTACCGTTTCCTTTTTCAGGTTTCTCGGCGTAAGCACTACCGCTGGCGATCAACAACGCAGCGGAAGCAACAGTCAAAGTGTGCAGTATCGATTTAATGGACATGGGTGGCCTATAATTGGTTGTAACCCATTAGTAGTACCACCACGATGAATAACAAGCAATCCTTACTCGCTACTTTGCAACAAAGCCGCGAGCGTGTTCTTGAATTGCTCAACAGCTTAAGTGCTCAGCAAACCAAAGTGCCCTATTTGCCGGGCATTAATCCGCCAATTTGGGAAGTTGGGCATGCTGCTTTTTTCTTCGAGCGATTCATTCTGCAAAACCTGGACAAAGCCCCCTCGTACAACCCGGCGCTGGACGACATCTGGGACTCGTTTGAACTGGCCCACGAGGACCGCTGGCAAGAAGGGCTTTTCCCAGACAAACCCGACACCCTGCGCTACTTTGACGACACCTTCAACAAGGTGAAACAGCGAATTGAAACCAAGGCGCTGACCGACAGCGACTTGTACCTTTACAAGTACGCCATTTTTCACCTGAACATGCACATTGAGTCGATGGTGTGGGCGCGCCAAAGCCTGGGCTATGCGCCGCCGCCCTTTTCGTTGAAGGACACAGGCGCGGAAAACACATATCCAATCGATCACAGCGATGTGGAAGTACCTGCAGGCCGCTACCGCATCGGCATGCCACCAGAATCTTAATATTTCGCGACAGAAGATTTCTGCTTCGACAATGAAAAGCCCGGATTCATCGTTGACCTGAAAGCATTCAAAATTTCAAGAAACCTGCTCAGCAACGCTGAGTACCTTGCCTTCATTCAAGCTGGCGGCTACGAAAACGACCAACACTGGAGCATGGCGGGCCTGAAGTGGCGCAAGAGCACTGGTGCAAAGCATCCTTTGTTCTGGAAAAAAGAGAACGGCATTTGGCTTGAACGCCACTTCGACCAATGGCTTCCTGTTCAGGCCAACCTGCCCGTGAAGCACGTGAGTTATTGGGAAGCACAGGCCTACTGCAAGTTTGCCGGGCGACGCTTGCCTTCCGAGTTTGAATGGGAAGTGGCGGCCTTGGGCAATCGAGAACAAGGCACCTTCAACAAGTTTCCATGGGGCAACACCATGGAAACACACCGGGTGGACATGGACAGCACACACCTGGCTAGGCTGCCGGTGACTGCGCTGCCCGAGGGTGACAGCCCGTTTGGATGTCGGCAAATGATTGGCACTGTCTGGGAGTGGACCGACAGCCTGTTTTTCCCTTACAGCGGATTCACTATGGATATGTACCCCTTCATGTCCACCTTGCAATTCGGAGACCACAAAGTGGTTCGGGGTGGTTCTTGCGCCACTTCTTCCATACTCATTCGCGGCACTTACCGCCAAGCCTACACGCCCGATCGAAACGATGTGTTCGTCGGCTTCAGAACCTGTGCCCAATAAGGCTTTATGACCAATTATTACGAAACCGACGAGCTATTAAACCAGTACCTGGCCTTTCACTACGGCGTCGACTATTTTGATGTTCCCAATTACCCAGTGCGCTGCGCTCAACTTTGCATGGAATTCATGGGCAATCGGCCACGCCGCAAAGCGCTGGACCTAGGCTGTGCAGTTGGACGAAGTACCTTCGAGTTGGCTTTGGGGTTTGATGCCGCTGTGGGTGTTGACCTTTCCGCACGTTTCATCGACGCCGCCCAAGCCTTGCAAAAGGGCAATGCGCTGAATTACTTTTTGCACGATGAGGGTGATTTGGGCAGGGCCATGCAACTGTCGCTTGCTGATTTCAATTACAGCGAGTGCAGCCTGCGTGTTGAATTCTCGCAAGGCGACGCCTGCAGGCTGGGTGCGGAACACACGGGTTATGACCTGATATTCGCAGGCAACCTGATTGACCGGGTGAACAACCCCACCGAGTTTTTAAACGACATGCCAAAGCGCATTGTGCCTGGCGGCTTGCTGGTGATCAGCTCGCCCTACACCTTGTTGACCGAGTACACCCCCAAGCAAAACTGGATTGGCGGCATTGAAGAAAATGGCAAACCCAAAACCATGCGGGATGGCATGCAAGCGGTGCTCGCACCCCATTTCAAATTGATTCGCGAGCCATTGAATGTTCCGTTTGTGATTCGGGAAACAGCCCGCAAATACCAGCACAGTATTGCAGAAATGACTGTGTGGGAAAGAAAGGCCAACTGATTTTCAGTCGGCCTAAAAACTATTGCGCGACTGGAATCAAGGTGACCGGCACGCCGTTGACTGCGGCGTTTCCACTGGGTTCATCCAGCCACTGTTCATCGGTCAAATCGTTACAACTTACACCTGCATGCGCCGCAGCCACCTGCAAACGAACCCCGGTTTTGTCGTGGCCCCAGCCGTGCGGAATGCTCACCACGCTGGGCATTACATCGTCTGAAATTTCTACGGGCAGTGTAATTTCACCCACACGGCTGCGCACACGCACATTGTGGCCCTCCTGCAAGTGCAATCGTGCTGCATCGGCCGGGTTAACCATCGCGGTGCATCGGTTCTTGCCTTTCACCAAGCGCTCGGAGTTGTGCATCCATGAATTGTTGCTGCGAATGTGGCGCCTGCCAATCAGCATCATCTCTGTGCCAGCCTGTCGGTTCGCATTCAACAAATCGTTGACATAATTTGCTGCGGCTTGAAGCACTTCTGCAGGTGCCAACTGAATTTTTTTGTCGGCAGTTTGCAAACGGTCTGGAAAACTGGGGCTAAGCGGCCCCAAGTCAATACCCTCAGCTTGCTGCTTTAATTTTTCCAAACTGAGCTTGTGCTCACTGGCCATGCCATAGGGCCCCATTTGCAACCCCATGTCGAGAATCATTTGCGGCGGCATGGAGGGTCGCGAAGGTTTGCCAATCTTTGCGCTGTAGCAGGCTGCCAGCTTGTCCATCAGTTCCCAGTCATCCAGGCTTCCCTGTGGTTTGGGCAAAGTGGCGGCACTGTATTTGGCCTGGTTACGCACACCGAAAATATTGAAAATCAAATCGTAGTGATCATGCTCAAGAGGCGATGTAGTGGGCAAAATCACATCCGCATGGCGATTCGTTTCATTGATGTACAAGTCCACGGACACCATGAACTCAAGCCCCGCCAAAGCCTTGTCAAGCTGCTGGCCATTGGGTGTGGACAACACCGGGTTGCCGGCAATGGTCACCATGGCCTTGATTTGCCCCTCGCCCTCGGTTTGAATTTCTTCAGCCATGATGGCACTGGGAAACTCACCCAACGCCTCAGGCTTTTGGCTGACCCGGCTGTGCCAGCGGCCATAACTGCCGGGCTTGCTGTTGGGCGCGGCGATCAGGTCTAGCGCGGGGTTGGCCACCAGGCTACCACCCACACGGTCGGTGTTGCCCGTCACAAAGTTCAGCAACTGAATACCCCACTGCGCTAGGGTGCCATGGCGCTGCGTGCAAGCACCCATACGCCCATAAGCAACCGCTTTCCCGGCGTTGGCAAAATCACGCGCAATTTGGCGAATGGTGTCAGCCTCAATACCGCACTCGGCTTGCGCCACTTCAGGCGTCACTTTTGAAATCGCACCCAACGCCGCATACAAACCCTCACTGTGGTGGGCCAAGCGATCCATACGGGTCAAGCCTTCGCCAACAATGGTATTGATCAGTGCAAACACAAAAGCCGCATCGCTGGCTGGCCTGATGAAATGATGCGCATCGGCCACCTCGGCGGTTTCGGTTTTGCGAGGATCAATCACGATCAACTTTCCGCCACGTGCCTGCAAAGTCTTGATGCGTTTGGCCACATCGGGCACGGTCATCAAGCTGCCGTTCGAAGCGATCGGGTTGGCACCCAGCATGAGGAAATAATTGGTGTGGTCAATATCGGGAATCGTAATCAGCAATTGGTGCCCAAACATCCAGTAACCCAACAGTTGCATGGGCAACTGATCAACCGATGTGGCTGAAAAACGGTTGCGTGTTTTCAGCAAACCCAGAAAATTGGCGCTGTGGGTCATCAAACCCCAGTTGTGCACATTCGGGTTTCCCTGGTAAACACCCACGGCGTTGGCACCATATTTTTGCTGCACCTGAAACAAGCCCTCGCAGGCCAATTCAATGGCGTCGTCCCAGGTGGTTTCTACCCATTGCCCATTCACTTTTTTAACCGGGTGCTTTAAACGATCGGGGTCTTCCTGAATGTCCTTCAATGCCACTGCCTTGGGGCAAATGTGCCCGCGGCTAAAGGGGTCTTGCTCATCGCCCTTGATTGAAACAATCTGATTGTTGTCTACCTCGATCTTCAGGCCACAAATGGCTTCACACAAATGGCAGGCGCGGCGATGGGTTTGCAAGTCTTGTCTCCTGATTGTTCTGATTATTACTTTCACCTACATACTACTGTCGAAGGTGTAATACCATCAAGCAAACTCAAGGAGACATCATGATCAACGCTTACGCAGCTTTCGAGGCCAAAGGCCCACTCAAACCCTATCAGTACGACCCCGGTGAACTGGGCGCATTTGATATCGAAATTGATGTCGACCACTGCGGCATTTGCCACAGCGATGTCAGCATGCTTGACAACGACTGGGGCCGCGCCAAATACCCCATGGTGGCTGGCCATGAAATTATTGGCCGAGTGAGCAAAGTGGGCAGCCATGTCAGCCACCTTGCTTTGGGTGATGTCGTGGGCCTTGGCTGGCATGCAGGCTACTGCGAAAGTTGCAGAATGTGCATGGGCGGCGATCACAACCTGTGCAGCACGGCCAAAGGCACAATTGTTGGCCGCCATGGCGGGTTTGCTGACAAGGTACGTGCACAGGCGATCAGCGCTGTGAAAATTCCCGCGGGTGTCAACCCGGTAACAGCAGGCCCGCTACTGTGTGGTGGCATCACCGTGTACAACCCACTGGTGCAATTCAATATTTCACCGCAAAGCAAAGTGGCTGTCATTGGTGTGGGCGGCTTGGGCCACATGGCAGTGATGTTTCTAAAAGCGTGGGGCTGCGAGGTAACAGCATTTAGCAGTGATTCTTCCAAAACCGATGAACTGAAAAGCATGGGCGCACACCACGTGCTCAACAGCAAAGACGCCGACGCATTGAAAAAGGCGGCCGGCTCATTCGACCTGATTTTGTCGACTGTGAATGTGAAACTCGACTGGAATGCCTACATTGCTACGCTGGCACCCAAAGGGCGTTTGCATTTTCTGGGTGCAATACTGGAGCCTTTGGACATCGGCGTGTTTGGATTGATGGGGCAGCAACGCACCATTTCATCCTCACCTGTGGGCAGCCCACGTGTTATCGCGGATATGCTGAAATTCGCAGCCTTGCACAACATACAACCCATCGTTGAAACCTACCGCTTCGAGCAGATCAATGAAGCGATTGAGAAGGTTCGTCACGGTAGCCCCCGCTTTAGGGTGGTATTGTCACGATAACACCCCCCTTTTTACCCCCCACCCCCACCCTTTGATGTGATTGCTTTCGTTGAACATTGAGAGGAATCTGGGTGGGAGGGTTCTGAATACATCTAGAAACGGCAAAAGACCGAGAAAAGCTCAGAGAGGACTGCAGGAATTTGCAACAAACTTATCACGAGAATGAAATATAAAAGGAAATTAATCCCTTTATAAATCATGGATCTTCGATGATCACCTCATGTGGATACTTAGAATTTGTCGCAATTTTTGTAGGTACTGTTACATGAAATGACAAAAAATGTGATTTTTTTCAAACATTTGTTCAGTCAACACTTGTTCGCACAATAAATTCGGGCAAGTATTCATTAACTCAACGAGTGAACAATAAAAACATGGTCGCACAAACAAAGCCATTCGAGAGTACGGCAGCAGCGCTTGCAGGCCTTTCCTCCGACAACCCGATTGCAAATAACATTGCATATTTCAGGGCTCACCATCCAGTCGATCCATGCGACTGTGAATACAGCGAATTGGCTGCACACATCGAAGACGCGGGCCTTTTGAACCTGAGCTTGTCTTTCATCCTTCGAGGCCTGGCCGAAACTGAAGGCACCACCTGGCACTACTTCCGTGGCCTGATGAAAGCCTATTCAGAACTGCGCCCCAAAATAAAAACCATCGAATCCACTCCTCGCCTGATCGGCGAACTCTTGAAAGTGTGTATTTACGAATACGACGCAATCAATCAGGAAGCCTTCGACGAAGCACAGGCCTGCAGTCTTGCAGTGCTTGAGACAGCGGCCTACCTTTTGGTTCATTACAGCCCGCACGAAGGCAATCAATGGCTCGACGCGATTTATCAAGATTGATTTGCCTCTGACAAAAACCCCCTGACGCAGCAGAAGAAATTTGGGATTGCTGCAAAAGAAAATATTTCGTATATTGATGTATATTCGAATTAATAAAATTTGCAAACTCGCTTAAAACCGATCCATACGAAGAAGGTAAAACGAATATGGAATTTGCTCTTGGTCTAGCCATTGTGTTGATGGCATGGAATACAACCGGGGAAACGAGTGGGGAGACAGGTGCCACAGTTGCGATGAAGACACCCGCACACGCCATGGTGGCAGAGAAACATGAGGACCACCTTCCTTATTTCGCGGATGAGTTGCTATCGCGCAATGTTGAGCTGGCCAGGCACAGCGCCCCAGACCCCCTGCCGCAAGCCCGAAGCTTCGTAGCGGTTGCTCAGCCCAACCTCGAACCCAAATCCCCGAGCGCCACTTCAAACAAAACCAGCAACATACAGCTGGCCATGCAAGCCCCATCCTCCGATGTATTCATAGTTGACCTGCCGCCCAAAGTGATTCGGGAAGCCGAGCAATTGGCTGCCCTGCCAGTGAAACAGGAAAGCGCAAGACTGGTGGTGACCCCGCGTGCCATTCAATGGGAATTGCGTGTTGAAGACGGTAGGCTGGACAAAGCCATTCGCCGCTGGGCCAAGGAAGCGGGTTACACCTTCCGCTGGGATGCCGACCGCTACGTGATGATTGCAGCGGGCACCACCTTCTCGGGTACGTTTGAATATGCAGTGGAACAAGTGCTTGAAACACCGGGAATCAAGAACAGCGAATACCCCTTGGAAGCCTGTGTTTACAACAACGAACCGCCATTGCTGCGCATTACCCGCTTGGGCGACCAAAAAGAAGAGTGCCGATAAAACATGAAGACACCACCAAACAGAACATGGGTATCCACTGCTGTTGCAGCATTGCTAAGCCTTGGAACAGCAGCTTGCACAGGTCCACAGATCAAGGCTGAAGTACAGGCTGACAATGACAACGGCTTGCGCAAAGTTGAGCAGGTGAACACCAGCTTGCAAACCAACGGTTCCTTTCGTGGTGGTCGGCAATACGCCGAAGAACAAGCCAAGCAACAACAAAATGCGAAGGTACTGAAACGCGCCAGCAAAAGCTGGATTGGCGGCACCTTCGTGCATGTGAATGACGACGACAAGTTGCCCGCGATTTTCCATGAAACCTATAAAATGAATTTTGCGGACAAAGGCCGCCCCGTGGATTTGAATACGGTGGCAGCCCGCTTGACCCAAATGGTCGGCATTCCCGTTCGCATTCAACAAGATGTATTCAACGCACCGGTCAGCGCCGAACCACGCCGGGGTGCACGCCAGTTGCCACCTGTGAGCGCGCCAACCGAAGCGGCACCCCCGGCCTCCACGCCAGTCGCAGTTGACAGTGTGGCCCTGGCGCCCCGCGCCACAGTCGGTGCTGTGGCGATGAACTGGGACGGTACGCTGATTGATTTTTTAAACAACACCACCGACAAACTGGGCTTGTCCTGGGAGTACCGCGACAACTCAATTGTCATCATGCGTTACACCACCGCTATGTATGAGCTGGCCTCTTTCCCCAATGGTTATGAATACGCCATGAGCAGCGGTACGCAAGGCCGGGTGCGGGGCAATGAAGTGCAAAGCAATTCGAATTTGAGCGTGTCCGAGAAAGGGAAAATTGACGGACAAGCGAGTATTCTGGATGTGATTAACCGCATGGTGGCCTCAGTGCCCGGTTCCGAAGTGATCGTGGCCGAAGGCACGGGCCGTGTGATGGTTAAAACAAGCCGAGACATGCAAACCCAGGTGCGGGATCTGATTCGTGCCGAGAATGCAAACATGCTGAAACAGGTGCATGTACAACTTGATATTTACTCGGTCATGTCCAAGAAAGACGACCAACAGGGCGTGAGCTGGGATGTGTTTTTCAGAAGCCTGTCCCAGCGCTATGGCATTGGTGTGTTGTCGCCTGACTCGCTGGTGGCGCCCGAGGCAGGCCTCATAGCACTGACAATTCCTGAGGCCTTGCAAGGTTTTATTCCTGGACAAAACCCACCCAACAGCCCGACCAATCAACGTTTCGGCGCAAGCTCGGCCATTGTGCAGGCCCTCAATGAAATTGGCGACAACGTGCAACACCGCCCCATTTCCTTGGTCGCATTGAACAGGCAGTGGGCACGCAAGGCAAGGCTAACCACCACGGGTTATTTGTCGGAAACCAAACCCGCCTCCTCAGGTGCTTTGGGTGGCGGTACAGGTGTGCCCGGCTTGACCACGGATGAAATTACAACTGGCGATCAATTTGCCGCCATGCCTTTCATTCTGGACAACAACACCATCATGTTGAAAATGGGCATTAGTTTGTCTGACCTCACTAGCCTGCTGGAAATTACCACTGGCTCTGGCGAAACCCTGCAACGGGTTCAAACGCCCAACACCAGCAGTATTTCTGACCAGTACACCATCGCACTTCGCCCAGGTGAAGTGATGGCCATCACAGGCCTGTCCCGCGATGTATCCGGTTTCACCGAGCGCAAACTGACCGAGCAAGCACCACTGCTGGCCGGCGGTTCGCGCAACCTTTCCACCATGCGAGAGAACTTCATCGTTCTGGTTCGCGCGGTCGTTCTGTAAGCATGGAGATGCGCCATGGCTGAGCAGTCTGCAGTAGTTCATCAGCTGGGGAAAAAGGCCTACATTGCCGGCTTGAACTGGCAGCCACTGGCACGCTCAAGCTACAGCAAACGGATTGCCGATATTCGGGAGTATGCAGACCGCATTGATGCCACCAAGCATATTTTGCTCAAAGGCCATCAGAATGAATACCTGGGTCTTTATAACTTCGATCCTGATATCTCGGATGAGGAACGCACCGGACAGGTGTACAGCCTGGCGGCCATGTTGGCCACACAGAATGAACAAGAACACGCCATCTATGCAATTCGCATAGAAGAAGGAAGCAAGAAAGGTCAGATGGCCTTGGTGGTCATTGAACAGGGTGCGCCCACCATGGACATCATCGGCAGCGATGCCGAGGTGTTTAGTACAGTGAACACCTACACCAATGGGTCAATCGAAAGTTCGGAATACCATGTTTACAGCAACGCACCCGAGCTATTTCCAAGTGCGTTGCCCCTGGACATTGCAGCCCGCTTGGGTAACTTCAGCAACAAACATGCGCTGATTGGTTTACCCACCGATTTGATCAAGGCCTCGGCAATGCTTGCGGTGGTGCTGTTGTTGGCAGGCGGTGCGTATGGCGGCAACGAATACCTGGAAGCCAGCGCACGTGAAGAGCGCATGAAGCAGGCGCAGTCAAGCATACAAACCCCGCAGTATTTGAAAAAACTGGCCACTGATCAACGCAATGTGGGGCTGGCCAATACCGATGTAATTGAAATGCTGAACCTGTTGAGCGAGCAGCCTTTCATGGCACGAGGCTGGCTGCTTGAAGGAATTCAGTGCAACCTGGGTAAGTGCACCAGCCAGTGGCAATCGCAGGGCGGCTACACACAAGAGTTGGTGAGCTTTTTGAACAATCAGCAAAGCAGCCCGGATCCCAAAGACGTCAACAAACTGAAGTTCTCCTTCTCCTACGACATGGCCACCCGGGGCATTCAACAACTGCAGGATTTGCCCAAGAAACAAGAAGCCAGCGAGTTGCTTTATCTGGAACAACAGGCCTGGCAAAAAGCGGGCATTCAGTTCAAGGTCGACACCCAAGGCCAAACCTGGCCCACTGGCTTCAAGAGCATTCCACCCAATGTGTCGGTCAACCGGCATGCAACTGAGGTGACTGGCAGCCTGACCCTCATGAAGGACTTTCTGGATCGATACCCTTCCGGAATTTACTGGAACCAAATTTCAATGAAGATTGAACCCAAAAACCTGGATGCCGCTGTGATGGTGACATTGAAGGGAGCACTTTATGCGTATTAACCATTTTCTGGGCGGCCTGCTTGCAGCCTTGGCTTTGAACAACCTGCATGCGCAGGACACCGCACCACCCAAAGTGGAAGCGAAGGCCGAGAACAAAACGGCAGTCACACCCGTTGAAAACATCAAGCTCAACGGGGTTTCAGTGCCGTTGAACATCAAAACACTGGCAGAAATTCAAAGGCTGCAAGAAGAACAAGCCATGCGGGAAGAATTACAAGCTGCGCTGAAAATTGGCGGAAGTGTAACAAGTACGGCAAGTAAACCATTGGCAACACCCACACCTACAGCAGTTGCGCCAAGTACAGCCACAGCAGCCCCGGTGCGAGCCACCAGCAAGACAGCACCTGCAGTTTCAGCCAACACAGTACTCGGCGTGTATGGCACAACCGGTGCAATGACCGCTGAAATTCAAACAGCAGGTCGAAGCGTACGCACACTTCGTGAAGGTGAGCAACTTGGCAAGTTCAACATCAAGAGAATCACCCACAACGGACTCGAATTGGTCGCAAGCAACGGCAACACGCAGCATGTCTCCGTGGGTGCGCAAGTGAGGTTTTGATCATGAATAGAGACCCGGCACTGAATGTGTTGGCCACGCAAGCGGACAAATCACTGAAAGTTGAAAAACTCAGTGAACTGCCCGCGTTTTCGCGCGTGCTGACCGACGGTAGTGCTGGGGCTTTGCTGAAGCTACCCGCCGCTGTTGAAAAACATGTGTGTGCCATTGAAACCGGCGTGAAGCGAGCCATCATTTTGTACGATGCGGAAAAACTCGCACAGATCCGGCCCTTCATTTCACACCTGCGCGGCAAACTGATTGCCGAGAAATTCACGTTTGAGCGGCCAGAAATTGGTTGTGGTGGTGGCGTAATCGAGCACCTGATTGAGAACTCCCGAACCAAAATCGACAACGCTGAAGGTGAAGAGGACCCGGCTGTTGCGCAATCAAAAGCCAAAGAAATTTTTGAATCCTGGGTGGCATTGGCTGTGCAGGAACGCGCAACTGACATTCACGTGCAAGTGGTTAACAACATTGCCGAAGTGAAGCTGCGCGTGGATGGCGAACTTGAATTTTTGCGTGACCAGCAAGGCGGTGTGTACACCCCGCTGCAAGCAGAGCGTGCCGTGGCCTGGGCCTACAACAATGCATCGGGCAAGGGTTCCAACAGCAACAGTCAATTCTCGGTGGGAGAAAACCTGTACTGCATGATCGCCGCCCGCGAAGTGGGTGGCAAACGTGTGGCCATGCGTTATCAATCCATGCGGGGCTGGGCCGGTATTAAGGTGGTGTGCCGCTTGCTGTATGTCGATATTGACGCACCCACTCTAAGTTATGAGCAATTGGGTTATGCCCCTTCGCACATGAAGCAATTAAAGAGTGCGTCCAACACTCCCTCGGGAACCATTATTTTTGCGGGTGTTACAGGGTCAGGTAAAACCACCACGCTGAAAACTTTCATTGAAACGCACCCTGGCAATGGCACGGATGCGTTTTATTCGATTGAAGACCCAGTGGAATACCCGCTGCGGGGCGTGCACCAAATTCCTATTCAGCGTGATTTGCTTGACCGCAAAGGTTCAGCCGCCAAATACGCTGAAGTGGTTGCTGGCCTGATGCGAGCCGACCCGGGCTGCGTGTTGATGGGCGAAATTCGCGACCCAGCCACTGCAATTTCAGCGCAACAAATTGTTGAAACCGGCCACATGGCTTGCGGCACGGTGCACGCGCATTTGATATCCGGTATTGTGCCGCGCCTGACCAACGAAGAAATCGGTATGAGTCGAGATGTGCTGACCAACCCGAATATTTTGACACTGCTGGTGTACCAGGCCTTGGTACCCAAGCTGTGCCCACACTGCAAAATTGGAGGTCGCTTGTACCAACAGGGCATGTCCGATTCTGAGCATGTGCTTGAAATACTCGACACACTGGAAAGCCGGTTTGAACTGGAGCGAGACCTTTTCTACTTTAAAAAGCAAGGCGGCTGCCCCAAATGTAAACACCGCGGCACGGCGGGTTTGAGTGTGGTGGCCGAGATTTTGACGCCCGACCGGAAGTGGCTAAACCTGATTCGCCAGGGCAAAGACTATGAAGCCATGATGTACTACCGTTCAAAATCGGATGGCAACTTTAAATCCGAAAATATGGATGGAAAAACTGTGTTTGAACACACCTTGCACAAGGCATTGCTGGGTGAAGTGGATCCGCGCCATTGCGAGCGTTTTGACAGCTTTGACCGTTTCGAAATCATGAACGACGCCGACCGCGCCGAAACTGCGGCTTACACCTGAACATGACATTCAAAAAGAAACTCAGCAATTTTTTCAATGCCATCAACTTGATGGACTTTCGCGGCAAGCGCGAAGCATTTTACGAGCAGCTTGCCAAGTCGATTGAAAACAAAGAACAGTTCAAAACCTTTCTGGAAGAAGAACTGAAAATTGCCCGCCACAAGCGAACACGCAATAGCAGCCGGGAAGCGGCCTTGAAGTTGATGGTTCGCAAACTGAGTTTGGGCGACGACTTTTTGATTAGCCAAATTCTGGGCACCGTAATGCCACAGAACGACCGCATGATGCTGGCCGCCGTGGATGAAGCCAAAGACAAACCAGGCACCTTGCGTGCATTGGCCGCAGCGATTAAATCACAGAAAGAAGCCAAAAGCGTGATCTGGAAAGCCATTTTCCCGCCCATGGTATTGATACCCGGTGTGGCTGGTTTCAGCTACGTGCTGGCCACGCAATCCATTCCAATTATTGTGAAAGTGGCGCCGCCTGAGGTGTGGACACCGTTCAACATGTCCGTCCGAATTGTGTCGGAAATTGTTGCCTCTCATGGCGGTTTGATTGTGGCCAGTGTTATTGGTGCTATCGCCGCATTTACTTATGCCCTACCCCGCTGGAAAGGCAATTTGAGAAGTAAATTGGAACAGGTGCCTCAGGGCTGGGGCTTCTTGCTCTTTCCGGTTGCCCCGTTCTTGTTACCACTTTCCATTTACCGCGATTTTCAGGTCAGCTTGCTCGTGACTTCACTGGCGGTGTTGCTAAAGAGTGGAGCCACTTTGTCATCGGCACTCGACACCCTGAAACGCAATGCCGACCCGTGGATGCGCTGGCATTTGAAAAAGATCATGAACCACTTGAACGTGGCCCCTACTGATTACATACCTGCATTTAGCAAAGGGCTGATGAGCCCGAAACTACTGGCCCGCCTGGCTACCACCATTCGCAACAACCCACAGTTCGACAAAATTCTGATTCAACTGGGCACCGAAGGTGGCGAAGACATTCGCAATGAAATTGGCAACACCGCCAAGGGTTTGAATGCCGTGTTACTGAGTGTTGCTGCGGCTGTGGTGGTGTTTTTGTACGTGGGGCAATTGTCGATCAGCCAAAGCATGACCGAGGAACTGGACCCTGTGAAAAGAATGCAACGCATGCGTTGAAATAAGTGCTTGACACAGCATGCATTTGATCTACAATTAATTCGTCTGTTGGTATATATACGGAATACTTGGGCCAACATGTACTACACAATTTCCCTTCGGAGAGGAATCAAAAATGATTACATCGCACACACTGAATGCCCGCCGCAAACAAAGCGGTATTACCCTGATTGAAGTATCAATCGGCCTGATCATCGCAGCGATTGTTGCTGCCGCAGCCTTCATTGCATTCCAGAACAATGCACGCCGTACCGAAGTGCAGGACAACATCAAGCAGTTGACAGAGATCATCACTGAAACAAAACAGAAGGTTGGAATTAGCACAGGCTACACAGGCTTGGATACAGACGCAGGTCTGCGTTTGGCTCTGTTGCCTGCAAATTCTGATGGAACATTGGCGAAGAATAGTTACAACGGCGCTGGTGCTATCGCGCTAACTGGTACTGCCGATGATGTGGCGACGCTTTCATGGCCAGATGTGCCAGCAGATCAGTGTGGCGACATCGCGCTAAATGTTGCTCCTCAAGCTACGTCTGTTACGGGTTTGGGTGAGGCAGTGCCTGTAGTTAATGGTGCGATCTCCGCAGCAGATCTTGTAGATATTTGTAATGATGAAGAAGACACCACCCTCGTCTTTGCCTTCGGCCGTCGTTAATCACATCTCATGTAGCACAGCAAGGGGGCAACTTTGCCCCCTTGTTCATTTGAATCAAGGCGAATTACTCATGCTTGACTCACTGAAACACAGCAACACCCGGCACACCGGCTTTCTCAGCATCGAGTTGGCGCTGGTGCTCATCATCAGTGCCATCATTGCCTTCGCTGTGGTTCAGCAACAAGCACGTTCTGCAAAATCCTCTGTCGCGAAAATCCAGGCTGATCAACTCAACCAGGTGGGCGACGCACTGAATTCTTACACCGACTTGTACCGGCGCGGCATTTCTGCCCCCGGTGATCTACAAGTGGATTTGAACAACGACGGCATCACCGATGTCACGATTCCCGAAGATCCCGTTACCGGCAATGAGGGCAGCAAACTGACGCCCACCATTCAGAACCTGATCGACATTGGTTTGCTGCCAGCCAGTTTCGTGAATCGCCCTGCGGCCTCCAACGGTCAATTCATTACCCGTCTTTCCATATTGCCAGCCGGCTGCTCCATGGCAGCCGACAATTGCCGCATTGAAGGCTACATCACGCTAAGCCAACCAGTTACGATTGGCGGGCAAAACGGCGCCGCTGGTGAATTCGACAACGACATTGCTGGCGACATGCTGAGCTTCATGGGAGGCAATGGTTTTGTCACCCTCCAAGCCAACACCCCGGCCACCAGCGCAGGTGGCAATTTCACAGTGGCGCTGGACATTGACGGCAATGGCACAAGCGATGCAAATACACCCGCGGGCGTACCCGGCGTGCGTGTGGGTGCCCTAGCCTCCCGGTACGATGTTCGCAACCCGATTCCCGATGTTGATTTTTGCCGTGGCAACCGGACTTTGAACTGGGTTCAAAGCAGCAACTCCTGTAGTACTGTGATTTTCAATGACACACCCGTGGGCTATCGCTTCGTGGCAGTGGATGCCGACACCGGTGGCGGTGCTGGTGCGGGCGGTAGTGCCTTCATTCGCTGTGTGTACAACCCCAATGCCAACCCGCCCGCGCAATTGTCCATTCTAAGCAGCTGCTGCCAAAACGGTAACCAGGCCTGTACCCCACCAGCGGTGCCTTGATCATGAACAGGCGTCAGTTTCTTGCTGCAGCAAGTTCAGTTTCGCTGATGGCACACCTGGATAAACTGGCGTGGGCTGCACAAGCCCCAAGCTTTACCCTGCTGGATATTCAACGCGGTTCGGACCGCTTTCAAATCGACTTCAGCACACCTGAAGGTTACCGCACTGCTGCCTGGATGCTTCGCGATATTCGAGCCAACCGGGTGGGCATACCCAATGTTGAAATGTTGCAACTGGCAGCATGGGCTCAAATTGTTTTGGCAGAACACCACGCCTACACCGTGTTTGAAGTCACTTCGGGTTTGCGAACACATCACACCAATTCAATCACTGAAGGTGCAGCCCGACATTCTCGCCATTTGCCCGATGAGAGCGGACAGTTTTACGCCATGGACATCAAACCCATTGGTGTGAATATTGATCAATTGGCTAAAACCCTACAGTACCCCGCATTCGGGGGGGTTGGTGTTTACAGAAGCCATGTACATTTCGACATTCGCGAATATGCCACCCAGTGGCGGTCGAAAAAATGATTAAATTCATTAACTTGAGCCATTTCCAGTCAACCACAAAGCGACATGATACGTTGTCCATTTGTGTTAAATAATGATTTTCAGATCAAATTACAATTTGAGAGTCTTGATTCCGTATCATTACTAACCCACGAGATTGCTTTATCACGCGCCATGCCTCAAATTAACAACAAGAACAAGCCACGCACAGGTGCCTACCTGAACCTGTTCAAGCAAAAATACGGGCTAACCGTGTCAAAAATGTGTGCCTTGTTCGGTATCAGTACCCAGGCGAAATTTAACTCAATTGTTCGCCCAGCCGAGGGCAATTCAAGCGAGGAACTGCTTGACCCCACGGTTGCTTTAATTTTGAGGTTGTACGAAACCCATGAGTCGCTGGTTCCTTTGAACAACGAACTCAGCCTGGAAGACACCTACAAAATGTTTCAAAGGGTGTTTGGAAAAACGAAAGTCAGTGAAAGCACTTTTGGTCAATTGCTGGGCCGTAGTGCTGGTTCGGGTTACCGGTGGTTAAACGGTTCAGGCAACGCCACACCGCAAGTGGGCATCGTGCTGGAAAGGCTGCGCCACATGTTGGCCAGCGGCATGGAGGAACCGGAGGTTTGTTATTTGTGGCTGGACATTGTTCATCAGGAATACCGGGCGCGTAACCAGGTGCCACCGCTGAGCGATATAGACGCAGTGAAGTTGTTGATCCAGAAGTACCCGCTTAAATACAAACACATGGCGTCATGAACAAAACATGGATTACACCGAGGTCAAACTGATTGCTGTGTGGAGTGGCCCCAAGGCCCCACCCAGCCAGTTGAAACTTTCTGATTACAAGTTGCCTGTGGCAGGTCGCATTCCGAAGAATTACTTCAATGCACTGTACGGCAACCGCAATGCCTACATGGCCTTGGGTGAACTGTTGTCGCAAGCTCAAAAAGCAGGTCATTACTTTTCGACAGCCACCATTACCGTGGGCATTGAAACGCCACGGAAACCCGGCGTGGTGCACTTGGAAGACCTGGGCGAAGAAAATGGTACGCAATTTGTGAATTTGTCGCGCGTGTCCAAAGAAGTGGTGTCAGAAGTGGCTGACATTTACCGTGCGTGCAGTGCCTTTAAAAAAATGCCTGAGGGCGAAATAGACTGGCGCAAGCCCTTTCGCTTCATGCCAGAATGCCCGGAACATTTGCCTGTGGTGTTCGACTTGTTGCAGTGCTCAGTGCTGGTTCACCCAGTGGCCTTTACCACCACACCTGAGGGCAAGCACCACTTCATTGCCAGCTTCGATCCTGATCGGGTCAAAATTCTGGATGCCCAACCCAATCGCCACGAAATAGGCCCACACCCCGAGCAAATCGTTTTTTAAATGTGGTACTGGGGTGTTTTGTAGTTGGGTGCGTTGGGGCCCGCCTGTTGAGGGGGCAGTATGGTGATAATGGGCTGAGTCAGCTGATTGCTGAGCGAGAACGCTTTGGGAACCATGCCGTTTTCATCGGCATGCATGTAAATAATCGACATGACTGCGGCGCAGAAGCTGATAACCAGTATCGCCACCATGGTAAAAATCACCGCCAGTATTCGCGTGGCAAGCCTTGGCTTTGCGGGGTTGAGTCTGTTCATGCTGCATTCCTTCGCACCTTGGCATTTAACATTACAACTTCTGTAAAAAATTACAAGCCTTCAAGGACTTAGAACGATTGTTTTTAATTCCGAACGGTTTGCCATTGCACCATGAGGCTGTGTAAGGCATCCAGGCCATCGGTGAGCGCAGCCGGGCCAGGCTGCAAAATCAAAGGTGATTTGATCTCGAAAATTTGCTGGTGCTTTACCGCAAGCACATTACCCCACCCTGCCCGCGCAGCCACGGTTTCGGGGCGAAATTTCTTGCCGCACCAAGAGCCAATAATGATGTCGGGGTTGCGGCGAACAATTTCATTGCTGTTTGCAATAATGCGGTTCTTGCCCAGGCTTTGCTTGGCCAACTCGGGGAAACAATCATCGCCCCCGGCAATGCCAATCAGCTCGCTGACCCATTGAATGGCGCTGATCGGCGGTTCGTCCCATTCTTCAAAATACACCTTGGGGCGCACAGTCCATTGGCTGGTTTTGGCCCGCACGGCCTCCACTTTCGCCTGCATTTCTGCAATCAGGGCAGCACCTTTCTCGGCAGCACCCACCATGGCGGCCACCTGGTACATCATGCTGAAAATTTCGGGCACTGAACGCTGGTTGAACACCGTCACCTGCACGCCATGGCGAATCAAGGCACTGGCAATGTCGGCCTGCAAATCGGAAAACCCAAACACGCAGTCGGGCTTCAGCGCCAGTATTTGATCAATCTTGGCCGTTAAAAATGCACTCACCTTGGGCTTTTCAAGGCGCGCTTTGCGGGGGCGCACGGTGTAGCCGGAAATACCGACAATCCGGTGTTCTTCACCGAGCAGGTAAAGCCATTCGGTGGTTTCCTCGGTGAGGCAAACAATGCGTTGGGGCAGCTGAATCATTTGCACAGGTCTTCGGTGCCAAAGCGAAAACGTGCGCCTGTGTATTGTTCAATTTCTGCAATGGCCTTGCAGGGGTTCTCGCCACGATCGATTAAATGCTGCGAAGCGTAGTGGTTGGCCCGGGTTTCAGCCTGATCGAGAAAATTCTTAAACTCAGGGTCCTGGCCATAAGCGCCCAAAAGCGTCATAAAGGCATTGTTCATCAGTTCGGTGTCTTTGGCATTGGTTTGGTGAATACGTTTCAGCAAATCATACCCACGCCGGGGGTCGTCGTATTTCAGGTGCACCAGTTCATGCACAAAAACATAGCGCAGGGCTGCGTCGCTCAGGCCTTCAGAAAAGGCTTCGTCAATCACGATCTGGGTTTTGCCCTTGGCAAAAGCAAACAAAGGGCTTTTCTGAAAACCCATGCGGGAATACGGCACATCGTATTGTTGGCGCAGTTCTTCAAACATGCTGAGGGTGTCGGCGAAATCACGTTGGGGCGGCGTGGTGCAACTGCTTAACCAGGGAAGCAGGAACAAAACCCAAATCCAGCAAAACGGCTTAAGGCGCATTCGGTAATGAATACCAAGTTGTGAGTATTGTGACGACAGCGTATCGAAATACTACTATCAAATAGAAACGCGGGTGAAAATTTGTTCAACCCCTTGGCAGCCTTCAAGCCGACTGGGTGCGCTTTGGTTTTTTGCGTTACACTGCCAGCCCTTTTTCAATTTCAGCGAGCAAAGCCATGTGGTTTAAAAACCTGTTCATCTTTCGCCTTACCAAATGGGAAGAAACCCCCGAATCGCTGGAAGACAAACTGGCCAAACAAGCCCTGCAAGCCTGTGGCGGCATGGACTTGCAAACCCGCGGTTGGGTTTCTCCAAAAGCCGAAGATGAACCCTTTGTGCACCGTAGCGGCCAGCAGTTGCTGATTTCATTGGGCCTGGAGAAAAAACTGTTGCCCAGCACCGTGATCAATCAATTCACCAAAGCACGTGCCGCGGAAATTGAAGAACGCGAAGGCTACAAGCCCGGCCGCAAGCAGATGAAGGAAATCAAGGAAGCCGTGACCGACGAATTGCTGCCACGGGCTTTTGCCATTCGCAGCCGAATCAATGCGTGGATAGACCCGCAGGGCAAGTGGCTGGTGATTGACGCTGCAAGCCCCGCCAAAGCCGATGAGCTGGTCGGCATGCTCATGAAAAGCGTGGAAGGCGTGGCCATGGCTTTGGTCAAAACCAAAATATCGCCCACCGTGGCCATGACCGCCTGGTTGGCTGAGAACGACAACCCGCCCCCCTTTACCGTGGACCAGGACTGCGAACTGAAAAGCCGTGGTGAACAGGCCGCCACTGTGCGCTATGTGAAGCACTCGCTGGAGTCTGAGGAAATTGCCAAGCACATCAAGGGTGGCAAGGACGTGACCAAACTGGCCATGACCTGGGCCGACAAGGTTTCATTTGTATTGCACGAGAACTTGCAGGTAAAGCGGCTTGCACCTTTGGACGTGATCAAGGAACAGGCCGCCCTCAGTGCCGACGACGATGCCTTCGATTCCGACTTTGCCCTGATGACTGGTGAATTGAGAAAGCTGATTCCCGGTTTGATTGACGTGTTGGGTGGAGAACTGACTGGCGCGAATTCGCAACTGGCTGCCTAATTTCAAAAAATTCAGTGCACAAGTGTTAACTCTAGTCGCTTCGAAATTCAAGATTTCGTTGCGGCTGTACCTCAACAATCAAGAACAATTATTAAATATTTAAATTTGGGTTCATGCCAGGGTCAAGAATCAGTATGATTCCCTCATCCTTTGAACCAACTGGTAAAAACCAACCTTCAATGACCACTCGAGTTGACCCCAATAGCCCGATCCACTGGCCCGGCGCAATCACCCTGTTCGGAACCACCATTGCTGCACTCATTCTTGTACCCGCTTACGCCTGGTTCAACGACTACAGCACGGCTGCCTGGGTGTCATTTGTGGTGTTGGCTATTCTGAATGGCATTTCGATTACCGCCGGTTACCACCGCCTGTGGGCACACCGCACCTACGAAGCCCACTGGACCGTGCGCTTCGTGTTGATGTTCTTCGGCACCATGGCGGTACAAAACAGCATTTTGATTTGGGCTTCGGGCCACCGCACGCACCACCGCCATGTGGACGACACCGAGCACGACCCCTACTCGGCCAAGCGTGGCTTCTGGTTCTCGCACATGGGTTGGATGATTCGCAAATATGAATCTGGCAAAGAAGACTTCAGCAACTCGCCTGACCTGCTGAAAGACCCACTGGTGATGTTCCAGCACAAACACTACACCGCCTTGGCCTTGGGCATTAACTTCGGTTTACCAGTAATTATTGGCCTGTTGGTGGGCGACTTGTGGGGTGTGGTGCTGCTGGGTGGCTTGGCTCGCCTGGTGTGGTGCCACCAAACCACGTTCTTTATCAATTCGCTAGCGCACATTTGGGGTCGCCGCCCTTACACCGATGAGAACACCGCGCGCGACAACGATTTCCTGGCGATTTTCACCTACGGTGAGGGTTATCACAACTACCACCACCTGTTTCAGTACGACTATCGCAACGGCATCAAGTGGTTTCACATCGACCCCACCAAATGGCTGATTGCTGGTTTGTCGTATGTGGGCTTGACCAAAAACCTGAAGCGCTGCGACAAGTTCGCCATTGAGAAAGCACGCATTGCCATGCAATTCAAACGCGCCGAAGAAAAAATGCAGGCACAACCCACAACCATGCATGCGCATGTAGAGGCCATGAAGGCACGCCTTGCGCAGGAATATGAGCACTACAGCAAGGCCTTGCAAGACTGGGCCAAGCTGAAAGAAGCCTGGTACCAGGACACGAAAAACGCCATTAAAAACGGCGAAACCCTGGCGGCCTACAAAGCGAAATTCAAAGCCATGGAAGTTGAAATGCGCCTGCAACGCAAGCGCTTGCAAGCCTTGGTTCGCCAAGTTCAAAAACCGGCATTGGCTGCCTGAACGGTTAGAGAAAACGGGCCAGGGTGACTGCAACCTTGGAGCCCGACCCGATGGCACCCACCCAAAGCCTTGCGATCAACCCGCCGGGCTTTGTTGTTTTTGCGGCCGCCTCGTCGCGGTGTGCGCACTCATCCAATTGAAACTCGATCAGTTGCGCCTTGAGTGCCGGGTGAGTGCCCAATGCATTCAGCTTGTCGATTTGTTCCTGGTAGTGCAGGTTCACGAAAGTTTCCACTGCAGCAATGGTGCGGTACACCGCAGTCGAGCTGAACAGGGCTGGCAAAGCACCAGTGATGAAACCCGCAATGCGCCAGGGCACCAACAGCCAGCTTCGGCGAAACACGGGCAGCAGTTCATTCATGGCCTTTAAATGGCGCTGCTCAGTTTGCAGGTGTTCACTGGCAAATGCGCGAATTTCAGGGTTTCTTGAAACCGCCAGAATGCCCTTGTAGATCCACACTGCCCCGGTTTCACCGGCATGGTCGGTGCGAATGTCGGCCACCAATGTGGACGGCAAATGGCCGGTGTCGAATTTCAAAACAAAGCGTTGAATGGCAGGGCGCACCGGCAAAAAGCCGTTGTAGGCCTTCTCCATCAGCCACAACATGCCGGGCACTTTGGCCAACCACGCCAACACCCGCCAGCCGGGCAACTGCGCCCACACATGCACAAAGGCCGCAGCACCACTGAGCAATTCGCCTTGCGCTGTCCGCGTGTGAAAACGCGCCATGAGTTGTTCTTTGGATTGCCCTTGGGGCAGTGGCGTGTCGGGTTTGGAGACATCCACCCAGGCTATGGGCTGATCGGGCGTGATGTTTTGGTACACCGCGATTTCACGGCGGCACATGGGGCATGAGCCGTCGAAATACACCTCAACACACTGGGACTGCTTTGAAACTGTGTGGTCTTTAACTGCCATGACCGTACTGCCTTGATTGAAACTGCTTTGGGATAAAACGATTACCCCAGTTTAACTGTGTACTTCACGCCGTCAAACTCGATGACATCGCCACCCACAATTTTCTTGCGCTTCTGGGTTTCAATTTGGCCGTTGACCAACACGTGGCCATCGGCGATTACATTTTTTGCTTCGCCGCCGCTGGACAACCAACCCTGAAATTTCAGGATCTTGTAAAGCTCAACGGGTTCTTTGTTGATGATGACTTCGTTCATGGCGTGTATTCCCTGCAATCAATGCCCGAAGTGTATCAGCCTTCGAGTATCCACCGCGCGGCCTTCTCGGCAATCATCAGCGTGGGGCTGTTGGTGTTGCCGCTGGTAATAGTAGGCATCACGCTTGCATCAGCGATGCGCAGGTGCTTCACACCAATCACCCGCAAGCGGGAATCGACCACGGCAGCGGGGTCGTTGGCAGCACCCATTTTTGCTGTACCCACCGGGTGAAAAATCGTGGTGGCAATGTCGCCTGCCAAACGCACCAATTCCTCGTCGGTTTGAAACTCCACGCCGGGCTTGAATTCCTCGGGCTTGTATTTGGCCAAGGCGGATTGCTGGGCAATGTTGCGGGTCACCCTTAATGAATCAGCCGCCACTTTTTGATCTTCAGTGGTGCTGAGGTAATTCGGTGCAATCGCAGGTGCTTCGTCGAACCGGCCGGTTTTGATGTGCACTGAACCCCGACTGCTGGGGTTGAGGTTACACACACTGGCTGTGAAGGCATTGAAGTTGTGCAAAGGCTGGCCAAATGCGGGCAGGCTCAGCGGCTGAACATGGTATTGAATGTTGGGGTATGGCCGGTCGGCACTGCTTTTGGTGAATGCACCCAGTTGCGAGGGGGCCATGCTCATGGGGCCGCTGCGCTTGAACACATATTCCATGCCAATTTGCGCCTTGCCCCACAGGCTGTTGGCCAGCGTGTTCAAGGTTTTAACGCCCTGCACTTTGAACACGGCGCGTATTTGCAAATGGTCTTGCAGGTTGGCACCCACACCGGGTTTGTCCAGCTTTACCTCAATGCCGTGTTGCTGCAGCAGGCTGCCCTGCCCTATGCCAGATAGCTCCAGAATTTGTGGCGTGCCAATTGCACCCGCGCACAACACAGTTTCACGCACGGCTTTCACCGCCACTTCTTCACCGCCCTTCACCACCAGCGCGCCATTGCACACCAGTTCGCCACTGGCGTTGCGTTCAATGATTAAATTTTTAACTTGTGCCTGGGTCCACACGGTTAAGTTGGGTCGCTTCAGGATGGGGCGCAAGAAGGCTTTGGAGGTATTCCACCGCCAGCCGCTGCGCTGGTTCACCTCAAAGTAGCCCACACCAAAATTATTGCCACGGTTGAAGTCATCGCTGGCGGGTATGCCCGCCTGCTGCGCCGCTTCAGAAAACGCCTCCAGAATTTCCCAACGCAAGCGCTGCTTTTCTACGCGCCATTCGCCTTTGCCGTTGTGGAATTTTGCCAAGTCGGTGTCGGCCAACTCGGCATGCGGGTTGTCGTACCGCCAGTTGCTTTCATGGGCCAAAAAATCTTGCAAACAATTGTTCCAGTTCCAGGTCTCGTCGCCGGTTTGCGCGGCCCAACTTTCGTAATCGCGGGCCTGGCCACGCATGTAGATCATGCCGTTGATGCTGGAGCAACCCCCCAAGGTTTTGCCACGGGGGTAAATCAAGGCGCGGCCGTTCAAACCAGCATCGGGCTCGGTGCGAAAACGCCAATCGGTGCGGGGGTTGTCGATGCAATACAGGTAACCCACGGGAATGTGGATCCAGTGGTAGTTGTCTTTACCGCCCGCTTCCAACAACAGCACTGAATTGTTGGGATTGGCACTAAGCCGATTGGCCATCAAGGCCCCCGCCGTGCCCGCCCCTACTACGATGTAATCAAAAGTCCGCATGTTTACCCCGAATCGATTACCCAATAGTAACCAGCCCACAATTTGGATTGAAGCCTGCGTTGCTGCAATCGACTCGGGGTTTTCCAGAGTTTTGCAAAAAAGTTAAAGATGAAATGACCGATCACCCGCGCTTGTGACGATTCCAAGCGTGTCAGAATGACATCCGATTCCTTTACAATCATGGGCTAATACCCTATTCCAACAGCTCGAGGTTTTCAAAATGACAGAACGCACCACAGTGCATGGCTTGAAAGTAGCCACACCCCTGTACAACTTCATCAACAATGAAGTGCTGCCCGGCACCGGCATTGATCAAGCTGGTTTCTGGAAGGGCTTCGACGAAATCGTCAGCACACTGGCCCCAAAAAACGCTGCCCTGCTGGCCGAGCGCGACCGCATTCAGCTGGAAATGGACGCCTGGCACAAAGCCAACCCCGGCCCCATCAAAGACATGGCCGCTTATCAAGAATTCTTGAAAAAGATTGGCTACCTGGTTGAGCAGCCTGCCAAAGTGCAAGCCACCACTGCCAATGTAGACAGCGAACTGGCCACCCAAGCTGGCCCCCAGTTGGTCGTGCCTATTTTGAACGCACGCTACGCCCTGAACGCAGCCAACGCACGTTGGGGCAGCCTGTACGACGCATTGTACGGCACCGATGTCATTTCCGAAGAAGGCGGTGCAGAACGCGCAGGCGGCTACAACCCAGTGCGCGGTGCAAAAGTAATTGAGTTTGCACGCAACTTTTTGGATCAGTCTTTCCCATTGGAAGGCGCATCACACAAAGATGCCACTGGCTACGCCATTGCAGGCGGCAAGCTGCAAGTTGCCTTGAAGAACGGCAGCACCGCTGGCCTGAAAAACGCCGCACAACTGGTGGGTTACCAGGGCGACGCCGCAACACCTTCTTCAGTATTGCTGGTGAACAACGGCATTCACGCCGACATCATTATTAACCGCGCAACACCGATTGGTTCCAGCGACGCAGCCGGTGTGGCCGACGTGGTGCTGGAAGCAGCGCTGTCGACGATTCTGGATTTGGAAGATTCTGTTGCAGCCGTAGACGCTGAAGACAAAATTGTGGCCTACAAAAACTGGCTGGGTATTTTGAAAGGCACCCTGACAGAAAGCGTGAGCAAAGGCGGCAAAACCTTCACACGTGGCCTGAACGCAGACCGCGTGTACACCGGCGTGAATGGCGAGAAAGTGACCATGCATGGCCGCTCTATGTTGTTCCTGCGCAATGTGGGCCACTTGATGACCAACCCCGCAATTTTGTGGGGCGGCGACAAAGAAATTCCCGAAGGCATTATGGACGCGGTGATTACCACCACGATTGCGCTGCACGACCTGAAAGGCAATGGCGTCAACGGCATTCGCAACAGCCGCAAAGGTTCGGTTTACATCGTGAAGCCGAAGATGCACGGCCCTGTTGAAGTGGGCTTTGCTGCCGAATTGTTCACCCATGTAGAAAAGCTGCTGGGCCTGCCCGACAGCACCGTGAAGCTGGGCATTATGGACGAAGAGCGCCGCACATCAGTCAACCTGAAGGCCTGTATTGCTGCCGCAGCAAGCCGTGTTGCTTTCATTAACACAGGCTTCCTGGACCGCACTGGCGACGAAATGCACACCGCCATGCACGCCGGCGCGATGATTCGCAAAGCCGACATGAAGAGCAGCGCATGGATTACCGCCTACGAGCGCAACAACGTGCTGGTTGGTTTGAGCTGTGGTTTGAAAGGCCGCGCGCAAATTGGCAAAGGCATGTGGGCCATGCCCGACCTCATGAAAGCCATGCTGGAACAGAAAATTGGCCACCCCAAAGCCGGTGCAAACACCGCCTGGGTACCCAGCCCAACTGCTGCAACACTGCACGCCATGCACTACCACCAGGTGAGCGTGGCCGCTGTTCAAGCCGAGCTGGAAAAGATTGATGCCGACGCAGAACGCCCAGGTATTTTGGCCAACCTGTTGCAAGTGCCAGTGGCCACCAATACCAACTGGTCTGAGGCAGAAAAGCAGCAAGAACTGGACAACAACGCCCAAGGTATTTTGGGTTATGTGGTTCGCTGGGTTGACCAAGGTGTAGGTTGCTCCAAGGTGCCCGACATCAACAACGTGGGCCTGATGGAAGACCGCGCCACACTGCGCATTTCCAGCCAGCACATTGCCAACTGGATTCACCACGGCATTGTGAGCAAAGAGCAAGTGATGGAAACCATGAAGCGCATGGCCGCTGTGGTTGATCAGCAAAACGCTGGCGACCCCGCGTACAAGCCCATGGCTGGCAACTTTGAAACATCAGCCGCATTCAAGGCTGCATGTGACCTGGTGTTCAAGGGCATGGAACAACCAGCCGGTTACACCGAGCCACTGTTGCACGCATGGCGCTTGAAGGTGAAAGCCGCTTAAGTTTGAGTGGTTTGATTTGAGAAAGCCAGGTGCTGAAAAGTGCCTGGCTTTTTTGTTTGAACCTTAGGAAATTCTTGGTTACAAACACTCTCATGAACAAACAATCTCGATTTACCTGCAAAGCATTGGGCGCTAAGGAAATGAACATGATCAAATTTTCTTTCGCTGCCGCAACGCTGATGCTGGGCCTTACATCAACTCACGCTTCAGAGAACTCAACCGCTGATTTGCTGAAGGCTTGGACATTGCTGGAAGTTCGCTGCCCGATTGGATGTTTTGAAACCACGGCCAATCAATTCAAACCGCAGATTGGAAAAAGTATTGATTTGAAAGCAACGCAAAACAACACATCGCCAGTAGGAGCGTGCGCCAAGGGGCAGTTGCACTTTGTGCTTGAAGAACTACCATTGAATGATGTGCTGACCCGAATGAATGCCGCCCTGCCCCAAGAGGCTGTAGACAGCCAAGGCAAGCCCTTGCAGTTTTCATTGGAGAACACAGGCCTCGGATTTTCTGCCTATGGAGAGCAGCTAACCGTGGTTAAAACTGGTGTGTTGGAATGTAAAGACCCTGCTTGGAAAGGCAAGTGGGAGCAGAGAAAATTTGTGGTATCGATTGATGCGCACCGAATGGTGACGCTGGAGGAAGATGGGGCGTTGGGGGTTTATTACGCCTTAAAGAACAAATAAAACGCTGGGCGGTTGATTGATTCATTGCATCCCAGGTCCAGAATGGCCGCTATGGCTCGGCCAGCGAAGTGGTCAGAGCAGGGCTACGTTTGCTGGAAGAAAACGAAACTCAACTGACGCAACTGCGTCGCCTTCTGGATGAAGGCGAGCAAAGCGGACTTTCCGACTATTATTACGACGATCTAATTTCGCAGCTGGACAAAGAAGCGGAATGACACAGCCCTTCTTGCTGACTGTAGCCGCCCGCAACGAAACAAATATCTAAAACAACTCGACGACACTTTTCGACTACTCGCTCGCCAGCCTGAGCCGCACCTTGTTTTGCAGAGACCTTTGGTTTACTTCTCACCTGCGATCGACGCTAAACCCTGTGCTATCGGCGTCACCGCAAACTCTGGAAATCTCTGTTTGAATTTGCTTGAATCAAAAATATTGTCCACCGCGTATCGGGGTAGTAACTCAGTGGCGTCACAAATACGCTGACTGAAAAGCCCTGCCAGAACAAGTTGCCATTTTTTGAGAATCATGTGGCCAGGCTTTACGCTAAAAGTTTTAGCGGCCAATTGCACAAACTCTCGATACGTTAAGCGGTTGTCATCACAGGGCAGGTGCCAGGTTTGCCCGAACGCATCTGGAGTATTGCCCAGCAATGCCATGGCCCGGCTCGCGTCGGGCGTGTAAATGAGCGTGCGCAGCACATCGTCACGCAAAAACACCTTGGCTTTTTTTCCTGCTTTCAGTGGCTCGATGATGGTGGAATTCGTGATGCTTTGCGTAAGGCCTGGGCCATAAAATTCCGGTGCCCGGCATATCAATGCCTCCACCTTGCCTTGTTTCATGGCTTCCAACAGGTCGTTGGCGATTTCTGCCCTCACCATTCCCTTCAGGCCGTGGGGTTCAAAACGGCAAGTCTCGGTTTGCACTTCGCTGGTTTGCGGGTACATGTAGGTGTTGTCGAAAAAAACCAGCTTGGCCTTGTGCTGCTCACAGGCGGCAATCACATTGCTCATCATCACCGGCCATTGGTCTATCCACATTTGCGTGTTCATGGGCAGACCCACTGTGAGGTACACCACCTCAGAACCTGCAACTGCCTTTGATGTTTGCTCTGCGCTCAACAGGTTGGCGGGCATTAACTCATCCGTGCCGTTGACTTGCTGCGGGCTACGGCTTACCAGGCGAATTTTGTCAGTAAAATCGCGCTTCAGGCACCGTGCCAGCTCTTGGCCAATTTGCCCGTTGGCACCCAACACAGTTTGCATACCCTTCTCCAGATTTGTTTGACCTGACACCGCTAGTGCGTTGCCGCAACTGAGTGCCGAATAGTACGCAAACATAACACTTTGGCGGGTGCTTGCTCAGTTTTCGTCGATACCTTGCTGAGAAATTTTCAATTTGACCTGAAACAATTTTTTGGGAAGATTTGGATTGGCTCGGGTTGCAAACCGATTGTATTCGCGAAATGTCAGAAGCAACTCGGCTTGGTCAACTGTTGTTTCAGGCGTTTTGGACACAACCCAATCAGCTTTCACAAACTCCCCTTTCGCTTGAAGTGTGTGTACTTGAACTTCCGGTAGTTCATCGAAAGTGGCAACAGTGATCAGGTGATTATTTTTGCAAGTGGCACCAGTTTCAAGCCCACAAGTTTCATCGCGAGCTGGCGTTGCAAACAGGCGCAACATCAAGCCCTTCTGCTGCCCAGAGCTGTATTGATTCAGTTCGATCAACTGCCCGTACGCCAGGTTGTTCAAGAGAGTTGATTCTTCCACCTCAGTTGCCCAGCTTGAGTTTGCGAACAATACCCAAGCGCTGCTTACTATTATTTTTTGAATCTTGTTCACTCCTCAGTTCACTGAAATAAGTATGTAGTTGGCGACACTCAGCAAGCAAAATTACCATCACAAAATATGCTTAGCAAAAAACACAAAATGAATATGAGCGTAAGAGGTGTAAGCGTGACACCAACGCCAACCATATAGCGCCGCTTGTCGCGTAGTTTATTTTTGAAGATGATTTTCGCACCAGTTATGACAGCGATGGGATGCGCCAATATGCTAAAGAAGAATAGCCACAGGAGAACATTGCGTTCAGAACCGGGCGCATCAAACATCATTGGTGACATCATCAATACACCTGCCGCAGGAAGGAGGGAGATGAGCGCCAAGACTGAAATGATCGATGACACGATTCGAATAAATATCGGTAGCATGATTTTATGAAGATAAAGTTCAAGTTGGTTTCGCCGCTCCAAGAGATGGGAACCCGTGTTCTAGTTACCGGCCGACTTGAGGCTTCTGTACACATCTCCGATATGGAACCCAAGAATCGAAATTTTTCCGTCAAGCAAAAAAGTAGTTGGGTAAGAAGGTAGAGCTTCATAGGCCGAATCAGAGATGCAGATGTGGTTTGGAATTGCTGACTCGAGCGATTGACCTTTAAGCTGGTATCGACATGTATACCGACCTCCACCTCGTTCCTTAGCCAATAGTACTGATTCGCTGTTTTGACTTCCAAATGCGAGCGTATAGAAATCTGCCAACGCATGAATGGTGACCATCCATATTGCGCCGAAGATGAAAAGGGGTAGAAAAATCAAAGCAAAAACTTTTTTTAACTTAGAGGCCCCCTCTTGCATTTTCATGCGGCCGGTGCCGAACCCCCAATAAAGATAAGTCGTCAAAAGTAATGTGGCAGTGACGGACAAGTAAGTACCCCAGCGAAGCCAAAATGTAGAGGAAACAAAGCTTGTAAATGCCCCGTAAACAGACAGCCCCATTGAAGCCATGATGAAGAATAGCGCCACTTCTTCAGGGGGCATGGAATTATCCAGTTCAACATGACGCACTGCCGATTTCAATTTCACCGCTCCTTGGTGCATGTAATTCGCTTTGCTCAAAAGCGACGCTGGTAATGAATTGTGGAGTTTGAATTAAAGGATCAGCTTTTGAGTAGCGCTAAGGGCACAACAGTTCCAACGTTGTGTTGAGCCACAGCTTGTATGGCTGGCTGAGTGAGCTCAAGAAACCTGTTGCAGCCTTTGCGAAGCACCCCGGAAGCGCTCAGAACTCACCGGGAGTAGTTGTCCCTCGGCGGGTCTACTGTATTGACAAGTTACAGTTGACATTCATTTATGAGCAGGGGATGTGTGTAGCTCAACACCCAAGGCACGGATCAATTTCAAAACAGTGTCATACCTTGGTTTTGCGCCAGGAGCCAAAGCCTTGTACAAACTTTCCCTCGCTAATCCCGTGTCTTTTGCAAGTTGCGTCATTCCTCGAGCTTTCGCCACATCACCAATGGCAATTAAAAAAACATCGGGATTTTCATCCTCTAGCGCTGCGTTCAGATACGCTGCGATAACTTCCTCGTTATCGAGATATTCGGCTGCATCAAATTTCGCAAGTTTCATCTTCATGCCTTAACCCTCGTAACTTTTAAGCAAAGCTTTGGCCTGTTTAATGTCACTTTTCTGTGTCGATTTATTTCCACCACAAAGCAACAGGTAAACCACATCGCCTTTGCGGGAGTAATAAACGCGGTAACCCGGCCCGTAATGAATTCTCATCTCGGAAACACCTTCGCCGACGGGTTCACAGTCGCCGAAGTTTCCGGCTTCAGCTGAGCGAATTCTTGAAATTATTCGAGCTTTCCCGATCGGATCACGCAATGCTTTAAGCCACGCATCAAATTCTGATGTGCGTTGAAAAGAATTCATAAATCTAATTGTATCCGAACGGATACAATGAGGCAAGGATGACCTCGGAAATACTAACGCAGAGTTGAACTGCATGGTAAGCCCCCAGCAAACC
>NZ_JARFJD010000021.1 GCF_029087225.1 Limnobacter olei | reverse complement strand
AGTTTCAACCAGAATACGCAGATGCAAGAGAACCTGAAGTTGCTGAAGTAAGTTGGATTACATCACCCACAATAGGTGCCCCGCTGGCTTTTTCTGCCCGCGGTTATACCCCCTGCAATCTGCTCGATACACTTCCTGATTCTTTAAATTTTAGGAGTTGGGGGCACCATGCCAGCAGATCTGTTTTTGAAATTGGGCAATGTGAAAGGTGAGTCGGTTGACTTGAAGCATGCGGGCGAAATGGAGCTGCTCAGTGCACGCTGGGGCATGCAGGTGGCTGTGGGTGCTAATGGTGGCGTGTTGGCCCTGGCAGGACGTGCCGAGGTAAAGGCCTTGCGTGTTGAAAAGCGCGTGGACCGTGCTTCCCCGACGCTGCATGCGCAAACCTGTATCGGTCAGCTTTACGACACCATGGTGTTGACCAAGAGAAAGTCGGGTCTTGTTCCGCTTGAATATTTGCGCATTACTTTTAAAGACGTGATTGTGAGTGACATTGATATTTCACTGGGTGCAGGTGAGGATGGCGACCTTGAGGTGGTCACCTTTGCGTTCACGGAATACAAGGAGGAATACAAACCGCAGAACGGCGATGGTACGGGCGGCGCTGCAGTCACCGCCGGTTTCAATTGTATTAAGTGCGTGAAGATTTAACTTTGTTCTGGAGGCGTTCATACGCCTCCACATGCTGGTTGAACAGCCTCAGGTTGAGTTTGCGGATTGGGGCGGGCAGGTGGTACTTCACGTAGTCGTGGCGCCATTTCATGAATTCATCAAAATTTTCCAGATGGAACCGAGTACCAGGAGTCATTTTCTCAATCTGAATTAAGCGGAAACCTTCACCTAGAAATAGTCCGACACGATAGGCGAGGATCATTGTGATCATCTGAACAATTCCAATTATTTTTACGTTTGAGACTAATCCAGGTTGATCTGCAAATTCATTGATAAACCAAAAAAGATAAGCTCCACCTATTAAGCAAAGTGGCCAATATAACCAGTGAATGAAAGGAAGATTTTTCATTGAGCCGAAGGTTCGGTTTTTTAAGTCGATGGTCAATAAAGTCCATTCGATGGTTGAATAAGATCGTAAAGATTGTTGATCTGATCGATTTCGAGCGATTGTGTAGGCTCCCAATGTGGAAGTAAGCAGTACGAGAAGGGCGAAGTTTGGATTGATAAATTCAATCCAACCACTCAATGCCAACATGTCGCCAGAGCCACCAACAAGATCCCAGTGATGTACACCAATGATGAATGGATGCACGATTAACAAAAGAGAAAACTGAAAAATCAAGACAGAGCGAATCGGTCGTTTACTTCCAAAAAGCCACCAGTACCAGAGTGCAAAAGAGAGCAGTAAATTAAGTGTGATCGCAAAAATCGCATCTGAAATGGTCCAGCCTGTAGTAAATAAAAACGGGATTTCCGCCATAAGCATGACAAAGCAGCTACTTAACAGAATCGCGATAAAGTTGTGTTGAGGCGGTGGTGCGCTGAGTGACATTATTCAGTCCTAATTTTGATTAGTTGAACAGAATCTTTGCTTTGTTCTTTACCCAGTCATCCGCGGCAGTGGCTTGGTAAAGTGCTCCAATCAATAAACCAGCGCCTAAGGCAACCATGACTAATGGCGCCCCAGCCAAGCCACCTGCGATTGCCAATGTTGCCACTATTGCGCCTCCACCCATTGCCAGCAAATTGCCGGTTTGATTGGTTGCCGTATCCACACCGAATTGTTGCCAGTTGAAACGTTGTCCCAAAGTGGCGTGGTGGTTGTAGTTGTTCATGATGTCGCTGATCAAAGTTGGTGCTAGGCCAAGAACACCACCAACTTTGATAGAGCCCAACCACGGCGCCCCTGCAAGCCTTCGTAACTCCCACATTTCATCCGAGGCCTGTCAGCTCAAGCTAAGAACTTTGTCATGTTTGAATGCAGCGGGCCCCAAGGATTTGGTGCTCATGTTCTTGCTGATTTGTTGAAATTGATTTTTCTCTAGCAAGGTAATTTGTTTGGCGTTGGTTTGACGAACCCGGATAAGCACG
>NZ_JARFJD010000020.1 GCF_029087225.1 Limnobacter olei | reverse complement strand
TGTCATGTTTGAATGCAGCGGGCCCCAAGGATTTGGTGCTCATGTTCTTGCTGATTTGTTGAAATTGATTTTTCTCTAGCAAGGTAATTTGTTTGGCGTTGGTTTGACGAACCCGGATAAGCACGTCGGCGTGTTTGCCAAACTGGTTGGGGCCTTTAAGGCCCAAGGCTTTCAGTTCCATACCGTTGCCAAGTTTCACCGTGCGCGGTTTACCGCTGGCCAGTGTGGCTCGCAATTCAGTTTTCATTTTTGAAGTAAAGCGCGCTTTGGCTGCAGCCTCGATCAAATTGGCGAGGTTGCCTGGCAGGTTGCTGGGTCCAAATATCTGAGTCAGCAAATCGGCACCGAATGTGCCATTTTCAAATGCTGCGATCAAGGCGTTAGTTAGCTGTGTATTCAGTTGAGCAGTCATCAACATGATGCCTGCTATGAGGTCTTGCTGCATCACCTCGGGCACCATGACCAGACTTACTTGAGCGTCGGGCTCGAAGTGACCTAAAAAATCCATTTCCTGATGCAGGTAAAGAGGCGCTGAACCGTCGTGACTATTCAGCGCACGGGTGTAGGCCAGTTGCAGCGACTGCGCTTTGCGCTTTAAGTGATCTTCGTGAAATGTTCGGGCTTGGGTGTTCATGAGGTTACGTGCGGGGTAAACAAGTCAAGCCGCAGTATGGGGGAAAGGCCCTGAGGGGGAGAAATCAAGACGTCTTTCTGCTCGACGAGGGGGATAAGCCGCGTCCGGCTGAATTCAGCGAAACGATGGCCGTGATGTGAGAACTGAACGTCTCTATGGGTGCAAATATCTTCCGGCAGTGTAGTGTGATTAGGAATGTTTGAGGGGCTGGGTTCGCAGCGTGCTTTGAACTAAGTACCCAGTAGGCGACGCGCAAGCACGGATTGCATATCGCGGCGGCCATCTGCAATCAGGTAAATAACAACTTTGCTGCCAATGACACGGTAGATCACGCGGTAAGGTTTGAAAAAAGTTTGACGGTATTCTTTAATCCCGAGGTTGACCAGTTCCCTGGGATAGCTGCCGCGCTCGGGGAATATTGACAGATTGTTCACGATGTCCATCAACCCATCCAGCACATGGTTTGCGTTGGTCATGCAGTCGAATTCAGCGATGTGGTTGTGAATCGCCTCCAAATCTTGTTCGGCACCCTCGGTTAGGAAAACTTCGAATTTGGCAGATTTACCAGCCATTAATTTGATGCCTTCTTGGCGCGCAGACGGGCGACAACATCAGCTACGGGCTTGATCTTTCCTGCAGCGACATCCTGATTGCCCAATGCAAGTATCTTTAGCAAAGCCAGCGTTTCCTGGGTTTCCTCGAAAGAGGCAATGTCTTGCAGAACGGCTTTCGCTTCCCCGTTTTGAGTAATGATCAGGGGTTCACGCTGGTCTGAAAGATGCGAAAGAACCTCCGCAGCGTTGGCTTTAAGATAGCTAATCGGCTTTACTTGTGAAGAGTAACGCATGGCTGTGGCCCTGATCATAAAAGACTGAATATAGTCTTTTAATGGTCTTTTTGCAAGATTCTTGAACTTGTTGGGTATTGAAGATGGAACTGAATTCAAAAGCTGCTGAATTTGAAGCGGAGGCAATAGCCCGACTAGCCCGAATAAGGTCAGGAGTGAAAACATTGAAACCGGGTGTGGTGAAAAAACTGGTGCGTGAAAAAGTGAGATACAAAGAGGCAGCTATTTCTAAATAATTTGTGTGTTTTGTTCAGGTGAGATGAAGGGCGGCTTGTCGGCCAAAACCGTCATTGATTGGCTAACATCGGTTGGTCTGCGTTGCGTCGGTTACCTGTCACAAACGGGTGGAGTCTGAGAGGCTACCAAGAAATTACATCTGCTGGCTGACCACGGCCGTCTAGGACTTCTGACCTAGTGCCTTCTTGAATCCGCCATTGCAGAACCCATCGCAGAGCGCTAGGCCGCGGAACAGTGCAGTACGCCAATCGTTAACTCCAAAGTTCTTTGCATGTGCATTCGCTGTCCCATTTAGGTATGCACGGAGCATAATCTCACCGTTCTGGTAAGCCATCTCCATTCCAAACTGATGCTCACTAAGATGAATATTGACTTGCTTAGCGTATTTTTTATGAAGGTCGAACTCCGTAAGATGATTGGTCAGTCGAAGATAAAGCTCCGCTGACATCCCAACACATTTCTCAACGAGATATACGACTTCAAGTGCCCCAGTACCCGGATGCAAAGTAACAGTTGCGCGAAGAAAGTCATAGTTTGCAACGGACTCAAGATAGGTATGAAGTTGATGCTCTGCTGGCTTGTCGGAAGGAGACCTTCTCTTTCCGGTATTGCAAGGACTACAGCAAGGAATCAAGTTCAAGGCAAATATGCTCAAAAGTTTGAAACGATTATGTTGAAGGTGATGATCAAGATCAGAAATTGGAGCGAATCCACAGTACGGACAATAGTCGGCAAGGAGCTTAAGTTCGGCACGGAGCTTTTTGAGTTTGCGATTATCTTGAACCAGACCATATGCGTCATGAATAAGGTTATATAGCTCAGGACGTTGCCCTTGAGCCTGCATAGAAAACGATGGCCTTCCAAGGGTTGTCTTATATTGCTCATATAAGTTCATCAAAAACTTCTTCTCTATTTCGGTAACTTCTCCGTTTGCAAATGCGATGTCCAGGTGTTCTCTAGCATTTAAATTACTGAGTGGTGTCAAATTCCACATAGTCACTGCGCGTTGCCCTCCGCGAGCCTTGACATGACATAGGCCCTGGCCTGATTGCTCATTACTCCGTCCATGAACAGCTTCTCAATTTCCTCCAGAGACTTATGTTTCTTTATTAATCTTTCAAGCACTTCGTGAAAGTCTGTAGCATTGCTTTCCATACCGAAGACCTGAGCCGTTATCAATCCAATACTTTCTCCAAACGTCTCAGCAGTGACAGGTCGTATCGCAACATTCTCACCCTCACGGCGAACCACATGAACGTGTCTTGCAAGGCACTCTTGAACCACTACGGGTGAATGGGTTGCTACCAATGCGGATGACTCAAACTCTTTCAGCACAAGCCGGAGCGCATGCATCATGGCCGATAGAAGGGGAGGATGAAGGTGCGACTCGGGCTCGTCGATAAGAACGAGCGATCGGTGCTCAAGCTGCGCTACTAACCCGAATATAATAAGGATTGCAATCTTGTAGCCAGTACTGCATTGGCGAAACCAATCCGACGCACGCTCTGCGCTTCCAGAGTTGGGATCATTAAGCCACTCATCTGTCATCAAGCCAACCTTGAGTTTATCTAGTGCTCGCTGAAGAATAAGTTGGCGCGAAGGCACATTATTTATTTTTGAACGATAGCTGTCGAAGTCATCAACCAATTCCGCCATTGTCTTCAACCGCGTCTGGTTAACTCGATCAGCATTTGGTGAGGTTTGACCACGTACGGAATTCGGCAGTTCTGAAATAGAGACAGTTGCCTCAGCCGCGAAGTCGCGAAGTCCGATGAAAACGAATCGCCCAACGCCCCGCTGCATATCTTTTGCAATTTGAGCCATATTTCGCGCATCGGTGCCCGGTAGTTTGAAGTTATCAAATGGGCTAAAGGCGATGGTAATAACTCTCGGGAATCCAACTCCTGCTGGGAGCATTGTTCCAAGATTACTTAATGGCTGAGCCACTCGCTCAGTGGTAGACGCGAAAGCAACGCGAGCTAATCTTGACAGTAACGTACTTTTTCCTGAGCCGTTTCGTCCTACAAGGACGTTCACACGTTCGGGAAGTATCGATTTGCGGAAGAAATCATCTGTCTCAGACTTCGTGTCGATATTTACAGCACTCAACCAGCCTGGCATTTGGAAACTGAACGGTTGCTGATCAATCGGTTCTGCAGAATAATGGCCCTGAACAATTCCATCGGCAAGGTATCGAAAGTTTGAGCCTGCATCTTGTTGATCTCGAAAGAGCGACTTACCCCAACCGGTCTCATCCTTAAAGTCCTGAACCAATTCTGGCGACTGAACGACATCACGAAGCAGTCTTAAAATCTCCTCGCCTAGGGCACCAAGCGCGCTTAGTCTTTCATAGTAGTCCAGCGAATCACCCACGGAACAAAACTCATCTCCAAGACGATCGAAATCGTTATGAATGCTGATACCGTCGCCTTTTTTTTGTCCCCGTTTGAGAATCTTCACGGGACCGATTAGAGTCTCTTCACGCTTACCGTCCTTGCACTCAAAGTAGGATAAGTGGTAGAGCGTCCGGAATGAATAGTCGTTCCAATCGTCTTGAGCCAAGATGAAATCAGGTGCAGTTGTCGCGTCAATCCGAGTGCGCGGCTTCACCACATGAAACATTATAGGTTTCAATTACTCCTCCGATTGCTATTGCTGAAGTTCGGTCTTTATTTCTTCGCTTGCTAAAGAAGCATATGCGCACACTTTCTTTGTACCGATAGTCACCCCTTGCACCTCACTGAATGTCAGGCTAGCCGCTTTGGCGAAACATTTGCAAGTTTAGGCGGCATGAGACTGGATTCTGTCAAAGCTGACCTACCCCTCCAGCTAAAATTGAGCGTCAAAGTGACACTCACCCGTCTTTGGCTGCAAATGATCACAATCTTCACCCCTGTCATCCTGGACGGCCACAGCGTGCTGATAAGTATTGATCTCGGGTGAGATGCTTGCCTGAAATTGACGACAAACTTCATTTAAGATCCAATTTGATTTTATTTTGATAGATGCTGATTCGCCTTTTTGCGCGCCCGATCACGTCATCAAAATAGAGTATCTCGAAATAGGTCTCTCCCAACGTCTGTCGAGTAAATGGATCGACTAGCGGGGTAGACTGAAACCACCCTTCTCCCAATGAAAATTTATTCCAACCGGCCAGGCGTAAAGGGTTAACGGTGTCGCCTATCAGATAGCCGTAGAACTTCCTAAGCTTTCCGCCCGACTTTGCCGCAAGAAGTTGGACATATTCGCTGAGGTCTCCAATGTGTTCGTCTAGTGAAACTCCCGGAGCTTTAAATTCGATGATGACTGCTGAACCCTCCTTGTTGAAGAGAGCAACATCAGGACGCTTTGCCTTGTTATCGTCCACTCGCTTTGAAAGTAGCTTTTGAAACTCGACGTCAATATCGCTTTCGAACACCTTGTCGCCGTTGTCCCAAGCGATGTGGGCTAGTGGCACATCCGAGGCGATATAGTCGTAATAGTGATACTCCTCGCTCAAAAGCCACATGTCATGGTCAGTGACTTCCGTACTATCCTTTCGCATCGGGAAAAAGACGCTGTGGATAATGCGCTCATCTTTGCGGCGTAACCCTTCAGCAACTGCCTGCATAGTAAGCTTCTTATCGCACGCGAGCTCAAGAATTTCGACAATTGCAGCACGTCGGACGATCAACTGCGATAAGTTGGCCATATCAATACTTTTCAGCGACGATGTGTACTTCCAAGCCAGCTCATTAATTTTTGACCGGAATTCCTCCGTATCGGGTTCCATCTGCTTGATTTCTTCCTTGAGATTGAAGATCACGCTCGTCTCGTTTATCACCTGCTCCTGATACTTCTTCAGAACTCGTTCGGCTACGACTTGGGCCGACTCGCCATAGCGAATCCGCGTCGATGTATCCTGAAGCATGGCCTCGCTAATGCCAAATTGATCGACGGCTTCCTGAAGAACGACGACTCTGTTCCAGTCTGAAGGCGCAACCATGTCAACGATTACGGGGTCGATCGCTTCATGGATTGCTGCGTAGGAGATCGTTTCCGTAGAGAAAAAGTCCCCTGTAGGAATTTCCTCGGGAATCCCTTCGAAATCATCGCGCTGTTCGTTGACATGAATATCCAGATAGTCGCTTTCAATCAAAACAAAATGAAAGAAGCCTGCTGCTGGATTGTTCTGCTCTGCTCTCGTCCGAAAATATCGCGACGTAACATCTTTAACAGGAGATGACTTGGCGCAGAACGCCACTGCATTTTTCGGAAGACTGTATTGTTTGGCGTCAAGCCGATAGTGGGAAAGATTGAAATGTTGATGCGTTCCCAATCCATCACCTGTGATGGGATCGCACTCCTCAACAGAGATCTTTTTTTCCGTTGTTACAGTTGGCAGGTCCGAACGTTTTAAAGAGTCGTTTTGTTCTGAGAATTTGACCAGATCTCCGCCCTTCAAGTGGCGCGAAACGAAATTGATCTCGAAGTCACCAACTTGGTCACCAAGTCCGACAAGTCTTTGCAGGAATGTCAGAAGCATCTGGCGCTTGAGCACCGAGGCGGAGTACAAGCTACTTGGTAAAGTTTTTCTGAGAACGCGATCACGAATCGGCGTCCGAAGGTTCTGAAGGATAATGCTCGTTCCAAGATTATCCGCACTGCCCGGGGTAGACGAGAAATCCTGGGAGTCGATTTGCTTTTTGGGTTCGGAATAGCTCATCTGCCGACGGATAAAAGTATTTCCGGTACGGTATGTGCTGTCTATTGCGACCACAGAGAAATGATGAAAAAACTGGATGCGACCTGCGCCCATGCATTTGCCAATTCCGGGGATAGGCAGATCATCTTTGTAAGACGTATCTTTCGTGAGAAACGCATCGAGCTGCTCGTTTCCCAATCCGCAGCCGTTATCCTTGCAGGAGATCGATACATCTTCCATTTCGTCGATCAAATTAGCAGCGAAGAAACCGACTGCAATATCGATTTGCAGATTTCTTGCGGTATCGTCAGCATTTTTTCGTATCAGAAAAGAATCAATAGCGTTGGAAATCAACTCCTCAAATACGACATAAGGATTTCTGCTGAGCTTGGTGCCTTTTAAGCTGCCTCTGATGTCGAGTGTCATATTCTTTCTTCTATTTAATTCAAGCTACAGATGATGGGCGGAAGGTAGCCCTTGGGGAAATTCTACCTTGACTGGAGAAAGGCAGGTGTACTCGGAAAAAGAATCGCAGTCCTTTCGGCAGTAGAACAAATCCATGGTGACACTGATTCATCAACGTCCGGTTGCTAAACGAAAGCGGCCTCATTAGATCCCTCACTGGGACGACCACTCCAGCCGAGATTCGGCCAAAGTGGGCATATGTGTTTAAATTCCGAACGACTCAAAAGCAACCTCAAGCCGACTTTGTGTAAGGTCAAAAATAAACGGTGCTGTGACCGTCCGGCTGATCGCCCTATTGGACGGCGTATTTATTGGGAACCTTCATGACGCAGGAGGCTCAAGCCGCCAACATTTCTGATAATTCGGCCCGTCTGATTTTGGTTGTGCCTCAGGAGGAAAAATCTTAATTGTTAGAGGTATCGGGAAATCTGTTCCAATTATCGCAGCTTCGCCCGGCCTCAGATTTGGAAGGAAGGATGAGGCTGAACGGTCAATTTCCCCGCATGCTCGTTCGACCACTTCACGGTCACGGTCATTGGTCAGGCGGTGAACGACGAGCGCTCCCATCTGACTCAAGACTCCTTCGGTGATGTCGCGTGGTCGCTGTGTGGTTAGGCAAATGTTCAAGCCAAACTTCCGGCCTTCTTTGGCAATCAGCTCGAACGCATCAAGCCGAGCCACCGCATCCTCTCCGCCAATCTGTCTCCCAAGGAAATTGTGGGCCTCATCGACAATAACTACGACTGGCGAGGCTGCGAATCCGCCTGCTCGCGCCATGTTCAGAAGGTGCCTACCGATGACATTTGCAACGATCTCTCGTGCTTTGAACTCGTAAGCGACACCGCTCAGACAGATTCGCAGAAGCCTTTTTTCGTTGGTAACAAAGTCGTCGATTTCGGTCGTGACTGCAGGGTTAGGGGAATTGAAGACGCAACCAAACGACGGGGAAGTCAGAACTGCACTGATTCGGGACATGAGCGACAAACAGTATGAAACTTCGCCAGAATCACCACCCCATTTATTTGGGTCCTTGGAGCCACGAGAGGTTCCAAATCCATCTGGGTAAACGCACTCTTGCTCGATTTGTGCGTTGAGCTTGCTCACGTCGAACTCCTGCCGCGGATCATCAAGTTTCGCCGTGACGCCAAGTTGCTGTTCCGCGGCAATCACCGGAATTTTCGACTGGTCAATTTTTTTGATGACCCCGTTTGTTGCGACTCCGGGTACCAACTTGGCTAAACGCAGACTGCGCATGGCAGCGCGCATTTTGGGCCCCTGAACTTTCCCTGCAGGCTCGAAGAGAGCAATAAAGTCGGACTCAACAAAGCAAGTCGGCGGAAGTGACCGTGCCAGAGACCCAGTAGCCGTGTTCACAGGACTACCGAGGTGAGAGTGGGTTACAAATGGCCCGGAGAAGCCTCGATACTCGCCAGTTGCGTCCAAGAGGATGATCTTGGCTTTGTGTTTTATGCATTCCTCGATGATGCGCGCAGTCGTCCAGCTCTTGCCTCCGCCAGTTGTCCCAAGAATCGCGCAGTGCCGTCCGAACAATTTCTCCGGTCGGATCGAGACGGCACTTTCCAAAGCAACATCAATAGATCCTAGCCGCAACAACACGTTGCTCTCGGGGCCGTCTTCAGGCTCCATCAAGCTCGGCAGGTTTGCGACGAAGTTGTGGGGCGCCGCATAAACGCGGTCGCCTAGTCGAGGGTAAGATTCGACGCCGGCAGTGACGCGCAGTGAATCCATCGCGACTGACCCCAGCAGTTGGATTGTACCGACAGCGTCGAGGCCAATCACTTTTGCATGCGATGCATCGACAGAGCGCCGTTCCGATTCAGGAAGGTGGATTTCAACCACCCTTCCGAGCAATAGATTTATCTGGCCTTCAATCAGCACGAATTCGCCGACCTCGCCCTTACCATAACGCCCCCCAAGGAAATGTGCGCCGCTGGGTGAGCCTGCATCATTCAAATTGAAGCGAACCGCCTGAGCGGACACGGATGACAATACCCCGATAAACAATTCCGGGCGCAGCAGTCCTCTGGGAAACGCTTCCTCGATATTAGATGGCATGCTCATTTCGCTCCCGTCATAAGCTTTATGTCACGAGTGAGTCTCTGGGCAGGAGTCAGCGACTTTAGGTCAGGAATCATTTCAGCAAATTCGCCGAAATTGGCGTTAATCAGGCAAACGTCCTCTCCCTGTTTCGCCAAGGTGAAGAGCGTTTCCCAATACTTGTTCTTTTCTTTCGGACGAGCAGTGAGGTCATCGGCTGATGGATTTACGATTATTAAGCGTAAGTGCGGGTTTGTTCTAACCGCTGCGAGAATCGGTTCAGACAAATGGTCATCGTTGAATCCGAAGCCTGTAACAATGAGACAGGTGTTGGGCTCGCGCAGGGCTGAGAAATACTGTGAAACCAACTCAAGATGCGGCTGAACGTATGACTGCTGATATTTTCCTTTTGCCGGGTAAATCAAACAGGCCGAATCCGGCGTCGGTTTCTGTTCTACCTCTATTTCATGTTCGGCTTTACGGGACCAGTTGACCGAGCCGTGGAGCTTGTAGAGGTGAAAAACACCTTCTAGTGGTGTTCCAACTTCCTCGCCAGTGGTCGGTCTTCGGACAATATCGTACAAAAAGAAGCGAGGGTCGAAATGTCGCGGCTGCGTAAACGAAAACCCGTCGAGCAAGACCAAGCCTTGCCGCCCTGCCGCAGTTTCAAAACAGAGATCATAATTCGTCGTGAAAAGTTTCAGACGGGAGTCACGGACGCGACGACGGGAAAGTCGGTGGAGGAAAGTGCGATGAGCAGCAAGTTGGTTCGCATCTGTCGGGTCGATAAACTCAGAGCACTTTTCCAGAATCACCTTCTTTGACGCCGTAATGAAGGTGGCCACATCCGCACTCGTTTTCACCTGTAGATAAGCTTCGCAACGGGATAATAACGCCTCAATGTTCTCCTTTTCTGCGGCGGTATCGTATCCAATTTCGGCGATGACCGTTGCCGCTGCTGGCGAAACCGTTCGTTTGCTGTTTCCAGTGCCAGGGTTGTCATTCACACAGTAATCCCACAGCGTCCACATGGAAGGCCCTTTAGTGATCGGGCCGAGAGACGTTCCGCTACCAGCGAGAACAACGACGTGTTGCATTTGAAGAGACGAAAGCAGGAAGTTCTTCAGTTCCTCTTTAGCAGCCTTCGCCTCAGCTAGGATTTTTTGCTCTTCGGCTGGGTCGGTGCCTGTCGGAACATCCGGCTCCAAATGCTTCCATTCCGCTGCGTCGGGTCCAAAAAACATCAGCTTACCCGACGTTGAAACCGAAATTGGTGAGCTAGGAAGTGGAGGAGGAGGAGGTGGTGGTGGTGGTGGTGGTGCGATTGGTTTACTCATAGCTTTGTCTCAGTTAGTTCTCGGTTGATCAGTACTTTCGACGGAATTCTAAATAGGTGCGAGTCGCTAAGCATTTCATGAACAACATAAATAATAGACCTTAGTTCTTTACCAACAGGCAATAAGCCCAACAACGGGTCCCAAGTGCCTGAATAATCATAAGACCTCTTTTAAGTTTCGAAGTCTGCTTTCGCCAATAACTCGGATATTTCGGCCGTCAGTCCTAATGTCCGCTCTGGCCGAAAACCAGCCATTCATTTCACCCTCAAACCACCGTTAAAAACTCCGCCACCACAACCATTTCTTCCGCATCCTCGGCACTCAGCACAATCGCTTCATGCTTGTCATTCGTTGATTCTGGTTTCAACACAATCGCGCTATTCACAACGCCATCTTCACCAAAATGCTTTTCGCTTTTATAGCGTTTAATAGTGTATTGCCCACCCAGTTCTGGGTCTGAAATTCGGCGGTGTTGTACCACCACAATTTTTCCGTTGCGTGTGCCTTGTGGGTTGAAGTGAAACAGGCACCATGCGCCGGGTGGTATGCGTTTGTTCATGGAATCGCCCTCAACACGCGCCACAAAGTAGCCTTCGCTGGCTCGCAGGTGGGCGGGCAGTACAACATGGTCAAACGTGTCAGCCTGTTGGTAGTCGCTAAACTGCCCAGCGGCAAACTTCAAATCAAAAATGGGCACGCTGTTGGCGGCCTCTTGGCCAGCTTGCACAATCGGTAGGTCCAGCCCTTCGTATTTGTTCAACATGGGTGCCACCTCCACGTATTCAAAACCATTCACCAGTGTTTGAAAGTGTGTGCGTGTTTCGTCGTCGGTAAAGTAAACGTAACACCCTTTCATGCCGCGAGTCATCAGGGTTTTGTAGGTGTTCTTGATCACCGCATCGGCCATGGCCAGGTTGTTGGCTCGGTCTGTTTTCAGCCCGCCCTTAAACCCTTTAATGCTTTGGTCCATATTGCTGCGCTTGAATGCGTCAGTAAGCACTTCGCCATTTCGCACCACAAAGTCTGGGCCAACAATAACACCCACGTAATCCAGCTCCAACCCTTGGCAGGTGTGAATGCAACCCACTTGCTCCACGCTATTGGGCTTGATAATCCATGTGCTGCCATCGTCATCAAGGTTCCATTGGGCCTTGTAGTCGTGTTCTGGAAACTCGATGTCGAAAGCTTGCGGGTTCTTTTTGCTTTTCCAGTCCCAACAGTAGCCAGCCACCACACGGGCTTTGTTGTTCACTTCGTTCTTCTGGCGAATTGCGTTGTGCAGCGCCGTGGGTGAATCGAACACTTTGAAATCGAAATCCAATCCGTCCAGGTTCAAGTTGGCGGTGGGTTTAATTTGTAGGTGGTGGTTTAGCCAGGCAATGTAGCCGTCGCTGCCGTTGCAGCGAAATTGGGAGCGCAATTCTTGCTCAACCACTTCCGCGCCAAGGGCAAGTGCCCATTTGCTAATTTCCGCTTTGCTGCCAATGTCTTTGAAGGTAACGCGTTGGTCTTCATCCACGAAGAAAATGCACAGCTTGCTGGCGTGGATCAATTCTTTAATTTGGTTTTCGCCCAAGTTGCCGTACAGGCCACTTTTTTCATTCAAGCGGTGGGCTTCGTCCACCAGTAACACATCAAACTGATTGGCCTGGTTGTCCACATATCCGCCAGACCCACGGAATAAATTTGCGATGCGTGTTTTTTTGAATGTACCTGTCAGTTTGGCTTCGAACACCGCGCGGGGCGCTGCATTTTTCGAGACGTATTGGCAAACCATGCCGCGCTGTGTGAATTCGCTGAGCAGGTTGATGGCCACCACCGATTTGCCTGTACCCGGGCCACCTTCCACGATCAGCACACGCTTGCTTGAATCATTGCGCGCATGTGCCAAATCAAGCGCCATTTCATACACCAGCTTTTGGTCGTCGATCATCAAAAACTCGCGATTGCCCAGCAGCATATTGCTCAGGCTGTCGGCAAGGTTTTTGGAGGGGCGAATTTTTCCGTGCTCAATGCGGTACATCAGGTCGCTCTGGTCGCCGTACTTCACATGCTTTTTTAAAAACTCAGAAAGCTTGCGAGCGTCTTTTGAAATGAATACGGGTGCGCGGTCGGTGTGTGCTTTGTAAAAAGGGTCGTTGATAACCTGGGCACTGTCCAAGTTGTGCAAATACGCGCAGGCATTGAGGCGCACCTGTTCGTTTTGCACCACTTCGGAATAATCTTCGATGAGTGCAGCATACGTCCATGCTTGGTAAGAAGGGTGGGGCGTGTTGATATTGCCTTTGCCCAGCCAAGTATTCACCACCGCGTCTTGTTGGGTGGCTTGTACGTCGCTCCATTGCTTCAATTCAATGATGACAGCGCATTCCTCCAGCTGGGCATTGCGCCCTGTCAAAATAAAGTCGATTCGTTTGCCGGTCAGCGGAATGTTGTACTCGATGGATACCAGCGAGTCGCCGGGAATGTCGGGGTCGTTCAACACCTGGCGCATTTCTTTCATTGAGTTGCGCCAAGAATTGACTTCTGAGTCGCCTGCTCTGCGGAATAGCTTGCGCTGAAATTCCCGGTGAATGGCTTCGTGAATTTGATCGTCCAACACGTCGTCGAGGAACTTCGATTTGCAGGCGGTGTAAACGATCATTGCGGGTGTGGTTTGTTCTTGTGCTTTTAATGTATCAGGAAACCTTCGCTTAATGAACTATTTCAGGTGGGGCAATTGGGGGCTACAAATGGGTGGGGAGGTTAAACAAAGCAATAGAACTGAATGCCGGTAATTGTTACAGAAGAAGCTCGGCGTTCTTGAAATGGGTGGTTGTTGGTGGTTCGTAACATACGTGCAGACAGCTTGACGAATGTACCAAAAAAGGTACAATCAGATAAAGGTGATGTTTTCATTAAGCAATTCAAATTGAATTGCGTTTTTTATCGCCAAGCATCTGGTGATGAGCCAGTTAGAGCGTGGTTAAAAGCCTTGAAACCCGAGTCAGATAAAAAAATTGTTGGGGCGGATATTCTTGCTGTTCAATTGGGTTGGCCTCTAGGGTTGCCATTGGTTGATCATTTGGGTGGGGGACTATGGGAGATTCGATCAAAACTAGAGAATCGAATTGCCAGAGTTTTGTTCGCTTTGGAAAAGGGCGAAATGGTTTTACTTCACGGCTTCATTAAGAAGACTCAGAAAACACCGCAGCATGAATTAGAAGTTGCGAAGGATAGATTAAGTAAATTAAGGGGCTCCAAATGAATAAACACGTGGGTTCGAATTTTGAAGATTTCTTGAAAGAAGAGGGCATTCAAGAAGAGGCAGAGGCTTTGGCCATCAAAAAAGTGATTGCCTGCATGATCGAGCAAGAGATGATTTCAAGATCAATACCTAAAACTGAAATGGCACGAAAAATTGGAACCAGTCGAAGTCAGTTGGATCGATTGCTGGATCCCGAAAACACCTCGGTTACTTTGGCAACACTTGTCAAATCGACAGCCGCAATCGGAAAAAAAATGATCATTACCTTTGAAGATTGTCCACAAACAGTTGTTGCTTAAACCCCCACCAAATTCCTCGCCACTGCTTCGGCCACTTCAATGCCATCTACACCGGCTGACAAAATACCACCCGCGTAGCTGGCACCTTCGCCGGCAGGGTAAAGGCCTTTGACATTCAGGCTTTGGAAATCGTCGCCTCGCGTTATTTTCAGGGGCGACGAGGTTCGCGTTTCCACACCGGTCAGTACCGCGTCGTGCATGTCGAAACCTTTGATTTTTTTGCCGAATGCCGGCAAGGCTTCACGCATGGCCGTGATTGCGTACTCTGGCAATGCGTCGGCCAGGTCAGTCATCTTGACGCCGGGTTTGTACGATGGTTCTACGCTGCCAAGTTCAGTCGATGCTTTGCCCGCAATAAAGTCGCCCACCAATTGGCCGGGTGCCTCGTAGTTACTGCCGCCCATCACAAAGGCATTGGATTCAAGCTTGCGTTGAAAGGCGATGCCTGCCAGTGGGCCACCGGGATAATCGGCGGGGCTAATGCCTACCACAATGCCGGCGTTGGCGTTGCGTTCGTTGCGGGAATATTGGCTCATGCCGTTGGTGACCACGCGGTGTTCTTCTGACGTGGCGGCCACCACGGTGCCGCCGGGGCACATGCAAAAGCTGTACACCGATCGGCCATTGGCAGCATGGTGCACCAGCTTGTAGTCGGCTGCGCCCAGTAGGGGGTGGCCGGCGTGTTGCCCCAGGCGGGCACGGTCGATCAGCCCTTGCGGGTGTTCTATGCGAAAGCCCACTGAAAATGGCTTGGCTTCCATGTACACGCCGCGCTCGTGTAGCTTGGCAAAGGTGTCGCGGGAACTGTGGCCCAGCGCCAGCACCACATGGTCTGCGCGCAGTTCGTAAGTGCCACCGTCTTTCAGGTTCTCAATGGTTAGGCCGCGAATGTGGCCGTCTTCAATGTGAAAGTCGCATACGCGCTGTTGGAAGCGAATTTCACCGCCCATGGCGATGATTTGTTCGCGCATGTTTTCTACCACTTTCACCAGGCGGAAGGTGCCAATGTGTGGTTTGCTGACCAGCAAAATTTCTTCGGGTGCACCAGCCTTTACAAACTCGGTCATCACTTTTCGGCCAAGAAAACGCGGGTCTTTGATTTGGCTGTACAGTTTGCCGTCTGAAAATGTACCGGCGCCGCCTTCGCCAAACTGCACGTTCGATTCGGTGTGCAATACGCGTTTGCGCCACAGGCCCCAGGTGTCTTTGGTGCGTTCGCGTACCTGTTTGCCACGCTCAATCACAATGGGTTTGAAGCCCATTTGCGCCAGCATCATCGCTGCAAAAATACCGCAGGGGCCAAAGCCAATTACCACCGGGCGAATGGCTGGGGCTTCGTTCAGTTTCACTGGCAACTGGTAGACCATGTCGGGCGCAGGCCGAATGTGCGAGTTGGTGGTGAATTTCGACAACAACTGCGCTTCAAGCCGAGCGTTGTCCAGTTCCACATCCACGATGTACACCAACAGCAGTTTTTGTTTGCGCGCGTCGTAGCTGCGCTTGTAAATACGGAAGCTTTTGAGCTGGTGGGCTGAAATTTTCAGTGTGCTGCAAATTAATGCGGGCAGGGCGTCTTCAGGATGGTCGAGTGGAAGCTTCAGCTCGGACAAGCGGATCATGGCGGGTGTACCTTGTGGATCTGTTTTTCGGATCAAGGCCGTATTTTATGCTTTTACCCGCCAAAGTGCACTTATTTGATTTCGATTCCAAGCTTTAGCGATTTGGCTCAAACACCAAATATCCAAGGCAGTCAGGTCTCTTTTCTTGAAAACCAAAACTGATTTTTCCCCAAGTGGTTACATCAGTGAAGGTGGTTGCTTCCAGAAGCGAGTCGCCACGTGGCATACCAGTTATGTTCAGGTTGGGAAATACTTTGTTGACCTGTTCAACTGTGATGCATTCTCCGTCTATATCTATCACCAACAACCCAGTGGCATCGTGAGATGGTTGAGGCAATCTAAGGTCAATTTTCCAAATCTTAGAGTGACCAGCAAGCAACACGGGTTGACCAGAATAGAACCTGAAATAATTATTCGATTGCTGGGTTTGTTCCACAAGTGTTTGGTTGAGTATTTCTTCAATACCCGACAATGACAATGGGGCAGTTTGCATGTCCTCGATTAATTGCCAGACTGAGAGGTTGAGTTGAATCATGGTGTTGTCCTTTGATGCATAGGAGGAAGATTGGCATGCAGTTGCGAGCAGCGCCAAGAGCAGGATGAGTGTTTTAAGCACTCGCTCATTTAGTTCCGCAATATTTTTTACACCATGGTACATATTGGTTGTCATACCATTTTCCATGCATGTCTTCATAAGTTTCCTTTGTGGTCGATGTGTATTCTCCCTTGCGGAATGTGTCTCCGATTTTTCTAATTGCTGACTTATAGTCGCCGTCTTTAAGCGATTGATCGTAAGCCCTCTCGTAGATCGGAGTATTCACCGGTTGACCAGCGATGCCGATATCAATTTTGCTAGATTTGAGAATTTCCCGCTGCACTGTGATGTTCTTCATGACGGCGGCGCCTTCGTCGTCCAGGGCATCATTTAAATAAGTCGCTTTGCTACCGTAGTCGGGTTCGAAGGGGTGACGCGCATGCCCCACTTCATGAGATAGAACCTTGACAAGGTTTTTTTTATCACCCTTCAAGGTGGGGTCGAGGGTGATTAATTTTTTATCGCGGTTGGCCGAAGACCCCCCGCCAGTCTCTCCAAATTTAATAATCCATTTTTCTTTGCTGAGTGTTTCCAGGTCTTTGCTCAGCGTTGGCGATTTGCCTATTAATTCATTGAGGTCTTGTCCAAGCTCCTTTTCGAATGGGTTACTTGTTGAACCTGGCGCGGGAGTGTCTGGAGTTTCTGGCTTAATGGCTGACGCTATCAAGGTGGCACCACACGCAATTTTGTGACCGTGCAGGGCCACTGCCATGTAGTTGTCGGTGAATGTGCTGAGTCCCTCGACAATCGGGAACACATGGGGTTTGCACAAAGGGCAGGTGACCATGTCGCCGACCCTGGCGATGGGTCGGCCTTCAACCGATGTGGTGGGGCTGCCTGAGATGACCACACCACCGTGGCTGGTGGTGTCGCCGATCAGGATTTGTGCGCGACCTTGTATAAGAGGCCTTGAGGACATGCGATCAAAAGTAAGTGGTGTAGCTCCTTGAGTAATTAATCCGTGGCGGTGGTTCCCTTGAATTTCATGGCTTGTTGATGAAAATGCCTTACCTGTAATACTTGCGCAAAGCCAGCAAGGGCACCGCATACAACACAGCAAACCCGGAATTCAGAACCGCGTTTTGCCAGAAGCCGCTGTACAGCGAAAATGCGGTGTCGGGTACATACCAAAGCAGCACGGATATCGTAATCATGCGGCAGGTCTGTTTGGCGTCCTCAATGTTCAGCTTGCGCACCAGCATGAAAATAAGCGCGCCCCAGCCCACCATGACGGAACCCATCACTGCGTGCGCAAGCTCGATGTACGCTGCAGCTTGCGAGTCAAATGCAGAAAATTGTGCGGCATCCTGGAAGACCAACAATCCAAATGCCTGCTGGGTCCAGCCCGGTGCAAGCACCATGAACAACCCAAACAGCACGGTGAATTCTGCAGTGTAGGTTAGCCAGTTGATCCAAAGGGTTGGAGTGCTTGCTGGTGTATTTTGTACAGTGTTGGCTTGCATGGCAGGTCTCCTAGCGTGGTTGAAATTGATTCAGCTCAACGCCATTTTGCTAAGGACAGGGTCATTGCCGCAATAACCTGCGAGGTCATAGATTTCAGAAATTTTCCGTGGCAGTATGAGCACATGCATACACAAGCCCCCACCCAACATGCCGGAATTCGCCTGCGCGATTTGCGCACAAGGCAAAAGGTCAGCCAGCTTGATTTGGCCTTGCGCGTTGGCGTGTCACAGCGACATCTGAGTTGCATTGAAACCGGCAAAGCCAGCGCCAGCAAGGAGATGTTGCTGGCGTTATTGGAAGGACTGGATGCTCCGTTAAGCGAGCGCAACGAGGCATTGGTGGCAGGTGGTTATGCACCGGTATTTGGCAGTCGGCCGATTGACCACCGTGAAATGGACACCATCAATGAAGTGATCGATTTGATGTTGACTGCGCAGCATGCGGCCCCGGCCATGGTGTTGGACAGTGAATGGAATTTGCTGAAATTCAACCCCAGCTTTGTGCGTTTGTTGCAATTGCTGGAATTTGACTTGGCCGCATTGCAAGCCACCCCCAATGTTTTGTTGGCGCTGACAGCACCTGGAGGCTTGGCCACACGTTTGCAGAATCCTGCTGAGGTGCTGGGGGACGTGTTGAAAAGGGCGCAGCACGAGGCCTTGCATGTACCCGCATTGCAGGCCATGTTGAAGCAAATTCCGCAATCGATGTTTGATACCAAACAGCCCAAAAATTTCAATAACCCCACCTTGGTAACCCGGTTTAAAAGCACAGTGGGTGAGCTTCGGTTTGTGTCAACTTTCACCAGTTTCGGGGCGCCTTTGGACATCACTGCGGCATCGTTAAGAATTGAACATTTGTTCCCTGCTGACGAAGCCACTCGAAAGGCCTTTGCCTGATGCGTACGCTGTTGTTGTTTTTGCTGATTGCCTTGGGTGCATTTGCCACATGGTGGTTTCTTCAAAAACCCAGCCACAACCGACAATGGGCTGACGATGTGGCCCACATGCTGCATGCCGATGTGATGGGTAATCGAGTGGTGTTGCAGAATGTGCGCAACTTTGAGTGGCGCACAGAAACCGATTACACCCCACGTTGGGAAACACGTGAATACGACTTAAGCCAGTTGCAAACTGCCGACTTGGTGCTCTCGTACTGGATGGGGCCAAAAATTGCACACACGCTGGTTTCATTCGGTTTTGCCGATGGCCAGTACCTTACTTTTTCACTCGAAATTCGAAAAGAGCAAGGGGAAAAGTTTTCTGCATGGAAGGGGTTTTTCAGGCAGTACGAGGCGATTTTGGTGGCGGCCGATGAGGCGGACATTATTCGCACTCGAAGCAATGCACGTGGTGAAGATGTGTACATGTTTCGCTTGGCCATTCCGCCCGAACAATTAAAAACCTTGTTTTTGGCTTATGTGGAGCGAGCGAGCAAACTGGAAAAAACCCCCGAGTTTTACAACACGCTGACCAGCAATTGCACCACCGTGGTGTTTGATATCGCCAAGCAAATTGTGCCCGATTTACCGTTGGATTACCGCTTGCTGCTCAGTGGGTACTTCGCGGAGTACGCGCATGCGCAGGGTGGTTTGGTCGAGGGCTTCAGTTATGCCGAACTTCAAGAAAAAGGCTATATAGTGCCGCGTGCCAAGGCCATGCAGGCCGGCGAAAACTTTTCCGAAGTTATCCGCCGGGGAGTACCTGGCATGCAGCCAGGCAAGCCCGCCAAATAATCAGCAGCCACCCGCCCAGCGTGGGTCATTGATGTTGTAGCTGCGCGGTTTCATGTAGTCCACCGGGTCGCGCAGGTAATCCACTTCGGGTGGGTTGGGCAGCTTGCCAACCGCCTCTAGCCAACTGGTTTCATAGGCTGAAGCGCCGCCACCAATGCCTGGTGTCCATGCATCATGGTGATTGGGCAAGGCCACTTTGGGTTTGGTCAGGGCCACATAGGCCAGGGCGTCGCGGTAGGCACTGGTCACCAAACCAAAACCCACAATTGCATTCAGTTGCACATCCACGCATTCGGGCAAATTGACCAAGGCGTTGGCCACGGCTTCACTTCCTGCATTGCCTGCTTTCATTACCCCGGTGGAATTGTGCCAAAACCAGGCAAAGTCGCCTGCCCGGAAGTGATAGGCCCAGGTGCCTCCTGCGGGTTGGCCTACACCACCGTCGTCGCGAAGTGTGCCCACAAACCGAAGTGCCTCGGCCAGACTGGTGTTCAGGTAAGTAGGGTAGGTCAGCACGTCTGGAATGTACACAAGCGGCATGCCACCGCTAAGCAGGTCGGTGGGTTCAGCGGCGGAGTGAGTGTGCTGTACAACATGCACGGGCTCGACATCTTCCCAAATTTGAATGGCGCGTGTGCTTCCAGCACCCGGGTTGGTTTGGTCTCCCAGGTTCAAGCACGGAAAGCTGTCGGGTATGCCCTCACTGGCGGCGCGTTCGCGGGCGATGTCGCACACATTGCTGCCTGCAACCAGCAGGGCATTGCTCAAGCCGGCCACATAACCGGCATCCGCAGCGTGGTCAAAGTGGCCGTGGCCAATGAAGATTGCCTCGGGTTGAATGGCGGCCAGTTCTTCGCGGCCGATGGGTACATAGTTGGCGTGCGCGCCCACAATTTCCCAAGCGTCCATCAAGAACAAATGGCCCTTCATGCTCACAATGAAGCTGGACACACCCACCCACCAGAATTTTACTTGTTCAGGGTCCATGGCGTTGGGGCCCAAAATGCGTTCACGCGTGGCTTGAAGTTCGGCACTCGCTGTGCCCGCTGCAGGCAGGGGTGCGAAGTTTGCGGGTGCAAACACATTGGGGCGTGTTTCGTTAGAACTGGTTCTTGCCGTGCTGGCGCTGCCTGTGTCGGAATCGCCAGCCAGGCAGGCGGATAACAGGGGTGCGCAAAGGAGGGCACAGGCTGCAAGGCCTGTGCGGGACATGAAAGAAGTCATTGTTGTTGGTGTTGAATGTGTCTCCAACACCTTGTACTGCCACCAATGCGGTTTTAGATGCCCTTCACCAACGGCGAGAAAAAGCGAATGATTTTGACGAGGTCTTCTTTGGCTTCCGGCAAAGCGATGTTCATCGTCGGCCAAATATGCGGCATGCCGGGGCGGGTAAGCAAAGTAATTTGTCCCCCCACTTTCTCCACGGCATCACGTAGCAACACGGAATCGTCCAGCAAGCACTCGTCTTCACTGGCTGTCACCATGAGTGGTGGCAGGCCTTTCAACTTGCCTAGCAAGGGCGATGCACGTTCATCGGCGGGGTCATGGCCGCACATGTACAAGTTGGCGGCATGTTCAATCATGTGGGAGGACAACATGCTGTCGGTTTTGTCATTGCCTTCAATCGAAGGTGACAGGCGGCGCATGTCGGTGGCTGGCGAAATCAGCAGACCGCCGTGCGCGGGCAACTTTTTCTTCAATGCATGTTGCAGCACTGCCAATCCCAAATTGCCGCCAGCGGAATCGCCTGCCACGAAAATTGGCTCGCCAGTGGGTGTGTCGGCCACCAGCGCTTCAAAGGCAGCAATGCAGTCGTCCAATGGCGCTGGAAACGGGTTTTCTGGCGCAAGGCGATAATCAGGCATGAACACTCGAAATCCAAGCGCATTGGCCAAGGCACCGCAAAAAGGGCGGTACATCGGTGGGTGACCCGCCACAAATCCTCCGCCGTGAATGTAAAGCAGAGCACCCTTGGGATTGACGGGAATCAGCCACTCGCCAGGTACGCCGCCCAAAGCGCCTTTGATGTGTTTCAAGCCTTTGGGAACTGGCGCCAGAAGGTTGGATGCGGCTGTCACCATGCGGAACCTGCGCACAAAACCGGCACCGTTGCCCCGGTAGCTTTTCAGGGCGATGCTCGCAATTTTGTTCATCACTTTGGCTTGAATGGACGGCATGGTGTTCCTCTTGGAAAGTGGGATGGGGTATTTATAGCACTGCCAGTGCTGGCCAGTTTACCCTGAGTTTTCAATGCACTTGATAAATTCGGACAAATCTGGAGGGGATTCGCAAACGCTGTTTTCAGGTCTGAAAAAATCGGCACAATAAAAAAAAGAGCACAACCACACGGAGACACCATGGCGATATTCGACGAAGACATTTTGATCATTGGCGCAGGTTTGTCAGGCATTAGTGCTGCATGCCATTTGAAAAAGGAATGCCCCAACCGAAAGTTCACCATCCTCGAGCGCCGCACCACCATAGGTGGCACTTGGGATCTGTTCCGTTATCCCGGCATCCGATCCGATTCCGACATGTTCAGTTTCGGCTTTAAATTCAAACCCTGGAAAAATGCACATTTCTTTTCTCAGGGCAATGACATTCGCAGCTATGTGCACGAGGCAGCCACCGAAAACAAGGTGTTCGACCACATTCGCTTTCAGCGAAAGGTAAGCGATGCCAATTGGGACAGCGAGGCTCAGCGTTGGGTGATCAATGCGGTGAATGAAGCGACTGGCGAACCCGAACAATACCGCGCCAAATTCATGATGGCCTGTGCGGGTTACTACAATTACGACCAAGGCTACCGCCCTGATTTTCCGGGTGAGAAAAACTTCAAAGGCTTGATTGTTCATCCACAGCATTGGCCAGAAAACCTGGACTACACCGGCAAGAAAGTGGTGGTGATTGGTAGCGGTGCAACTGCAGTTACGCTCATCCCCAGCATGGCCGACAAGGTTGAGCACATCACCATGTTGCAGCGTTCGCCATCGTATATTTTTTCATTGCCCTCCGTGGATGCGCTCACCAAAGTGCTTCAGAAAACCCTGCCTTCCAAGCTGGCCTACAAGTTGAACCGCACGCGTACCATTGGTTTGGCGCACTTCATGTTCAAGGCCAGCAAAAGCAAGCCGGAAGTGGTGCGGCGGTTTTTGATTGCCATGATGCGCAGGCAGTTGAAGGGTTCGAATGTGGATATCAAGCACTTCACACCCAACTACATGCCATGGGATCAGCGTTTGTGTTTGGTGCCTGATGGCGATTTTTTCAAAGCCCTGCGCAGTGGTAAAGCCAGCGTGGCCACGGACACCATCAAGCAGTTTGTGGCCAATGGCATTGAGTTGAACTCAGGTGAGGTTCTTGAGGCCGACATTATCGTGACTGCCACTGGTTTGAACGTACAAATGGTGGGCGGCATGAAAATTTCTCTGGATGACAAGGCTGTCAACCTGAGTGAAAAAATGTTCTACAAAAGCGCCATGCTTCAAGACCTGCCGAACGCCGCAGTAGTTCTAGGCTACACGCATGCTTCATGGACTTTGAAATCAGATTTGGTGAGCGGTTTTGTGTGCCGATTGCTGAACTACATGGACAAGAAGGGCCACGCCGTGGCGGTGGCCAAAACGGCCGATGTTCAACCAGTGGAAGGCTTTACAGTATTGGGCGGCTTGAATTCAGGCTACTTGAAACGTGTGGCTGACCAGTTGCCCCGCCAGGGCGAGACCCACCCCTGGCACAACCGGCAAGATTACTACCACGACACCAAAACCTTGCTGGAAGACCCGGTGGATGAGCCCGGTTTGGTGTTTGAGCCAGCAAAGGCTGGTGGGAACAGGGCCAAACCGAAGTTGAAAGCAGTGGCTTGAATTTAACTGTCGCTGTCAACGAGGGTGAAGCGCCGGGTCATGCGTTCACCCACCTGTACCATTTCAAAAAATACATTCATAGGCCGAGTCCAGGCGGTGTGTGTGTCGCCACTCAGGGGGCGGTACACCACCACGGGGCTCAAATCGCTTTCTTGAATGGCCTGGCAGATAATTTCATACAGGCCACCTTTGTAGTGTCGGTAACGTTCGCCTGCTTTTACGCTGTGTAGTTGTTCCGGTACGTGGCTCATGGGTGTCTCCTGTGTTGTTCAAAGTCATATTTCTTGAATATTCAAGGTCATATCGTTAAACTGTACGGCTGTCCTTGAAGAATTGAAAGGAGTTCCTGAATGCCTGCAACCAAGCGAGCAACCGAGGAAACCAGCAAACCAGCAACAAAGCCTTTGACCAAGTCGGCTGTAAAGCCAGCCACAAAGGCGACTGATGCCAAAGCAGAAACGCCTGAAAGCAAGGCGCGCCCGGTGGCTACAACCCGCAAACCTTCCAAAACAGCGCTTTCTCCTTCTGAGGTAACGCCGCTGGCCCTGCTAACGCCCAACAAGCCCGCGCGTCGCCGCAGGTCGGGTGCCGCAAAGCCCAGAAAATTGAAGGGGGCTACAACTACCTGGCCATTTCCAACCGGCTCAAGGCCTTAACCTGCTGAACGCTTCACTATGCTTCTAATCGATATTCTGCGCTTACTGCTGGAAACAGCCGCCAGCCTGCTCGCTTTTTGTCTGTTGCTGCGTGCGTTGATGCAGTGGGTGCGTATACACCCCAGCAACCCCCTGTCACCTTTTATTTTTTCCATGACAGACTGGCTGGTGAAGCCGCTGCGCAAGGGCGTGCCCGGCTATGGGGGCATTGATTGGGCCTCCATTTTTGGTGCTTTTGTGGTGTCTTTTGTGCTTCACATTGTGTTGGTGTTGCTTACGGTAGGGCTTTCCAGCGGCGGGCCCGGTGTGGGCGCGCTGATTACCCTGACCATACCCATTGCCATTTTCTGGGTGCTGCGCAATGTGGCCTATCTGCTCATGGGTATTGTGTTGATTCAGGTGGTTTTGAGTTGGGTGAATCCGTTCTCGCCAATCGCGTCCATTTTGAATGAATTGTCGCGCCCTTTTCTAGAGCCGCTGCGCAGGGTATTGCCCACCATTGGCAATGTAGATTTATCGCCCCTGGTATTTTTCTTGATTTTGCAAATTGTGATGATGGTGTTGCAAAGCCTGATGCCAGGTTTTTGATTCTATTGAATCAAGATAAAAAAAGAGCACTTGTGAAAGTGCTCTTTTTCATTTGGCTTAAAACCTAATGGCTTCTTAGCGTGTAACGCGTGAAGTACCACCGCCACTTACAATCCGAACGCGGTCGCCGGGACGGAAGTCTTCACCCGCTGCATCTTGAACATAGGCGCGCAGGGTGCCGTTGTCCATGCGAACGGTGATTTCAAGACCCTGGCGAGTCGATGCGTTGCGCTCAATGGCTTGACCGGCCACACCGCCAGCCACTGCACCCACGATTGCACCCACTGCGCGACCACTACCGCCGCCTACATTGCTGCCAGCAATGCCGCCGATAATACCGCCAGCAGCGGTGCCCACGCCGTTCGTGTCGCCTTGAATGGTGACTGTACGAACACTTTCAACTGTGCCCTGCTCGATAATTTGCGCTCGGCGGGTTTCACCTTCGCGGTACACTTGGCCCGAGCTGCTTTGCGTGGCACAACCTGCAAGCGCGGAGAGCGCGATCAGGGCCACTGCGCCGGTGCTTCTAAAACTGAACTGAATTGACTTGGCCATGATTTGATTTTCCTTTCAAGTTACCAGGGTTGTTGACCAAAAGCGGCGGTAAACCTGGACGCAATTTCTTCCCGGCTGTACTGGTAGGTTTGGGGGCCTTTCACTTCAATTTTCAGTGAACCCATCAAACTAGCCAGCCTGGCCGCATTCACAATGCCCATGCCTTCTGTGAGGCCGTAGAGCAAGCCGCCGCGGTACGCATCGCCACAGCCGGTGGGGTCGGCAATACGTTCAGCTTTAACGCACGGTATGTCGTGCCGTTGACCCTGTGTATACACCCAGCTGCCTTCCGCACCGCGTGTAACCACAAGCGCTTCCAGCTTGTCTGCAATTTGCTCCAAGGTCAGGCATGTGCGGTCACACAACATTTTGGCTTCATAGTCATTGACAGCAGCGTAGGTGGCAAGTTCCAAAAACCGGTCAAGTTCGGGTTTGCCGAACATGGGCAGGCCTTGGCCCGGATCAAATACAAATGGAATGCCCGCTGCCGCAAACTGCTCGGCGTGTTGCATCATGCCGTCCCGGCCATCGGGGGCGATTATTCCCAAGGCAATGTCGCCTGCATCGCTCACTTTGTTCAGGTGTGAGTGGCTCATCGCACCTGGGTGAAAAGCGGTAATCTGGTTGTCGTCAAGGTCGGTGGTGATGAAAGCCTGCGCGGTGAACTCCTCGCCAATTTGTTTCAAGCAGCTGGTTTCAATACCCAAGGTTTGCAGGCGCTGAAAGTATCCACCGGCATCATGTCCAATCGTGGCCATGGGTACTGGTTTGCCGCCCAGCATGTTCAGGCTGTAGGCAATGTTGCCTGCGCAGCCACCCCAGTCTTTGCGAAGGCTTGGAACCAGAAATGCAACGTTCAGGATGTGTACCTGGTCGGGCAAGATTTGGTCTTTGAAGCGACCTTCAAACACCATGATGGTGTCGAATGCGATAGAGCCGCAAATTAAAACGCGTTTGGTGTTGGTTGGGGAATTCATTGTGAAACAGTCCAGTATTTAAAAATTGGCTCGGCGTTTATTGTTCGCTTGGGCCTTGGTCGAATAATTCAAGCCGAAAGCCAGTCGCGGCGCTTTCGGGTAGTTGTGTGTTCAGGGTGCTCAAGTTTAAGTATGCCAGTACTTCCACTGTTTTTTTGCCAGTTATCAACGGTGCCAGGCTGGCTGCATTCTCGTCACGCAGTTGGTAGTCGCCGGGGCTCAGTGATTTGCTGGCCAGCACCAGGCCTTGCGGGTCGAGCAATTCCACTTTCAGGTGGGGCCATCGGGCGGGCAGGGGAAGTGGGTTGTGCAAGGTCAGGTCAACCCGCAAATTGTGCTCATCCAGCGCTTGCAGGCCGCTGCCTTCAACGCGCAAAGCTTGGGTGGCAGGGCTAGCAAACAGCCGTTGAATGGCGGGCCCTGCATTGTTGATGTGCCTGGCGATTTCTGGCGTTTCTTGCAACAGGTGTATGCGCTGCCACCACAGTGCCTGCATACCGAGCGCTAGCAGCAGTGCAATACAGGCGGTTTTCAGGGCAGGGTTACCTTGGCTGAAATTCAGCAGAGGTTTCGTGGGTGCTGTGTTGGCAAACAAGACCTCAGAGCCAGTCCCGTCTCCGCCTGACAAGTTGTGGTCGCTGGTGCGGTTGTCGTCGCTTTGCCTGGGGCTTAGGTCCAGCTTTTGCCAGGCTTCGGTGTCGGCTGACGTAAGGTGTTCAATGCCAGAAAATACGGTTTGGCAATGCCCGCAGCGCACCTTGCCCTCGTGCATTTGCAGTTGGCCAGAGGTCACTTTGAACAAGGTATTGCAGTTGGGGCAGCGGGTGGCAAGGCTCATGGCAATAGTTTAACCTTGCTTGTCAATGGCAGGATTATCAGTTGGCAACTTGGTTGACAACTTAGTCAGCGGCTTTTTGGCCATGCAGGCATACCCAGCCATCGCGCTCTGCCCACACGGCCAGCTTGATCCATTGGCGGTAATGCGCAATCACTTCTTCAGCCTGTCGGGCCAACACGCCGGAAAGCACCAACTGCCCGCCCGCTTCAACATGGTTGCACAATGACGGCGCCAACACTTTCAGTGGGTTCGACAAAATATTGGCCACCACTATTGGAAACTGACGTTTGGCCAGTGGAAAGTCGGGCAAACCACAGGGCATTTCAACGCCATTGTTGCCCGCATTGTAGGCGGTGCTGTCGACCGCTTGGGGATCAATATCCACGCCGATGGCCTCAGACGCTCCCAATTTAAGTGCAGCAATACCCAAAATTCCCGAGCCGCAGCCGTAATCCAGCACACTTTGCCCTTTCAACGGAAATTCGCTGAGCCAGCGAAGGCAAAGCGCGGTGGTGGGGTGTGAACCGGTGCCAAAGGCCAAGCCGGGATCGAGCACCAGGTTGATTCGGTCGTCGATGTCTTGAGGTTCGTGCCAGGAGGGCACAATCCACAAGCGAGCTGAAATTGGAATGGGGTCGAATTGGGATTGGGTTAAACGAACCCAGTCTTCCTGGGGTACTTCGGTGTAATCAATTTCAGCATCTCCCAGCAATTCAGCTGGAATTTCACCGAAAATTTGCTCACCTTCGGCCTTGTTGCGAAACAGGGCCACCACATGGTTTAAATTCCACGCCGCTGATTCCGGCTCCATGCCAGGCTCGCCGAACAAGGGTTGTTCGTCTTCGCTGTCTGCATTGGCATCTTCCAGGCTGACCGCCAAGGCCCCCAGCTCCATGAGCAGGTCGGAAACTTCATCGGCTTGCTCAAAGGGCAGGGTAAGTTTGGCTTGTATCAGCGGTGTGGCCTGTGGGTTCATTTACTTGAAACGTGCTTCCAGTTTGTGCTCAAGGTAGTGAATGCTGGTGCCGCCTTCCACAAAGCGGGCGTCTTCCATCAATTCACGGTGCAAGGCTGTGTTGGTTTTGATGCCGTCGACTACCAGTTCGGCAAGTGCTTGGCGCATGCGGGCCATGGCCTGCTTGCGGTCTTCGCCGTAAGTAATCACTTTGGCAATCATGGAATCGTAGTGAGGAGGCACGTTGTAACCGCTGTACACATGGGAATCCACGCGCACTCCGGGGCCGCCCGGTGCATGCCAGTTTTTGATTGGGCCGGGTGAGGGCACAAACTTGAATGGGTCTTCCGCGTTGATTCGGCATTCCATGGCGTGGCCACGGAATTCAATGTCACGTTGGCGGAAACGCAGTTTCTGCCCTGCGGCAATGCGAATTTGTTCCTGCACAATGTCCACGCCGGTGATCATCTCTGTAACTGGGTGTTCAACCTGTACACGGGTATTCATTTCAATAAAGTAAAATTCGCCGTTTTCGTACAGGAATTCGAACGTGCCCGCACCGCGGTAACCAATTTTGCGGCAAGCTTCAGCGCAGCGTTCACCAATGCGCTCAATCAGGCGGCGTGGAATGTTCGGCGCCGGTGCTTCTTCAATTACCTTTTGGTGGCGGCGCTGCATGGAGCAATCGCGTTCGCCAAGCCACACGGCATTTTTGTGTTCGTCGGCCAGAATCTGAATTTCAATGTGACGCGGGTTTTCAAGGAATTTTTCCATGTAAACCGCGGGGTTGTTGAAAGCCGAGCCCGCCTCGGTTTTGGTCATGGTGACCGCATTCAGCAATGCAGCTTCGGTGTGCACCACACGCATGCCGCGCCCGCCACCACCGCCTGCGGCTTTGATAATGACCGGGTAGCCCACCTGGCGTGCAATTTTCACGATTTCACGTGGATCGTCGGGTAATTCACCTTCTGAGCCGGGTACACAAGGCACACCGGCTGCGATCATGGCCCGCTTGGCAGACACTTTGTCTCCCATCAGCAGAATCGATTCTGCACGGGGGCCAATGAACACGAAACCGCTTTTTTCAACGCGATCAGCAAAGCTGGCATTCTCGGACAGAAAACCGTAGCCGGGGTGAATCGCTTCAGAATCGGTTACTTCCGCGGCGCTGATAATGGCTGGAATGTTCAGGTAACTTTCTTTGGAGCTGGGGGGGCCAATACACACCGATTCGTCGGCCAGCTTTACATACTTGGCGTCTACGTCTGCGGTGGAATACACCGCCACGGTTTTAATGCCCATTTCTTTGCAGGCGCGCAGAATGCGCAGGGCTATTTCGCCGCGGTTGGCGATCAATATTTTTCCAAACATGGTGGCTGCTCCTGTTCTATTCAATGACGAATAGAGCTTGACCAAACTCCACGGGTTGACCGTTTTCGACCAAAATGGCCTTCACAACACCTGACTTGTCGCACTCAATTTCGTTGAGCAATTTCATGGCTTCAATAATGCAGATGGTTTGGCCTTCCTTCACAGTGCTGCCAATTTCAACGAAATTGGAGGCGCCGGGGCTGGGTGCGCGGTAAAACGTGCCCACCATGGGTGAAGTTACTTTGTGGCCGGCATCGGCTGGTGCCGCTGCCGGTGCCTCTGTGGCTGCAGGCGTTGCGGCGGCAACAGTGGGTGCAGCCATGGCTGCTGGTGCTTGCTGCATCATTTGCTGAGGCATGGCCATGGTGTATTGAGGCTGGCTTTTGACGATGCGTACCTTGCCTTCGCCCTCGGTCACTTCCAGTTCGGAAATGTCAGATTCGGCGACCAGGTCGATCAATGTTTTTAGCTTTCTGAGGTCCATTTACTTGCTCCATCTAGGGAGGTTGGTTTTGTATGGCAGTACACAACCAAGCGCGAGGTGAATTGAGCCTAACTTCGTTTAGTGTGCACTGAAAATCAATTATTTTCCACCTTGGAGGGCATTGGTGAACCTTGCTTCGCGGTTCGCCCAAATCAGGCGTTGCGTGAGCATACCCGATTTTAACGTTGCAGTGCGTTAGTGATAGTACTCATCTGTATTCTGCCGGCTTCTCTCAGCAATTCATTACCATTTTCGTCCAAAATGACTGTAAATGGTAATCCGCCCTGTTGGTTGCCGAGCGCTTTTCCAAGTTCTGTACCTGTCATGCCAGCAAGCACGATCGGGTAATTTACAGGTGTTTTCTGTAGAAATTGATCGACGTTGGAAGGTGAATCAATTGCGATGCCGATCAGTTCGACATTTTGGGCCTGCAATTGAGGGTAAAGCTCGTCCAGCTCAGGCATTTCTTCCACGCAGGGTGGGCACCAAGTGGCCCAGAAGTTAAGAACAACGACCTTTCCTTCTAATGCGCCAAGGTCGAGAGATCCGCCTTGGGGCGTGTCAAAGGTGTAACCACTTAATGGGTAATCAGGGCCACTTTGTGGTTTCAGCCCAAAATAAAGGCCAATTGCCAAGGCAAGAACCGCGGTCACGATGGGTATGAGTTTGTTTTTCATGGTGCTTCTATTTGGCTTATCAAACGGGTCAAGCCCGCTGTATCAGTTTGAAAAAGGGTTCCGTCAGGTGCTTGCCTGTTAAGCAGGCCACGGCGTTGTACCGGGCTGGCCACGCCCAGCTGAAACCAACGCTGTTTCCAGCGAAAGGCCACGGCGGGGAATGATTTGCCAGCCAGCAAGGCGTCTTCGCAGGCGTCGAAATTGATATTTTGGTTCAACAACCAGTAATCCACTTCTTTTTCGTCGTCGGCAAAGGCAATGATGTGAACATCTGAATGCGCGCTACCTGTGCCATTCACGGCTGCACCATACACAATGGGTTCGAATTGCTGAATTCCTTGCATGAATTGGAGTGCAACTTCGCGCAATTCGTTCAATTCACCGGGCTGGCTGTCGGCTTGAAACAGGGCTTGATAGGCGCGCAGTTCGTCTTGAATGTCTTGATCTGAAGGGAGCCGTTCACGGGGCACACGCTGTTTTCCAAGGAGGGCTTTCACGGCCTGATTGCGTGCAGTGGCGTAGTCCAAGCCTTCCTCGGCGATCAATCGGGCGGCGGTCATCGCAATTTCTATGCGAAGTTCGTCTTGCGGGGCGAAGAATTCTTCCATACCGGCAGTGTATCCAAATTCACAGGCACTACAATATGGGCTTGTTCTGAAAGGAAGAAAGAATGCACATCCACATTCTCGGGATTTGTGGCACCTTCATGGGCGGTGTCGCTCAGTTGGCCAAGTCCCTAGGCCACACCGTGACCGGTTGCGACGCCAATGTTTATCCACCGATGAGCACCCAGTTAACCCAAGCCGGTATTGAATTGACCGAGGGTTTTGGTGTGGAACAGCTGGCGATCAAGCCTGACCTGTGGGTAGTTGGCAATGTGGTTTCACGCGGTAATCCGCTGATGGAAGCCATTTTGAACCAGGGGCTGGCTTACACCAGTGGCCCCCAGTGGGTGGGCGAACACATTTTGCGGGGCCGCAAGGTGTTGGCCGTGGCGGGTACGCATGGCAAAACCAGTACCAGTTCCATGTTGGCTTGGGTGTTGCAGCAGGCGGGTTTGAATCCCGGCTTTTTGATTGGCGGTGTGCCGGGTGGCTTTGGTGTGTCGGCCACCCTGGGGCAGGGCGACTGCTTTGTGATTGAAGCCGACGAATACGACACGGCGTTTTTCGACAAACGCTCGAAGTTTGTGCATTACCGCCCCGTGGTGGCGGTGTTGAACAACTTGGAATACGATCACGCGGATATTTTTCCTGATCTTGCCGCAATTGAAACCCAGTTCCACCACTTGGTTCGGACCGTGCCATCTGAGGGCAGAGTAGTTTGCCCAGCCAATACTGAGTCATTGGAGCGGGTACTGAAACGCGGTTGCTGGACACCGGTTGAGCGTTTTTCCGCCAATGGCGACGAAGCACCCTGGCAGGCCCGCGTGTTGGGCGCATCCCGATTTGAGGTGTTGAAAAATGGTGAAGTGAAAGGCCAGGTGGAATGGGACTGGTCGGGTTTGCACAATGTGAACAACGCCCTGGCTGTGATTGCGGCTGCGAATGCTATGGGTGTGAAGGTAACGGATGCATGCAAGGCCTTGAGCGAATTTCCCGGTGTAAAGCGCCGCATGGAATTGCGCGGCGAGGCTGCTGGCGTGAAGGTGTATGACGATTTTGCCCACCACCCCACCGCCATTGCTACCACCCTGGAAGGCGCCAAAGCGCGCATGGCTGAAATTGCAGCTGGGGCGGGCAAACCCACCGGAAGGCTGATTGCCCTGTTTGAGCCCCGTTCTAACACCATGAAAATGGGAACTCTTGCGCAAGCCCTGCCGGCCTCTTTTGATGAAGCGCAAGCCGTGGTGTGTTACACCGCAGGTATTCAATGGAATGTGCGCGACACCTTGGGCAGCTTGGGCGAAAGGCTGTTCACCAGCGATGATTTGAACGAAGTGATCGACCATGTTGTTTCCCTGGCGCAGCCCGGTGACTGGGTGGTGGCCATGAGCAATGGTTCGTTCGGCGGCATTCACCAAAAGCTGATTGACGCCCTGGCCGCACGGGTGCGGGCTTGACGCCATTTGCCCTCAATAGCCCAGGCGGCTTTGCGCGCACTTCAGGCGTAGCCGATTTGGTGGTGTATCTGCATGGTTTTCGTTCGTCGTCCAGGTCTGTCAAGGCTCAGAAAATGATCGACTCTTTTGACCAAGCTGGTTTAAGCAGCCACTTGTGGGTGCCCGATTTGCCGGCCTCGCCTGCGCGGGCCATGGCCATGATCGAGCAGCACCTGGATGCGCGTTTGCAAAGCCAGCCCGAGTTGTCATTAACGTTTATTGGCAGTTCTCTTGGCGGTTATTACGCCACGGTGTTGGGCGAGTTGCATGCTCAGGCTTCGATTGTGTTGTTGAACCCGGCCATCAAGCCTTATGACGATTTGGAAGATCAAATCGGCAAAAAGAAAGTGTATTTTTCTGACGAGGAAATTGAGTTTGTTCCCGCTTACCTCGGTGATCTAAAGGCCATGGAACAAACCAGCTTGACCGATCCATCTCGCTATTTTTTGGTGGCCGCTCGGGACGATGAAGTACTGAACTGTGACACCATGCTGGCGCGTTATCGCGGTGCGCATCAACTTCAGCTGTTGGGTTCTGACCATGCCTTGAGCGATTTCGATGAAATATTGCCCTTCGTGAAACTGGCCGTGGGTTTGCCATGAGCGGTGGTGTCGCATGGAGCAGGCATTGCCCGCCAAGCTGGCCTGTGTGGGCCCGAAACTGGGTGAGTACCCCCGGTTCGCTCACCCAGCGTTTGGTGCGCCTGAACCAAGGGTTTAAAGTAGAGCCTGTTGTGCAAGCCAAGGTGTTGATCAAACACGGGCCTGGCGCCAGGGGGCAAAGTGTAACGGGGCAAATGATGCGGCAGCGACTGGTGCGTTTGCATGTGAACAACGCGCCTGTGGTGCTGGCCCAAACTCTGGTTGAAATGGATGGCCCAGTGAATGATTGGCATTTTTGGCGGGGTTTGGGCACCCGCTCATTGGGCACGGTGTTGTTTTCCGACCCGCAGGTAAAGCGGGGCAAAACTTATTTTGCACGTTTGCCTTTGCAGCAGCCTTGGGTGCAACGTTTGTTGCCCCCGGCGATGAAAGCCGAGATGAACAGACAGGGTAACGGCCGTGTGTGGTACGCCCGTTGTGCGCGCTTTTCGCGCAAGCCCAACAGGACACCGTTGTGGGTGATGGAAGTCTTCCTGCCCCAACTTGAACACTATCTTTAGGACAGTTGATGAATTTGTATTACGAAGAGGCCGGAGCCTTCAAAGTGGGCCGAGTGCTTCAAGAGCAGGGCAATGCCTATCAGGTGGAAACCTTGCATGGCAAGCGCACCAAGGTGAAATCCAACAGTGTGATGCTGAAGTTTGATGCGTTGGAATGTGCTGAGTTCCACGCGCAGGTTGAGGCATTGGCCAAAGAAGTGGATACCGAGTTTTTGTGGGAATGTTCGCCTGAAGGCGAGTTTGATTTCACCGCCATGGCCCATGAATATTTCGGTGAAAAGCCCACCGTGGTGCAGCAGGCAGCTACCCTTGCGGCTTTGCATGCTGCGCCCATTCATTTCCATCGCAAAGGCAAGGGCATGTACCGTGCAGCCCCACCTGAGATTTTGCAGGCTGCATTGGCGGGTCTGGAGAAAAAGCGCTTGGCGGCTGAGCAGCAACAAGCCTGGGCTGATGCACTGGTGCGTCGCGAACTGCCTGATGGATTTGCCAAACAGGCTGCCACCCTGTTGGTGCGACCTGACAAAAACAGCGCGGAATACAAAGCCCTGATGCTCGCCTGCACGGAGGCGGGTCGATCGCCCGACGTGTTGTTGATTGAATGTGGTGCTTTTAAATCTGTGCATGAAATGATGCGTGCGCGCTTCGCAGCCGTGTATTTTCCAAAGGGCCCCGAGATTGATTTGCCGGCCCCCGATGTGCCCGCGGAACTGGCCGAATTGCCCGTGGCCAATGTGCGTGCTTTCTCGATTGATGACATTTCAACCACAGAAATTGATGATGCATTCAGCGTTGTGTGGCTGGATGAAAAACGCGCGCGCATTGGCGTGCACATTGCAGCGCCTGCGCTCTTGATTTCGCGCGGCAGTCCCTATGACCGCGTGGCCCGCGAGCGCCTGTCCACTGTGTATGCGCCCGGTGACAAAATCACCATGCTGCCCGATCAGGTGGTTGAACTGGCCACCTTGGCTGAAGGGCGTACCGTACCATCGGTCAGTATTTACGTTGAAGTAAGTACTGAAACTGGTGAACTGATCAGCGAGCCCTACAGCGCCATTGAGCAAGTGCCCATGGCCGCAAACCTGCGCCACAATCACCTGGATGCGGCTTTGTCCAAAGAGGTGCTGGAAGACCCCAATTTAAATGAGCTTGAGGTGGTGGGCGAGTTTTTTCCTGCATTGAAAATGCTGTGGAAAAGTTCGTGCGTGTTGCGAATGGAGCGAGAAATTGTACGCGGGCAGCCCGAGAAGCACACGCGCATTGATTTCAATTTCTATGTGAACGATGACGGAACCGTTGAAATTCAACCACGCCGCCGCGATGCACCGCTGGATTTGCTGGTGGCCGAGTGGATGATTTACGTGAACCGTGAATGGGGTGGCATGCTGGACGAATGCAAGGTCACCGGCATTTATCGTGTGCAGCCGCCCATGGGTCGCGTGCGAATGTCGACCCATGCTGCGCCCCACGTGGGTTTGGGCGTGCCGCAATACGCATGGAGTACGTCGCCATTGCGCCGCTATGTTGATTTGGTGAATCAGCAGCAATTGATTTCGTTGCTTCGCCAGGAGCCACCGGTGTACACCGCAACCGATGCGGAATTGCTTTCCGCGGTGAATAGTTTTGATGTGACCTACAAAGCGTATGCCGAATTCCAACAAAGCATGGAGCGGTACTGGTGCCTGCGCTGGATTCAGCAAAAGGGCCGCAAGCAGTTTGACGGTGTGGTGGTGAAAGACGAACTGGTGCGCCTGGACGACATTCCCTTGTTTGTTCGCCTGGTAGGAGTTACTTCGCCAGGCCGCGGCGTGCAGGTGGAGGTTGAGCTGGATCAGGTGGATGAACTCACCTTGACTGTTTCCTGCAAATTGATTGCTTTGAAGAAAGGAACGCCCACACGTTTGCTCGATGATGATGAGGAAGAGGAAATTGAACTTCCGCAGGCACCAGTGGCTGTGATTGAAGCAGGTGAGTCAGAGGGGCTGAGTCCGCCTGACGATTCCATGGGAGGTTCAGCGGCTTGAATTCGCTGCGTGCACCAGTTGGCGAGATAAACCTGAAAAAGGCACTGGTATTGTCGGTGTTTCTTCACGCCTTGTTGTTGCTGGTGCATTTCTCAAAACCGAAAGCAGACACTGTTTTTAGCCGTCCGCTTGAGGTGATTTTGGTGAATGCGCAATCGCAAAAAACACCCACAGATGCCAAGGTGCTTGCACAGGTTGCGCTGGATGGTGGCGGGCAAGCCGACAAGGGTCGAGCGACCACCTTGCCTGGGCAAGCCGACGACAAGGTCAACCAGCGCGAACTGATTGCCAGCCAGGAGCGGCTCAAGGAACTGGAAGCCTTGCAGCGAAATTTGGCGGGTGCGGAATTGCGCACCACACCGCAAAACGAAGTGTTGGACACTCGCCCAGGCAATGATCCGAAAAGCCAGCGTGCGCTTGAAATAAAACGGTTGCAGGCTCAAATTGCCGACAACATCAAAAGCTACAACGAGCGCCCACGCAAGCATTTCTTCTCGCCGCGCACCTCGCCCTATGCCTTTGCAATTTACGAGGAGGCCTGGCGTGCCAAAGTAGAACAAGTGGGCAATGCCAATTACCCCGATGAACTGAAGGGTCGTATTTACGGCAAATTGAGGTTGACTGCTTACGTGCGTGCAGATGGCACGCTGGAAGACGTGGAGGTAGACCGTTCCTCGGGCTCAGCCGTGCTGGATCGGGCCGCATTGAGAATTTTAAGAATGTCGACACCCTTTCCGCCTTTCCCTTCAGAGATGAGACAGAAGGCCGATATTTTGGCGATTACCCGAACTTGGGTGTTCAGCCGTGACACCATCAGCACAGAGTACTAAGGGTATGGAGATTTATTGTTGAATGCATTAATTCGTCAGGTAAGTCGCTACGTCGTGATTGGCAATCCTATCTCACACAGTATGTCGCCTTTCATTCATTCCAATTTTGCAGCGCAGCTTGGTTTGCCCCTGCAATATGAACGCGTGCTGGCGCCTTTGGACGGCTTTGCGCAAACAGTGGCTGCGCTGCAAGCGGCCGGTGTGAAGGGGGCCAACGTGACCGTGCCCTTCAAGCTGGACGCTTTTGCAATGGCCAGTGCCCCACCCAATTCTCTGACACCCGCGGCTGAATTTGCGCAGGCAGCCAACACTCTGAAATTCAATGCCGATGGCACGGTGCTGGCGGATAACACCGATGGCGGCGGCTTGTGCCGCGATTTGAACCGGCAGTTAAATGCTCTGGGTTTGCACCTGGAGCAATGCCAGATATTGATGATTGGTGCTGGTGGTGCAGCCAGTGGTTGCGTTGCGGCTTTTCAGCAAGCGGGTGTTCAGCACCTTACGGTACTTAACCGAACTGTGGACAAAGCGCGCCAGCTGGCGCAGCGTGCGGAGGCCATTGACCTTCCGGCGGCGGGTGGTGGGCTGGATACACCGCCATCACATTTTGATTTGCCTGGTGCGCCTGTCGTGATCGTCAATGCCTCCTCGAGCAGTTTGAAAGGGGATGTACCCGCACTTCACCCGGATTGGTACGAGCGTGCCGTGCTGGTGTACGACATGATGTATGCCGCCGAGCCCACAGCGTTCATTCGATCTCTCAGCAAGCTGGATTTACCATGCAGCGACGGTTTGGGCATGTTGGTGTTTCAAGCCCAACTCGCTTTTGAGGTGTGGACTGGGCAGTCACCCAATGCACTTGAAACTTTAACCAAAGTTCGGCAAGCCTTGCTTGCCAAAGCAAAACAACAATGACCATGGCTCGCAGAAAATCCTCTCCTGGCGGCAGCAAGCGTAAATTCAGTCTGAATCCATTGGTTTGGCTGTGGCGAATTTTCTTTTGGGGGTTTTGTGCTGTCGTGTTGTTGCAGCTTTGGTATCTGGCACAAATTGCGGTGTGGACGCATGTGAACCCCAGCAGCACCAGTTTCATGCAAACCCGTTTGGCTGAAATTCGCAAGACCGAACCTGGTTTTCAGCTTAAACATGAGTGGGTGCCTTACGACAAAATTTCCCTGAATTTAAAGCGTGCCGTAATCGCCGCCGAAGACAGTGGCTTCATGACCCACAAAGGTGTGGAAATGGAAGCGATCCAACTGGCCATCAAGCGCAATGAGAGACGCGGCAGGGTGACACACGGTGGTTCTACCATTACCCAGCAATTGGCCAAGAACCTGTTCTTGACCAGCAAGCGAAGCTATGTTCGCAAAGGTCAGGAATTGGTCATCGCCTTGATGATTGAGGCGCTATGGGACAAACGCCGTATTCTGGAGGTGTACCTGAATGTGGTGGAGTGGGGCAATGGCGTGTATGGGGCGCAGGCTGGTGCGAAACACCACTATGGTGTCAGTGCCGCACAATTAAGCAGTTACCAAGCGGCGCGCATGGCGGGCATGTTGCCCGCGCCTCGCTATTTTGACAAACGCAAAAACTCGCCCTTCCTTGCTCGAAAAACCGGCACCCTGCAAAGGCGTATGTATCAGGTTACTGTGCCTGGGTAAACTCGCGGCGCTGAAGACTTGCGCATCAGCCCAGCAGGGTTTCCCAAAGTTTCCGAATGGGTTTTCGCATCACCATTAATGCTGGGTCGCTGGTGCGTGATTTGTCATGTCCTGCCAGCCGCAAGGCGTGTTGCTTGGCCCGCAGTTGTCGGTAGGCATCAGCCACATAATTGGCAAGCTCAGCCGGCACTAGCCCCAGTTCCCCTGCTTTCTTCAACAGGGCAATGTTGCCTTTGTTCTTGGTCAGTTCAGGGTACTTGTTGGCAAAGCCCAATACCAAGGCTTGCACCATAAACTCCACATCGACCATGCCTCCCAAATCGTGTTTTACATCAAACAGCTCGGTGTGGTTGGGGTGTCCATCCAGCATTTTCTGGCGCATGGTAATCACTTCTTTTTTGACGTCATTCCAGTCGCGGGGCAGTTGCAAAATTTCTTCGCGAAGCGTTTCGAATTTTTTACCAATCTCAATATCACCCACGCAGAAACGGGCACGGGTCAGTGCCTGGTGTTCCCAAAACCAGGCGCCCACACCGCCTTCGCGGCGTTGATAGTCTTCAAACGATTCCACACTGCTCACCAGCAAGCCTGCCTCGCCGTTGGGGCGCAAGCGAAAGTCAGTTTCGAACAAGGTACCCGCCGCGGTCTGTGTAGTCAGCCAGCGGTTCATGCGCTTGGCCAGCTGGGCATACAAATCGGGCGCGCGCTCATCCTCATCCTCAAACAGAAAGATCAGGTCCAGGTCGGAGGAGTAGCCCAACTCTTTGCCGCCGTGTTTGCCATATGCCACCACTGCAAATCGCGGTTGTGCGCGGTGCCGTTTTGGCAACTGCTCCCATGCACGTTCCAGAATAATTTCAAGCGTGCAATCGGCCAGTTCGGACAGCAAATCGGATACATGCTCAACAGTCAGCAGATTTTCAAGGTCCTGGGTCAGCACCCTGAACAGTTGTGCATGGTGCTGCTCCCGAATCAGATCCATTTGCCGTTCAAGGTCGGGCTGCCCGTCGGGCAGTTTGGCTTGGTCCAGCAGGTCTCTCAGCTGTTGCTTCCATTGTTTGAAGTCGGGTGGTGTCAGTAAGGTTCGGCTGTCCAGTAACTCATCAAGCAAAAGCGGGTGTTTGATCAAAAAGTTGGCAGCCCAGGGGCTGGCCGCAAGCATTCGGCTGACCCGCATGCGGGCAATGGGGTATTCATCCAGCAAACTCAGGTAGGCCCCGCGCCGCGACACGGTTTCAATCAGGTCGCAGCAGTAACGCCAGCAGGAGTCTGGCGCTGAGGAAGCGCCTGCTGCCGCCAGCAAAGTGGGCATCAAGCGGTCAACCCGTTCCCGATGTGCACTGGGTAAAGCCTGGTACCGGCTCGATTCAATCAAGTGTTGGTAACGGTCTTGTGCGGCTTTGGGGTTGGTGAATCCCTGTGTCAGGGTGTAGGCCCAAGGCAATTCAAGGCTGGGGGTTTCTTCGTCTTCCTGTTTGTCGCCAAACACCACATCAAAGTGGCTGGCCACGTAATCCATGTGGCGGTTCAAGGCCTTCATGAAGTTGCCCGGGTCTTGAAATCCCATGGATCGTGCAATGCGCAGCACCTCGGTCGGGCTGGCAGGAAGGCGGTGGGTTTGGGCATCGTCCACGTATTGCAGGCGGTGTTCAAGGTTGCGAAGAAAACGGTAAGCAGCCACCATCTTGTCGTGGTCGTCTTTGGTGATCAGCCCCAATTCCACGCACACTTCCAACACATCGACCGTACGCCGCAATTGCAGCTTGGGTTCGCGCCCGCCACGAATCAGCTGAAAAGCCTGTGCCGTGAATTCAATTTCACGAATGCCACCGCGCCCCAGTTTGACATGCACCGAGCCTGGGTGCTGGCTTTCCCGCTTGTTCACCTCATTGCGAATTTGCACATGCAAGGCCCGCAAGGCGCGAATGGAGCCAAAATCCAGGTATTTGCGAAATACAAAGGGCCGAACAATGTTGTTCAGGTTGTCCAGGCTTTGTTGAAAAGCGGCATCTTGTCCAGGGTCTACAGCCCAATTCACCACGCGGGCCTTGATCCAGGCGTAGCGCTCCCATTCGCGGCCCTGCACCACGAAGTATTCCTCCAGCATGTCCAGGCTCACCACCAGTGGGCCCGAATCTCCATTGGGACGAAGGCGCATGTCGACCCGGAATACAAAACCTTCGTCAGTCACTTCCGAAATAATTTTGATAACCCGTTTGCCTACCTGCGTGAAAAATTCTGCATGGGATTGGGTTTTACCGGTGGGGCCTCCAAGGGTTTCTCCATCCTGGTTGTATAAGAAAATCAGGTCAATGTCGCTGGATGCATTCAACTCAAACCCGCCCAGCTTGCCCATGCCAACCACCATCATGCAGTCGCCATCGGCGGGCTCGCCAAAACGCTCAGCCTGTATTTTGTGGCTGAATTTCAGTGCAGTTTGGACTGCCGCATCGGCCAGAAAGGACAAAGCCTCAGTTACTTCGAACAAATCAACCTTGCCTTGCAGGTCGCGGCGCATGATTTCAATCATGCTGCGTTGCCGAACCAGGCGAAGTTCGGCCATCAGGGCTTTTTCGTCGTTTAACTCTCGCGCTTTCTCCAGCCAGGTTTCAATACAGTTCAACAGGTGGTCTTCATCATGCTCAGTGCTGTCCCATTGTGGAAAACGGTGAAGCCAGCGTTTGGCATATTCCGAGTGGTTGGGCCAAACCTGATGATAGAAATCCAGTGGGTCGTTCATGCGTGTCGTTATAAAGGGGAGCTTGGTTCTACAATAGCGTACTACAGGTGTTGACGATTATTCGGGCGGTATTTCTTGCAGGAAGGAACAAACCAGGCACTGGTGCAACAAGTCAAAAGCAACCCCACGCTTCGGCGTGCAGGGGCGGTGCTGTTTTGGGTGTTGATTGCGGTGTACACCCCCTTGTGCATGGCCTTGCTGGCCATCAAGTGGTTGGTATTGCCTGAAATTGATCGCTACCGTCCCGAAATTCAGCAGTACTTGCAAACACAAACAGGCACTGCACTTGAAATTGGCGAGATTCAGGCCAGCTGGCGCGGCTTTGGTCCCGTGCTGGTGGTGCAAAACATTCGCTTGCCCCAAGCCAATGGTGAGCCGGGCTTCACCGCTGATCGGGTTCACTTAACCTGGTCTTTGCCCAGCATTCTTGCCTTCAATCCACGTCTGAAAAACCTGGAAGTGCAATCGCCAGCGCTCAGCGTAGTGCGTAATTTGCAAGGCGTAATTGAAGTTGCCGGCATACCTTGGGTAGACGACGGCAGCCAGGGCAACCCCGGGTTGGACTGGTTGTTGGCGCAGCAACGCGTGTTGCTGAAAAATGGCGTGTTGAACTGGCAAGATGCCATGGGGCAATTTCCAGGTGCCCAAGCCATTGAAACCGAGCTTTTGCTGGAAAATGGATTAAGCCGTCACGAGGCGGGCCTGACTTTCAAATTGCCGGTGCTGGCTCAAACGCCGGTGAATGCGCGCTTGAACTTCAAAACACCGTTGCTGGAGCGCAAGTTGGGCGATGTGTCCAAATGGAAGGGTAGTTTTTATCTCAGTGCTTTGGTGGATCAAACGGAACCGCTTGAGTCGGTGTTCAAAACCTTCGGTCTGGATGTGGATCTTACCCAGCCACAGGGAAAACTGTGGATCGATTTTGAAGACGGTTTGGTGCAGCGTTCCCTGCTGGATGCCCGAATTGGAAAGTTGCGTTTTGCCAACCCCGAGGTTGAGGCCACCCCTTTTGACATGACCAACACCAGTGCCTTGATCGAGGTGCAAGGTCAGCACGCTTTGTTTGAACCGAATGCCATTTCGATCCGTCAACTCAAAGGCCAGATTGCCGGGCAAAAACAGTTTGGCCCGACCGATTTGTCCCTAAAGAAAGAAGCAGGTGCTAAGGGGGTGGATTGGGGCGTGCAGATTCAACAATTGGACGCAGCTCAGGCCCAGGCAGTGGTGCTGGAATTGGGACCACACTTGGGGCAGCTTCAGCGGCTTGAAGCCTTGAAGTCTTTCGATGTGGCCGGGCGAATCAACCGTGTGGCGCTGGATTGGCGGACCTCAGGTAACAAGCCCTTTGAGGAATCAGTTTCGTTCAAATCCGATGTGGATTTCAGCAAGCTCACCGTGTTGTATCGTGACCCGTCGCCAAAATCCAACGGACGAATTACCGGGTTCAAGAACCTTAGTGGCACGTTTAAAGGCAGCGATTCCAAAGGCGAATGGACCTTGGTTGGCCGCAATTCTGAAATTTCTCTGCCAGAAATATTTGCAGCTGAAACCCTGGCCTTTGATTCCATCGAAGGCCGGGGCGGTTGGCGAGATGTTTTCACGGCCAATCAGCCAGCAGAATTTTCTGTGGAGCAACTGAAGGTCGGCAACACAGACCTTCAGGCCCAGGTTGCGGGCAGTTACCAGTTTCGCCGGGATGAATCGGATGTCATCGACATCAAGGGCTCTCTACCGTTGGCCAATATCGCGCGCGTGGCCAATTACCTGCCACTGGTGGTTGGGGCCAGTGCGCGTGAGTGGCTGACTGAGAACTTGAAAGCGGGCATGGCAAAAAACGGTCAATTTGAATTGTCTGGCCGCTTGAGCGACTTTCCCTTTGCGGATCCAAAACACCCAGGTGTGTTTAAAATCGATGTGCCGTTTGAAAACGGTGAACTGACCTATGCCCCCGGCTGGCCAGGCATTCAGAAAGTGAATGGCAAGGCCTTGTTTATTGGCAAACGCATGTTGATTGAAGCGGAGCAAGCTGAAACTTCCGGGGTAGGCCTGAAAGGCGTGCAAGCGACTATTGACAACCTGGACGCTTGGGAACCACTGCTTGAAATTAAAGGGCAAGGCCAAGGCGATTTGGGCAAAATGGTGGCCTTTGTGAATCAAAGCCCGGTGCGGGAAATATTGAACGAGGCACTTGTTAATGCACAGGTGGAAGGCAATGCCAACCTCGATTTGCGTCTGAATATTCCGATTGCTGATCCTGAAAAAACACAGGTCAAAGGCGATCTGAAATTGAAAGGCAATTCCATCCGAGTGGTGCGGGGCATGCCGGTGGTCAGCAATGTGGATGGCGTCATCCAGTTTTCCAACAAAGGTTTGTTTATTGACCAGCTTCAAGGCCAAGCCCTGGGCGGGCCAGTGGTGGTGAAAGGCACCACAGATGCCAATGGACGTATGGAAATTCGGGCCAATGGCACTGCGCGTGCCAAGGGCTTGGCCCAGTATTTGAACCCCCTGAGTGAGCCTTACCTGGCTGGCAGCACACCGTATTCGGTGCTCGTGGCCACTCGTGAGAATGGCGTGGCAGTGGATGTGAACAGTCAGTTGCAAGGCTTGGAGGTGAAATTGCCCGCGCCTTTCGCCAAAAAAGCAGATGCCAGATTGCCCTTCAAATTGAACCAAAGCGCCACAGCCCAGGGTGAACGTTGGCAAGTGGATTTGGGCCCAGATGCGAAACCGCTGGCACAACTTCGTGCGATTGTTCTGGAACAGGCGGGTCAAGCGGGTATTGATTCCATGCAGTTCGCCATCGGTGCGCCCCTGGCGGCCCCCACAGCAGGAATACAAGGCGACATTCGGGTGCCCGCGATTGATTTGGACACTTGGCGCTCTATTTTCAATGACATCACCTCGGCCCCGGGCAACAAGGGCTTGATGGGCGAGTTGATGGGTGACCCCACCGCTGACACCGACATCAAGTTAAAGGTGGGTGTTCGTACCGAACGCCTGAATGTGGGCAGCAAATCATTTGAAGGCGTGTCGGTAGCGGCCCGCACGGTCGAAAAACGTTGGCAGTTTGATGTGAAAGCCAAGGGGGTTGATGGTTATCTGTCTTGGATTTCTGACAAACAACGGCCCGATGGCGCTGTGTTGGCGCGTTTTAAAACGCTGGTCATTCCCAAAACGCTCGACAGTGACCTACGTGATTTGGTGGAGGAGCCCGCCTCCAGCATTCCAGCGTTGGATGTGCAGGTAGACAATTTCACCTTGAATGATTTGGCGCTGGGCAGCCTGAAATTAATCGCGGTGAACCAAACCCGTGAAGAACAGGCGCGCGCCGCTCTGGGTCAACGCCCGAAAGAATGGAAACTGGAAGAACTCCGCATTGAAAACCCGGAGTCGATCACCCGGGCCAAAGGAGTTTGGCAGTACGGTGAAAACCTGAAAAATCAGCGCACCGACATTGAAGTGGACCAAACCGTGAAGAATGCGGGTGGCTTGTTAACCCGACTCGGTATGGCCGGGGTGTTTCAGGGTGGTGAAGGTACGCTGCTTGGGCGATTGCGCTGGAATGATGCGCCCACGAATATTGACTACGGCAGCTTGAGCGGGCAATTCAAGCTGAAAAGCAGCAAGGGGCAGTTTTTGAAAGCAGACCCTGGCGTGGCTAAATTGCTGGGCGTACTTTCCTTGCAAAGTATTCCGCGTCGATTCACGCTCGATTTCAAGGATGTGTTTTCCGAGGGCTTTGCCTACGACACCATGGAGGCCGATGTGGCCATGAAAGAGGGCATTGCCAGCACTCAGAACTTCAAAATGACCGGACCTAGCGCCACCGTGTTGATGGATGGAAAACTGGACCTGGAAAGCGAAACCCAAAACCTGAATGTGGTTGTGTTGCCTGACCTGAACCCCGCCGGCGGTTCACTGATCTACTCTGTGATTGCAGCCAACCCGGCGGTGGGTATTGCATCATTGATTGCCGATTTTGTGCTGAAAGATCCGCTTTCGAAAATCTTCTCCTTCCAGTACAAGGTGAGCGGCCCGTGGGTGGCCCCGGTTATTGAGCGTGTGCGCAGGGGCGATCCGGTCACCCCGCCCACCAACGACCCCAACACAAGGAATTAGCATGAGCAAGTCCATGACCGTTGCAAGCCTGCAAATGATTGCCGCCCCCGACCTTGAACGGAATCTGGACATCGCACAGCGTTTGATTGGGCATGCAGCAAAGCAAGGCGCACGCATGGTGTTGCTGCCTGAATATTTTTGCTTGATGGGCCACAAAGACACCGACAAGCTGGCGATTGCAGAGCCTATCGGCAATGGTCCGATCCAGCAATTTCTGGCCGATCAGGCCGTGGTACGTAACTTACACATTGTGGCGGGTACCCTGCCAATTGCCAGCGACGTGGACGGCCGTGTGTACAACACCACGCTGGTATTCAATCCGCAAGGCGAATGCACAGCCCGCTACGACAAAATTCACCTGTTTTGTTTCACCAAGGGGCAGGAAAGCTACGACGAAGCGCGTGTACTTCTGCCTGGGGACACGCCAGTGGTGGCCGATGTGGAGGGCTTCAAAATCGGCTTGTCCGTGTGCTACGACTTGCGTTTTCCAGAACTTTACCGTGCCATGGGGCCTGTTGATTTGATCGTGATGCCCGCTGCATTCACTTATACTACCGGCCGCGCTCACTGGGAGGTGTTGATGCGTGCCCGCGCCATTGAAAACCAGTGTTATGTGCTGGCTTGCGGTCAGGGCGGTGTGCACGAGAATGGGCGCCGCACCTGGGGCCATTCCATGCTGGTCAACCCGTGGGGCGAGGTCGAGAATGTGTTGGAAGAAGGCGAGGGTGTGGTGCTGGGCCAGCTTGACCCTGCTAAGATAGTCGATGTGCGAAACAGCTTGCCCGCGCTTACGCACCGCGTGCTTTAAAGGATTCAACATGAAAGTAGTAGACCCCGCCATCGCCAACCTGGCCACCGCCCAAAGCCTGTTGTGGACCCCCTACGGTATCGACGAAGGCCACATTCAAAAGGCGTTTGGTGAAATTTTTTCCCACAAGGTGGATTTTGCTGATCTGTACTTTCAGTACGGTTGCATTGAAGGTTGGTCGCTGGATGAAGGCATTGTGAAATCGGGCAGCTACAACATTGAGCAGGGCGTGGGTGTGCGCGCTGTCAGCGGTGATAAAACTGCTTTTGCCTATTCCGACGACATCGCCTTCAAACCCATCTTGGCAGCGGCGAAATCGGTGCGTGAAATTGCAAGCTTGGGCAAAACCGCTAATCGCAACCTGAAAACAGGCAAGGGCTTTGCTGGTGCCGAAAGCCGGGCACTCTACAGCCCCCTGAACCCGATCCCCACGCTGACATCGACTGAAAAAGTAGATCTGCTTAAGCGTCTTGAGCAATTCGCACGCAAGCGCGACAAACGCGTAAAGCAAGTGATGGCCAATATTGTGGGCGCCTATGATGTGGTACTGGTGGCTCGCAGTGACGGTGTACTCGCCGCTGATGTGCGCCCCTTGGTGCGTGTCAACGTCAGCGTGGTGGTAGAACAAAAAGGCCGTCGTGAAACTGGTTCATCGGGGGCTGGTGGCCGTTACGACTTTGCACAGTTTACAGATGCGTTTTTGATGCACCATGCCCACACTGCAGTAGACCAAGCCTTGATCAATCTGGAAGCCCGCCCAGCACCGGCAGGCTTGCAGACCGTGGTGCTGGGTTCTGGCTGGCCCGGTATTTTGTTGCATGAAGCGATTGGCCACGGTCTGGAAGGTGACTTCAACCGCAAAGGCAGTAGCGCATTTTCAGGCATGATTGGCCAGCGCGTGGCCGCCAAGGGGGTCACGATTGTTGATGATGGTACTTTGGCCTGCCGCCGGGGTTCGTTGAACATTGACGACGAAGGCAACAAAACCGAATGCACCACCTTGATTGAAGACGGTATTTTGAAGGGCTACATTCAAGACATTACGAACGCAAGGCTCATGAAAATGCCGGTCACCGGCAACGGTCGTCGCGAGAGCTTTGCGCATTTGCCCATGCCCCGCATGACCAACACTTACATGTTGAACGGCGACAAAACGCCTGAGGAAATTATCGCCAGTGTGAAAGACGGTGTGTACGCCGTGAACTTTGGCGGAGGTCAAGTCGATATTACCAGTGGCAAGTTTGTATTTTCAGCTTCGCTGGCCTACAAAATTGAAAACGGCAAAATCACTTACCCACTCAAGGGTGCAACCTTGATCGGTAACGGCCCAGAGTCGCTCACGAAAATTTCAATGGTGGGCAACGACATGGCGCTTGACGATGGCGTGGGCACTTGCGGCAAGGAAGGTCAAAGCGTACCTGTTGGTGTGGGCCAGCCCACCCTGCGCATCGATGGGCTGGTGATGGGCGGTACGCAGTAATTCAGCGCGGCATGCCGTAAGGGTCGATCGCATCGTCTTGCGCCCATTCTGCATGCAAGGCAGCCAGGTTGCCTTGGTCCCCGGGCTGTGGGCCCTGCAGCAGGTCTATGTCTCCTGTAAGCCGGTAGAGCAAATTGGTGTCAATAGCCTGCTTTGACAAAGACCAAGGCCCCAACGGTGTTGTCACCAGCAAGTTGCTCGGACCTTGCTCAAGCAAATGGCTTGCGATTTCGAGCGCCTCGAAGCAGCTGTTGTCCAATGAAATGGCCAAACGAGTAACTTCTCTGGCATTGTGTCGCACTTCATCAGTACAGTTCTCCAGTTTACGAAGAAAATCCGCATGACCCTCATCGGGTTCCAGGAACGTACTTTTGAGTTGTTGTGTGGCTGAAACGGCGACAGCCTGCGCTTGCGGCAACACCATCCATGCCATGTAGAAATTGTTGACTAGCGGAATTAATGTCGCAGTCTGCCCCCTGATTTGTGTGGCCAGAGCCCTTACTGCTTCCACGGTGGGGCGTTGTTGGGCCTGGGGAGGTGCTGGGGCAAAATTCAATGGGTTCACTTGAATTGGGTTGATTCCGTTCATGCTCATGATTCGTCGGTGGTGTATTGAAATTGAACGCCTGAGTGGACTCAAAGCTGTCAAAGTTCCTTGTTTTTCAGTGGGATGCCAACCACACCCACCCGTGACTTGTTAGAATTTGGTTTAGCGCGCTTGCACAGCGGCCATGAATTGATTACATTTAAAAGATGAACACGAATTTCGCGCACTCTTTTTATGCTTTTTTTGGCTTCTTTGCCTGGTTTGGGCAAGCGGCGGAAGAGGGTTGTGCGTAAAAACACATAGTTCGAACAGATCCCAAAACCGCCAGGCCTGAACCTCCTGGCGGTTTTTTTTTGAACCGACACTTTGAACAAAAAGCGCGCCAGCATTCAGGAGAATTGGCATGAACACGGTAACAGACGACTTGAGAATCAAAGAAATTAAAGAACTGATCACCCCTGCGGCCTTGATCGCAGACGTGCCCATTACCCCCGCAATTGCTGACACAGTCGCAGGTTGCCGTACCGCTTTGCACAAAATTCTGCATGGTGGCGACGACCGTTTGATCGTGGTGATGGGGCCTTGCTCCATTCACGACGTGAAAGCGGCCATGGAGTACGCCAACAAGCTGAAGGTGTACCGCGAAAAATACGCGGAAGACCTGGAAATTGTGATGCGTGTTTATTTTGAGAAGCCCCGCACCACCGTGGGTTGGAAGGGTTTGATCAATGACCCTAATCTGGACGGCAGTTTCGAGATTAACAAAGGCCTGCGCATGGCGCGTGAAGTGCTGCTGAACATCAACGGCCTTGGTTTGCCCGCTGGCACTGAATTTCTCGACATGATCACCCCACAGTACATTGCTGATTTGGTCAGCTGGGGCGCCATTGGTGCCCGCACCACTGAAAGCCAGATTCACCGTGAGTTGTCATCGGGCCTAAGCTGCCCGGTCGGTTTCAAGAATGGCACAGACGGCAACGTGAAAATTGCCGTGGATGCCATCAAAGCTGCTCAGCACCCGCACCACTTTTTAAGTGTGACCAAGGAAGGGCGTAGCGCCATTGTGAGCACCTCGGGCAACGAAGATTGCCACATTATTTTGCGTGGCGGGAAAGGCCCGAACTACGATGCAGCGTCTGTTGAGGCAGCTGCGGCTGATATTGGCAAGGCGGGTCTCGCCGCCCGAATCATGATTGATGCAAGCCATGGCAACAGCAGCAAGGTGCCGAAGAACCAGGTAGGCGTGTGCGAAAACATTGCTGAACAACTGGCTGCCGGTGACGCCCGTATTATGGGCGTGATGGTTGAAAGCCATTTGGTGGAAGGTCGCCAGGACCTTGAACCCGGCAAGCCTTTGACTTACGGCCAAAGCATCACCGATGGTTGCGTGGGCTGGGACGACAGCCTGCAAGTACTGGAAACCTTGGCACAAGGTGTGCGCAAACGCAGGTTGGCTCAGGTTGTCTGATATCTGGTTTTAATCGCCGCCAACTGTTGGTGTAGTTCAGAAAATCCCGCCGGGTTCAAACCCCCGAGCGGGATTTTTGTTGTGCAGAACGGATTGAGTTTTGTTGATAAATCGAACTTCTTTTTTGGTTGGTTAACAGACTTATCCTTTTCACAAATTTGAGGACTATTCAAGATGTATTCAAGTTCTGTTGCTACCAGCAACCCGGTTGTTGAGCAATTCAATATCAACAAACAAAACTTAAGTAACCTGAAACGAGATATCTCTCCCTTGGTCAATGCAGCATCTGAGTTGGCGCAAACTGCGCGAGATATGAGAGCACATGTGGTGGCGACCACAGGTAGCTCCAAAGCCCTGATATTTTCTCCCCAAGGGGATTCAATTCAATCCAAACAATTAATCAAATTATTGGATGGAGCGAAAGATACACTCAAAAGTTTTGCGTCAAAAGCAAAAAGCCTCGACCAGGAAGTAGATTTCTTTTCGAATCATCAAGATGGTTTGTTCCAAGGCAATGTCGCGGCGATTCCTCAAGCTCACAAGGTAAATTGGTGCACAGGTCAAGTGGAAAAGATATTGAAACGAGCAAGCAAGCTTGGTGCAGACCAGGGGCCCAAGGTAACTACAGCCGTCAACAACCTGAGAATCGCTGCGCAATATACTCGCCAAAATATCCAATCGGATTTGGATACAAACGTTGTGGCTTTGAACAGGAATATTCATTAATTTTCCGATGAGAAATAACATGCCAATTGAACAAATAGCGAATTGTTGGGGTGTTAGTTCAAGGGAATTGATTGTGCCCAGGCCATTTATGCAACGATGTGCGAAAAAGTGCTTGGCGGATAATTCGTGATAGTCGTACCGCGAAAGCTTGCTTAGCGGGCTTTCGTGTTTTATTGATTTTCTCGAATTAATTGAATTCGTTCTTCAGCACCTGGGTGACTGTCCAGATAGGACGAGTCGGTAGAACCCGAACCATCCAGGCTGCCGAGCTTTTCATGTAGCAATTCAAGTGCGGCAAGGTCGCGCCCTTGTTTAACAAACAGTTCAATTGCAAACAAATCAGCTTCCCGTTCAAATTCTCTGCTGTAGTGCTGCGCAATCAATTGCGTGCCCAAGGTGCTGATCAGGACTGAAACATCACCTGAAAAAATGGCAATTGCGGTTCCAGCCAGAGCGTTTTGCAGCAATCGGCGGAACATGTGCCGAAGTTGAATATGCCCCAACTCATGCGCCAAAACACCAGGAATGGTCTTCGCCGGTAGGAAGTTCAAAAGTTCGTCGGTTAAAACAATGGTGCCGTCGGGTAAGGCAAAGGCGTTGGGACCAATTTTACTGCTGCGAAACGCAAGCTTGACATGGGACAACTCTGCGCGGCCTGCGATGAGTGAGTTCAGTTGCTGCTGGTAGGTAGATTTCGCCTGATCGTCTAGATTGCTGGGTTGAAAAATAACATCATCCAGCTCAATCAACACGTTTCCCATTAATTCCGACAGCTTGGCTGGTGGTGTGGCAAACGCGATCCATTTGCTGATCAAAGGCAAGCCTTGGCCGTAAAGGCCAATTGCAAACGCGATAGACGCGATGCCAATAAGTAGCCATTGAGTGGGGTGGTATTGAACTTTTTCAAACCAGCTTAAGGAAAGTACTTCCCAGGATTGCAGGGTGCTTGAGCAGCTTTCCCTATCAAATTCGAGTGTGCCCCCGTTGGGCAAATCAAGCACAATTGGCGCATTGCCGAAGCTTTCCGGGCGCTTGATATTGCGCAAAGCAAAGGCATGTTTTGTATCGTTGACCAAAAACACCAATTGCCCAGCATCGTTGTAGACATTCACGGGGGTACCTTTCAGTACCTCCCCGTTAAAGTAAATGGCCGGTAAAGCATTGGGGTGCGGGTTTGATCTCAAATGCCAAGTTCCAAACCAAGTGCATCCCCCATGCTGTCACCGAAAGCTTTTTGTTTGCTCTGCTCTTCCCGCATAATCTCGTCGATGCTGCCCACGGGGACGAATGCCATGTGTGTAATTCTGTAGCGTGTTGAGCGAATTCGTGCGAATGGAAGAAACAAACCCATGGTGCAAACAATCAGGAGAATATTGCTGATGTGGATCCATGTGGCCGTGATTGGGCTCGCCGTGCTTTTGAACCGATGCTGGTTTGCAAGTGTGGTGTTGTTCCACATCAGGTTGTCAATGGCGGTTTTCAAATAGGCGCCGAATGCAAACAATACGAGATAAGCCAGCAATGCAATTGCGCCGAGGCTTGAAAGCATGGCCATGGCTTGCATGGCCACATGTGCTTGTTCTTGCGCAGCGCTGTCTTCTGTCGTGGGGGTTTCTTCACTCAAGGGCATCGAAAAATCGAACGCGTCGGTGAATAGGCTCATGTTGATGGCAAATGCAGCAATGGCCAGAAGAAACAAAGCCAGGCCAGCCAAAAATGTTGATTTCAGGGTGGTTTTGCCAAATTCGCCAAACTTAGCGCCGCACTTCAGCTCGGCGTTGCCGAACTTTGAGTGATTCATGACAAACAAGCGCAGGCCGCTGATGAACATGGCGAGAATGAATGCAATGCCAGTGCCTAGCAACAGTGAGGCTGCAATGATCATCAGGACTGAGGTTACCCCAGAGAATTCCAGGTTGATCAGCCCTCTACCGATTCCGAAAACCATGCCAAGCACCACAAAAAAGCCCAGACTGATCAAAATGGTGACTATCAATTTGCCATAGGCCCTTTTAGCTGCGCCGTTGAAGCGGAAGCGCAACCCCCTATAGCTGCTGTTAGCCAAGTGAAAACGCAGGCTCATGACCAGAAACAGTGGCATCAGGAAAATCACCGACAACATGATCAGGCCCGCAAAACCTGGGGAGTAAGCCGATGAAAACAGGTAGGTCAGTGCGATGCAGACAACCAGCAAATTGCCTTTCAGTATTGCTTTGGGGTCGCCGTGATAGTCAAACCTGTTGCCGTTTAATTCAGTGGATTGGTAGAAATACTTGCGGGTTCGCACTTTGGCCCATGCCGCGTAAATACCCAAGGTTGCGATGGTGAGTACAAGGTTTACAAGCCAGATTTTGAAATATTCGCGGCCTGCGCCATGAAAAATGAACTTGTCAGGGGTGTTGGTATCGAGCATGGACTAACAGCCAATCATGTAAACAAAGTAAGTGACTTTGCCGCACCGGAAAGTTCATTTGTACGTTTCCCCACAGAGAGGTACCAAGAAGGAACCATTCTTGTATGTTTCCCCACGAAGCGCTCCTTAACTGATTCAGGAGTGTTGATTATGCAAAGTCCGATTGGAAATCTTCATGCCCAGTTGCAGCACAGTACCGCGGTGCTGGATGGTTTCATTTCTGATGTTCAAACTTTGAAGAAAGAATCCAGTGCATTGACCAAGTCGGTCGACTCGCTGGCAAAAGATTATTTGAAGCAATGCCGACGTTTTGCCACGCCAGCCAGTGTGGCCAATCCGGTGATTCAAAACCTTGAAAATTTGCAGGCATGCAGTAGCCTTGTTTACGATCAGGCTGATAACTTGAAAGGCTGTCTGGATGCTGTGGTGAAAAACAGTTACAAACCCGATTTGAAGCGGGCTGATCAGGGTAAACGTACCAAAATACTGGTTCAAGCCGAACAAGAGGCCGCCACGTTTGAAACTCACATTCGTTTGGCCGAGAGTTTGGTGGCCACCGTCTTGCCCAGGCATCAGGCCCCGGCCTGCCACAATGCACTGCCCCGTGATTATCAACAGTTGGGTGACCTGAATTCAGCCTATTTGGCGGTTCAGGGCTCCATCCCCACCGGTATTCAAACACCACTGCTGGGGCAGTTGCGGGTAGGCACGTTGACGGCTGCAGCCATGCATCTGCGGGATCAAATCGAGGCGCCAAACGTGCGTCATCGTGTTCCGCCCTTGTCCTTACCCTTGCCCCTCAACCAGTAGGCAACACCGGGTTTTATAATTTCAATCAAGCAGGCGGCTTAGGCCCGGTTAAGCTCGCCTCACCCATTACAATCAAAGTCATGTAGCAACTGTTTTACCCCGCAGGCACCCCATGACTAGCAAAGCAAAAAAAGACCAAAATTCCCAATACCTAGGCAACATCATTCGTATCAAGGGTGCCCGCCAGCACAATCTGAAAAACGTTGACATCGACATCAAAACCGGTGAAATCACAGTGTTCACGGGTGTGTCGGGCAGCGGTAAAAGTTCATTGGTGTTCGATACCCTGTATGCCGAAGGGCAACGCCGCTATGTTGAAACCTTTTCGCCCTATGCGCGCCAGTTTCTGGACCGCATGGACAAACCCGATGTAGACAGCATTGAAGGCGTGTTGCCCGCCATTGCCATCGATCAGGCCAACCCCGTGCGCACCTCCCGCAGCACCGTGGGCACAATGACTGAAATCAATGATTACCTGAAGTTGATTTACGCTCGCGCCGCCCACCTGCATTGCCGCCAATGTAGCCAGTGGGTGCGCGAAGACACCGTGGCCACTATCAAGCAATCGATACTGGACAAGGCCGCTGCGCAAAACGACCCACGCTTGGTGGTTACCTTTCCCGTGCGCGTGCCCGCAAAATTTACGACTCAGGAGATTGAAGATTTCTTGAGCGCGCAAGGTTACACCCGCATTCACCGCGAAACACCGATTAAAAAAGGCCGCAGCGTGGTGGAAAAATTGCTCGATGTGGTGCAAGACCGCTTCCGCGTGGCGGGTGTAGAGGAAAGTCGTTTTAGCGATGCCGTGGCCAGCGCCCTGCACCGCGGCAAAGGCAAAGTGAATGTGTTTGCGCTGCCCGAAACTGGCGATGAAGGGGTTGTAGAACAAGAACCCTGGCGCTTCTCCGAAGGTTTGCATTGCGCCACTTGTGATCTGGATTATTCAAGCCCTTTGCCTAGCCACTTCAGCTTCAATTCACCCTTGGGCGCTTGCGACACCTGCCGTGGTTTTGGCAGGGTAATTGGCATTGATTATGGCCTTGTGATCCCAGATGAAAACAAATCGCTGGAAGAGGGGGCCGTAAAACCCTGGACCACCGAGAGTTTCAAAAGCTGCCAGAAAGACTTGGTGAAATTTGCCAAAAAACGCGGCATTGCCACCGATATTGCTTACAAACATTTGCCCGAAGAACACAAGTTGTGGGTGATTGAAGGTGATGCCAATTTTGACGGCAATTGGGACGGTCACTTGTTCTATGGTGTGGCCCGTTTTTTCGAATGGCTCGAAAGCCGCACCTACAAAATGCATGTGCGTGTAATGCTGAGCAAATACCGCAGCTACACACCTTGCGGCGATTGCGGTGGTGCACGTTTGAAGCCCGATTCATTGTTGTGGAAATTGCCCAGCGATTCGGGCAAATACAGCATTCATGAAATCATGCAAATGCCGCTGTTGAAGGTGGCACAGCTTTTCAAAAACCTGCAACTGCCCGGCGCGCTCGATGAGGCCAGTGATTTGGTGTTGCAAGAAATTCGCACCCGCTTGGGCTTTTTGATTCAAGTGGGCTTGGGTTACCTGACACTGGACAGGCAAAGCAGAACCCTGAGTGGTGGTGAAGTACAGCGAATCAATTTGACCACGGCACTGGGCAGTTCGCTGGTGAATACTTTGTTTGTATTGGACGAACCCTCGGTGGGCCTGCACCCCCGCGACATTGCGCGCGTGGCCCAAGCCATGCAGCGTCTGAAAGAGGCCGGTAACACCTTGGTGGTGGTGGAGCACGACCCGCAATTGATGAACCAGGCTGACAGGCTTGTGGACATTGGTCCAGGCCCGGGTGAAGCCGGTGGCAATATTGTGTTTGATGGCGCGCCCGCCAAAATTGCTCAGGCAAATTCGCTGACTGCCCGCTACTTGAAGGGCGAACTGAAAGTGGTGGAAAACATCGAGCCGCTGGGCGATTCCACAGAGCACATTAACTTGACCGGTGTGCGCGCCAACAATTTGAAAAACATCGACCTCAAATTGCCCTTGAACCGCCTGGTGGTGCTCACCGGTGTTTCAGGTTCAGGCAAAAGCACCCTGGTGCAAGATGTGCTGGTGCCCGCCATTAAAAAAATAAAAGGCGAGCCCACAGAGTCACCGGGTGACTTTGATTCATTGGAGGGTGTGGAATGTATTTCACAACTTGCCTTTGTTGACCAAAGCCCGATCGGCAAAACCACGCGAAGCAACCCCGCCAGCTATGTCGGTGCATTTGACGAACTTCGCAAACTGTTCTCCAAAACAAAAATTGCCGTAGAGCGCGATTACAAACCTGGCTTTTTCAGTTTCAACAGTGGCGATGGCCGCTGCCCCATGTGTGGTGGCAATGGCTTTGAACATGTTGAAATGCAGTTTTTAAGCGATGTGTATTTGCGCTGCGGCGAATGCAATGGCACACGCTACCGGCCAGAGGCACTGGAAGTCACGCTTGAACGAAAAGGCCAAGTGTTGAACATGGCGCAGGTGCTTGAACTAACCGTAGATCAGGCGCTTGATTTGTTTGAGAAAGACACTGCACTGCTAAAAACACTGCAACCGCTGGCACAGGTGGGGCTGAATTATTTGCGCCTGGGTCAGCCCGTGCCCACGCTTAGCGGTGGTGAAGCACAACGCCTGAAACTGGCTGGCTTTCTGGCCAACTTGAAGCCCACTGCCAGCGGCCAGAAAGTGGCCAAGCGTGGTGACCTGTTTGTGTTTGACGAACCCACCACCGGTCTGCATTTTGACGATGTGGCCAAGTTGATGCGTTCGCTGCGTTTGTTGCAGGAAGCAGGGCACAGCGTGCTGATTGTTGAACACAACCTGGATGTAATATGCGCCGCCGATTGGCTCATCGACCTTGGTCCTGAAGCGGGTGAATACGGTGGTGAACTGGTGGCCCAGGGCACGCCTGAACAACTTGCAAAAAACAAAGTTAGCCACACCGGCATTGCAATTAAGCAGTATTTGGCGCAAACCAATTTGCTGGATGCTGCCGATTTAAGTATAAAAAGCGACAAAGGCGCTCAAAGTGGCGACCGCATGGTGGCCGAAGCCGCCGCGCTGTACGGCCTGAACACCGCGCACAGCAAGCGCGGGCAGACAGATGGCATTGAAATTCTGCATGCGCGCGAGCACAACCTGAAGAATGTCAGTTTGACTATTCCGCGTGAAAAAATGACGGTGATTACCGGGCCTTCGGGCAGCGGAAAATCCACCCTTGCGTTTGATATTTTGTTTTCCGAAGGCCAGCGCCGGTATCTTGAAAGTCTGAATGCCTATGCCCGTCAGTTTGTGCAGCCAGCTGCCAAGCCTGATGTGGATGCCATTTTTGGTATTCCACCCACGGTGGCGATTGAACAGCGCACCAGCCGTGGTGGCCGTAAAAGTACAGTGGCCACAGTCACCGAGGTGTATCACTTCCTGCGCCTGATGTTCGTGAAGCTTGGCATTCAGCATTGCCCCACATGCGAGGTGCCCATTGCCCCGCAAAGCATGGACAGCATGCTGACGCAAATCATGCAACATTACAAAGGGCAGGAAATTACCTTGCTGGCTCCACTGGTACAGGGGCGTAAAGGTATTTACAACGAAATTGCAAAATGGGCCGTGGACCGTGGTTATGAACGCCTGCGCGTGGATGGTGAGTACGTGCCCACCAACCCCTGGCCCAAATTGGCCCGATATCAGGAACACCACATTGAAGTGCCTGTGAAAACCCTGCTAGTGCAGGCCAAAACAGAAAAAGAATTGCGCGAAGTGCTGATTCAAACGCTTGAGTTTGGTAAAGGCACGGTCATGGTCGAGGCGCCCGGAAAAAAAGGCGAATCACCTGCTATTCGTTTTTATTCCACCAAACGTGCTTGCCCCAGTTGCGCGCGCAGCTTTCCAGAACTCGACCCGCGCTTGTTCAGCTACAACAGCAAACATGGTTGGTGCGCCAGCTGTTTTGGGGTGGGTGAAGAAGTAGAAGGCTTTGATGCCGAAACTACAGGCGAAGAAGGCAAGTGGCTTTCTGAGCAAGACAAAAGCGCAGACGAAAATGCTGAAAATGAAGAAGGAAGTTATTTGCGCGAAAGCATGGTGTGTGGCTCCTGCAATGGTCAACGCCTAAACCCCACTGCGCTGGCTGTGAAGTTCAAGAACAGCAATATCGCCGAACTGGCTGATCAAACCGTCAGCGATGCTTTGCAGTGGGTGGAGCAGCTCGAACTGGACGAACGCGAAACAGCGATTGCCAAAGACATTCGCATCGAAATGGCCGGGCGATTGAAGTTTTTGAAACAGGTGGGTCTTGATTACCTGCACCTGAACCGCAGCGCGCCTACTCTGAGTGGTGGTGAAGCACAGCGAATTCGCTTGGCCAGCCAGCTGGGCACCAACCTGCGCGGTGTGTGTTACGTGCTGGACGAACCCACCATTGGCCTACACACTCGTGACAACCACCGCCTGCTGGATGCGCTTGAAGAACTTCGGGCCAAGGGCAATACGCTGTTGGTGGTCGAGCACGATATTGACACCATGAAACGTGCTGACCGGTTGGTCGACATCGGTCCTGGTGCAGGCAAGCTGGGAGGCGAAATTATTTCTCAAGGCACGGTGGCCGAGGTTACAGCGGACAAAAACTCGCTGACAGGCCGCTATTTGAAAAATCCGATTCCGCATTTGCTACAGCCCAAGCGCCCGGTGGAAAAACTCACCCCCCGATTGAGCATTAAAGGGGCAAAACTGCACAACATCAACGGTTTAAATGTGGACATTCCGCTGGGACGTTTGGTCGCCATTACTGGTGTGTCAGGTAGCGGAAAATCGACTTTGGCGCGCGATATTTTATTGGCCAATATGCGCCAGTATGTGCTGAACCAAAACAAGAAAGGCAAACCCATACACAACTGGTTTGCCTGCGATGCGATTGAAGGTGCTGATCAAGTAGCCCGTGTACTGGAGGTGGACCAAACTCCGATTGGCAAAACACCGCGCAGTTGCCCGGCCACTTACATTGGCTTTTGGAACCGAATTCGCAATGTGCTGGCTGACACCATCGAAGCCCGGATGCGAGGCTTTGCAGCCAACCGTTTCAGTTTCAATGCGGGGCCCGGCCGTTGCCCGGTGTGCGACGGCCAAGGCATGCAAACCATAGAGATGAACTTCCTGCCTGACGTGAAAGTGGTGTGTGAAGCCTGTCGCGGCAAACGATTCAACCCGGAAACCTTGCAAGTCACCTGGCGCGACAAAACCGCTGCGGAAATTTTGAACATGAGTTGTTCAGAGGCAGCGCCGTTTTTTGAAGCGCATCCGGCGATCGCGCAAGCCCTGCAACTGCTGAACGACGTTGGTTTGGGGTACCTGACTATTGGCCAGCCCAGCCCCACGCTGAGCGGTGGCGAGGCGCAGCGGATCAAGCTGGTGACCGAGCTGGTGAAAGTACGCGAAAACAAGGCGGGTGTACAAATGAGCCCCCCGACCTTGTATGTGCTGGACGAACCCACGGTTGGCCTGCACATGAACGATGTGGAAAAGCTGATTGCCGTACTGCACAGGCTGGTGGATGCGGGCCACACGGTGGTGGTGATTGAACATGACCTTGACTTGATAGCCCAGGCAGACTGGGTGATCGACATGGGTCCAGAGGCCGGCATTGGCGGAGGCCAACTGGTGGCGCAAGGGAGCCCGCAAACGCTGGCCAAGGCGAAAGGCAAGAAAGCGGGGCACACTGCAGCCGCGCTGGCGCAGTTTTACGCCAGTAGAAACTGATATGTATCAATAGCTGGAGGAACTTTCCGGCCGCATTTGTTCCTTAGATGAAAGGGGATATTTTCCCTGTCGTTTTACTGAATTTCAGGCAAGGGGAATACATGCCGGCCAGTTCCTCCGGGGTAGGGAATTCACCCTCCTTAACTCCTCAAAGTGTAGTTGCGGAAAGTGCAGCCAAATCACCCTCTGGCGCAAAGACTGTGGGTGAGGGTGGCCTGTCAAAGGCGGCATCAGCCATTTGGAACAAGCTGAGTGCAGACTTGAAGCAGAACCCTGCGCTGCATTGGCAAAATGCATTAAGCACCGCCGATGAATTGGCTCGGTCAGTATGTGGCCAGGATCTTCCCGAAGATTTTCAAGCCGATCTTATCGGCAATCTCAATCTCCTTGAACAAACATTGTTGGGGTTGAAAATTCAATCTACCGACGGACTGCTTGTCCCCGGCCCTCATATCAAAGAGCTGCTCTCGGTTTTAAAGTTGAATGTGGTGACCACCTCCAAGCAACTCCAGACCCTTCACAGTCTCAAGATGAATTCTTCAAATTGACCCCATGATTCAGACTCGGAGCTAATTCGTGACTCAACATTCTCCTATTTCATCCAATGCAAACGGCACAGTTGTTCCGCCCATTCCGGCGGCTGCATCCAATAAATCGGTGGTTCAGCCTCGGCCTTCTTCACAGCTGCTTGCAACTCAAACCAACGCGGATTTCACACGCTCACCACAGGCGCGGCCCAATGTCATCGAGTTACTTACTGAGTGCCATCAGATTGCTGGCACTGAAGAAGTAAGTAATGAGTTGAATTCGATTGTTGATGAGTTGGCGGTTCGTGTTGAAAAACTGGGTGGTGGTCACAAGTCCGATGATGTGAAAAATTTCATCATTGGACTCATGAAAAAAGCAGGCCCAGCAGTGGCTGCAACTCCCGCAGCAGCAACACCAGCAGCAACACCAGCAGCAACACCAGCAGCAACACCAGCAGGTTCCTCAACACTTTCGCCATCCCCAGCGCCTGCAACACCAGGAGGGACGGCTACCCCAACCCGCCACATTTCGACATCTTCTTTGCCGTCATCGCCACAACCCGAAGTTAAATCCGGCGGTGTTTGGAGTTGGTTGAATCCCCGTAACTATTTGGGCTCGAAAAGTCAGTCCATTTCCGAGGTGGTGCAGCAGGTCGCCAGCCAGGACGGACTCTCGGGCAAAGTGGTCAAGCTTAAAAAGCAGCTTGAAACTGAAAAACAAGAAAAAGCAGTTCAGGCAGAACTCAATGCAGAGCTCGCAGCGATTGATGGATTGTCTGATATCAAAGCGGTGACCACCGTATTTGAAAACCTTAGAACATCAACAGAATTGTTGAAAAAGGTTGTTGAAGCGAGAAAACAGGGTCTGGTTGGTGAACTTCGTCTTGTCGAGGTTAGCAATCGAAAAAAAGGCGAGTTGCTTGTTGAACAGCGGGTTACGCGTTCCGCGATTGATGCATTTTCTCCGCCAAAAACACTCGAGGAAAAGTATGCCAAAATTTGGTTGACCAAGGCCAGGAACGGGTCACAACTGCGTGAAGCTGCGCAATCTGCACAAGCGGGTTACAAACACATCCAAGAAAGCTCCTCGCAGTTGATCAATGTCACACTGCCCGAATTGCAGCCTAAAGTGAATAGTCAGGTGGCTAAATTGGAGGCCTTCGCTAAAAAGTTAGGCGAACTGGATACTCAATACAATCAGAGCTTGGACAAACTTAAAAGTGATTTGGGTGTTGCAAAAAAAGAGGGTCGGGCTAACGATGTGTCTCAGCTTCTGACCCAGATTGACCACGTGGATGATGTGCTTGGTAGCCTCAAGAAGTTGAGGAAACAGTTTGAGGATATTGAGCACGATGTGGAGTTGGCCGGTGTCGGTTTGCGCGCAATCGAAGAATTGGGTGCACGCGTTGCAGTCAATCGGTCGGATGTTAAAGATTTGCCGTTTAATCTGGCCATGTTGGCCAATGGCAAGGAATCCCCCTCCATTGAAAACGGTTGCAGTTTGAACCAGGCCCTTCTTCTGGGTAACTCTGGTTCAGGTAATCATGTTGCGCCTCGAGCGCTGACCCTGAGTCACCGTTTGGCTGAGTTTGGCTCTGATCTGAATCTTTTTCAAAACGAAGGCAATCCTAGACCTACACAATCTCGGGGTGACAAGCGTTCGTTCTTGGCTGCTCTTGGCGGCGCACTGAGGGCCAACGAAGAAAAAAGTGTCAATGATGTGCTCAACTTCATGAGTCGTCCTGAGGGTCGAAAGCATGTGCATCATTTGGCGGCCATTAACTTGGTCGCTGCCGGGTTCAATGCCAAGACACTTTCATTGGATGCGCCTTCGCTGGCTTATAAAGTGGAGTCAGGGTTGAGTGGGCTGAAAAAATGGTTTATCACGCCCACTGGCAAATTTGCACGCAATCCGGAAGAACACATCGGTGTGCGCCTTACTTTGCTCGGCCATGTGTCCGAAGTGTTGCAGCGGGAGCTATTTCGCAACGGCAAACCCGTTAGTCTTGAGCATGCAGTGATTACACCACAGCATGCCGTAGAGGCGTCGTCTTTGATTATTGCCGCTCTTCCCAATGACCTGTTGACGATTCATGGCGACGAGGTGAGTCGCTTCGTTGGTGTTCTAAAAGAGTTTGAGGCAGAAGTGGTGGCATCTTCCAAGGAGAAGCCGCTTGACCCCCGCTCAATGATCGCCTTCAAACGTACTTTGAATGACTTTCATCAACAGGCGGGGCAGTGGCTCACCGAGCGAGCCGGGGCGGGCGGGGCCGCAAATTCCATGGCTTCAGCGCGTCAAATTTCGGCTGATCTTGCCAGCAAAGCGCGTAAAGGTTTCTTCCGGCAAGCGAAGGCTTCAACAGGTAATTTCATTAACTTGGCGGGTGGAAGACTGGTGCGTGAAGGTTGGTCTGCATTCCGGGCCTACGTCGGTCAAATCAACCAGAAAGAGCGCATGTGTCAGGCCATTCGAAGCCCTGTGAATGTGGTGCAGGTAGCCCAGATGAAGCGGGATTTGATGGATTTGGCGGAGAAAGAGCCGGGTTCGAGCGCGAACGCAAAAGCATTGATCTCTTACCTGGATGGCCGTTCCTTGAATGTTGAATTGAAAGACCCATTGAGTCCCCGAATGATTATTGAATTGAAGCGCACCGGTGATTTTTTACACAAAGCCTGGGCGCCTGTTTCAAAGGGCAAAACAGCACCCAAGGTCATCGGTTTGTCCGCATCTCAAACCAATGAAATTCCTGGTTTCGTCCACACCAAGCTGAGTCAGTTTGTAGGCAATCCCTTGTCGGGTTCTGAATCACCTTTGCCCAAGTCTGCTCCTACAGCTGTTCCGGCGCGTAGCGGGGGGGTTGCGGCATCCTTGTCTGCAGAATCCATCAACAAATTATCCAATAATCAGTGGGTTGTGGCCATGTGGGGCAAGGTGTTGAACCTTGCAGGTCAACCAAGAACCAAGCAACTGCACAATCTGCAAAAAGATTATGAACGGGTGTTTCTCACAAATTACCCCGAGGGTGCGAGTCCACCCAGCGAAGTTGAGGTCAAGAAATACCATGAGAACCGCAGTGCAATGGCAGCCATTTCTGCGCACATTGCCTCGGAGGTTAAAGACATCCCGTCAGATATCATCTCAAAAATGAAAGAGTTAACACCATTGCTGCTCGACATTACTCGAGGGCATGTTTTGACTACTGAATTGGCTGAGCTTAATACGCGAGTCTTGCAGAACGTGGCGCCAGATAAGAATCGTTGCTGGTTGCGATCTGCATGGGGGGTGGCAGCTCAGGCCTTGTCCAAAGAGGACTTTACGACACGCGTATCACAAATTGGCAGCGATTTGACTACAAGCGAGATTCAGGAAATTTATGATCAAACCAAGAAAACTCCCTTGAGCGGCATGATGAACAATCCTGCACTTGAGGATAAGCAAGTTAACTTGATGATCGGAATTGCCAAAAAACAGGCAAAGGCTTGGTCGAGTGATGCGCGAGCCACTTTGCAGGCACTTGAGGCGAAGCGTGAGGTACAGGCAGAAGGTGATTTCGGTGCGGCATTTTTGAACGCCTTGAGCCTACCGGTGGTAATAAGAAACGGAAACGGCGATGCTCCTGATATTTATTTGCCCGAGAATTTTTCAGTTGATCAACAAGGCCACCCTGACACTTGGCCAACACTTCGATACGACGGAACCGGCAATACCGGCCACTGGCAGTTTTATCAGAAACCAGCAGCCGCTTAAGTAAACAGAGCGAGAAAGCAATATTGGTGCTTAACTTTTCTTCTGCCCAATTTTGCTTTCTTTACCTGCAATCAAATTGGCAATGTTCTGCTTGTGTCGATAGATGAGCAATGCGGACATAATCGTGATTGCGGCAGCCTGCCCGTTGATACCAAAAAGCAGTACGTTGTAAAACACAGCAAACAGCGCGGCGATCAAGGCTGCCAACGAGGAATAGCGGAAGAAGTAGGCAATTACAATCCAGGTAATGGCGGTGGCCAGGCCCAGTACCCAGTTCAAACCAAGCAGTACGCCCAGGGCGGTGGCAACGCCTTTGCCGCCTTCGAATTTGAAAAAAACAGGATACAAATGGCCGATGAATGCAGCCAGTCCAATCCAGGCAATGTCGGTGCGGCTGTAACCCAATTGGTCTTGAAAATGGAAGGCCAGCGCCACTGCGAGCGTGCCTTTCAAGGCATCACCCAACAAAGTTAGCACGGCTGCTTTTTTGTTGCCGCTTCGCAGTACATTGGTGGCACCAGGATTTTTTGAGCCGTAAGTGCGTGGGTCGGCCAAACCCACGAATTTGGAAACAACCACTGCGAATGAAATGGAACCAATCAAATAGGCGATCAGCAGGCCAGCGGCAAAATTAAGCAAAAGTGTCTCCTTGTGGTTGGGCTTTGGCGTCGATTTTAGCGACTTTTTGATCGTGGGTGGCTTTGATTGAGCAAGGTGTGCAGGTGTTCTTTGGCCACATGGGTGTAAATCTGGGTGGTGCCAATGTCGGCGTGGCCCAGCAACAACTGCACCACACGCAGGTCGGCGCCGTGGTTGATCAAATGCGTGGCAAATGCGTGCCTTAATACATGGGGGCTCACCGTGGTATTGATTCCAGCAATCAAGGCCAGGCGCTTTATGTTTTTCCAGAAGCCTTGCCGTGTCATCGGTGTCCCAAAGTGGGTTACGAATAAAAAGTCGCTGGTTTTCCCCTTCAACAACTCACCACGGGCCTGCTGCAAATACAGCTGAATCGCCAGCCTTGCAGGTTCGCCCATGGGCACCAAGCGTTCTTTCTTGCCTTTGCCCAGCACCTTCACTGCCCCAACATTCAGGTCGATAGCGCGCAAGGGCATGTTCACCAGTTCACTGACCCGCAGGCCGCTGGCGTACATGAATTCAAGCATGGCCTTGTCGCGCTGCCCTGCGGCGTTGCTCAGGTCGGGTGCGGCCAGCAGGTCCAGTACTTGTCTCTCGTTCAGGGTTTTGGGAATGCGCAAGCCGCGTTTGGCACTTTGCAGTTGGGTGCAGGGATTGTCTTCGCGTTGCTTGGTGGTGTTCAGCCACAAATAAAAACGTTTGTAGCTGCTTAGTTTTCTGTTCAGGCTGCTGGGCTTTAATTCCAGCAGGTCGTGTACATGGTTGCGGATGTGTTCACTGCTGGTTTGCATCAGGTTTTCAGCAAACTGTTCATCCAGCCAGTTTCCCAATTGTTGCAAGTCGCTGCGGTAAGCCTGTAGCGTGGCTTTGGCCAATCCTTCTTCAAGCCACAAAGTGGTGCAGAATTCGTCGATGAGATCGGCATTGCTCTTCATTGTGGTGCTGGCAGCATGTGAAAATAAAGGTCATGATACCTTTAGCAGCACCCAGGAGTTTTGTTTTATGTCGATCGCTGATCTTCGAAAAGACTATACCCAAGCCACACTGGACGAAGCCGACGCCCTGGCCAATCCACTCGACTTCTTCAAGCTTTGGTTTGACCAGGCTTTGAATGCGGATTTGCCCGAACCCAATGCCATGACGCTTGCGACAGTCAATGCGAAGGGGCGACCCTCAGCACGGATTGTGTTGATCAAAGGGCTGGATGCGCGCGGCATTACGTTTTTCACCAATTATGAAAGCCGCAAGGGCCAGGAGTTGGCGCAGAACCCGCATGCAGCCATTCTGTTCCACTGGACAGAACTGGAGCGACAGGTGCGAATCGAGGGGCGGGTAGAGAAGTGCAGTCCTGAAGAGTCTGATGCCTATTACCTGTCTCGACCGGCAGGTAGCAGGTTGGGCGCCTGGGCTTCGCCGCAAAGCCAGGTAATCGATTCCCGTGCTGTGCTTGAAGCCAGGGTGCGTCAGGCTCAGGAAGAACAGCGGGGTGACCCGCAAACACGGCCACCATTTTGGGGCGGTTACCGTTTGGTGCCCGATTTTTTTGAATTTTGGCAGGGCCGTCCATCGCGACTTCACGATCGCCTGGCCTACACCTTGCAAGGTGATTCATGGGCAATGTCCCGCCTTGCTCCTTGAGGAATGAGTAAACCTGTTCATGGTCAATAACAAAACCGGCAAAGCCGCCACACCTCCACTGAAAGTACTCTTGGTCGACGAAGAACCAGGCCGCGCTGCCATACTGGAACGCGCCTTGCTTGATGCAGGTTATGTGTTGGTGTCCCGTCTCAGTTCTGCTGATCGTTTGGTTGAGCATGTGGCGGTGTCCCAACCCGACATCGTGATTGTGGACATCGACTCGCCCGATCGCGATTGCCTGGAAAACATGGCCGTGTTGTCGCGTAGCAATCCCAAGCCGGTCATCATGTTTTCGGATGAAGACAACGAAGAGACGATTGCCAGCGCCATCAAGGCTGGCGTGAGTGCCTACGTGGCCGACGGCATGAACCCGGATCGGGTTCGGCCCATTGTGCAGGTGGCGGTGGCGCGTTTTCGTGAGTTTCAGGCGCTAAAAAACGAGTTGCAGAAAACCCGGGATCAACTTGCAGACCGCAAGCTGATTGACAAAGCCAAAGGCCTGTTGATGAAGCACCGCAATTTTAATGAAGACGAGGCCTACCACGCCATGCGCAAGCTTGCCATGGAGCGTAATCAGCGTTTGGTTGACACTGCCCGCAACGTGATTGAGGTGTTTGAAATGTTGGGCGGAGGTGGCTTGTAATGCAACAGGAAATTCGCATCGGCGTGATCGCCTTGACCGATTCTGCGCCGTTTGTGGTGGCCCAGAAAACGGGTTTCTTCGAGGCGGAGAATTTGACTGTAGAACTTGTCAAGCAGGCGTCTTGGGCTACGCTACGCGACAAGCTCGCCTACGGTGAAATTGATGCGGCACACATGCTTTCGCCCATGGCTATCGCTCTTCAGTTGGGCTTGGGTGGTTCTCCCAAAAAAGAAGTATTGGCACCATTGGTGTTGAATCGGAGTGGCAATGCGATTACGGTCAGCAAGGCCTTGGCGGCGTTGATATCCGGGCTGGTCGAGGGTGAAACCCTTGGCTCAGCCTTGCGTGCGGCAAAATCCCGGGGTGAGCGTGTGATGGTATTCGGCACGGTGTTCCCGTTTTCGATGCACACCCTGCAGCTGCGCCGTTGGTTGCGCTTGAACGATGTTGATCCGGATCAGGATGTGCGCTTTGAAGTGGTACCGCCGATCCGCATGGTGGGTTCATTGCAAGCGGGTTTGATTGACGCATTTTGTGTGGGAGAACCCTACAATTCCTTGGCAGTGAATGAGGGTTTGGGCACTATTGTGGCGACATCTAATGGTTTGTGGCCCAAGGCCCCCGAAAAAGTCTTGGGTTGTACCTGTGCATGGGCTCAAGAAAATCCTGAGGCGATGACTGGTTTGACGAATGCTTTGCGTCGCGCCTGTATTTGGCTGGAGGGCGGCATAGAGAATCGCAGCAAGGCTGCCGCTTGGTTGTCTACTTCGGATCATGTGAATTTGCCAGGCTCCGTACTTGAAATGGCTTTGTTGGCAACGATCAAGGGTGGGACCGATCCGTTCATTCAGTTTGACGGCGCTGAGTTGACCGAAGATCAGCGCCCCATGTTTGAATCGCTGGTGGTTGAAACCCATGCCTTGACCAGTTTTCGACCCCTGGACGCCAAACAGTTTGCAAGCGGTCTGAAGCCATTTGGTTTCTAGCCAATTGCATGGCGCCGGTGTCGTGATTACACTTAGTAAGTAATGTTGCTCGAAGTTGGAGTGGAGTATGTGGCGTGCATGGGTCAAAGTTTTGCGGTTTGTACGGATCACCTGTCTGGGCTTTCTGTTGTTTTACTCGAGCGCACAGGCGGCAACCCGCACGGACGTTGACCATGCAATAGTTCAGTTGGGCAAGGCCGTGCCCAATATGAGGCTTCAAGTGGAGCTGACCAAAACCTGGAGCAGGGCCTACGTGTCTGACCGCATCGAGGGCGCGCTGCTTACTATGGATCCCGATTTTCTGAACCGCTTAACGCCGGATGGCGTGTTGTTTGTGATCGCCCATGAGTATGCCCATGTGCACCTGGAGCATCAGAAAAAATTAGGCTTTAAAGCCATGGAACTGGCTGGCCAGCCTACACCTGACATGGCTTTTGATGCGATTGAACGCAACCCGGCCACCATGGAAAAACTGCATGCCATGAACCGTCAGTTTGAACTGGATGCTGACGAGGCTGCCACCAAATGGCTGGCCAGTTTGGGTATTACCGCCTGCACCGAGGATGTGCTTCGAAGCATTGACGGTGCAGACATGATGATGCCAGTGGTGCCCTCGCACCCTGGCTACTACAGCCGTAGGCAGGTGATATGTCGAAATTAGTTTGCCCGTATGAGCAGATCACACCAGATACTTCGCGGGATTCAGGCTCATTGATTTGGCAAGTGATTCGAATCTGGGCTTTTCTGTGGGTCTCACGTAGCTGCTGATCAATCCAGATGTAATTTTCCCGTAATTCCGATCTTCTCGTGCGGCATGCTCGAGCAAGGTCCAAGCGCACAAGTCTTCTTGTCTTTGTGTTAAAAGCCCGGGATTGTTAACCTGATTGTCGATGAGATAGGTGGACAAAGCCCTTCGGGTGTTTACCCTGATTAATGGAATTTCTTGATTAATTGCGTTGCAATGGCAAATGATTTGTAGCGCTTGCTCATTTCTTAGTGTTTCACTCGCGATGGTCAAGGCTGCTTTTTTCGTGGGTCTTGCCTGTTCCTCCAAACCGATTTGGCTAAGGTTCCTTGTCATTGAACTGATTTGGCGTGGCACAACCGTGCTGTTGGAGTTGTTGATTGTCATGGTGATCCATGTTGTGAAATTGAAAGGACCCCTTAGTGATTGTTCAGCCCTTTCAGTTCCCTGGCTCGACAGCTAGTTTAAATCGCTTGTGCCACCCACTCCACCCAATGCCGCACGTCCACGGTGGCATCGCTTTCCAAATGACCCAAGCAACCAATGTTGGCCGATGCAATGGCTTGGGGTTTGCCCGCCATCAAATTGGCCAGTTTGCGTTTCTTCAATTCTTTTGACAGTTCGGGTTGCAATACTGAATAGGTGCCGGCCGAGCCACAGCACAAATGCGAATCTGCCACGGGAGTCAGCTTGAATCCCAAGGTGGTCAACACGTTTTCGATCACACCTTTGATCTGCTGCCCATGTTGCAAGGTGCAAGGCGGGTGAAATGCAATGGTGCCGGGAATGCGTTGCTGCTCAATGGCCGCTTTTACTTTCGTGCCCAAGCGGGCAAGCCCGTCCTCGTTTTGTTGGGTAATGAATTCGCCAATGTCGAGGGTTTTTTCGCTGACCAGTTTGGCTTTGGCCGCGTATTCTGCGTCGTTCTCGAAGTGATGTGCGTACTCGCGAACCGTGACACCACAGCCCGATGCATTCATCACCAAGGCCTCAGCCTCGCCACTTTCAAGCAGCGAATGCCATGCATCAATATTGGTCTTCATTTGAGCAAGGCCGCCTGCATGGTCGTTCAGGTGAAACTTCACTGCACCACAGCAACCTGATTCCTGAATCACCATGCTTTGAATGCCCAGTGCATCGAGAATGACCGATGTTGCAGAGTCAATCGACGGCATCATTGCAGGCTGCACACAGCCTTTCAGCAAAATGACTTTGCGGGTGTGGGCTGTGCTTGCAAATGGCAAAGTGGCGCGCTTGGCAGGTACTTTTTTCTTGATGCTTTCGGGCAGTATGCCGCGCACTGCCTTGCCCATCGCCATCCCGGCTGTGAACATGGGGCGATTGGTCATCAACATTTTCAGGCTTTCACGGGTCAGCTTCTCCGACATCGGGCGTTCTACCCGCTCGTCAACAATCTTGCGACCAATGTCGATCAACTGGCCATATTTCACGCCCGATGGGCAGGTGGTTTCGCAGTTGCGGCAGGTGAGGCAACGGTCCAGGTGCTGCTGGGTTTTGCGGGTCACCTGCTTGCCTTCAAGCACTTGCTTGATCAAATAAATACGACCGCGTGGGCTGTCCAGTTCATCGCCCAGTATTTGGTATGTTGGGCAGGTGGCCGTGCAAAAACCGCAGTGCACACACTTGCGCAAAATGGCGTCGGCAGCCTTGCCATCGGGGGTGTCTTTGATCCAGTCGGCGAGTTGGGTGTCCATGGGCTCTGCTTACAAAATAGGTGACAGGCGGTTGATGCTGAACACACCAGCCGGGTCGAATTGTTCTTTCAGGCGACGCTGTAGTTTCAGCATTACCGCATCGGGTTGCTGGAATGCGTGAACGCGCGCAGCTTCGTTGGCAGTTCGGTACAAAGTGGCATGGCCGCCCACGCGTTTGGCTATTGCGCGAATTTGTTCGGCATTTGCAGCAGAAGAGTCATCTGCACGGAACCAGCGCAAACCACTGCCCCATTCATGCACACTTTGACCATGCATGGCCAAATCTACTGTGGTGGGTGGCACGGCCAAGCGCCACAAATCGCCTTCGCGGCTGAAAAACTCATGTTGCTGGTCGCGTACGCTTGTCCAGAAGGCTTGTGCCTGCTGCACCTCGATTTCCTGCCCACCCATGTTTTTAATGGCTGCCTGCACCGCGGCACTGGCACCACGCAGGCGCACAGTCAGCTTGCCATTCTCAAAGAACGTGGCCGAAATGGGCAAGGGTTTGGACAACCATTCATTGCTTTGCGAAATGGCTTTGTTGACGTCCATCTCGAACTGCAGGGTGGCTTCAGCGGGTGCAACCGGCATGACCTTGATTGACAGTTCAGTGACAATGCCCAGCGTGCCCATGCTGCCGGGAATAACCCGGGATACATCGTAACCGGCCACGTTTTTCATCACCACGCCGCCAAAGTGCAGCAGTTGGCCCTTGCCATCCAAAAGGGTGCAGCCCAGTACGTAATCTTTCACGCCACCACGGCTTAAACGAGCCGGGCCAGCCAGGCCGCTGGCGATGGCGCCGCCAATGGTACCGCCGGCGCTCAACCTAGGTGGCTCAAATGCCAATTCCTGCTTTTGCGCAGCCAGTGCCGCTTCCACTTCAGCCAGCGGCGTGCCTGGTTTTACCGTGATTACCAACTCCGTTGGCTCATACTCCACAATGCCAGCCCATTGGCGCATGTCCACCTCAATGCCTTGCAAGGGGCCACCATAAAAGTTTTTGGTGCCGCCACCCACCGGGCGAATTTGCGTGTTGTTGCGTGCAGCCAGTTCCACCTGCTTACACAGGTCGTCGATAAAGTCGCTCATGGTCTCGTTCTTTTAAAAGCGGGGCAGGTCTGCAAAAGGCACTTGGCCACCATGCACATGCATGCGGCCGTATTCGGCACAGCGGTGCAGGGTTGGAATGGCCTTGCCAGGGTTGAGCAAACCAGGTTCGTCGAAGGCTTTCTTCACTGCGAAAAATGCATCCAGTTCAGCACGTGAAAATTGCACGCACATCTGGTTGATTTTCTCGATGCCCACGCCGTGCTCACCCGTTACGGTGCCGCCCACTTCGACGCACAGTTCCAGAATTTCGGCGCCGAAATCTTCGGCGCGTTTAATTTCCTCGGGCTTGTTGGCATCAAATAGTATCAGGGGGTGCAAATTGCCGTCGCCTGCATGAAACACGTTGGCGCAGCGCATGTCGTATTTCTTTTCCATCTCGGTGATGGCGTTGAGTACACGGGCCAGGCTTCTGCGGGGAATGGTACCGTCCATGCAATAATAATCGGGTGACACGCGGCCAGCAGCAGGAAATGCATTCTTGCGCCCCGCCCAAAACTTCAGGCGCTCAGCTTCGCTTTGCGACACCTTGATGGCGGTGGCACCGCAGCCGTTCAGCACGCGGGTCATTTCCGCGATTTCTTCGGCCACCTCTTCCGGGGTGCCATCGCTTTCAAGCAGCAAAATGGCTTCGGCTTCAGTGTCGTAACCAGCTTTCACGAAAGGCTCAACCATTTGGCTGGCGCGCTTGTCCATCATTTCAAGGCCAGCGGGAATAATGCCGGCAGCAATCACGGCAGCCACGGCATTGCCTGCGTTGGCTACATCGTCGAAGCTGGCCATAATGACCTGTGCCAGTGCGGGTTTGGGCACCAGTTTTACGGTGACTTCAGTAACCACAGCCAGCATGCCTTCAGAGCCAATCACCAAATTCATCAATTCAAGGCCGGGAGCATCGGGTGCTTCAGAACCGAATTCGACGATTTCGCCCTCAATGGTGATGGCGCGCACCTTTAACACGTTGTGCACGGTAAGGCCGTACTTCAGGCAATGCACGCCACCACTATTTTCGGCCACATTGCCGCCAATGGTGCAGGCAATTTGGCTGGAGGGGTCGGGTGCGTAATAAAGCTGGTGTTGGGCCACTGCCTCGGAAATAGCCAGGTTGCGAACACCAGGCTGCACCACAGCGCTGCGCGATTGCACATCCACTTTCAGGATTTTGTTGAACTTGGCCATGCCCAGAAGTATGCCGTGCTTGTGGGGCTGTGCACCGCCAGACAAACCAGTGCCCGCACCACGAGCAACCACCGGAGCATTCAGACGATTGGCCAGTTTCAGGATTTGAACGACTTGATCTTCTGTTTCCGGCAAGGCCACCACCATGGGCAGCTGGCGAAACAGGCTCAGGCCATCGCATTCATAGGGTTTGGTGTCTTCAACTTCGTGCAAAACAGCGTGTGCAGGCAGAATCTGGTTCAGTCCGGCGATTACCTCTGCGCGCTGGGCGGCATTCAGTACAAAGTCTTCGGTGGGCGCATTCATAGGGGGTACCTCTTTGACAGCTTTAAAGAATACCTTTTTCAGAACCCCTATGGTAATTGGTGCTTGCCCGAGTTTCTAGGCACTCAGCTTTGCGGCTTTGTTAAAACACCTTTGTTTGGAATACGATTTACCCTGGAAAATTACATGTTCATCGGTGCCCAAGGTCAAACCAAGTTGTGCCCAATAGTTGGGGTTGGATGGTTCCTCGCGCAAGCGGTGGAGCGCGGTGTCTATTGGATTAACGAGAATATTGCTCACGGTAACAGGTGCCCGGCACATCATGCATCGCGGGTCTATGCCCTGTGCAATCGCCTGATTGGCCAATTTGCGTGCGCAATTTGTGCACGCTGTGTGCTGGTTGTTGCAAAGTTCAATTTCTGGATTGTTCTGTGGGGACGGTATTTCGTAGCAAATGGGGCATTCAGCTGCATTTATCATGGGTGCTGCAAGAGGCGAAGCGGTAAACACAGTCAGTGGCATTTGCTGTCGATGGGTTCAATTTATATTTCCATCGGGGTGGCCAGTTCGCACCTGGGGCGAGTGCGCATGCCGTAATCCCGCGCATCCAGCAGTGCTGGGTTCTTGGCCAGTTGCATGGCACCTGCAAACGCAATCATGGCGCCATTGTCGGTGCACAGGCTCAACTCGGGAAAGTAGACTTCCACACCACGTTTGCGCGCCGCTTTCACCAATTGTTCTCTTAGCAATTTATTCGCACCCACGCCACCAGCCACAACCAAACGCTTGTGATCTTGCTGCAGGCAAGCTGCCAAGGCTTTCTTCACCAGGGTTTCCACAATGGCCGCTTGAAAACTGGCCGCGAGGTCAGTTTTGTCTGTGTCGCTGATCGCCATGGTTTCATTAGGTTGACTGACCCCGGCCAGTTTCATGGCGGTGGTCAGTACTGCGGTTTTAAGGCCTGAAAAACTGAACATGAAATCGCCACTGTGCAGCATGGGCCGGGGCAGTTTGAAGCGTTCCGCATTTCCGCTTTCTGCCAGTCTTGATAACGCCGGGCCACCTGGGTAAGGCAGGCCGATCATTTTTGCGGTTTTGTCAAACGCTTCGCCAGCTGCATCGTCCAGCGTTTCACCCAGCAGGGTGTAACGTCCCAGGCCTTCCACACCCATCAGCTGCGTGTGCCCGCCACTAACTAACAGCGCGGTGAAAGGAAAAGCAGGTGGGTTCGAAGAAAGCAAAGGTGATAGCAAGTGCCCTTCCAGGTGGTGCACAGGAATAACAGGCAAGTTCAAACCCATCGCCAGGCTGTAGGCAAAGGCGCAACCCGCCATCAGCGCGCCTGGCAAACCGGGGCCTGTGGTCACGGCAATCGCATCAACATCCTGTAAGGCAATGCCGGCTTGTTCAAAGGTTTCATTCATCAGCGGGATCAGGCGGCGAATGTGGTCGCGTGAAGCCAGTTCGGGCACCACGCCGCCGTAGTCCTTGTGCATTGCAATTTGAGAATACAGCGCTTGCCCAAGAATGCGGCCATCGGTGGTGCACAGTGCTACGCCAGTTTCGTCACAGGAGCTTTCAAAACCAAGCACAATTTTTTGAGAATTTGCAGCAGAAGTCACTTCAGGCGGCCAAAATGGAGTCAACACCTTATTTTAGCGTGGCTTCGATAAGCAATTGAATCTGAAAGGGTTCAAGTGCAAGTAATAGTCGAAACATTACAAATCGGAGACATTTCATGTTGATCGGCGTCACCAGACTGTTGGGACCCCTGCTGTTGGTAGTTGGGCTTGCGGGTTGCCTGTCGGAAACTGACCAGGCAAGGGTTGGCAATACAGGCTCAAACGGCAGTAGTGGCGTCAGCCCTTCTGAAACTGAAATGCCGTTGCGGGTTAAAAACCAGCAAACTGCCACAGGCCATGCCGCACGTGTTGAGCAGGTAGTTATCCCAGCATTTGACGGCACAGATTTGGCGTTGACTGTCTATTTTCCTGAGTTGGATGCGGGCGAGGCTACGCCCCTGTTGTTGCACTCCCACGGCTTTGGCGGCAACCGCGCTGCAACGCTTGATTTCGATGAGGCCCAACAAACCTCCGAAATTGGTGTGGATACCATGCAGGTGGCCTACAACGAAAAGGAACCGATTGCCGGGCGCGCAGGCTGGTACGTGATTTCCTATGATCAGCGTGGTCATGGCGACACCGGTGGCAATGTCACTATTCTTGATCCTGATTTTGAGGGCAAAGACTTCAAAACCATTCTGGATTGGGCCGAGGCCAATTTGCCCAACCTGGGTTACCGCAACAAGGCTGGGACGTTGAACCCGGTGGTGGGCACCATTGGTCGCAGTTATGGCGGTGCTTTTCAACTGATTGGCAGCGGGCTTGATCCCAGAATTGATGCCATGGTGCCCAACGGCACCTGGTACGACTTGCGCTACAGCCTAAACCCCGGCGGTGTACCCAAAACGACTTACCTGAACGGTTTGGTGGCTGGTGGTTTGGAAAGTAACCGTGGACGCTACGATCCTTTCCTGTTTGAAGGTTTGGCGCAGGCCAACACCACCGGTGTGGTGTCTGAGGAAATCGCAAAGCGATTGGGCTCGCAAGGCTCAATTTCGTACTGTGACTTGTCTGCAAACTTGCCCAGAGGCATGACCTTGAAAACGGATGTGCCTGCCTTTTTTATTCAAGGCGCCACCGATGTGTTGTTTAACCTGAATGAAGCAATTCAAAACTTTGAGTGTTACCGCAAGGTGAATGCCAATGCGAAATTGTTGTTCGTCAAATATGGGCACCTGCTCAATGCTTTGGGCGTGCAGCAAGACCCCAACGTGGCGCTGGAAGGTACAGGCGCCAAATACGCCTTCAATGAAAGTCTGATCTGGCTTAAAACTGTACGGAATAGCTGCCCAAGTGCCAATTGGGATGCTGAAACAGGCCGTTGCGTCATTCCACTGAAAAATATGATGTTCCAGTTCCTGGCCCAGCATTTGGTGGGCGGCAGGCAAGCCAGGTCTGCGGATTATCTGGGGTTCGACCCAGTGCCCTTGCCCGAAATTGCTTCAGTTCTTGAAGACAGCAGAAATGACCCCACCGCGGTTGAAGTGAAGTCCAATTCATCCAACCGCCCAACACTGGAGGGTGTACGTGCAGCCTCGGCGTTTACTGCACCCACGCAAGTGGCGGCGGGCGTGGCAGGTCTGTTTTCTGGTTTAACGTCAACACAGGCGGCGCAGTTGGCTCAACCTGTGTATGTTGAATTGAACAATGCGAACTTGCCCGGTTGTTTCGTGGGTACGCCTAAAGCCACTGTGAAAATAGAGCCAGTTGGCCCAGCGTCGCCGGAGGCGCCCATTGTGTACGTGGGGTTGGGTTTGAAGCGCGCCAATGGTACCCAAACCGTGTTGCATGATCAAATTACGCCGTTGAAAGGCTATGGCGAGAAGGCAATCGAGTTGCCGGGTATCTCGGTTCAATTGTCGGAAGGCGATTCGCTCACCTTGACCATTCAGGGTTACAACCCAGTTTTTGTCAGTAGTTTCAACCGCTTGCCCGTGCCTGTTACAGTCAGTGCCAGCGTGGCCTTACCCAATAAAGTTCAAGACCCAACCGGTTTTTGTACGCTGTAACAAACCAGCGCACTGTTCTACACAGAATGGTGCGCTGCACTAGTTGGGTGCCAGCCCTCCCGTTCAATACTTCCCCATTTCACCAGAATCAGCCTCTTTGTGGTGCAAAACTACACTGAATCGGCTGGCACGCCCCTTGCATTGATAGGGGCGTAGGTCGTCAACGGCGGCGATCTGCAGGTGGATTGACAGGTCTCCCACGGTTACGAAAGTGGCCACGGGAGTTGGACAACGGCGTCCGTGCTGCTTCGTGCAGCCGGGGGCCGTTTTTTTTTGGGTAAATTGGGATAAAGAGTATGCTGATGTCCGTCAAAAAACAGAAGCTGGTGGTAATTGGTAACGGCATGGCCGGTATCCGGGTGGTTGAAGAGCTGATCAAGCTTGCCCCCGAATTGTATGAAATCACCGTGTTTGGCGCAGAGCCGCATCCCAATTACAACCGGATCATGCTTTCGCCGGTGCTGGCTGGAGAGCAGAAGTTCGAAGAAATCGTGCTCAATGATTGGGACTGGTACACCAGCAACAACATCACCCTGCACGTGGGCCGAGAGGTCACCGAGATCGATCGAGTGAAACGCGTGGTGAAATGTGCAGACGGCACTGCCGCGCCATACGACCGCTTGCTGTTGGCCACCGGTTCCAATTCCTTCATTTTGCCAGTGCCAGGTTCAACCTTGCCCGGCGTGATCGGTTACCGCGACATTGCAGACACCGAAGCAATGCTGGAAGCCGCCAAGCATTACAAAAAAGCAATCGTGATTGGCGGTGGGCTATTGGGCCTTGAAGCCGCAAACGGTTTGGCTATTCAGGGCATGGATGTGAGCGTGGTACATTTGCCCACTTGGTTAATGGAACGTCAGCTTGACCCCACCGCAGCCGGCCTGTTGCAGAAAAGCCTGGAAGCCAAAGGGCTGAAGTTTTTACTCGCGAAAAACACCAAGGCGTTGCATGCCGGGCCCGATGGCCGTGTTGCAAAAATTGAATTTGTCGATGGTGAAATTCACGACGCGGATTTGGTCGTGATGGCGGTGGGTATTCGTCCGAACGACAAGCTGGCTGCCAGCAGCGGCCTGCTGTGCAACCGCGGTGTGGTGGTTAGCGACACCCTGCAAACCATCACCGACCCCAAAATTTATTCTGTGGGCGAATGTGCAAGCCATCGCGGTGTGGCCTATGGATTGGTCGCCCCTCTGTTTGAACAGGCCAAGGTGTGTGCCAACCACCTGGCGCAGTTCGGCATTGGGCGCTATGAAGGCTCGGTGACCTCCACCAAACTAAAAGTAACCGGAGTTGATTTGTTCTCCGCTGGCAACTTCATGGGCGGCGAGGGCTGCGAGGAATTGCTGCTTTCCGACCCCATTGGTGGCGTTTATAAAAAGCTGGTGATCAAGGAAGACAAGCTGGTTGGCGCCTGCCTGTACGGTGACACCGTGGATGGTTCCTGGTACTTCAAGCTAATGCGCGAAGGCAAAGCCATCAAGGAAATTCGTGACAAGCTGATGTTCGGCCAGAACAACATTGGCGACGCAGGGCATGAAGGCCAAAGCCAGGCCAGCAAAATGGCCGATACCGATGAAGTGTGCGGTTGCAACGGTGTGTGCAAGGGCACCATTGTTCAGGCGATTAAAACCAAAGGTTTGTTCACGATTGAAGAAGTGCGCAAGCACACCAAGGCCAGCGCAAGTTGCGGTTCATGCACAGGTTTGTGTGAACAGATTTTGATGAGCACCGCAGGCGCCGACTATTCCGCTACTCCGAAAACAAAACCCATGTGTGGCTGTACAGACCATGGCCACCAAGTGGTTCGCGATGCAATTTTCAAGCACCACTTAACCACCAAGGAAGAAGTGTTCGCGGCTATGAACTGGCGCACGCCCAACGGCTGTGCAAGCTGCCGCCCAGCTGTGAATTACTATCTCATCAGCTCCTGGCCCGGTGAGGCAGTGGACGATCCACAAAGCCGCTTCATCAATGAACGCGCACACGCCAACATTCAGAAAGACAAAACCTATTCCGTAGTGCCACGCATGTGGGGTGGTGAAACAACCGCTGCTGAGCTGCGCCGCATTGCTGATGTGGTCGACAAGTACAACATTCCCACTGTGAAGGTAACCGGTGGCCAGCGCATCGATTTGTTGGGCGTGAAGAAAGAAGATTTGCAAGATGTTTGGAAAGACCTGGACATGCCTAGTGGGCATGCTTATGCCAAAGGTTTGCGCACGGTGAAAACCTGTGTGGGCAGCGAATGGTGCCGCTTTGGCACGCAAGACAGCACGCAAATGGGCAAGGACCTTGAACGCGGTTTGTTCAAAATGTATGCACCTCACAAAGTAAAACTGGCTGTGTCAGGGTGCCCCCGCAATTGTGCTGAAAGCGGTATTAAAGATGTCGGCGTGATCGGTGTGGATTCCGGTTGGGAAATTTATGTGGGTGGTAACGGTGGCATTAAAACCGAAGTGGCTCAATTCCTGTGTCGCGTTAAAACTTCCGATGAAGTGATGGCAGTGAGTGGCGCATTCCTGCAGCTGTACCGCAAAGAAGGCTGGTACCTGGAGCGCACGGTGCATTATCTTGAGCGCGTGGGTCTTGAGCACGCCAAGGCCCGCGTGGTCGATGATGTCGCCAATCGCAACGCCTTGTGGGCCGAACTGCAAGCAGCACTGGCTATTGAAGAAGACCCATGGCACAAGCCCAAGGAAGCGCAGGTTGATTTGCGCCAGTTCATTCCAATCAAGCTGGCGGAGGTGGTCTAATGTCGGCATCATTGTTGAAGGAAAAGAAGGAAATTCAAATGGAATGGATTGATATTTGCGCGGTGGAAGACATCCCCGTATTGGGATCACGCATTGTGCGCCGCCCCACAGGGCAAGACATCGCGGTTTTTCGCAACAGTGAAGAACAGGTGTTTGCTTTGCTGGATGAATGCCCGCACAAAAAAGGCCCCTTGAGCCAGGGCATCGTGCACGGCACCACGGTCACCTGTCCCTTGCACAACTGGCAAATTGGTTTGGCCGATGGTTGCGCACGTGAACCCGACGAAGGTTGCACTGCCAAGTTTACAGTGCAGGTGGTCGATGGCCGCGTGCACTTGAAAGCCAGCGAAGTGAAAAACCACGGCATTTAATTAACGCACTTGAGTTTCGGAAAACCATTCCAATGAGCGAATTGCTGCAAGCCATTCAAAACACCAAAACAACCTGCCCGTATTGTGGCGTGGGGTGTGGTGTGGTGGTGCGCACGCAAGGCGGAAAAATTATTGATGTGAAGGGCGACGAAACACACCCGGCCAACCTGGGCAAGCTGTGCAGCAAAGGCAGCAAGCTGGCAGAAACCGCCACGGTGAATGTATACGGGCAAGTGCGTGCAAGCCAGCCGCTGTTGCGCATTCAGCGCGACCAACAAGTGGCGCCCACCGACTGGAACACCGCACTTGATTTCACCGCGCGTGAATTTGCTAGGTTGATTGCTACGTATGGGCCAGACAGCGTCGGCTTTTACATCAGTGGCCAATTGCTGACCGAAGACTATTACGTGTTCAACAAACTCGCCAAGGGTTTGATTGGCACCAACAACATCGACACCAATTCGCGCTTGTGCATGAGCAGCGCAGTAAGTGGTTACAAACGCACGCTGGGTGCTGATGCGCCACCCTGCAATTACGATGATTTGGCCCTGGCCGATTGCGTGTTTATCGCCGGTTCCAATATGGCGTATGCGCACCCAGTGGCTTACCGCAGGCTTGAAGCTGCGCGCGCTGCCAAGCCCGGTCACAAACTGATTGTGGTGGACCCCCGCGCAACCGACACCGCGCTAATGGCTGATTTGCATTTGAAAATTCAGCCCGGCACCGATGTGATGTTGTTCAACGCCATGTTGCACGTGATGATGCAAAACGGTTGGCTTGACATGGCCTACATCAACAAACACACAGAAGGCTTCGACGCAGTGGCCAAAGGCTTGGTCGATTACACGCCCAAGCTGGCAGCCAGTGTGTGCGGAGTTCCGGAAGGCGACATTGTGACTGCCGCCACCTGGTTCGCCCAAAGCAACAGGACACTCTCCCTGTATTGCCAAGGGTTGAACCAGGCCACCACCGGAACTGACAAAAACACATCGCTGATCGCATTGCACCTGGCCACAGGGCAAATCGGCAAAGAAGGTTCAGGCCCGTTTTCGCTGACTGGCCAGCCCAATGCCATGGGCGGTCGTGAAGTGGGTGGCTTGTCCACCTTGCTGCCCGCGCACCGCGAATTGAACAACCCTGCCCATGTTGCAGAGGTGGCGAAGTTCTGGGGTGTCAAGAAAATCAGTGCCACACCGGGTGCCAGTGCAGTTGAAATGTTTGATCAACTGGAACAAGGCAAAATAAAAGCCGTGTGGGTGGCCTGCACGAACCCTGCGCATTCATTGCCCAATTCCCAGAAAGTGGCGCGTGCCTTGCAAAATGCAGAGTTGGTGGTGGTGCAAGATGCTTACCTGACACCTGCTACCGTGCAGTATGCCGACGTGCTGTTGCCCGCAACCACATGGGGTGAAAAAGAAGGCACGGTCACCAACAGCGAAAGGCGTATCAGCCGCGTGCGGCCCGCAATGCCTGCCTATGCGGATTCAAAAAACGATTGGCAAATTGTGGTGGAATTTGCAAAGCGACTCGAAGTGGAGTTGGAAAAGCTGGGCGTTGAAAGCCCGCGCATCAATAGCGGCCCACAGGCTTTCATGCCCTACAGCAACACCGAAGAAATTTTCAACGAGCATCGCGAAACCACGCGGGGCCGTGATCTGGATATTACCGGTTTAAGTTATGCGGTGTTGGAGACAAAAGGCCCGCAGCAGTGGCCCATGCCTGAAGGCGTTGCTGAAGGCAAAGCCCGCCTGTACGAAGATGGGGTCTACCCCACAGCAACAGGCAAGGCCAAATTTGTGTTTGCAAATTATGAACCTGTGGCCGAAGAGGCCGATGCACGCTTTCCATGGCGCTTGAACACGGGGCGCTTGCGCGACCAGTGGCATGGTGCAAGCCGCACGGGCACACTGGCTGAGTTTTTTTCACATGAAGCGGAGCCGGTCATCGCGCTGCACCCAGCCGATTTCAAGCGCTTGAACTTGAAGCCAAACAGCTGGGTTTCCGTGAAGTCGCGCCGCGCCACGATTACCTTGCGTGCCAAGGAAGATGAATCAGTTGCGCGCAACCAGGCTGTGTTGCCCATGCATTGGGGGCCAGAATTTTTCGGTGGCAAATCGGGTGTGGGTGGCGTGAATGCGCTCACCATTGAAGCCTTCGACCCGTATTCCAAGCAACCTGAACTCAAACATTCTGCAGTGAACATTCAGCGCGTGCATTTGCCCTGGCAAGTGGTGGTGTTTGTGTACAGCGAACACTGGCTTAGCCTGTGGCAGAAGGCCCGCGCCTTGTATCCGGAGTTTGATGCAGCAGTGTGTGTGCCTGTGGGCCGGGAACAAACCGGCGTGTTGTTTCGCGCAGCCAGTGCACAGGCACCTGCCAAGGAAGTGATTGATCGCCTGCAATCTTTGTTTGAATGCGAGGGCGGCGATGTCATGGTGTATTCCGACCCGAAAACCGACGCACGCCGCCGCATTGGTGTGAAAGTTCAAACCTCGCCACAAGGCCAAACCGCTACGCTGAATAAGGTGTTCCTTGCTGGCAATATTGAATCCGAAGGCTGGTTGCGTAATTATTTCGACCAGCAGCTTGATGTCATGCCTTTGCGCAGCTTTCTGCTCGCACCCGAAAGCCAGCCTCCCGGTGTACAAACCGAGGCAGTGCGTATGGTGTGCAACTGCGTGGGTGTGTCTGAACAGGCCATACAGGCGGGCATTGCAATTGCCTGTGCAAAAAGTCCCGGTTCAAACCTGTGTGCCGACGAAAACCAACTGCTCAGTGGTTTGCAAGGCAGCCTGAAATGCGGCACTCAATGTGGTTCGTGCGTGCCTGAAATTCGCAAACTGATTCGCGCACAGGCCAGCCTTGCTACAATGGCGTCTTAAGTATTTTTCAAGACCCTATGTCCAACTCCGCTCAAGCCGACAAGTTTTGTTGTGCCCCCTTCATCAAAGAAATTGGTCGCGGGAAGGATGGCGCTCGTGGCTTGCCCCGCGAGCAAGCGAAAACCCTGTTTTCAGCCATTTTGCGCGGTGAGGTGTCGGATTTTGAACTGGGCGCAGTTCTCATTGCATTGCGGGTCAAAGGCGAAAGCCACGACGAGTTGATTGGTTTTTTGCAAGCCATTGCTGAGCACTGGCCTGACGAAAGTCATTCGCCTCATTTTCACACCCTGCAGGCGCTTAACGCACAATCCCGGGCCGAGGGCAAACCGGTCATTGTGATCCCAAGTTACAACGGGGCGCGGCGCAAACCCAACTTCACTCCCTTGCTGGCAGGCCTTTTGGCGCAGCGCGGCTTCCCTGTACTCGTACATGGTTTGCAAAGCGATTTCACCGGGCGCGTAACCAGTGCGCAAGTGTTTGCCCATTTAAACTGGAATGCCGTCCACATGCCCTACACCGCACCCGTGTACATGCCCATGGCACAAATTTACCCGCGTATTGAAGCCTTGTTGCAAACCCGCAAGGTACTGGGTGTGCGCAGTTGCACACACACTTTGGTCAAATTGATGGTGCCAAGCGCATTCAATAATGCGCTTCTGGTGACCAGTTACACCCATCCAGAGTTCTGGAATTTGCAACGCGAGGTGTTGTGCGCAACAGGCCACACTGCGCTGGTGTTGCGCGGACATGAAGGCGAACCAGTGGCAGCCCCTTACCGCAGCCCCCGAATGGATGGAGTGAAGGCTGGCGGAACCTGGTGCATTTCAGAGCCTGAAAACCTGTTTACCGAGCAGCCCGATCCACACCCCGATATTGACGCAGAATCAACTGCACGTTTAATTGAAATGTGGTTGAACAATCCGCAGGAAATGCCGCATGGATTTGCGCGTCAGCTGGATGCGATTGAGGCTGTTCACCAAGCACCAAACCAAGCAATAAGCCATGCAGCAGTTTGATGTCATTGTGATCGGTGCCGGCGCTGCGGGCCTAATGTGCGCTGCGCAGGCCGGGCAGGGCGGTTTGCGGGTCGCATTGCTGGACCACAGTGAAAAACTGGCTGAAAAAATTCGGATCAGTGGCGGTGGCCGTTGCAATTTCACCAATGTGAAGGTGTCTGAGGACAATTTCATATCTGAAAACCCAAGGTTTGCGCGCGCCGCCCTGGCGCGGTACACACCAGCCAATTTCATTGCGTTGGTGAAGCAATACAACATACCGTTTCATGAAAAACACAAAGGCCAGTTGTTTTGCGACCGCAAAAGCGACGACATCATCGATATGCTTGCAGCCGAATGCAATGCAGGCAAAGTGAAGTGGTTTCGCCCTCACAGCGTGAATGCAGTGGAACATGATGGTAGCCAGTTCAGGTTAAGCACTACAGCGGGTGTCTTACAGGCCCGCAATGTGGTTGTGGCCAGTGGGGGCTTGCCAGTGCCCAAAATTGGCGCCACCGATTTTGGTTTGAAGCTGGCCAAGCAGTTTGGCCACACACTGGTCGATCAGCGACCTGCACTGGTTCCGCTCACTTTTGATTCTGGCATGTGGGAGCCCTTTGTAGGGTTGGCTGGTGTGGCGCTGCCAGTGTATAGCCGCGGAAGCGATTCCAATGCCCCCTGGTTTGATGAAGACTTGTTGTTTACCCACCGGGGCTTAAGCGGCCCGGCGGTATTGCAGGCCTCGACTTACTGGAACCCCGGCAAGCCAATTACGCTTAACCTCTCTGGCAGGGAAACCGACGCAACGGCGCTACAAACCGATTTGCTACAGGCCACGCTGGGTGCAAAAGCCAACGCTGAGAACTGGTTTGCTGCGCAAGTGCCGCACTGGCCCAAGCGTTTGGTGCAAGCCTGGCTGAACAAACCCGAATTGCAGTCGCTTGCCGGCCGCAAAGTGGCGGAGTTGGGGAAAAAACAACTTGGGCCTTTGGCGCAGCGAATTGCAGCCTGGCAGTTGGTGCCCAGTGGCACAGAAGGCTATAAAAAAGCCGAGGTAATGCGGGGTGGGGTCAACACTTCTGATTTGCAGCCCAAAACACTCGAATCGCGCAAAATTCCAGGCCTGTACTTTATTGGCGAGGTGGTGGATGTAACCGGCTGGTTGGGTGGCTACAACTTCCAGTGGGCTTGGGCCAGTGGCTACACTGCGGCCCATGCAATATTGGACCAAAAATAGTTGAAAACCCTTGAGAAAGCCGGCTTTTGCATGGTACTATCTTGGTCTTTGCCAGATTCTTGGCGGTAACTCTTTGCTCTAGCGCATTGGGTTTTGCATAAAAAAACATGTGAAATCAATGGGTTAAAGATCAGAAAAGAGCTGAAAAACAACTTACGAACACCCGATTGGAGCCATATGCCAAACGTTCGCGTTAAAGAAAACGAGCCATTTGAAGTTGCCCTGCGTCGCTTCAAGCGCACTATCGAAAAAACAGGTCTGTTGACTGAACTGCGTTCACGCGAGTTCTATGAAAAGCCAACCGCTGAGCGTAAGCGCCTGAAAGCTGCTGCCGTAAAGCGCCACTACAAGCGCCTGCGCAGCCAAATGTTGCCCAAGAAAATGTATTGATTCGTTTGGTATGTCACTGAAAGCGCAAATTCTTGAAGACATCAAGCAGGCCATGAAGGCCCGTGAGCAAGCGAAGCTCACAACGCTTCGAATGCTCTCAGCGGCAATCAAACAAAAAGAGGTCGACGAACGCGTCGAACTCGACGATGGGGCGGTTCTCGCCATCATCGAAAAGCAAATCAAGCAACGAAACGAAGCCGCCATCCAGTTTGAGCAGGGTGGTCGGCCAGAGTCAGCCGAGGTTGAAAAAGCCGAAGCTGCCGTTTTGGCGTCTTACCTACCCGCACAATTGTCCGAAGCAGAAGTTGTCGCCGAAATCCAGGCTATTGTTCAGGCAGTGGGCGCAACTGGCCCGCAAGACATGGGTAAAGTCATGGGCGCAGTGAAAACCAAGTTGGCTGGAAAAGCCGACATGAGCAAAGTATCTGGGCTGGTTAAGGCTGCTTTGACCAAATAAGCAGGCCCATCCCAAACCAACTACGCGTTTCCTCCCCTTTGGGTTTGTTATTCTAGAAGTCGGGCCTTCGGCTCTGATTTTTCTGCATGTGAATTAACCCAAACTGCATGATTCCTCAAAGCTTTATTGATGACTTACTCTACCGCCTCGACATTGCCGATGTGGTGGGGCGTTATGTGCAATTAAAGGCGGCCGGGGCAAACTTGCAGGGCTTGTGCCCGTTTCACAACGAAAAATCCCCGTCGTTCACAGTCAGTCCGTCCAAACAGTTTTATCACTGCTTTGGCTGCGGTGCGCACGGCAATGCGGTGGGGTTTGTCATGGAACACCTTGGGCTTACGTTTCCAGAGGCTGTTGAGAACTTAGCCGGCAATTTGGGCATTGATGTACCGTATGAAAAAGGCATGGATGTGCCTGCCGAAGTGCGTTCTGAGCGGGAAGAGCTGGTTGAGTTGTTGACACGTGCCGCCAACTATTACAAGGCGCAACTGAAGAAAAGCCCGGTTGCGATTGATTACCTGAAGAATCGCGGATTGACGGGGCAGGTGGCTGCCCGTTATGGCATGGGCTATGCGCCCGATGCATATCAAAACCTGGAGGCTGTCGTTGAGAATTACGCCAGCAATACCCAGCTTGACCTGGCCGGGCTCACCAAGATTAGCGACAGCAACCGCCGATACGACGCCTTTCGTGGCCGCATCATGTTCCCGATTCGCAATGCCAAGGGGCAGGTGATTGGTTTTGGTGGCCGAGTGCTGGGCGATGAAAAACCCAAATACTTGAATAGCCCTGAAACGCCGGTCTTCTCTAAAGGTCATGAGGTGTACGGCTTGTTTGAGGCGCGCCAGGCAATTCACAAAATGGGTTATGCCTTGGTCACCGAAGGTTATATGGATGTGGTGGCTTTGGCGCAATGGGGTTTTGAGAATGCAGTGGCCACGCTGGGTACAGCGGTAACGCCTGATCATGTATTGAAATTATTCAAACAAACCGACCGGCTGGTTTTTGCCTTTGATGGCGATGGGGCTGGTCAAAAGGCGGCCTGGCGAGCCTTGCAGGCTTGTTTGCCACACGTCAGCGAGAACAAGCGGGCAGATTTCATTTTTCTGCCAGCCGAGCATGATCCTGACTCTTTTATTCGAACTGAAGGGCCAGATGGTTTCGAGGCCATGGTGGCTCAGGCCGCCTCCTTGTCTGAATTTTTGGCGCGCTACCTGGAGCGCAACTACCCCTTGCAGCAAATTGAAGGCAGCGCGGCTGCCATTTCATTCTTGAAGCCTTTGATTGTGCAAATGCAGCCCACTGTTTACAGGTCGTCGTTGTTGCGCGCGCTCGCCAACTTGCTGGGTGCCACACCCATGGAGCTTAGCCGCCACTTGGGTTTGAAAAGCCGAGAGGGCGGAGGTGATTACTTTTCACCGAAAAACAAGGGGCAGTTTCAGGGTGGGCAGCAAAATGGGCAACTGAGCGGGCAGCAGGGCAAATTTTCCGGCAAGAAGTTCGGTAAACGGTTTGGAAAGTTCGACGACGAGCCATTGCAAAACAATTGGGGCCCCAGACCCACAGCAAAATCGCCGTTATTAAGCCTTGCTGCGCGAGTTATTCGCGCACCCCAGCTTGTGGAGTTGTGTAATTCATTGCTTGAGCTGTACGAGCGAGAGCAAGACCCCGCAGCCGAGGTGCACAGTTTTGTTCATTTGCTTGAAAAAGTCAGAAACGACCCCAACTTGCTTGAAGCGCGGCTTCAACATGCCTTTAATGACGAAGTGCATCAAAATTGGGTTAACTCGGTTCTGAAAGAAGCGCGCAGTTTGGATGATTCCCTCGATTTTGAAACCGAGTTGCGTTCTGGCGTGTATCAATGTAGCGAGCTGTGGTTTAAGGCCGAGCTGGAGCGACTAACCGCCGAGATACCCACTCAGGGGGAGCAACTCCGTTGGTATCACGAATGCATGCAACGCTTCCAAGAATTAAAACAAAAGCGAGTTAATCAGTTATAATTAAGGGTTACGGTGCAGCTTTTGCATCTTTTTGTAGTGCGTATTTGCGCACTAAGTGGCTGTTATTGAGTTGTTCAGGGAATGAATGTTCAAAATACTCAACATTTTTTCAAAAACACAGGAACAGAAAGCCAAATCCGGCCACAAAACCAAGTCTGCGAAGTCACAAAATGTGAGTTCTCAGCAAACCGATACACACACACAGATTCCTGGTGGCCAAAAGCCGGAGAAGGAATCCTCCACTAAGGCATCCAAACGCAAGGGAGCGTCGTCAATGGCAGGGAAGAAGGTTTCTCCTCAAAAGGCAACTGTAAAAGAAGCGAAAGTAAACACCGTGGTTAAGAAGACAGAATCCAAGAAAACAGCACCTGTTGCTGAAAAGCCTGTGAGCAAGAAAGCCGCTGCGCCCGCACCCGCACCTGTTGTGGCCGAAGAAAAGCCCAAACGTGGCCGCAAGCCCAAAGTAGTTGAGTCAGCCGCTGAGCCCGTGGCCAAGGCAGCCAAGCCAGTGGCCAAAGCGGCCGCCAAACCGGCCAAGGTTGCCGAGTCTGTAGCGGTAGAGGAAGCACAGCCCAAGAAGCGTGGTCGCAAACCCAAGCTGGTGGAACAGGCGGCGCCTGCACAAGCCGCTGAAGCCCCCAAGGGGCGCGGACGCCCGCCCAAGGCTGGCAAGCCCAAGGCTGAAGAAGAGGATGACGAGGACATCGATTCCGGTGCAGATGCATCGCTCGATTCCGACGACGTGCCCGAAGACGATGATTCAGACGCCAAAAAAGCCGACCTGGTGATCATGCCCAAGCGTGGTCGCGGCTCCAAGGCCAAAGACAAAGCGCTGATCAACTCGGCTTACCTTAGCTCGGCCAACGCCACGGTTGAAGAACTCGAATTACGCCGAAACCAGCTTAAAACCCTGATCAAAATGGGTAAAGAGCGCGGCTACTTGACCTTTGCTGAAATTAACGACCACTTGCCTGACGATGTAACCGACGGCGAAGTGATCGAAGCCATGGTCAGCACCTTCCACGACATGGGTATCACTGTTTACGAACAGGCCCCTGACGCTGAAGCCTTGTTGATGAACGACAACGCACCCGTGGGCACTTCTGCCGAAGACGCAGAAGAAGAAGCTGAAGCCGCGTTGAGCAACGTCGATTCTGAATTTGGCCGCACCACCGACCCTGTTCGCATGTACATGCGTGAAATGGGTACGGTTGAGTTGCTGACCCGCGAGGGCGAGATTGAAATTGCCAAGCGAATTGAAGCTGGCCTGAAAGACATGGTGCAGGCCATTTCTGCGTGCCCAGCCATTGTCGAAGACGTGGTGGGCCTGGGCCAGCGCATTGCTGAAGGTTTGTCGACGGTAGATGAAGTGGTTGACGGCATTGTTGACGACTCAATTACAGATGACATGGTTGAAGCCGCAGCGCCTGAAGAGGTTAGCGACGACGAAGACAGCGATGACGAAGAAGAAGGCAATGACGGTGGCACCACCTCCGGCATGTCGGCCCGTCAGCTGGAAGAACTCAAGAAGAATTCGCTGGTGGTTTTTGCTGAAATTGAAAAGCAGTTTGCCAAGCTGAAAAAAGCACGTGCAGATGGTGGCTACAATTCTGCGGCCTACAAAAAAGCCAAGGAAGCGATTGCCGAACAATTCATGAAAATTCGCTTCACGGCCAAGCAGGTTGAGCGCCTGTGCAGCATTTTGCGTGAGCAAGTGGACAGTGTTCGCAAAATTGAACGTGAAATTTACGACATCGCCGTGAACCGCGTGGGCGTGCCCCGCGAGCAGTTCCTCGATAAATTCCGTGGTCATGAAGTGGAAGCTGCATGGGTAGATACATTCAGCGCATCGAACGCGGCTTGGGCTGAAACCTGGGCGCGTAATATTCCTGCGATCAACGAATTGCAGCAAAAGCTGGTTGCCATTCAAGACGCGGTTTCTCTGCCTTTGAATGACTTGCGCGCGATCAACAAACAAATGGTGTCCGGTGAAAACCGTGCCCGTTTGGCCAAGCGTGAAATGATCGAGGCCAACTTGCGTTTGGTGATTTCGATTGCCAAGAAGTACACCAACCGTGGCTTGCAATTCCTGGATTTGATCCAGGAAGGCAACGTGGGCTTGATGAAGGCGGTGGACAAGTTTGAATACCGCCGTGGCTACAAGTTTTCTACGTATGCCACTTGGTGGATTCGTCAGGCCATTACCCGCTCCATTGCTGACCAGGCACGCACCATTCGTATCCCGGTGCACATGATCGAAACCATCAACAAGATGAACCGTATCAGCCGTCAAATTCTGCAAGAAACCGGTATTGAGCCCGATCCTGCCACCTTGGCCGAGCGCATGGAAATGCCCGAGGAAAAGATTCGCAAGATTCTGAAAATCGCGAAAGAACCCATTTCGATGGAAACACCGATTGGTGACGACGACGATTCACACTTGGGCGATTTCATCGAAGACAACCACACCTTGGCCCCGCAAGACGCCGCGCAATACAGCAGCCTGCGCTTCGTGACCAAAGATGTGCTCGATTCGCTGACCCCACGCGAGGCGAAAGTGCTGCGTATGCGTTTCGGTATTGAGATGAGCACCGACCACACGCTGGAAGAAGTAGGCAAGCAGTTTGACGTAACCCGCGAGCGGATTCGTCAAATTGAAGCCAAGGCACTTCGCAAGCTGCGTCACCCCAGCCGATCAGACAAGCTGAAAAGCTTCCTGGAAGGCGAATAAAGCTTTTGAAAGGTAAAGTGGGGCTGTAGCTCAGCGGTTAGAGCAGAGGACTCATAATCCTTTGGTCGAGGGTTCGAACCCCTCCGGCCCTACCAGTAAAAACAAGGACTTAGAGGTGAACAGCCCCTAAGTCCTTTTGTTTTCAAACCTTGATCAGCAGGGCGTTGAATTCACGTATCACCTGCGTAAATGCATCTGCATTCAATGTTTCCAGGCGATGCGCTCGCAACTTGGCCACGTGTTCAAAGGTCAGAGGTTCCGCTTCGATAACACCCATGGTCCAGTTGTCGAACATGCGCTCTTTCATCGGAGAGATTTGAATGAGTCGACTGTCAGTGTGCCGCTTGTCGTCGAGAATTTTCATGTAGGTGCGCAGCACATTTTGCTCCGGCCCTTCAAGCACTTGCATGAACATGCCACCTCCGTGAACCAGCACGCCTGTGATCCCAGCTGCGCTATTGTTTTTTCTGGAGGTCAGCAAGATTTCTTTCAGCACTTCTTCACTGAAATCGGACTTGGCTTGGCTGCAATAAAGAAGACGAATCATGAGCAGCGCTCCGGGTGGGCTGGGGGGTTAGCGATTTGATTTCACCATGTTAGTGGGTTGATTTGATCGCGCGTCGATAGAGGATATGGGTAATTTGGGTGGCAATTCCGGCTTTGTCGGGATTTACTCGGCGCGGGCTTCTTTATTTTCCGACATGCTGTCAGCCGAAGTCTTGCAATCATTTTCCTGTGTGCCTGATTTATATCGGGAATCGTTGTAAGTATCTTTTTGTCTTTCCGTCTCAACAAACCAACCTTCAGCATCACCATGATTTCTGGCGATAAACCCCCGATAGCCTTCACCATGCCCGATCCCAAGAAGGCGGACGCATTGGCCGCCTCGCGCCCGCCGGAGGTGAAAACCGCTGCAGACCGGGATGGTGCCAGCGTGGTGGTGTCGATCTCAAGGCCACGGGGCACCATGTTGGTAGACAGTACCACCCCATTTGATGCGGACAAGGTGGAAATGATTCGCCGTCAGCTGAGTGAGGGTGGCTTGAAAATTGATGCCAGTATCGTGGCTGATCGCATGATTAATGATCAAAAAGTACTGTTGGGAAGCTAAATTTTCAAAAGTGTTCACTAAAAAAAACCATTTCAATCAAATAAAAAAATATCAATAAAATCAATTATTTGATAGATAAAATAAGTGTACAGTTGTACTCTTCTGACACTTTATTCTAGTTTTTTCAGCAAAATATCTTGCGAAAAACAGGCGTTTTTAGTTACATTGGTGCACATCTGTTCACTAATGTGGAAAACGCAATGAGAACCAACAGCCAACTGTCCAACAAAGTAGTCCGCGGACTCTCCAAAATTCTGGGTCAAGAATTCGTTACCTTCTGGCTTGAGCAAGCGGGCAGCACCCATTCAAGCGATCGTTGTCTGGCCGAGGTGGTGCGTATTGATCGCGAGACTGCGGATGCAGTCAGCCTGTGGTTGCGCCCCAATGCTTTGTTCAAAGGTTTCGAGGCTGGCCAGCACGTGAACCTGAGCATTACGATTGATGGTGTGGTGCACACGCGTTCATACAGCTTCAGCAGCGCCCCCACTGAAAGTGGCTTGGTGCGCCTGACTATCAAGCAAACTCCAACTGGTCTTGTTTCACGTTATGTGGTGAACCAACTTGAAGTGGGCACTGTGGTGGAACTGGGCGATGTGTTTGGTGACATGACCCTTGCACATACTCAGCCCATGCTGAACCAACAGCGCCCCACTATGCTGCTGCTGGCCGCCGGCAGTGGTATTACACCCATGATCAGCTTGATTGAAGAATTGGAAGTACTGGGTTGGCCAGCAGACGTAACCTTGATGAGCTGGGCGCGCAACCCGGAAGACGTGTTGTTTGACACCAACCTGAAATCCAAAATCAACGAACATTTCAAATATGTGCGCCTGCTGGAAAGCGGCGCCAACTTGGCCGAAGGTGATTTGGCGGGTCGCCCCTGTGCGGAGCAATTTGCAGCTGTCGCGGGTACTCTGGAAACAACCGATGTGTACGCCTGTGGCCCCGATGGTTTCATGACCGCGCTGCGTGGCATTTTGGGCGACACGCCCAAAAGCTTTCATGCCGAATCGTTCACCCCCATGGCCTTGAGCATTGATGAGAACGCCGAGGTGAAAACATTCACGGTGACCCTGACCAAGAGCAACCGAGTTCTGGAAGTGAGCAACAACAAGCCACTGCTGAAAGCGTTGCAAGAGCAGGGTATTAACCCCCCACACGGTTGTGGCATGGGCATTTGCAACACCTGTTCATGCGAAAAGCTGACAGGTACTACGCAAAACATGCAAAACAAATCGGTGTGCGGCACCAACAACACGGCGCTGCGTTTGTGCATCAACGCCGCCCAAGGCCCGGTTTCACTGGACCTGTAAAAGCAAAACCTAAAAATACTGGAGCAAATCATGAGAAAAGCTGACCGCAAATTGAGCCCCGCTGAACTGGAACAGTTTGGTGCCGAGATTGAAGCGATTCGCCAGAAGCACCTGGCCGACGTGGGTGAACGCGACGCCAAGTACATCACCAAAATTGAAAAAGCAGTGCGCTACACCGAAATTGCTGGCCGCGGCCTGTTAATGGCCGGTATTTTTCCGCCCGCATTCATTCTGGGTACGCTGACTTTGGGCGTGTCGAAAATTCTGGAAAATATGGAATTGGGCCACAACGTGATGCATGGCCAATACGATTTCATGCAAAACAAGCGCCTGATGGGCCAAACTTACGAGTGGGACACCTGGTGTACCGCGGACAACTGGCGCTACAGCCACAACTACCGCCACCACACTTACACCAACGTGTTGGGAGAGGACCATGACATTGGTTATGGCGTGTTGCGCCTGTTCCCTGAACAAAAATGGGAACCCCGTTTTTTGGCCAACGTACCGCTGATGGTAATTTTGGCCACCTTCTTTGAAAACCTGCTGGCTTTGCAAACCCTTGAACTTGAGAAAGTAATCAGCGGTGAGAAAACCCTGAAAGAAACCAAAGACCGCGCCATTCCGACATTCAAGAAAGCCGGTCGCCAGATTGCGAAAGACTATGTTTTCTTCCCGCTTTTGGCTGGTCCATTTTTCTTACCCGTGTTGGCTGGCAACTTTTTGGCCAACATCATTCGCAATTACTGGACCTTTGTGATTATTTTCTGTGGTCACTTCACAGCTGATTCAGAAGTATTCGACAAGTCCATCATCGAAGGCGAATCGCAAGCACACTGGTATTTGCGCCAGTTGAAGGGTTCATCGAACCTGACCGGCGGCAAGTTGTTCCACATCATGTCGGGCAACTTGAGCCACCAGATTGAACACCACCTGTTCCCCGAGGTGCCTGCGCACCGTTACGCAGAAATGTCGGTTGAAGTGCAGGAAATTTGCAAGCGCTATGGCCAGTATTACAACAAGGCTTCGCTGCTCAAGCAGTTTTCTACCGTGGTGGGCCGCGCGTTCAAGTACAGTCTGCCAAGTTTGAAGCGCAAGAATCAGGAACCATTGGCTGCCTGATCGATAACCGGTTTACCGCTTATCACTGGTTTTTGTAACCCGATGGCTGATTTCCTGCGTTAGGTACCGTGCATCCCCCCAAGGGGTGCGCAGTATCGATAACAAACAAAGGAAGTCAGCCATGAAAAAATTAATTTCTGTTGCCGTATTGTCTGCAGCCGCAGCCAGCCCCGCCTTCGCTGAAGGCACTTACCTGGGCGCTACCTACAACAGCCTGGGTATTACCGACAGCCGAATTGGTGGTGTTGAGCTTGACGTGGACACTCTTGGCATTGTGGGTGGATATGAACTCAGCCCAAATCTGGCTGTTGAAGGCCGTTTGTTGACCGGTGTTGATGAAGAAAATTCTGGTGCTTTTCGCGCAGAAGTTGATTCGTACATCGGCGCCAATCTGCTGGGCAAAGTGCCCTTGAACAATCAGTTCTCGCTGTACGGCACTTTGGGTTACGGCTTTCTCGATGCGAATGTCAGTGGCCCTGGCTTTAACACCAGCGATGACGACGGCGCACTAAGCTATGGCGGCGGTGTGATGTACACCGCAGGCAACGTGAATATTCGAGCAGGTTACGAGATGCTGTATGACAAAGACAACATCGAAGCAGATGGCTTGAATTTGACTGCCACTTTTGCGTTCTAAATTCAAGTAAATCGGGGGTGCACAGGTAAAGCGGCACCCCTCTGTCCACGCCTTGCGACACTCCTTGAGTGTTTGATCATTCAATGTCCAGAAGAGATGGCTTTTGGTGTTTCTTCTTGGTAGTTTTCTGATGTAACAATGCCCCTACACTTAATGGGGGTCTTTTGGTCATCGAGAGTTTGAATGGTTCGCACTGCATTTTTTCTCAGTTTCTTGTTGTCATCCTTTCTAGCCCAAGCCGCACCTTTGCGCATTGGGGTGTCTGAAAACTTGATGTCTTTGCCTTTGTACGTGGCAGAAGCTGAGGGGTTTTTTCAAAAGCGGGGGGTGAATGTTGAATTTGTGAACTGCGTGGGCGGCAACCGCTGCGTGAGGAATATGCTCGATGGCCAAACTGACCTGGCCACTGCCACTGAGCTGCCGGTGGTGTTCAACAGTTTTACACGAAACGATTTCGCGATTTTGACCAGCTTTGTCAGCGTTTCAAACGACTTGAAAGTGGTGGCTCGTACTGATTCTGAAATTACCGAGCCGGGCAAGCTTCGTGACAAAGTACTCGGATATGTTAAAGGTACTGGAAGTCAATATGTGTTGGACTTGGTGCTGGTTTACAACGGCATCGACCCTGATACGGTCAATTTGGTTGCACTAACTCCTGAGACCACACTGGCTGCCCTGGCCAGTAAAAAGGTGGATGCTTTGTGTGTTTGGGAGCCATTTGCCTCTCGAATTGTTTTGGAGTTGGGCAACGATGTACAGCTGGTACCCATTCCAAAGCTGTACACAGCAAACTTCAATTTAATCGCTATGCAGAGCGTCATTAAAAACAAACCGCAAGAACTTGAGCGAGTGGTCAGGGCCTTGAAAGACAGTACCCGATTTATTCAAACCCACCCTGAGAAGGTGAAGGCTTTGGCTGCCAAGCGATTGAACATTCCAGTAGTCGTATTGGATAAAATATTTGATGACTATCGGTTTCGTTTGAGTTTAAACCGCTCTTTGCCGCGCACAATGGAAGGGCAGGCGCGTTGGGCCCTTCGTGAAGGGCATGTGAATATTAATTTGCCGCAACCCAATTACACCGGGTTTCTCTACCCCGCCTTTTTGAAAACAGTAGACCCTGGCGCTGTGTCGCTCCAATAAAGGGAAGTTAGAGTGCGTGTTGCCACCAAAATCAACCTTGCCATTCTTAGCACCATTGTGTGTGCTGTGGTGTTGGTGTTGGGCAATCTGTTCATTCTCAGTGAGCAGTTCAAAGGCTTGGAGCAGTCACAGAAGGCCCAAAATATTACCCGTTTGTCCTCCAGCCTATTGGTGCTGACTCAAGAGTATGTGCTGTTCAAGTCGCCTTCTGTGGCGGATGCCTGGTTGCGCACTCAGGAAGAGCTTGAGACAGTGATCAGCTCCACGGTAAGCCCCACAGTGGCACCGCAAGAATTGTCGGATATTCAAGGTAGCTTGGCCGAGCTAAAACCAATTTTCAATGAGCTGAACAACAGCACAGTGCGCGGTAATAACAACCCAGCGTTTTTAAAGCGCCGTGAAAGCCTGATTGTGGAGCGCTTGATTGCCGAAACCCAGGTAATTTCTGAGTTGGGTTACCAATGGGCCACACAAGTGAATGATGCACAGGCCAGAAACCTCAAAGGTTTGACCCTTCTTGAATCGGTGGGCTTGGGTAGTTTTGTGGTGGTGATTGCCTTGTTGGTGGTGTTGATGCGCATGGGCGTGTTGAACCCGCTGGCCAAGTTAAAACGTACGGCCGATGAAATTCGCAGCGGCAATGAAGATGCGGTGTGTGAAGTAAACACCAACGACGAACTGGGCGATGTGTCCAAGGCTGTGAACCAGATGGCACACAACCTTGCGCACAAAAACAAGCGATTGCGGGAGGCCAACACTCGGGTAGAAATGGCGAGCCAGGCAAAAACAGAATTTTTGTCGAACATGAGTCATGAAATTCGCACGCCATTGAACGGAATTGTGGGTCTGACCTATTTGTTGAAGGACACCTCGGTGTCAAGCAATCAAAAGTTGTTGCTGGAGAGCCTGGAAAAAACATCGCGCAACCTGATTGATTTGGTCAGCGATGTGCTCGATATTTCCAAGATTGAAGCGGGCAGCATGGAGCTGGAGTCCAAGCCTTTCTCGACACTGGAGTTTATCGACAAGGTGTCGGGAATCATGACTGGCGCTGCGGCGAACAAGCCAATCGAGCTGATTATTGAACCACCTGCTCATATGCCACGCGAATTGATTGGCGACGAGCTGCGTTTCCGTCAAATTGTAGTGAACCTGGTGGGCAACGCCATCAAGTTTACGCAGGTGGGGCATGTGTATTTGCTGTTGCAAGTGTTGTCGAATCAAGACGGTGTTTGCCGCATGCGCGTAGAAGTGCGAGACACCGGGGTCGGTATTTCACCGCAAGGGCAAGCCAACCTGTTTCGACAATTTCATCAGGCCAACACCTCGGTTGCCCGGGAGTTTGGTGGTTCTGGTCTGGGTTTGAGCCTGGTTAAAAAGCTGGTCGAGTTGATGAACGGCAGCCTGGGTTTCAACAGCGAGTTGGGCTGTGGCAGTACCTTTTGGGCCGAACTTGAATTTGCTGTGCCCCAGGGTAGCGCAAGTACGTTCACAGAGACAGGTCAATCGGTGCTGCTGGTGTCTGACAGTGAACTTCAACCCCGGGCCTTGCTCAACGCCAGTAAGCTGGTGGGTCGTCAATTGATTACCACTGGCAGCCTTGACGAGGCGCGCAAGTTGATGGTCAGCACTCCCGGGGTCGCTGGCGTTGTGTTGGACTTCCCCAAGCGACAAATCGATCGACTGGCGTGGATTGAGTTTGTCAAGGCCATGGGTTTGATGGGAGTTCCCTGTGCTGTGCTGCTGGGCAGTGATGACACGCGGCGTTTGCTGGACAAAGGCATCAGCGAAATTTTTAGCGCAATTTATGTGAAGCCCTTAACCCCGCTTCAACTTCAGAGTGCATTTAAAAATGCGGCACCGAACCTGGCCACGCGAATGAGTTCGGCAATTGCGGCACGCAATAAAATGAATTTGTTGATTGTGGATGACAGCGAACTGAACTTGAAGGTGCTTGAAGGAATTTTGGTGCGCAAGCAAGCCAACATTACCAAAGCCAACAATGGGCTGGAGGCATTGTCGTTCTTGCTGCAATACGGCCATGGTTTTGATGCGGTGGTGATGGATGTACAAATGCCGTTGATGGACGGACTTGAGGCCACCCGAGAACTGCGCAAACAACCTTTCAATGCAAATTTACCGGTGATTGGTTTGACTGGTGAAGTAGGGCCGGAAGACGAAAGACGTGCCCTTGAGGCGGGCATGAATGCGGTTCTGCACAAGCCGCTGCAACCCGAAGACCTGATGTACATACTCAACAAGCTGGTCAAGCCGGTGAGTGTTTGACCGGTGCGTGTGCCCCCGATTACTTGGCCGCAACAATCCACATATTGTCACTGGTGGGCTGCCTGTCGGCCAAACCAAATTGCACCACTTTCATGCCTTGCCGAACAATGAGTGCTTCCAGGTTTTCGGGCGTGAAGTAATTCACGTGGTCGGGTAGGCGAAAGCCACACCATTTTTCAGCGCGAATTTTTCGGTTCCATGAGCCATAGTTTGGAACCTTGATAATGACTACGCCGCCAGGTTGAAGTACCTTGGCTACTCCTTGCAGCAGGCCGTTGGGTTCTACTTCGTGTTCAAGAAACGCGCTCATCAGCACACCAGCGAAGTGGTTCTCGGGCAGCTTTCGAATGCCGTTCAGGGCGTTGTCGTGCATGATGCTGCCACCCCGAGGCTCGACCACTTCACTGGCCGCCTGGGCCAGGGCTTTGGATACTTCAATGCCATAAGGTTGGTATTTTGCGGGCAGAGTGGCCAGCAAGCCGCCAGCAGCGCAGCCAATGTCGAGTACGCGACCGCCGGGAATGTATTTTTCGATCAGCTCGGGCAACTTGTTGCGCTTGAGTACTTTTTGCCGAAAATGTTTGAAGGCGCGGCTTAAGCCCTGCTTCACAGGTTCGCGCTCCTCCCGCACCTGGCGTTCGGTTTCCGATGTTTTTTCCCAGGCGAATTCTTCGCTCAAGCGTTCATAAACCGGTGCGCGTTTCAGATACACAAAATGGCATTTGTTGCATTCAATCATTGGCCACTCACTGCTGCCGTAGCTGAGTACCTGTGCGTCCTCTGCGCTGTTTTGGCAGAAGGGGCAGCTGCGGGAGACGAGGCGTTGAGTGACATCCATCAGAAATTCTCGTTGTTGCTTAATGTTGTTGCTTGATATTGTGCACCAACCGGTTTTGTCGAAATGTGATAGCTTGGCAAGCAAGCATTTCGATTGTACATCACTTGTTTTCTGAACTTGGAGGGAATGGATTTGAAACTCTTGCTGAGCTGGGTTTTACACGCAGTGGCACTGATGGGGGTGGCCTACTTGTTACCAGGTGTGGTTGTAGAGGGGTTTTGGGCAGCATTGTGGGCTGCATTGATTCTGGGTTTGGTAAACACCATTGTGAAGCCGGTGTTGCTTATTCTGACATTGCCTTTGACTGTATTAACCTTGGGCCTTTTTTACTTCATTTTGAACGGTTTAATGTTTTACTGGGTGGGCTCCATTCTGGAAGGTTTTCAGGTCAATGGTTTTTGGTGGGCTGTGTTGGCCGCCCTGTTGTATTCCCTGTTCGCGACCTTCTTGAGCTCGATCCTGTTTCAGGAAAAGGTCAGGATCGAGCGAATTTAAACCTTGATTGACGCTTTACGCTTGCTGGGTCAACTTGAATTTGCCCATGACGGTGTCCATTTGATTGGACAGATTTTGTAGTTCAGTAATCACTTGGTTAACTTCATGGGCGACGCCTTGACTTTCTTCGGTCATGCGCGCAATTCGTTCTACCTGCTGGGCAATGAGCGTTGAGGCCGAGCTTTGCTCTTTCAGGGCTTCTGTAATTTCGGTCACTGCGCGTTCGGCATCGCTGGTGTGGTGGTTGATGGCTTCCATTTGCTGGTCGGCACCCGTGGAAGAGCTCTGGCCGAGGTTGATCATGTCGGTCCAGCCATTGACTTGCTCAACGGCTGAGCGCGTCTCGTGTTGAATGTCTGAAATCAAGGCTGAAATGCTTTTGGTCGACGATGCAGTTTTCTCGGCCAGCTTTCGTACTTCGTCCGCCACCACCGCAAAACCCCGCCCCTGTTCACCAGCGCGCGCCGCTTCAATGGCCGCATTCAGCGCAAGCAGGTTGGTTTGGTCGGCAATGGCGTGAATCACCTGAATAATGCTGGAAATGTTGTCAGACTGATTGCCCAGGTTGTTGATACTTTGCGCCAGATTGCTCGATGCGGTGCCAATTTCCTCCATGGCCTGGCGGGCTTGTTTTACACTCTCGCGACCACTTATGGACGATTGCCCGGCCTGATTGGACAAACCAAGCGCCAGGCTGGCATGGGTATGTACCTGGCTGATCGATACCGTCAGTTCTTCGACCGAAGCGGCCACCGCCGAGGCGGAATCGGTTTGCTCCTGCACGCTGCTTTTCACCTGCGAGGCGGCAATCACCAAGGTGTTGATGGTGTCGGCCATTCGGGTGGAAGCATCCTTTACTTCGCCCACCAGGCTGGTTTGTTTTAGACGAATATTCTCGAGTGCAGCGCGAATTTTGCTGATTTCATTGCTGCCATGGCTGTCAATCGGTTTGGACAAATCTCCCATGCCGATAATTTTTGCATGCGCCAAAATTTGGGCGATTTCAGTGTTGGTGTCTTTGAACACCACATAACCCAAGGCCAAGGCTAGCAACAGTACTGCCAAGGAACCAGCCCCTGCCTTGATCAGCGTGCCTTGCATGCCCGAGATGCGCTCTGTCAGGTCGGCTTGCAAGGTTTTGTTCAAACTTTGGCTCAGCTGAAATCCGGTGTTGACGGCTTCGCCAAGCAAGCCAACCATGTTGGCATGGCCCGTGACGCTGTCGTAATTCAGGTCTTTGGCCGACTGCTCTTTCACCCAGGCCGAGATGCTGTCAATTCGTTGGTCAATGGTGTCAATTTGTGCGCGCGTGTCAGCGGTAATTGCACCGCCCGCAGCAGCTGATTTCTCGGTGGCTTCACGAATTTCATCCATGGCCCGGCCCAAAGTGCCAAGCCGTGACTGTACGAAACTCAAGGTAGCTGCGGCATCGCTGTTGGGGTTGCGAAGGCGACCTTCCAGTTCAGACAAATACTCGATGACGCGTGGTAGCTGAAAGGCCATGGGGCTCATCATGTAGTAGCTGGGCAGGAAGGGGTCCAGTGTCAATTCACTTTCATCGGCCAGCTGGCGCACCAAGGTGACCATTTGATTGCCCAGTTCCTCGGATTGGGCATCGGTGGTGCCCCTGTTCAGCGCTTGAGGTAACAGGGCTGTCACTTGCTCCAGGTTGCGGTCTGTGATGGGCCAGCTCTCCGGCAAATCCGTTTTGGCTGCTTTCAGGGCTGCGCTCAGATCGCCAACAGCCCCGGCCTGTTTTTGTGCTCGATCAGCCAGGACCTTTTGCATCACAGGGTTAATTTTTTCCAGAAAAACGGCACCGCGCAACTCGTTTTCGGACGAACTGATTAGCGTGTTGATTTGCGTGTACATTTGCTGAAACAGAAAGCCAAAAGCCAGCAAAAGTGGCAGCGCGATGATGGCGCATTTTTGGGGCAAGGTCAGCGAATTTAGCGTGCGTTTGAATACCATGGGGCAACCTTCAGTGGCGTGTGAATTGTGTTCAGCTTTGAGTGTGGAACACAATTGACCGCTTGGTATCCCTGTTGAATGGGAACCCGAAATGGTTAGTTGCCAGCTGTTAGAATCGCGCTGATGCCTTGGTAGACCAAACGAAGGGCCAATGCGGTCAGCAGCCAATTCAGGATGAGCGTGAATTTTTCCTCGGGCACGCGTGTAAGCAACCTGGCACCCATCAGGTTGCCCGCCAGTGTTGCAAGGCCAATGCCCAACAACAGGGGCCAGTACGCCACCAGGCTCACGTTCAGGCTGGAAAATGCAATTACCTTGATGCCATGTTGAATCACCATGGCCATGCCATGTGTGCCCACCACCACTTGCCTTTCCCAGGCAGATTTAGGCAGCACCGACATCACCAGTGGGCCGGTGGCACCCAGCACCAGGCTAAGCCCGGTGGTAATTCCACCCGAAGCTGCGGGCGGCCAGTGTGCAAGGCGCAACCATGCACTTTTCCAGGTGGCCAGCACAATGAACAGGCCCAACAACACCTGCCCCACGGGCACCGGCACATACAGAGCCAGCGGTGTGATCAATGCCCCGCCAACAACGGAACCCAGCAGGAAGGGCCTGATATAGGCCCAATTGATGAATTTGCGTTGCACCAACACACGGTTGGTGTTGGACATGAGTTGGGCTGCGCCGTGCAGTGGAATCAGTATGGCGGGCGGTACCAGTTGCGCCATCAGTGCCAGCAACACCACGCCACCACCAATTCCAGTGGCAGCCGTGATGCTGGAGGTGATGAATGCTGCAAGGCTGAGCAGCAACACCAAAGTCATGGCGTGACTTCGATGCTGCCGATGGTGGTGCCAGAAACATCAAGTTCGATGGCGTGTGTGCCCGGCGCATTGGCCGCAATACTAACCAATGTGGTTTGATTGCCTGGAAGTGGCACGCGTGCATCCAGCCCTTCAACAATCAGTGAATCGGTTTGATTGCTGTGAACCAAAAACTGAACACGCTGCCCTTGACGAACTGTTGCACTGTAGGAACCCGTGGTCAGGTTGCCGTCGACGATGGACAAGGACTCCAGCGACCGCGCGACATCCTCTTGTGCAGCCGGGGCAAGTGCATTTTCGGTGGGCAATGTTTGAACGTAAAGGTAAGCCCCGGCCAGCGTGGCGCTGGTCAGGCCGAGGTAAACAAGTGCGCGTTTATTCATGAATTGATTTGAGGTCGTTTCGCTGTGGTTCTTTCCCACATTTGAATATACACCGGGTTGTGGCTCTCAAGCCAAAACTTAAGTTGCGTGCCCTGTGTTTCCGATTCGATAAATACTACCCCCCTTTGGAGGGGTAAAGTGTTTCAGATTCCTGAAAAGCCTGCCGTTATTCCATTCGAGGAGAATGCGCCGCATTCGCAAGGGAACCCGCACCATGTCTGTTGAACAAGCCGCCGATGACAAGCAGTTGATCAAGGAACTAGAGCGCCAGTTGGCGGAGTTCCAAGGCAATGCTGACAAGTTAAGCAAGGAAGTTGAAAGTTTGCAGGGTGCAAACTCAAGCTTGAGTCAGCAGCTTGAGTCTCAGCGTGCTGAAACCCACCAGATGCAACTGATGCTGGAGCAAATTCAGCGCGAGATGCGAATGCAGTACCTGGCTGCGGTGAAGTCGTTTTCCAACTTGATGGAGTTGCGTTCGCCGCAACTGGCTGCACATGGTTTGCGGGTTGCAGAATTGGCGCGTTTGATCGCCAAGGAACTTCATGCCAGCGAGTCGGCTTTGCAGGATATCTATGTGGCCGCGCTGTTGCATGACATTGGCAAGCTGGGTTTGAGTGACGACACACTGTTCAAGCCAGTGGTGGAGTTGAAGGGTGATGCGCGCGTGGCCTTGATGAAGCATCCTATGAAGGCGCAAGCGGCTTTTCATGGTGTATCGGAAATGGTGCATGTGTCCGAGATTATTCGACACCACCATGAGCGTTACGATGGTCAGGGCTTTCCCGATGGGCTGGAGGGTGATGGTATTCCGTTGGGTGCGAGAATTCTCGCGGTGGCTGAAGATTACGACGAGTTGCAACAAGGCTGGCTGGCGTCCAAGGCTTTTGATGAGCTGCAGGCCCAGGCTTTTTTGGTGGGTGCTGCTGGCAAGCGTTATGACCCCAAGGTGATTGCTGTGTTACCTACGGCTCTTGTGAAACTGAAGGCCGCGGAAAAAGCCAACGAGAAAATTTTACATGGCGAGGACTTGTACGAGGGTTTGGTGTTGGCCCGTGATTTTGAGGGGCCAGACGGGTTTATGTGGTTGTCCAAGGGGCAGGTGGTGTCGCGCCATTTCATTGATCGGGTGCGGGAGGCAGAGCAGCAACATGGTGTTCAGCTGAAAATCTACACAGTGAAAACCGCCAATTCACGCAATGCATCTTCAAGTAAAGATGCAACACTGCAGCCAGCGCAGCAGACAGGGCATGTGGCGCTGTAGGTGACTTGGGAGCTAAACCTGAATGGTCACGTGCGACCCATTGCAAGTTCTGCTCCCCGCACTCCCGTGCAGCGTTTTGCCATCGCCTCGCAACTCACAGCTGTGTTCAGTGCCCAATCGGAACCCAAGCCTATCGGGCATGTAACACTCAGCGCGTCAAGGAATCAGCACCGTACAACCTGTCGTGCGTCTGTTCTCAAGCTCGGTGTGGGCCTTCACCACATCAGCCAGCGCAAAGCGTTGGTTGATTTGAATTTTCACCGCGCCACTGGCAACCACGCCAAACATCTCGGCGGCACTTTCTAGCATTTCGGCTTTGTCCACGGTAAAGGCGGCAACCGATGGGCGAGTCAACACCAGTGAGCCTCTTTCGACTAGCCACTGTAGCGGTACAGGGTCCACCTTGCCGCTGGCGTTGCCAAAGCTGACCATCATGCCACGGGGCTTCAAGCAATCCAGGGAATCAACAAACGTTGCTTTTCCTACACTGTCGTATACCACCGGTACACCTTTGCCATCTGTCAATTCTTTCACGCGTTTAACCACGTTTTCTTCGCTGGTAATAATGACTTCGGCGCAGCCGTTGGCGCGTGCCAACTCTGCTTTTTCACGCGTGGACACCGTACCAATTACCCGTACTCCCAGTGATTTTGCCCATTGCGTGGCAATCGTACCGACGCCGCCAGCTGCTGCATGGAACAAAATGGTTTCACCGGCTTGTACTTTATAAACACGACGCAACAGATATTGGGCTGTAAGACCTTTGAGCATCATCGCCGCGGCGGTCTCAAAATCAATCGCATCGGGGATTTTCACGAGGGGATGGGCGGGCATGTTGCGCACTGTGCTGTAAGAACCAATCGGTCCGGAACCGTACGCAACGCGGTCCCCCGGTTTGAAGTCGTTTACGCCTTCACCCACAGCCAGAACGACTCCCGCGCCTTCGTTTCCGATGCAGGTTGGCAAAGGCAAGGGGTAAACTCCGCTGCGCCAGTACACTTCGATGAAGTTCAAACCGATCGCTTTGTGCTGAACCTGGACTTCTCCAGGCATGGGCGGGCCGATTTCCATATCCTCGATCTTCAGCACCTCAGGTGCGCCGGTGCTGTACATACGAACAATTTTTCCGGGTGTTGCAGTCATGTGATTACTCCTTCTTTTGCTTCTTTTTTTATGCTGAGCAGGGCTACACCAGTGATTACGAATGCGGTCCCCACAGCATGCCAAACTGTAAATGGTTCATTTAAAATCCAGGTGCCTAAGGCCATGGTGGCGATTGGACCAATCATGCCCATTTGCGACACACGGGGTGCGCCGATCAAGCTGATTGCAGTCATCACAGCAAACACGGGCACAAACGTGCAAAATACGGCATTCACCAGTGACCAACCCCATACAGGCAAGGGCTGCTCAACAATGATGCTTAAAGGCTGCTGAATATTGATTTGTAGCAGTATGGCGGCGGCCGAGACCAGCGTAGCCATGGCTGTAACCCGTATGGTACCCAAGCGCTTTAGCAACCTTTCACCGACAATCAAATAACTGGCATAGCAAACTGCGGACATAAACACCAACAGCACACCAAGCGCCGTGTTATCGCCCACCAGCACGGTTTCATGGCCATACACGACAGCCAACCCTACGTAGCTGAGCACCATACACATGACTTGCCAGGGCTGAGGCCACTGGTGTTTGATCAAACCGGCGATCAACAGCACGATGGACGGATAGGTGAACAGTATCAGTCGTTCAAGCCCGGCGGTGATGTATTGCAATCCCATGAAATCGAACAGACTGGCCAGGTAGTAGCCTAAGAAACCTGCCAGCGCAATCAAGCCATAGTCTTTGGTCGTCATTTTCACAGCATTTTTTTCTCGCAGCACGGTGAATATGAGTGCGCCCAAAAACAGCGGAAGCGACAACAGCATGCGCATGGCCAGCAGAGTCGATGCATCGACAGGGTAGGCATATGCAAGTTTCACCACAATGGCCTTGCCGGAAAAAAAGACGGCGCCCAAGAGCGCCAAACCCACGCCCCAAGTCGTGGGTGATCGTTCCAGTAAAGCGCGCGTTCGGCTCAAAGCTTTCCGCGCGCGTTTACAAACGTTTGATAAGGCTGGAAGTGTCCCAACGCTGACCGCCCATGCCTTGAACTTCAGCGTAGAACTGATCAACCAATGCGGTCACTGGCAGCTGCGAACCATTGCGGCGTGCTTCTTCAAGCACCAGGCTCAGGTCTTTGCGCATCCAGTCCACTGCGAAACCAAAATCGAATTTGCCCTCCACCATGGTTTTGCCACGGTTGTCCATTTGCCAGCTTTGGGCGGCGCCCTTGCCTATCACTTCCAGCGCCTTGTTCACATCCAGCCCGGCGTTCATGCCGAACTTCAGCGCTTCGGCCAAGCCTTGCAACAAACCGGCGATACACACCTGGTTCACCATTTTTGTCAGCTGACCACTGCCGGATTCACCCATCAAAGTCACGGCTTTGGCGAATGCGGCAATTACATTCTTGGACTGTTCGAAGTCGGCGTGAGTTCCTCCGCACATTACAGTCAACTGGCCATTTTCTGCTCCAGCCTGGCCACCAGACACTGGCGCATCGATGAAACCAAAACCTGCGTCTTTCGCATGTTCAAACAGTTCGCGTGCAATTTTCGCGCTGGCCGTGGTGTGGTCGATGAACACCGCACCGGGCTTCATGCCGTGGAAAGCGCCATTGATGCCCGTGCAAATTTGGCGCAAGTCATCGTCGTTGCCCACACAGGCGAAAACAAAGTCCTGGCCTGTCGCGGCTTTTTCAGGTGTTGTGGCCATTTTGCCGCCGTGCTGCGCGACCCATTTCTCGGCCTTGGCCGAACTGCGGTTGTACACCGTCACCTCGTGGCCTGCTTTGGCCAAATGACCTGCCATGGGGTATCCCATTACACCCAAACCCAAAAACGCGACTTTGAAACCCATATTTACCACCTGAAAAGTTTTAGTTCTTGATTGAACTGTATCGGAATAGAACCGGTATTGCGCTTCGGATCATCCCTAGGTTTATGAGAAAAGGGTCGCATGGGTGATACCTCGATATCCAGGCTTTCTACCCTCCAACAATTATCGAATAAAGTGAATTTTAATTAATATTTGTACATACATTGTATTTATGATTAAATTTGAATGGGATCCTTTAAAGGCAATTTCAAACAGGAGAAAGCACGGAGTGTCTTTCGATGAGGCTCAATCTGTGTTCTATGACGAATTTGCGCTCCAGTTTTTTGATGATGAGCATTCAGAGGACGAGGAGCGTTTTATTTTATTGGGCTTAAGCGATCAGCGCAGACTGCTGATGGTTTGTCATTGCGAAAGACAGCAAGGTAATTCGGTGCGGATCATTTCCGCGCGTAAAGCAACTAAAAATGAAGCCAGGTTTTATTCGGGAATTTGACGATGAAGAAAGAATTTGATCTCTCAAAGATGAAGGTGAGAAAAAATCCTTACGCTGGAAAGCTTAAAAAGCCGGTAACCATGCGGCTAAGCGAAGACGTTATCGAGTACTTCAAGTCGATGGCTGAGGACGCGGGTGTTCCCTATCAAAGCTTGATCAATCTATATCTACGTGATTGTGTTCTTCAGCACCGAAAAATTGAAATTTCATGGGATTCGTCAACACAATGAAAATCTGGGTCGATGCCGACGCTTGCCCGGTGGCAGTGAAGGAAATCATTTTTCGTGCGGCTGACCGAACTGGCATTGAAACCACTTTGGTGGCCAACCAATACATTCGTACGCCGCCCTCTAAATTCATCAAGCTGTTGCAGGTGCCGCGTGGTTTTGATGAGGCTGATGATGAAATTGTACGCCGCGTTGAAGCCGGGAATCTGGTGATTACCAGCGACATCCCCCTGGCGGCCCAGTTGGTGGACAAAGGTGCGCAGGTGTTAAGCCCGCGTGGGGAAATGTTCACCGCTGAGAACATCAAAGCCCTTCATACCATGCGCGACTTCATGGACACCATGCGGGCAAGCGGCATCGATACAGGCGGTCCGCCCGCCTACAGCCAAGCGGACCGAAAAACTTTCGCCAGTCAATTTGACCGAATCATCGCGAAGTTTCCAAAGGCTGTTTAGCCTTTTTCTACCGTGACTTCACTGATCAAAATCACCGGGCTGGCATTGGTGTAGTTGGGAATGTCTGCCATGATTTCCTGCGCATGCGGGCCAAATGCGGCCTGAAAAGCTTCAACGGAATCCACCAGCAAATGGCCCATGGCCACAAACGCTGGCGCATCGCCTGCGCCGCCAGCCAGCCCTTTGTCGACTGTGTAGTGGTGCAAGGCTTTGCCCATTTTGCTTTTTACCAGCGGCATGTGCGTGGTTTTGTAGTAATCATGGTCAAAGCTGACACCTTGCGCATTGGGGTACATCACACTGACTTTAATCATAGTAATTTGTCTCCTCGACTGCCTCTATTTGATCCAAACCTGCTTGGCGTTAACAAACTCGCGAATGCCGTGTGGCCCAAGCTCGCGGCCATAACCCGATTGCTTGATGCCACCACTGGGCAACCGAGGGTCTGTTTTAACAATTCCATTCACCGCCACCTGGCCGGCCTGCAGTTCATTGACTGCACGCATGGCCTTGCTGGTGCTGGCAGTCCATATACTAGATCCCAAACCATAGTTTGTGTTGTTCGCCACGTTCAGCGCTTCATCAATATTTTCTATTGGCATAACCGCCATGACAGGCCCGAAGGTTTCCTCTTCAAACGCGCACATGCCGGGCTTCACATCGGCCAATAAGGTAGGGGGGTAGTGGTAGCCCGGCGCATCCGGAAGCTGGCCGCCCAGCAGGCACTTTGCCCCTTGCTCAATGGTTTGCAGCACTTGGCGGTGAAGATTGTCGCGCAGGTCTTTACGTGCGATGGGACCAATGTCGGTGTTGGGATCCTGTGGATCGCCCAATTTCAGTTTGGCCAGCCGCACCTTGAGCAAGGTCGTGAATTCTTCATAAACCTTCGACTCAATCAATATGCGTTTGGCTGCAATACAGCTTTGGCCGGCATTGATGATGGGTGACAACACCACCACATCGGCCGCGCGTTCAAGATCGGCATCTGCCAGCACAATGCAGGGGTCGGAACCGCCCAATTCAAGGACTGCGGGTTTCAGTTCGGAAGCCGCTGTGGCGGCCACTTTTCTGCCCGCCGCGCTGGAACCCGTGAAGCTGACAGCCATGATCCGGGGATCTCGAATGGCTTGTTCCACATGTTCGGTGCGCAGTGGCAGGTTCACCACCACTCCAGCAGGGGCACCGGCCTCTTTGAACAGGTCGGCCAAGGCCTGTGCGGTGGCCGGCACATTCGGGTCGTGCTTCATCACGCAGGTGTTGCCAGCCATCAGCGCTGGGGCCAGGTAACGAAAGGCCAGCCACGCTGGCGCATTCCAGGGCAATATGCCCAACAAGGTGCCCAATGGCTGGTATTTCACGTAGCTTTCTGATGCATCGGATGCGATCCATTCATCGGCCAAATGCTTGCTGGCATGTTCGGCATAGTATTCGCAACATGTGGCGGCTTTTTCAACTTCAGGGCCTCCTTCCTTCACAGGTTTGCCCATTTCGAGTGCCATCAATTCGGCCAACTTGGTTTTGTGTTTACGCAGTTGAGCTGCCACGGCATGAAGCACTTTGCCGCGTTCGGCAAATGATTTCGATGACCATGCAGGAAAGGCTGCAGCGGCAAGTCCAATTTGTGCACTGATTTGTTCGCCTTGCAATGCGAGGTGCATATTCTGGCCAAACT
>NZ_JARFJD010000002.1 GCF_029087225.1 Limnobacter olei | reverse complement strand
GATGGAAGAAGGTCTGCGTTTCGCGATTCGCGAAGGCGGCCGTACAGTAGGTGCTGGCGTAGTTGCCAAAATCACCAAGTAATACTTGGAATGAGCCCGCATCAATCGTTTGATGCGGGTAATTTTGAGGTGAGCCAAAAGTTAAGTTTGGTCACACTCTTTCAGCTCTTTAGGAACAAACATGAATAATCAAAAAATTCGTATTCGCTTGAAAGCTTTCGACTACAAGCTGATTGATCAGTCTGCACTCGAAATCGTGGAAACAGCCAAGCGCACAGGCGCCGTGGTGAAAGGTCCGGTTCCGTTGCCTACCCGAATCAAGCGCTTCGACATTCTGCGTTCCCCTCACGTGAACAAGTCTTCACGTGACCAGTTCGAGATCCGCACCCATCAGCGTCTGATGGACATCGTTGACCCTACAGACAAAACTGTAGATGCTTTGATGAAGCTGGATCTGCCTGCTGGCGTAGATGTTGAAATCAAGTTGCAATAAATTTAATTAACGCATATAATATTTGGCTAACCTTTTCAAAAGGTTAGCTTTAGATAGAATTTAATCATTCGGCCAATCGTAGCCGAAATTGGAGAAATCATGAGTCTAGGCCTTATTGGTCGCAAGATCGGCATGATGCGCATCTTTACAGACGCGGGTGTTTCAATTCCCGTGACTGTTGTTGATGTGTCTTCTAACCGTGTTGCGCAGCTCAAAACACTCGAACAAGATGGCTACACAGCCGTTCAGTTGGCCTACGGGTCCAAGCGAGCCTCCCGCGTTGTCAAGGCGCAGGCTGGCCATTTTGCAGCAGCTTCTATCGAAGCCGCTTCCTCCCTTGTTGAATTTCGCGTTGACACGGTCAAGCTTGCTGAATTGCAGGTTGGTGCTGCCGTTTCAGCAGAAATTTTTGCGCCTGGTCAAAAAGTTGACGTCAGTGGTGTAACGCAGGGTAAAGGTTTCAGCGGTGCCATCAAGCGTCACCACTTTAGTTCGCAGCGCGCGTCCCACGGTAACTCGATCTCCCACAATGCGCCCGGTTCAATCGGTATGGCCCAGGATCCAGGTCGAGTCTTCCCTGGTAAGCGTATGGCAGGTCAATTGGGTAACGTAAATCGAACCACCCAGAATCTGGAAGTGGTTCGTGTTGACGCCGAGCGTGGTCTGCTTTTGATCAAGGGCGCTGTGCCCGGATCAAAGGGTGGCCAATTGTTGGTTAAGCCAGCTGTCAAGGCAAAGGCGTAAGGGGAACCAGATGGAATTGAAAGTCATTAGTGATTCTGGGCAGGCCTCTCAAACTGTTCAGGTTTCCGATGTTGTGTTTGGCCGTGAATACAACGAGCCGCTGATTCATCAGTTGGTTGTTGCGTACCAGGCCAACGCACGTCAGGGTACACGTCAACAAAAAGATCGTTCTGAAGTTCGTGCCTCAACGCGAAAGCCTTGGAAGCAGAAAGGTACTGGCCGTGCGCGTGCTGGTGCAGTCTCTAGCCCCTTGTGGCGCGGAGGCGGTAAAACCTTCCCGAACTCTCCCGATGAGAATTTTACGCAGAAGCTGAACAAGAAAATGTTCCGCGCGGGCGTTTGCTCCATCCTGTCTCAATTGAGTCGCGAAGGTCGTTTGGTTGTGGTTGAGTCCTTGGACTTGGAAGCACCAAAGACAAAGTTGCTTGATCAAAAATTGAAAGGCATGGGTCTCGATTCAGTCCTGATGATTGTTGATTCAGTGGACGAAAACTTGTACTTGGCATCCAGAAACCTGCCCAATGTGGCAGTGGTCGAGCCACGCTACGCCGACCCTCTTTCCTTGATTTATTTCAAGAAAGTGGTTGCGACTCGTGCTGCAATCGACAAACTGCAGGAGATGTACGCATGAACACCCAGCGTTTAATGAAAATTTTGTTGGCACCCATCGTCTCTGAAAAGAGCACCATGCTGGCCGACAAGCATGAGCAAATTGCTTTTAAGGTTTGCACCACTGCGACCAAACACGAGATCAAGGCTGCTGTAGAGCTGCTGTTCAAGGTTGAGGTTGAGGCTGTGCGTGTAGTCAACATTGCTGGCAAGCAGAAGCGTTTTGGCCGCACCATGGGGCGCCGCTCCGATGTGCGCAAAGCCTATGTTGCACTGAAAGCTGGTCAGGAAATTAATTTCTCGGAGGCTGCGTAACATGCCATTAGTTAAATTAAAGCCAACATCACCTGGCCGTCGTGCCATGGTGAAAGTGGTTCATCCGCATTTGCACAAGGGTGAGCCTTACGCACCGCTTCTGGAAAAGAAATCCAAGACTGCAGGTCGTAACAACAATGGTCGCATTACTACCCGTCACATGGGTGGTGGTCACAAGCAGCACTACCGCATGGTTGACTTCAAACGCAACAAAGACGGCGTGCCAGCGAAAGTGGAAACGATTGAGTACGATCCAAACCGTACGGCCCACATCGCCTTGATCTGCTATGCAGATGGTGAGCGCGCATACATTATTGCACCCCGTGGTTTGCAGTTGGGTCAAACCGTTGTGAATGGCTCCGAGGCGCCTATCAAGATCGGTAATACTTTGCCAATTCGCAACATTCCCGTGGGTACAACAGTGCACTGTGTAGAAATGCTGCCAGGCAAGGGTGCTCAAATTGCACGTTCAGCCGGTGGCTCAGCCATGTTGCTGGCCCGTGACGGCACCTACGCCCAAATGCGTTTGCGCTCTGGTGAAATCCGTCGTGTTCACATCGAATGCCGCGCCACTATCGGTGAAGTGAGCAACGAAGAGAACAGTTTGAAGAAGGTGGGTAAGGCTGGTGCAACACGCTGGAAGGGTATTCGCCCAACTGTGCGTGGTACCGCGATGAACCCGGTAGATCACCCGCACGGTGGTGGTGAAGGTAAGACCGGCGAAGGTCGTGTGCCTGTGAGCCCGTGGGGTCAGCCAGCCAAAGGCTACCGCACTCGCAACAACAAGCGTACCAATTCGATGATTGTTCAGCGTCGTCACAAGCGTTAAGTGGGGTAAACAGATATGTCTCGTTCATTAAAAAAAGGTCCTTTCTGCGACGCCCACTTGATCAAAAAAGTAGAGGCTGCTGCAGCATCCAAGGACAAGCGTCCAATTAAAACCTGGTCACGTCGCTCGACTGTACTCCCTGAGTTCATCGGTCTGACAATCGCTGTTCACAATGGCAAGCAACATGTGCCTGTGTACATCAACGAAAACATGGTTGGTCACAAACTCGGTGAATTTGCGTTGACGCGCACTTTCAAGGGTCACGCGGCTGACAAGAAGGCCAAGCGATAAGGGGTAGGAAATGGAAACTCGTGCAATTTTGAAGGGTGTTCGCTTGTCTCCTCAGCGTGGCCGTATGGTCGCTGATTTGATTCGCGGTAAAAAGGTTGATCAAGCCTTGAACATTCTTGCTTTCTCTCCGCAGAAGGCGGCATTGATTGTGAAAAAAGTGTTGGAAAGTGCAATCGCCAACGCCGAGCACAATGATGGTGCTGATGTTGATGAATTGAAAGTAAAAACCATTTACGTGGAAGAGGGTCCTGTGTTGAAGCGCTTTACAGCGCGAGCCAAGGGCCGTGGCAATCGTATCACTAAGAAGACCAGTCACATTTATGTGACGGTTGGAAACTAAGGGGGTTACATGGGTCAGAAGATTAACCCTACGGGCTTTCGCCTCGCGGTATCACGCAACTGGGCTTCTCGCTGGTACGCATCGAATCGTGATTTCTCCAAGATGCTTCTTGAAGACATTCAGGTTCGTGATTTCCTGAAGAAGAAGTTGAAAAATGCGTCAGTTGGTCGGGTGTTGATTGAACGTCCAGCCAAGAATGCTCGCGTGACAATTTACTCAGCTCGTCCAGGCGTGGTGATTGGCAAGAAAGGTGAAGACATTGAGTTGTTGAAGGCCAGCTTGCAAAAATTGGTTGGTGTGCCGGTTCATGTGAACATCGAAGAAGTTCGCAAGCCTGAAATTGACGCGCAATTGATCGCCGACGGAATTTCCCAGCAGCTCGAGCGTCGCATTATGTTCCGCCGTGCCATGAAGCGCGCGATGCAAAACGCAATGCGCATGGGTGCCCAAGGTATCAAGATCATGTCCTCGGGTCGTTTGAATGGCATCGAAATTGCCCGTACCGAGTGGTACCGTGAAGGTCGTGTGCCTTTGCACACACTGCGTGCAGACATTGATTACGCCACAAGTGAAGCCGCTACCACCTACGGCATCATCGGCATCAAGGTTTGGGTGTACAAGGGTGACACATTGGGTCGTGGCGATGTGGCCGCAGCACCAGTTGAGGCAGAAAAGGAAGAGCGTCGTCCGCGTCGTCCCTCCACTCGTCCAGCCGGAGCCGGTGCACGCAAGGCGCGTAAACCCGAAGGTGCTAGCGCAGCAGCTAGTGGTGCAAACAAAGAGGAAGGCGCTGCCAGCACTTCCTCAGAACAGTAATCTAGGAGCGCATGATGTTACAGCCATCACGTCGCAAATATAGAAAAGAACACAAAGGCCGTAATACCGGTCTGGCCACGCGTGGCGCAAGTGTTTCTTTTGGTGTTTACGGTCTGAAGTCCACTGGCCGCGGTCGCTTGACTGCACGCCAGATCGAGTCAGCTCGTCGAGCCATGGTTCGCCACATCAAACGTGGCGGTAAGATTTGGATTCGCGTGTTTCCGGACAAGCCAATTACCAACAAGCCTGCGGAAGTTCGTATGGGTAACGGTAAGGGTAGCGTTGAGTTTTATGTGGCTGAGATTCAGCCTGGTAAGGTGCTCTACGAGATGGACGGTGTGAGTGAAGAGTTGGCGCGTGAGGCGTTCCGCCTGGCAGCTGCCAAGTTGCCTCTTCCTTGTGTGTTCGTAACACGTCAGATTGGGAGTTAAGCAATGAAAGCTTCTGAATTGCGCGGCAAAAGCGCTGCAGAATTGACGAAAGAGTTGGAAGAGTTGTTGCGCGCGCAGTTTTCTCTGCGTATGCAGGCTGCTACGCAGCAGCTGACCAACAACTCCCAGTTGGCAAAAGTACGTAAAGACATCGCACGTGTAAAAACGGTGATGACTCAATCGAAGAGGTCCGCATGAGCACCGAAGCGAAAGTAAGTTTGAAGCGTACCCTGGTGGGTCGCGTTGTAAGTGACAAGATGACCAAATCGGTGGTTGTGATGGTTGAAAACCGAATCAAGCATCCGATTTATGGCAAGTACATCGTTAAGTCTCACAAGTACACTGCCCACGACGAAAGTAACGAAGTGGGTGAGGGTGACTTGGTTGAGATCTGCGAAGGTCGTCCAATTTCCAAGACAAAATCTTGGAGTGTGACCAAAGTGTTGGAGAAAGCGAAAATCATCTGATTTTTGTCTTGCTCAAGTAATTCAAGCCTGCTACTATAGCAGGCTATCTTTTCAACCCTTGCGGGACCAAAACTGGTTGCGAAAGCAATTAAGTTGGTTTGACAATCCATGATACAAATGCAATCACGGCTAGATGTGGCCGACAACACGGGTGCGCGTTCTGTAATGTGCATCAAGGTTCTTGGTGGTTCCAAGCGCCGCTACGCGGGCATTGGTGACATCATCAAGGTGTCCATTAAAGATGCGGCCCCACGTGGTCGTGTCAAGAAAGGCGAAATTTACAACGCGGTGGTCGTTCGTACGGCCAAGGGCGTTCGTCGCCCAGATGGTGCGTTGATTAAATTCGACAGCAACGCAGCGGTTTTGTTGAATGCAAAACTTGAACCCATCGGTACCCGTATTTTTGGCCCAGTGACACGTGAGCTTCGTAATGAAAAGTTCATGAAAATCGTGTCGTTGGCACCAGAAGTTCTGTGAGGTAAATATGAACAAAATTCGCAAAGGCGATGAAGTGCTGGTTCTTAACGGCAAGTTCAAGGGAAAGAAGGGCGTTGTGCTTTCCCGTGTGAACGATGAGTACCTCTTGGTAGAGGGTGTCAACATCGTTAAGAAGCATCAAAAGCCAAATCCTATGAAGGGAGATGTTGGTGGTGTTGTTGACAAAACAATGCCTATCCACCAGTCCAATGTCAGCTTGTTTGACAAAGAGACAGGTAAGCCATCTCGTGTAGCCATCAAAGAAGTTGATGGAAAGTCCGTGCGAGTCCTGGTGAAAACCGGCGCTCAGTTGGCAAACTAAGGGGGCCGTCGTGTCACGTTTTCAAGAGTTTTATAGAAACGAAGTGGTTGGTCAGTTGACCAAGCAATTTGGTTACAAGTCGGTGATGGAAGTGCCTCGCATTACCAAAATTACCCTGAATATGGGTGTGGGTGAGGCCGTCAATGACAAGAAGATCATTGAGCACGCTGTTGGTGATTTGACTAAAATCGCTGGCCAGAAGCCGGTGGTGACAAAGGCCAAGAAGGCGATTGCCGGTTTCAAGATTCGCGAAGGTTACCCAGTTGGTTGTATGGTAACTCTGCGCGGAGACCGCATGTATGAATTCCTGGATCGTTTGGTAACAATCGCGTTTCCTCGTGTGCGCGACTTCCGTGGGGTGTCTGGCAAATCTTTCGATGGCCGTGGCAACTACAACATTGGTATCAAAGAACAGATTATTTTCCCTGAGATTGAGTACGACAAAATCGACGCACTTCGGGGTCTCAACATCAGCGTAACAACGACAGCGCGTACCAACGACGAGGCCAAGGCTTTGTTGACCGCTTTCAAGTTCCCGTTCCGTAACTGAGGTGTGACGTGGCAAAACTAGCTTTGATTAATCGTGAGAAAAAGCGCGCAGCACTGGTCAAGAAGTATTCGGCCAAGCGTGAGGCTTTGAACAAGATTGTAAAAGATCAGTCGGTCAGTGAAGCAGACCGTTATGAGGCGCGTCTTAAGTTGCAGGCGCTGCCAAGAAATGCGAACCCAACTCGTCAGCGCAATCGCTGCGAATTGACTGGTCGTCCCCGCGGCACATTCCGTTTGTTCGGTCTGGCCCGTAACAAGATCCGTGAAATTGCCATGCGTGGTGAGATTCCTGGAATCACTAAGGCAAGTTGGTAAGGGGTTCTAATTATGAGTATGAGTGATCCAATCGCCGACATGTTGACCCGCATTCGCAATGCTCAGGGTGTTGACAAGGTTTCGGTTGAGATGCCTTCCTCAAAAGTGAAGGTAGCTATTGCGCAAGTTTTGAAAGACGAAGGCTACATTGAGAGCTTCTCAATTGTGGGTGAGTCCGCAAAACCTGTATTAAAAATTGAGTTGAAGTACTACGCTGGTCGCCCCGTGATCGAAAAGATCGAGCGCGTTTCCAAGCCTGGTTTGCGTATTTACAAAGGCAAAGACGCTATTCCTGAGGTGATGAACGGTTTGGGTGTGGCAATTGTTTCAACTTCCAAAGGCGTGATGACTGATCGCAAGGCCCGTACCACTGGTATCGGCGGCGAAGTTATCTGCTACGTGGCTTAAAGGGGTAATGAAATGTCAAGAGTAGCGAAAGCTCCCATTTCCGTGCCTTCAAGCGTGCAGGTTACCGTGAATGGTCAGATTGTTTCAGTGAAAGGCGGTAGCGCCGAATTGAAGCTGAATGTGAATTCACTGGTTATGCCAGTGTTCGAGAACGGCATTCTGTCCGTGAAGCCAGTTGTAGATACGACTGATGCAAACGCGCAGGCTGGTACGGCCCGCGCATTGTTGGCCAACATGGTTAACGGTGTGAGCAAGGGTTTCGAGCGCAAGCTGCAATTGGTGGGTGTGGGTTATAAAGCTGCGGTTCAGGGTGATTCGATCAACCTGGCACTGGGTTTTTCTCACCCTGTCATTCACAAATTGCCAGCAGGCGTGAAGGCTGAGACGCCAACACCCACAGAGATCGTCTTAAAGGGTGCCGACAAACAAGTGATTGGTCAAACTGCCGCTGAGATTCGCGCGTATCGTCCACCAGAGCCCTACAAAGGCAAGGGTGTGCGTTATTCGGATGAGCGTGTGGTTATCAAAGAGACCAAGAAGAAATAAGGCGCCAAGAGGTAAATCATGGAAACTAAACAAGAAGCACGTGCCCGTCGTGCAAAACAAACCAGACGTCGTATCGCGCTTGCTCGTGCAACCCGTCTGTGTGTGTTCCGTACCAACTCCCACATTTACGCTGCAGTTCACTCTGCAGATGGTGGTCAGGTGTTGGCCGCTGCGTCTACCAATGACAAAGAGTTGCGCGCTCAGCTGGAAGGTAAGTCCGGTTCGAACAAGGCTGCTGCTGCATTGGTTGGAGCTGCGATTGCTAAGCGCGCCTTGGCGGCCGGTATCAGCGAAGTTGCTTTTGACCGTTCAGGCTTTGCCTATCATGGTCGCGTTAAAGAACTGGCTGACGCTGCGCGTGAAGCTGGCTTGAAATTCTAAGGAGTGATCATGGCAAGAATGCAAGGTAAAAATGCCGCGCCTGAAGCGCGTGATGACGGCCTGAAGGAAAAAATGATCGCGGTTAACCGCGTGACCAAGGTTGTTAAGGGTGGCCGTATCCTGGGCTTCGCAGCATTGACCGTAGTAGGTGATGGTGACGGTAGCGTGGGTATGGGCAAAGGCAAATCCCGTGAAGTGCCCGTGGCGGTTCAAAAGGCCATGGAACAGGCTCGTCGCCAGATGGAAAAAGTATCGCTGCGCGATGGCTCCATTCATCACATTGTGTACGGCCAGCACGGTGCCTCTAAGGTGTTCTTGGCTCCAGCGCAAGAAGGTACCGGCATTATCGCCGGCGGCCCTATGCGTGCAGTTCTGGAAGTTGTGGGTGTTCGCAATATTGTGGCCAAGAGCCACGGTTCCTCGAACCCTTACAATCTGGTTCGCGCAACTTTGGATGCTTTGGGCAAGTTGCAAACCCCAGCTGAGATCGCCGCAAAGCGTGGCTTGTCAGTTGAAAAGTTATTTGAGGCTTAATCATGAGCGGATCTGTAAAAGTTACGTTGGTTAAGAGCATTATCGGAACCAAAGAAACTCATCGTGCAACTGTGCGCGGTTTGGGTCTGCGTCGTATGAACCATAGCCGAGTGCTGGTTGATACACCCGAAGTGCGTGGAATGATTAACAAGGTGTCCTACCTGTTGAAAGTTGAGGCTGCATAATGGAACTGAATACACTTGCACCTGCACCAGGCAGTAAGTTCAACCGCAAGCGCGTGGGTCGTGGTATTGGCTCCGGCTGGGGTAAAACTGCTGGCCGTGGTCACAAGGGTCAAAAGTCACGCAGCGGCGGTTTTCATAAAGTCGGTTTTGAAGGCGGTCAAATGCCTATGCACCGTCGTTTGCCCAAGCGTGGTTTTTCATCCCGTACTGCCGCTTTTAATGCCCAGATCCGTTTGACTGATCTGGACACATTGGCTGTGGATACCATTGATATTCTGACTTTGAAGCAGGCTGGCCTGGTCCCGGCTCAAACTTTGTCAGTGAAGGTAATTCTGGCTGGTGAGATCAAGCGTGCTGTGGTGTTGAACGGCATTAAGGCAACGAAAGGCGCAGCAGAGGCCATCTCGGCAGCTGGCGGCACCATTAACGCTTAAGAGAGCATCGCGTGGCCTTTAATCCATCTACATTGGCGTCATCCAACAAATTCGCTGACCTGCGCAAGCGCTTGGTGTTTTTGTTGTTGGCTCTGATTGTGTATCGTATTGGCGCACACATTCCGGTACCTGGAATTGATCCTACCCAGCTGAAGCAGTTGTTTGATAGCCAGCAAGGCGGCATTTTGGGCATGTTCAACATGTTCTCAGGCGGGGCACTTTCCCGCTTTACCGTTTTCGCCCTGGGTATCATGCCTTATATTTCTGCGTCGATTGTGATGCAGTTGGCCAGCGTGGTGGTTCCTCAGTTAGAGGCCTTAAAGAAGGAAGGTGAGGCCGGTCGTCGCAAGATTACCCAATATACCCGCTACGGCACCTTCTTTCTGGCCACTTTCCAGGCAATTGGCATTTCGATTGCTCTTGAGTCTCAGGCTGGCTTGGTGATTGATCCGGGCATGGCGTTTCGCTTTACTACCGCCGTGTCTTTGGTCACAGGAACCATGTTTTTGATGTGGTTGGGTGAGCAAATTACAGAACGTGGTTTGGGCAACGGGATCTCTATTTTGATCTTTGCTGGTATTGCGGCTGGGTTACCGGGGGCAATTGGTGGTTTGTTTGAACTGGTTAGAACCGGTGCTATGAATTCTCTGGTTGCTTTGTTAATTGTTGTTCTTGCCGTAGCCGTGACTTACTTGGTCGTGTTCGTTGAACGCGGCCAACGCAAGATTACTGTGAATTATGCCAAGAGACAGGTCGGTAACAAGATTTATCAGGGTCAAACCTCGCATTTGCCATTGAAACTAAATATGGCGGGTGTAATTCCTCCGATTTTTGCGTCTAGCATTATTTTGCTTCCCGCAACTTTGACGAGCTGGTTTGGTACTGGGGATGGGGCAGTGGTTGGGTTTTTGAAAGAAGTCTCTCAGACACTTTCTCCTGGTCATCCCCTGTACATGTTGCTATACGCTGCTGCAATTGTCTTTTTCTGTTTCTTTTACACAGCCTTGGTGTTTAACAGCAGAGAGACTGCAGACAACTTGAAAAAAAGCGGTGCATTTTTGCCCGGAATTCGCCCTGGTGAGCAAACGTCGCGATACATCGACAAGGTGTTGACGCGTCTGACACTGATTGGTGCGGCTTACATTACCTTGGTATGTTTGCTGCCTGAATTCCTGGTTTTGGGATTGAGTGTTCCGTTCTATTTTGGCGGTACATCTCTGTTGATTATTGTAGTGGTTGCGATGGATTTCATGGCGCAGGTTCAGGCCTACGTGATGTCCCAGCAATACGACAGCCTGTTGAAGAAATCAAGCTTCAAGGGCTCTGGATTAACGAGGTAGTGATTGTCTAAAGACGACGTTATCCAAATGCAGGGAGAGGTAGTAGAAAACCTCCCTAACGCCACTTTTCGAGTGAAATTGGAAAATGGTCACGTGGTGCTTGGTCACATATCAGGCAAGATGCGGATGAACTATATTCGCATTCTTCCTGGTGACAAGGTGACGGTTGAGTTGACGCCGTACGACTTGTCCAGAGCACGAATTGTTTTTCGAGCCAAATGAATTGGTTCTTTTTGGAGTTTCGCCATGAAAGTTCAGGCATCTGTAAAAAAGATTTGTAGAAAATGCAAAGTGATCAAGCGCAAAGGCGTTGTTCGCGTGATTTGTTCTGAGCCGCGCCACAAGCAGCGTCAAGGTTAATAAAAGGGGATTTAAATGGCTCGTATTGCCGGCATTAACATTCCAAGCCACCAGCATACCGTTATCGGTCTGACTGCTATTTTCGGCATTGGTCGTTCCACCGCCAAGAAAATTTGTGCAGTGACCTCAATTCCTGAGTCCAAGAAGGTTAAAGACCTCGACGACGCAGATTTGGAAAAGCTGCGTGACGAAGTGGGCAAGTACCTGACTGAAGGTGATCTGCGCCGTGAAGTAACCATGAACATCAAGCGTTTGATGGATCTGGGTTGCTATCGTGGTTTCCGTCACCGCAAGGGTCTGCCTGTACGTGGTCAGCGTACCCGCACAAACTCTCGCACTCGCAAGGGTCCGAAGCGTGCTGGTATCGCACTGAAGAAATAATCAGGTAATCATAGGAAGGTTAGCCAAATGGCCAAAGGAACAGCGAATAACCGCGCACGCAAAAAAGTCAAAAAGAATATTTCTGACGGTATTGCGCACGTACACGCCTCATTCAACAACACCATCATCACGATCACAGATCGTCAGGGCAATGCCTTGGCTTGGTCTACATCGGGTGCGCAGGGCTTCAAGGGTTCACGCAAGTCGACTCCTTTTGCTGCTCAGGTGGCTGCTGAAGTTGCAGGCAAGGCCGCGCAAGAATGCGGTATCAAGACAGTTGAAGTACTTATCAAAGGACCTGGCCCAGGCCGTGAGTCTAGCGTACGTGCTTTGAATGCATTGGGTATCAAAGTGACCAGTATTTCTGACATCACTCCGATCCCGCACAACGGATGTCGTCCTCCCAAGCGTCGTCGCATCTAATTTTTTAAGACCATTGTTCGTCAGATCGTTTGGCGGACTGAAGCGAGTCAAATCGCGTAATGAAAGAGGTTTCAAGTGGCTAGATATACAGGTCCAAAGTGTAAGTTGTCACGTCGTGAAGGCACAGACTTAAGTCTGAAAAGCGCACGCCGTAGTCTCGATTCCAAGTGCAAATTGGATTCAAAGCCAGGTCAGCATGGTCGCACCTCAGGTGCTCGTACCTCTGACTACGGCCAACAATTGCGTGAAAAGCAAAAAGTGAAGCGTATGTACGGCGTGCTGGAAAAGCAGTTCCGTCGCTACTTTGCTGAAGCATCACGCCGCAAAGGCAACACCGGTGAAACCTTGTTGCAATTGTTGGAATCTCGTCTGGACAATGTGGTTTATCGCATGGGTTTTGGCTCGACACGCGCCGAAGCACGTCAGCTGGTCAGCCACAAGGCAATTTTGGTGAATGGTAAAGCCGTTAACATTCCTTCCTATTCTGTGAAGTTGAATGACGTCATTTCCATTCGCGAAAAGTCGAAGACACAGGCACGTATCGTTGAGTCTGTAACTTTGGCTGAACAGATGGGTTTCCCGCTGTGGGTCAATGTGGATGCGAAGAAAATGGAAGGTTCTTTCAAGAGCATTCCTGAGCGCGCTGACCTCTCTCAAGAGATCAACGAAAGCTTGATCGTTGAATTGTACTCACGTTAATTTGATTAACTGATCCCAGGGATCCCCAGCCTTATCGGTGTAACGAGCCGAGGGTATTGAAAAGGATTTTGAATGTTTAATGCTAGCTTGCTGAAGCCACGTATTGTTGAGGTCGAGACAGTCGCTCCCAACAGTGCAAAAGTAGTCATGGAGCCTTTTGAGCGTGGTTATGGCCACACTCTGGGTAATGCTCTGCGTCGCGTGTTGTTGTCATCCATGATTGGCTATGCTCCCACTGAGGTGTCAATCGCTGGTGTGGTTCATGAATACTCGACACTGGATGGAGTGCAGGAAGACGTAGTAGACCTGTTGTTGAACCTGAAAGGAATCGTCTTCAAGTTGGAATCACGCGATGTGGTGACCGTGACTTTGAAGCGCGAGGTTGAGGGTGTAGTGACTGCGGGTGACATTGAGCTTCCCCATGACGTTGAAATCATCAACCCAGATCACGTGATTGCCCATTTGTCGCAAGGCGGCAAGCTGGACATGCAGATCAAAGTTGAAAAAGGTCGTGGTTATGTGCCCGGTTCGGTTCGTCGTTTTCCTGATGAGCCAAGCAAGGCGATTGGTCGCATCGTGTTGGATGCATCATTCAGCCCGGTTAAACGTGTCTCTTACGCTGTGGAAAGCGCGCGTGTAGAACAACGTACTGATCTGGACCGTTTGGTGATGTCGATTGAAACCAATGGTGTGTTGTCGCCAGAGGAGTCAATTCGTTTGGCTGCGCGTATTCTGGTTGAGCAGTTGTCGGTGTTTGCTGCACTGGAAAATACGGCTGAACCTGAAGTTTCTCAGCGTGCTCCACAAGTTGATCCAATCCTGTTGCGTCCAGTCGATGATCTGGAACTGACAGTACGTTCGGCAAACTGTTTGAAAGCAGAGAACATTTATTACATCGGCGATCTGATTCAGCGCACAGAAAACGAGTTGTTGAAGACTCCAAACCTGGGTCGCAAGTCATTGAACGAAATCAAGGAGGTGTTGGCCGCACGCGGTTTGACACTCGGTATGAAATTGGAAAACTGGCCACCCGCCGGCCTCGATAAGCCTTGAGCTTAGCGTTTGTTAGATTGAAGGATATTTAAAATGCGTCACCGTCATGGATTGCGTAAACTAAATCGCACCAGCAGCCACCGCCTTGCAATGTTTAGAAACATGACCAACGCTTTGTTGCGTCACGAAGTGATCAAAACAACGCTGCCAAAGGCCAAGGAACTGCGCAAGATTGCAGAACCCATTATTACCATGGGCAAGTCACCCACACTGGCCAACAAGCGCCTGGCATTTAGCCGCTTGCGTGACCGTGAAATGGTTGTTAAGTTGTTTGACGAGATCGGTCCTCGTTACGCGGCTCGCCCAGGTGGTTACATGCGCGTTTTGAAGTTTGGTTTCCGCAAAGGCGACAATGCACCAATGGCTTTGGTTGAGTTGGTGGATCGTCCCGAAACTGCTGAGATTGTAGAAATCGCTGAAGAGCAGGCCTAAACATTTGACATTGCTTTTTGTGGTGACTGTGTTGTCACTTCAAGTGATGCTGAATGTGAGTGTTCTGGAATCAGTTTTAAGAAAGCCGTGTTAGCTTATGCTAGCGCGGCTTTTTTATTTTCTTTGACGAGTCTGTTTTGTGTCGAAAGTTGTAGGGGATTTTGGTAAGTGGCTGGCTCTACTGTATTGAACTTGAGTGGTGTACGCAAAACCTATGGTGGACGCGCGGTACTGACTGGTTTGAATTTTTCGCTGAATGCGGGCGAGTGTGTTGCTTTGCTGGGGCCGAACGGCGCTGGAAAGTCAACCACGATTGCCTTGGCGCTGGGCTTGGCGCAGGCAGATGATGGCGTGGTGGAATTGCTGGGAAAAACTCTTCCCGAAGCAGGGCACATTGCCAGGCAGGATGTGGGTGTTGTGCCCCAATACGATGCGCTGGACCCGGATTTCACGGTATTCGAGAACTTGATGGTGTTTGGCCGTTATTTCGGCCTGCACGGCAAGCAATTGCGTGAGCGTGCCGAGTTGTTGCTGGGATTCGCGCAGTTGGTAAACCGCAGAAATGATTCAGTAGCCACATTGTCTGGCGGCATGCGCAGGCGTTTGATGTTGGCTCGCGCCCTGATCAATCAGCCAAAGGTTTTGTTTCTTGATGAGCCAACTACGGGCCTGGATCCGCAAGCGAAACATGTGATTTGGGATCGGTTGGTTGACCTGAAGCGACAGGGCATGGCGATGTTTTTAACGACCCACTACATGGATGAGGCACAGCGCCTGGCGGACCGAGTGGCTGTGCTTGATCATGGCGATATTGTGGCTTGTGACAAACCCCTGACGCTGATCCGCAATGTGGTTGGCCACGCAGTACTGGAGTTGTGGGGCGCGGGTGCGGCGCGTTGCGTGTCGCAGCATGTGAGTTCAAAGGGTGAGCCGATCGAGCAGCGAGGCGAGACTTTTTATTTCAGGAATGGAAAAGCCGACGAGATGTTGGAGGCATTGAAACGTTCGCCCCAATCCGATGTGGACTATATTTATCGCCCGGGAAATCTGGAAGATGTGTTTTTCAGTTTGACTGGCAGGGCTTTGCGCGATGATTAATTTTCATGCGGTATTTCAGGTGTGGCGCCGAAACTTTTTGGTGTGGCGAAAGCTGGCGCTTCCATCGTTACTTGGCAATGTGGTTGACCCCGTAATGGCCTTGATGGCCTTTGGCTTGGGGCTCGGGTCGATGTTGCCCAATGTGGGGGGCATGCCGTACCTGAACTACCTGGCCGTGGGAGCTGTATGCATTAGCGCCATGAATGCGCCCACTTTTGAAGCCTTGTATTCTGCGTTTTCACGCATGCACACCCAGAAAACATGGCAGGTGATCATGAATACGCCGGTTCGCTTGCGCGAGGTGGTGTTGGGTGAATGCAGTTGGGCTGCTAGCAAAGGTTTAATTAGTACGGGGGCCATGTTATTGATCGTGGCGCTTTTGGGTATTGGTGACGTTCAATTCTGGATTTTGTCCTGGTTTGTGCTGATTCTTGCTTGTTTGATGTTTGCCGGGTTTGGTCTGTGTATCAATGCCAGGGCGCCCAGCTACGATTTCTTTATGTTTTATTTCACTTTGGTGGTAACACCCATGACATTCTTGTCGGGTGCATTTTTCCCGAGGGAGCAGTTGCCGGAATGGTTGAGGATGGTGGCTGACTACATGCCACTTTCGGTGGTGGTCGATGCACTCAGGGGTATTTATGCTCGCGATTTCAGCATGTTGCCGGCACTTTTGGTTCAAATGGCTGTCTATGCGACAGTGGGAATAGGGTTGGCGATATTCTTGACCGAACGCAGGTTTAAACGGAAAGGCGCATGAAGAATAATGCGGAACGCTGTTGGGTGGCTTATTCCACAGTCGACTCACATGTGCGTGCCACGGCGTTGGCACATCGTTTGGTGGATGAGCAGTTGGTGGCCTGTGTGAATATTGTGGGCCCGGTGGAGTCGGTTTATCGCTGGCAGGGAAAGGTCGAGCAGACCAAGGAATGGATGTTGATGATGAAGTGTTCCGAATCGCAATGCGAGGAATTGAAGAGGGCGTTGCCGGGTTTGCATGGCTATGAGGTGCCAGAGTTGATCCTGCTGCCAATTGCCGATGGACATGCGCCTTACCTTGACTGGATTGCTGCAAGCGGCAAGGGAGTTGGGGCATGAGTGAGCGAACCGCGCGCTGGATGTGGCCAGCGTTGTTGCTGCTGGTCAGTTTGTGGATGAGTGTAAGCCAGGCCCGTGCCAATGATTTTTTACCGCCCGAAGAGGCGTTTCAGTTTACGTTGAGTGTGCAAGACCCGGCTTGTGTTGAGAATTGCCTGATCGATGTGCGTGCCAAGGTTGCTCCGGAGTATTACTTGTACCGTGAGCGTTTTGCGCTTGAGAACCCGATGAGTTTGCCGGTGTTTGAGTTTGTTGACTTGCCGCGGGGCGACCGCAAGTTTGATGAATTTCTGAACCAGGAAATTGAAGCGCTTCGGGGAGAAATGGCGTTTCAAATTCGTTATGGTTTGGGTGATAACCCAGTGGATGTGGCCAAGGCCGTATTGATTTCCCAAGGTTGCGCAGACGCAGGTTTGTGTTACCCGCCCATGACCACGCCGGTGGCATTCAAGGACAGTGGTTTGTTGGGTGGTGTGTTAGGTGGAGGAGTCAGCACGTTCTTCGGGAAGAAACCGGATTTGCCTTCCACGAACAGCCAGCAATCCAGCGCTGGTTTGCCTGCAGATGAGGCGGGCGACCTGGCAAGCAGGTTGGCAGCCCAATCGTGGCTGGTGGTTCTGCCGGTGTTTTTTGGATTGGGTTTGCTGTTGGCTTTTACGCCTTGTACTTTGCCGATGTTGCCGATTGTCAGCAGTCTCGTAGTAGGGCAACAGGCTGGTGGTCAAGGGGCAGTGGGCAAGACAAGGCCCATGGCTTTGGCATTGGTGTATGTGTTGGGTATGGCCCTGACATACGCTTTGTTGGGCGTGCTGGCCGGACTGACAGGTCAAAGCCTGGTCATGGCCATGCAACAGCCACCCGTGCTATGGGCTTTTGGCGGTGTGTTGGCTTTGCTGGGGGTAGCACTCTTGATGGGTTATTCGCTGCAATTGCCGGCAAGCTTTCAGGGTTGGCTGCAAGAGAAAACCGGTCGTCTGAAAGGTGGGCAATTCATTCCAGTGTTGGTCATGGGCGTGTTGTCGGCTCTGTTGTTGGGTCCGTGTGTGGCGCCGCCCTTGGCTGGTGCGTTGTTGTATATCGGACAAACTGGTGACGCAGTTTTGGGTGGAGCAGCTTTGTTTTTGCTGGCCTTGGGCATGGGCTTGCCTCTGGTGCTGTTTGCCGCAGGAGCAGGTGCGGCATTGCCAAAGGCTGGTGCCTGGATGAGTTGGGTATCGGCTGCGTTCGGTTTTGTGTTGTTGGCCGTGGCGGTGTGGACAATTACGCCAGTGACGCCAGTGTGGCTGATTATGGCGATGTGGGCTTTGCTGGCGTGTATGACTGCAGCGGCCTTGTTTCATGGCGCAAGCAGCATGGCGACCATGGGCTCACGAGGCAAGGTGATCAGCAAAACATTCGGTTTGTTGTTTACGCTTTTGGCTTTGATTTACCTGATGGGTCTTTTTTCCGGCTCAGGCAGCCTGCTTCAGCCTTTGGCTGGTTTGAATGGTCAGCAAGCAGGTGCGAATGGAGTATCTCAACAACTTGCGACAGGCAAGCCTGCGTTTGAGAAGGTGCGCAGTGAGGAGGTTGTGGGTTTGATTGAATCGAGCCAGCAGCCAGTCATGCTCGACTTTTACGCGGACTGGTGTGTGAGTTGCAAAGAATTTGAGTTGTTTACTTTGACGGACACCTCGGTCAAGGAAAAGCTCAATGGTATTCGTTTGGTGCAGGTGGATGTGACTGACAATACGGCGGGTGATCAGGCTTTACTGAAGCAATTCAGCCTGTTCGGGCCTCCTGCAATCTTGTTTTTTCCGGCCGGGCAAACAGAGTCCATTCATCAGGTGATCGGCTTTCAGAATGCGAAGCGGTTTGATCAGACCTTGAACCAGATCCGTCCCAACCTTGGTTTGTAAGCCTGGAGCCGCTCAGGGTTTGCCGAGGTGATTTCGGCCTTTGATCCAGAAGATCAATCCAATTGAAATGACGCTGGACAGGCCCATGAGACCCAGGCTGATCCAGAACCCATTTGGATTTTTCAAGAAAGGTATTTCCTCGAAGTTCATGCCAAAAATGCCGCTGATGAGCGTGAGTGGCATGAACAAAGCGGTCAGCATGGTCAGCACTGTGACGATTTCATTGGTTTTGTGCGCTGTAGCGGAGAAGTGAAGCTGCACCGCAGTTTCCGTATTTGCACCCAAGCGGCGGGTGAGGCTGACGACTCGCTCCAGGTGTTCAAGCGTGTCGCGTGCATTCACTTGCAGGGCGGCAGCCATGCGGCCTTCACGCTCTTGGTCGTCTTGCCAGTCGGTGAGCGCATCGCGCTGGTCTTGAGCAACTGACTCCAGTCGATTCATTTCATTGCGAGCGGCGAGCAAGGCATTCCAGTCTTGAAAGCGTTTGCGCGGATTGAGCAAATCACGTTGCCAGCGATCCAGTTGTTCTGAAATTTCGATTCTGGTTTCCATGAAGCGGTCCACCAAATTGCTGACCAACTGGATCATGAGTTCGTCTGTGCCCGCTGGGGCACGTTTGAATTTCAGGAAAGTTTCGATTTCATCCATTGGTTTTTCAGGCTCACTGTCCACAAACTTGCGGGCCATGGCAAATGTGCGGCTGTCTTTCGGCCGAAATGTAACCAACAGTTTTGGAGTAATAACAAAAAACACTGGGCGTGTTTTGATGCTGAGCCGATTGTTTTCGTCAAACAGGGGTTTGCTGGACAATGACCGGATAATCAGAATGTTGTAGCCATCACCAATGTCGAAGTGACTGGGATGAAAGGTGTTGCCGAGGTCTTCCAGATGCAGTTCGTCCAACTTGAAGCCGAGCAGGGATTCAACTGCCGGCAGCCAGGACAATTCTTCATCGAGTTGTGTATCGAGCCACAGAAACCCGGACTCGGGCAACTGGCTGGGCGCATCACTTAACTTCTTGATCTTGTCTTGAGTCAGATGCGTCCAGATTCCCATGCGAATTAACCCTGTTTCAGAAGTTTTGCCGCGTCGAGTGCGAAGTAAGTGAGGATACCGTCTGCGCCCGCGCGTTTGAAGGCCAGCAAGGACTCAAGCATGACGGCGTTTTCGTCCAGCCAGCCGTTTTGCGCGGCTGCTTTGATCATGGCGTATTCACCACTGACCTGATAGGCGAAGGTGGGACGGGCGAATTTCTCTTTCACGCGCCACAAAATGTCCAGATAGGGCATGCCTGGTTTGACCATGACCATGTCTGCGCCTTCATCCAGGTCCATGCCGACTTCCAACAGCGCTTCATTGCTGTTGGCCGGGTTCATTTGATACACCTTTTTGTTGCTTTTTCCCAGGTTGCCACTTGATCCCACCGCGTCTCGGAAGGGACCGTAGAAAGCCGAGGCGTATTTGGCGGAGTAGGCCATGATGCTGGTGTGAATGCAGCGATTGGCTTCGAGGGTTTCGCGAATGGCGCCAATCCGACCGTCCATCATGTCGCTGGGGGCGACGATGTCCACGCCTGCCTGCGCTTGTACCAAAGCCTGCATTTGCAACACTTCGACAGTTTCGTCGTTCAGCACATACCCATGTTCGTCAATCAGGCCGTCCTGGCCGTGACTGGTGAATGGGTCGAGTGCGACGTCGGTCAGCAGCATCAATTCAGGAAAGCGCTTTTTCAGTTCGCGCACCGCATGTGGCACCAAACCCTCGGGGTTGGTGGCTTCCAGGCCATCGGCGGTTTTTTTATCGGTTTCAATGACCGGGAACAGGGCCATGACAGGCACACCCAATTCCAGGCATTGCTCGGCTTTGGCAAACAACAGGTCGAGTGACAGGCGTTCTACGCCGGGCATGGAGGCCACGGATTCACGTTTGTTGCTGCCGGGTATGACGAAGACTGGATAAATGAAATCGGCTGCGCTCAGTGTGTGCTCGGACACGAGGCGACGCAGTGCGTCGGTTCGACGCAGGCGACGGGGGCGATGATACAAGTGTTGGGTCATATTGTCGGCGGCTCGGTTTCAGGTGTTTCGGGGGTGGGTGCAGGGGGGCGAACCCAGTTCGACAGTTGGGTTTCCAGTTCAACCATGCCGATTTTTTTCAATGCAGACCACAGTTGAACCGTGATTTCATGGCCATTGACCCGATACGGATCGAGGGCTTTTTGTGTGGAACGCAAGGCAAGCACCTGCTCTTGACGGTTGAATTTGTCGGCCTTGGACAGAAGGATGTGCACCGGCAACTGGCGATGCCCCACCCATTTGATTAAAGCATAATCCAGTTCAAGCAGACCGCGACGGCAATCTACAATCAGCACCGTACCCACCAGGCTGGGGCGTTCAGCCAGGTAGCTACCCAGTTCTTTGTCCCACACGCTTTGGCTGGTTTGCGCCAATTGGGCAAAGCCGTAGCCGGGAAGATCGACCAGGCGCGCAATTGGCTCAGCCTGCTCAATGACATGAAAAAAGTTGAGAAGCTGGGTGCGGCCGGGCATTTTACTGGCATAGGCCAATTGCCGCTGTTTGCACAGGGTGTTAATGGCCGTGGACTTGCCGGCGTTTGAGCGCCCGGCAAATACGATCTCGGGGACGCTGGCGCCCGGGCATTCGACCATGCGAGATGCTGAGATCTCGAAATGCGTGTTGTGGAAATTGATTGTCATGCGCACATTTTAGATGCAAGACAGCCGCTTGAGTGGTTATAATCTAGGGTTTGTGAAAACTTTGCTGCAGTTGCGCGCCTTTGGTGGCAGCGCCCTTGTTTTTGATTGGGTAGGCTGGGCAGGGTTTTTTGGATAGCCGCACTATTTTTTGATGCACTTTTTGATGGGTTTGACCATGCTGAACAAGCTGACGACGCTTAAACTGAGTTCTCTGTTTGCCGCTTTGATGTTTTCAATGTCTGTGGCCCAAGCTGCCGGCCCCGTTGAAGTGTTCAAGCCCGACTTGGCCAAAGGCAAGGAAATCATGCAGCAGTGTGTGGCCTGCCATGGTGCCGATGGCAATGCTTCTGCCCCTATTTACCCCAAGATCGCGGGTCAGCATGCCGAGTACCTGTACAAGCAGCTTGTGAATTTCAAGCCTGGCAAAGATGGTGAAAAGCCGCTGCGCGACAATGCGATCATGGCAGGCTTTGCGGCTGCTTTGTCAGATGAAGACATGAAGAACGTATCGGCGTACCTGGCTGCTCAGAAGCAAACTCTCGGTTCTGCCAAGAACAAGGACACTCTGGCCTTGGGTGAAAAGATTTACCGCGGTGGTATTGCCGACAAAAAAATTCCAGCCTGTGCCGGTTGCCACAGCCCGAATGGCGCGGGCATTCCAGCCCAGTATCCACGTTTGGGTGGCCAGCACGCCCAGTACACGGAAAGCCAGTTAATTGCCTTCCGTGATGGTGTGCGCAACAACAGCGAACAGATGACCGTGATTGCAAACAAGATGTCGGACAAGGAAATGAAAGCCGTGTCCGATTACATCGCAGGTTTGCGTTGAACATTTGACGCGATCGCCGGTCAAAAAGGGGCTAGAGGATAGCCCCTTTTTTTTCGGCATGGGCAAAAGTCGGAAAAGTGAGAGAAGTACAAAGAGTCAATAGTGGGGAAGCGTGTGAGTAGTTCAGGGGACGTGGCAAACAATTTGAACCCACAAAGAATGGGCAAGCAGTCGTTTTGGGTCAGTTTGATGGAGTTGCTGGGCTCCATGCGTTTTGCAATTAGCCTGCTGACGCTGATTTGTATCGCCTCTGCAATTGGTACGGTGGTTGGTCAGGCTGATCCCTGGGTGAACTACGTGAACCAGTTTGGGCCTTTCTGGGCTTCGTTTTTCCAGCCCATGGGTTTGTTCCGAATTTACAATGCGCCCTGGTTTATCGCCGTGATGGCGTTTTTGGTGGTGTCCACTTCCTTGTGCGTTTACCGCAATACGCCCAAGATGATCAAGGAGATGCGGGTGTATCGCGAGAATATTCGCGAGAACAGTTTGAGGGCCTTCGCTCACCGTTGGGAGGGGCGATTCAAGGAGAAGCCCTCTGAATTGCCTGGTATCGTCGCCGAGTGGCTGGAGCACAAAGGTTTCAAGGTAAAACAATCGGTGCGCGACAACGGCACCATGGTGGCCGCCAAAGCAGGCAGTGCAAACCGTTTTGGATACATCGCCGCGCATTTGTCGATTATTGTGATTTGCATTGGTGGCTTGCTGGACAGCGGTGTGCCTTTGCAGCTTGCCGTTTGGGCAACTGGCAAAACGCCTGTGACCGGGGCTGAAATTACTGCGGGTATTCCCGAAAAAGCGCGCCTTTCGGAGTCGAACCCTAGTTACCGTGCCAATTTGCTATTGCCGGAGGGTGAAACCAGCCGAGTGGCTGTGTTGAACACCGATGATGGTTTGCTGGTGCAAGACCTGCCGTTTGAGCTGACCCTGAAAGAATTCCGGATTGATTTTTACAGCACGGGCATGCCCAAGTTGTTCGCCAGTGATGTGGAGGTTTTTGACCCAGACACACAGGAGCGATTTGAGGCCACGATTGAGGTTAACAAACCGCTGATTTACAAGGGTGTGACGGTGTATCAGTCGAGCTTTGACGATGGTGGCACCAAGGTTCAACTCAAAGGCATTCCGCTGACCGGCGAGCGTGACTATCGCTTCGACCTGGATGGTGTGGTGGGCGGTGGCCGAGACCTGAGCCAGTTGCAAGGCGATTTGAGCCGGGATTTGAAGGTGGAGTTCACTGCCTTCAAATCAATCAATGTAGAGGCCTTGCCCGTGGAGAACGCCGATCAGGTGAGCGTGGATGATTTGGCTTTGGGCAATGCCGACGCGCTGTCGCCTTTCGAGACCAACCTTGCCAGCGTGTTGGGCCCCGGTGTGAAAGAGGACGCAAAGACCAAATTCACGAACATTGGTCCCAGCATTACCTACAAGTTGCGCGACCAGGCGGGGCAAGCCCGTGAGTTTCACAATTACATGTTGCCCATTAACCTGGATGGCGGGCGCTATTATTTGGCGGGTGTGCGTGAAACCCCCGCGGATGGTTTTAAGTATCTGAGAATTCCAGTCGATGACAACGGCCAACTGGAGGGTTTTATGCGCTTCCGTGCGGCTTTGCAAAATGATGAAATTCGCAGAACTGCGGCACAGCGTTTTGCGCAGCAGGCATTTGGTGACAGGCCCGATTCGGCACAGTTGGTGGCCAGTGTGGCCGACAGTGCGCAGCGTGCCCTGGAGCGTTTTGCGGGCTTGAATAATTCGCTGTCAGGCTTGCCCGCCATTGCGCAGTTTATTGAAAGCACCGTGCCCGAGGGCGAACGCGAGAAAGCCAGCGATGTGATTATTCGTCTGTTGCAAGGTGCCATGTGGGAGGTTTATCAACTTTCACGCACCACGGCCAACTTGCCTCCGGCAGTACCTGATGAAGTACATGGACGGTTTGTGCAGGACGCACAAATTGCTCTGTCTGATTTGTCGCTGTATGGCGCGCCTGTGATGTTTCAGCTGGACCAGTTTGATGAGGTGAAGGCCAGCGTGTTCCAGTTGGCCAAAGCCCCGGGGCAATGGATTGTGTATCTGGGTTGTTTGTTTTTGTGCATCGGGGTATTTTCGATGTTCTACATCCGTGAGCGCAGGGCATTTTTCTGGGTAACCCAGGATGAAGAGGGCTCCAAAGTGATGATGGGTATGTCCACCACTCGAAAGACCATGGATTTTGAGAAAGAGTACGAGCAGTTTGTGAATGAATTGAACAGCAGGGCTGCGCCTAAAGCAGCCTCGGCAGGAGATGCGGTATGAGTTCGACCTGGATCAATCAAAGCCCCACGGGCGATAAGCCAGGCTTGCCCACGAAAAAGGCGGGTTGGTTTTCAAAATCATTTCATTGGAGTGACTTTGCGTTTGCCGCATTGTTGGTGGCCGCGGCGGGTTATGCCTCGCAGCAATACCACAGTTTCATGGACATTTACGAGATCACTATTTTGTGGAGTTGTGTGCCAGTTGTTGCCTACATGGCCTACCGCTGGGGATCACTGAAATGGTTGATTTTGACTGTAGCGGGCTTGAGCTTGTTGGCGATTTCAAGTTATGGCGGTGATTTGGCAGCCGCTGAGCAGAAGTTTTTCCTGAAGTATCTGCTTTCAAGTCAATCCGCCATTTTGTGGATGGGCGTGATGTTTGTGGTCGCCACTGTGTCCTATTGGATTGGTTTGGTGGGGCGTTCACCCACAGCGGGTTTTGTGGGCACGGCGCTGACTTGGGGTGCTGTGGTGATGGGCTTTGCCGGCATGTTCATTCGCTGGTATGAAAGCTACCTGATCGGGCCAGATGTAGGCCATATTCCAGTTTCTAATTTGTACGAAGTGTTTGTGCTGTTTGCGCTGATTACGGCCATGTATTACCTGTTCTATGAGCAGGTGTACAAAACGCGCCAGCTAGGTGCCTTTGTGATGTTGGTGGTGGTGGCTGCTGTGGGCTTTTTGGCCTGGTACGGCGTAGAGCGCCAGGCTTATGCCATTCAGCCTTTGGTGCCCGCTCTGCAAAGCTGGTGGATGAAAATTCACGTACCGGCCAACTTTATTGGTTATGGCACTTTCTCGATTGCAGCAATGGTGGCGTTTGCTTACCTGTTGAAGGTGTATGCCCATGCGCCCAGTATCAAGGCATTGATTCCCACAGGTATTTTGGGTGTGTTGATGTTCCTGGAGCCCATGGTGTTTCGCACCGAAGGCATATCGATTTACTGGGCCTTGTACCTGGGCATTGGTTGTGCCGTGGTGGGTGCGATTTTGCTGGCGCGCAAGCGCATTGCAGATGCCTTGCCCGCGTTGGAAGTACTTGACGACGTGATGTACAAGTCGATCGCCGTGGGCTTTGCATTTTTTACAGTGGCCACCATTTTGGGCGCTTTGTGGGCCGCAGAGGCCTGGGGCGCGTACTGGCAATGGGACCCGAAGGAAACTTGGGCGCTGGTGGTGTGGCTGAACTATGCTGCATGGCTACACATGCGTTTGGTGAAAGGCCTGCGTGGCGTGGTCGCATCCTACTGGGCTTTGGTGGGCTTGCTGGTGACTGGATTTGCATTCCTGGGCGTGAACATGTTCCTCTCTGGCTTGCATTCTTACGGCGAGCTTTGATGTAACAAGCTGTGATGTAAAAAAGCCCCGGTTCGATTGAATCGGGGCTTTTTTCTTTCATACCTGGATGTGATTAAACGTCGAGTTCCGGGCGAAGCTGGTCTTCGATGGATTCTCGACGGCGAATCAAGGTAACTTTGCCGTTTTCCAAAAGTACTTCGGCTGCACGGCCACGGCTGTTGTAGTTCGATGCCATGGTTTGGCCATAGGCACCCGCTGACAAAATGGCAAGGTAGTCGCCCTGTTCAATGGCCAGTGTGCGGTTTTTCGCCAGCCAGTCGCCCGATTCACACACCGGGCCTACCACATCGTATTCTTGCGCCGTAGCATGGGGATTGTTTTGTACAGCCACCACACCGTGGAACGCTTTGTACATCGCCGGGCGCATCAGGTCGTTCATGGCGGCGTCTACAATCGCGAAGTGTTTGCCTTCATTTTCTTTCAGGAATTCGACCTGGGTCAGCAAAACCCCCGCGTTGCCCACAATGGAGCGTCCGGGTTCGAATGACAAGGTGGGCATGCCGCGACCCTTGGCATGAGCCCAGCTTTGAACTTTGCTGATTAATTTGGGTAGTACTTCAGCCGGTGTGGGTGGTGTTTCGTCCAGATAACGAATGCCGATGCCGCCACCCAGGTCGAGGTGGTTGATTTCAATGCCGTCGGCTGCCAATTGGTCAAGCAATGCCAGCACCCTGTCAAGCGCATCGAAATAGGGGCTTGCATCCGTGAGTTGAGAGCCAATGTGGCAATCGATGCCGTGCACATTCAACCACGGGTGTGAATTGGCAAATTGATAAACCCGCTTGGCCGCGTTCATCGACACGCCAAATTTATTTTCTTTCAGGCCCGTGGAAATATAGGGGTGGGTTTTTGCATCGACATCGGGATTCACACGCAACGACACATTGGCTTTCCGTTGCAATTTCTCGGCAACCAGGGCCACGCGCTCCATTTCGGCTTCAGATTCCACATTGAAGCAGCCCACGCCTTGCCCCAGCGCATACTCAATTTCCTGCATGGATTTGCCCACGCCCGCGAACACGGCCTTTTCAGGTGCGCCACCCGCCGCGATGACACGTGCCAGTTCACCGGCAGACACAATGTCGAACCCAGCACCCTCTTGGGCCAGCAATTTCAGAATGTGAATGTTGGAGTTGGCTTTGACCGCGTAGCAGATGGTGACGTGGGCTAGACCCTGACAGGCGCTGGCGTATGCACGATAAGCCGCTTTGATGGAAGAGGCGGAATACACATACAAGGGTGTTCCGAATTCCTGCGCCAAACCGGAAAGCTCGGTGCTCTCGAATTGAAGTTCTCCACTGGCTGTGTCGAACTGCAAGTGGGGGTTGAGATCGCTGGGATTCACTGAGTTGTTTTGCACGGTAAAATTGCTCGAAAATTGTAGGTTTAGCGGTTTTGCTGTTGTTCAGGTTTGTCGTAGCCAGCGGGTTTGGGCAGGGGTGCGGGCGGCTCGGGCAAATAAAGTGGTCCGCGTTGGCCGCAAGCATTCAGGCCCAGTGCAAACAGGGTGACAATGGCCAATGTTCTTAGAGGTGATTTTTTCATGACAGACACAGAATTCCAGGCGGTGGTGGATGCCACCTTGGTTCAAGTAGAAGAGTATATTGAATCCTTGGTCGATACGCTGGACCTTGATGCAGATTCAATGCGCTCGGGCAATGTATTAACCCTTGATTTTGAAGACAAAGGCAAGATGATTTTAAACAGCCAGGTGGCCAATCACGAGTTGTGGCTGGCTGCAAAATCGGGTGGTTTTCATTATCAGTATGCCAATGGCGAATGGCTGGATACCCGCAGCAAAACGCCCTTCAAAACCCACTTTGTTGAACTGCTGAGTGGCCAATTGGGGCAGAACTGCCCCAATTTCTAAGTTCTTTTAATTGTTGCCGAACAGCCGTTCAATATCATCCCGCGGCTGCTCTCGTGGACGGGCGGGTGCCGCGTGGCTGGTGCCATCACCGGCGGTGGGGTTGCCACTGATGGGTGCTTCACCGCTGCCCTCGAGCATGCCGCCCAAGCCCTTCAGGAAGTTAAACAGACTCGGAATGTCGTCACCACCACCGTTCACATCGATGCGCCCCACGCCGTTGCCCGGTGTGTATTCGGAGTAGTAATAATTCCCGTCAATGTATTCAATGCCTGGGGGGACCACTTGTGGTTTTTCTGGTGAATCAGCCAGCGCCACTTTCATGTAATCAATCCAGATTGGCAAGGCCAGGCCTCCACCGGTTTCGCGGGCACCCAGGTTGCGGGGTTGGTCGTAGCCAACCCAGGCCACCGCTGAAATATCGCTGTTGTAGCCTGCGAACCATGCATCATGGCTGTCGTTAGTGGTACCTGTTTTGCCAACAATGTCTCCCCGGTTGAGCACTTTGGCCCGGGTGGCTGTGCCGCGCTCGACCACTTCACGCAGCAGGCGGGTTGTCAGGAATGCATTGCGGGCATCGATTACACGGTTGGCTTCCTCGCCTGCAACAGCGGGGCGCGCACGGGCGACAATTCGACCGGTGCCATCGGTGATTTTTTCAATCAAATAGGGTTTTACGCGGTAACCCGAATTGGCAAATACGGCAAACGCGCTGGCCATTTGAAGAGGGTTTGTGGTGACAGCGCCCAAGGCCATGGTGAGGTAGGGTGGCACATTCGCAGCAGGAAAGCCGAACTGTGTGGCCCAACGCTGGCCGTATTGTGGGGTAATTTCTTGCAGTACCCGGATGGATACCATGTTTTTCGACTTGGCCAGGCCTTCTTTGAGCAACATGGGGCCGTCGTACTTTCCGTCGTAGTTCTTTGGGCTCCAGTCCTTGCCACCCGGGGTGTCGGCTGGCACAAAAATGGGTTCATCGGCCACCAGTGTGGTTGGTGTGATTCCCTTTTCAAGTGCAGCAGAATACACAAACGGCTTGAATGCCGAGCCCGGTTGGCGGGTGGCCTGGGTGACATGGTTGAATTTGTTGCGAGAAAACTCGAACCCACCGGACAGGGCGCGGATTGCGCCGTCTTTGGGGCTGATGGCAATAAACGCAGCTTCCACTTCAGGCAATTGCGTCAGCATGGGGGGCTGGTCTTTGCGTTTTAAAATACGCACAACAGCACCGCGTTTCAGTCGTTTGTTGGCAGGCGCGCGTTCATTTAACCAGCTTTCTGCGGGCTTCAGGCTGGTGCCTGTCAGTTTTAGCGGCTCCCCTGCGCCCTGCGATACCACCACTTCAGTGGGACTGGCTGATAGCACCACTGCGCTTTGTAAAAAACCGTAGTCGGTGTAGTCGCTGATGTTGTCACCGATGACTTCTTCGGCTTCTTTTGGGTCGTTCGGCAGTTCAATGTAGCCTTCCGGGCCACGGAAGAATTGACGCAGTTCATAGTCCATCACGCTGTTGCGCAAGGCGCGCTGGGCGGCACGCTGTTCTTTTGCAATCAAGGTTGTGGTTACGGTGATGCCCGAGGTATAGGCCTCTTCGCCATACATTTCAACCACGGCCTGGCGTGCCATTTCAGCTGCGTAGTCGGCATTGATGGTCAGGCCTGTCGTGGCCTCGATGTCATCGCCGTTGGCTTTGCGATTGCGGTACACCAACTCGGTGTTCAAGGCTTCTTCAAATTGTGCATCGTCGAGATACTCGAGGTCGTTCATGCGGCGTAGTACATACTCCTGGCGCACACGGGCACGGCTTGGATTCACAATTGGATTGTAGGCAGAGGGCGCTTTGGGCAAACCAGCCAACATGGCTGCTTCTGCGGCATTGATGTCGCGCAGCGGTTTGCCGAAATACACTTGTGAGGCAGATTGAAAACCGTAGGCGCGTTGGCCCAGGTAAATCTGGTTGATATAAAGCTCCAGAATTTCGTCTTTGCTCAGGCTGCCTTCAATCTTGTAGGCCAGCAGTACTTCATACAACTTGCGGGTCCAGGTTTTGTCTCGGGTCAGGAAGAAATTGCGGGCGACCTGCATGGTAATGGTGCTGGCGCCCTGTGTGCGCCCGCCCGAGGTGACGTTGGTCACCAAGGCCCGTGCAACACCCATGAAGTCGATGCCGCCGTGCTCGTAGAACCGATCGTCCTCGGCCGCCAAAATGGCTTGTTGCATCACCAAGGGCACCTCGGTAATGTCGACTGGGCGGCGGCGTTCTTCACCAAATTCACCGATGAGTACGCCATCGGTAGTCAACACGCGCAGCGGCACTTTGGGTCGGTAATCGGTCAGGGTATCGAGGTCGGGTAACTTGGGGAAAATAAGTGCCAAGGCCACGCCCACGAGCAGCGCGCCAGACACGCCCAAGCCGATCAGTACGGTGAGCGCGGTCGCAATGAAGCCATCGGAGTGGTGCTTGAGGCGGATTTTGTTTGAATTCACAGGTCGGAACAGGATAGGTGTTGGTGGCTACATTGTATCTGCCAACGCACGGGAATTTCCGATCGTTGACTCTAGTGGTGAATTCGTGCTCTCCCCCTAGTGGTTGTACCCCTCCAATGAGGGTTAGCTGGCTCCGCTGAATTCTCTACCCTGAAGCTCTACCTTGCTCAGGGTTCATTCATGAAATCAGTTCGAAAGTGGTTTTTCAGCCTACACGCAGGCGCGGCCCATGCCTTGTCCATCTCGTTCAGTGGGGGCAGGTGGCGGTGGGTTTACGGAGAAATTGAGCGCCAGGGCTGCCTGTCATTTAAGTCGATTCGTGCATCGGGTGGCGGCACCCTGGAGCTAGTCCCTCAGGATGATGCTTTGTTGAGCGCGGTATCCCTGGAGCAAGCGATCGTGGCTGCGATTCGAGAGCTACCGCCCACGCTGACCAAGCCGCAGTTCGTGGTGGTTTCTGTGCCTTCCAAACATGCGTATTTGGGGGAGATTGGCGTGGCCAAGGATGAGCGCGAGAACTTGATTCGTTTTCAGATTCAGGAATTGATGGAGGCCGCTGCAGGGGAATCGGAGCGTGAGGCTGCTTTTGATTGGCAGGTGAAGGCAGAACTGTCAGATGGCAGTGTCAGCCTTGCTGTTGCAGGGATTGACCAAAAACAGGTTGATGAAATCATGCGTGCCTGTCAGTCCTGTGGCTTGACCTGTTTGGGAATTACGCTGGACACCGTGGCTGCTATGAATGGCTATTTGCAGATGGCTCCTGCTGCATTGAAGTCGGCAGATATCCGTTTTCTGTTGCATGGTGAACTGTCTCGCCACCATGTTCGATTGGCTGTTTTCTCTCAAGGCGTGCTGTTCAATGAAAGCTGGGAGCACAGCGAGGAGGGCTTCTCGGTGGTGCAGGCAGTTTCTGCGTTGGAGCGCCTTGTATCGACCTGGACACGGGACGATGCCCCTGAGGAGGTTGCTTCGGTTCGCCTGATTCTTGGAGGCGAGCTGATGTATGCAAAAGGGTGTGAGTCAACTGCCAAACGCAGCCAAACCCTGTCACCTCGCTTGATTGATATTTCTCCCCGAAAAGAATTGCAAGGACGATGGCATGACGACGTGGTGCCATTCGGTGCGTTGGAGGCGATGCCATGCGAGTAATTCTATTCAATCTTTACCCTTACCGGGTGTTGCGTGAGACACGCAGAAAACGCCGATTCATGGCCGAGTTGACGGCGGGTGTAGTGCTCGGTTTGGGTGCCTGCTACGCCATTGGCAGTGAATTTAGCGCGCGCGTGGCAAGACAAGAGGTATTTCTTGGCAATTTGAGCGCGATGGAGTCGGAAATGGCGACACGCGTGGCGGAGGTTCAAGCCATGAAAGACAGGGTGACGGTGTTGAATCGCCAGGTGAGTGCTTTGGAGGCGGTGGAAAAAGAATCGATTCTTGCTAGCCGCTGGGTTTCTTTCCTTGACGGGACGGTGCCTTCCAATGTGTCGATGACGCGTTTGTTTGTGAGCAAAGACGTGCTGATCATCAACGGCTTTACAGATGCGGTGTCAAGCTTGGCGCAGTGGGTGGACCAAATGGAGGCTGGCAACAGCCTGTTCGAATCTGTCGACCTGGTATCGGTCACTGAGCCGAAGCAGACGGTCAAGGGTGTGGTGGACAACCGCCACCTGTTTGAGATCAAGGCTATTTTGCGAGGTGCTGAGCATGCGCCTCGATGAGATGAGTTTTCGGGACTTGGCCGATGAACTGCCCTTGCTTCCCTGGTCAAAAAGGCTGTTGTTGATTGGGGGGCTTTGGTTGGTGTTTTTGGTGCTGGGCTTTTTTCTGTTCTGGAAAGACACGTTAACCATAAGCACACAACTTGAAACCAATATTCAGGAATCTTTGGCACGCCTGGATACGCAGTCGCGTTTGTTGCTAGACCGACCTGCGATTGAGGCTGAATTGGCTCAACTGGAGGTGCAATTGCCTTTGCTGAAAATGGCATTGCCCTCTGAGCGTGAACTGGCCTCGCTTCTGGAACGTATCAATGAAGTGATTCTGGATCACGGGTTAAAGCTTGCCGAGTTTACGCCCAAAGAGCCATTGAGTCGCGAAGTGATGCGTGTGGTGCCCGTGACAGTCAGTGTGCGTGGTGATGGCGATGCAATTTCACGTTTGCCGAATTACATTGCCGCACTTAGCCGCCAGGTAAGTTTGAAGGAGTTTGACATGGCGTATTTGCCGGATGAGGGTGGTTGGAAAATGACCGGTGAGCTGAATGCCTTTGCACAACTGCCCTTGAATACACCGCAAACCGTGGAGGTCGAAAACCCATGATGGACTTTCTCTTTTCGATACTGCTGGTGCCCTTTTTTCCTGAATTGGGAGATCCCCAGGACAATCACGCCGTGGCCATGGCGGAGTTGGGGCAACGCCTGAACGCGGGTCAGAGACAAGCTGGGAATGTATCTGAGCCTGAGGATTCAAGCGCGTTACAACACACGGGCAACTTGAGTGTTCGTGCAGCAGATTTACCGCCGATCACCGGTCGTTTGTTTCAATGGTCGAGTACCCAATGGGGCGATGAAGCCGATCGGCGCGCAGCCGTTAATTTGTCGGCGGAATCGTTACGCCTGACGGGTTTGATTGAGTCGGCTGGTCAACGTGTTGCCATTCTGAATGACGGGCAAGTCGACCATGTTGTTGGGGTGGGCAGTTACGTGTTGGGCACCTACAAAGTGACCTCTTTTGGACCGGGACAGGTTGTGCTGTCGCGAATAGACTCCAGGGCGGGAGAAAAGCGCCTTGAACTGAACTTGATGCCAGTGAACATACCCGAGGATGCTCAATGAACAATCAACTATTTAATGCTGGGTTTGTGCGAACTTGTTTTAAGGCAGTTGCGCTGGCAGCGGGTTTGCTAATGCATCTTCAAGTCCATGCCCTGGCGGTGGTGGACGCCAAACTGGAAGAGTTGGCCGACCAGGCTCGCGTTACCCTGTTTTTTGATCAGGATTTCGATGGCAAATTGGGCTTGTTCCGGATTGCAAACCCTGCCCGACAGGTGCTTGATTTTCCCGTCGAATTGGGTAACAGCACGCTACCCATGGCTTTTCCCTCGGGCAGCAGAATCAAAAAGGCCCAGCTGATCGCGGCGGGCGGAAAAACCCGATTGGTGTTTGAGTTGGCGCAAAATTACGAAGTACGGCTTAATCAAAAAGACCGCGCAATTGAGCTGACATTCTCCGGACCAAAACCCTTTCAGCCCAACGGGGGGCAGGCAGCGGTGCTGTCTGAGCAAAGTGAGCTCAAAGACACTGTTGCGCAGATCATGGGCAAGCCTGCAATAATTGCAGAAGGCCCGGTCATGAAAGCCTGGAAGCTGGACAAAGTGGCCGGGAAATGGGTGCTTAGGCTGGAGTTCGATCGGCCCGATATCGTAGCGGACGCGGTGCTGCTGAACGACCAGTTGAAAGTCAGGTTCGCTAATGCGCAACTTGCTTCGGGTGTTGCGCGGCAATTGCAAACCACTGGAGATTCACCGATTGCCATGGCGGAGTTGAAACCTGGAGATTTGGCATTGACTGTTCAGATGAAACTGAATGGTGCCACGCACCTGGTGCGTCAACGCGGACCAGTGGTGGAGGTTGAGCTAAGCCCGACGCAAAACATGGCTATACAAACAAAGGCAATTGAACTGAAGCCCGCAAACTCAGAGCAAAGTGTGGTGGCCCGATACATAGGCCGCCCAATTACGCTCGACTTCAAGGATGCCGATATACGCACCGTGATGCAGGTGTTTGCCGACTTTACAAAAATGAACCTGGTGTTGAGCGACTCGGTTCAGGGCAAGGTGACGGTGTTTCTTAAAGATGTACCGTGGGACCAGGCGCTGGACATTGTGATGCGCTCCAAAGGTTTGGTGTCGAGCCAGTCGGGCAATGTGTTGTTGGTGTCCACGCCCACGGATGTCACCAACGATCAGTTTCAAACCGCCAACCGCCGTGCTCAGGACGAAATGGAGCCCTTGGTGTCCAAGGTGTTTCAGGTGAGTTACCAGAAAACGGCCGACTTGGTGGGTTTGATCAAGTCGGAGGATTCCAAACTGTTGTCGGCTCGAGGCACCTTGATTTCAGATGAGCGCACCAGCCAGATTTTCGTTCAAGACACGCCCACCCGGCTTGAGCGCATCAGCATGATCGTCAATGGTCTGGACAAACCTGTGAAGCAGGTGATGATTGAGGCGCGTGTTGTGCTTGCAGATACCTCGGTGTCTCGAGATTTGGGCATCAGGTTGCGGGCTTTGTCAGCTAGGGCCGACCCGGGTTTTGATGATGTTGGCGATCAGTTTGGCAGCGGTAATTTCGTGAATACCGGCGTTGAAAACACAGCCAATCTGGGCTACACCCTGTTCAATGCCAATTCAACGCGATTAATCAATCTGCAGCTTCGGGCGCTTGAAATTGAAAACAAGGTGCGCACGGTGTCCAATCCCCGCGTGATTACCTCGAACAAAGAACCTGCCTTGATTGAGCAGGGTACTGAAATTCCTTACCAAATTGCCACTAGCAGTGGTGCCACTGCCACCGAGTTCAAGGAGGCCAATTTGAAGCTTGCCGTGACGCCGCAAATTGCACCCGACGGCACCGTGCTGCTGGATGTGGATGTTGCGAAAGACTCCATTGGAATAGAAACTTCCAACGGACCTGCGATCGACACCCGCCGGGTGAAAACTAAAGTTCTAGTGAGCGACGGAGGCACAGTGGTCCTGGGTGGTATTTTCGAAGAAGATGACAATGTGCTGAATGACAAAACCCCGTTTCTGGGTGATATCCCGGGGTTGGGTGTCTTGTTTCGTGGCAAAAATGAATCCAAGCGCCGTGCTGAATTGTTAATCTTTTTGACGCCGGTTGTGCTTACAAGCCAATAGCACATGCTTTACCGTACAATGATTTGATTGTTCACAAAGACTTAACGAAGTGTCTAATCAATGCATTGTGCTGGTGGGCATGATGGGTGCCGGCAAAAGCACAGTCGGCAAGGCCTTGGCCAAGCATCTGTCCTGGGAATTCACTGACACCGATCACCTGATCGAGCATCAAACAGGTGTCAGCATTCCCGTTATCTTCGAGATTGAAGGCGAGGCCGGTTTTCGTCGACGAGAATCGACTGCACTGGCCAGCTTTGTTGGCCGGGAAAGGCAGGTGATCGCCACCGGCGGCGGCATCGTGCTGGCGCCAGAAAATCGTGAACTTCTGAAGCAAATTGGTGCCGTGGTGTATTTAAGCGCCTCGGCGGCTGAATTGTACCAACGCACTCGGATGGACAAGAACCGCCCCTTGCTGCAAGGCCCCAACCCCCGCAAAAAAATTGAAGAATTGCTGGCAGCGCGATTGCCTTTGTACAAACAGTGCGCCGATGTGGTCGTTGAGACTGGCAGGCAACCTGTTTACCAAATTGTGAACAAAATCAGCCATGCGTTAAAATTGGGCCAAAAGGCGCCCGACACTGAACAGAAGGCCACCGGAACAGAATGAGTCAATACACCCTTGAAGTTGATTTGGGCGAACGCAGTTACCCCATTCACATTGGCGCGGGCCTGCTAGACAAGGCTGCCCTTTTTCAGCCCCATGTGGCGGGTAAAACCGTGATGATTTGTACCAACACCACGGTAGGGCCGTTGTATGCAGAACATTTGAAAGCCACGTTGCAGCAAGCAGGTGCGAAACTGGTACATGTGGTCAGCCTGCCGGACGGCGAGGAATACAAAGACTGGCCCACCTTACAGCGGGTGTTTGATGCCTTGTTGCAAAATCACTGCGACCGCAAAACCGTGCTGGTGGCGCTGGGCGGCGGTGTGATTGGGGACATGGGCGGCTTTGCGGCGTCCGCCTTCATGCGCGGAATTCCCTTCATTCAGGTGCCCACCACTTTGCTGAGTCAGGTGGACAGTTCGGTGGGTGGAAAAACCGGTATCAATCACCCGCTGGGCAAGAACATGATTGGCGCGTTTTACCAGCCGCAAATGGTGTTGACCGATATCTCTACCCTGAACACCTTGCCGGATCGCGAACTGAGTTGCGGCCTGGCTGAAATCATCAAGCATGGCGCAATTGCAGACACCGAATACCTGGACATGGTCGAGGCCAATATGCCCGCTCTGCTGAACCGTGATCCCGAGTTGCTGGCGCTCGTGGTGAAGCGTTCTTGCGAGATCAAGGCTGACGTGGTGTCGAAAGACGAGCGCGAAGGTGGCATACGCGCCATTCTTAATTTTGGTCACACCTTTGGTCACGCCATAGAAGCAGGTATGGGCTACGGTCAGTGGTACCACGGCGAGGCAGTGGGTTGCGGCATGGTGATTGCGGCCGACTTGTGCCGTCGCATGGGTCGTTTGAGTGCTGAGGAGTCTGCGCGTTTGAAGAAAATTGTCATTGATGCCCGGCTGCCAGCCATTCCGCCGCGCCTGGGTGTGGACAAGTTCATGGCGCTGATGGCGCATGACAAAAAAGCCGACTCCGGTTCCATCAAGTACGTGTTGCTCAATGGTTTGGGCGGGGCGTCCACTTCGCCTGCCGACGAGGCCCTTGTACGGCAAACATTGCAGGAAATGGGGGCAGGGGACTAACAGTGCGCAACTTTGAACTCAGTTTGGCCCCGTATGCAGTCAGTTCCACAAACACACGTGGTCGATTGCACCCTGAAAAAAGCCCGGAAGGCCGAACCGAATTTGAACGTGACCGCGACCGCATTATTCACAGTGCAGCGTTTCGTCGCCTTGAATACAAAACCCAGGTATTTGTAAACACCGAAGGTGATTTGTACCGCACACGCCTCACCCACAGCCTTGAAGTGGCACAAATTGCGCGCAGCATTTCCCGCAACTTGGGCTTGAACGAGGAGTTAACCGAGGCGGTGGCGCTGGCCCATGATTTGGGGCACACGCCCTTTGGCCACGCCGGGCAAGACGCACTCAATGAATGCATGGCCCCGCACGGGGGCTTTGAGCACAACCTGCAAAGCCTGCGGGTTGTGGATGAGCTGGAAGAGAAATATGCCAGTTTCAATGGCCTGAACTTGTGCTTTGAAACCCGTGAAAGTATTTTGAAACATTGCTCGAGGCCCAATGCAGAGAAGCTGGGTGAAGTAGCCGACCGTTTTTTAAGCAACCGCCGTCCGGTGCTTGAAGCACAAGTGACTAACCTGGCCGATGAAATCGCCTACAACAACCACGACATCGATGATGGTTTGCGTTCGGGGCTGATTACCCTGGAGCAAGCGGCCGAGGTTCCGCTGTTCAAAATACACCTGGACCGTGTGAAAACCCGTCACCCCAATATTGAAGGTCGCAGGCTGATTCATGAAACTGTGCGCGGCATTATCAATGCCTTGGTTCAAGATCTTTTGCATGAATCGGAGCGCCGAATTCAAGCCATGAAACCCACCTGTGTAGCCGATGTTCAATTGGCCGACAAGTTGATTGGTTTCAGCCCGGAAATGGCTGAGCTGAACCACGCCCTGAAGGTGTTTTTGCGCAAAGCCCTGTATCAACACTATCAAGTGTTGCGCGCCACGTTAAAGGCTCGTCGCGTGGTTCAGGAGTTGTTCCATATTTTCATGGATGATCCGCGCCTGTTGCCACCCCAGTTTTTTCAGCGTTCCGAAGCGGATATACCGCGCGCAATTGCGGACTACATTGCCGGAATGACTGACCGCTATGCCATGAAAGAGCACCAGCGCCTGACTGTGCCCGGCGTTCAGTAACACCAGCGCCCCATGGCTCGCCAAGCCCGACTGTTTATTCCTGGATGTCCCATGGTGCTGGAGTTACAGGGCATCGCCGGGCAGGACGTATTCAAAACCCGCGAGGCTTTTTCCTTGTTTCATGCCCAGTTGCCCCAAAGCGCTTCCGAAGAAGACGTGGCAATTCATGCATATTGCCTGGTGCCGGCAGGTGCATTGCTCATGATCAGCACTGCCCAGGCTGCCCAAGCCGGGCGTTTTGTACAAAACCTGAACCGGCATTTTTCGCCTGCTGTTCGGCAGGTGCAAGCAGTGCATTCCAGTGCGCTGTGGGAGCCCCGGTTTAAATCCACAGTGGTTCAGCCCGGTTTGCACAGCTTGAAAGCCTGCCTGTTTGTTGAGCAATTGGCCATGCGTGCGGCAGGTGCCCCTGATTTGGCCACTTATCCCTGGAGCAGTTTTGCTGCCCATGCCGGAGTGGTGAATGAAGCCTGGTTGGTTGATTTGCCAATTTATTGGCAACTGGGCAACACACCCTTCGAGCGTCAAAGCCGCTATAGGCAGTTCAGTGAACAAGGCCTTGGCGAGCACGACAGCTCAGCCCTTGCAGAATGCTTGCGCAAGGGGTGGCTTTGGAGCGATGATGTTTTTTGCGCGCAAATTCAAGAGCTTGCGAATCGACCGGCTCGCCCTCGGTCCCGCGGACGTCCAACAATAAAGAATCAAGGCACCGACTAGGTGCAAAAAACACGCTGATTTATTTTGTGTGTCCCTATTTATAATCCCCTGATTTTGATGGGGTGCAATAAATAGGGTCAGACCCCTTTTATTTTCCTTGAGAATCTTGCCGCGCTGCAGTAAAGTGACCAACGTACTGAAATCAGGGGCTTTTCCATGCAACAAGACATTAGAAAGATTGCCGAAGAAAAAGGCATGTACTCCGCCAGCAATGAACACGACGCCTGTGGCGTTGGTTTTGTGGCGCACATCAAAGGCAAGCGTACGCATGACATTATCGCGGGCGGCCTGAAAATTCTGGAAAACCTGGACCACCGTGGTGCCGTGGGTGCCGACCCATTGATGGGCGACGGTGCCGGTATCCTGATTCAGATCCCCGATGCCTTCTTCCGTGAAGAAATGGCCAAGCAGGGCGTAACACTGCCACCCGCCGGTGAATACGGCGTGGGCATGTTGTTCTTGCCCAAAGAAACAGCATCACGCATTGCTTGTGAGCAGGAAATCGAGCGTGCGATCAAGGCCGAAGGACAGGTGTTGTTGGGCTGGCGCGATGTGCCGGTGAATGCCGACATGCCCATGAGCCCCACCGTGCGCTTGAAGGAGCCGGTAATTCGCCAGGTGTTCGTAGGCCGTGGCCGCGACATCATGGTGACCGACGCGCTGGAACGCAAACTGTATGTGATTCGCAAGCGCGCAGTGCACGCCATCAAGAACCTGAACCTGGCGCACGGCACTGAATATTTCAGCCCCTCCATGAGCGCTCGTACCATTGTGTACAAGGGCCTGTTGTTGGCCAACCAGGTTGGCGAGTACTACCTCGACCTAAAAGATTCACGTTGCGTGTCGGCCTTGGCCTTGGTGCATCAGCGCTTTTCAACCAACACATTCCCGGAGTGGCCGCTGGCTCACCCCTACCGCATGTTGGCGCACAACGGTGAAATCAACACCGTGAAAGGCAACTTCAACTGGATGCGTGCACGTGAAGGCGTGATGAAGAGCGCCGTGTTGGGCGACGACCTGCAGAAACTGTACCCCTTGATTTTTGAAGGCCAGTCTGACACCGCCTGTTTCGACAATTGTCTGGAACTGCTGGTGATGGCAGGCTACCCGATTGCCCAGGCCATGATGATGATGGTGCCGGAAGCGTGGGAGCAGCACACCTTGATGGACGACAACCGTCGCGCCTTCTATGAGTACCATGCCGCCATGATGGAACCTTGGGACGGCCCTGCTGCCATGGCTTTCACCGATGGCAAGCAGATTGGTGCCACGCTTGACCGCAACGGCTTGCGCCCAGCACGCTACATCGTGACCGAAGATGATTTGGTTGTGATGGCTTCGGAATCGGGCACATTGCCAATTCCGGAAAGCAAAATTGTAAAGAAGTGGCGCCTGCAGCCCGGCAAAATGTTCCTGATCGACATGGAAGCTGGCCGCATTATTAACGACGATGAGTTGAAGAACCAGCTCAGCGCTGCCAAGCCATACAAGCAGTGGATTGATACCATTCGTGTGAAGCTGGACGAAGTGGAAGGTCAACCCGAGCCAATCGAACCCAATGAAACCTTGCTGGATCGCCAGCAAGCGTTTGGTTACACCCAGGAAGACCTCAAATTCCTGATGGCCCCCATGCTGCAAAACGGCGAAGAGGCCACTGGCTCCATGGGCAACGACAGCCCATTGGCGGTGATGTCCAACAAGCTCAAGCCGCTGTACAACTATTTCAAGCAGTTGTTCGCGCAGGTGACCAACCCACCAATCGACCCGATTCGTGAAAATCTGGTGATGAGCCTGAACAGCTTCATCGGCCCAAAGCCCAACCTGCTTGACCTGAACAACATCAACCCGCCCATGCGTCTTGAAGTGTCACAGCCTGTGCTCACATCGAAGGATATGGCGAAGATTCGCAACATTGAAGCCTTCACTGGCGGCAAGTTCACCAGCCATGAATTGAACATTTGCTACCCAGTTGCATGGGGCAAGGAAGGCATTGAAGCGCGCATCGCTTCCCTGTGTGCCGAAGCGCGTGATGCAGTCAAGAACGGTGTGAATATTTTGATCATCACCGACCGCATGATGAGCCGTGACAACGTGGCCATTCCTGCGCTGCTGGCTGTTTCCGCCATTCACCAGCATTTGGTGAAAGTGGGCCTGCGTACCAGCACTGGTTTGGTGGTTGAAACTGGTTCTGCCCGTGAAGTACACCACTTTGCCTTGTTGGCAGGTTACGGCGCAGAAGCCGTGCACCCCTACCTGGCCATGGAAACCATTGCTGATATGAGCAAAGGTTTGCCTGGCGACCTGAGCCCCGAAAAAGCGGTATACAACTACATCAAGGCGGTGGGCAAGGGCTTGATGAAAGTGATGTCCAAGATGGGCATTTCTACCTACATGAGCTACACCGGCGCGCAAATTTTTGAAGCGGTTGGTTTGAACCAGGCTTTCGTAGATGCCTACTTCGCTGGCACCCCCACCAAGGTAGAAGGCATTGGCGTGTTCGAAGTGGCTGAAGAAGCCATTCGCATTCACCAAGCCGCTTTCAGCCCCGACCCCGTGTTGGCCGGTGCTCTGGATGCGGGTGGTGAATACGCTTGGCGTACCCGTGGTGAAGAACACATGTGGACCCCTGATGCAATTGCAAAATTGCAGCATGCCACACGTTCAGGCACTTACAACACTTACAAGGAATACGCGCAGATCATCAATGATCAAAGCAAGCGCCACATGACCTTGCGTGGATTGTTCGAGTTCAAGATCGATCCTTCTAAAGCCATTCCAATTGAAGAAGTGGAAGCGGCTGAAGAAATCGTGAAGCGCTTCGCAACCGGTGCGATGTCACTGGGCTCGATTTCAACTGAGGCGCACTCCACCTTGGCAGTTGCCATGAACCGCATTGGCGGCAAAAGCAACACTGGTGAAGGCGGCGAAGATGAAAAGCGTTACAGCGCTGAACTGCGTGCAGGCCTTGAAAAGTTTGGTCCCGGCCAAGGTTTGATTCAAGACGGCGAGACACTGAAGAGCTTCCTTGGTGACGTGGTGGTTGCAGACTTCCCCTTGAAGAAGGGTGACTCACTGCGCTCACGCATCAAACAGGTTGCTTCAGGCCGTTTCGGCGTGACTGCTGAATACCTGACTTCGGCTGATCAAATCCAGATCAAGATGGCGCAAGGCGCCAAGCCTGGTGAGGGTGGTCAGTTGCCTGGTGGCAAGGTGTCCGATTATATCGGCAAGCTGCGCTATTCCGTGCCTGGTGTGGGCTTGATTTCTCCTCCCCCTCACCATGACATTTATTCAATCGAAGATTTGGCGCAGCTGATTCACGACCTGAAGAACGTGAACCCGCAAGCCTCGGTCTCGGTGAAGCTGGTGTCTGAAGTGGGTGTAGGTACAATTGCCGCGGGCGTATCGAAGGCCAAGGCTGATCACCTGGTAATCGCTGGTCAAGACGGTGGTACTGGTGCGTCGCCTGTTTCATCGATCAAGCACGCAGGTACCAACTGGGAACTGGGCTTGGCTGAAACACAGCAAACGCTGGTGCTGAACGGTTTGCGTGGACGCATTCGCGTGCAGGTTGACGGCCAAATGAAAACTGGCCGCGACGTGGTAATTGGCGCCATGCTGGGTGCAGATGAATTCGGCTTTGCCACCGCACCGCTGGTTGTTGAAGGCTGCATCATGATGCGCAAGTGCCACTTGAATACCTGCCCCGTGGGTGTTGCGACACAGAACCCTGAACTTCGCAAGAAATTCACCGGCAAGCCAGAGCATGTGGTGAACTACTTCTTCTTCGTGGCCAACGAAGTGCGCGAAATCATGGCGCAGCTCGGCATTCGCAAGTTCGACGACCTGATTGGCCGTGCGAATCTGCTTGACATGAAGAAAGGCATTTCACACTGGAAGGCCAAGGGCCTGGACTTCAGCCGCTTGCTGTGGGTACCAGAAGGCACCACAGAGCCGCTGTTGCACACAGGCAGCCAAGACCATGGTCTGGACAAGGCGCTGGACCAGAAGCTGATCCAACTGGCCAAGCCAGCTTTGGAAAAAGGCGAGCGCGTTTCCTTCATCACACCGATCAAGAACGTGAACCGCACTGCGGGTGCCATGTTGTCAGGTGAAGTGGCCAAGCGCTACGGTCACGCTGGCTTGCCAGACGACACCATTCACATTCAGTTCACAGGCACAGCAGGTCAATCATTCGGTGCATTCCTTGCGCATGGCGTGACTGCTGACTTGGTCGGTGAAGGCAACGACTACGTGGGCAAGGGCTTGAGTGGCGGTCGAATCATTGTTCGCCCCACCAACGACTTCCGTGGCCTTTCTGAAGAAAACATGATTGTCGGTAACACCGTGTTGTACGGTGCAATCGCAGGTGAAGCATTCCTGAGCGGTGTGGCGGGCGAGCGTTTCGCAGTTCGCAATTCAGGCGCTGCCGCGGTAATCGAAGGTACTGGTGACCACGGTTGTGAATACATGACCGGCGGTACTGTGGTTGTGCTGGGTGAAACTGGCCGCAACTTTGCTGCGGGTATGAGCGGTGGCATGGCCTATGTGTACGACATTGACGGCCTGTTCGCAAAACGCTGCAACATGGCGCAGGTTGAGCTGGAAGAAGTGGTGCCCGCAACCGAACAGGAAGCGCTGGGTAACCGCGAAATCTGGCACAGCCCTGCACGTGGTGCAGACCGTCAGCCTGACGAAGTGATTCTGAAGAGCCTGGTCGAACGCCATGCCCGTTACACCGGCAGCGAACGCGCCAAGGAAATTCTGGAAAACTGGGGCACCGAACGCAAGAAATTCGTGAAAGTATTCCCGACAGAATACCGACGCGCCCTGAAAGAACTGTACGTGGCAGCGCAGGCCAAACCTGCCGTGGCCGCTTGAGAACCAACCTGTTAGTGAGGATTTGAAAAATGGGAAAGGTCACAGGATTTATGGAGTTTGAGCGTTTGAAGGAAGCCAGCGAGGCTCCAGAAAAGCGCGTCAAGCACTACAAAGAATTTGTTATTACATTGAACGACGACGAAGCCAAAATTCAGGGTGCGCGTTGCATGGATTGCGGCATTCCGTTTTGTAACAACGGTTGCCCGGTCAATAACATCATCCCCGACTTCAACGACCTGGTTTACAAGCAGGACTGGAAGGCGGCGCTGCAAACTTTGCACAGCACCAATAACTTCCCAGAGTTCACGGGTCGTATTTGCCCAGCACCTTGTGAAGCAGCGTGTACATTGGGTATTCACGAAGAGCCCGTCGGCATCAAGAGCATTGAGCACGCCATCATCGACAAGGGCTGGGAAAACAACTGGGTGGTGCCACAGGTGCCAACACAGAAAACCGGCAAGAAAGTGGCTGTGGTGGGTTCAGGCCCCGCAGGCATGGCTGCTGCGCAGCAGTTGGCACGCGTCGGCCACGATGTGACCGTGTTCGAAAAGAACGACCGCATTGGCGGTTTGCTGCGTTATGGCATTCCCGACTTCAAGATGGAAAAGCACCACATTGATCGCCGTGTCGAGCAAATGCAAGCCGAAGGCGTGACCTTCAAGACAGGTGTATTTGTGGGCGAAAAGCTGGCCGAGGGTGGCATCACCAATTTGGCCAAGGAAACCATTACACCGAAAGAATTGATGGCTCAGTTTGACGCCGTTATTTTGACGGGTGGTTCAGAAGTGCCACGCGACTTGCCAATTCCTGGTCGTCAATTGAAAGGTGTTCACTTTGCGATGGAATTCTTGCCCTTGCAAAACCGCGTGAACGCTGGTGACAAGTTGAAAGACCAAATCATGGCCACGAAGAAAAGCGTGCTCGTGATTGGTGGTGGCGACACAGGTTCCGATTGCGTGGGTACATCCAACCGCCATGGTGCCAAGCAGGTGACGCAAATTGAATTGATGCCCCAGCCACCCGAAGAAGAAAACAAGCCGTTGGTTTGGCCTTACTGGCCCATGAAAATGCGTACCTCTTCTTCACACGAAGAAGGTGTGGCACGTGACTGGGCAGTCACCACCAAGGAATTCATCGACGATGGCAAAGGCAACGTAAAAGCGGCCAAATGCGCCAAAGTGGAATGGGTAAAAGACGAAGCCACTGGACAAATGAAGATGCAGGAAATTGCAGGTTCAGAGTTCATGGTTGAGGCGGACCTGGTGTTGTTCGCAATGGGCTTCACAAACCCGGCGAAAAGCATTCTCGACGCCTTTGGTGTAGAAAAAGACAACCGAGGAAACGCCAAAGCCACCACCGATGGCGAAGGCTGTTACCGCACCAACGTCGACAAGGTGTTTGCTGCAGGCGACATGCGTCGTGGTCAATCCCTGGTGGTGTGGGCCATTCGCGAAGGTCGCCAGGCCGCACGTGAAGTGGACGAGTTCCTGATGGGCGCGACTGTATTGCCGCGTTAATTCCCAGCCAGTTCTGCTTCGGAGATTGTTCCGCAAAACCGCTGTTGGTATGCCAACAGCGGTTTTTTATTGTTTGTAGCGAGAGTCTTTGAAACTGATGTCAAGATTGCCCTTGACGGTTTTCATATTGAACTTTTCCGGTAAAGGCCCCGAAAATTTGCGTGGTAAAAAAAAGAAAGGTGCAATCGTCCTGTCGCGGTTCAGCGCTTTGAACGTGAATCGCATGTCAGACGAAAAAGATTTTGGGGCTGAAAGGTAGCCAAATCGGACTCCTCGGTTAATTAATGCCTGAGCGAATTCTTCCAAAAATTGGCCTTTGCCGATGTCGCAAGCGGCCAACTTGATAACGCCGATTTCTTGCAAGCCACTGGCGACCACGCAATCGGCCAGCACGGCAGGGGTGTAATCCTCAAAATGGGTTTTGTTGCCGTGTCCAATGAAATCAAGGCGGTCATGGCGCGTAAGGTGAGCCAATGGACGTTGGCCATTTAGAACTTCACTCAATAAGTTGTTGGTCGAAAACACATTGGCTTTTCTGCCATTGGCGGTCAGATTAAATCGGTTGTGGGGCAAAACCTTGCGGGTATTGGCCAGGTTTCGGGCACTTTGGTCAACGACCAGGTCGGTGTTGCTGGAGACGACAGCACGTTGCCCGAATTTGAGCAAGTCGGGCTGCAACACTTGGGCTTGCAGGGCATCGGGATTGATGCATTTGTATAGGCACCGAGCCAGTCGGTGAGCGACGTTTGAGATCCGGGGCAGATTGCGCTGTACAGAGTTAATGCGCTCGTTCTGAATAGAATGCGCAATCTGTGCCGTATACGCCGAACGTTGATTGTTTAATGAGGGGCTATCCATTGTGGTCGAATATCGAATTCTGATATTCATTAAGTGGGATGTTCACGCCGAAAAGTTTCAGTTTGAACAGGTCGTAAAATAAGTCATCAAAAAAGCCGCTGGCAAAACCAGCGGCTTTTTCTTGCTTTTGATTAGCTCGACGAAATCTGCGCTGGCAGCTCCACAGCACCTCCACCACTTGGACACATGGTCACGTGAGGGAATGGAATTTCAATACCAACATTGTCAAACGCCGCTTTAATACGCTTGTTGTACTCTCGTCTCACAGCCCATTGCTCACCAGGCAGTGTTTTGAATCGCACACGGATCACTACTGCAGAATCGGCCAGTTGCTGCACACCAAAGGTCGACATGGGCTCTGTAATTTTCGAGCGCCATTCCTTGTCTTCAGCCAGTTCCGTTCCCACCTTTTGCATCACCTGGATGGACGCATCAATGTCTTCTTTGTAAGCAATGCCTACATCAATCATTGCATACGCGAATTCCATCGTGGAATTGGTGACGGAGTTAATTTGCCCGTTCGGTACAAAATGCACATTGCCTTCGGCGTCGCGCAAGCGTACGTAACGCAATGTCATGTTCTCTACCGTTCCGCTTTTGCCGCCTACTTCGATAATATCGCCCGCGCGAATCTGGTTTTCGATCAGCAAAACAATGCCTGTGAAGTAATCTTTCACCAAGCTTTGTGCGCCAAAGCCGACCGCCAAACCCACCACCCCAGCAGCAGCGAGCACCGGTGCAATTGAAATACCAATGGTCCCCAAGGCAATCAGCGCACCCATTAGCAAAATGACCACGTTGGCCACGTACTTCAGCACACGCATCAGGGTTTCGATTCGTTTTTGATCGTCAAGTGTTTTGCTGCGGGCCTGCATGCGCGTACCGACGCGATCGATTGCTGTTTTTACCAAGCGCAATACAATCAAGGCAACTACGATGACCAGAAAAAATTTTGCGGCTTGCAAACCAAGGTCCAGCAGCTTGGCTGGTTCGATGTATTTGAATAGGGTTTCGAGTTGCTCGTTCATGGTGCTCCCACTGCTAAAAAGAGCCACCTATTGTACATGACTGAAAAACTGACGATATTTCACAGGGGAACTCCTTCCCCAGCCTTCAGTTTAAGTAGACCCAATGATCTGGATGTGGTGGTTAGCCCCTCTGCCATGGACCGTCTGTCCGATCTTGATCACCTGGGCTTGAGTCAACTCGGGTTTAAGTCCGAGCCTGGAAACACAGAAAGCCTGAGCTGGGCAGGGCAGGGGCGTGAGTCACTGTTGGTGGATGTAGTGCCCGCCAAAAACAGCATCGCTGGTCGGGGTTTTGAACACCGGCAGATGCACGGAGGAGTCAATGTCATTCCGCTTCAAGCGCTGGTCGACAATTTAACCTACAGGGTACAAAGCGAACCGCTCAACGACCAGGCCCGCGGTGATCTCGCTCGTGGAATTGATTTGTTGAATGCAAACAAAGCGCGCGTTTAACTACAAGCCATTGGCGCGTTGTGCTTTGTCAGACTCGTCGTTGTAAAAGCGGGCCAAAAATTTTCCGGTGTGGCTGTTTGCATTTTTTGCAATGTCCATGGGTGTGCCTTCTGCAATCAGCATGCCGCCGTTGTCGCCACCTTCTGGGCCCATGTCCAGCACCCAGTCTGCGCATTTAATCACGTCAAGGTTGTGCTCAATCACCAGCACGGTATTGCCTTGTTCAACCAGCGGGTTCAATACTTTCAGCAACATGGCAATGTCATGAAAGTGAAGGCCAGTGGTGGGCTCGTCCAGTATGTACAAGGTTTTGCCGGTGTCGCGTTTCGACAGCTCAAGCGACAACTTCACACGCTGTGCTTCACCGCCCGACAGTGTCGTGGCCGACTGCCCGAGGCGAATGTAACCAAGACCCACATCAATCAGGGTTTGTAGTTTGCGCGCAATATTGGGTACGGCCGAGAACACTTCCAACGCTTGTTCAACTGTTAATTCCAGCACCTCGGCAATGCTTTTTCCACGGTATAAAATTTCAAGCGTTTCCCGGTTGTAGCGTTTGCCGTGGCATACATCGCAAGGCACATACAGGTCGGGTAAAAAGTGCATTTCCACTTTCACCACACCATCGCCCTGGCAGGCCTCGCAACGCCCACCTTTCACGTTGAATGAAAAGCGGCCCACATCGTAACCGCGCTCACGCGAGGCGGGCACGCCTGCGAACAATTCACGAATGGGCGTGAACAAACCTGTGTAGGTTGCCGGGTTGCTTCGGGGTGTGCGGCCTATCGGGCTTTGGTCAACCGCAATTACTTTGTCGAAATGTTCAAGCCCGCTGATGTGGCTGTGTGGTGCGCCTTCCTTGTGCGCACGGTTTAGCTGGTGTGCAGCCTCGGCCAACAGAGTGTCGTTGATCAGGGTTGATTTGCCTGAACCTGAAACACCCGTAACGCACACAAACAAACCCACCGGAATACTCGCGGTGACATCTTTCAAATTGTTACCGGTGGCATTGTGAATGGTCAGCATGCGCGCAGGGTCAGATTTGCGCATGGGGCTCAGACGTTCAATTTTTCGCTTGCCATTCAGGTACTGGCCAGTCAGCGATTCCGGGCTGGCCAGAATTTCCGCGGGTGTGCCTTGTGCAACCACCTGGCCACCGTGCTCGCCAGCGCCTGGACCCATGTCCACCACATAATCGGCGCAGCGAATTGCGTCTTCGTCGTGTTCAACCACCAGTACGGTGTTGCCCAAGTTCTTCAGGCGCAACAGGGTTTGTATTAGGCGGTCGTTGTCGCGTTGGTGCAAACCAATTGAGGGTTCGTCCAGTACATACATCACACCTGTTAGCCCTGATCCAATCTGACTGGCCAGTCGGATACGCTGGCTTTCGCCACCGCTTAGCGTATCTGCACTTCTGTTCAGCGTTAAATAGTTCAGGCCCACGTCGTTCAAAAACTGCAAACGCGCCTTGATCTCCACCACAATTTTTTCTGCAATTTGCCCTTTGGCGCCCTGCATTTGCATGGTTTCAAAATAACTCAGTGCTTTGTGAATGGGCAGCTCAGTGACCTGATGCAAGGCCTTGCGGTGTTCGTGTTCGCCAATGAATACATGGCGCGCACCGGTTTTCAGGCGTGAGCCTTGGCAGGCCTGACAGCTTCGCACTGCCATCAGCTTGCCCAGTTCATCACGCACCGCTGAAGAGTCGGTGTCGCGGTGGCGGCGCGTGAGATTGGGCAAAATGCCTTCAAAGGCATGGGTTTTGGCCACTGGTTTGCTGCGCTCACTCAAATACGTGAATGTAATTTGTTCGCTGCCAGAACCATACAACACCACCTGCTGCACATCTTCTGGCAACTCGTTCCAGGGCGATTCCGGGTCGAATCCATAATGTGCAGCCAAGCTTTGAATCATCTGGTAGTACAAGGCGTTGCGGCGATCCCAGCCGCTGATTGCGCCCGCAGCCAGCGAAATATCGGGGTGGGCCACCACGCGCAAAGGGTCGAAAAAGTTTTCATGGCCCAGGCCATCGCACACCGGGCAGGCGCCCGCCGGGTTGTTGAACGAGAACAAGCGAGGTTCCAGTTCGGTCAGGCTGTAGTCGCACACCGGGCAGGCAAATTTGCTGGAAAACACGGTTTCAGTGTTCGTGTCCAGGTTCACTGCGATGGCTTTGCCATCGCTTAGCCGCAGTGCAGTCTCGAAACTTTCCGCCAGGCGCTGGCGGGCATCCACGCGCACTTTCAGGCGATCAACCACCACGTCCAGATTGTGCTTGTGGTGTTTATCCAGCGGCGGGAGCTTATCCAGTTCCAGAATTTCGGGTGCCTCTTGTGGGCCCTTTTTCAGGCGAATGCGCACGAAGCCCTGCGCGCGCAGGTCGTTGAGCAAATCCACATGTTCGCCTTTTCGCTGGTTCAACACCGGCGCAAGAATCATGATGCGCGCTTCCTCGGGCCAACTCAGTACGGTGTCCACCATCTCTGAAACTGTCTGCACACTCAGTTCAAGGTCATGTTCAGGGCAGCGGGGTGTGCCGGCACGGGCAAACAGCAAGCGCAGGTAGTCGTGAATTTCAGTCACTGTGCCCACGGTGGAGCGCGGGTTGTGGCTGGTGGCTTTTTGCTCAATGGAAATAGCGGGGGACAGCCCCTCGATCAAATCCACATCGGGTTTTTCCATCAACTGCAAGAACTGGCGGGCGTACGCGGACAAACTTTCCACGTAACGGCGTTGCCCTTCGGCATACAAAGTGTCGAAAGCCAAGCTGGATTTGCCAGAGCCAGACAGCCCGGTCAGCACCACAAGCGAGTCGCGCGGCAGGTCAAGCGAAATGTTTTTCAGGTTGTGGGTTCTAGCGCCACGAATGCGTATGGAGTTCATGCGGTACAACAAATGGAATCAGCGGCCAACCTGATACTATAGACGGTTTCCCGGAATAAGACATCTGCAAGGGTTGTTCAAGCCCTTGAATTTCAATCACACATGAGCCGCAAGACCGTGAGCCATACTGCAGCCCCCGATGCTTTCAAAATGCTGCCCTCCGAGCGCAAAGCCGCAGGGTGGCTGGCCAGCATCTACGCGTTGCGCATGTTTGGCATGTTCATGATTTTGCCCGTGTTCTCCCTGCATGCTGCGGGTATGCCCGGTGGTGACAATTTAAGCTTGGTGGGCCTGGCCATGGGTATTTATGGCCTTGCACAGGCGTGTATGCAAATTCCCTTGGGTTGGGCCTCAGACAAACTGGGTAGAAAGCCCATTATTATCGGTGGCCTGTTGCTATTTGCTGTTGGTTGCTGGTTGGGCTATGTGGCCGAAACAGTAGAGCAGCTGGTGTGGGCGCGCGCCTTGCAGGGCGCTGGTGCCATTTCAGCAGCTCTGTCGGCCTTGCTGGCCGATGTAACCCGCGATGAAGTGCGCTCCAAAGGCATGGCCATGATTGGTGCCTCCATTGGCGTTACTTTTGCTTTGTCGCTCGTGTTTTCGCCGGTGTTGTACAAGTTTTTTGGCTTAAGCGGGCTGTTTGCCATGACCGGTGTGCTGAGTATTCTGGGCATTGGTGTGGTGATTTGGCTGTTGCCCACCCCCAATTTGGCCGATCAGGAAGCCAAGCTCAAGGGCAGTTTTGCCGATGGTTGGGCCGTGCTTACCCAGCCCGATTTGCTGCGTCTGAACCTGGGTATTTTTACCCTGCATTTAACGCAAATGTCCCTTTTTGTGGTGGTGCCCAGCCTGCTGCTCAGCAGTCTTGAATTGCCACTGGCTGAACACTGGAAGGTGTATTTGCCGGTGGTATTGGGCTCGTTTGTGCTCATGGTGCCACTGATGGTGTGGGCCGAGAAAAAAGCGAAAACCAAGCAGGTTAAACTGGGTTCAATCGGCCTGATGGGTGCGGTGCTTTTGGGTTTCGTGTTGTTTTCAAACCAAGGCTGGGCGCTGGTTGTGCTGTTACTTGCCTACTTTGTGGGCTTTAATTTGCTTGAGGCTACCCTTCCCTCGTGGGTGTCACGAGTGGCACCCCTCAGTCACCGGGGTTTGGCTTTGGGTGTATATAATACTTCTCAGGCATTGGGGCTTTTTGCAGGTGGCGCTTTGGGCGGGCTTGCGTTTCGCCACCTGGGAGCGCAAGGTGTGTTTGAGGGTGCGTTGTTGCTCGTGGTTGTGTGGTTATTGTTAGCCATGGGCATTAAAGCTTTGCCCCCCCGCGCAGCCACGGTGGCCGAAGTTCAGGTACCTGCTGATGGCTCAACAAGTCCACTTGCTTAGTCACGCTTGGCAAACTCAACTCAGCGCGCCAATAAGTAGTCTCGCTCAAATGCATTTCAATACGTATTCAAGAATTTAAGGAGCAATTCATTCCATGGCCTCAGTAAACAAAGTAATTCTGGTTGGTAATTTGGGCAAAGACCCCGACGTGCGCTACCTGCCGGATGGCGGTGCTGTAGTTAACCTGGCCTTGGCCACGTCGAGCAGCTGGAAAGACAAAAACACGGGTGAAAAGCGCGAAGAAACTGAATGGCACCGTGTTGTAATTTATGGCCGCCTGGCGGAAATTGCAGGCGAGTACTGCAAGAAAGGCCGCTCGGTGTACATTGAGGGGCGTTTAAAAACACGCAAGTGGCAAGACCAGTCGGGCGTGGACAAATACACCACTGAAATTATTGCAGATCAGATGCAATTGCTGGGTGGTCGTGAGGGCGGTGGTGGTGGCGGTGGTTCATCCATGGGGGCAGGCGATGATTTTGATCAGTCGCCAGCGCCTAGCCGCAACTCGGGTGGCAGCAGCATGCGTTCATCTGCACCTGCACCGCAGCGCTCAGCCCCACAAAGCGTAGCCGATCTGGATGATGACATTCCGTTCTGATTGTTGTTTTGCAGTAACTCCAAAAAGCCTGTCGCCTTTTTAGGCACAGGCTTTTTTTGATTCCGGCTTGCTCTACCCAGTAAGCCTCAGTATGCTAATTGCAATAAGTAACGTTGCAGGGGGCTACATGAATTACAGGGTTGTTTTGCTGAGTGTGTTCTCGATAGCTTTTTCTGCCGCCGTTCATGCGGACACCGCATTGCCTCAGGAGCACCCGCTGGTGGGCTTGTGGCGAATCAATCTACCTGAACAAAACTGCGCTGAAATCTACGACATTCGTACCGATGGCACCACCCAAATTCTGAGCGGCGGACAGGTGGTGCAAACCCGGTATGACATCAGCTTGCGGCCAAATGCGCAGGGCTTCTACACTTGGGTCGACACGGTGGTGCAGGTGAACGACCAACCCGATTGCATGGGTCATAAAGTGCCGAATGGCAATGTGGCCACCAATTACATCGTGATGCATGCCACGGGCTCCAAATTCATGATGTGCCAGAAGGCTGAGCTTGACACCTGCTTTGGTCCTTTTTTGAAAGAGGCAGGTATCTAGGGTTTACCAAGCAAGTGTGTCAGCAAGGTTCTCAACTTGGCTGCACTCAGTGGTTTGTGAACCAATGGGAATCCTGATGACCGAGCTTCGCGAATGCGCTCGGGCTCGGTGTCACCAGTCAGAATGGCGGCGGGCACTGTGCCCCAGCGGGCCTGAATGGCTTTAATGGCCTGAACACCCGTTTCATCGTGTCGAAGGCGATAGTCGGCCACGATCACATCGGGCACAAATCCACTCATCTGCATCAGTTCGAGTGCTTCCTGTGCGGATTCAGCGGTAACCGCGGCGCAGTCCCAACGTTCCAGCATTTCGGCAACACCCACTCTCAAATTTGGATCGTCATCGATAAACAGCACAGTTTTGTCTCGCAACCCCTGGTTTGGGCTTGGCTGTACAAGTTGGTCAGGTGTTTCGGTTTGAATTTTTCCGAGGGGTACCGTGACTGAAAACACAGAGCCGCGACCCACAGTGGAATTCAGCCTGATGGGGTGTCCCAGCAAACCCGCCAGGCTGCTGGCAATGTACAAACCCAGGCCTAGTCCTTTCTCGCGATCTCGCTCGGGGTTGTCCAGTTGCACGAATTCCTTGAAAACCTTCTCGTGTGCCTTGTCTGGAATTCCAATGCCTGTGTCATGAACCTCAATCCGGACATCGCTTTCCTGTCTTCTGCATCCAATCAACACACTGCCTGCTGGCGTGTATTTGATCGCGTTGGACACAAAGTTGCGCAGTATTCGTTCAAGCAAATTGGGGTCGCTATGCACACAAAGCCTGCTTCCTACAAAACGAATGGAAATACCCTTGCGGTCTGCTTGGGCACAAAAATCGGTTTGAAGCACATCAAAAATCGATTGAATCGGAAAATGTTTTTTGTCCGGAGTAATTGCCGCAGCATCAATTTTCGAAAAATCGAGCAGGGCATTCAATAAGGTCTCAAGTCCTCGACCGGCAGCACGAATACGGTTCAGCATCACGGTGGCCGGCGTGTCCTTGAGATCTTGATCAAGTACATCGACAAACAGTTCAATGGCCTGCACTGGTTGCCGAAGGTCATGGCTTGCTGCGGCCAAAAACCGTGTTTTGGCCAGGCTTGCCTGCTCAACAGCCTCTTTTTGATGGGTCAGTGCCACCACAAGGTCGGCGTTTTGGAACCGCAGTCGCATGGTTTCAAGCAAGTTTCCCTGCAAGTTGCGGCCATACAGAATATTCACCAACATGAAGGTGAGTGAAAGGGTGCCAAGAACGACGTGAAAACCATCCAGCTCGGCGAAGCAGCGCAAGGCGAACGGGCTCACGGCAGGCACTGCAAAGGCAATATAAGCTGGAAGATGGCAGCTGTGGGATGAAACCGCGCCCGCTGTCATGCCGCCCAAAACAATCACCAGCGTCATGAGCACCAGTGGAGTGTCTTCAAAAAACAGAACACCCATGCTTCCCCACAGCAACCCTGCCAACGCGGTGAGTGCTGTAGCCACGTATATCCAGCGATTGGCGTCATAATCGGTGCCCAGTCGCATAAAGTATTGACGAATCTTCCAGCGTGCGAGGCACAACAGGTAGACCAGCGCCGTCCAGCCAAGAAGTACGGAATGCGCAACTTCATTCCAAAGAATCACGGCGACGCCTGTGGCAGAAACCAGGCTGCCGATCAGCACGAATGGCAGGTGTTCAAAAAGCAGGCGCGTCTGTTCTTTAAGAATGAGTGGTTTGTACTGATCGTCGTTGATGTTCAGTGCGGCGGTCACAGCAAACCCTTGCGTTTGGCCAATATGGCTGCTTCGGTTCTTGATTTTGCGCCCAAGGCTCGAAATACGCTGGCCACGTGGCAACGCACTGTGTTCTCGCTCATGCTCAGCGTGCGTCCAATTTCCTTGTTGGAATGTCCTTCGCACAACTGGGCCAACACCTCGACCTGCCGCGGCGTGAGGTGATAGGTTTGGTCCAGCCGAATGCCAACTCCTTGTGAGTTGCTGATCTCGGGGGGTATGTGGTGTTCGCCGTTGATCACTTTTCTGAGACCATTCAGCATGTCTTCCGCGCTGCCGGATTTCGAGACAAAGCCTTGGGCGCCACTGCGTATTCCCTCCGCAATTGCGCGTTGGTCTGCAACGCCGGAAATCAAGGTGATTGGGCTGGTGGGGAAAGCCCCCTTTAATGCATGCAGACCCTCCAGTCCTTGAAGGCCTGGTAACTGCATGTCCAGTAAAACAAGATCAAATTCGGTGATTTGCTTGGCGATTTCTATTGCATCCTGAACAGTGCCGCATTCGTGAATATCAACAGTTTGGTCAAGCCTCAGTAATATGTGGCGTAACCCTTCGCGAAACAGCAAATGATCGTCAACAACAAGTAATTTCATGCGGTGAGTTCGATTTTTTTTGATGGTGACAAATTCAGGTACCTTGCGCAACTGAAATCGTCTCGTCCTTATGGACGAGACTTTGACTTGATGCACAATTGAAAGATAAACGCTTTAAACAGGACACTTCCATGCCTCACATTGCCTTGTTGGCCCAGCAAACCAAAGCAGTACAGGTTCGTAATATTTTCTGCATCGGCCGAAATTACGCTGCGCACATTGCCGAGTTGGGCAATCGCCCCGAAGAAGATCCGGTGGTGTTTATCAAACCCACCTCGGCTTTGCATCCGCCGGGAACACCCATTGTTTTGCCTGCGCATTCCGGTGATGTTCACTACGAGGCCGAGTTGGTGTTGCTGGTGGGGCAGGGCGGGAAAAATATTGCCGAGGACAAGGCATTGAAACACATTGCTGGCTACGGCCTGGGCTTGGACTTGACTGCGCGGGACCTGCAAACCAAAGCCAAGCAGGGCGGCTTGCCCTGGGCTGTGGCCAAGGGTTTTGACTGTGCGGCCACAGTGACGCAGTTTGTGCCCGCTGAACACATTGAGCACCCGCACAGTATTGAGTTTCAAATGCATTTGAACGGGCAAATTCGCCAACATGGCGATGTCCGAAAAATGCTGTTTCCTATTCCGTTCATCGTGCGTTATTTAAGCCAGGTCTTTACCTTGCAGGAAGGTGATCTTGTTTTCACCGGAACTCCCGAGGGCGTTGGGGCTCTAAAAAGCGGCGATCAACTTCGTTTGGTGCTTCCGGGCTTGATCGATACTGAATTCAAAGTGAGTTGATTCAATGAAAAAATGTCGTACGAATTATTGGCTGGGCGCTTTGCTGGTAGCTTGCTCGGGCGTGATCTCTGCTTGCAGTGACAAGCCGGCAGAGATGGCCCAGCAAGGAGACAATTTCGTTGAGGTGTGGAAAACACCCACCTGTGGTTGTTGCTCGGAGTGGGTTGAGCACCTGGAGGAGAACGGCTTCACCGTGAAGGTGAATGATGTTCAGAATACCGATTCATTCCGCGCCGCTTTGGGCATGCCACAGCAATATGGCAGCTGTCACAGTGCCAAAGTTGCGGGCTATGCCATCGAGGGGCATGTGCCCGCTGGCGATATCAAGAAGCTGTTGGCCCAGAAGCCTGCTGACGTGGTGGGTTTGTCCGTGCCAGCCATGCCCATGGGTTCGCCTGGCATGGAACACCCTGATTACCCCAGCAAACGCGCCGAATACAATGTGTTGCTGGTGAGCAAACAGGGTGAAATCAGCTCATTTACACATTACGAAGCTCGCCCTTAGCACCCCGCTTGCGTTTGAATGCCAGTAAGCAGATCACCAACGCTGTCAGGCCCGGCAGTGTGGTTGATCCGCCGCCTCCCGAGGCGCTTCCCGCGTTTTCTGTGTTTCCCGAACCTTCGTTGGGGTCTACTTCGACGGGTGTTCCTGTGTCAGAGTCGGAAAGCTGAAGCTCACCTGCCAGTGCCTGAAATTGAAAGTCGGTCAGCTGCAGTTGGGTAGGGCCAACATGAATCAATTCCAGAGCGGCCAAATGTTCAAAATCCACGCCTTGAAAGCTGGCCAGCGGTAAGCGAACCATGTTCAGCAAGGTTTTTGCACCTTCGGTGTTCAGTGGGTCTCCAGGTGGCAAATAAAGCGCGTTTGAATAGCTGGCGACATCGACTACGGTGCTTTGCCCAAAGGTGTCGGTAAGCATGGCACGCATGTTGGGAGCCGTTGCCAGAGGATTATTCTCGGCAGCCTTGACTGGTATGCCAACCCTGAAGGTCAGGCTGTCATAAGAGGTCACGTCCAGATCATTCAGCTGGGTTTTGAAGCGTGATTCACTGTTGTCAGATTCCAGATAAAGCTGGCCACTGGTGGCCCAGGTGCGCAGGCTTGGACAGCCGGTCGAGTTCACGGTGCCCGATTCATTTCGGGTTGAGCAAAACTCAAAACGATCTGTGTCACTTGTGCTGTTTGCGCCGCCCAGCTGGTTGTTTGTCAATGATGTTGCGGTGGCTGTGTTGTCAATTTCAAGGCGTTCTTCCTTGGGTGTTTGTATGGTCAAGTGCACACGTTCATCACACCGTTGCCCCGCATTGGCCGAACCCACAGGGCAGGCGTCGGCGGGCAGGCTGGCCATGCCTGACCAGTAAGATGAGAATTGCGTTTCATTGCCCAAGAAAAGACGAAAGAAAGAAGACATCAGGAATTCGCCATGTCGACGTTGGTCAATGGGGCTGTCACGTCCACTCGTTTCAGCAGCACTGTCGCACCAAGAGTCACTGTTGGAATAATCATCCCCAGACCATGTGGTGTTGTAGAAATTGTGGTTTGCGCCCATGGTGACAAGTTGAAACTTTCGACTCGGTGTGGTTTCCTCCAGATTGCGGCTTTCGTCATACATGAATGCGCCTTGCAGGTTGGAAACATCCCCGTCGCAATAAGGCAGCAATACCGCAAAGGTGGCGTTGGGCGCGGTGATGATGTCGAAGTTGGTCGGGGCCAGGGCAAACACAGCACTGATATTGTGTGGCTGGTTGAATGCGCTGCCAGCTGGCGTTACTTCACCTACTTCCAGTGTGGGGCCACGTGCCTGGTTCACACTGAGTGAATGCGTTACGCCTTGCCCGCCGCGGGAATGGCCCATCAGGCCCACCTTGCCCATGTCGATTTTGCCCCGCAAACTGGCCAGCAGGTAGGGTTCGTCCAGCTTGCTGTAAAAGCCCGTCCGGTTGATTTCACGCAAAATATCGAGGTGGTGCAAAATTAATTCGGATCGCGCCTGAACCCCTGCATCACCGGCCAAATCTTTGTCGTTCACATCGTTGGCATTAATGGATACCACTACATATCCGTGTGCAGCCAAATTTCTGGCCATGTAATCGTAGCCTTTGTAGCTGTCCACCGATTTCACCACGTTCAGTGGCTGGCCGAGTACGCTGGGTAGTTCAAGATCACATTCGCCAGTGCTCAAAAATTCGGTTCCCAAATAGCTGCAGGTTACGTGGCGGCCATGCAAATAGAGCACCACTGGAAAGGGTCCATCTCCGTCCAGTGGGTAGCGCACCAGTGCATTCACGTCTGCGTTGTAGGCAATGCCTTCGGGGTCGGTGACGATGATCTGTGAAGATCGATAATCCAGAGGTTCGGACACACGAGAGGTCCCTGTCTGGTCGCGCACGCTCGGAGCGATGTCCTGTTGTTGCAAATTGCTGCTTGCTGCACCAAATGCAATCAGCCCACCCAGTGCAAAGGGCAAAACAAGTGCACAGGAGAGAAAGAATCGTGTAGGTTTATTACTTAGCATTGCACCAACTCCAATCAAAAGTAATCAAGTTGCCGTCGGAAAGACTTGGCATAAAGTAGATTTACTTTTGTTGCAGTGCAAAACCCGTGCCGTGTTTGTAGGTACGTGGCTCTACGAATGTTAATTATCTTTCGCGTATGTCGCTGGGGCTTTTGCCAAACCAGCGTTTGCAGGCCCGGCTGAAGGCTGAGGCATCAGAGAACCCCAGGTCAAGTGCGATTGCGGTAAGCGAATCCTGACTTTGCTTCAGGCGTCGTGTGGCTTCGCTCTGCCGAATTTCGTCCACAATGCTGGCCAGGTTGGTCCCTTCCTCTGCTAACCTGCGCTGCAGATTGCGGGCACTCATATTCATGAACGAAGCAGCTTCTTCAATGCTGGGTGCGCCTTGTTGCAGGCGGTCGATAACCCAGTGGCGTATTTTCTTGCTGGCACTGCTTGCAGGCTTGAGTCTTTCAATTGCTGCCTGGCTGGCTTGGTCCAAGTGCTCCGCTATTAACGGGTTGGCACCTTTCAGCCGGGTACGCACCATGGCAAGTTCGTAAACAATGCGCATGGTATCGCAACCAAATTTCAGTGGGGCTGCAAAACTTTTCTCAAAGAAATCCAAATTGCTGACTTGCGGGGCAGGGCGGCTGAGTTCAACCCTTTGTGGCACAAGGCTGGGGTCGCCAAGGCCTTTGCCTGCATTGGCCAGCAGGCACAAAAAACCATCGGTCGATTGATGTGCTGGTTGCGCACCTTCCCTCAATTTCAGCTCAACAACAAATTCATAGTCGGTGCTCAGAAGCTCAATTTCGCTGGCGTCGGTCACCAGATCGACAAATCGGCGCATTCGGCCAAAAGCCTGTTCCAGGGTTTCGCTGGCCATTACGCTCAAGCCCACAGCATGAAAAGTGGCAGGGGTAATGTGCCGAATGGCCTTGATGCCCAAGGTTTCGTCGCCAGTGGCCGCCACTGCTTTTTGCCAAAGCAGGGTGGTTTGGGGCACGGGGTAACGTGCTTCGGGTTCGTCCAGCAGGGAAAAGTCCAGCCCGGCCTCGCTGAACAAAGCCTGTGCATCGCAGCCTTGGTGTTCAAGTTCGCGGGCAAGGCCGCGCATCCAACTGGCCAGGGCCGTTGGGATGTTGCTGGCTGGGTTAGACGCTTTGTGGGTCACTTTACTGGTCATTGAGTGCTTATTGTGGCGTCGAAGGTCATAAGCTTGTCGTTTCAGAACAAGCTTTACTGCGCAACACCAAGCATACTTCAATCATCAAAAGCCAAATCATAAAGAGGCAAGAGTATGTCAAGTTTGAGTGAAAAGCTGATGAGCCAGCCGGCCAAGGCCGAAGGTGGTTCAAGAATCAAGCAGAACAGTATCAATACGCAAGACCAAAAGCGCATTGCAACCATCAAAACAGCGGTGCTTGCTGAAGGCGACAGAATTCGCGCCAAATACCCGATTCTGCAGCATCAAGACGCCATTGGCATGGCGATTTTGCTGTTCTCGATGGCGGGCGCAGTGTTGACTGGTTGGGCTTACCTGGAAGGTGTGCTGGCCTGGTATGTGACCATTCCGGTCATCGCCATATTCCTGAGCTTTACGCATGAGCTGGAACATGACCTGATCCATTACATGTATTTCCGCAAGAACAAGTTCATGCATAACCTGATGATGGCACTGGTGTGGATTTGCCGCCCCAGCACAATCAACCCATGGTTGCGCCGCCACCTGCACCTGCATCATCACAAACATTCCGGCACGGAAACTGATCTGGAAGAACGTGCTATCACCAATGGCGAGCGTTTCACCCCCTTGCGCTTGCTGATGATGCTTGATCTTGAACTCAGCGTGGTGTTGCGTATCCTGAAAGTGCCCAAGCACCTGCGCTTGAAAGCACTGATGCGTGGTGCAATTGGCAACTTCCCCTTGGCCTCTGCTTTCTACATTGGATGGCACGCCTACGTGGCTTACTGGGCGGTGGAGGCTGCAGCCTGGGCCGTAGGTTACAGCGTGCCTTGGCCCGCATTTGTTACACCTGAGCTGGTGGCTACCGCCAACACTGTTGCAGTGCTGATTTTTGCACCCAACCTGTTGCGTTCATTCAGCATCAACTTCATTAGCTCGAACATGCATTACTTCGGCGACATTGAAGACGGTAACTTCGTGCAGCAGTGTCAAGTCCTGAACAGCAAGTGGTTCATCATTCCCCACCTGTTCTGTTTCAATTTCGGCTCCACCCACGGCATTCATCACTTCGTAGTGCGTGATCCTTTCTACATTCGTCAGATGACTGCCAAGAAGGCGCACGAAGTGATGCGTGCAAACGGTGTGCGATTCAACGACCTAGGTACCTTCAAGCGCGCCAACCGCTGGTCAGCCAAGGAGCAGGGTCAACAAGAGGCAGGATACCAGGCCGCCTAAGAGCCTGTTGATCCAAAACCGCTCTTTGCTAGAGAGGGGGCGGCGTAGTTCTAGTGTCATTGGCTGAATTCATGATTGGGGCAGCCTACTCCGTCGACACGAAGAGCGCTTTTCGAAAGGAAAGCGCTCTTTTTTTGTCGTTGAAATTCAGGATGTTGGAGTTCTTGAGCCTTCCATCTTATAATGGGGAGTTTTTCGTTTGTATTTGCAGGTGTAGCGGAAATGCCTATTTATGCGTATCGCTGTGAAGCGTGTGGCTTCGAAAAAGACGTGTTGCAAAAACTGAGCGATGCCCCCTTGACCCAGTGTCCAAGTTGCGGGCAGGCCAGCTTTGCGAAGCAGGTGACTGCGGCGGGCTTTCAATTGAAAGGCTCCGGTTGGTATGTCACTGATTTCCGGGGCGGCGGCGGTGCATCGTCGGCCGCTGCTTCGACTGCTTCGTCCACCTCGGAAAAGCCGGCAGCGGGTGCAGCAACTGCTGCGTCAAATGCAAGCTCCCCATCAACCACGGCGTCAAGTTCAGATGCCAGCTAAGCCGTCGGTCAAGTTGCCTGAACGGGTATTGAACTCGGACATCATCAAGAAATACCTGCTGACGGGGTTGTTGATCTGGGTGCCCTTGGGTATCACCTTGTGGGTATTGGCCTTGGTGGTGGGTTTGATGGACCAAACCCTGATGTTGCTGCCCGATGCGCTGCACCCCCGGGTGTGGCTGGGTGTGCATATTCCCGGGCTGGGTGTTATTTTGACCCTTGCTGTGTTGTTGGGCACGGGGGTGTTGGCGGCCAATTATTTCGGGGCTTGGTTATTCAAGGCCGGTGACTGGGTACTGTCGCGCATTCCCTTGTTCAAAATTGTGTACAACAGCGTCAAGCAGGTGTCCGATACGCTGTTAAGCTCATCCGGCAAAGCGTTCACACGTTCGGTGTTGGTACCCTACCCACACCCTGGGGTGTGGGTCTTGGGTTTTGTGACCGGCACACCGCCGCCCAGCTTGCTGGAAAACCTGAATGATCAGGGGCCGCTGGTGTCGGTTTACGTGCCCACATCGCCTAGCCCTGCCTCGGGATACGTGATCATGGTGCCCGAAAAATTATTGCGGCCGTCCGGTTTGTCTGTGGACGAGGCCTTGAAGTACATTGTGTCTTTGGGGGTGGTAACACCTTCTGATGACGTGTTGGATCAACCCATTAAAAAAGACTTACATTCATGAAAATGCGTACTGACTATTGTGGCAATGTGTCACAGGCCTACTTGGGTCAAACCATTGCCCTGTGCGGCTGGGTACAACGTCGCCGAGACCACGGCGGAGTTATTTTTATCGACCTTCGCGACCGCGAGGGTTTGGTGCAGGTGGTGTGTGACCCCGACCTGGCCGATGTATTTTCCACCGCAGAAACTTTGCGCAACGAGTTTTGTGTGCGTGTGGAAGGTCTGGTGCGTGCTCGCCCGCAAGGCACTGAAAACAGCAACCTGAAAAGTGGTGGCGTGGAGGTGTTGTGCAAAGGCCTTGAAATTCTGAATGCCTCGGTCACGCCTCCGTTCCAGTTGGATGATGAGAATTTGTCTGAAACCACTCGCTTGACCCACCGGGTTCTCGATCTGCGCCGTCCGCAAATGCAGAAGAACCTGATGCTGCGTTACAAAGTGGCCATGGCCATTCGCAATCACCTGGATGCGCAGGGGTTTGTTGACATTGAAACACCGATGCTGACCAAGAGTACGCCTGAGGGCGCGCGCGATTACTTGGTACCTTCCCGTGTGCATGCTGGCGAGTTTTTCGCCCTGCCGCAGTCCCCCCAGTTGTTCAAACAAATGCTGATGGTGGCTGGTTATGATCGTTATTACCAAATCACCAAGTGTTTCCGCGATGAAGACCTGCGCGCCGACCGTCAGCCTGAATTCACCCAGGTGGACATTGAAACCTCATTTCTGACCGAGCAAGAGATTCGTGATTTGTTTGAGGACATGATCCGCAAGGTGTTCAAGCAAACCATGGATGTGGAATTGCAAAACCCCTTCCCGGTGATGCCCTACAGCGAAGCCATGGCGCGTTTTGGTTCAGACAAACCCGACCTGCGCGTGAAGATGGAATTCACTGAACTCACCGACATCATGAAAGATGTGGATTTCAAGGTGTTCTCTGGCCCGGCCAATACGGACAATGGCCGTGTAGTGGCGCTGCGTGTGCCGGGTGGCGCTGAAATTCCGCGTTCCGAAATTGACAACTACACCAAGTTTGTGGGCATTTACGGCGCCAAGGGGCTGGCCTGGATCAAGGTGAATGAACTGGCCAAGGGCCGCGATGGTTTGCAGTCGCCCATCGTGAAAAACATTCACGACACCGCCCTGAATGAATTGCTCAAGCGCAGTGGCGCAGCCGATGGCGACATTCTGTTCTTTGGTGCTGACAAAGCCAAGGTGGTGAACGACGCCATGGGTGCTTTGCGCCTGAAGATTGGCCATAGCGAATTTGGTCAGAAAGCCGGTTTGGCGCAGGGGCGGTGGGAGCCATTGTGGGTGATCGACTTCCCGATGTTTGAACTGGACGAAGAAGCCGGTCGCTGGGTGGCTTGCCACCACCCCTTCACCAGTCCCAAAGACGGCCACGAAGACTACCTGACTACCGATCCTGGCAAATGTATTGCCAAGGCTTACGACATGGTGTTGAACGGTTGGGAGTTGGGCGGCGGTTCAGTGCGTATTCACAAGGAAAAGGTTCAGAGCAAGGTGTTCCGTGCGCTGAATATTTCTGAAGAAGAAGCGGCAGCCAAGTTTGGTTTCCTGCTGGATGCCCTGCAATACGGTGCGCCACCCCATGGTGGTTTGGCCTTTGGCCTGGACCGCATTGTGACCATGATGAGTGGTGCAGAGAGCATTCGCGACGTAATCGCTTTCCCGAAAACACAGCGTGCGCAGTGCTTGTTGACCCAGGCCCCAAGCCCTGTAGACGAAAAGCAGTTGCGTGAGTTGCATATTCGTTTGCGGCAGACCGAACCCAAAAACGTGGCTTGACCACGTAGGGCGGCGCAGTTTTGAGCGGTCATAAAATCCCTGTGTCGGTGCTGGTCGTGATGGTCAGCCCGGACGGGGATTTTTTATTGATAGAACGGGCTGACAAAGCCGGTTACTGGCAATCGGTGACCGGCAGTCTCGATTTTCCAGATGAATTGCCCTTACATGCGGCTGTGCGTGAGCTGGCCGAAGAAACCGGGTTTGTGGCCACGCCTGTGCAGTCACCCACTGTGGTGGATGCCAAACCTGATGAATTGTTGCAACCCGGTGTGCTTAGGCCGTGGCCACACAGTTTGCAGTACGAAATTTTCGAACATTGGCGTCATCGTTACCCGCAAGGTGTTACCCACAACACCGAGCATTGGTTCTTGGCCTGTGTGCCTGTCGAATTTATTCCCAAGTTGGCTGCCGATGAGCATGTTGGGTATGCCTGGATGAATGCACAAGAGGCAGCGGGCCGCTGTTTTTCACCCAACAATGCACAAGCCATTCTTGATTTGAACTTAAAGCTTCAGGCCGGGCTGGCCTGAAAATACAAAGGGGCCGCGAAGGGCCCCTTTTTTCATATACGGTATGTAGCTACTGCTGGAAACGGTTTTAAACTGCTTTAGAAGGTTCAATATTTACAAATTGAGTTTAGGGGTAACCCTAATTGGGGGGCAATACCCTGTGTTTGTGACATGACTTGAATTGACTTGGTAATTTACCGATCTATTTTCTAGGTATTGCATGTAATGCGACTTCGAATTGCGACCTACAACATTCACAAAGGGGTGATGGGCCTGCGCAAGCCTTCCCTGACCATTCACGCCTTGCGCGAACAAATTCATGCCATGAATGCGGACCTTGTATTTTTACAGGAAGTTCAGGGTCGGCACGATCGCCATGCGGGCAAGTTTGAACATTGGCCCGAGGGCGGGCAACACGAGTTTCTCGCCCAATCGCCCTCTGCGATTGACAACCTGTTGGGCCATGCCAGCCAACAATACTTCACAGCTTACGGCATGAATGCGGTGTATTCGCACGGGCACCATGGCAACGCCTTGTTGTCGCGATACGAAATTGAATGGATGCTGAATCAGGACGTGTCAGACCACCGGCTTGAGCAACGTGGTTTGCTGCATTGCTGCGTAAAAACTCCAGCAGGCCCCATTCACGCCATGGTGGCGCATTTTGGTTTGCTGTATCGCAGCCGTGTACGGCAGGCCAGCAAACTGATTGAGCATGTGGGTACGCATGTGCCCGCTGGCATGCCTTTGGTGGTTGCGGGCGATTTCAACGACTGGCAGCGCCGCTTGGGGCCAATTTTGCAGCAAGGCTTGCAGGCCGAGGAAGTCATGCCCCTAGGCAAACACAATCGCCTGGCCCGTGTGGGTAGTTTCCCAAGCCGGTTTCCTTTGCTGGGGCTTGACCGCGTATTTGCCCGTGGTTTTAAGGTTCATGAGGCCACGGTGCTTCATGGGTCTGCTTGGGCCAAGTTGTCTGACCATGCGCCATTCGTGGTCGACCTGGAGTGTGCATGGTGTTGAACCTATTGCCAGCAGCCGCGCCCGAGCGGGAGGGCAATGCGGTTGAGTTGTTGGTGGGCGGCGAGCAACTGTTCCCAAGAGCGTTGAATGCCATCGAGCAAGCCAGGCATGCCGTGCGCGTCGAAACCTATATTTTTGCAAACGACTCAATTGGCGAAGCATTTTGTGAGGCGATGTGCCGTGCCGCAGCACGCGGGGTGAATGTGCGCCTGGTGCTGGATGGTTTTGGTGGACAGGAAGGCGCGCGCACATGGGTGCCCACTTTGCAGCAGCATGGCGTGCATGTGCGGGTGTTTCGACCTGAGGGCGTGTTGTTCAAGCTGAACCCGAAACGGCTTCGTCGCATGCACCGGAAAATCATTGCTGTCGATCACGACATTGCTTTTGTGGGTGGCATTAACCTGATTGATGACTGGAATCATGAAGGGGAACGCGATGAGTTGCTCAAGGCAACAGAGCGCGCGCGACAGAAACGGGAACCGATTTGGGGCGCTTCAGGTGGAATGCGCGAGCAAGCCATGGTGGTGAACACCGATTTGCTGGATCAAAAAACCTTGGGGCCCCGCTATGACTTTGCTGTGCAAGTGCAAGGCCCTGTGGTTCTGGATGTGTGGCACAACATGGAGTGGCTGTGGCTCCAAATTGGCCCGGGCGGCCGGGTGACTGATACTTTTAGTTCGGCTTGGTGGAAGGAAAGGGTTGAACAGTTACAAGAGGCAATGGCCCGCCAGCGCGCAACGCCCAAACCCAAAGCAGCGGGCAAGGTAAAAGCCCAGCTGGCTGTGCGCGACAATTTTCGCTTGCGCAGGCGAATTGAGCGCGCCTACGTGCAGGCCATTGGCAATGCGCAGCGCTCAATCATTCTGAGCAATGCTTATTTTTTGCCCGGCCGCAAAATACGCAAAGCCTTGTTGGCTGCGCGTGCGCGCGGCGTGCATGTTCAACTGTTGTTGCAAGGGCGAGTGGAGTATCGCTTTCAGCATTACGCCACGCAAAGTTTGTATTCGAGTTTGTTGAGTGCAGGGGTCGATATTTATGAGTATTTGCCCAGCTTTCTACACGCCAAAGTAGCAGTGGTGGATTCCAACTGGGCCACGGTGGGTTCATCCAACTTGGACCCATTGAGTTCTCTGTTTGCACGAGAGGCCAATGTGATTGTGTATAACCGCGAGTTTGCAAGTGCGCTGCGCGAAGAACTACAAAAATCCATTCAGAAAGACAGCCGCGAAATTCAAGCCCATGAACACGCACAGCGACCTTTGAAAGAAAGGGTGTTCAGCTGGCTGTGTTATAAATTAATGCTCTTGGCTGTTTTTCTGGGTGGTTTTGGCAGCCGGTATTAGTGCTTGTTCTTGAAGGTTGTGCAGCATGGATTTGGTGGTGAGTCGCCCCGAAGGTTTGTATTGCCCACCGGGCGATTTTTATATCGACCCGTGGCGCAAGGTAGACCGCGCAATTATTACCCATGCGCATGCTGACCATGCCCGTGTTGGCCACAACCATTACCTGTGTGCTGCGCCCGGCGAAGGTGTATTGCGTACCCGCTTGGGCAATATTTCTCTGGACACCTTGCCTTATGGCACAAGCACCGTTCACAACGGTGTGAAAATTTCGCTGCACCCGGCGGGTCACGTGTTGGGGTCTTGTCAAATTCGGCTGGAGTACCAAGGCCATGTGTGGGTGGCCAGCGGCGATTACAAGGTGGCTCCCGATTTAACTTGCGATGCATTCGAACCGGTGAAATGCCACACCTTCATCACAGAGTCTACCTTTGGCTTGCCCATTTACCGCTGGCGTAGCGACGCCGAAATTTATGCCGAGATCAATGCCTGGTGGGCTGCAAATGCAGCACTGGGCAAAGCCAGCGTGTTGTACGGCTATTCATTTGGCAAGGCACAACGAATACTGGCGGGTGTTGATTCAAGCATCGGCCCGATTGTGTGCCACAGTGCTTGCGAGGGGTTGAACAAGGCCTATCGAGATGCGGGTGTGAAGTTGCCAGAAACATTGACCGTGAGCGAGGTACTCGATAAATCCATTTACAAAACCTGTCTTGCCATTGCACCGCCCGCTGCCCAAGGTGCAGCCTGGATGAAGCGATTTGGCAATGCGTATTCCGATGCATTTGCATCGGGCTGGATGCAGTTGCGCGGCGGGCGCAGGCGCAGCAATGTAGACCGGGGTTTTGTGATGTCTGACCATGCAGACTGGCCCGGCCTGATGCGTGCAATCGGCGCCACTGGTGCGGAACAGGTGATTGTGACTCACGGCTATGTTCAGGTGATGGTGCGCTGGCTGCAAGAGCAGGGATTGAATGCACGTGCCTTCGTGACTGAGTATGGCGGCGAAGGAGAAGGCGAACAGGAGCCTGCCGCATGAAGCAGTTTGCAGAATTGTTCGCTGAACTGGATGGCTCTACCTCAACTTTGCACAAGGTGCAGGCCTTAAAGCGTTACTTTGAACATGCGCCTGCTGAGGACGCCGCTTGGGCTGTGTACTTCTTGTCGGGTGGAAAACCCAAGCGCACTGTGCCCACACGGACACTGCGGGAGGTTGCCTTGCAGGTGAGTGGTTTGCCCGATTGGTTGTTTGAAGAGAGCTACCAGGCGGTGGGCGATTTGGCAGAGACAATCGCGCATGTATTGCCGACCTCCTCTACAGTGCCCAGCCAGTCGCAAGGATTGGCCTGGTGGATGCAACACCGAATTCTGCCCCTGCGCAATTTGCCCGACGAAGATCGCATTGCGGCTGTGCAAAGCTGCTGGAATGAACTGACCGCCACAGAGCGATTCCTGTTTGTGAAACTGGTGGGAGGTGGATTTCGAGTGGGGGTGTCTAAGCTGTTGGTGACCCGTGCCTTGGCTGAGCTGGCTGTGCTGGATGCCAAACTGGTGGCCACTCGCATGATGGGATTTGCCGATGCAAGCAATCAACCCACCGCAGAGCAGTTCAGTGCCTTAGTGGCTGCAACCGTGGATAACAGCACAGGGCAAGACCCCGGCCGTTTGGGGCAACCCTTGCCGTTTTTTCTGGCGCATCCCTTGCAGGAGGAACCTGAAAATTTAGGTGCCGTTGACGACTGGTTGGTGGAATGGAAATACGATGGCATTCGCGCCCAAGTGGTGAAAGAAGGTGGGCAGGTGTGGGTGTGGTCGCGCGGCGAGGAGTTGGTTAGCGAGCAGTTTCCCGAGTTGCAGGCCGCGTTTGCAGAATGGCCAGACGGCTGCATTCTGGACGGTGAAATTTTGGTGTGGCAAGGCGATGCGCCGGCTGGGTTCAATGCTTTGCAAGGGCGTTTGAATCGCAAAGTGGTTAGCAAAAAATTGATGGCCGATGCGCCGGTTGTTTTTTTGGCTTACGACCTGCTTCGGCTTCATGGCGACAACATGGTGAATCTTCTTCAGCGTGAGCGTCGAACTGCGCTGGAGAAATTTCATGCTTCACACCATGAACAAAGTACCGTGAATGCCATGCCGCGTTTGTTGTTGTCGCAAAGTGTGAAAGCACCCAACTGGGATGCATTGAAACTGTTGCGCGAAGAGAGCCGTGGGCGAGGTGTGGAGGGTTTCATGCTGAAGCACTTGGAGTCCAAATACGGAGTTGGGCGCACCAAAGCCGATGGCTTGTGGTGGAAATGGAAAATTGATCCAATGACCGTGGATTGCGTGTTGGTGTATGCCCAGCGGGGCCATGGCCGCCGCGCAAGCCTTTACACCGATTACACCTTTGCCGTGTGGGAAACACCGCCCGCCTCGAAGGCGCAAGCGCAAGAGGTGGCACAGGCGATTGCGAACGGTGAGAAAGTGGAAGACACCGTCGCCCGTGGTTTGCCCCGTTTGGTGCCATTTGCCAAGGCTTACTCTGGCCTTACCGATGAAGAATTCAAGGAAGTGGATCGAGTCATTCGCAAACACACTGTGGACAAGTTTGGGCCGGTTCGCACTGTGGTGCCAGTGCTGGTTTTCGAACTTGGATTCGAAGCAATTTCCCGCTCCACTCGCCACAAAAGTGGGGTGGCCGTTCGTTTTCCACGTATGCTGCGCATTCGCCATGACAAACCTTTGCATGAAGCCGATCACCTTGCCGTGCTCGAAGCTTTGTTGCCCCCGGAGAATGCAGTTTGAATCCCGAAAACAGTCGCTTGCTCGGCATTGATTTTTCCAGCAGCCCCACCAAGAAAAAGCCGATTGCTGTGGCTGTGGGCCATTGGCAAGGCGCTGTGCTGGCGGTTGATGAACTGATGTCGCTGACCACGCTGGGCGAGTTTGAAACCCTGTTAAAAGAGGGGCCGCAGGCGTTTGGAAAATTCGAGCGCGCAGCCGGGCCTTTGGAACAGTTGGGGTTTGTGGCTGCGATTGACATGCCGTTCGGTTTGTCGCGCAAACTGGTCGAAGGTTTGAAGTGGCCAGGTGCCGGGCGTACCGACTTCAAGGCCTGGGAAAATCTGATCAGTTACTACAGTGCGCTAAGCCGCGAGCAAATTCGCGCCACCTTCAAAGCCTGGTGTGATGCACGGCCTGCGGGGCATAAGTTTGCGCACCGCGAGTGCGATGGCCCTGCGGGCTCCTCGCCTTCGATGAAGTGGGTGAACCCGCCGGTGGCCTACATGCTGCACGCGGGCGCACCGTTGTTGATGAAAACAGGCGTTCATATCCCAGGCATGCAACGTGGCGACCCCACACGCGTGGCCTTGGAAGCCTACCCCGGCTACCTGGCTCGCAAGGTATTGAACCGCGCCAGCTACAAAAGCGATGATCCGAAGAAAGACACAGCGGATCGCCGAATGGCCCGTTCCGAGCTGCTGTGTGCTTTGGAAGAGGGCATGTTGTTCGGTATCAAGGTGCAAGTGCGGCCTTATTTGCGCGCGAAGTTGCTTGACGATGTCAAGGCCGATCACCTGGATGCAGTGTTGTGTTGCTTGGTCGCCGGGTGGGCTGCAAAACGAGCCGATTCCAATTTCGGTTTGCCCAAGTTAATCGATCCTGTGGAAGGCTGGATAGCGGGTGTGACGCCCTAAGTGCCCTTGCCTGGCAATTCAATGCACACGAGCAAGCCGGTCGGCGCACAGTTGCGTGCGCCAAGTACCCCATTCACACGCTGAATCGACTTCTTGGCGATTGCCAAACCCAGACCATGGCCTGAGTGTTCTCCATGCTTGAAAAATGGAGTGAACAGTTTGGGCAGCAGCGCGGCGGGCACACCCGGGCCTTGATCCCTGATTTCAATGCGCAACTGTTTTTCCTGAAGCGAACAATCGATGCTCACGGCTGTGTTGGCTGGTGTGTGCTTGATCGCATTGCGAATAATATTGTCGAACGCGCCTTGCAGGCTTTCAGCATCGCAGTTCAAACGCCATCGTTTTACCCGGCTGTTGAACAACACTTGTTTGTTCTGTTGTTCGGCTTCAAATTGCGCGTCATCCACCACGGCCAACAGCAATTCAATCACATTGTGTTCGCGGTTGCTTTCCGGGTTTTGCTTGGAGTCGAGTCGAGACAGGTTGAGCAGTTGTCCGATCAGGTTGTCCAGTCTTTCTGCCTCGGTTTCAATGCGGCTCAAGCTGGTGTCCAGCTGTTCGGGGTTCTGGCGGGCAAGGCCTACGGCCAGATTCAGGCGTGCCAATGGCGAGCGAAGTTCATGCGACACATCATGCAGCAGGGCTTTCTGTTGTTCAATGCGGGTTTCAATTTCTTCAGCCATGTGGTCAAAACCACTGAGTAATTCCCCAATTTCATCGCTGCGTTTTTTACCGGTTTTGTGGCCGTTTGAGATGCGCACACCCAATCGACCCTTGCCCGCTTCCCTGAACGCATTTTTCAGAGTGTTCAACGGCCTGCTGAATGTATAAGCCAATACCCCGGCAAATAAAAGGCTGGCCAAAAACGCGGCAAACAAACCCGCGCCGGGGAGGGGTGGAAGTGGCGGCTCGAGCGCCTCACGTTGCTTGCGCTTTTCACTGTGAGTTTGTTCGGGTTCGCCAGTGTTTGGATTGACAGTATTTGCTGGTTCTGGATGGCGACGATTGCGTGGAATGAAAAGAATCCATTGCGACTGATCTTGTGCGGTGACTCTCAAGATACCCTGCTCGGTTGGCTCGTTGTTGTTGAACAAGGCGGTAATCCGTTGCTGAATATTCTCAGGCACCTCGCGGCTTAAAATCTCCTCGCCTTCGCTCGACACCGCAAACACCGGTATGGCGTTGCCGGTTCGCTGGCGGTTGCGGTCCAGCAGGTCCCGCAGGGCATCGGGCCCTTTGCCTTCGAGTACTTCTTGAATGGTCTCCAGCATGAACTGTGCGCGCGGGCCTTCAGCAATGTCGCTGCTGGCGGGTTTCTCCCGTATCAGGTATAACGCTGTCCCGGTGGCCACAGCCGCAGCGATCAGGCACAACCAAAAACCAAAGAAGAATTTCCAGAACAACTTGCCCATGAATGCAGCCCTGGCTAATCGAGACTGAGCTGATAGCCCTGCCCGCGAATGGTGTGGAGGGTCAAGGGCAGTCGCTCGTCGTTCAGATTAAGCTTGTTGCGCAGGCTGCTTAAGTGCACATCAATGCTGCGGTCAAACCGCTCCAGCGGGCGACCCAATCCCTGCTCACTCAGCACCGCCTTGCTGACCACCTGGCCTGCATGGCTGGCCAAAACCTCCAGCAAATTAAACTCGGCACTTGTCAGCTCTACCTCGTTGCCGTGTAACAGCACCTTGCGTTTGGCGGGCTGCACCTCCAGTGGGCCCAACTGAAGAGCCTGCTTCGGCGCATTGTTGGAATCACTGGCGCGCCGTAAAATTGCGCGGACACGGGCCACAATTTCACGGGGCAGGCAAGGTTTGGGTACGTAGTCGTCGGCACCCAGCTCCAACCCCACAATGCGGTCAATATTGTCGCCCCGCGCAGTCAGCATCAACACTGGGGTGTTGTACTTCAGGCGAATCTGTTTCAGGGTTTCAAGCCCACTTTGCTGCGGCATCATGACATCGAGCACCACCAGTTGGTATTGATCGTCAGCCAGTTTTTTTAAACCCTCAATTGGATTTGCGCAATGCTCTGCCTCAAAGCCTTCACCGCGCAAGTATTCGCACAGCATTTCGCCCAGTTCAATGTCGTCGTCGATATGAAGTATTTTCGTCATGGCTTCAATATTACTAGGCAGCCTGGGTTGATGCGCACTTGTTTGCAAACGCTTTACCCATCTTTACACAGCTTACATCCTCGTTTACAAGCCGGTTTTGCACAATGCAGTTGTCCATTACACAAGGAGTAGACAAATGAATGTATCCAGATTGACCATCCAGAAAATGATTGCTGTCACTGCAATGGCCATGGCGATTCCCATGAGTGCGTACGCAGGTCATCACGAGGAGGGTGGCAAAAAGCAACATTCAGAAATGCGTCATCACCACAAGCATGGCGGGATGGGCATGTTGAAACAGCTTGATTTGACTGAGGCCCAACAGGCGCAGGTGAAACAGATTATGGACAAGCAAAGGACCGAAATGAAAGCAGCCATGAGCGATCGCCGTGCACACCGCGAAGAGATGAAATCGATTGTTGAGCAAGACACATTCGATGCTGCCAAAGCGGAGCGACTGATTGCCCAGCAACAGGAACAGGAACGTGCTACCAAATTGAGCATGCTGCGTACCCAGCACGAAATTTATAAGGTGTTGACTCCCGAGCAGCGCGAAAAGGCCAAAGTGATTCGGGCCGAATGGAAAGAGAAAATGAAGGATCGCTACAACAAACGCAAGGCGGAGAGTGCAAGTAATGCCATGTAATACCTGAATTTTGTAGGTACTTTCCCAACCACCTTTTGAAGTATCCCAGTAGTAGCACTTTTGCCCCTATACTGTTCCAAAAAAAGGAGACAGTTAATGGGGCATTCTTTTATTCGACTCGCATTGGCCTGCACTTTGACAGCAGCCGGCACTACAGCAATTGCAGCCCCTCCGGGCTTGCTCATGACCTATAGCTTCGACAGTTTGTCGGGCAAGTTTGGTCAACCACAGGAAATCAAGGCCCGATCCTTCACCTTGGGTGCAACCCTGGTAGGCGAGGGGTATCGCGCTTCCCTGTTTGTGCCCTACATTTCACTGGAAGGTCCTGGTACCCTGGTGGCAGGCACGGTGACAGGTACCAATGGCCCGGCACGTCGCAGTGAGCAAGGCTTGGGTGACATGGTGGCCACATACACTACCGATATTATCGGCGGCATTCAAACCAAGGGCTTTGCCATGTCGGCAACAGGCTTGGTGAAAATTGCAACTGGCAATGAAGACCGGGGGCTTGGCACAGGCAAGACAGACTACGGCATTCAGACTGACCTGGCCTATCGCTTTAACAATGGTTTTGGACTGACCGCAGTGCTGGGTCGGCAGTACTACGGGGATACCCCTGAGCTCCCTTTGCTCAATGGCAACTACGCCACCGTGGGCGTGAATTTCCCCTTGGGTGATTCTTTGTTCATCAACCTGACCACCTCTCAGCGGGATGAACTGCTGGCAGGCACCGAGAAGCGCAAGGAAAGGGCAATTTCAGCCGTGTATGCGCTGGACACCACTTCAGCCCTGCAGTTTGGTTATACCAAAGGCCGCAGCACGGCCAGCCCAGACGATGTTCTGTCCGTCAGCTACGTGTCACAGGTTGAATAAAATCAGGATATAGATTCTGGTGATCCTGAGGTGATGCAAAAGCGTCACCTCGGGCTCTCCCCAATGCCACTTCATGCTGCGCTGCATTAAAATGAGGGCCTTGACTCCAACAGGCGAACACCGTGTCCAAAGACCTTTCACACCTTCTTGATGCCAACCAAACCTGGGCTGCGGCTCAAGTGGACAAAGACCCCGAATTTTTCAAACGCCTTGAGAATCAGCAATCTCCGGAGTATTTCTGGATTGGTTGTTCCGACAGCCGTGTGCCAGCCAACACGATTGTCAATTTGCAGCCCGGCGAAGTTTTTGTACACCGCAACGTGGCCAATCAGGTGTTTCATGGCGATTTGAACGGCCAATCGGCCACGCAGTTTGCAGTGGAGTTTTTGAAGGTGAAACACATCATTGTGTGTGGTCACTACGGCTGCTCGGGCGTGCGCATGGCCATGCGGGGCGACAGGGTGGGTTTGGCCGATGCATGGGTTCGTCCCATTCACCAGTTGGCGCGCAGACACGGGCTTGTTACTTGCGACGCAGCCCTTGAGCAGAAATGCCATGATCAACTGTGCGAATTGAACGTGATTGAACAGGTGAAACATCTGTGCGAGAGCACCTTGATCGAGGATGCGTGGGAGCGCGGACAAGACCTCACGGTGCATGGTTGGTTGTATAGCCTGAAAGATGGCATTGTGCGAAACCTTCAAATTTCCATCTCGGATCCCAAAGACCTCGACAAGATTTACAACGAGGCAGTGGCTGCGTTGAAAAAGCGTTACAGCTGATCGATTCTTGGTCTAGAATGAGGAAATAATTCAAGCGTTTGTTTGAATTGTGGGTTCATTTAAAATTCTAGGAGACGATTTACATGGCTTTCTCAACCCAATCCAAACTGGGCGATTTGCTGGACAACCCCCAAACCGCAGCAATTTTGGAAAAACACATGCCCGGCATTTCCACACACCCGCAAATCGGCATGGGCAAAGGTTTCCCATTGGCTGTTGTGGCCAATTTTTCTGGTGGTTTGATTACCCAGGAAATGCTGGAAGCAGTTGATGCTGAATTCGCCGCATTGGGCTGATCGATTCGTTGATTCGGATTGACTGTTCCAGTTGGTTGATCAACGGCGAGTGGGCCAGTTCCATTCGCCGTTCTGTTTTTGTTCAAGAGCAGGGCATTGATGAATCCGAAGAATGGGATGAACACGACTCGGTTTCTACACATGTGCTTGCTTGGCTAGGTGGCACGCCTGTGGGTACAGCAAGGTTGTTGCCTGAAGGAAAAATTGGCCGTATGGCGGTACTCCCTGAATTCAGAAGCCAGGGAATAGGTAGCGCCATGTTGCTGGCTTTGCTTGCAGTGGCCAAAGAGAACAATTTGCCGCAGGTGCGCCTGAGCGCGCAGCAGCAGGCGATCGAATTTTACAGTCGACATGGATTTGCACCGTGTGGCGATGCTCACATGGAAGTGGGAATACCCCACCAGTGGATGGTGCGAAACCTGACAACATAAAAAAGGACTGGGTTGTGGCTAGAGTATTGAAAGAACAAAAACACGATGACGGGCGGCGTGGCGACATTGTTCGTGCAGCCGCGAAGCTGTTTCGCGACAAGGGCTACGATGGTGCCAGCATGCGGGCCATTGCCAATGCGGTCGGTATGCAGTGCGGCAGCCCCTTTTATCACTTTGCCAGCAAGCAAGATATTTTGGTGGCGGTGGTTGAGGAAGGCTTGCGCCAGGGGCTTGAAAAAACCCGTGCTGTCGTCAAGCCCAACTTGCCGGCCGATGCGCAGTTTCGTGCCCTAGTGAAAGTGCACCTCAGCATTATTCTCGAAGACGGCAATGACTTCATTCCAGTGATGCTTTACAACTGGCGTTGCCTGGACGAGGTACATCAGCGCAGGCTGATTGCAACCAAAGATGAATACGACGCCATTTGGCAAAATGCTGTGAACGGCTTGCACAATGCAGGTTTTCTGGGTGGGGACACCAAGTTTGCGCGCTTGATGGTATTGGGTGCCATGAACTTCATGGTGACTTGGTACAAGCCCAAGAAGGGCGACAACCTGGACACGCTCTCAGACAAAGTGGTGGCTTTCTTTCTATCCCAACACGCTTAATATTTGCTGAACTCAATTTCACTGAACCAAAAACCCTTGCTGATGACTATCACCAGCAAGGGCTCTCAGCGCTTCGCTTGCGATTAACGCAGCAAGCCTGTCAATGAAGCTGGGCGGGAAGCAATCACGTTTTGGATCAGGCTTGAAGTCATGGCAGTAATTGCGCCCAACTGGCCCGCATTCATCATGCTGGCTGTTGCGCTCATATTGCCAGCCATCGATGCTGTAGCCAAGCCCGCGATATCCATTGAACCAGTGTTGGACATGTCCGCCGCCATTGAGGTACCCGAAGTTTTGTCGGCCACGTTTTGCACCGTGCCGAACACACCACCGGCAACACCTTCAACCACTGTGCCTGCTGTTTGATAAACGCTGTCTACCTTGTTCATCATCTGGGCACTTTGGCCTCCGCCCAGCTCAATTGTCGCGCTTACGCTTGCGCTGGCTGACGCTGTTGCCTTGCCGGCATTGTCTTGACCTGCTTCGGCAGATTCACCCACGTTGTCACCTGTAGAGGCTGTTTGGTCGCCTGCCTCGGGTTTTTCCATTTCCGGGGCTTCAGCGGTTGGGGCTGGTTCGTTGGTGGGTGTGGGTTCAGCCACTGGTGTCGGCTGTGGTGTTGCTTCAGGAGCAGGTTGGGCTGCGGGAGGTTGCTGGCGCTGGAACAGGCTGACCTTGATTTCACCTTGTGCCTGACCTTGGGCAGAAGCCTGCTGACCTGAATGTGCGGCTGCGAACAAAGCACCCCAGCCGTTCAGGGTAGCAATGTCAGAAGCCTGAGCTGTCATGGGCATTGCGAAAGAGGAAGCGATGGCTGCAACGATTGCGATCTGTTTAACTTGCATGGTGTTCTCCTGTGTGTTGGATGTAGTAGGCGCTTTCTGGATCTCGCCTCACACTTTCACTAACGGAGACACCGTGTAGGAAAAAGATAACTAGCTAGGGGGTCCGCCCAACGTGGTGTACCCCTTCAAACAGGTGAAGATTATTCGGTAATTTTCATGTTCAGCAACACTTGGGCCATGCCCTTGCCCAGTGGGTCGTTTCTCATCGAGGTCATGCCACCACCATCGAGTGCTTCTTTCATAACGAGATTAAAGGCTTGAACTTGAGGTAGCTCGAAAGTGTGAACCTCACCTTTCACCAAGTGAGCCAAGTGATTTTTTACATTCTCGGGACGCAGTAAATGCCGCAGCACGGGCCAATACTCCAGCTTTCTGGCCACAATGCCCACGTTGCTGGTGTCGCCTTTGTCGCCGCTGCGGCCGTGTGCAATTTCAATCAAGCGTTTGCCCAATAGCTCGCGGGGCACGGTTACTTCGCCAAATGACTGTTCATTAGTCGGGCGGGTTTCAGCGCGTGCCTTGGGGTGTTCCGGTTCTTGGTATTGAATGTTTTCACCGCCTACCTGAACAATCGCAGTTTGCATGTTTTTTGGCACAAAGCAGCTGAACATTTTTACCAAGGGCGTTACATTGGGGCGTCCCATACCAAAGTTGCCACTGGTACCCGGCGCATAGCTGGTGCCTGCCGGGGCAATTTCACGAGAGAAAATTGTTGCAGCTTTCTTGTCGCTGTGCGTAATTGCGATGCGCATCATGGCTTCGTGACCCAACCGTACCTGGGCATGTGGGCCCAAATCGGTTTCACTGCCAATGATTTCTATTGACGTGCTTGTGTAGTCTGCCAAACCTTGGCGCTTGAACATGGCGCGTGTGCGTTCCAGAATGGTTTCGCCTGTGCGCTTTGCCTTGGCATGCGCATCAAACCCCACAATCGACAGCATGCCAATACACCGAAAACCTTCTGGATATGTGGCACACACTTTGTACAATTCGCTGGGTGCTTTGCCAGTGGCTCCATAAATCCGTACCCGGTTCGGGCCGGTTTCTTCAATGTTCACTGTGGTGAAGTCGCACACCACATCGGGCAGGGCATAGTTGGCCGGGTCATGAATTTCGTAAAGCAATTGCTCGGTGGCCACGGCTTTGTTCACCAAGCCGCCTGTACCTTCCGGTTTGCTCAACTCAAAGCTTCCATCCGCAGCCACTTCCACAATCGGGTAACCAATGTTGGCCCAGTCAGGCACTTGTTGCCAATCTGTGAACAGCCCGCCGGTGGCCTGTGCGCCGCACTCCACTATGTGACCTGCCAGGCTGCCCTGCGCAAGCGGGTTCAAGTCTGTGGTTTGCCACTTGAATTCATGCACCAGTGCGCCCAACACCATGGCACTGTCGACCACACGGCCGGTAATCACAATGTCAGCGCCGGCATCCAGTGCAGCTGCAATAGGAAAAGCACCCAAGTAGGCATTGGCTGTCAGAAAAAATGGCGGTGCAGCCTGGCTTGAATGTTGGTCTCGCAATTCAACGCCATCCTTGCGCAGTTGGCCAAGGGTGCCTGTTGCGTCATCGCCGCTGACCACGCCAATTCGAATGGTGTGGCCAGCCTCTATCATGGCTTGCTGCAAGGCCGCTGCACAACCGGCAGGGTTAAGCCCGCCTGCGTTCGCGATAATCTTGATGCCTTTGGATTTGGCCGCGGGCAGGGTCTTCTTCATCAGGTCAATGAAGTCGAGTGCATATCCGTGCTCCGGGTTTTTCATGCGCATGCCCGCCATGATGGCCAGGGTCAGTTCCGCAAGGTAATCGTAGGTGATGTACTGTATTCCCGGAACCTTCAGCAGTTGTTCAGTGCCCAGGCTACTGTCGCCCCAAAAGCCGCAGGCGCCGCCGATTTTGATGGTGTTTGGGGTTGGCATGCTCATGGTCACTTGTTAATGATTTTGGGAAGTCCATCATAGCAAAGCCATTTGTAATAAATCAAACGATCGTTTGAATTAATCAAATTGTTGGTAGCTTCTTTGCAGTGCATCCATCATCAAATTTGCTGCACTGGTTGTGTTGTGGTTCATGTCAGGCGCAATCCTCGGGAACACCATTATGTTTTTGCTTTCATCGTCAAAGCAAGCGGGTAATAGTCCTGATCTCAGCAGGACAAAATCAGCAATCAGGCGGCAGGTTCTGCCGTTGCCATCCGAGAAAGGATGAATTGAAATTCCTTTCATGGCGGTTTTTGCCGCCAGCAAAATCGGGTTGACATTGCCCAGGTTCAATTCTTCGGCCACTTCGTTGCACAAGGTGTTCAATTCGGTGTTAACCATTGAGCCGGGTACTGCAAGGCGGCTTGGGTGAGGGTCGGTGCTGCCTTTGGCGTCACAGGGTCCAACCCACACATTGTTCAGTTGCCTTACTTTCCCACCCGTACTGTTGTGAATTTCTTGCATCAGCACCGTATTGATTCGAATGAACAAATTGCGAATGGCCTGCGGCGTTGCAGGTTCCCTGCGCTTGGCGGTTTCGTGGACGATGGTGCTGGCCAGATCCCAATTCGCCAAGGCGACGTTGTGGTGTGCATTTCGATGTTTCAGTGTTTCTGAACCACCACGGCGAAGCGGGGCAAGCTGTTCCAGGTGCGAGGGTTGAACTTGCGGTATCTGAGTCTTGAACTGTTGAAGTTTTTGATCCGCCAGGCAAATCACGATTGGGTTCACTGGCTGATTGAAAATGTAGTCCAAATTGCGTTTCATGGCTGCATCATCTTGCCCTGAGGTAACAAGGTGCAGGCGTGCGTCAAGTAGTGGAATTTCATCTAGCCCAGCCTTTTTGCAGTCTGGTGCGGGCGGTTTGGTGTAGTGTGTTTTCAGGCTGCTTGGCACAAATCCATCACCCAGCTTTTCTTTTGTTATTACTTTAGGCCACTTGCCGTCGGCCGTTTTTATTGCACGTGAGCTCGATAGCTCGGATTGATTGGGTAATTGACACCGGTTCGCCAACAAACCAGGAAGGGACAATCTAGCAATTGTGTTCGCTGCGCTTGAAACTGAAGGCATGTGTTGTGTTGAAGCTTCCTCGGAAGCAGAGGGTTCCTCAACCGCTTTTGCGTCGCAGACAGCAATTTGGTTTGCCTTGAACATAAGTCAGGTCGCGAGGATGGATATTGTAGTGAGTTGACAAAATCCAAGCTTGGTTCCGCGATTGTCTGCAAATTACTCAGCTTTTGTAGCTTGATAGATGAATGCTGGTCTCGGTGTTACTGATGCCCTTGATGAGTCGAATTCGTTCCAAAATTCCGGACAGCCCGGTCAGGTTTTCTGCCTGCAACTCGACCAGTAAGTCCCATCGTCCATTGGTGCTGTGAATGGCGGTTACCCCAGGTTCCCCGAGCAACTTCGCCAGCACCGTGCGGCTGTCATTGCCTTCAATCAAAATACTCATCCAGGCGACAATCAGATTGGGTGTTGTGTCAGGCCGCAATTTGACACTGTAGCCCACGATCACGCCTGAGCTCTCCAGCTTGTTGATTCGATTGGTCACTGTGCCGCGGGACACTTTCAGATGGTGGGCCAACGCCGCGATGCTTAACCTGGCATTGGTACGGAGCAGTCCCAAAAGTTGGCGATCTAAAGCATCCATGCTATCGAAGTGTAGGTTGATGCTGTCATTGTGCAAGAAAATTGCCATTTTGTAAGCAAATTGTGTGCTTTTGATTGCCTTCACTGGGCAGCACAATGGTGTTTCTACTTGCAATTCAGCAGGTGAGGGAGTATGCGATGCGCACCTTATTCCTGAGCGCGCAAGGCGCGGCAACACTGATTTCACGGACTGGCCTGGCCCACTGTATTCGGGGAATGGTTAACGAGATTGATCACGATTTCAAGCGCTGGGAGCAGTTTGACAAGTCGGCGCGCCTGGCGAGTCATTCTGCACAGGGCGTGATTGAAATCATGCCAATCAGTGATGGACAAACCTATGGTTTCAAATATGTCAACGGGCATCCCAACAATCACCGGCATGAATTGCCCACGGTCATGGCCTTTGGTGTTCTCGCGCGTGTAGAAACCGGCCTGCCGGAGTTTGTCAGTGAATTGACGTTGATCACCGCGTTGCGCACTGCCGCGACTTCTGCACTCGCAGCACGGCACATGGCCAATCCAGCAGTGCGCTGCATGGCGCTGATTGGCAATGGTGCGCAAAGCGAGTTTCAGGCCGTTGCATTTCACGAACTGCTCGGAATTGACACGTTTTATTTGTACGACACCGATTTTTCGGCGACAGAAAAACTGGCCAATCATTTGTATGAACTCGGCTTGAAGACTATATTGTGCAAAAGTGTCCCGGAAGCTGTACGTGAGGTTGACGTGATCACCACTGCCACAGCCGCAAAAACCCATGCCAGCGTGTTGACCAAAAACATGCTCAGGCCAGGCGTTCACATCAATGCCATCGGCGGCGACTGCCCCGGCAAAACTGAGCTTCACCCCGATATTCTTCGCGACGCCCGCGTATTTGTTGAATATGAACCGCAAACGCGGATTGAGGGTGAGATCCAGCAAATGCCCAAGGATTTTCCAGTGACGGAGTTGTGGGAAGTGCTGACCGGTTTTGCGCTTGGGCGTACAGCGCCGGATCAAATCACCGTGTTTGACTCGGTGGGTTTTGCGCTCGAAGATTTTTCCGCGATGCGTTACATGCACAGGTTGGCGCTTGCACAGGGTGAACTTGAATCACTGTCCTTGATCCCTGAACTGCCGGATCCCAAGAACTTGTACAGTTGTTTGAAACACGGGGAGGTCGCATGATTTCACTGATCGGTGCCCCGTGCGATGCCGGCGCAAATATGGCTGGTGCTGCACTGGGTCCTTGTGCACTAAGGCGTGCCGGTGTTCAGCAGGGTTTGCAAAAAATCGGTTGCAAAGTGATTGACCGCGGCGATCTGAAAATACAGACATCTGAACCGTATGTCGAGGTGCAGGGGTATCGGAATTTTCATGAAGTACTGGCATGGAATCGGGCAGTGTATGCCGCAGTGGCCGCAGCATTGAATGTTGGCGATATTCCCGTATTGCTGGGTGGCGATCATTCGCTGGCCATGGGGTCAATCAGTGCGGTGGCATCGAATTGCCAACGTCAGAACAAAGAACTGCGGGTGTTGTGGCTGGATGCGCATGCTGACTTCAATACGGCCAATACTTCGATCACCGGCAATATGCATGGCATGCCATTGACCGCGCTGTGTGGTCAGGGACCTTCTGAGTTGACCGAGCTTGCCGGGTTCTCCCCAGCCTTGCGCGCTTCTCAAATTCGATTATTGGGTGTGCGTTCTGTTGACCCCGAGGAGCGCCGCGCGGTGCGCCGCGCGGCTTTGCCCATGGTTACCATGAGGCACATACAAGGGCGTGGAATTATTCAGGCCATGAATATTGCACTGAGCGACATTGAGCCAGGTACTCATTTGCACGTGAGCTTCGATGTGGATTGCCTTGACCCCTTGGTGTTACCCGGCGTGAGTACACCGGAAGACGGTGGCTTGCAGCTTGATTCGCTTCGATATTGCATGGCGCGCATTGCTCAAACCGGTTGTGTTGGGTCGGTCGATCTGGTTGAGTTAAACCCTGCCGCAGACCCCACTGGCAGCAGTGCGCAGCGTGCAGTGGAGTTGCTGACAGTTCTTCTGAATCCGCATTGGGAGCGGCATGTGCAGCGTTCGTTTGACTGGGCTGAACATGCAGGCTGAGCTGGACCGTTTGCGCACTGAAATAGATGCACTGACTCGGGTGGATGAAACACAGCGAGTGCGCAACCTGCTTGAACAATGCGATTGGCCTGACACCGGGTTTGATGTCATCAAACAGGCCGCACTCGGGCATGTAAAGCGTTTATATGAGGTGCAAAAACACCGTGCAGGCGTCCACCAGTGGATGGCGGAGTATCGCTTGTCCACCCAGGAGGGCGTTGCGCTGATGTGTCTTGCCGAGGCTCTGTTGCGAATTCCGGATACCCAAACACGCGATGATTTGATTCGCGACAAATTAAGCCATGCGAATTGGGCGGCTCACTTGGGGAACAGCACGTCCCTGTTTGTGAATGCAGGCACCTGGGGTTTGTTCATGGCCGGTCATTGGATTCAAATTCCAGATGACAACACCCTGTACTCCACCCTTCGGCGCTTGATCGCACATAGCACTGAAGGCCTCGTTCGTGCTGCGGTGGAACAGGCGGTGAAATTCATGGGGCAGCAGTTTGTTGCTGCCCAAAACATTGAGGAGGCTTTGCGCAGCAGCCGTGCGAAATCCTCGCAGGGCTTTACCTATTCCTTCGACATGCTGGGGGAAGCGGCTTTGTGTGAAGCGGACGCGCAGGCTTACTTCAGCAGCTACTTGCATGCAATCCATGTGATTGGACAAAGTAATTCCAAAGGCGTAATCGACGGTCACGGTATTTCTGTGAAGTTGTCGGCATTGCACCCGCGATACACCGTGTGGCAAGAACAACGCGTACAAGCCGAACTGTACCCGCGGCTTTACGCACTGGCACTTTCAGCCAAGCAGCACAACATTGCATTCAATGTGGATGCAGAGGAAAGCGAGCGTCTCGAATTATCACTCGACCTGTTCACACGCTTGGCCTTCGAGCCTGAATTAAAGCGCTGGAATGGTCTTGGGTTGGCGGTTCAGGCCTATCAAACCCGAGCAACAGCTGTGGTTCGATTTGTCGCTGCACTGGCACGCGCCAGTGAACGGATTATCCAGGTTCGATTGGTCAAAGGTGCATATTGGGACAGTGAAATCAAGCGTTGCCAAATACAGGGTTTGGCACATTTCCCGGTGTTTACCCAGAAGGTTCACACCGATCTTTCATACCTGTGTTGTGCGGAGCTGATGTTGCGCAATGCCGATTTCATTTACCCACAATTTGCCACCCACAACGCGCATACGTACGCCGCTGTTCAGCACATGGCCGAGCAACTGAATGTGCGGCAGTTCGAGATGCAGTGTTTGCATGGCATGGGTGAGGGGCTTTACAGCCGTGCCAGAATTTATGCGCCTGTGGGCACTCACCAAACATTGCTTCCCTACCTGGTGCGCCGTTTGCTGGAAAATGGCGCCAACACCTCGTTCGTTAATCAGATGGTGGATCCGAATGTGGACGTGAATGAACTGCTGGAACACCCGGTTCTCACCTTGCGTAGGCATGGCGTTCAAGCCAACCCTGCCTGCGTACCTGCACCGAATTTGTTTGGTGCCAATCGCCTGAACTCAAGCGGGCTAGATTTGTATTGCAAACGCACTGTGCAGCAACTTCATCAAGCCGTAGGTAGCGGAACCTTTGCGGATTTGGAACCCTTGGCTTACAACACACATGGGCAGGTGCAATCCGCATTGGGTGTTGCTTTTCGATCGCGCAGCACGGGTGGCGACTGGTTTGAGAAAGGGCCAGAACACTGGGCGACTGTCTTGTTGCAAGCAGCGGAGCTGCTCGAGAGTCATCAGCTTCCATTGATTAACCTGCTGGTTCACGAAGCCAGAAAAACCATCCCCAATGCCCACATGGAAGTGCGCGAAGCCGTTGATTTTTGCCGCTACTATGCAGCCCAGGTTTCCACCTTGCGTGCATCGCAATCCGAATCAACACCGCGCCTTGCGGTGTGCATCAGCCCCTGGAATTTTCCTTTGGCCATTTTTATGGGGCAGGTGGTGGGTGCACTGGCCAGTGGGCACGTGGTGGTGGCCAAGCCCGCCGAGCAAACGCCGCACATTGCATGTTATGCAGCAACGCTGTTGCACAAGGCAGGCGTGCCTGTGGAGGTGTTGCAGCTGGTCTATGGCGATTGGGAAGTGGGTTCCTGGCTATGCAGTTATCCTGCAGTGGATACCGTCTTGTTCACGGGCTCTAATGCGGCGGCCAAGCACATTCACGCCAGTTTGTTGAATCGTGACTGTTTGCAAAGCCTCCCCTTGCTGATTGCTGAAACAGGCGGACAAAATGCCATGGTGGTTGACTCTTCGGCATTGCTTGAACAAGTGGTCGGGGATGCGCTTGAATCGGCTTTTGGAAGTGCGGGGCAGCGTTGTTCGGCACTGCGGGTGCTGTGTGTGCAAGAGGATATTGCCGACAGCCTCATCGCTCTTCTAAAAGCCGCAATGCAGGAGCTACAGGTGGGTGACCCTGCATTTTTTTCCACCGATCTTGGACCCCTGATTGATCGAGACGCATGGCAAGCAGTGAATACCCACATTGAAAACATGAACGCAAATGGATTTCCCGTGTTCCGGGCGGAACGCGTGGATCTCTGCGTCGCGGGTCACTTTGCGGTGCCGACCCTGATCGAACTACAGCACTTGTATGAACTGCAGCAAGAGGTGTTTGGCCCGGTACTGCATGTCTTGCGTTTCAAGGTCGACCACTTGCCCGCCTTGCTTCATGAATTGAATGCTACCGGTTACGCCCTTACTTTTGGCATTCACAGCCGCATTCAATCCACCATCGATCTGGTTTGCAACACCACGCAAGCTGGCAACGTGTATGTGAACCGAAACATGGTAGGTGCTGTGGTGGGTAGCCAGCCATTTGGTGGGCATGGCAAATCGGGAACCGGGCCCAAGGCAGGTGGCCCGCATTATTTGCCTACCTTGATGCGCCTGCCTCAGCTTAAGAATATGCAGGACCAAGAATTGCACGGCCCCACAGGTGAACAAAACCTTTACCGCTGCCGACCCCGTGGCCGGATTTGGTGCACTGCACAGGACCTTACTTTGCTTGAACAACAAATTGACGCGGTGCTGAGCACCGGGAATGTGCCGGTTTGTGAGCTCGCAGACGATGACCGAAACCCACATTTGATCGCGAATGCCGAGGTGTTGTCTGAAATTGATCTTGGCAATATCAACCTGGTAATTTGTCACCCGGAAAACACAGAAATCTTGAAAAGGGTGTGCAATCTCCTGGCAAAACACCCGGGAACAATCATTCCTCTGGTGTTGGCCGATGAGCATGGCGTTTATCCAGATTACAGGCTGGTTTGTGAGCAGGTGCTGTCAATTAACACCGCAGCCATCGGTGGTAACTTGACGCTGCTTGCGGATGATCATCAGGGTTCGCATTAACCATGGCACAATCGGGAACCGGATCATCAATGCAGTAAAACATGTCTGAATTTCGAGGTATTCCGCCAGGCCCCAATGTGGGTACGCAGCTCAAAGCCCTGCGTCGAAAAAAGAAAGCGGCCGACAGGGCAGTAAATTTGGTACCAGCCACTGTAGGTCAAGCTCCCGAAGTCGTTCTTCAGGCGAATAGGCCGCCGTTGTCAGAACTCACCCTGGCCAATCTTCAGGAGTGGTTCGACGCACAAGGCTGGCAGCCTTTCGAGTATCAATTGCAGGTGTGGAAGGCATTTCAGAAAGGCCACAGCGGCTTGCTTCATGCCACCACCGGCGCTGGTAAAACCCTGGCGGTGTGGCTGGGTGCCTTGCTTCGGCTGGCACAACTTCCCAAGCCAAGGGGTGCGGCAACCCGTGTCATGTGGATAACACCCATGCGCGCTTTGGCTGCTGACAGCACCAAGGCTTTGCATCAATCGCTGTCAGCCTTGGTGGGTGATTGCGATGTGGCCTTGCAAACCGGCGACACCGATTCAGCCGCGCGAGCAGCGATTTTGCGCAACCCCCCTTTCGCTTTGGTTACCACGCCTGAAAGTCTGACCCTGATGTTCACGCGCGCCAGCAGCCAGCCCAACTTGAGCAAACTGCAAGTGTTGGTGGTCGATGAATGGCATGAACTGATCGGCAACAAACGTGGTGTGCAACTGCAGTTGGCCATCGCACGCCTGGCCCGAATTAACCCGGGCCTGCAGGTGTGGGGGTTAAGCGCTACTTTGGGTAACTTACCTGTGGCCATGGATGTGCTGCTGCATCCGGTTAAAAACCACGGTAAGTGCACATTGGTTCAAGGCAAACTGCCCAAACAACTGATGATCGACAGTTTGATTCCTGACACCTTTGAGCGTTTTCCCTGGGGCGGGCATTTGGGCTTGAATCAGCTTGAGTTTGTGGCGCGGGAAATCGACCAGTCTGCATCTACCCTCGTATTCACCAACACACGTTCCCAAGCGGAAATTTGGTATCAGGCTTTGCTCGAAGCCCGGCCCGACTACGCCGGTTTACTGGCCTTGCACCACGGCTCACTCGATAAAACCGTGCGCGATTGGGTTGAGCAGGGATTAAAAAACGGCAGCCTGAAGGCTGTGGTGTGTACTTCATCGCTTGATCTGGGCGTCGATTTTCTACCCGTAGAACGCGTGATTCAAATTGGTTCGCCCAAAGGCGTTGCCCGTCTGCTCCAACGTGCAGGTCGTTCCGGGCACGCGCCCGGCAGGCCCTCCCGAATTACCGTGGTGCCTACCCATGCGCTTGAATTGGTCGAGGCCGCCGCTGCCCGCCATGCTGCCCAGCAAAAACAGATTGAATCGCGTTTCAGCCCATTGGCCCCACTGGACGTGTTGGTGCAGCACCTGGTGACTGTGGCCATGGGCACTGGATTTAAACCCGATGAATTGTTTGCCGAAGTGCGCACCACAAGTGCCTATGAAAATTTGAGCCGCTCCCAGTTTGATTGGGCCTTGGCTTTTGTAGAGAAGGGAGGCGAAAGCCTGGCTGCGTATCCGGACTATCAAAGGGTGGCCGCCGATGAGGAAGGTATTTACCGCGTGCCCCGGCGTGACATTGCGCGCAGGCATGCCATGTCGGTGGGTACCATTGTCTCCGACTCAGCGATGCATGTGGCGTGGATGACTGGCGGGCGCCTTGGCACCATTGAAGAAGGATTCATCGCACGCTTGAAGACCGGCGATTGTTTCAGTTTTGCAGGTCGCGTGCTCGAACTGGTGAAGGTGCGTGACATGACTGCCTATGTGCGCAAAGCCGACCGCAAAAAAGCCACGGTGCCGCAGTGGCAGGGCGGTAAAATGCCCTTGAGTAGTGAACTTGCGCACGCCTCCCTGCAAATGCTGGAGCTGGCGCACCAGGCTATTTCTTCCGGGAAAAAGACCACTTTGCCCGAGCTGCGCGCACTTGAGAGTTTGTTGGCCTTGCAAATGCGCTGGAGTGCTTTGCCCAATACTGGCAACTTGCTGATTGAAGCGCTGCACAGCAAAGAAGGTCACCACCTGTTTGTATATCCGTTTGAAGGACGAACTGTTCACATTGGCTTGGCCAGTCTTCTGGCCTGGCGTGCCTCGCGGAACAAGCCGGGCACGTTTTCAATTGCCATGAACGATTACGGGTTTGAACTGTTGAGTGCGGAACCCGTGAACTGGCATGAATGGATTGCGGGCAGCCTTGCACAAGCCCCGTTGTTTTCTACGGAGAATCTTTTCGAGGACGTGCTGGCTTGTCTCAACGCCTCTGAACTCGCCCAGCGACGTTTCCGTGAGATTGCCAGAATCGCGGGTTTGGTTTTTCAAGGCTTCCCCGGGGCGGGAAAAAGTGCAAAGCAGTTACAAGCCTCCAGCGGTTTGTTTTTCGAGGTGTTCAAAAAACACGATCAAAATAATTTGTTGCTGGACCAGGCCCAGCGTGAGGCGCTTGAACAAGAACTTGATTTGAAACGAATGGAGGCAGCGCTTTGTGCAATTCACGGCAAAACTTTGGTGTTCAAGTCGATTGATCGCCCAACACCTTTTGCGTTTCCCTTGCTGATTGAGCGGTTGCGCGAAACCGTTAGCACGGAAAAGCTCAGCGATCGTGTGGCAAGAATGGTGGCCGAGCTAGAGAAAGCAGCTCAGGTTTAACAGATTTCAAAATTACAATTCAGGTCATCTTCACCGTGCATTTGTTGTCAGCAAACTCTTCAGTACATTCAATGGAAACACCTTTTGGCGCACTTCAACTGTCGCGCCACAAAACGGCGTTTTCACCCGCACACAAGGCGCTTTTTGTCGCCGATGTTCATTTGGGCAAAGCCGCTACCTTTCGCAGCCTGGGTGTGCCTGTGCCTGCGGGGACCACTCAAGAGAATCTGGATAAGCTCTCAGAATGTATCGCAGAATTCAATCCACTTTCGGTGTATTTTCTGGGCGATTTGTTGCACGCAAAAATGGCGCACAACCCCGACTTGCTCAGCAAACTGATGGCTTGGCGCGTCCAGCACGCAAACCTGACCATGACGTTGATTCGCGGCAATCATGACAGCAGGGCGGGTGATCCGCCTGCAAGTTTGAACATTTCGGTGGTGGAGGAGCCTTTCATGCTGGGTGGGTTTGCCTTGTGCCATCACCCACAGACCGTGCAAGATGCTTTGGTGCTTGCCGGGCATGAGCACCCAGTCGTGGTACTGAATGGAAAAGGTAGAAGCCGAGCCCGATTGCCATGCTTCTACCTGAAAAGCGATCAGCTCATACTGCCTTCATTTGGTGCTTTCACCGGCGGTTATGCAGTCAATCCCCAGGCCAGCGAAGCAGTATTTCCAGTGGTGTGAACAGTGGGCCCTTCAGCCCACTGATTTGCCACTTGATTGTTCTTTATTTGCCTTTGCTCAAGCCAAGTGTGCCACCACCCAAAGCCACAACCATTAGCAGGCCACCAGCCACACTCACGTTTTTCATGAACATCAGTTGCTGCACAAATGCCTGTTCAGCAGGCATGGCCCAGTAGTTGTGAAACAAAACCGAGGCAGCCAGGGTGAAGCCGGCCAGCAGCAACGCTGCAATTCGTACCTGAAAGCCGACAATCAAAGCCAGCCCCGCGCCAATTTCAACCGCAATGGTCAGCACAGTCAGTACTTCTGGAAAAGGCAGACCCACAGAACCGATGTACCCGGCGGTGCCCTCGAACCCTCCGATTTTGTCGAAGCCCGCCAGAACAAACATGGTAGCCAGTAGAACCCGGCCAATCAGGGCAATGGTTGAGGCTGATGAGTTAAAGGCATTGTCCAGAACATTCGTGCTTGCGTGTGTTGTGTTTGCTGTAGTCATTTCAATTCTCCGTATTGGGTTTGCGATTCACTGAATCGATGAGCGAATCATGCGCGTTCAATTGCTAAAAATCGAGTGACCTTTTTTGCAGTAATCATTCAAATAATTTGAATAATATTTCGTGGATAATGATGCCCTAGAGGAATTTCTCTAACCTGGCCCATTCCCATTTTGCCGAAGAAATAGCGTACACTCATAAAAAAACGAACGTTCGGTCTATTTTCTATATGCGCAAAGGTGAACAAACCCGAGCCGCCATTGTTGAGGCGGCGCTTGAAATCGCGTCCACACAGGGACTCGAGGGTTTGACCATTGGTTCTATCGCAGAAAAAATGGCCATGAGCAAAAGCGGCGTATTCGCCCACTTCGGTTCGCGAGAAGAACTTCAAATTGCCGTACTTCAAGAGTACGAGACCCAATTCATCAACGCCGTGTTGTTTCCCTGTTTGAAAGAGCCCCGCGGATTGCCCCGTTTGCGTGCAATTTTCATGCGTTGGCTTGACCGGATCGGCAAGGAAATCGACAGTGGTTGCATCTATATTTCAGGCGCGACAGAATACGATGACAGGCCAGGGGCGGTTCGCGATGTCCTGGTGAAAATGCATCGCGACTGGCAAAAAGAAATGCACCGTGCCACGGCACAGGCCATCGAAGAAAATCATTTACCGGCCAATCAGGCCCATGCGGACCAACTCGTATTCGAGATGGTCGGCCTGATTCTGGCAGCCCACCAGCAAGGTCGCCTTATGGGTGATTCTTCGTCTGTGAAGCGGGCCCGCCAAGGCTTTGAACGCATGATTCAGCATTACCAGCAAACCCCGTCAGAAATTCTGAGCCAGTAGTACCAGGAGACACTTCAATGAGCCAATACACGCCCCCAATCCGCGACATGCAATTCGTACTGCACGAAATGTTGAACGCAGAAGCTACTTTCAAAAGCATTCCCGCCTTTGAAGAAATTGACGCAGACACGGTGAATCAGATCATCGAAGAAGGCGGCAAATTCTGCGCGGAAGTGTTGCAGCCCCTGAACGCCGTGGGCGATTCAGAAGGTTGTACTTTGAACAAGGCCGACCATTCACTGAAAACACCGACAGGCTTCAAAGAAGCCTATCAGCAGTTTGTGGAAGCCGGTTGGGCCTCGCTAAGCTGCGACCCCAATTACGGTGGTCAGGGCTTGCCAGTGACTGTGAACCAGGCTTTCTATGAAATGATGAACAGTGCCAACCAGGCCTGGACCATGTACCCCGGCTTGACGCACGGCGCTTACGATTGCTTGCACGAGCATGGCAGTCAGGAACAGAAAGATTTGTACCTGCCCAAGCTGACCAGCGGCGAATGGACCGGCACCATGTGCCTGACCGAACCACACTGCGGTACCGACCTTGGCATGCTGCGCAGCAAAGCCGAACCTCAGGCTGATGGCAGCTACAAAATTACCGGTGCGAAAATTTTCATCAGCTCGGGTGAACATGACATGGCCGAGAACATCATTCACTTGGTGTTGGCCCGCTTGCCCGATGCACCCGTTGGCACCAAGGGCATTTCCCTGTTCCTGGTACCGAAATTCATTCCCAATGCCGATGGCTCGCTGGGTGCGCGCAACCCGATTTTCTGTGGCGCTATTGAACACAAAATGGGTATTCACGGCAATGCTACTTGTCAGATGAACCTGGACGGCGCAACCGGCTGGCTGATTGGTCAACCCCACCGCGGCTTGGCGGCCATGTTCGTGATGATGAACGCAGCCCGCCTGGGCGTGGGCATGCAGTCACTGGGCCTGACCGAAGTGGCTTACCAAAACGCGGTGGTGTATGCGAAAGACCGTATTCAAAGCCGTTCGCTGACAGGCCCGAAGGCAAGCGACAAGCCAGCAGACCCCATCATCGTTCACCCCGATGTGCGCAAAATGCTGTTGACCACCCGCGCGTATGCTGAAGGTGGCCGCGCATTGTGCATGTGGACTGCGCTGGAACTGGACAAAGAACTGAACCACCCCGATGAAGCAGTTCGCAAGGAAGCTTCTGACATGGTTGCTCTGGCTACACCAATCGTGAAAGCCTTCATCACCGACAACGCCTGGGAAGCCACTTCACACTGTATGCAAGTGTACGGCGGCCACGGTTACATCGCCGAGTGGGGCATGGAACAATACGTTCGCGACAGCCGCATCAACATGATTTATGAAGGCACCAACACCATTCAGTCACTGGACCTGCTGGGTCGCAAGGTGCTGGGCGACGGTGGTGCCAAGCTGATGAAGTTCGGCAAAATGGTGCGTGCGCTGTGCGAATCAGAAGCCAACAACCCAGCCATGAAAGAGTTCATTGAACCCCTGGCTGATTTGGGCGACAAGGTCAGCAAGCTGACCATGGAAATTGGTGGCAAGGCCATGCAAAACCCCGATGAAGTGGGCGCTGCTGCCGTGGATTACCTGCGCGTTGTGGGTCATCTGTTCTACGCTTACTTCTTCGCCAAAGCTGCAAAAATCGCGCTGGAAAAACAAGCCAGTGGCGACAAGTTCTACACCGCCAAGTTGCACACAGCCCGTTTCTACTTCCAGAAAATGCTGCCTGAGACCGCCATGCTGATTCGCAAAGCGCGCGCAGGTTCCAGCAGCCTGATGGAAATGGAAGCTGACCTGTTCTAAGAAACCTGTCCCGTAGTACCCCGCAGCCTGCAATCGGCTGCGGGCGTTCAAACCAATTAACTCGAAGGAGACACGCGTGTCCAATTTCATCGTTCGCAAAGTCGCCGTGCTCGGCGCTGGCGTGATGGGCGCACAAATTGCTGCCCACTGTGCCAATGCCAAAGTGCCTGTGGTGCTGTTTGATTTGCCAGCCAAGGAAGGCCCCAAGAATGGCATCGTAGACAAAGCCATTCTGAACCTGACCAAACTGAAGCCTGCACCGTTTGGCGCGAAAGACGTTGCGCAATATGTGCAAGCCGCCAACTACGAAGAGCACCTGGAATTGCTGCAGGGCTGCGACCTGGTGATTGAAGCCATTGCCGAACGTATGGACTGGAAACACGACCTGTACAAAAAAGTCGCACCGCACATCAATGCCACTGCAATTTTTGCCACCAACACATCGGGCTTGAGCATTTCCAAACTCAGCGAAGGTTTTGATGCAGAACTCAAGAGCCGCTTCTGTGGCGTTCACTTCTTCAACCCGCCTCGCTACATGCACCTGTGTGAACTCATTCCTTTGAGCACCACACGTCAGGACATTCTGGACAATCTGGAAACCTTCCTGACAACCACCTTGGGCAAGGGCATTATTACTGCGAAAGACACGCCCAACTTCGTGGCCAACCGCGTGGGCGTGGCCGGCATGCTGGCCACCATGGCTGAAGCAGCGAAGTATGGTATTCCATTCGACATCGTGGACCAACTGACCGGTTCCAAACTGGGTCGCGCGAAATCCGCCACCTTCCGCACCGCCGACGTGGTGGGTCTGGACACCATGGGCCACGTGATTGCAACCATGCAAAACACACTGCCCAACGACCCGTTTGCACCCAGCTACGCAACACCTGCCGTGTTGAAAACACTAGTTGAAAAAGGCGCGCTCGGCCAGAAAACCAAGGGCGGTTTCTTCAAGAAAGAAGGCAAGCAGATCATGGTGTTCGATGCGAACTCCAGCAGCTATGTGCCATCTGAAGGCAAGGCCGATGAAGCTGTATTGAAAATTCTGAAGAACCGCAACGTGGCTGAACGCATGGCTGCGCTGCGTGCTTCCGAGCATCCACAGGCCAAATTCCTGTGGGCGATTTTCCGCGACGCATTTCACTACATCGCATTCCATTTGAACGATATTGCTGACACTGCACGTGAAGTGGATTTCAGTTTGCGCTGGGGTTACGGCTGGACCGAAGGTCCATTCGAAACCTGGCAAGCCGCTGGCTGGAAGCAAGTTGCTGAGTGGGTGAAGGCCGACATCGATGCAGGCGAAGCCTTGTGCAACGCACCGCTGCCCGCCTGGGTTTTTGAAGGCCCGGTGGCCGACAACGGCGGCGTGTATAGCACCGCTGGCGCATTCAGCCCAGCGACCAATTCATTCGTACCCCGCAAAGATTTGCCGGTGTACCAGCGCCAAATCTTCCGCGCCAAAGTATTGGGCGAAACAACTGTGACTGGCCACAACGGTGGCACCACCATCAAAGAAAACGATGCAGTTCGCATTTGGACCGCACCCGGCCATGATGATGTGTTGATCTTGTCGATCAAAACCAAAATGCACGCCATTGGTCCAGATGTAATCACTGGCACCCATGAAGCCATCGCCTTGGCTGAAAAAAGCTACAAAGGCCTGGTGCTGTGGAGCCCGGATGAGCCCTTCTCCGCAGGCGCTGACCTGCAAGCCATGTTGCCTGCATTCATGCAGGGCGGCGGCAAGGCCATTGAACCCATGGTGGCAGAATTCCAGAAAGGCACTGCTGCGCTGAAATATGCACAGGTACCCACCGTGGCCGCTGTAACTGGCCTCGCCTTGGGTGGTGGTTGCGAATTCGCAATTCACTGTGCCGCACGCGTTGCAAACCTGGAAAGCTACATGGGTTTGGTGGAAGTGGGCGTTGGCCTGATTCCCGGCGGTGGTGGCTTGAAGGAAATTGCGATCAACGCTGGTTTGGCTGCTCAAAAAGCAGGTTCATCCGATGTATTGGCTTTCCTGAAAGACGGCTTCATGACCGCAGCCACCGCCAAGGTGGGCACATCGGCCATGGAATGTCGCGACCTTGGTTTCATCAAGGAATCGGACACCATCGTATTCAACAGCCATGAACTGCTGTACGTCGCCATTTCTCGCGCCCGTGCCATGTTCGACGGCGGCTATCGTCCACCTCACAAAATCAAGGGTGTACCCGCCGCAGGCAAATCAGGCTACGCCACGATCAAGGCACAGCTGGTGAACATGCGCGACGGTGGTTTCATTTCCGCTTACGACTTCCATTTGGGCTGCGTAATCGCCGAAGTGGTGTGCGGTGGCGAAATTGAAACTGGCTCTTTGGTGGATGAAGAGTGGTTCCTGAATCTGGAACGCAAGCACTTCGTGAAGTTGCTCGACAACCCCAAGACACAAGAACGAATCATGGGCATGCTGCAAACCGGCAAGCCCGTACGTAACTAAGGAGAGCAAACATGGCTCAAACTTGTAAAGATGTTTACATCGTCGCAGCAACGCGCACCCCAATCGGCAAGGCCCCCCGTGGCGTGTTTAAAGACACCCGCCCCGACGACCTGCTGGTGCACGCCATTGCTAGCGCAATGGCCCAAGTGCCAACGCTCGACCCTGCTTCAATCAACGATGCAATCGTAGGTTGCGCCTTCCCCGAAGGCGAGCAGGGCATGAACATGGCCCGTATCGCTGTGTTGCTGGCAGGCCTGCCCAACACGGTAGGTGGCGTTACCATCAACCGCTTCTGCGCATCAGGCATTACAGCAGTTTCAATGGCTGCCAACGCCATTGCCATGGGCGAAGCTGAGGTGATGATTGCTGCTGGTGCGGAAAGCATGAGCATGGTGCCAATGAGCGGCAACAAGCCAAGCTTCAACAATGCAATTTTCCAGAAAGACGAGAACCTGGGCATTGCCTATGGCATGGGCATGACTGCTGAGAAAGTTGCGCAGCAGTGGGGCATCAGCCGCGACGCGCAAGACGAATTCGCACTGAACAGCCACAAAAAAGCAATCGCTGCCCAACAGGCTGGCGAGTTCAATGATGAAATTACACCGTTCACCGTGGTCAAGGCCTCGCCCGATTTGTCCACTGGCGAAATCAAAACCAGCAGCAAGGTAGTAGGTCTGGACGAAGGCCCCCGTGCCGATTCATCGATTGAGGGCTTGACTAAACTCAAGCCTGTATTCGCTGCGAAGGGATCAGTGACCGCCGGTAACAGCTCGCAAATGAGTGATGGTGCTGGTGCCTTGATTCTGGCTTCTGAAGAAGCTGTGAAGCGCTACAACCTCACTCCCTTGGCCAAGTGGCGCGGTTTTGCCGTGCGTGGTGTGCCCCCCGAAATCATGGGTATTGGCCCCAAGGAAGCAATTCCTGCCGTGTTGAAAACTGCTGGCCTGAAAGCCAGCGACATCGACTGGTTTGAATTGAACGAGGCGTTTGCCGCGCAATCCTTGGCCGTCATGAAAGACCTGGAACTGGACCCTGCCAAGGTGAACCCCATGGGCGGCGCAATCGCCTTGGGCCACCCACTGGGTGCAACCGGTGCAATTCGCGCAGCCACTGTAGTGCATGCACTGCGCCGGCACAACCTGAAATACGGTATGGTGACCATGTGTATCGGTACCGGCATGGGTGCAGCAGGCATCTTCGAACGCGTGTAATTTCTGCGCGAATCAAAGCGGGTGTGGGTGCAAACCTTCACCCGTTTTTTTTGAGTTTTTACAACAAAAAAAGACAGGGAATACGGCAGTGGACATTCAAACAGAAATCAGCAATGGCTTGATGACCATCACCATCAATCGGCCAGAACGCAAAAACTCATTTACCAACGCCATGTACACCGCGCTGGCTGACGCGTTTCGCGATGCCACGCACAGCAGTGGCGTGAAAGTGGTGTTGCTCAAAGGCCATGAAGGCTGTTTCTCTGCGGGCAACGATCTGGGCGATTTTCTGAACAACCCACCCACCGATCTCGATGCGCCTGTGTTTCGATTTCTGCGAATGATCTCCGTGTTCCCCAAGCCTGTGGTAGCACAGGTGCAAGGTTTGGCCATTGGTATCGGCACCACCGTATTGCTGCACTGTGATTTGGTGTATGCAGCAAGCACTGCAAAATTTTCCATGCCTTTTGTGAAATTGGGCTTGTGCCCGGAAGCGGCTTCCAGCTTGTTGTTGCCCATTTCTGCGGGCTACCAGAAAGCGGCTGAATTGCTCTTGTTGGGCGATATTTTCACCGCTTTGAAAGCCTACGACACCGGCATTGTTTCCGATGTGCTTGAACCAGAGGCATTGGCGGCACATGTGCAAGCGCAAGTGAAAAAACTGCTCGACCTGCCACTCACAAGCCTGTTGACCACCAAGCGTTTGATGAAGTCGGCCAACAAAACTGCTGTGGCCGAGAAAATGGCCGAAGAAGGGCACCTGTTCATGAGCATGATTCCACAAGCCCCCGCACAAGAGGCATTCAAGGCGTTTGGTGAAAAGCGTGCCCCAAATTTCAAGCAATTCGAAAACTAATTCAATACGCACCATAGGCTCAGCATGACCGTTGCACTTTCAGAAATTCTGTCCAGCCGCCGCCTGAGCGGTGATACCGTTACCTTCACCGCCACCGAGGACTGGATGCAAGGCCGAACCATGTTCGGTGGTTTTTTGTCAGCTCTTGCCGTGGTCGCCATGCGTGACACGCTTGGCATAGACATGCCTTTGCGTGCCCTGCAGACCAATTTCGTGGGCCCTGTGCCCGCTGGCGATGTGGTGTATCGCACGCGTTTGCTCCGGCAGGGCAAAAGTGTCAGCCAGGTGCAATGCGAAATATACAGCGACGAAACTTTGGCGGGTTTGGTGGTTGGCGTATTCGGGGCACCGCGTGAATCTGCGTTGCCTGTGCTAACACCGGAACACAAGCCTCTGCCCAAAAAAGTTGAAGAATTACCGGCATTGCCTTTCATACCCAAAATCACGCCCAACTTTTTGCAGCATGTCGAAATGCGCTGGGCCATCGGCAGCATTCCCTACATGGGCAACCCGTTTTGGGAAAGTGGTATCTACATCCGTGCCACAGACAAAAACCTGAGTCCCGAGGTGTTGATTGTGATGCTCAGTGATGGCCCGCCCACACCTTGCCTTAGCCACTTTAAAGGGCCTGTCATGGCCAGTTCGGTTAGTTGGTCACTTGAATTGCCACCCATTCCTGCCAACATCGACAGCGAGGGTTGGTTCCAAATCGACATGGAAACCAAAGCCGGATCTGATGGTTACGTGAATCAAAGCGCCAAGCTGTGGACCCCGAATGGTCAACTGGCATCGCTGGGCTATCAGGTGGTAGCGGTTTACGGCTAAGCCTTCTCGGTTGATTGTGCTATTCACTGAACTTTCGTTTTTTCCAGGCTGTCGAATTCACGAAGGAGACAGTTGAACCATGAAACATGCACTGCTCACAATCGGAATGTTTGCCCTGTTTTGTCTGATTTCACCGGCAAAAGCAGAGGCCTTGCGGTGCACCCAGGGCAGTGCCTATGAGGGTGACAGCAGGGTCTCTGTGCTCTACAAATGCGGGCAACCCGCTTTGAAAGATACTTTTTGTGATCCAGTGTATTTTCCCGGTACCCTGCAACCGGTTCCCTCTCCGTTTGCGCAATCGCTGGTACCTTGCCTGCCCGTAGAAGTGTGGGTGTACGACAGGGGGCAGGGTAATTTGATTGCCACCGTACGCTTTCGGGGGGGCGTGGTTCAGTCCATTTCATATGGGCGACAACCCGAATAAATCAATCGAATTATTTTGTTAACACATCAGGTTCGGCTCGCGCCGACCGTCTTGGGCATGCTTTCATGAATCACGCAAACAAACGGTTTTCGGTTTTTCTGGTTTGGCTTTTGGTCTGGTTGCTGGGTTCCTTGCTGGGCACCCTGGTGCAGTCGCAGGTCAATTTGCAGGCCTTGCAAAACCTGGGGGTTGTCATTCCATGGGGTACGCGGCTTCACACCACCCTGCACGATCTCGGGAACTTCTCGCCAGTTTATGCAGTCATCTTTGGGTGCAGTTTTGCGGTATCTCAGGCCGTCGCATTGCTGTTCACGCGTTTCACCGGCACTGCATGGCGCACCTTTTGGTGTGTTTTCGGTGCTGCACTGGGTCTGTGGGTAACTTTCAAAGTGGTCGACATGATTGCACCAATGCCAATACTGATTTCCTCCACCCGCACCGTCGGGGGCATGTTTTCCATGCTTGCAGCCGCCGCAGCCTCGGGCGCCTTGTTCGCCAAACTGTCGACCCGCAAACTGTCAGCCAGTCCCGCAATTCTTGCATTACTGATTGCCGGTATTGTGCTGCCACCCGACCAAGCCCAGGCTCAATCTACCAAACCCTACACAATCGAGACTTTTGCCGATGGTTTGGACAGTCCATGGTCCATGGCATTTTTACCTGATGGCCGCGCTTTGATCACCGAGAAACCTGGCCAGCTGCGCCTGGTGGCCGCCGATGGCAAATTGGTGAATGCCCCAATCGCTGGTGTCCCGAAGGTATTTTATGGCGGCCAGGCGGGTTTGTTTGATGTATTGCCCTCCCACGATTTTGCGCAAAGTCAGCAAATTTTTCTCAGCTATGCCTGCGGCACGCGCAGTGCAAACCATCTGTGTGTGGCCAGCGCCAAGCTTGGCGAGAACAGCCTTGCGAATGTCAAAGAAATATTCCGCTCGCAAATGGCGAAGTCTGGCAGTGCGCACTACGGCGGGCGCATGGCGTGGCTGCCCGACAACACGCTGATCGTGACACTGGGTGATGGTTACAGTTATCGTGAAGAAGCGCAGAATTTGTCGAATCACCTTGGAAAAATTGTTCGGCTCAATGCCGATGGCTCTGTGCCCAAAGACAATCCCTTTGTGGGTAAACAGGGCGCCAAACCCGAAATTTATAGTTACGGTCATCGAAACGTTCAGGGCCTGGCCTACGATGCCGCCAACAAACGATTGATCGCTCATGAGCATGGTCCGCGTGGTGGTGACGAAGTGAACGTGATTACCCCCGGGACCAATTACGGTTGGCCCAAAGCCACCTACGGCATCGACTACACCGGTGCACAAATTTCACCCTTCAAAGAATATGAGGGTACTCAACAACCCGCAATTTACTGGGTGCCGTCCATCGCGCCCTCAGGCATCACCGTGTACAACGGCGATATGTTTCCGCAGTGGAAAGGCAATTTGCTGGTGGGTGCATTGAAAGCCCAGCAGGTCAGTCGAGTGGTGTTGAAAGGCAACAAAGCGTCTGAAGAAGAAGTGTTGTTTAAAGAAGTGGGTGCGCGTTTCAGGGATGTTCGCACAGGCCCCGATGGAGCAATCTACCTGTTGACTGACAGCTCGGATGGCAAGGTACTTCGCGTGAGTGCCCGTTAGCATTCAGTCACATGATGTGTTTACCTGCTCCCTTGTTTTCGGCTAGTCTTGCTGAACAAGGGGGCAACATGGAAATTGTTTATAGAGCGGGCAACATTATCGAGGCGCACATTGTTGCCGGTATGCTGAACGCCTGCGAAATATCCACTTACGTGGGCGGCCATTTTCTTCAGGGCGCTGTCGGCGACCTTTCCCCCACTGGTTTTGCCAACGTTTTTGTCGCTTCTGAGCACTTTGATCAGGCTGCCGCATTGGTTGCCGACTACGAGAAAAACGACCTTTCTTCTGGCGATTTGGTCACGTCTTCACGTTTCGTCCATTCGTTTTAGGAGAGAAAAATGAGTTTATTGGTCTTTTTGCTGGTTGGGATTGTTGCGGGCTGGCTGGCTGGAAAGTTGGTTCGGGGCGGTGGTTTCGGTTTGATTGGCGACTTGGTAGTTGGCGTAATTGGTGCTTTTGTGGGCGGTTTCCTGTTCAACTCACTGGGGGTTTCCAGTGGCGGCGGTTTGTTGGGAAGCATTGTGGTGGCAACCATCGGCGCAGTGGTTTTGTTGATGTTGATTCGTTTGATCAAACGGGCTTGACTGTGGCTTGATCGTTGGCTCACCTCGGGGCGTGGTTTGGCGCTATACTTCGTTCCCGATCTGCCCCTTTCCTCAGGAACCTCATGGCGCTTAAATCCACCGACATGGCCAAAAACATGGCCAAGAAACTTGACGGTTCACTGAAATCCGAAAGCCTTCCTGATCGTTTCGGTCAAGCCGCCAAAGCACAAAACAACAAACGTGAGCGCGCCGCTGAAATACCTGCCAGTAAACTGGTGCCGGTGAACTACCGTCTGCCTGCTGATTTGGTGAGTCGCCTGCGTGAATACGCAGTCGGTACAAATGAAGGCATTAATCAGGTGGTTGCAACCGCCTTGAACGACTGGCTTAAAAAGCAGGGAAAAAACTAAGTTTATCTCGATAGTGGTGTGTTTGAGGCGCTGTTTGACCTTGTCGTGATTGTGTCTGTGGTTTCTGCGTATATGGAAAACCACAATTGCTGCGAGCCAGTTGCATGCTGATACTGCAACATCTCGCACAAAGTTGCGTGAAAGTTTGATAACAACAACAGACATTGATGTAGACATTCCGATACCAATCACAAGGAGAGTTCCGTGAAGAAATCGATTAAATCCGTATTGGCAGTTGCCCTGTTGGGCTTGATGGGTACTGTGCAAGCCCAGGATGCCTACCCATCCAAAGTCATCACCATGCTGATTCCATTCGCAGCGGGTGGCCCAACTGACACGGTGGGTCGTTTGATTGCGCAGTCCATGTCCAAAGACCTGGGCCAACAAGTGATTGTCGAAAACCTCGGCGGTGCCGGTGGCACCCTGGCTGCTGGCAAGGCAGCCCGTTCAGCACCCGATGGCTACAATATTTTCTTGCACCACATCGGCCAGTCCACAGCGCCTTCGCTTTACCGCAAACTGTCCTACAACGCATCAACTGACTTTGAAACCATTGGTTTGGTCACTGATGTACCCATGACTATTGTGGCGCGTGGCAACATGCCTGCCAAAAACATGCAGGAATTGTTGGCCTACATCAAAACCAACAAAGACAAGGTTACCTATGCCAACGCTGGCATTGGTTCTGCTTCACACCTGTGCGGCATGTTGTTCCAAACCGCTGTGGGTGTAGACCTTACAACAGTGCCTTACAAAGGCACTGGCCCAGCCATGAACGATTTGTTGGGCGGTCAGGTCGACTTCATGTGTGACCAAACCACCAACACCACCAGCCAAATCAAAGGCGGAAAAATCAAGGCCTACGCCGTGACCACCAAAAAACCAGTGGCTTCTTTGCCTGATCTGCCAACGCTGGACAAAGCAGGTTTGCCTGGTTTTGAAGTGGGCGTGTGGCACGGTTTGTATGCCCCCAAAGGCACACCCAAGCCCATCATTGATCGTCTGAGCAAGTCTTTGCAAACGGCGTTGAAAGATCCTGCAGTGATTTCACGTTTTGCTGAACTGGGAACCGAGCCAGTATCTCAAGACCAGGCCACACCAGCCGCGCTTCGCAAGCATCTGGATGCTGAAATTGCACGCTGGAAGCCAATCATCGACAAAGCTGGCCAGTACGCTGACTGATCTATTCTGAGAAATTAAAATGCCAAAAGATTTACGAGACTTTTGGGCTGGGCTGCTGTACCTGATTATCGGTGCAGCAGCTTTGTACATGGCTGCTGACTACGAAATGGGCACAGCCATCAGCATGGGCCCCGGCTATTTCCCCAAAGTATTAAGTGGTTTGCTCATTTTGATCGGCGCTGCTTCACTGGTTCGCTCCTTCATTGTTGAAGGCGAACCTTTGAAAGGTTTTGCCTTTTCAAAAATCATTTACGTCACCATTTCCATCATTATATTTGCCTTGTTGGTGGAGGGTGCAGGTCTTGCAATTGCAGTCATGGCGGTGTTCGGTATTTCTGCAATGGCCAGCAAATTTTTCAATTGGAAGTTCACCCTGATCATTGCTTTTGGCGCCGCTATTTTTTGTAGCCTGGTATTCGTCAAAGGTCTGGGTATTCCGCTGCCCATTTTTGGGTCTTGGTTTGGAATGTAAACATGGAACTTCTTGCTAATCTTTCAATTGGTCTTGAAACAGCTTTCACGATCAATAACCTTTTGTTCTGCCTGATCGGTGTTTTTCTGGGCACGGCAATTGGTGTGCTGCCTGGCTTGGGGCCCACTGCCACCATTGCCATGTTGTTGCCAATCACCTTCGGCCTGCCGCCAGTGTCGTCTCTCATCATGTTGTCCGGTATTTATTACGGCGCTCAGTATGGTGGTTCCACCACGGCTATTCTGGTCAACTTGCCCGGCGAATCCTCGTCGGTGGTTACCGCACTCGATGGTTATCAAATGGCTCGTCAAGGCAAAGCGGGCAAGGCTTTGGCCACTGCTGCAATCGGCTCTTTCGTGGCTGGTACGTTCGCAACCGTCTTGCTGGCATTGTTTGCGCCACCTTTGGCAGACATCGCTTTGCAGTTTGGTGCAGCCGAATATTTCTCGTTGATGGTGGTTGGGTTGGTCGCCTCCGTGGTGCTGGCCAGCGGTTCCTTGTTGCAAGCATTCGGCATGATCGTGCTGGGTTTGCTGATGGGCATGGCAGGTACCGATGTGAATTCAGGCATGGAGCGCTACACCTTCGACACACCCTACATGGCCGAGGGGATCAACTTTGTGATTCTGGCCATGGGCATGTTTGGCTTGGGCGAAATCATCAAAAACCTCGAAGAAGAACACCTGCGCTCTGCCATGGTATCCAAGGTTGAGGGTTTGCTGCCCAATAAAGAAGACCTTAAGCGCATGGCATGGCCCATCGTTCGCGGTACTGGTTTGGGCTCCTTGCTGGGCATTTTGCCCGGCGGCGGTGCCATGCTGGCTTCGTTTGCTTCTTACTCCATCGAGAAAAAAATCTCGAAAACACCCGAGCAGTTTGGCAAGGGTGCAATTGAGGGCGTTGCTGGTCCAGAATCAGCCAACAATGCAGGCGCTCAAACTTCGTTCATTCCTTTGCTTACATTGGGTATCCCGTCCAATCCCGTGATGGCGCTGATGATCGGAGCCATGATCATTCAAGGGATTACGCCAGGTCCAGCGGTTATGACCGAGCAGCCAGCTTTGTTCTGGGGCATCATCGTCTCCATGTGGATCGGTAACCTGTTTCTGGTGGTTCTGAATCTGCCCTTGATTGGTATCTGGGTCAAAATGATCTCAGTGCCGTATCATTTCCTGTACCCCATGATTCTGGTTTTCTGCTGTATTGGGGTGTTCAGTTTGGGCAACAAGTTGTTTGATGTGTACTTGTTGGCTGGCTTCGGTGTGTTGGGCTACATCTTCTCGAAATTGAAGTGCGAGCCGGCGCCTTTGCTGTTGGGCTTTATTCTGGGCCCGATGATGGAAGAATACCTGCGCAGGGCTTTGTTGCTTTCTCGCGGCGACTTCTCCGTGCTTGTCACACGCCCCATTAGTGCAACCATGCTGGCCATCGCGGCAATTGCCCTGATCGTGGTGTTTATGCCTTCAATTCGCAAGAAGCGGGAAGAGGCATTTCACGAAGAATAAGTTTCAATTGGATACATGATCATCAAGGGCCATTGACGCGTTGTTTCAATGGCCCTTGTTTCTTTCAGACACGTATTCAGTATGAATTGTGTTGCATTGTGTTGTATTATCCATTTCGTAGCCCAGTAGCATTTGGACAGTACGAATGGACAGTCAGTTTCCCGCCGCATCCCCAGAAGAATCGAATTTCGGTGACAGCAAATTAGACCCGAATCAAGTCGTTCCCCTTTACCACCAAATTTACCTGATACTGCGTGAACGCATTATTGAGGGTCACTACGACACCAAGCCTTTGCCAGGTGAGCTGGTGCTGGCCGAGCAATTCAATGTGTCACGCGTCACCATGCGTCGTGCACTGCAAGACCTTGTCAAGGAAGGCTTGGTCGCAAGGGGGCGTGGCAAGGGTACATTCGTAAAACCGCGCACAGAGTCACGCAACTCGTCGGTGGGGCAAAGCCAGTTGTTGAGCGCTTCGGCCATGCGTTTGCAAGCAAGCGGCGATTCTTCCGATTTACAGCTCATCACGTCCAAGCGCATTTTGCCGCCGCCCGACATTGCAACGCTCTTACATTTGCCCAGCGATGCCATCGTCGAAAAACTGATTCGCATTCGTCAGCTTGACGGGCAGCCTGTGGCTCACCTCACCAGTTTCATTCCACAGGACTTGTCAGGCCGCATTTGTCGTCGCCGACTTCGCGAATTTCCTATTCTGGTGCTGCTTGAAGAAGCAGGGGTGAAGGTGGCCAAAGCCCGCCAAACCATTTCTGCACGGCTGGCTGACGCTTCGGTAGCCTATGCCTTGGGCGTGCCCGTGGGTGCGCCGTTGCTGGCTATTTCACGGGTGGCTTACGATGAAAATGGCAGACCCGTACAAGTGCTCAAAGGCCTGTATCGCCCCGATCGATATGACTACCGAATTGAATTGTCGCGCAAGCAGGCCAAGGGCCAAAGTTCTTGGCAGCATGTGAACGAGGTCGAGTTCGCATTCGAAATGCATCAACAAGACCTCTCACACTTCTGAAGCGAATATTTTATTTAAGTGGGTCCACCGGGCGAGAATTCCTGTTCTCGTCTACAGCCACATAGGTTACATAGGCCTCAGTTACTTTGGCCACATCGTCGGGTTTCAAGCGGCGTTGCGCAAACACCTCCACGTAAATTTGCATGGAGGTTCGGCCCACCTTCACCACTTCGGCATAGAAGCTGCACAAATCACCCACAAACACGGGTTCCTTGAAAATAAACTCGTTCACCGCCACGGTCACAATTCGGCCTTTGGCGTGGGCTGTTGCTGGTACCGAACCAGCCAGGTCCACTTGCGCCATAATCCAGCCGCCAAACACGTCGCCGGACGCGTTGGAGTCTCTGGGCATGGGAATGACCCGAATCACGGGTTCACGGTCGACAGGTAACAAAATGGGTTTGGGTGTGCTCATGTGCAGGTGCTTTGTTGTTGGTTTAACTTTCGATTGTAACGCTGAGCACCTAGAGTCTGCATTTCATTCTAGGTGCATGCTTCCAACCCAATCTAACGAAACCGACGATAATGGCGTTTTGTCGGGTTCATGAGTTGAGGAAGCAATGGCTGCAGGTTGGGTAACGGTGTTGCAAATGGTGCCTTGGGGCGAAGTGATTAAAAATGCGCCCAAGGTGGCCGATGGTGCGGTGAAGCTGTGGAATAGCGTGTCCAAAAAGCGGGTTGATGGTGAAACTGACAGCGACGTGACCAATGTGATGTTGGCCACGGATATGGCAGCCATCGAAAAGCTGGAACATCGCCTGCATGCGGCTGAGCAAACGATCACCGATTTGCAGGCTCAAGTGGTTCAGTCTGCCGAGGTCATCAAAGAGTTGGCCAGTCAAAATACGCAATTGGTTGCGCAAATCGAATCCAATCGCAAAGCGGTTACCGTGCTGGGCGTTATTTTGGCATTGAGCATTTTGGCGGTGGTGGTTCAGGCGGTGATGTTGTTCAGCGCCTGAACCTGGGTGTGTGGCGGCCTGTCAGGCTGATTTTTTGCCACCGTGTTCATCGTCCAGGGCATCTTTGGCCATTTTGTCGATCACGGCTGGCACGAAGGGTTTAAGCTTCAGGCCCAAGCGACCTTTGGCTGTCATGACCCATTCTCGCTTGCGCTCGGCCATGGCATCCACAATTTCATTCACACATTGCTCAACTGTCATGGCGCCTTTCTCGCGCAGGCCTGAAACACCGGCCCGCTCGCCATTCGGGTTCAAGCCATTGCGGCGAATTTCCGTATCCACCACACCCGGGAAAATGGCACACACATCCACGCCTGTGCCCATCAATTCAATGCGCAGCGCTTCCATAAAACCACTCATCGCAAACTTGCTGGTGCAGTAAGTGGTACGGGCGGGCACGCCGGTTTTACCAGCCAGGCTGGAAACGCCGACAATCAGGCCTTTGGACTTTTTAATGTGGGGCAGGGCCTTGTGGGTAATCCACACCATGCTCATCACGTTCACGCGGAACAACCGTTCGAAGGTCCCCAAGTCGGTGATGTCCTCAAACCAGGCGTGCATTGAAACCCCTGCATTGTTCACAATCATGTCAATGCCGCCAAAGGCTTTCACCGATTCTTCCACCAGGTTCTCGCACTGAGCCTGTTCCATCACATCGCAGGCCACACAGTGCACCTGCCCGCCCGCTGCCTCAACCTGCTGTCCGACCTCTTGCAGCTTTTCAAGCCGACGGGCTGCCAGCACCAGTTTGTTGCCCGGGGCCAGCTTGATGGCCAACGCGGCGCCAATGCCCTCGGATGCGCCGGTAATTACGATCACTTTGTTTTGAATACTTGCCATTTGCTTTTGTCTCCTGCTTGGTATGCAACTCGTTTGGCAAGGCGGGTGGTAGCATTGCCTCCATCGCCTCTTTTTTTGTACCGAGAAGTATCGCATGCGCAGAACCGCACCGGTGGAATCCGCCCCGCCAAGACCCCGAAAACGAAGCGACTGGGGTACCATCGCCCAGCTTTTGCCCTACTTGTGGGAATACAAATGGAGGGTTGTTTTCGCCATTGCCTGTTTGGTGCTCGCCAAAGTCGCCAACATGGGCGTGCCTTTGGTGCTCAAGGAAATCATTGACGAGCTAACGCCACTTTTGCAAAGCAATGCCTTGTTGGCTGCAGCTTCCATGCCAATCGTGTTGTTGGTGGCCTACGGATTATTGCGTTTGTCCACCACGGTCTTCACCGAGCTGCGCGAATTCCTGTTTGCCCGGGTAACCCAAAATGCAGTTCGGGCCATTGCCATTCAGGTATTCGATTACCTGCACGCGCTGTCGCTGCGGTTTCATTTGAATCGGCAAACGGGTGGGGTTACTCGCGACATCGAACGGGGTTCCCGGGCCATTTCAAGCCTGGTTAGCTACACGCTGTACAGCATCCTGCCAACACTGATCGAGATCGTGCTGGTGGTGGGCTATTTGTTCATCAACTACGACATCTGGTTCTCGGTCATCACTGCGGTGGCACTGACCTTGTACATTTTTTTCACCGTAAAAATCACAGAGTGGCGTCTGCATTTTCGCCGCACCATGAATGATCTTGATTCCAAAGCCAATGTGCGTGCGGTCGATTCGCTGATCAACTATGAAACCGTGAAGTATTTTGGTAACGAGCGTTTTGAGTCCGAGCGTTACAACAAAAGCATGGCGGCCTGGCAAGAGGCTGCCATTCGTTCACAAAAATCTCTCACCCTGTTGAATACCGGGCAAAGCGCAATCATCGCCATTGCGGTCACGCTGGTGTTGTGGCGCGCAACCGCAGGTGTGCTGGACGGATCAATGACCCTGGGTGATTTGGTGCTGGTGAACGCCTTCATGATTCAGTTGTATATTCCTCTGAATTTTTTGGGTGTCATTTACCGAGAAATCAAGCAAGCTTTGGCCGACATTGAGCGCATGTTTGGCTTGATGGATGAAAACCTTGAAGTGAAAGACAAGCCCAATGCCCCCGAGCTTCAGGTGAGGGGGGGTGCCATAGAATTTCGCAACGTGAACTTTGGGTATGACGAGCGCCGCATGGTGCTTAAGCACATGTCGTTCACCGTGCCAGCTGGCCACACCGTGGCGGTGGTCGGGCACAGCGGTGCGGGCAAATCTACCTTGTCGCGCTTGCTGTATCGTTTCTACGAAGTCACCGACGGAGCGATTTTCATTGACGGGCAAGACATTCGGGAGGTGGCACAAACCTCATTGCGTAAAAATATTGGCATTGTTCCTCAAGACACTGTGCTGTTCAACGACACCATCGCCTACAACATCGCCTACGGCAGGCCCGATGCCACACAGGCGGAAATTGAAGCCGCAGCCAAGGCCGCGCACATTCACGAATTCATCGTGAATCAGCCCGATGGCTACAAGACCCAAGTGGGCGAGCGTGGGCTCAAGCTTTCTGGGGGAGAAAAGCAACGCGTGGCCATTGCCCGCACCATCTTGAAAAACCCGGCGATTCTTATTTTCGACGAGGCCACTTCAGCGCTGGATTCCAAATCAGAACGCGCCATTCAGCAAGAGTTGCAAATGCTGTCCCGCAACCGCACTACCTTGATCATTGCCCACCGTTTAAGCACGGTGGTGCACGCTCACCAAATTCTGGTGATTAGTCAGGGTGAGGTGATCGAAAGTGGCAGCCATGAATCACTACTTGACAAGAATGGTGAATACGCCCGAATGTGGCTGATTCAACAGCACAGTCAACCCAACGCGTCTGCCCATGGAAACCAAATGGCTTGAAGATTTCATCACGCTGGCCCAAACCAAGAACTTCTCAAAAGCGGCCAACTTGCGGTGCGTAACCCAGCCTGCTTTCTCGCGCCGAATTCAGGCGCTTGAAGGTTGGCTGGGCTGCGAATTGATTGACCGGGGTTCCTACCCTACGCGCTTGAGTCCGCAAGGCGAGGTGTTTTACGAGCAGGCGCTCACCATGCTGGAGCAGATCCGCCAGGCCCGCACCATCGTTCGCGGTGGTAGTTTGCAGAGTCGCCAACCCATCCGGTTGGTGGTGCCGCACACTTTGGCTTGCAGCCAAGCGCCACATTGGGTGCGCAGTTTGAAAACCAAGCTTGCCGATCGCCTGCCCGACCTGAGTTTTCAGCTTACTGCCAGCAATGTGCACGATGCCGTGCTGTACTTCACTGACGGCGCAAGTGACTTTCTGGTCTGCTACCACCACAGCCGGGAACCCATTGAACTCGACCCTAGCAAGTTTGAAGTTCGGGTGCTGGGCACGGAACGGTTTGCGCCCTACAGTGCAGCGAAGGCCGATGGCAGCCCAATTTACACGCTAGACCCATTGGCCCCTTTGCCCGTGCCTTACTTGTCCTATTCCAAACATGCTTACCTGTCGAAGATGACTGACATCGCCATGGAGTCGGGCCCGCTGTTCCTGAAAAAGTCGGTGTTTGAAACGGATATGTCGGAAAGCTTGAAATCGATGTGCGAGGCTGGTTTGGGCGTGGCGTGGCTGCCGGAAAGCGCCGTGGCCACTGGTTCTGGTCTTTGCAAAATTCCCGGACCCTATTTCACCGACATGGAAGTTCGCCTGTATCGCCGAACCCACCGTCCAGCTGAAAATTCGGTTGCCCACGAGCAGGTGGATTTGATTTGGCATTATTGGCCAGACTAATCCCCCTCTGTGGATAACCCTTATTAGGGTTTCTTTGGATATGCGGGAATTGCATGGTTTAATGCTGATTAAGTATTGGAGTGCCGGCCACTAAAGATTTAGCATGGCCCACATTCAAAATTCGTCAGGGGATGACATGGTCAAGCAGCACTCAGAGCATCGCGTGGAAAAAGATCTTCTTGGAGAAAAGAAGATTCCCGCTGAGGCCTACTGGGGAGTGCACACCAGCCGCGCCCTCGACAATTACCAAATTACCGGTTTTCCACTTTACAACGCCCCTGAACTTATTAATGCACTGGCTGCAGTCAAATGGGCTGCTACCAAGGCCAATGCAGACCTGGACACTGTTCCCCACGATTTGGCCAAAGCCATCACCCAGGCTTGCAAGGAAATTCGAACCGGCAAACTTCATGACCAGTTCGTGGTCGATGTCATTCAAGGTGGTGCAGGTACGTCCACCAACATGAACGCCAACGAGGTCATTGCCAACCGTGCCATTGAAATTCTGGGTGGCAAGAAAGGCGATTACAAAATGGTGCACCCGATTGAGCATGTCAATGCCTCGCAAAGCACCAACGATGTGTACCCAACTGCTGTAAAAATCGGTCTGATCAACGCCATCTCGGGCCTGTTGGTCGCGATGGAAGAACTCAAAGAGGCTTTCGGCGAAAAAGCCTTTGAATTCCGGAAAATCCTGAAAATCGGCCGCACCCAGTTGCAGGATGCCGTGCCCATGACCTTGGGCCAGGAGTTTGCAACCTTCTCGGTCATGTTGGGTGAAGACATGGCTCGCCTTCGTGAAGCCACTAGCCTGATTTCTGAAATTAATCTGGGTGCCACAGCCATTGGCACCGGCATCAACACCGATCCGGAATACGCGGCCCGCGCGCGCCATTACCTGGAAGAAATCACCCAACTGGGCTTGGTTACTGCCGCCGACCTTGTCGAGGCGACTCAGGATACGGGCTCATTTGTTCAGCTTTCCGGTGTGCTCAAGCGCGTGGCCGTGAAGTTGTCCAAAATGTGCAACGATTTGCGCTTGTTGTCGTCCGGTCCCCAAGCCGGCTTGAATGAAATCAACCTGCCGCCGCGAGCTGCTGGCTCTTCCATCATGCCGGGCAAGGTGAACCCGGTGATACCGGAAGTGGTGAACCAGGTGGCATTTGAAGTGATTGGAAACGATGTGACCGTGACCATGGCGGCCGAGGCAGGTCAGCTGCAATTGAACGCATTTGAGCCCATCATTGCCTGGAGTTTGTTCAAGAGCATTTATCACTTAACCGCCGCCTGTAAAACCCTGACCAAAAATTGCGTATTAGGGATTACCGCAAATGAGTCACTTTTGCGTCAAAGGGTCGAGGAATCAGCCAGTTTGGCCACCTCACTGAACCCTTACATAGGCTATGATCAAGCATCTGAGATTGCAAAAACTGCATTGAAAACCGGCCGGAAGGTTTCCGAGCTTGTTCTCGAAAAAGGCTTACTGTCAGAGCAGCAGTTGAATGAAATACTCAGACCCGAGGTTCTCACCCGTCCTCGGAGAATAAAACTTTAGTACCGCCACGAACCTGGTTCGTATGGCGTAGGGTGTATGCACAATTCGTGCTTAATTTTTTCATTCAAGGAGCAAAAATGAAAAGGAATCTCCTCGCAGCAGCGTTGGCCGTGGCCAGTGTAGCCGCTGTTCAGCCCGCAGTTGCCCAAGATCTCACGGGTACTTTGAAAAAGATTACTGAAACCAAAACCATCGTGGTGGGTTACCGTGAGTCCTCTGTTCCGTTTTCATACCTGGACAACAACCAGAAGCCCATCGGCTACCACATGGACATGTGTAACAAGGTTGTTGAAGCAGTCAAAGCCAAGTTGAAAATGCCAAATCTGAATGTGCAATTGCAACCGGTTACTTCTGCAAACCGTATTCCGCTGCTGCAAAACGGCACCATCGACATGGAATGTGGTTCTACAACCAATTCTGTGGCTCGTCAGGAGCAGGTTTCTTTCGCAAACAGCACCTTTATTACCAGCGTAAAAGTGGTTGTCAAGAAAAATAGCGGCATCAAATCACTGGCCGATCTGGATGGGCAGCCTATCGCAACAACTTCTGGCACCACGTCAGTTCAGTTGATCAAGCAAAACGAAAAGGGCGCAAACATCAACTTCAAGGAAATTTACGGCAAAGACCATGCTGAAAGCTTCTTGTTGGTGGCCAACGACCGTGCCAAGGCTTTTGTGATGGACGACATCTTGATTGCTGGTTTGGTTGCTCAAAGCAAAAACCCCGATGAGTTCATGTTCCTGCCAGAAATTTTGCGTACAGAACCCTATGGCATCATGCTGCGCAAGGACGATCCCCAATTCAAGGCTTTGCTGGATGAAACCGTAAACGGCATGATCAAGTCTGGTGAAGCTGAGAAGTTGTACACCAAGTGGTTTATGAGCAAGATTCCACCCAAGGATGTGAATTTGAATTTCCCGATGTCTCCGCTGTTGAAGGAAGCATTTGCGAATCCAAACGACAAAGGCGTTAAATAAACAGCCCTAGTTAGTCACGGGCCGGCTGTGCGTTTTAAACGTGAGCCGGCCTTTTACTTGTATTGGCCGAGAATATTGACTCGGGAGTATCCAAAATGAATAGCGACCTGAATTGGCTGTTGTTTTTTCAGCCGATTGTGGAAGGTGAAACCCTGGTGTGGTGGGAAATGTTGTTTTCCGGCCTGCTGTGGACCCTTGCCACATCCGCAGTTGCGGGCGTTATTGCCTTCACTGTGGGTTCTTTGATGGGTGTTTTGCGCACAGCCTCCAGCAAACCTTTGGCGTTTCTGGGCAATGCGTATGTGGAAATTTTCCGCAACATCCCACTGATTGTCCAATTTTTTCTCTGGTATTTTGTGGTGCCAGAATTCATCCCGGCTCTGAAAGAATGGTCGATTGAGCAAGACCCCACCTTCGTGCAATTCCTGGCCTCTGTGGTTTGCCTGGGCTTGTTTACCGCTTCCCGGGTTGCCGAGCAGGTCAAGTCGGGCATCTTGTCGCTGTCGCGCGGTCAACGTGCTGCGGGTTACGCTTTGGGCTTGACCGAAGGGCAAACCTATCGCTTCGTGTTGTTGCCCATGGCCTACCGAATCATCGTTCCGCCCATGACCTCCGAGGCGATGAACCTGATTAAAAACTCATCGGTGGCATTAACCATTGGCCTGACTGAACTCACCTTTAGAACTCGAGAAATGGGTGAAGTCACCTTTGCGTTTTTTGAAGCCTACATTGCTGCCACTGTGTTGTACGTGATTGTGGCAATGACGGTGAACCGAGTAATGGCTTTAGTCGAGCGCCGAACTGCTGTGCCCGGTTACATCACGGGAGGTAAATAATGAACGACTTCGACTTCAGTGCAATTAGCACTTCATTGCCTTATCTCATGCAGGGTTTGACTTACACGGTGCAGCTTACCGTGGTGGCCTGTTTGGGCGGTATTTTCTTCGGTACGCTTTTGGCGCTGGCGCGTTTGTCCAGCATTAAGCCCTTGGCAATGATCGCGGCCGGTTACGTGAACCTGATGCGTTCAATTCCCCTGATTCTGGTGATCTTCTGGTTCTATTTTCTGGTGCCAGTGGTCTTGCAGTCAGTAATGGGGTACGAACGGCCTCCGCAAATTGGCCCCGACCGGTCTGCCTACATCACTTTCATCATGTTTGAAGCCGCATTTTTCTGCGAAATCATGCGGGCGGGTATTCAAAGTATTCCGAAGGGGCAGGTGGCTGCCGCGCAGGCACTTGGTTTGAATTACCGCTTGACCATGGCGAAAATTGTGCTGCCTCAGGCTTTCCGCAACATGCTTCCCGTGTTGTTGACCCAAACCATTATTTTGTTCCAAGACACGTCATTGGTGTATGTACTTTCTGTCACCGACTTCCTGGGTGCCGCGTCGAAAATTGCGCAGCGCGACAGCGCCTTGGTTGAAATGTACACCTTCGTGGCCTTGGTTTATCTGGCGATCTGTTTCAGCATGTCCATGCTGGTCAAAGCGCTCCAGAAAAAAACTCAAATCATTCGATAACAGGAGAGCACTGTGATTGAAATCAATAAAGTAAGTAAGTGGTACGGCAGTTTCAAGGTGCTCACCAATTGCACAACCTCTGTTAAAAAAGGGGAAGTGGTGGTGGTGTGTGGCCCCTCCGGTTCGGGCAAGTCAACCTTGATTAAAACCGTGAACATGCTGGAGCCTTTTCAGGAAGGCACCATCACGGTAGATGGTGTCTCGGTGGGTGCCAAAGGCACTGATCTGCCCAAGTTGCGTTCACGCGTGGGCATGGTGTTTCAGAACTTTGAACTGTTCCCGCACTTGACCATCACCGAGAACCTGACCTTGGCGCAAATCAAGGTGTTGGGGCGCTCTAAAGAAGAGGCTGTTGCCAAAGGTTTGGGTTTATTGGACCGTGTAGGTTTGAAAGCGCAGGCGGAAAAATTTCCGGGACAATTGTCGGGTGGTCAGCAACAGCGTGTTGCGATTGCACGCGCACTGTCGATGGACCCAATTTGCATGTTGTTTGATGAACCTACCTCAGCGCTCGATCCTGAAATGGTGAACGAGGTGCTGGATGTGATGGTGGAATTGGCCCAAGAAGGAATGACCATGATGTGCGTAACCCATGAAATGGGTTTTGCTCGCAAGGTTGCTGACCGGGTTATTTTCATGGACCAAGGCAATATTGTTGAAGACTGCACCAAAGAGGACTTTTTTGGTACACCACGCTCGGAGCGTGCGCAGTTGTTCCTCTCAAAAATTCTGGGTCACTGATCCGGAGTTCTGTGCTGCCGGGGCTTGGGCTCTGGCGGCAGCACCTTGATTCAACGCTGCGCCTGGATGCGGGCGCGTGCTGAAGAATTCCCACCTAGCTAAGCTTGCCCAACCGCCTCGCCCAAGGTGATGTGCGCGGCTGTGGCCGTTTCTTCTCCCATCTGCAATGGATGCCGCAAGCGCAATGGCGCCTTGCGGAGCCGCTTCGCGTCTAATCCATTTCAGATGAGGAAACGGCGGGCGAGACGTGAATGTTGGGCACACTCAGCTGGGTAGGAATTCTTCTAGCGCAAGCGACATGCAAGCTTGTGCTGCATCGGCGATGTATCAGTGATAATCCCGCGTCGCAACGCTGTGCGGGCATGTCATCTCAGTGAAAGCACCTGACCCTGCGCAAGCCGCAGTTTGCGATTCAAGAAGGCCCACATACTTCGTCAACTCGCCGCTTTGGGATGGTCCGCAGGACCCCGGATGGACCTGTTTGAGCGCGCAGCGCGAGTTGGTCCTCCGGTTCCCAAAGCAAGGGGTGACTCTTTTCCTTTGGGTCTTCACGCAAACGGGGCTTGCGCAGGGTCAGGTGCTTGACTAGTATCACGCACGCCGCACCACAATCAGCGCTCACGTTTTTGCTGCATCAACTCTCGTGTCTTGGCGTATTTCAAGAAGCTGTTGAAGCACCCAATTGCAATGTGAACCAGCCCGGGCCAGCCATCCAGAAAGCCTTTTCGCACCAGGTAAAACTTGATGAACCGCACTACTGGCGACAGCACCAGTTTGCCCAGCCCAGGCCATTTTCCGCGCGCAGCCAAGCTGTGTGCCTGAATACTGGTGTATCGGTTTTGCTTGGTCATGTAGCTTTCAAGGCTTTCTGCAGATTCATGCAGCAAGTCGCCTTCAAGCTTTTCAAAACGTTTGTCTGGAACTGTGCATTCCACTTTCTCATGGACTGCGTCATTGCTCCAGTTGGCCATCTTTCGGTTAAACAATCGGCGTGAATAATCGGGATAACCCTCGCCGTGGCGAAGGTAACGGCCTAAAAAGAAGTTACAGCGGGGCATGTCAAACCCGGCAACATCGCCAGGTAAAAGCCCCTGTTCAGCTTGTTGAATAACCGCTCGAATACTGCGCTCCAACTCGGGCGTTACTCGTTCGTCTGCGTCCAGGCACAGTACCCAATCATGGGTAGCCTGGGTCACTGCAAACTGTTTTTGTGGACCAAAACCAAGCCAGTTTTGCTGCACAACACGTGCACCGAATTTCTCCGCAACTTCAATGGTGTTGTCTCTGCTGTTGGAATCCACTACCACCAGGTCACCACAAAATTGCAGGCTTTCAAGGGCTGCAGCAAGTTGTTTGCCGGCATTCAAGGTGATCAGCACGGCGGACAAGGCGATGCGGTTGTTGGCTGCTGTGTTCAAATTTATCGTTCCTTGGCTGAGCGGATTCGGAATGGCTACTCGCTTGCCGCTTACAATAAGGCGGTTGCGATCAACCTAAGCGCTAGATGAAGCGTATCTTAATTGTTAAGACCACTTCCATGGGAGATGTCATTCATGCCTTGCCGGTTTTGAATGATATTCACGCCCAAGATCCATCCATCCAGATTGACTGGATGGTGGAGGAGCCGTTTGCGGACCTGGTGCGGGGCAGCCGCCATGTTCACGAGGTGGTGCCGGTCAACTTGCGCAAGTGGCGCAAGCAGGGAATTCGCTACACCTGGCAGCAATGGAAGTTGCTGAAAAGCAAATTGGCCGACAGGCAATACGATGCCATTGTTGATTTGCAGGGTTTGCTCAAAAGCGCACTGTTGGCACGCGCGGCAAATGGCACCTTGATGGGCCCTGGTTTTTCCTATGCCAAGGAAAGCCTGGCTTGTCTCTTCTATTCAAAGCGGGCTGGCTGGGATCCGCAAGCCCATGCGGTCGAGCGTCTGCGAGAGTTGGCAGCCGGGTTATTGGGCTACCGTTTGCTGGGCAAGCCGGTTTTCTATGACATCGCCCCGCAAAAAGTACTTCCCGCCATTCCAAGCGGTGCTGAAATCTGGTTTTTGCACGCCACTGCCCGCGATGAAAAAAAATGGCCAATTGTCAAATGGCGTGAGTTGGCTCATCGATTTTCAGACCTCGGGTATGCAGTCAAACTGCCTTGGGGTAGTGACGCAGAGCAACAGCAGGCAGAAAAAATAGCTACTGGCATAGCCCGGGTTGAGGTGCTGCCTCGAATGGCTTTGGGCGAATTGCGCCTTCGTCTAGAGAGGGCTGGCCTTGTAATTGGTGTGGACACCGGTATAACGCATTTGGCGGCTGCGCATTATTTACCCATGGTCGCTTTGTTTTTCGCCACGCCAGCGTGGCGATTCGCACCGCGCTTTAACCCACATGCCATCAGTTTGGGCGATGTTGGTCGGGAGCCCGCGGTGGGTGAAGTGTTCGAGGCGGCAACGCGTTTGCTACGGGGAAATAAACTTTGAGTGTGTCAGCTCGCATCTTTCTATGGCTTTACAGTCTGATTCTTTTTTTGTTTCAGCCAGTTTTAGCCTTGTATTTGCTCAAGCGCGGTATTCGGCAGCCTGAATATCGTCAGGGCTGGGGCCAGCGTTTTTTGGCGAGCCTACCTGAATTCAGGTCTGTGCCCGCGGGGCAAAAGCGAATCTGGGTGCATGCTGTGTCAGTGGGCGAGGCCCACGCCATTTCCCCTTTGGTGCAGCATTGGGCCAAGGTTTATCCTCAACATGAATGGGCTGTTTCTTGCACCACACCCACGGGTTTGGCCACATGCCGCCAGCTTTATTCGACATTGAATCAGGTTCAATTTTTTTACCTACCTTACGATCTGCCTTATCTGGTTGCGCGCACACTCAAACAAGTGCGCGCCCATATGCTGTGGGTGGTTGAAACCGAGCTGTGGCCCAATTTACTGTTGGGGGCGGCCAAAGCCAAGGTACACACTGCCTTGCTCAATGCCCGGGTTTCGCCCACCACTGGCAGGCGATTGGCGCAATTAAGGCTGTTGAGCCAGCCCGTGTTGCAAAGTGTTGGCACCTTGATTGCGCAAACACCGACCGATGCTGCTGTGTTCGAAAAACTTGGTCGACCTGTAGATGCGGTGTGTGGCAACCTGAAATTTGATGTGGCGCTGAAGCCTGAGTTGGCCACCACGGGGCGCGCCTGGAGAGAGGCTGCGCAGGCTGAGCAGGTGGTGTTGTTTGCCAGTAGTCGGGAAGGGGAAGAGGCATTGTTACTCGACGCCTTGAATCGATGTCAATTTTTCAAACGCATGCCCAAAGCCAGTGTGTGGATTGTGCCGCGCCACCCTCAGCGTTTTGATGAGGTGTTTGAATTGATGGCAGAGGCAGCCACGCGGATGGGCGTGGCCCGTCCCGTACGTCGAAGTGCCTCGTTCAATGCAGGCAGCAATATTGCCTTGGCGGGGTTTGGGCAGGCCCGTTTGGTGTTGGGCGACTCCATGGGTGAAATGCCGGCCTATTACAGCGTGGCCGATCTGGCTTTGTTGGGCGGTTCTTGGCTACCTTTTGGCGGGCAAAACCTGATTGAGGCTTGCGCTTATGGTTGCCCCGTGTGGATGGGGCCGAATACATTTAATTTTGCCAAGGCCGCAGAGGATGCTCTGGCCGCGAAAGCGGCTCGCCGATTCGAACATTTGCTAGCGGCATGTGAATTTTACTTGAGTGGTTTTCACGGTTTCGATGAGGGCAAGAAGGCCGCTTTTGCTTATGCTCGAGGCCATCGTGGCGCAACCCAGCGCAGCTTCGATGTACTGAACCAAGCAAGCCAGTTGCCAGCAGCTGGTTTGCTTACTGAACCAGTAACTGATTAATTTGCAGCACCGTTTCAGCATTCAATTGCCCAGCCACTGCTTGTAGTTCAAGCATATTGATCAGGCTGGTGTATTTGGCCTTTGAGAGGTCACGCTGTGTGGCATTGAATTGTTGTTGAGCGTTCAAGACATCAACGTTGATTCGAATGCCTATTTCATAGGCGGTTTTGTTGGATCGGAGTGCCAGTTCACTTGAGGCCAGTGCAGTTTCGAGTGCACTCACCTGTGCCAGGCTGGTTTGAACCCCCAGAAATGCCGACTTTGCAGCCTGTGTGGCATTTCTGCTTGCGAGTTCTACATTGTTCATCGCTTTTTCCAACAACGCCGCTTGCTGGCGCACCTGGCTTTGGGTGCCGCCTCCACTGAAAATTGGGATGTTCATCACCAGGCCGATGGTGGTGCTGTCTACACCCAAGTCAAAAGGGCGTCCACTGTTGCCATCAAAAATCTGCTGCTCGGTTTCAACCATTTGGGCAGTCAGGTCAAGGGTGGGCAAGTGCCCATATTTGGCCTTGTTGCTCTCGCCTTTGGCAATCAGTTTTGCAAGTCGCGCTTGCTGGGCTCTCAGGTTGTTGTTTCGGGCCTGCTCGGCCCAAGCCTCGGCGGTGTTTGGCGTGGGTGCTTTAAGTTGCGTTGTGGGTGCAAGTGTGGCCAGTTCTTCCACCGGCATGCCCACAATGGTTTCCAGTTGTAGTTTGCGTTGTGCCAACTGGTTCTGGGCAGCCAGTTCCTGGGCCACGGCCAGGTCGAATCGGGCTTGTGCCTCTTGTTGATCGGTGACTGTCGCGCTGCCCACCTCAAAATTGGCTTTCGCCAAGGCCAATAGCTCAGTAATCGCCGTTTTTTGATCACGAATGCTGGCTAAGTCGTCTTGCGCGGTTAATAAATCGAAATATGCGCGAGTCAACCGCAAAACAAGTTCTTGTTCAGCTTGCTGAAAACTAAGCTTGGCAACTTCTCCACTCAATTGGCTTTGCTTGTAGGTTTCCCAGGCTTGAGGGCGAAACAGTGCCTGGTTCAGCACCAGGCTGTAGGTGCCGGGATTGCGGCTGGCGTCAATCGACATGCCAAACGCATCGTAGGTGTTGTCTTGTTTTTCAATGCGTGCCCCAAAGTTGATATTGGGCAGCAAAGCTGAAAATGCCTGGTTTTCAGTTTCAAGGTCAGCCTGCAACTGCGAAGCTGCCGCCCGAAAGGCAGGGTCGTTCTGTTTGGCCAGGCTGTACAGCGTGAGCAGGTTTTTAGGGGTGGGGTTTTGAGCCCATGCCGAATTGCTGAGCATTGAGCAAGCCAGCAATCCCAGCAAAGTCATGAACAGCAAGTGCTTGAGGCCCGATTTTTGTCGCGTTGGCACGGGTTGATCGGGCTGGGTCATGAGTCCCGTGTCCTTAGAATACGAATTCGTTGGCTTTGGGTGCGTTGATTAACACCTTGGTCATGGTTTCAAACAAAGGTGTGGTGATCAGCTGATTATCGCGCGACTTGCGGGCCAACACCAATTGCATGGCAGGTGCTTGGCCAATCACAGCCATTAGGCGCCCAAGTGGGTTGAGTGCTTCAAGCAAGCCGGTAGGCATGATGGGTGTGGCACCTGACAACACAATGGCGTCAAACTGGCCGAGTGTTGGGGCCAACTGGAATCCGCAGCCTTCAAGCACTTTCACACGGGTGATGCTGTTCTTCTTCAAATTGTTACGAGCCAATTCGGCGATTGCTGGGTTCAATTCAACGGTCGTGACATGTGCACACTGTTGCGCCATCAGCGCAGCCATATAGCCTGTGCCAGTGCCAATTTCCAGCACCTTTTCATGCGTACCCAACTCAAGTTCCTGAAGAATGCGAGCTTCCATTTTTGGGCTGAACATGGCCTCGCCTGTGTCGGCGCTATTCACGCGGATCGGCAAGTCGCAATCGGTGAAGGCCAGTTTTTCAAGCCCCGCACACACAAAATTCTCACGTTTGATCATTTCAAGCAAATCAAGTACCTTCTGGTTCAACACGTTCCAGGGGCGGATTTGTTGTTCAATCATGTTGAAGCGGGCTTTCTCGAAGTCCATGGCGGGTTCTCGCGTGGGGATAATGGGTAACTCGCTATTTTAGCAAATTTTACGCAACACGCGATGTGTGCGGGCAGGTCAAACCATTCAGCACCATTTGAATGTGCGCTTCAATGTAGCGCATGGGGTTGGTTTCCACGCCGCAGCAACCATCCATGGTTCGTTTCCACAATCCAAGGGTAACCAGCGGTGCGCACAGCACTTGGGCAGCGTACTCGGTGTCAATGTCTGTGAACTCTCCGCGGGAAATGCCACGTTTCAGCACGGATTCAAGATAGTCCCACCATGGGCGAACCACTTCGTCATAAAAAAAGCGAGCCAACTCGGGAAATGCATTGGCCTCGGACAGTACAATTTTTGTGATGCTGCTTAGTTTGGTAGAGCCGTATTTCAACCACCACAGGTGGATGGCTTCACGAATCAGTGTGGCAGAGCTTTTGTCGGGTTCCAGCAGGCTTTTTGCCTCTTCCACAATGGGTGAAACATGTTCTTTCACCACGGCTTTCAGTAGTTCTTCCTTGTTGGAGTAATACAGATAAACCGTGCCTTTGCTGACACCTGCGCTTTTGGCCACGTCTTCAAGGCGGGCTCCAGCGAATCCTTTTTCGCTGAAAATGGTCAGTGCGGCATCGAGTAGTTCTTGTGGGCGCTCTTGTTTTCTACGCGTCCAACGGGGTTGAGCATTCGCCAGACATTGCTTCATAGGTGTACTTCTTTTTTTAGAGTGGTTGATTGCACTATAGTGGTTCATTCTTCACCGAGTCAACGTGCTAAGCCCAAATCGGTGCTTGTTGGGTTGTAGAATATGTCGGTTTGGTAAATCTTGGAATTTCGGAGAATTCAGCATGTCAATGGCCGATCGCGATGGCTTTATTTGGTTTGACGGCAAACTCGTGCCGTGGCGTGAAGCTCAAATTCACGTGCTTACCCACAGTTTGCATTATGGTTTGTCGGTTTTTGAAGGCGAGCGTGCTTACAAAACGGACAAAGGCCCAGCCATTTTCAGGTTGAAAGAGCACACCGATCGCTTGTTCAATTCGGCCCACATTTACCGCATGAACATGCCCTACACCCGTGAGCAGATCATGGACGCCTGTTGCGAAGTGGTGCGTGCCAACAACCTTGACTCTTGTTACATCCGCCCAATTGCCTTTTACGGCTCTGAGAAAATGGGCGTATCGCCCAAGGGTGCTGTAACCCACGTGGCAATTGCTGCCTGGCCTTGGGGCGCTTACCTGGGCGAAGAAGGTTTGCAGAAAGGCATTCGGGTTAAAACATCGTCTTATGCCCGTCACCATGTGAACGTGACCATGGCGCGTGCCAAGTTTGCGGCCACGTACGCCAACTCAATTCTGGCCAACACCGAAGCTGTGCAAGACGGATACGATGAAGCCCTGTTGCTGGATGTGGACGGTTTTGTGGCTGAAGGTGCTGGCGAAAACGTGTTCGTGATTAAAGACGGCTGCATTTACGAGCCTGAAATTGCCTCGGCCTTGGTTGGGATTACCCGTTCAACGATTATTTCCCTGGCCCGTGAAATGGGCATGGAAGTCAAGAGCAAGCGCTTGACCCGTGATGACATTTACATCGCTGACGAGTGCTTCTTCACTGGCACAGCGGCTGAAGTAACGCCCGTACGCGAACTTGACAACCGAACCATCGGTGCTGGCACACGCGGCCCAATCACCGAAGAATTGCAGAAGGGTTATTTCGACGTGGTGTATGGTCGGAATGAAAAATACGAACACTGGTTGACCCGGGTGTAAAGCATCATGATCAGTGATAAAAAAGCAAAACACGAAACTGTGCAACTCGATGGCGACCAACTGCCTGCATTTTGTCCCAACCCGGCCATGCCGGTGTGGAACACACACCCCAAGGTGTACTTGGATGTGACCAAAACAGGCAAGGCCACCTGCCCTTATTGCGGCACGGTGTACACCTTGAAGCCTGGTGCAAAAGTACACGCACATTGAAGGTTTTAATTGTTGCGCCCAATTGGATTGGCGATGCGGTCATGAGCCTGTCGCTGATTCAAGCCTTGCATCAAGACAACACCCTGCGGTTTGCTGACGGCAGACCCTGCGAAATCCATGTTCTCGCCCCACCGGTCACTGCGCCGGTGTACCAGTTCAGCCACGCTGTCCGGGCTGTGCAGGTTGAACCTTTTTCCCATGGAAAATTACAGTGGCGCTTGCGCAAACAGGTGGGCGCTTCGCTGGCTGGTCGTGGTTTTGACATGGCGGTGGTTTTGCCCAATTCCCTGAAATCAGCTTTGGTGCCGTGGTTTGCAGGCATTCCAAAACGGGTGGGCTATAGCGGAGAGCTGCGCACAGCGGTGCTTACGCATCCCTTGCCCAAGCCCTCCAAAAAAGCCAAGCCTCCCATGATCGAGTGGTACGGCCAACTTGGAGCCTATTTCGCCGATGTGCTTGAGTTTCCGGTGTTGCATGTTGAAGCGGGGATGCGCACCGAGGCATGCACCGAGTTTGACCTTCCGCCCGGTTTTTTGGCCATTGCGCCCGGTGCCGAGTTCGGCCCCGCCAAGCGCTGGCCATCCGAGCATTTCGCTGAAGTGGCGACCGGGTTTTTACTGCGTAACCCTTCACAGAAGGCTGTGCTGTTCGGTGGGCCCAAAGACTCTGGTTTTTGCGGGGAAATTCTTAGTCTGTTGCCTTTGGATTTGCAAACCCGTGCCTGTAGCCTGGCAGGTAAAACCAGTTTGGCGCAGGCTGTGGCCCTGATGTCGGCGGCTAGCCAGTTGTTGACCAACGATTCGGGTTTGATGCATGTGGCTGCTGCGTTAAACGTGCAGGTGCATGCGGTGTTTGGTTCCAGCAGCCCGCACCATACACCGCCCTTGAGCAGCAGGGCCAAAGTGTATTACCTCAATTTGGAGTGCAGCCCCTGTTTTCAGCGGGAGTGCCCACTGGGCCACACCAATTGCCTCAAAAAGCTCGACCCGAAAATGGTGTTGGAACAGCTGGTGCCTGCTTCTCAGGGAGTATGATCTTACAAGCTCATTTTCAACGCACCCTGGCCTTACCATGCGTGATTACATCCTGACCATTTCTTGCCCTGACACCACGGGCATTGTGTACAACGTCAGCAAATTTTTGTTTGACCAACAGTGCAATATTCTTGACTCTGCCCAATTTGGCGACGAGTCCACCAATCTTTTTTTCCTGCGTGTGCATTTTTCATTGCCACTTGAAAGCAATCTGACCGAGGTCGAATTGCAGACCAATTTCGCGAAGGTAGCAGAACCCTTCGCCATGAAATACCAGTTTTTTGATGCCCGTGTAAAGCCTCGCGTGCTGCTGATGGTATCGAAGTTTGGTCATTGCCTGAACGATCTTCTGTTTCGCTGGAAAAGTGGTCAGCTGCCCTGTGAAATTCCGGCCATTGTTTCCAATCATCAGGATTTTGCCTTGTTGGCCGCTTCGTACGGTGTGCCGTTTTACCACTTGCCGGTGAAAGCCGAAGCCAAAGAGCTTCAGGAAACGCAAATTCGTCAAATCATTGAGCGCGAGAAAATTGACCTGGTGGTGCTGGCCCGCTACATGCAAATTTTGTCGCCGGAATTGTGCCGCGATATGCTGGGTCGGGTGATCAACATTCATCACAGTTTCTTGCCCAGCTTCAAGGGTGCCAAGCCCTACCAGCAGGCCTTTGATCGGGGTGTCAAGTTGATCGGTGCCACGGCGCACTATGTGACCTCAGATCTGGACGAAGGCCCGATTATTGAACAAGATGTAGCACGCGTTGACCATTCTTTAACCCCAGAAGAGTTGACCGCCCGGGGACGTGACACCGAGTGTATGGTGTTGGCCCGTGCGGTGAAATGGCATTGTGAACATCGTGTGGTTTTGAATGGATCAAAAACCGTGGTGTTTCAGTGAGTCGCATTAAAAATGTCATTCAAAACACATTAATACCTATCGGAGTGCGTTGAATGTCCCGAGCCAAAGTTATTCATTCTTCACCGCAAGACATCGAGCAAGCCTTTTACGAGGCACTTGAAGCGGCCGATCTTGAAGCCCTGATGGATCTTTGGGCTGATGATGAGCATGTGGTGTGCATTCACCCAGGCGGCCCCCGTGTGGAGGGCTATCACGATGTGCGCGACTCGTGGAAAGAAATTCTTTCAGCGGGCGCTCTGCAAATTCGTGTGGTGCCAGTGCACCGTGTGGAAGGCGTGATGGTGTCGGTACACAACATTGTTGAACAAGTGATGATGAGTAGCTCGCGGGGTGAGCCGCACGTGGTACAAGTGAATGCGACCAATGTGTATCACAAGGGGCCGAACGGCTGGAAAATCGTGATGCATCACGCAAGCCCTGCCATGGATTCTGAAGAAATGGTCGAGGACGATTTGTCTGACTTCGACCCGCAGCCCACGCTGCATTAAACACGCCGAGGCAGTATGGTGTACCGCCCGCCCTGGTGGCTCCCCGAGGGTCACTCCCAAACCATTATGGCCGCACGTTGGGCCAATAAGCCCAGCGTGCAGTATCACCGTGTGCGCTGGAATACACCCGATGGTGATTTCATCGACCTTGACTTCACCGAGCCTCCTGAGCATGCAGCAAAACACCACACGTTGTGGGTGTTGTTTCATGGCCTTGAGGGTTGCTCTCGCAGTCACTACAGCCTTGCGGTAATGAACCAGGCTCGCCTGTCGGGGGCTTTGGGTGTAGTGGTGCACTTTCGGGGGTGTTCCGGCGAAAACAATTGGATGCCGCGTGCCTATCATTCGGGCGATTCTCCTGAAATGGACTGGATACTGCGCCGCCTGCGTAAACAGTTGCCAGCCGTTGAGCACATGCATGTGACTGGTGTTTCACTGGGTGGCAATGTGCTGTTGAAGTGGCTGGGTGAGCAGGAAAAGCACGCTCATGAGGTGGTCAGTTCAGCGGTGTCGGTGAGTGCGCCTGTCGATTTGCTTGCTGGGGCTGTGTCGCTGGCCAAAGGTTTCAACCTGGTTTATACCCGAATGTTTTTGAGTACTTTGGTGCCAAAGTCAATTGACAAGGTCAAGCGCTTTCCCGAATTGGGAAAGGCGCAAGACATTGCCAATTGCAAAGACTTCTTTGATTTCGACAACCGCGTTACCGCCCCTTGGCACGGTTTTCGGGATGCCGAGCATTATTACGCCGTGTCCTCGGCCAAGCCGCTGCTGAAACATATTGCGGTGCCTACCTTGATGATTCACGCAAAAAATGATCCTTTCATGAGTGGCCAACATTTGCCAGCACACCATGAAGTTTCCTCGCAGGTGAAGTGCCTTTTTACAGAGCATGGCGGCCATGTGGGTTTTGCCAATGGGCGCAGTTTGCGTTTGGGGCTGGACTGGCTGCCCAAGCAATGCGATGCTTTCTTTGCGCAGCACTCTGCAAAGCAAACAGGAGCAAGCGGTGGATGACCTTGTAGAAAAAGCACTGGCGCGCTGGCCCAACGTGCCGGCTATTGCCGGATGGCTCAAGTTAAACATGCAGGGCGACTGGCTGCTGACCGGGCCAGTACCGGAAGGGTTAACAATCAGCCATCCGCGGATTTTGAATTTCATGGCGCGCAACTACGGCTGCGAGGCAGATGGCCGCTACTACTTCCAGAACGGCCCTCAAAAGGCATATGTGCACCTGGCCTACACGCCCTGGGTGTATCGAATTCACCCACTGGAACACGGTGCATTGATGTTGAGCACCCACACCGGCCTGGTGTGCTGGCCTTTGGGCATGTATCAAGATGAACAGGGCAGGGTGTTGATTGAAGGTGAGCAAGGCATTGGCCTGTTGCACAGCAATGACATGGACCTGCTTGCGAAAGGCTTGCAAGAAAGTAAAGGCGAGCTGGTTCACCAAGCCAGTTGGGCGGTGCCCGAAGTAGACCCCGACACACTGATTGCGGCCCGTACCAAACTGCGTCGCGATAAAAACACGTCCACGGGGCAACGCACTTGCACGTTGAAATTGCTGCCGATTGAATCGAGCGCTGTGGCGCTGCGTTTTCAATTCAATCCGAATCCCGAAGTTAACCAGCAGGATCCCAATTCGTGAAACCGAACCAGAATCAACGCGGTGCCTCAGCCACTGCATTGCTTGCCTTTGTGTTGTTTGTGGCTTTGCTGTACGTGCTGTATAACCAGTCTAGTATCGAAAACCTGTTCACCAGTCGTCCCGAAAATGTCACGCCGCGCGTGGTTGAGGCGCGGGGAGATCTCGCCGCGGGCGAAAAAAGCGTGGTTGAGCTCTTCGAGGTGTCCAAGGCCTCCGTGGCTTACATTTTTACGGAAAGCGTACAGGGTCAACTGTTTTTCAGGCGAGTGGCGGAGGGCACAGGTTCGGGTTTTATTTGGGACGATGCCGGCCACATCGTGACCAATGCCCATGTGGTGGAGGGCGCCAGTCGTATTCGTGTGCAGCTTGATGATTCCGAGCCTTTACCGGCACGTCTTGTGGGTATTGCGCCCTCATACGATCTCGCGGTGATCCGATTGGTAAACAAGCCTGCCAACCTGCGGCCCATCCCTGTGGGCACCTCTGGCGACTTGCTGGTGGGGCAGTCAGTGTTTGCGATTGGCAATCCCTTCGGTTTGTCCAAAACGCTCACAGCCGGCATCGTCAGCGCTTTGGGGCGTACCTTGCCTGTGAGCAATGGTCGTGAAATTCCTGACGTTATACAAACCGATGCAGCCATCAACCCCGGCAACTCAGGAGGTCCCTTGCTGGATTCTGCCGGGCGTTTGATCGGTGTGAACACCGCTATTCTTTCTCAAAGCGGCTCCTCCGCTGGTGTAGGCTTTGCCATTCCTGTGGATTTGGTCAATGAAATTGTGCCGCAATTGATTGAGCGCGGCACCTTGCCCCGCCCCGGTATTGGCATTGCAGTGGCGGATGAGTCGCTGGCCCGCCGCTTGGGTATTCGCGGCATCGCAGTCATGGGCGTTGAGCCAGGTTCGCCCGCCGCCCAAGCTGGTTTGAAACCGTTTGATTTGCAGGCTGGTGTAGTGGGCGACATTATCATTGCGGTGGACCGCAAGCCAGTCGCCAATGTGTTGCAGCTGTCGAAAGCGCTTGAGGCTATTGGCGTAGGCGGTACGGCCAAGTTACTGGTGATGCGTGGCGACGATACGCGAGAAGTGGCTGTCAGTATCGTGGATCTGGAAGCGCGCTAATGGTTGAACCAATAGACGAGCATCCAGATCTGAATCGACGTTTTGGCGGAATAAGTCGCCTGTACGGTGATGGTGCACATGCGTTTCTCAACCAGCGCGTTCATGCCATGGTGGTAGGTGTGGGTGGCGTGGGTTCCTGGGCTGCTGAGGCCTTGGCACGTAGTGGGGTCGGCCACATTACGCTGGTTGATATGGACCATGTTGCTGAAAGCAACATCAATCGGCAAATTCAGGCCAGCGACGCCACCTTGGGGCGGGAAAAAATCAAGGCTTTGGCCGATCATATTCATGGCTATTTTCCGCAGTGCCAAATTACTTTGGTGGATGCGTTTCTGGAGCCTGACAATGCACAGGCCCTATTGACAGAATTTGCCGCTGCGGCTGGCGAGTGCAAAGTTGTGCTGGATTGTTGCGACAATGTGCGGGCGAAGGTGGCCATGGCGACTTGGGCCAAGCGTTTAAAACTTGCCGTGGTGTTGTCTGGCAGCGCTGGCGGGAAAACCAAACCCTGGCTGGTGCAGCCAGCTGATTTGCGCGACACCACCAACGACCCCCTGCTGGCCAAGGTGCGGTACACATTGCGCCGCGAACATGGGTATGCCAAAGACCCAAAGAAAAAATTGGGCGTCGCAGTTTTCTATTCAGCGGAGCAGGTCAAGCGTAGTGAAGCTTGTGAACCAGCTGCTGGGCTGAATTGCGCAGGTTACGGTTCAGTGGTTGCAGTAACCGCCACCATGGGCATGCAAATGACCGCATGGGCCATTGCGTACGCGCTTGATCAGCGCAGCAAACCTGGTTCTTAAAACTTAGCGCTTGAACATATCACCAAACAGGTCTTCAGCCTTCTCAACCTTGGGTGCCACTACATACGCGCAGTAAGGTTGCATCGGGTTGTTCTCGAAGTATTCCTGGTGGTATTTCTCGGCCGGAAAATAATTCAGCAAGGGCGAAATCTCGGTAACCACCTTGTCGCGGAAAATTTTCCGTTTTTCCAGGTCTTCAACAAAAGCCACGGCTGTGTCGCGTTGCTCGGGCGTGTGAAAAAAATGACCGAGCGATATTGGGTGCCCACATCGTTGCCCTGTCGGTTCAAGGTGGTGGGATCGTGAATCGCGAAGAACACTGCCAATATTTTCCGGAATGAGATCACTTCCGGATCGTAGTGCAGCCGGATTACCTCGGCATGGCCGGTTTTGCCGCCACACACCTTGTCATAGTTGGGGTTGGGGTCACTTCCCCCGCTGTAGCCCGATTCGCACAACTCGATTCCTTTGAGTTGCCGGAAAACAGCTTCCGTGCACCAGAAACAACCCCCGCCCAAGGTTGCCTGTTCTATCTTGCTCGACATAGATCAAAGCCTATTTTTTATTGTTCCCACAATCGCTAAGTGAATCTTTAAGTGGAACCCAAGTCAAGCCTTTTGGTCTGAATTTTAAGTGTCAAGCGTTGTATACTCGGCGCGAACCCATCACAACTTTAAGGAGATGACTGTGATTTCATCCGCGTTTGCGCAATCCGCAGCCGCTGGCCCGGAAAGTGGCCTTTTAAGCTTCCTGCCCCTCATTTTGATGTTTGGCGTACTTTATTTCTTGGCCATTCGTCCCCAAATGAAACGCCAGAAAGAACACAAAGCCATGGTTGAAGCCCTGCAAAAAGGCGATGAAGTAATTGCCTCGGGTGGTTTGCTGGGCAAGATCAGCAAAATCAACGAATCGTACATCACGCTGGAAGTGGCCGAAATGGGTGACAAGCCTGTTGAAGTTGTGCTGCAACGCGCTGCTGTACAAAGCCTGCTGCCTCGCGGCACCCTGAAAGAAACACGTTAATTTGCTGTCATGAATCGATACCCTGTCTGGAAGTACCTGATGATCGCCATTGTGTTGGTGCTGGGTGTGTTGTACACCCTGCCCAATTTTTATGGTGAAGCGCCCGCTGTGCAGGTTTCAAGTGGCAAGTCCACCTTGAAATTGTCACCTGATCTGGCTGACCGATTGTCCAGCCAGCTTGAGGCGCAAGGAGTTAAGCCCGATGGGGTATTTTTCGAAGAAACACTGGGCGGCGGAACTCTGAAATTAAGGTTCAACTCGTCTGAAGAGCAACTGAAGGCGAGAGACTTTCTTCAAAGCCAGCTTAACCCAGACCCGGCAGATCCGGATTACATCGTTGCCCTGAATCTGTTGTCCCGGTCCCCCGACTGGTTGACCAGCATCAATGCGCTGCCCATGTATCTCGGCCTCGATTTGAGGGGCGGCGTGCACTTCCTGTTGCAAGTGGATATGAACGCTGCACTGGAAAAACGCAAGGACGCCTTGCTGGCCAGCGCCAAGCAAACCTTGCGCGAAGAAGATTTGCGGTATGCCAGCGCGCCCCGCACGCCGGCTGGTTTTAACCTGACCTTCCGCGATGCAGAAGCCCGCAACAAGGCGCAGGCTGCTCTGGCCAAGGAATACCCGGACTTGCAGCTTGCCACTCCTGAAAACAGCACTGAATTTGCGCTTGTGGCGACGTTGGCGCCAGAAATTGAACAGCAGGCGCGCGAGTATGCTTTGCGCCAAAACATCACTACTTTGCACAACCGAATTAACGAATTGGGTGTAGCCGAACCCGTGATTCAACGCCAGGGTGCGGATCGCATTGTGGTTCAGCTCCCAGGCGTGCAAGACACGGCGAAGGCCAAAGACATTCTGGGCCGTACTGCGACACTGGAAGTTCGCATGGTTGATGACAGCCCGGAGGCTCAGTCTGCCTTGGCCAGCGGCATTGTGCCCTTTGGCCTTGAGCGTTACACCGAGCGTGGCGGCCGCGACTTGTTGCTGAAATCGGAAGTGATTTTGACCGGCGACAACCTGACCGATGCGCAAGCCGGCTTTGACAATCAAACCCAGGAACCAGCGGTGCATTTGACGCTGGACAGCCAGGGTGCCCGCATTTTCCGTAACGTAACTGCTGAAAGTATTGGCAAGAGAATGGCCATTGTGCTGATCGAGAAAGGCAAGGGCGAGGTAGTCACCGCGCCTGTTATTCGCGGTGAAATTGGCGGTGGCCGCGTGCAAATCTCAGGCAGCATGAATACGGTTGAGTCCGCTGACCTGGCACTGTTGCTACGAGCGGGTTCGCTGGCCGCACCTATGGATATCATTGAAGAGCGCACCATTGGCCCCAGCCTGGGTGCTGACAACATTGACAAGGGTATTAACTCAACCTTGTATGGCTTTGTTGTACTGGGTGCATTCATGATCGTGTACTACTTGTTGTTTGGCGTGTTTTCAGTGTTTGCACTGGCGGTCAATGTGATGTTGTTGTTTGCCTTGTTGTCCGTGTTGCAGGCTACCCTGACCTTGCCAGGTATTGCAGCGATTGCGCTTACTCTGGGTATGGCGATTGATGCCAACGTGCTGATCAACGAGCGTATTCGCGAAGAACTTCGGGACGGTGCGCAGCCCCAGCAAGCCATTGCTGCGGGTTATGAGCGTGCATGGGCCACCATCCTGGATTCGAACATTACCACCTTGATTGCTGGTTTGGCTTTGTTGATTTTTGGCTCAGGCCCTGTGCGTGGTTTTGCAGTGGTGCATTGTCTGGGTATTTTGACCTCAATTTTCAGTGCGGTTGTGGTGTCCCGTGGTGTAGTCAACCTGTGGTATGGCCGTAAAAAGAAATTGGACTCAGTCAGTATTGGGCAAATTTGGCGTCCCGATTCTGACACTGCTGTTGCTAAAAAAGCGTGATCCACACCAACTGAACCAAGTGAACTAAAAGAAAATGGAATTATTCAGAATCAAAAACGACATTCCGTTCATGCGGCATGCCAAGATTTTCAACATTATCTCGTTCCTAACTTTTGCGGCAGCGGTGTTTTTTCTGTCCACCAAAGGCTTGAATTTGAGCGTTGAGTTCACTGGCGGTGTACTGGTTGAAGCCCGTTATTCCCAGCCTGCTGAACTCGAGAAAATTCGTGAAGGTTTGCGTGCCACCGGAATTGACGAACCGCAGGTTCAAAACTTTGGCACCGCGCGCGATGTGCTGGTTCGACTGGCGGTGAAAGATCTGCAATCGGGCGTGTTGGGCACTGAAGGCAAGCTGAATCAGCAGGCGATGACCGAGCAGGTATTAAGCCTGGGAGGCCCAGACGTGCAGTTGATGCGCGTTGAATTTGTCGGGCCACAAGTAGGTCGGGAGTTGGCTGAGAACGGTGTGATTGCCTTGATGGTCGTGATCGGCGGCATCATGATTTACTTGGCCCTTCGTTTTGAATGGAAGTTTGCGGTTTCAGCCATTGTGGCCAACTTGCACGACGTGGTCATTATTCTCGGTTTTTTTGCCTTCTTCGGTTGGGAGTTTTCCCTGTCGGTGCTGGCGGCGGTGTTGGCGGTTTTGGGTTATTCAGTGAATGAATCGGTGGTGGTATTCGATCGAATTCGCGAAACATTCAAGAAAGTCCGAAAAATGACCGTTGAAGAAACCATCGACAACGCAATTACCCGAACAATTTCACGCACCATCATTACCCACGGCTCCACCCAGATCATGGTGTGTTCCATGTTGTTTTTTGGTGGTCCTACATTGCACGGCTTTGCTTTGGCGCTGACCATTGGTATTTGCTTTGGCATATATTCCTCAGTGTTGGTGGCCAGCCCCCTGTTGATGTGGCTGGGCCTGACCAGGGAAGACTTGGTAAAGCCTGTGAAAAAAGACAAAGAATTTGAGACCCCGTAAAACGGGGTTAGTAAGCGAGGCAGCGTGGACAATCCCAAAGACCTTTCGCCTTTGGCCAAAGGCGACATTGAAATTGGCAAGGCGCTGCCATTCGCAATCTTTGACAGAAGCGGGGTATTGCTGCTGGCAGAGGGCCAAGCGGTCAACAGCCAGAAGCAGCTTGATGAACTGGCCGCCAAAGGCTTGTACCACAACCCCCGGTGGGCCAACAAGTTTGTGATTCAACCGGGCAAGCCTCAAATGGATCCGAGTGCCTTGCCCAGAATGCTTCCCGCGAAACAGGCGTTTGAAGATCCCTTCGAGACGGGTAGCCAGCTGAAAATGTCTGCCCCCGGGCAATCCAAAGAGCCCTTCCATGTTCGTTTAATCGGTAGCATCCCTCAAGCCGCCATTGTGATCACGCACCCCATGCGGGATGGCAAATGTGTATTTGCAAAAGAAGGGCAGGTTTGGGAATTCCAGGCCACCTATGGTTTGTCCATCTACCGCTTCAGTTCAATGATTGAAAAGGTGTTGCTGTCGCCGCACCCGCTGATTGTGATGTCATGGCCCCATGAAACTCACTTGGAGTCGCAGGCCGTTCGCCGCGCCCGGCGTGTGAATTGCGATTTGCCCGCCACCATTCGTTTGAATGGCAGTCAAAGTGGTTCAGTCGAATCGATCACTGCTGTAATCGATAATATTTCAACTGGGGGGCTTGAACTGTTGTTTGCCAAGGCGGTGTCTTTCAAAATAGGGCAATCCATCTCGATTGCGTTTCAAATCATTCTGGATGACCGGAAGTATTTGATTGAATGCGATGCCGAGGTGGTCTCAAAACCGCGTGACTCTGGCCCCTCCTCATCAACTTATGGCTTTGCCTTAAAGTCGCTGAACGATGAGCAATTTGCAGTCATTCACGCGTTTGTAAGCGATCGCCTGAATCACCGTCTGGGTCCCCAGCTGTATTCAAAGTAGCCTCAAAGCGGACTAACCAAGGTGTACACGCTGACATTTTCGGTCTGGTTGTCTCGTGTGTGCCCGTCAATCCATCTGGCTTCGATGTGCACCCAAACGCCGTTGGTCTGGGTGTTCAAATTGGGTAAGGGCCGAATGCTGATACACGACGCTGCGCCCTGCGCCCATGCGCGCGGCAATGTGGCCTGGCTCAGGTTAATCGAATTGTTGGGTGCACCCAAGGCCCTTGGCTCATTGTTGGTGCATTCGTAGCCCCTGGCACTAGCATAACTGTTCAAGTGATCTTCCAGCCGCCCCGAGAACTGCTGCATGCGGGCGATGATTTGTCCGCGTGGCGTGTCCCTGTCCAGGTCTGAAATATTGGCCAGCAATACATTGCCAATCTCCGCGACCTGGGTTGCAGCGATTGAACGCACATGGGTCGAATTCTTGGCGCCATAGTTGGCTGTCCAGTTTTTGGCATACAAGACCAAACCAATGGACAGCACCAGAATGGCGATCAATGCGTCGACCATTGAAAATCCGTTTTTTCTAGAATCCAACTTCATGTTTGCCCTTTGATTTCGGAGGTGGCGGCCTGGGTTCTTCCCGGGGCGGTGGCTCTGAAGGAGGTGGGTGCTCAACCGGCGGCGCTGGTGGCGGCGCTGGTGGCGGTGGCGGCGGCGGATTGGGATCGGGTGGCCTTGGCGGTGGCGGTGGAGGTGGTGGGGTTTGGATTGGATTGTAAGGCAGACCGTTGCTGTCTTCGCGATTAAATACAAATGAGCGTTTGACACAACCCGATTCCACCCCGTCACTTCCTGAACAATTCACGCTGGCAACAATTTCAAAAGTGGCGCGGTAGTTTTCATCTGAAATGGCATGGTCGCAGTTGTAGGGCACCACGATCCCGCGTATCACAATGTCCTGCCGTGCGTCGTCCGGGGTGTTCGGACTGGCCAATTGCACTTGTGGGCTTAATGTTTCAGGCAAAGCTACTGTGAATGAGCATTCACCTATGATCCGGTTATCTCCACGGTGAGAGTCGATTAGCTGCTGAATGGCCGCATCGTTGCCAAAGTTGTGGGTGTAATGTCGAAGGCCGGCATAGGCCAACTGGCGTGCCTCTTCAATATGTTGTTTGGAGTTGGACAGATAAAGATCAAGACTTGTGGTAGTGATGTTTTGCAGGCTGATCAGCCCGAACACAATCACTAACACTACACATACAAACACGCCAAGTGCACCGGTTTGTACTTTGTTGTGTAAGTTGCGCCGCTTTTTCATGATCCAACCCTTACCCGCGTGGTGTTCAGCAGGTGAATAATTCTTGCTTCTTCATACTGCCCCTCGGTCAGGTTGTTGCCAATTTTGGCTTTGAGCATGGCAATCCAGAACATATTGGATTCGGGGTTGTTCTCTATCACCGAATTGCAGTTCTGTTCGTAGTGCGCGGTGACTTGGTTTGGTGTGTTGGCCTGAAATCTGCAAAACCGAATGTTGGTGAATTCAAAGTCGCGCTTGTTGTTTAAATCGAGCCAGTCCGGGCTGTCGTTACAAAATGTGCCATGGTCAAATTGAGCCATATTGACGCCGTTCAGCTCCCTTTGAGCCAGCACACCATTGAGCAGACGAAAGCCGGTTAAATTGATCACATCATTTCCGCTGCGACTGACCCGGGTGGGAATACTCAGACAGAAGTTTTGGCTGGTAGGTTGGTAACCGTTGCATTGGGCCGCCTGGTTTTGCAAGCTGCACAGCTGTATGCCTTTGGCCTCAACATCCGGGTTTTGGTAACTGCCGCCCCGGTTCAGGTGAACCGTGATAATTTCACCAATCCGATTAACTTGGTCCACCAGGTTTTCGGTGTTCAAATCGTTTTGCGCACGCATGCTGACACCCATTAATTTCAATGCGCCGGTAATGCTGATTGCCAACAAGGCCATGCCAATCAGAAGGCTGACTGAAGATGCGCCATGACAACGCCGGGTTTTGTCAGTCATAGCTCACCACCCCGTTGCCGATACCCAAGAAGGTAATCTGTGCGCGCCTGTCACGGTAATTCAGGGTCAGGCGAGTTTGGCTTTGTGTGTCGAGCACACCCGACACCGCATTGAAATTCAGGCGCACCGCACCTGCCAAGGTGACATCATTCAAGGTGGCTGAAAATCCGCGATTGTTTTGGCTGCTGGTTTGTGCGTACCATGCGCTGCAACCCTTCAGGAACGGATCGTGTTGAACTGTTACATTCAGATTCACCGCCGCGCTGGCGGGTTGCAGGTTCATTTGAACCGGGCATTCGGTGATTGCAGCCAAATTGCGCGCTTGGTCCACATACGTGTCCAGCCGGGATACCTTGACCTTCAGCGTTTGTTTGTTCAACACCGAGTTCATACTCGGGATTACAGAAACGGCCAATATACCCACCACGGCCAAGCCAACCACTATTTCGATTAAGGTGAAACCGTTGTCTGCCTTAGCCATGTGGAACACACCTTTCAGATGTGTTTTGATTAGAGGCAGACTTGGCGCCGAAACGTTGAATGCCCATATCACTTTCAACAATCAGAATTCGGCAGTCCTCGGGCAGCTTCAGTGGTGCACCCGCGCTGGGGGTAACTTCTGCGCGATAACCCCGAAAATTGGAGTTCGAGACCACCACGCTGTAGTTGGCTGATGAAGGCAGAACCAAGCGGTTCGCATTCGGTGTGCCGTTGCTTGAAACACCCTGCGCGTAGCGGCCGTAACGCTGCCGGTGCAGTTGCTGGCTTAATGCAAGCTCAACGCCAAATTCTCGCATGGTGCGAAAATTCGATTTTTCCCAAGATGATTCATACCCCGCATAGCCTAGCGTTGCGAGCACACCAACAATTGCAATTGCAAATGTCAGTTCAATCAAGGTAAATCCGAGGCCCGCACGCATGGTCAAACACCAAAAATGACTCTATGGTCTTGAGTATGCGTGGGTATTTTGAGTTGATCATCCCCGAGGCAGGGTACTTACAAACGGTGGTCGTTTGCCCCGGGGTGTGATTGTTAAATGCGCTTGGCCAGCTCGGCAGCCTTGCCAATGTAGCTTGCGGGAGTCATGGTCAGCAGGCGTGTTTTTTCCGCTTCGGGCAGGTCAAGCTGGGCGATGAATTGCTTCAATCCTTCTTGGGTAATGCCCTTGCCGCGGGTCAGTTCTTTCAACTGTTCGTATGGGTTGGGCAAACCATAGCGGCGCATCACGGTTTGTACTGGTTCTGCGAGCAATTCCCAGGCGTTGTCGATGTCGGCGGCGATGGCTGCTTCATTCACCTCCAGTTTACCCAGGCCGCGCAGGCAGCTTTCGTAAGCCAACACCGCATAGCCTATGCCGACACCCAAGTTGCGCAGCACGGTAGAGTCGGTCAAATCCCGCTGCCAGCGGGAAACAGGCAGTTTTTCGGCCAGGTGTTTCAATACCGCGTTGGCCATGCCCAGGTTGCCCTCGGCATTTTCGAAGTCGATGGGGTTCACCTTGTGCGGCATGGTGGATGACCCCACTTCACCCGCTTTCAGTTTCTGTTTGAAGTAGCCCAGGGAAATGTAGCCCCAAATGTCGCGGCTCAGGTCAATCAGAATAGTGTTGGTGCGGGCGATGGCATCCATCAGGGCAGCAATACCGTCGTGTGGTTCAATTTGAATGGTGTAAGGGTTGAAGGTAAGCCCCAGGCTTTCAATCAAATCGCGGCTGAGCTTTTCCCAGTCAAAATCAGGGTAAGCAGACAGGTGGGCATTGAAGTTGCCCACGGCGCCGTTCATTTTGGCGGGCAGTTCCACTGCCTTGATTGCAGCAGTGGCACGCTCAAGGCGATGTACCACGTTGGCAAATTCTTTGCCCATGGTGCTGGGGCTGGCTGGCTGGCCATGGGTGCGGCACATCATGGGCAGGTCGGCAAACTGGTGGGCGTAATTGCGCAGCGTGGTCACCATGCGGTCCAGTGTCGGCAAAATTACCTGTTCACGCGTTGCTTTCAACATCAGGGCATGGCTCATGTTGTTGATGTCTTCAGAAGTGCAGGCGAAGTGAACGAACTCCGCTGATTTTTTTAGTTCTTCATCGGCTTGAAACTTTTCTTTAATAAAGTATTCAACGGCCTTCACGTCGTGGTTGGTGGTTGCTTCAAATTCCTTGATGCGTTGGGCATCCGCTTCAGAAAATTGGGTTTTGATGGCGTCAAGTTTTGCCAAGGCTGTTGCGGAGAAGGCAGGGAGCTCAGAAAACCCTGCATTGGCCAGTGCCTTGAGCCATTCGATTTCTACGATCACGCGGTGGTGCATGAACCCGGCTTCAGAGAGCAAGGGGCGCAAATTGGCCACTTTGGACTGATAACGGCCGTCAAGCGGGCTGATTGCGGTTAAGGTGCTTAAAGAGTCTGAGGAGATCATGCGGGTGGTAAAAATTGAGGTTTTTCAAAGCCTTGTATTGTAACCTGTCCCGAAGGTTGCTGCTTGGGACGAATGATGTCCTCGGCGGTATTTTGGAATACTGCTTGTTCAATTTGTAAAACTGTTAGACACTTTTAGGTCGTAAAAAACAAGACGCAATCTCATCCAGGATTGTATTTAGGAGAACTGTGATGAAACTAGTGGGATCCCTGACTAGCCCCTTCGTGCGCAAAATTCGCGTTCAGCTTCAAGAAAAAGAAATTCCATACGAGTTTGTTCTGGAAAATGTGTGGGATGAAAAAACCCGCATTACCGAGCACAATCCACTGGGCAAAGTACCTTGCCTGATTCTGGACGGCGGCCAGACCGTGTTCGATTCACTTGTGATTTCCGGCATGCTGGAATACATGATGCCAACAGTGCCCTTGTTGCCCACCAATCCCAACAACCGCGCTTTGGTACGCACCATGGAATCGCTGGGGCAGGGCATGAGCCAGGCGGCTGTAGACATAATTCTGGAAAAGAAATTCCATGAGGGCGATGCTGTCAGCCAGCCCTGGATTAATCGCCAGACCCAGAAAATTCACAATGGCCTGGCTTGGGTGTCACACCGGGTAAAAACCACCCCTGGTTTTTATTTGACTGAGCAATTCAGCTTGGCGGATATCACCGTGGGCTGTGCGCTGTTTTACCTTGATTTCCGCATGCCAGAACTGAAGTGGCGTGAACTGTATCCGGAGTTGAATGAGTATTCTGAGCGCCTGGCTTGCCGTCCAAGTTTCGAGGACACCAAGCCCGAGTAACGCTGCATAGTGATTCTGTTTTGAATCAAAAAAGCCCCGACTGGTTTGTAACCAGGTCGGGGCTTTTTTATGCACGGCGCTGCCGAGGCAGATCAGGCAATGACGCCGCCACCCAGGCACACTTCGCCTTGGTACAGCACAGCGCTTTGCCCCGGTGTCACTGCAAACTGGCTTTCGGCGAAATTCAACTCGAAACCTTGATTGGTCAATTTGAAGTCGCATGCTGAATCTTCTTGTCTGTATCGGGCCTTGCAAGCCATGTGCGCATCGGACGGCGCGTAGCCTGAAATGTAGTGTGCTTGCTCGGCCAGCAGGGTTTTTTGGTGCAGCCAAGGGTGGTCATGCCCTTGCACCACATACAGCGTGTTGTTTTTCAGATCCTTGCGGGCCACAAACCAGGGTTCGCCGTTGCCTTCTTTCTGGCCGCCAATACCAATGCCTTTGCGCTGTCCCAGTGTGTAGAAGCTTAAGCCCACATGCTCGCCAATTTGATGGTCCTCGTCATTCAGAATGGGGCCAGGCGCGGTGGGTAGGTAGCGGTTTAAAAACTCACGGAAAGGCCGCTCGCCAATGAAGCAAATGCCAGTGCTGTCCTTTTTGGTGGCATTGGCCAAACCCAGTTCAAGCGCTATTTTCCGCACTTCGGTTTTCTGGATCTCACCGAGCGGAAACAGGGTTTTACTCAGCTGCGCTTGGTTCAGCCGGTGCAAAAAGTACGATTGATCTTTGCTGTGGTCCACCGCTTTCAGAAGCTGGAATTCACCGTTGACTTCCCGTACGCGGGCATAGTGGCCGGTTGCGATGTAATCGGCGCCCAGGCTGTAGGCATGATCCAGGAAGGCTTTGAACTTGATCTCGCTGTTGCAGAGAATGTCCGGGTTTGGGGTGCGGCCTGCCGAGTACTCGCTGAGAAACACCGAGAAAACCCGGTCTTTGTATTCGCTGGCGAAGTTCACGGCTTCAATGTCCACGCCCACTACGTCAGCCACACTTGCAGCGTCTAGCCAGTCTTGGCGGCTGGAACAGTATTCCGAGTCGTCATCGTCTTCCCAGTTTTTCATGAAAAGACCGATCACGTTGTAACCCTGCTGCTTGAGCAGCCACGCCGACACCGAGGAATCCACCCCGCCCGACATGCCGATAACCACTGTTTTAGCCATGATGTTTACGATACGCCGGGGGGCATGGGCCCTGCAAGCACGCTGGGGTGCGTATACACATGCTCAAGCGGCATGATGGGTTGCTTGCCTGCTTTCCAGTTCAGGAAGTCTTCAACGCAGCGCATAACCAACGGGCTGCGGTGTTGGTCTTGGCTGGCGCGCAGTTCTTCAACAGTCATCCACAGCGTGCGGATAATGCCCTCGTCCAAAGCGCGGTCGGTGTGGTGTTTCACCACTTCAGCTGCAAATGCAAAGCGTAGGTAGGTAACGTCTTCAAGAGTGCGGGAGCTGGTGTAGCGGCTCATGTAAATACCCAACAAACCCACAGGGTTTACTTCCCATGCAGATTCTTCCAGCGCCTCGCGGGCAGCACCAAATTGTGGCGTTTCACCTGGGTCCAGGTGGCCTGCGGGTTGGTTCAGCTTGATGCCATCGGTGGTGTGCTCTTCCACGATCAGGAATTTGCCCTGATGTTCAACGATGGCGGCTACTGTAACGCTGGGTTTCCAGACTTCTGACATGGCTTTCAATCGCACTACTTAAACAGGGTGCGCCGAGGGTTGGGAGTTAAAAAACACGTTAGAATAGCAGGGTTAAGGTGCTTGTGCTCATTTTTTGAGCGCAGTTAAACGGGAAGCAGGTTCAAGCCTGCGCTGCCCCCGCAACGGTAAGTAAGTGCGGGTGTGTCATTTTGCCACTGGTAGTAAAGCTGCTCTAAACGCAGCAACTGGGAAGGCGACACATCAAAACTTACAAGCCCGGATACCGGCCTTGACCGTTCAGCCTGTCCCATTCAGGCGAGCGACTGGTGCTGCGGGGAGGCAGTGCGCAGGCGGCTAATTGCTTCTAATCGAACTTTTTTCCGTAACTGACCTTGGCGTGTTGCTCGTGGTTTTGTTGCGCGCACTGTTCTTTCGCCTGTTCTTGGTCTTCTCCAGTGAATTTATTGCCGCACGGTGGGTGTGGCTCACTTCCTGGAAGTCATGAAAAAAAATCTGGTTTTTCTTGCGTGCGCATTGGCGTGTGTTTCGTCTCGTGCCGAACAGTCTTCGTTTATCCACTTGTCTGAATCGGACAAGACGCATTCCCGCGATCTGCCCTCAGTTGTTGTTACGTCTAGTCGAACAATTGACACCAAAGCGGAGGCCCCACCCTCTGCAACTTTAATTACTCGGGACGACATCGAAAAGTCGGGCTACAACTCGGTGGCAGAACTTGTTCAAAAGCTTGGATTTGTGAATACGCGACCAGGATTGATCGGCAGGCGTGACGCGACTTTTGATCTACGTGGTTTTGGTGGGTCTGATGCCTACACGAACGTCGCCGTCATTGTGGATGGTGTTCGGTACAGCGAAAAAGAACTGGCAACTGCCCGTATATCAAACATTCCAGTTGCTAGCATCGAGTCGATTGAAATTGTTCGCGGTGGCGCTTCAGTGGCTTACGGGGATGGTGCATCCGCCGGCGTAATTAGAATTACCACAATTCAGCCCACAGGCGATGCCCCACCTTCTGGGACTGCCACTTTGTCCGTGGGGTCTTTTGGTACTCAAGATGCGTCGGTTGCGCTGAAGGGTGGTGCCAATGGATTTGGTTTGGCGCTGGATGCAACAGAGGCCAGCACCGACGGATACCGTGAGCGCAGCGGAGAAGACTTCGGTAGCGCTGCTGCAACATTGAGCTGGACCGGGCAGCATGTTCATACCGGCGTACGTTTTGGCACAGAGAGTAGTGATGCGCGGTTACCCGGCGCTTTGGGTTTGGCCGAGTTCAATGAAAATCCACGTCAAGCCGTTCCAACGGTCAACAATCGAGGCGATTTTTCCCTGTTTAAGCGCGATTTCGTTACTGCATTTTTTCGCACGAATGGTTTGGATCGTGACTATGGTCTTGATCTTTCCCAACGAGATCAACGACGTTCATTCAAGGATGGAAATCCCACAGGTCAGCGTGAGGTTATTCAAGACCAGTTTTCTGGATTCGTGAGCGATTCTTTGAATGTTGCTGGCATGAATCACCGTTGGACCATGGGGCTCGCTTCTGAACGTGCCGAGCTTGACGCGCGGTCGCAATTCTCATTTGGAAACTTCGCAGCCAAGGGCACGCAAAGTTCTTATGCGGCTTATTTGACAGATGACGTGGCAGTGACCGACTCCTTGAGAGTGAACGCCGGTTACCGGGTGGAGCGCTTCTACCAGTACCGATATGACTCAGGCCCGTTTGCACCCACCGAGACAAGCACCCGCCGCGACTTCAACCTAGAGGCTTTTGAGTTGGGCTTCGCCAAGGTATTGACCGAGGAGTTCACGGCGTTTGGCAAGTACAACAGCGGATATCGCGTGCCCAATGTGGATGAGAACGATCCGTCTGCCCGCCCACCCACCGGCACCTTTCTCGATCCGCAGCTGTCCAAAGAACTAGAAATGGGGGTTCGCCGCCGGGTGGCTGAAAGCGAGCAGGTGATTCGTCTTTTCAAGATCATGCTGGACGACGAAATTGCCAATATCAATTTCACCAACATCAATCTGGATAAAACCCAGCGACTGGGTGTTGAGCTGGAGCATTCAGCCCGGCTTATCGATCGACTGGATTTGCGTGCGGCCTACACTTACACCGATTCGGAATTTCGAACGGGCAATTTGATCGATACGCGCGTACCACTTGTGCCTGCACACCGCGGCTTGCTTGCCTTGGCTTATGATCTCAGTGACAAAGCACAAGCCGAGTTGCTGTTGCAGGCGCAGTCCGATCAAAGGCTTGGCGGTGATCTGGATGAACCTGTCGAAAAAGGAAAAGTACCTGGGTATGCTGTGGCAGACCTTAATTTTCGGTATCAGCTAGAGCGCGTCAAGTTGATATTTTCTGTAAACAATTTGTTCGACCGAGATTATTTTAGCCAAGCTTATTACAACGCATTTGCAGTTTTTAACAACAGGCCGGCTGTTGGCGTTTATCCAGACCCCGGTCGTAATTTCAAACTGACAGCCCAGTTTGATTTTTAATTGAACAAGGGGTGGGCAGAACCACCCCTTCGCTTCCCACTATTCAAAATTGGTGTTTAGATCACGCACTGAATGCAAGGGGTGAGCCCACGGTTCAGCTTGTGACATGAATAATTGTCAGATACCGGGTTGTGGTTATCCCTTAGATTGAGGGATACTACCGTGCTATAGTCCGCACCAGCAGTGTATTTGCAGTTCTTAAACATCAAATAAAAGCGCTTTCCCACAAGGAGAAGTTCCATGAAAATCGGAATCCCGGCCGAGACAAGGTCCGGAGAAACGCGTGTAGCCGCTACACCTGAAACGGTGAAGAAGCTCATTTCTCAAAAACACGAGGTGTTTGTTCAAGCAGGCGCAGGTATTGCTAGCTCGATCACCGATCAGGCCTACAGCGATGTGGGTGCAACAATTGTTGATCGTGCCATGGATGTGATCAGCAACTGCGACATGATCCTGAAGGTGCGCGCACCCGCGGAAAACGAACTGTCTGCTTACCGTGCAGGTCAGGTAGTGGTTGGCATGCTGAACCCCTTTGACAATGCATCACTGGAAGCCATGAACAAGGCTGGCCTGACCGCATTTGCACTGGAAGCCGCGCCACGCACCACGCGCGCGCAAAGCATGGACGTGTTGTCTTCACAAGCCAACATTGCAGGTTACAAAGCTGTGATGATAGCGGCCAACGTTTACCAGCGTTTCATGCCCATGCTGATGACCGCCGCCGGTACAGTAAAAGCCGCCCGTGTACTTATTCTGGGCGTGGGTGTTGCGGGCTTGCAAGCCATTGCAACTGCCAAGCGTTTGGGTGCGGTTATTGAGGCATCTGATGTACGCCCTGCCACGAAAGAGCAGGTCGAATCGCTGGGTGCAAAATTTGTTGATGTACCTTTTGAGTCAGACGAAGAACGTGAAATTGCCCAAGGTGTGGGTGGCTATGCCCGCCCAATGCCTGAAAGCTGGATGAAGCGTCAGGCTGCTGCCGTTCACGACAAAGCGATCAAAAGCGACATCGTGATTACCACGGCCTTGATTCCTGGTCGCAAGGCGCCCACATTGCTGCATGAAGACACTGTGCGAGCAATGAAGCCCGGTTCCGTGGTTATAGACTTGGCTGTTGAGCAGGGCGGCAATTGCCCCTTGTCCAAATTGAACGAGATTGTCGACGTAAATGGCGTGAAAATTGTGGGCTATGCCAACCTGGCCGCCATGGTGGCAGCAGATGCATCCGCACTGTACGCCCGCAACGTGATTGATTTCTTGAAGCTTGTTTTCGACAAGGAAGGCGCCTTCAAGATCGACATGGAAGACGACATTGTTGCTGCGTGCCTGATGTGCACTGGCGGCGAACTCAAACGCAAAAACGCTTAAGGAAGGAGCCAACATGGACGCAATCAGCCCTACCGTGGTCAACCTGATTATTTTTGTACTGGCCATTTACGTGGGTTACCACGTGGTTTGGAACGTAACCCCCGCGCTGCACACACCCTTGATGGCTGTGACCAATGCTATTTCAGCAATCGTGATTGTGGGTGCCATGCTGGCAGCTGCGCTGACCGTAACGCCTTTGGGCAAATTCATGGGTGTGCTGGCTGTGGCCTTGGCCGCTGTGAATGTGTTTGGTGGCTTTTTGGTCACCCGTCGCATGCTTGAAATGTTCAAGAAAAAGAACAAATAAACCAACAGCGATCTGGAGAAATTTATGGAATTGAGTTTCAACGCAGTGACGCTGTTGTACTTGGTGGCGTCAATCTGTTTCATTCAGGCCTTGAAGGGCCTTTCACACCCCACAACTTCTCGTTTGGGTAACACCTTCGGTATGGTGGGTATGGCAATTGCAATTGCCACCACAATCGCCTTGGTATTCAAGCTGGCAGGCATTGCAGGGCAGTCAGCCGTCACAGGCATGGGCTGGGTATTGGCTGGTTTGGTGGTGGGCGGTGGTTTGGGCACTGTCATGGCCAAGCGTGTCGAAATGACGAAAATGCCTGAGCTTGTCGCTTTCATGCACAGCATGATTGGTTTGGCTGCTGTGGCCATTGCCATTGCGGCGGTCGCCGAGCCCGACGCATTTGGTATCACGGCCAAGGGCAACTTCGACATTCCGCTGGGTAACAAAATTGAGCTGTTCATCGGTACCTTTGTGGGTGCAATTACCTTCTCGGGTTCTGTAATTGCCTTCGGTAAGTTGAGCGGCAAATACAAGTTCCGCTTGTTCCAGGGCGCACCTGTGCGTTTCACCGGTCAGCATCAGCTGAACGCAATTCTTGGCATCGTGATGATTGGTTGCGGTGTCTGGTTTGCTATTACGCAAGACTGGACGCCCTTTGTCATCATGACGATTGCCGCGTTTATTCTGGGCGTAACCTTGATCATCCCGATCGGCGGTGCCGACATGCCAGTGGTGGTGTCCATGCTGAACAGCTACTCTGGCTGGGCGGCAGCAGGTATTGGTTTCTCGCTGAACAACAGCATGTTGATCGTGGCGGGTTCGCTGGTGGGTTCTTCCGGTGCGATCCTTTCATACATCATGTGCAAGGCCATGAACCGCTCCTTCTTCAACGTGATTCTGGGTGGTTTTGGCGGCGAAGCCGATGCAGGCGCGGCAGGTGGTGGCCAGCAGCGCACCGTGAAAAGCGGTTCATCAGACGACGTGGCTTTCTTGCTGACCAACGCAGAAACCGTGGTGATTGTGCCTGGTTACGGTTTGGCCGTGGCCCGTGCGCAGCACGCCCTGAAAGAGCTGAGCGAGAAGCTGACTCACATGGGCGTTACCGTAAAGTACGCGATTCACCCGGTTGCAGGCCGTATGCCTGGCCACATGAACGTGCTGCTGGCAGAGGCTGAAGTGCCCTACGACCAGGTGTTTGAGATGGAAGACATCAACAGTGAATTTGCACAAACCGATGTGGTGTTGGTGTTGGGTGCGAACGATGTGGTGAACCCCGCTGCGAAAGACCCCAAGAGCCCGATCGCAGGCATGCCAATTCTGGAAGCCTACAAGGCAAAAACCATTATCGTGAACAAGCGCTCCATGAATGCCGGCTATGCTGGTTTGGACAACGAGTTGTTCTACATGGACAAAACTATGATGGTGTTTGGCGATGCCAAGAAAGTGATTGAAGACATGGTGAAAGCGGTCGAGTAAATTTGACGCAATTGCTTTGTTTTGCAGAGGCCCGGTGAGAAATCACCGGGCTTTATTTTTTCACGATGTCGCAGATGCGTTGCACCACCAGCCCAGTGTGTTCCATCGGCAAGAAGTGCGTGGCATCAGCAATCACCTCGATATGGGCCTTGGGCAAACGCTTCTGAATGCGCGCGTGTGCGGTGGTGGGAAATGTAGATCCTCGACCTGCTGCCAGAATATGGATTGGGCAGCCCGGGTCACGAATCCAGCGAGCAGCATTGGGCTCTGTGTGTTGAAAGGTGAGTGATTCCCAGCTGGGGGGGCAGGCCAGTTCAACTTCATTGTTGTGGCTGGGCACAAAACCATGTTCCACATAGGCGTGCAGCCATTCATCGCTCCATGTTCCGAAAGCTTTTTTGCTGCGGTAATTCTCAAAAGCGTCTTGGTGTGTCGGGAAACTTGCACGCCTGCGGGCTGCCGCTGCAGCCATGGCAATTCGGTCAGCAAAACCAAACCAATTCGCAAGGCGTAGTGCAAAACCTTGCCTGGGGTCCAGCAACACTGGTTCTACCAATACAAGGCCTTTTACTTTGTGGGGGCGTTGGGCTGCTGCCGCAAGGCTGGTGGTGGCACCGATTGAATGCCCGGCGAGCCACATGGGTTCGCTGGCCTGGTCAAGCACGGCGATCAGGTCTTGATAGTAAGTGGACCAGCTGCGAAATGTTTTTGGGTTGCCCGCTGACCGGCTTTCGCCGTGTCCGCGCATGTCCCAGGTGTGTACGTCAAAGTGCGGCAATAACTCGCGTAGCAATGGGGTGTAGGTTTTGGCGTTGAACCCGGTGGCGTGTGCCCAATGCAGCTTGGGTTTGTTTCCGGAGTTGGACCAGCGCATCATTTGTATAACGCTGCCATCGTGAGAAACAACGGGGTATGCAGATTCGATCATTCGGAGCGTTCAAGCCACATGGCGTCGCCGTAACTGAAGAACCTGTATTGTTGCGCAATTGCATGCGCATATGCGTTGAGTATGCTGGTTTTTCCGGCAAAAGCAGACACCAGCATCAGCAAGGTGCTTTTGGGCAAGTGGAAATTGGTGATCAGCCTGTCGACCACCTTGAAGCCATAGCCGGGTTTGATAAAAATCTGCGTATCGCCGGCATGGCCGTTGTGCGCAAATTCTGCTGCTTTATTCAAACCTTCGGTGGTGCTTAAATTGCAGCCTGTTTCTGTGGCCCAGGCCTCCAATGCCCGCAGGGAGGTGGTGCCCACTGCAACCACTTTGCCACCATTTTGTTTGGCTTTGATCATGGCTTCGATTAGCGAACCCGAAATGGCATAGCGCTCGCTGTGCATCACGTGTTCGTCGACATTGTCGGTTTTAACCGGCAGGAAAGTACCAGCGCCGACATGCAATGTCAGGTTCAACAGCTTTACGCCGCGCGCCTGTGCGTCTTGTAGCAGCTTTTCGGTGAAATGCAGGCCCGCCGTGGGGGCAGCCACAGCGCCCGGCTCACGCGCAAACACGGTTTGGTAGCGTTCATCGTCTTGAGCATTGGCGCTGTGTTCAATGTAGGGGGGCAGGGGCAGGGCGCCATATGTATCCAGCAGATCGGGCAGGCTCAGGCTGCTTTCCAGCAACTCCAGCTCGTACATCATGTCGTGTTTGGTCAGCACACGGGCTGTGGCCGCGCCAGCCAATACAATTTCACTGCCCGGTTTGGGTGACTTGCTGGCCCGAATCATGGCGGTAAAACGCCGGTCGTCGAGAATGCGCTCCAGCATCACTTCGATTTTTCCGCCACTGGCTTTGTGGCCTTCAAGTCGGGCCTTCAGCACTTTGGTGTCGTTAACCACCAGCACATCATTGGGCTGAAGCAAGTTCAGCACATGCGCAAACAGGTGATCTTCAATGGGTTTGTTGTTGTTGCAAACAAGCAAGCGCGACTCACCACGGTGTTCCGGGGGGTGTTGGGCGATAAGCTGTTCAGGAAGATCAAAATCGAATTCGGACAGTTTCATGGTTGCTCTCATGTTGTCCTGGGGGCTGGTGCCGAGGGCGGGAATCGAACCCGCACGATATCTCTACCACTGGATTTTGAGTCCAGCGCGTCTACCAATTCCGCCACCTCGGCAAGCCCGCAATTATGGCAAAAAACAATATTGAACACAACACCCCTTTGCAGAAATAAGTCATTTTTTTGCGATTGCTGAAAATGTGCCCCTCTCGTGGGATTACCGCTTGCGCAGCGAACCCACATACTGGCTGTGTACCTTGTCCAAAACGGGTTTGTTCACAATGTCTTTCAAGTGGAAATGGTTGCTTACTACGTTTGTAGCCCAGTTGCTGCTGGGGGGCATTTTCACGACCATTCAATACATACACATGGGCAAATTGGCCGAGCAAGATCTGCTTCGCATTCAGGAAAGTTTTAAATCCGAACTAACCAAGGCTCATTTGGCCAACAACAGCCATTCGCTGAACGTACTTTCTTCAATCGTTAGGGATTTCTACTCGCGCCACAAACCCGCAGCCGTGTGGGTGAACGAGGGCAGCGAGGTGACTTATGCCATGGGCGACGTGCCCGACGACCAGACTCAGGCGGCAACCCCATTGTTGTCGATTTTTGATTTACCAAATTCCGGTCAACAACTGAAGGTGTTGTTTGATGAAAACGAAGTGTATCGCAGCCGCAATGACATGCTGTTTTACCTGGCCGGTGTGTTTTTATTGAGTGCGCTGGCCTGCTCCATGATTCTGTTGGGCTTGAGCAATACCCTGTCTGCCCGGCTCGAGGACCTTCGCAGCAAGGCCATGGAATTGCAGTCTGGAAAAATTCAGTCCCGAATCGAGGTGACCGGGCGTGATGAAATTTCCTGTCTGGGTGCGGCCTTCAACAGCATGGCCCAGGCCATTGAATTGCAAATGAAGGCCATGGAGGAAAGCCACGCTCGGTCTGTGTCTGAGAAAAACCGACTCGACATGCTGTTGTCGTCTCTGGCCAGTGGCGTTGCTTATCTGGATGAGCATTTCAACTTGCTTTACTTGAACAAAGCCCTGGCAAAAATGCTGAAAATCGAAACACTCAATCCCGAGTCGGCAAAGCTTGAGTCGGTATTGATTCAAGCTGGGGTGGTTCGAGAGCAGCGAATTCGTTTGAAAGACCTGGTGACTGATTATTTTGGGAACCATGAGATGCCTGTTGAGCTGAATTTCACGGATGGCCGGGTGCTGCAATTCCGGTTTGCGGTGTACAACGACAAAATTCAGGGTGCCCATGCGGTGTTGATTGTAGACGACGTGAGTATTCGCAAAAATGTGGAGGACTTGCGCAATGAGGTAGAGCGCGATCCACTGACCGGCGTGCTGAACCGACGGGGGTTCGACATGACCTTGGAGGCTCGGCTTTCACGGTTGTTGCCAGGCGAAACACTGGGGCTGATGTTTCTCGACCTTGACGGGTTTAAGGCCGTGAATGACACCCTGGGCCACAAAGCGGGTGATCAAATTTTGAAGACCAGCGCCACTTTGTTGAAGGGGGCAACCCGCAATGTCGACCACGTGGCTCGCTTGGGGGGCGACGAATTTGCGATCATCGTGGCCCGTTGTAATATTCAATTGCTGAAAAACATTGCCGAGCGAATTATTGAATCATTTGCCTGCGACAAGCTACTGGTGCGAGTTCGGCAAAACCATGGCTTGACGGTGTCGTGCAGCATTGGCGCGGCCATGCACCCACTGCATGGGCATTCCATTCAACAGCTGCTTGAAATTAGCGATGAGCAAATGTATCAAGCCAAGAAGGCGGGTAAAAACTGCTATCGAATTGCCGGAGTAGCCACTGAACTTTTGCTTGGTGATGCAGCAGTCAAGGTCTAAGTTGGTCAAATGTTTTCATGGTTAGCCCCAGTGTCGAAGCCAGCGATTAGCCGGTAGCCTTCTAGCAACTGAACTGGAGACACAAGACCATGAACATTGTTTGGCTGGAAAGCGAAACCGTACGTACCCCGTTGCCTCGCCCAGAGTGCGCGCACACGTGGACTGAATACCCTTTCACCACTGCAGACACGCTGAAAGAGCGCATCAAGGAAGCGGAAATTCTGATTATCAACAAGGTGAAAATTGGCCCTGCCGAGCTGGACGCGGCACCTAAACTGAAAATGATTCAATTGGTGGCCACGGGTACCGACAACGTGGACAAAGCGGCTTGTGCTGAGCGCGGCGTCAAGGTAAGCAATGTGGTGAATTACGGCCCCGAATCCGTGGCTGAGCACGCCATGGCGTGTATTTTGCAGTTGACCCGCCGTGTACCCGAGTGGGAAACGTTGGTGCATGATGGCAGTTGGAGCGCGTCGCGCTTTTTCTGCTTGCACACACTGCCCATGCGTGGCCTGCACACCCAAACACTGGGCGTGCTGGGTAGCGGTGCGATTGGCGGCAAGTTGATTGAATTCGCCAAAGCTTTTGGCATGACTATTTTGCACATTGAACGCCAAGGCGTTGAAAAACCTCGTGAGGGGTATGTGACTTTCGAGCACGGACTGGCCCACAGCGATGTGCTTAGCCTTCATTGCCCCTTGAATGAGCAAACCAAAGGTTTGATCGGACCAGACACCATTCCCAAAATGAAAAAGGGCGCGATACTGATTAACACTGCACGCGGTGGTTTGGTGCAGTTTGATGCGTTGAAACAAGCCATAGAAAGTGGGCACTTGGGCGGTGCTGCACTCGATGTGCTGGAAGTAGAGCCGCCGCCTCGCGATCACCTGATGGTGCAATGGCAGCACCCGCGCTGTATCATCACGCCACACGTGGCTTGGGGCACCGAAAGTTCGCAGGCCAACGCTGGGCGTTTGGCCATTAAATACGTGGACGAGTTTATTGCTGAAAACCTGTAAGCAGACTGGGTCGATTGGCTGTTGTATGAAAAGTACATTTGCTGCACCCAGCCGGTGCAGCAAGTAAATTTAAAGCGATTGCACAAATAATAAGCACCAAATAGGCTTAGAATGCGTGCATGACACAAACTGAACCGTATACCACCAGCGCAGCTGAAGAAGCTGCACTCGCGAACGTAACCTTTGCAGACTTCGCGCTGCACCCCGACATCCAGAAAGCAATTGATGCCCAGGGGTACACCCAACCTACACCCATTCAAGCCAAAGCCATTCCAGTGGTGCTGACTGGCGTAGACGTGATGGGCGCGGCCCAAACCGGTACGGGCAAAACCGCCGGGTTTTCGTTACCAATTCTGAACCGCCTGATGCCCTTGGCCACGGAAAATACGTCGCCTGCCCGCCACCCGGTTCGTGCGCTTATTTTGACGCCCACTCGTGAGTTGGCTGATCAGGTTGCTGCAAACGTGCACACCTACGCCAAGTTCACACCCCTGCGTTCCACCGTGGTGTACGGCGGTGTAGACATCAACCCTCAAATTCAGGCTTTGCGCCGTGGTGCCGAATTGGTGATTGCCACGCCAGGCCGCTTGCTGGACCACGTTCAGCAAAAAAGCATTAACTTGGGCCAAGTGCAGGTGCTGGTGCTGGACGAGGCCGACCGTATGCTGGACATGGGCTTTTTGCCTGACCTGCAACGAATAATCAATTTGTTGCCCAAAACGCGCCAGAACCTGTTGTTCTCCGCTACGTTTTCGCCTGAAATTCAGAAGCTGGCCAAAAGCTTCATGGTGTCGCCCACATTGATTGAAGTGGCGCGCCGAAACGCAACTTCCGAGAACATCAAGCAGGTCATTTTCGCGCTCGACAGCGAAGAAGACAAACGCATGGCGGTTTGCCACCTGATTCAAAGCAAAGCGCTAAGCCAGGTCATTGTGTTTTCAAATACCAAGCTGGGCACTGCCCGTTTGGCGCGTCACCTTGAAAAAGAAGGTGTATCGAGCACAGCTATTCACGGTGACAAAACCCAGATTGAGCGAACCAAGTCGCTGGAAGCCTTCAAGGCGGGTGAAGTGACAGTGCTTGTGGCCACCGATGTAGCAGCGCGCGGTTTGGACATTGCTGATTTGCCTTGCGTGATCAACTACGATCTGCCCACCACGCCTGAAGATTATGTGCACCGCATTGGCCGCACTGGCCGTGCTGGCGCAAAAGGAACTGCATATTCATTCGTGGTCAAACGCGATGAACGTGCCTTGAAAGACATTGAAAAGCTGATTGGCAAAGCCTTTGTGCGCGAAGAGCTTGAGGGCTTTGTGCCTGGGGTACGTGCGCCAAGGGAAGAGCGAGGCGGTCGCGAAGGTCGTAGCGAGGGACGCGGCGAAGGCCGCAATGAGGGCCGCACTTACGAGGGTCGTTCCGACCGTCGCCCTGCACGAAGTGGTGATGAGGCTGCACCGGCCCGTGAACGCCGCCCTTCACGTGATATGTCTTATCAGGGGGCCCGTTTCAACGACAACGCGCCAATTCACCGCGACGCCGAATACGAACGCCTGCGCGCCAAACTGGCCCAAACACGTGTGAAAGACTCATTGTTCAATCAGCCTTATCAGGAATCCAAGGAAGATAAGGCCGCCGCTGAAGCTGCTGCTTCAGGTCAGTCTTCCTCGGGCATGAACAAACCCAAAAGCAAGAATGCCGCGCCTGTGGCGTTTTTGCTGGGTGGCAGTCCGAGAAACTAAGCCCAGAAATTGAGCCACGCAATTAAGACTTATTGCGCAGCTTGCGCGGCCCGATAACTGGCCCAAACAGGAGTCGCCAATTCAAGCCACTGAGTCACTTCAGTGGCTTTTATTTTGCCTAAACCAAAGTGTTGCCACACGCTGTTCAAGTTCAGCACAGGGTCGTGTTCGGGCACAGCCAAAGCACCGGTTTGTTTGGAAAGCTTTTGCCCGTCTTCGGCCAAGATCACAGGCAAGTGCCAGTAGGCAGGGGGCTTTATAACCACTTGTGTCTCAAGCCCGCTTTGCAGTGCGTTCCACACTGCAATTTGTCGGGCGGTGGTGTCGGTCAGGTCTTCACCGCGCACAATGTGCGTTACCTTGCTGGCCAAATCATCGACAACCACGACTAGGTGGTAGGCCCAAAATCCATCGCCCCGTTTCAATACAAAATCACCACTGCTGGTATTCAAGTCGTCTTCAAACCGCCCTAGCCTGTGGTCTTGCCATTGCACAGGTTCAACTGGGCAGCGAAAACGAATGGCTCGGGCTTTCCGGCCAGCGGGCATGCCATGTCTGCAGGTTCCCGGGTAAATGCGGTTTTCGCCGGGTGCCCGAAGTGAATTGGCGTCCTCAATTTCTTTGCGCGTACAGGCACAGGGGTAGGTCAGGTTTCCCGTTTTTAAGCGTTTCAAAGCGGCTTCATACGCCGCGTGCCGTTTTGATTGCACCCACACTTCTCCTTGCCATTGAAGGCCGTGGCGTTCCAAAGTGTGAAGAATGTGTTTAACAGAGGCGGCGTCGCAGCGCCCCTCGTCGATGTCTTCAATGCGCAAAAGCCACTGCCCTTGATGCACTCTCGCATCCAGAAAACTGCCCAGCGCAGTAGCGAGCGAGCCCAAATGCAGGGGGCCGGTGGGCGAGGGGGCAAAGCGGCCAACGTAGGGCGTTTGTGCAGGTATGTTCGGCACTGTTTATTGGGGTGGTTGAAAGTTAAGCTGCACTGTGGCCAGGTGTTGGGTCCACCAGTCCAGCGCCTTGCCCTGGCTACCGCGCTGCCAGGCGAAACACAAACTGCTTTGGCGTGTAGCATCTTCCGTTTTTTTCACGATCAAATCGCCGTTGGCTACCTCCTGCTCTATCAAATTCCAAGGCAGCCAGCCGCAACCCAAGCCTGCCAGTTGGGCTTTTACTTTTGCTTGCAGATTGGGCACCGTCAGCACAGCCTGCCCGCTTTGCAAACCAAAAGTAAGCGGTTTGAAGTTGCGGGACGTGTCGCCAACGGCTACTGCACGGTATTGGCGAATGGTGTCGATGCAAAGCGGTTCCTCTGCATTGGCCAGTGGGTGGTTCGGCGCCACTGCAAACACAAACAGTGATTGCCCAAAACTTTGAATGTGCAGGCCTGTGGCACTGGCGAACTGGTTTTGATCCAGCCTGCTGCCAATCAACAGGTCAGCCCGGCCTGAATACAGCGCCTCCCAGGTGCCCGACAACACCTCGCTTGAAAAACGCAGCCGCGTTGGGCTTTCCAGCGCATCAAATGCCTGAATCCAGGGTATGGCTTTTTCGAACGGCACCACGGAATCCAGCACAATTCGGAGTTCGGCCTCCCAACCACTGGCCACGGCTTTCACGCGCTTGGTGAGTGCATCGGTGCTTTCCAGTAACTTGCGGCCTTCATCCAGAAGCGCTTTCCCTGCGGGGGTCAGCTTCGCCTTGTGTCCTGAGCGATCGTAGATCAGAACATCCAGCGTTTCCTCAAGCTGACGAAGCTGGTAGGTGATGGCCGAAGGTGCCTTGTTTAAGGCCACTGCGGCGGCGGCAAAACTGCCCCGTGCTTCAATCAATTCAAGCAGGGCAAGGCTGTCGAGGTTGATGGTCATGGGTTCAATTTTTTTGAATGAGTTCGTCAAATTCTACGCCTTGTTTGGCCGCGTGGCACCACCTACACTGAATTCATCATTCAACAGGAGGTTGAACATGTTCCAGATCAGAAAATCCAATGAACGCGGTTATGCCAACCACGGTTGGTTGGAGAGCTATCACAGCTTTTCTTTTTCCAGCTATTACGATCCCAAGCACATGGGTTTCGGCCCACTGCGCGTAATCAATGAAGACTGGGTTCAGCCGCAAACCGGTTTTGGCACGCACGGGCACTGCGACATGGAAATCATTACTTACATGTTGGGCGGTGAGCTTAGCCACCGGGACAGTTTGGGTGGTGGTTCGGCCATCAAGCCCAATCAGATCCAGCGTATGAGTGCAGGCACCGGTATTCGACATTCAGAAATGAATGCGCACAAAACCGATGTGGCTCACTTGCTGCAAATCTGGATTGAGCCTGCCGTGAATGGCGTGGAGCCTGGTTACAAGGATCACGATCTGGATGTAGCCACAATCACCGGCCAGCTTGGCTTGATCGTGACGGGCGACAGGGCCGAGGCCGAGGCGAAAAAAATCGCCTTTATTCACCAGGACGCAAAAATGTACGCAGGCCGCTTGAGCAATCAAAGCGTACATCGTGAGCTGGACCCCGCACGCAAAGGCTATTTGCATGTGGCCAAAGGTTCACTGAGCGTGGGCAATGTGTTGCTGCAAACCGGGGATGCACTGTTGATTGAAGGTGAGCGGGAACTGAATTTTGATGTGAGCGAACAGGCCGAGGTACTTTTCTTCGACTTGCCCGCTTGATTGTTAAAACAACGAGGGAGTAAAAAATGACACAAGTAGCAATTGTTTATCACAGTGGTTATGGTCACACAGCCAAAGTGGCGCAGGCCGTTGAACAAGGTGCAGCGGGCGTGGCGGGTGTACAAACCCACCTCATTTCAGTCAATGACGTGAACGACGCCACTTGGGACGTATTGGCCAAGGCTGATGCCATCATTTTCGGCTCACCCACCTACATGGGCGGTGCCTCGGCGGACTTCAAAAAGTTTGCTGACGCCTCCAGCAAAGTGTGGTTCAGCCAGGGCTGGAAGAACAAGGTGGCGGGTGGTTTTACCAACTCCATGTCCATGAGTGGCGACAAACTCAGCACCCTTCAGTACTTCGTCACCTTTGCCATGCAACACGGCATGATCTGGGTGGGTAGTGCCACCCCGGGTGCCCAAAAGCCAGGTGATGTGAATGAACTGAACCGCGTGGGTTCTTGGGTGGGTGTGATGACTCAATCGGACAATGCCCCGGCGGATGTTACGCCGCCTGCCTCCGACCTGGAAACTGCCAAAATTTATGGGGCACGGGTGGCTGAGTTTGCCAAAAAGTTATCGGTCTAATAGTTTGCCCAAGACGTAAATCGACTGTAATCAAATATCCGTTTGCGGATAAAATGGGAGGATGACAAATTCATCCCCCACATTGCCTTCCACGTTTGTTCACCTCCGCATGCACACAGAATTCTCGGTGCTCGACGGCATGGTGCGCGTGGGCGAGGCTGTCAAGGCCGCTGCTGGCTGCGGCATGCCTGCCTTGGCTATTTCCGACCTGTCCAACCTGTTTGGTCTGATCAAGTTTTATGGCAAGGCTCGGGGTGCGGGCCTTAAACCCATCGCGGCTTGCGATGTATGGATTGAAAGCGACCGTGACGAGGAACAACCCGCACGTGTGCTGTTGCTGGTGCAAAACCACAAAGGCTATTTGCAGCTTTGCGAGTTATTAAGCCGTGCATTTTTGCGCAATCAGAAACGCGGCAAAGCCACGCTGAAATTCGAGTGGTTTGATGAAGTAGGCTGTGATGGCTTGATCGCCGTATCAGGCTTTGCAAATTCCGATGTCGGTCAGTTTTTGCTGGGTGGCAACATGGCCCGCGCCGAAGATTCAGCCCGCAAATTCCTGAAGCACTTCGACGGCCGCTATTACATTGAACTTCAACGCGACGGGTCTACCGAAGCCGAGAATCTGGTGAACCTGAGTTGCCAGTTGGCCGCCAAGTTGCAGTTGCCTGTGGTCGCCACTCACCCCATCCAGTTTTTGAAGCCTGAAGATTTCCGCGCGCATGAAGCGCGGGTGTGTATTGCACAGGGCGAAATTTTGTCGAACCCGCGCAGGCCGCGTCGTTTTACCGAGCAGCAGTATTTCAAAACCGCACAGGAAATGGCAGAGCTGTTCGCCGACATTCCCAGTGCTGTTCGAAACAGCATTCGAATTGCCCAGCGGTGTAATTTAACGCTTGAATTGGGCAAGCCCAAGTTGCCCGCATTCCCCACGCCCGATGGCATGACATTGGACGATTACTTGGTGCATTTGTCGAAGGAGGGTTTGGAGAAGCGTTTGGCACACCTGTTCCCGAATATTGAGGAACGGGAAAAGATGCGCCCGGAATATGAAGCGCGTTTGAAAATTGAATGCGACACCATCATTGGCATGGGCTTTCCCGGTTACTTCCTGATTGTTCAGGACTTCATTAACTGGGGCAAAAGCAATGGTGTGCCTGTGGGCCCTGGACGTGGTTCTGGTGCAGGCTCGCTGGTGGCTTATGCTTTGGGTATTACCGATCTTGATCCCTTGCGGTACGACTTGCTGTTCGAGCGTTTCCTGAACCCCGAGCGGGTTTCCATGCCCGACTTTGACATCGACTTTTGCCAGGACAACCGCGACCGAGTCATCGATTACGTGAAGCAAAACTACGGGCGCGATGCGGTTAGTCAAATTGCGACCTTCGGTACCTTGGGAGCAAAGGCTGTTATTCGCGATGCGGGCCGTGTGCTCGACATGCCTTACATGTATTGCGACGGCCTGTCGAAGCTGATTCCGCAAACACCCACCGATCCTTGGGACCTTGAGCGCGCGTTGAATGAAGAACCCACTTTCAAAGAGCGGGTAGAAAATGAAGACGAAGCCAAGGAAATCATCGCAGTGGCAAGGCCTTTGGAGGGCTTGACCCGCAACGTTGGCATGCACGCGGGTGGTGTGTTGATCGCACCGGGCAAACTGACCGATTTCTGCCCCTTGTATTGTGCTGATGGTTCTACCGATTCTGTGGTGTCGCAGTACGACAAAGACGACGTGGAAGCTGTGGGTTTGGTGAAGTTCGACTTCTTGGGTTTGCGCAACCTAACCATTCTGGACTGGGCTGTGCGCTGGGTGCGCGAGAACTACGAAGACCAGCGCGACTTTCGCCTCGAAGACCTGCCGCTGGACGACCCTGCGGTGTATCAGTTATTTTCAGAGGGCAACACGACTGCAGTGTTCCAGTCTGAATCGCGTTCCGCGAAAGACCTTGAAAAGAAGCTCAAGCCGGACAACTTCGAAGACATCATTGCCTTGATGGCGCTGAACCGCCCTGGCCCTTTGGGCTCCGGCATGGTGGACGACTTCATTGCGCGTAAAAAGGAAACCTCCAAAACCGGCAAAGGGCGCGCGGAGTGGTACTTCCACCCCAAGCTGGAAGGCATCCTGAAAAGCACCTACGGTGTGATTGTTTACCAAGAGCAGGTGATGCTGGTTGCCCAGATTCTGGCCGGCTACAGCTTGGGCGGCGCTGACCTGTTGCGGCGAGCCATGGGTAAAAAGAAGCCCGAGGAAATGGCCAAGCAGCGTGAAATTTTCACGACTGGTGCCACCGAGCGTGGTGTGGACCCGGCCGTGGCTAAGCAGCTTTTCGACTTGATGGAAAAGTTTGCGGAATATGGTTTCAACAAATCGCACTCGGCCGCTTATGCGCTAATTGCGTACCACACAGCCTGGTTGAAAGCGCATTACCCAGCGGAATTCATGGCTGCATCCATGAGTTCAGACATGGATGATACTGACAAGGTCAAGGTATTTGTCGAAGACGCCATGGCCATGTGTCAGGTGCCTGGCAAAAAAGCGGGCACAACCGTCACCATGCTAGGCCCGGACGTGAACGAATCCAATTTCCGTTTCACGGCGGTTCGCATTGATGGTGAGAAGCGTGCAAGCGCCATTCGCTATGGTTTGGGTGCTGTAAAAGGAACTGGCCAAGCTGCCTGCGAGGCGATTGTGGCCGAACGCACTGCGAACGGCCCTTTCACCAGCCTGTTCGATTTCGTGAAACGGGTGGACAGCAAGCAAATTAACCGCAGGGTGATTGAGGCGCTGATTCGCGCAGGTGCATTCGATTCGCTGAATTCTGATCGTGCCAAGTTGTTGGCCAGTTCGGGTCAGGCTATGGAATGGGCTGCCCAACAAGCCGCCACCGCTGCACAGGTGAGTTTGTTTGGTGAAGACCTGGGAGGCGATGCACCACCGGAATTGGTGGATGTGCCCACCTGGAGCGAACGCGAAAAGTTGCAGCAGGAAAAAGCGGCTTTGGGTTATTACTTCAGCGGGCATTTGTTCAAGGCCGATGAAGACAAAGTGCGCCAGTTCGTCAAACTGAAGTTGAAAGACCTGTCGCCGGGCCGGGATTTGGTGTGGATGGCGGGTGTGATTGCCTCGCTACGGACCATGATGACCAAGCGCGGGAAAATGGCGGTTGTGTTGCTGGATGACTCTACTGCGCAAGTTGAATTGTCTATTTTCAATGAGCAGTTTGAGGCCAACCGCAACCTGCTCAAAGAAGATTCGCTACTCGTGCTGCAAGGCAAGGTTTCTGAAGATTCTTACACCGGGGGCTTGCGAATTTCTGCCGAGAACCTGTATTCACTGGCCAGTGCCCGGGCCCACTTTGTCAGCCGCTTGAGGCTGAGCATGAACGGGCAATCGGATGCTGAAAAGCTGCGCGCCATGCTGGAGCCTTTCCGCGATCCCGAGCAGGGTTGTTTGGTCGAAATTGACTATCACAATGGGCAGGCTGCCTGCGTGGCGCAACTGAGCAGCGACTGGAAGGTGCGCCCGGAGGAAGACCTGCTGATTGAAATGCAGGGCTGGCTGGGTGAGGGCAATGCCAAGTGGGTGTTTGGCTAATTGATCAGCCAGTTTGGCGGAAACTATGGCGCTGTCGCCAACTCGTCGGGGTTGCTGAGCTAGCCCAATCAGCAGCGATGTCCCGATCGCCTCGCCTTCAAGAAAACCTGCCCTTGCGTGCCGAGCAGGGCCGGTGTTGCCCAGCATGGGCGACAGAGAACGGACCCGACCCGCAGTTTAGGAGGGTCGTTCTCAGGCATCGCAAGGCTCAGCAAGGGATCAACAGGTTTTCTGGCGAGAGATTGGGATTCGCGCTGATTGTGCAAGCGAACACGCGCTGACTGGGCAGCATGCACAGGCTGATTGCGCGACGAGCACATGCCGCTTGAGTCGAACTCGCTTGCCACTCACAACCGTGTAAACTTCGACCATCCAACCCACGTTCACCTTTCATGCCTGAAAACCTCGACTACACCGCCAAAGGCCTCTACAAACGCTTATTGTCCTACAGCCTTCGCTATTGGCCGCTGTTTGCCACTTCATTGGTGGCCTTGGTTTTTGCCGCTGTCACCGAGCCTTTGTTTGCCAGCTTGATGAAACCGCTGATCGACGAAAACTTCTCCGGTGAACGAACCGAAATGGCGAAGTGGCTTCCAGTCATTATTATTGTGTTGTTCCTCATCCGCGGTTTGGCCACCTACATCAACGAGTATTGCAGTGCCAAGCTGGCTGGATTGGTAGTTCATGATTTGCGGTTTGACATGCTGTCTCGCATTTTGCGTTTTCCCAATTCGTATTTTGTAGAACAGCCCGCCGGTAAAATTATCTCCACCGTGTCAACCAACGTGGATGCGGTCACTGAAGCGGGTTTCAACATCATCACGGTGCTAATCCGAGACGGGGCAATCGTGATCGGCCTTATGGCCATTTTGCTTTACACCAACTGGCAGCTCACCCTGATCTGCTTTGCAATTCTTCCCTTGATTGCCATTGGTGTGTCGGTGGCAGCCAAGCGTTTGAACCGCTTTGCACACAGCGCACAAACCTCGCATGCAGATTTGGTGCAAAGTATTTCCGAGGTAATTGGCGCGCAAAAAATCATCAAGATTTACGGTGCGCAGCAGGTTGAAACCGATCGCTTCATGAAAAGCGCTGATGAAATCATGAAGTCGCGCGTGAAGCTGGTGGCGACCAGCGCCGCCAACTCCGCAATTGTTCAGTGGATACTTGCTGCTGCTGTGGCAGCCGTGGTGTACTTCGCCGGTATTTTGGCTGAAAGCGACAGCATGACTGCGGGCGATTTCGCCTCTTTCATGACCGCGATGATGATGTTGTTGGCCCCGGTGAAGCGCTTGACCAACATCAACCAGCAGCTTCAAAAGGGCTTGGCGGCTGCTGACAACGTATTCCGGGTTGTCGACCGCTCGGTTGAGAATTCCAGCGGCACCCACACCACCGATCGAGCTCTGGGCTATATAGAATTCAACAAAGTGGGCCTTAGCTTTCCTGGTGCCGAAGCGCCTACATTGATGGACATCAATTTGTGGGTCAAACCCGGGCAAACGGTGGGTATCGTCGGTGTGTCGGGCGGTGGCAAGTCAACATTGATCAACTTGCTGCCTCGTTTTCTGGACCCCACAAGCGGCGTGGTGAAGCTGGACAGTGTGGATTTGAAACTATGGGATTTGCAGTGCCTTCGTCGCCAAATTGCAGTGGTAACCCAGGAAAGCCATTTGCTGAATGACACGGTGCGCAACAACATAGCTTACGGCGAAATGCGTGGTGCCAGCGATGAAGCCATTTTAAATGCCGCACGCATGGCCAACGCCCTGCCTTTTATTGAAAAACTGGAAAATGGGCTTGATACGATGCTGGGCGACAACGGACTGAGATTATCTGGCGGTCAGCGCCAGCGTATTTCAATTGCTAGGGCATTTCTCAAGAATGCGCCCATTCTTATTCTCGATGAGGCCACTTCTGCACTCGATTCCGAAGCCGAGCGTGAGGTTCAAGAAGACATGGAGCGACTGCGCCATGGTCGAACCACTTTGGTGATTGCACATCGATTGTCCACGCTGACCACGGCCGATTTCATTATCGTGCTGGACCAGGGCAAGTTGATTGAGCAGGGCACCCACCAGGAACTGCTGGCCAGGCAGGGCAAATACCATTACCTGCATTCCATTCAGAACCAAATGACCGAAATCAAGCCTTGATTGAACCGGCCGGCTGGGCTTGCTCATTGTGTACGTTCAGTGTGTGGGCGCAGTACGCGAGCTCAGTCAATTAGTTTGTTCACCGCCTGAATCACTACATCCGTGGGGATTGCGCTCAGAAGTCGTGTGGTGTCGTCGGTGTTGATGCTGTCCGGGTGGGGAAGTGGCCCAAAGTCGCCCGCGTAAATGACCGTGGCTTTGTCGGACCACGGCCGCCATTCCTGTACCCATGAAGGGCCAAACAGCGCCACCTGCGGCACATTCAATGCAGCAGCCATGTGCATGGGTGCGGAATCCACGCCCACATAAAACTTGCTTAACTTCAGCAAAGCCGCCAACAGGGGCAGGCTCATTTTGCCGCCCACATTCACCAACTGGCTTGAACCCTTTGAAAACTTTGCGCGCGCCAAGCGTTCTATTTCGGCTGTCATCGCCAACTCCACTGGGTCAGGGCTACAGGTGAGTACCACGTGCAAACCTTGGCTCAGCAAATGCACCACCACGTCGGCAAACTTCTCGTCTTCCCAGCACTTAAAAGGCCAACGGGCAGCGGGGTGAATCAATACGAATGGTCCGTTCACTTTGTGCCCGGCCAAGAGTTGGTCGGCTTTGTCCAGGTTTTCAGGGCTGGGGCGCAACACCATTTCACCGCGCAGGCTGCGGGGGTTCACGCCCAAGGCTTGCAGGCACAGCAGGTTTAGCTCCACGGCGTGTGCTTGCCCGCGGGGTGGGGGTACTACGCGGTGTGTAAAGCAGGCATGCCACAGGGCCTTGTCGCGTTTCGCGTAGGCCATTTGTACACGTACAGGCGCATTTGAAAAGCGCGCCACCAACGCACCAATCCATTGGTCGGTCAAATGCACCACGGCATCGTAGCGGGTACGCCTTACCTGAAACACTAGGCCAAGTTCGGCCTTCAGCCTCGCAAAACCTTTCAGCTTCCGGTCGATACACAGCACCCGGTTTAAGTGTGGATTGTTTTGCAACAGGGGCGTGGTTTCTTTGTAAATCAGGGTGTCCACCTGCACGCCGGGAAATTGGTCGTACAAAGCATGGTACAAGGCGGTAGTTAACAGTACATCCCCGTGGTGCCTTAATTTAATCACCAAAATTTTTTGCAAAGTATTTCAACCCGGTATTGATTAGAGTGAATTCACGCCCATGCGCGCGCGGTGGCACATTAAACTGTTAAGTAGACCTGCGCAAACGTTGAGCAAACACAGAGCGAATATAGACCGTGATTTCAACCAATTTTGTTTTTCAATTCAAATGACCAGTATTTTCTTCTCAGAAAGTTCCAAAAATATCGGTGGTCAAGAACTGCAATTGCTCGAGCAGGCGGTGGGCTTGAAAGCCAAAGGTTACACCCCCTACATATTGTGCCGGCCAGGCAGTCGAATTTCTCAGGAAGCCTACAAGCTGGGTTTGAATGTTGAATTTGTAGCCTTTCGAAATGCCATTCACCCGCCCAGTGTTTTAAGACTGGCCAATTTGGTTCGGCAACACAAGCCGGTTGCGGTGGTGTGCCACAGCAGTCACGATGCCAATTTGTGCTCTATTACCATTCATACCCTGGCAAAACTTGGCTTGCTCAAGCCCCGGCCTACCTTGATTCGTATGCGCACCTACCAACCCGGCCCGGCCAAAGCATTCACTTACAACCAAATGTTTGACCAAACCTTCACGCCCAGCCAGGCTTTGAAAGACCAATTGCTGCAAAACAGTGGGGTACTGCCCGAGAAAATTGGTGTTTTGTACCCCGGCATTGATTTTGAAAGCATCGCCGCCGCTGCGGCGCTGGGCTTGCCCGCTGAACTCGATGACCGCCTGAGCGATTTGCAGCAGCGACCTGTGATTGCCCATGCAGCCATGTTCAGGGTTGAAAAGGGGCACAGTTTCATGTTGCAGGTGGTGAAAGCCCTGCTCCCACAGTTTCCGAACCTGTTGTATGTAGCAGCTGGCGAGGGTGAAACCCGCCAGGCTATCGAAACCGAAGCGCGGCGTTTGAGCCTGAGCAGGCATGTGGTGCTGCCGGGCATGTTGAACCCCGTGGCACCGCTCATCAAGCGTGCGGATGTGTTGGTCATGCCTTCCAGTTACGAGCCTTTGGGCATGAGCCAAATTGAAGCTCTGGGCTTGGGCGTGCCTGTGGTTGTCAGCAATGTGGGTGGCCTGCCCGAGACTGTACAAAGTGGTGTAACAGGTTATGTGTGCCCAGCGCCCCATGCGCCCGGTGCGCTCGATGCCTGGGTTCAAGCCCTGGGCGCTGTGCTGGCTGAACCCCACAAAGCCCGAGACATGGCAGCACTGGGCCGGCAAACCGTGTTGGCCCAGTTTGGCAAACAAAGCAATATTGACGGCTTGGTGGGCACCATTCAAACACCAAGGTTGGGTCGCTCTTGATGTCTGGATGTTTGCCAGTGAGTCAGCGAATTGGCGTTTGGTTTGGCCAAGGGCTGCACAGTGCCCTTGCAGCAAGAGCCACACTTGGCCCATTGCAGGCTGAGCATCCCGGAGCAGATTGGGTCTTGTTTGGCCCACGAGGCAGCTTGTTTTTGTTTGAAATGGATGAGCGGGTGCCCGTGTACATCCCATTGCGTGCCCTTGAACCTCGCCGCCCCGCCCAACCTCGCCTTTCTTATTACCTTGAAAAACGCGCGCAGTTTAAAAAGCTGCGCGGTTTGAAGCTCAACCTTTGCATTGGGGTCTCCGCTTTGGCGGATTTGCCAGAGCAAAATCAGCAAGCCGCTGCACAATTTCAGCATGTTCAAAAAATGTTGAATGTTGGCGGGCGGTTTACTCAACAGGATTTATCTGCTTTCCTGCACGCTGAGCGGCCTTTGTTACAGGCTGGGCCTCAAGCATTGGCTTACGCAACCCAGCTGTATCGCAAAACATCGCCGAGTCTGACCAAGGTCGTGGCCTTGCTCTATGCCGAAGAAAATGAATCCACGAGTCTGGATTTGCAATGGCAAGCACTGCAAGCCAGCCTGGCCCAGCTTGGGGGTAATGCGCATTTAACCGTGGCTGCGGTGGTAGGTGACAATCGCTTGTTGGCCCGCCAGTTAAGTACTCACCATCCACATTGGTTACAACTGGGCTTGCCCCAGGCCATGGGCCTGATTGCATACGCGGATCGGGTGATCTGTGCTTCAGAGGTTATCACCCTGGTTTGCGAAGAAATGGGTCGTTCAGACCGCCTCTTGTTGGTTAAAAGTCACAGTTAAGGTGTTGCCTCCAGCCCCTCCTGCTTTGGTGTCTCGTTTGACCGGTTCTGAAATTCTAAGTTTTTCATTCACAAGGCTTTTTGAGGCTCTCAGGGCGATTTTGGCGAATTGTTGATGTCATAAAACTATGGGTTTGATCAATTTCTCCTGTTGCACGTCAGCGACAAAAACACCGATTTCCCCATTCTCACACCACGATTTGGTTGGTCGGCCTAAGGGACCCCGTGTACATTGTCTCTCGTGCCGCTAGAAATGGCGGCAAAGATTCAACCAACACTAATAAGGGTGAAATATGAACAAGAAGCTAGTAGCTGCTGCTCTGGGCCTGGCATTTGCCGCTCCAGTATTTGCTGATTCATCAAACGTAACTTTGTACGGTCGTATCCACCAAACTCTGGATCACCAGTCTACTGAGGCTGGCGGCGTAGATCGCGGCGGTAACTTCGTAGTTGAAGATGCATCCTCACGCTTGGGCGTTCGCGGTGTAGAAGATCTGGGCGGTGGCTTGAGCGCCATTTTCGCCTACGAATTCGGTGTTAACACTGATGAAGTGACTACAGGCAACGCTGGTGAAGCAGGTCCTATGTCCACACGTCACGCTTACCTTGGCCTGAAGGGTGCCTACGGTTTGGCAGTGATCGGTTCACAAGACGGTGGTAACGATTCACAGGCTCCCTTGTATAACCAGGCGTCATTGGTTGGTTCTGTATCAAACAATGGTGGTCCTTTGACAACTGTTGGTTCAACAACCGCCGGTGTTGCTCAGGCAATTACCCGTGAACAGCGCGTTGGTAACTCATTTGGTTATGCCGGCACATTCGCTGGCGTGCAAATTAATGCACGTCACGCCTTGGGTGGTGGTGTAAATGATGCCGCAAACAATACAGCGACAACAGACAAAGAAAACGATGTACGTTCAACTGAAATCGCTGCAACTTACAAACTGGGCGCGTTGACTATTGGTGGTGGTCTGCAAAACATCGAAGCTCAGCAACGTACTCAAGACGCGCTAGACGTGTCAGCGAACGTTGAACGCGTAGTTCAGGGTGTTGCAACTTACAACTTTGGCTCATTCACATTGGGCGGCCTGGTTGCTCAGAAGAGCCTGTTTGCTTCTAACGCAAACGGTGAAGACAGCAACACCGAATACGCAATCTCTGGCACATTGCCAATCAGCGCAAACAGCGGTGTATTTGGTATGTACGCTGACGCAGAGCGCAACGACTTGGTAGCTGCAGAAGATATTACACAGACTCAGGTTGCCTACTACTACGATTTCAGCAAGCGTACTCGCACATACGTGGGTTACAACCGTCTGAACCGCGAAGTGAAAGCAACTGGTGTAGAGTCCGATCAGGACAACTTCACAATCGGTCTGCGTCACAACTTCTAATTCAACGCCAAGCTAAAGCTTGGTTTGAATGCAAAGTTTGAGAAAGCCACCTTCGGGTGGCTTTTTCTATTTCTGTCAACACAACAATATTCACTCGCATGCGAAGCGGAAAAATCAGGCGAAAAAAAAGCACCCGTATACAGGTGCTTTTCAATTTAAGCCTTCGCGGGCTCAGTTTAATAAACGAATTACCGCGTTACTGCATTACTGCAAATTCATATCCAATTGCACGCCGCACAAGGTGCTGCTGTAGCGTGTAGCGCTGCCACTGTTGCTCATGCAACCCAGCGAGGTGGTTTGAAGTTGGTTCTCGGATACTTTCAAGCCAAAAAACAAATCGGGGTACTTGTTGCCTTCTTCACGGCTTAGTTTGAATACCCAATCTCCGGTGCCCCATTGCGCACCCATGGGGGCTTTGTTGCGGTCTTGGTTCAATCTGAACCCGTAGCCTAGCCCACCATTTTCCGAACTGGTCCAGCGGCCCCATTTGCTCAAGGGGTTTTGCCCATCGATATTCAAGGTGACGCCGCCAGCTTGGGCACTGGCCAAAGTGGGTGCCAGCAAAGGTGTTAGCACTAAGCAGGCGCAAATCAATGTTTTTTTCATGTTCTTATTCCCTTCAACAGCAGCAATTCAAGCAATTTGCGCTGTTTCGCATGCAAGGCTTTAATTATGCGCGTAATTCTGGTGTGGATAAAGCGGGAGAAGGCCTGCCTTCACCCCGCCAAACCATTGATTTGACTCAGGTATTTGAACCTGCTGGTTGGAATTTCTTGATTAAAAACAATGGGTTTAGCTGCTTAATTCTCAAGTCGCTTTAAGCCCAGTTTCTCAAACAACTTGGTGTCACGTTCCAATTCCGGGTTGTCTGTTACCAACAGTTTTTCGCCGTAGAAAATTGAATTGGCACCCGCCAAGAAACAAAGCGCTTGGGTGCTCTCATTCATGCTCTCGCGGCCGGCTGACAAACGTACAAAACTGGTGGGCATGGTAATGCGGGCCACGGCGATGGTGCGCACAAAATCAAGCGGATCGATTTCTTCGTTGTCGGCCAATGGTGTGCCTTCAACTTTCACCAAATTGTTGATAGGCACGCTTTCCGGTGGTTCAGCCATATTGGCCAGTTGGGCAATCAGCCCGGCGCGTTGGTTTACCGTTTCACCCAAGCCCACAATACCGCCGCAGCACACTTTGATACCTGCGTCGCGAACATGCTCTAGTGTGTCTAGTCGGTCTTGGTAGGTGCGGGTGCTGATGATATCCCCGTAAAAATCAGGCGAGGTGTCCAGATTGTGGTTGTAATAATCCAGGCCGGCCTCTTGCAGCTGTTTGGCTTGGTGTTCTTTCAGCATGCCAAGGGTGACGCAGGTTTCCAGGCCCATAGCCTTGACTGCGGCAACCATCTCGCCCACAGCTTCAACCTGGTGGTCTTTGGGGCTGCGCCATGCGGCACCCATGCAAAAACGCGTGGCACCTTTGTCCTTCGCGGCCTGTGCGGCTTTCAATACTTCATCGATGGGCATCAGCTTTTCAGCCTCCACGCCGGTGTTGTACTTGGCCGATTGGGGGCAGTAGCCGCAGTCTTCAGGGCAGCCGCCGGTTTTAATGGAAAGTAGGGTTGAAAGTTGCACGGTGTTCGCATCGAAATGCTCGCGGTGCACCTGCTGCGCCTTGAAAATGAGGTCGTTGAACGGCAGTGCGAACAGGGCCTCGATGGCCGCCACGCTCCAGCGCTGTGTATCAAGGGTGGGAGGGGCTGCTTTTTTGTTTTCAACCCAGGTAATTTGGCTTTCCATGTGCATCCTTCAGAACAATTCGCTTCCGGGGCCGGGTGCAATTAGTCTGCCCCAGCGTTGTAATACTTGCATCAGTGTTTGGTAGGCGTTTTCCAGTGTCTCGGGCTCGGTGCAATAAGGCGGCACCCAATACACGGTGTTGCCCAAGGGTCGCACCACAATGCCCAATTCGAGAAACGTTTGGCGTATCCATTGACTCGCGCTTGAACCGTACTGACTGTGACTGGATTTTAGCTCAAAGGCCGCCACGGTGCCGCACACGCGCGGATTTTCAATCAGGGGGTGGCAGGCCAAGGCAGGCAGCCACCGCTGGTGGGTGGCTTCAATGCGGCGAATGTTCGTCCACGTATGTTCTGCGTCGAACAAGGCGAGGCTGGCCAGGGCTGCAGCGCAACCCAATGGGTTTGCGGTGTAGGAGTGGCCGTGCAGCAGGGCATGGCCAACCTGGTCGCTTAAAAACGCGTCGTACACCGCTTGGCTGGTGAGTGTGGCTGCCATGGGCATGAAGCCGCCAGTAAGCCCTTTTGAAATGCAAATGATGTCGGCTTGCCCCCCAAACTGTGCCACTTGTTCGGCGGCAAAAAGGGTGCCGGTTCGGGCAAAGCCCGTGAAGACCTCATCAAATATCACCAGCACGCCTGCGGCTTCACAGCGTTTGCACAGTTCAGCCACATGGGCCGCACGCATGAATCGCATGCCACTAGCGCCTTGAATCAGGGGTTCCAGAACCATTGCAGCGATTTCCCCGGCACCGCTGGTCAATAGTTGATCCAAGGCAGCCAGGGCCTCTTCTTCAGTGCAGGCGCAAACACCGGTGGGTATGAAATCAACCTGAAACAGCCAAGGCGCGAAGGGGTCGTAAAAACCGCTGGACTTACCAGTGGCCATGGCGCCGAAGGTGTCACCATGGTATCCACCTTCCAACGCAACAATTCGATTTTTACCGGCCACGCCCTTGTTTTGCCAATATTGAAAGGCCATTTTCAGGGCCACTTCAATGGCGGTGGACCCATTGTCGGAGTAAAACACCTTGGCCATGGGGGCTGGGGCTTTGTGCACCAGGCGTTCGGCCAACTGCACAGCAGGCGGGTGGGTTACACCCGCGAACATCACATGTTCAAGCTCAAGCGCTTGTCGCGCAATGGCCTTTGCAATGGTGGGGTTACTGTGACCATGAATATTCACCCACCAACTTGAAACAGCATCAAAGTACTTGTTGCCTTGGGCATCGACCAAAAACTCGCCCTCACCACGCACCACTGTCAAAGGTGGCGCGGCAGTTTGCATTTGCGTGAAGGGGTGCCAGCAGTATTGCGCATCCAGTTCAAGCAATTGGGTGTGGGAAAGTTGTGTCATGAGGGCTGTGCGATCACAAGCTGTCAAGCGCCCGAACAAGGCGTTCGGGCATGCCAAATTCAGCCAGTGCCTGCGGGCTTAATTCAGTGAAAACCGGCAATTCAGCCAACACCGGCACTTCACCAAAATGTTCGATCGCCTCACGGTTGGCAGGGTTGGTCTCACCCACCATCACCACGCCCAGTACAGGCATGCCAGCGAATTTCAAGGCCTGCAGTGAAAGGCAAGTGTGGTTGATGGTGCCAAGCCCGCTGCGGGCTACCAGCAAAGCGCAGCTGCCCAGGTGTTTCATCAGGTCGAGCATGGTGTCCCGCCAGTTCAAGGGCACCATGCAACCGCCCGCGCCCTCCACTACGAGTCGTTCGGCGTTGGGAAGTGTAAAATCGGTCAGTTGAATTTTGACTCCATCGATGTCGGCAGCCTGATGAGGCGACAAAGGCTGAGTCAGGCGGTATGTCTCCGGGTGCACTGCACAGCCACTCAGGCGGGCAATCCACTCGCTGTCGCTACCACCTTCAAGCCCGCTTTGTACCGGCTTCCAGTAATCTGCTTGCCAGTGTTTGCAAAGCCATGCACTGGTGATTGTTTTGCCGATGCCGGTGTCGGTGCCAGTCACAAACAAATGTTTCACGGCCGTTCCAGGTAGTAAAAACCAATGTGGTAGTTCATGGTGCAGGCTTCGCCCAAGGCGGATATCACCTTGCGCAAATTAACCGGTGTGTGGTTTACGCGGGGCTGGTCCGCACCAATGGCACGCAGGCTGCGTGCAAATGAAAGCCCATCAGGATGGTGGTCCAGAAAGTTTTTGGTGTGGTGTGCAGTGCTTGCTGCAATGCCTTCGGCCACCAATGCGTTCATGATGTCCTGCAAGTCATCGTCGCGGGGCAGGGGACGCAGACCACTGGTTTGCCCGGTGTCCTCGTGTGCCACTTCCCAGGCTTGAAAAGAGCCATCCAGCAACACGCTGAAAGCCACGGTGTTCGATACTGAAAGCCAGCGTCGAATGGCTTCTTCAATGTTGCTGAACCATTGCGCGCACATGCCAGAAATAAGCAGGGAATGATTGGGAATCCACAAGTGCTCTACCGCCAACTCCTCGCCATTGAGCAAGTGGGTGTTCAGGCGTTCAGTGGGATACTTGCGTGTTAATTCGGTCAGCATACCTTGCGCCAAATCGACAGCATGCACTGCACTTTCGGGAAACTTGTTCAGCAAATGCTCGGTTAAAAACCCGGTACCGCTGCCCACATCCACACAAGCCTTGGGGTTGAAGTCGACAGGCAGCATCTGATCCAGCCACTGACACAGGTGTTGGGCTGAGTGTTTTTGCACGCGCGCGTGGTGATCGTAATCGCGGGCAGCATCGGAAAAGCGGCGTGAGGCAGCCTGGGCTGAATTCAATTTTCGCGGCAAGGCGTTTTCAGACATTTCAATGCGGCTTGAAATTAATGCTGGCTGAGAAGGGGCAACAAAGTGTCAGTATACCGCGCAGGGGCGGTGGCAATGCCTGCGTGCTCGGAAGCCAGTGTATGCAACACGCGGTTTTGCTCTTTCAGTGTGTGCTCAAAGCATTGCAGTGCCAAAGCCAGTGGCACTATTTCATCCGTGTTGCTGGCCCAGGCATGTAATTCGGCACCCTGTGAAAGGGTCTGTTGCAATGCCTGTGCTGTGTTCAAATCTTGCAAGCTGCGAAGGTCGGTCAACAAGGTTTGTTCATCCAGGGTGGCCCACTGCGCATGGTGCCCACAACGGTTGTGAAAATCGCGCAGTACCTCCGGCATGTTGTGTTCTGCTTTCTGGATCATGCGTGACAGCAAACGCGGAGGATTACCTTGGGTGTTGGAATCGCTTTTCACGAAGTGAGTAAAGCCATGAATACTCAACAGGCTGTGCCATCGCACTGAAAATTCCAGAAGTTTCGAAAAGCCCAGCGAGTGCCCCAGGCCCAGCCAAGGTACTTCGGCGTAGGCCAGTACCAGGTTGTGCAGTACTTCGGTAGCGTAGTGTATCCATTGGCCTTGCGTGCGGATACCCGGGGTATGAATCATCAAACCTTGTTTGGCTTGCTCTGGAAAGTAGCCCGCTTCCATGCAAACAAACAAGGTGGTGTTGCGTGTGCTTTCGGGAAGCGTTGTCAACAAGGCATTGAAGAAACGGTGGTTGTAACCCCAGCCGTGGGCCATTAACAGCACCTGCGTAATTTCGGGCCGCTTCATGCGCTCACCTTCCAGCTGGCCAGTGCGTGGAGCAGTTGCTCATACACGGCAAGAGTGTGGCCAGTGTTCAGTGCAAGCCGAACCCGTGCGGCATTGGGGGGCACGGTGGGAGGGCGTACGGCAGAGGTTCGAATGCCTGCTTGTTGTAAATGGGCCTTGAGTTCGAGGCAGGCAACGTTACTGCCCACCACCAAGGGAACAATGTGGGTGTTCGACAAGCCCGTGTCGAAGCCCAACTCATGCACTCGCTCTCGCAGTGTGTCGGCGGCGGTGTGCAGCGCGGAACGTTCGGTATTCATCCCCAGAATAATTTCCAATGCTTTGCCAACCGCGCCAATCACAAAAGGCGAGGGCGCGGTGGAATACACAAAGCCGGTGCAACGGTTGACCAGGTATTGTTTGAATATTTCACTGCACGCGATGTAAGCACCGCTTACCCCCACAGCCTTGCTGAAGGTGCCCATGATTACCCAGTGCCCCAAGGTTTTCAGCGCATCTATGGCGGGGTGTTGAATCGCTCCAAGGCCTCGACCTTCCGGTCCCCAAATTCCCGTGGCATGGGCTTCGTCCAGGTACACCACAGCCTTGTGTTGCAGGGCAATTTCCGCAAGCTGTTCGATTGGCAGCAAATCCCCTTCCATGCCGAACACGGTTTCCGAAACTATGATTTTCGGCTGAGTTGATTCTTGGTGTTTACTCAGCAATTCTGCCAAATGTGCCATGTCGTTGTGGCGAAACCGAATCTGCTTAACCCCCGCGAGTTGGCAGGCATGGTGCAAGCTCGCGTGGTTCAGGCGGTCGGTGAACACAAGGGGCTCAGTGCCACCAACCATGCCACCCCACAGGCTTTTGTCCAATAGTGCGGCCAACCCGCTGGCATTGGCTTGGTAGCCACTGGAAAATACAAGTGCGGCTTCGGCGTTTTTGAATTGTGCAACTTGCGACTCCAGTTCTTCAAAGCAATCGAGGTTGCCAGACAACAAACGTGAACCGGTTGCACCTGCACCGTATTTTTTCGCGCATTCATGGCCTGCCTCTACAATGTCGCAGCGCTGGGCCAAGCACAAATAATCGTTGCTGGAAAAGTCGAGTGCACGCTGGTTCAAAGGGCAGGGCAGCAACACCCGCTTGCCGCTGTCTTGGGCCAAAAGGTCAAGGCGTTGCTGGCTGGCTTGGCTCAGGTTCATCGCGCTTAGGTCAGGTCAAAATAATGTCGTAGTGTTCCTGCACAAACAGGTTGTCTACTTGCAGGGTAATTGGCTTTCCCACAAATTCTTCCAGCATGCCAAGGTGCTGCGCTTCTTCTTCCAGAAACAGGTCGATCACGGCTGGGCTGGCCAGTATGCGAAATTCTTTGGGGTTGAACTGGCGGCTTTCCCGCACAATTTCCCGCATTATTTCATAGGCCACGGTTTGCGCAGTTTTAACCTGCCCCTTGCCCTGGCAGCTTGGGCAGGGTTCGCACAACAAATGGGCCAGGCTTTCGCGGGTGCGCTTGCGGGTCATTTCAACCAGGCCCAGCGCGGAAAAGTCGGTCACGCTGGTGCGTGCGCGATCGCGGTCCAACGCCTTTTGAAGTTCCGCCAGCACCGCTTTTTTGTGTTCCTCAGTGCCCATGTCGATGAAGTCGATCACGATAATGCCACCCAGGTTGCGCAAGCGCAGTTGGCGTGCAATGGCGTGCGCCGCTTCCAGGTTGGTTTTAAACACCGTTTCTTCAAAATTGCGGGCACCAATAAAACCGCCCGTGTTCACATCGATGGTGGTGAGCGCTTCAGTTTGGTCAATGATTACATAACCGCCCGACTTCAATTCCACCCGGCGACCCAAGGCTTTCTGCAACTCGTCTTCAATGTTGTACAGCTCGAAAAGAGGCCGCTCTCCTTGATGCAGTTGAAGGCGATCTTTGGTTTCCTGCGCATAGGTTTCAGCAAAGGTCAGCAGGTTTTTCAGGGTTTCTTTTGAATCAATCAGAATGGCCTGGGTGTCTGCACTAACCAAATCGCGCACCACGCGCTGCGCCATGGTCAGGTCTTCGTAAATCAGGCTGGGTGCGGGTTTGGTGCGAGTCAATTCCAGCATCTCGCGCCAGCGGGTTCGCAGGTAATTTACATCGGCGGTTAATTCCTCGTCGGTGGCTTCTTCGGCGTGGGTGCGAATAATAAAGCCACCCGTGTTCTCGGGCAGAAGGCGCGTTAGTTTTGCGCGCAGTTCTTCACGCTCGCCTTCATTCTCTATGCGCTGTGAAACACCAATGTGTGGGTCTTGCGGCAGGTGGACCAGCATGCGGCCAGCCAGGCTGATCTGCGTGGTGAGCCTTGCGCCTTTGGTGCCCAGCGGGTCTTTGCTCACCTGCACAATAATGGTTTGTCCTTCAAACACCATTTTTTCGATGGCGGGCGGCGGGTTTCCGTTTTGCTTCGATTGATGGTGGTTGTACGTGCGGTGTTCCCACAGGTCGGCCACATGCAGAAATGCGGCACGTTCCAGCCCGATATCGACAAACGCGGACTGCATGCCGGGCAGCACGCGCACCACTTTGCCCAGGTACACATTGCCCACAATGCCACGTGTGGATGTGCGTTCAATGTGAAGTTCTTGCACAGCACCGTGCTGAACAATGGCCACGCGCGTTTCCTGCGGTGTCACGTTCACCAGTATTTGTTCATTGATCATCTTTTGCTTCTTGGGTATTAATCGATTCTTTTTGCAGCTCAGTTTCTTTTTTGGGCCGCTGTTTGGAGTTGGCGTATCAATTCGCTGGTTTCAAACAGTGGTAAACCCATAATGCCAGAATGACTGCCGGAAATGTGACGAACGTATTGCCCTGCGATCCCCTGAATGCCGTAGGCACCCGCTTTGTCGAAGGGCTCGCCGCTGTCGATATAGGCATGGAGGAAGGTTTCAGGAAGCGTTGCAAATTCGACATGTGAGGTTTGCACCGTGTTTTGGGCGGCAGCAGTGATGTAGCCATTGTTGTTAAGCCAAGCGCCAGCTATTGCGGTATGCACCTCGTGGGTGGTGTTGGACAGGCTTTGCAGCATTTGAAAGGCCTGAGCTGCATGTTGCGGTTTGCCCAAAATATTGCCATTCAGTGCCACTGTGGTGTCAGCTGCCAGTACCAGCCCGCTTAATTGTTGCGTACGCATGGCTTCAAGCGCTGCATTCAGTTTCAGCTGGGTAACTCGCTGCACGTACAGCAAGGGGTCTTCGTGCTCAAAAGGCGCTTCAAGCGCTTCGGCCTCTGGGCTGCTCTGGGCCAGAAAAACCTGTACTTTTAATCCGAGTGTTTCAAGTAATTCAAGCCTGCGCGGGCTGCGCGAAGCAAGCCAAACCTGGGCAGGCAGGCCACTGTGCTCGGGGCGAACAGGTGTTTTCATGGTGGGGTTTATTCGCGGTGGTACGGATGCCCAATGGTAATGGAAAATGCGCGGTACAGCGCTTCCACCAACAGCACGCGCGCCAGTGCATGGGGCAAGGTAAGGTCGGAAAGCCGCCACATGCCTTGGCATTGTTGTTTCAGGAGGTCGTCCAGGCCATCGGCGCTGCCAATTAACAGGCACAGGGTTTCGCTGCTGTTGTGCCACTTCTGAAGTTGCTCGGCCAGGGCCTTGCTGGTGTGGCGTTCGCCCCTTTCGTCTAGTGCAACCACGCGTGCGCCGCTGGGTATGGCTGCACGAATGCGCTCGGCTTCTTTGGCGAGAATTTGGTCCACGGGTTTGCCCGCAGACCGGTCTTCAGGTTTCAGTTCTTTGATGGTCAGTTTCCAGTCGTTCGGGAAACGTTTCTGGAACTGATCAACCGCTTGTTGCGCCCAAGGCTCGATTTTGTGAGACAGGGCGATGACATGGATTTTCAAAGCGAAGAGAAAAACTTAGTTGTACTGGCTTGAATAGGCTTCGGCCTGTTGCGGGAAATAATCCACACCAGGCATGGGTTTGCTCAGGCTGTGCGGGTTCAATTTCACGCGCACGGGCTTGCCACCCCAAATTTCTTCCAGGTTGTAATACTCGCGAATGGCGGGCTGCATCAAATGCACCACCACGTCGCCCAAGTCGACCAGTACCCATTCGCCCGTGTCTTCTCCTTCGGTGCTGAATACTTCACCGCCAGCTTCTTTGGTTTTCTCGCGAACGTTGTTGGCCAAAGCGCGGGTTTGGCGGTTTGAAGAGGCTGAGGCAATGATGACTCGGTCAAAAACACCGGTAAGGTGGGTCGTGTCGAAGATGGCGATGTCTTGTGCCTTGATGTCTTCGAGGGCGTCAATCACGACGCGCTGCAGTTTACGCAATTCCATGCAATTCCAAAGGTTTGTTAATTGCCTGAATTCTAACAACTTTCAGGGCTGGGCGCGACCATAAACTGGGTGCTGTGTCAGGTGCTTGAACACGGCGGTAGGCAGGCAGGCCTCAAGTTTGAAGCGGGCGGTTTCCCGAACTTCGGCGTTGCCAGACTGTAACAGCTGGAATTGCCTTCGAATTTGGGTTGAGCTGATGTTCACGCTGGGCATGGGTATTCGAAACAGGCGATCTTGGAGCAAATGTCGTTTTAAAGCCTCGGGTACCTGAAAATCTCCCCACTGGGTGCGGTCCACCACGCCAATACGAGCGTAATCAAACAGGCTTTGCCAATGTTTCCAGCTGGTCAGGTTGGCCAATTGGTCAGCCCCAATCACAAAGGAAAGTTTGTGGTCGGGGTGCTGTTCGCTTAGCTTCTCAAGCGTAGCCACAGTGTAGGTGGGCCCAACATGTTCAATTTCAAAGGGCTCTACGCGCCAGGAGTGCACGCCGTCAATGGCGAGTTCAACGAGTTTTTTGCGAACATCGGCAGGTGCAAGCTCGGCATTCGGTTTTTGCCAAGGTTGGCCAGCTGGCATGAACCACACTTCATCGGCCATGCATTGAGCTTGGGCCGAACGTGCCATTTGCAGATGCCCCATGTGAATTGGGTTGAAAGTGCCGCCGATGATGCAGATTTGCCGTGTTGGCATGGAATTGGGTTTACTAGTGGGGGACGGTTAGAAGTCTAACTGACTACGTGCATTGCATGTGCACACTTAGTTGCACATTTCAGGGCGTGTTGCTGCCAACACCGCCAAAATCTTGTGGCGTTTAATCCACTGAATCAAGTTGCTGTGCGTCGTCATTGATTGGCACTTCCAGTTGATATTTCACCAAGGATATAGGCGAGCAAATCAATGCCGATATTCACTCTCGGTATTTACCCATAGAAATAGTGACCAAGTACCCTTTGTTGTCTGGATATCGGTTGTCTTCGTAGCAGGTAATCACCACCATAAGTTGATACAACTTCCCTGCGTTCCAGTGGGTACTTAGGGCCGCGCATTTTTTTAGCGCTTCATGCCAAACAGGAGTGTTGTCGTAAGCAGGAAACTCCTCAGGTTCATCCAGATCCCAGCCCGATTTTCTCCACTGATTTTGCAGATCCAAAACAATGTCCAAGGCTTCCTGAAGCGGCAGCGGTTCAACTTGGGGGGACATTCTTACCCCGTCAATATTTCCTTTGTCATCGAATCCAACAGTAAAGAATTTTGCAGGGGGCGTGATGAATCCATATTGGTGATCTGCAAAACGCATGTAAGACAACTGTTTGGGTTGGCGATACCAATGACGGCCCTCATAAACAGGACCAATCTCAGCAGTTGATCTGGCCTGCATGTCTTTCCAAGGCTCACCAATAACTAGGGCGATTTCCTTGGCTGGCGTAAGCAGTTCGGCTGCTTTGCAAGCGCCAATCACAAGCAGCGTTGCCACCAACACCGCTAGCATTTTGTGGTGTCGAATCCACTGAATCAGCTTGCTGTGTGTTGTCATCGAATGGCACTTCCATGTGAAATTTCGCCAATGCTTTGTTCAATCATGTGGCGGTTACCGCTTCTTAGCAGGTTGTGAAATTGCCGTGCCGCACGCAACACGAAGGGCATGCGTTCATCCAGGTTGGCAAGGTTTGCAAAAGCACTGGTGCTGAATTCAATGCTGCGGCCATCTTGCAAAGGGGCACATTGATTGGCCAGTGTCAGTTGAACGGGTTGTTCAAGCCCGGTTGAAATGTTGGTGACATAAGCCAGTGAACTAGCTGCCTGGTTGCTTTGCAACAACCCATGCATCAAAAAATCTTCATAAATGGCGGGTTGAAGAATATTCGCTTGTTCATGACGAGCCAACAGGTCAACACTTTTGAAAACATCCCCTGCTTCAATCGCTTCGAATGCGGGGATGATTTCATCAAATGGAAGACCAAACTTAACTTTGTTCGCGATTGGCCAAAGAATTGGAAACTTCGGGTTTTGATCAATCTTCTGGCGTGCGTTCATGCATTTTTTCATGTCCGCTATCCCCCGCTTTTTGTAAAACATGTGCAGCGGATAAATGTCCAGAAACAAGGCAGTGTTGCCCAAGGCCAGCGTGTCAAACACATATTGCATCGACACTTCTGCGCCTTCCATGCCGCCGCGTACACCGGCAGATCCAATTTTAGCGCCGGGCGGTATCCAGGGCTTTCGTTCAATATTCTCCAGTTCGCGCTGGGTGCGGTTGATCTGTTCCATGCCAGTGGCTGCGTGCAGCAGGCCGCAGCCCACTTGTTTGGAGGCAAACGCAGCAAGCCCAGCCCATTCAAAGCGGTTGTCGGTTTTCCACAGTGCGGCATAGGCGGTGTTGATTCGCCTGTTGCGGGCAATGGGGTCGGCAATCAACACGCCGCCTGGTGCAACTATGTGCTGGGCTTCGCGCTGGTAAATGCGCCACAGGCAGTCGCAGGTTAATACCTCTACCTCTGCAATCAGTTTTTCGGTGTGGTCGTAGCGGTCAGTGCTGTAACACTTGCATTTTTCCAGTGTACGGGTGCCTTTGTGCAGAACAAGCTCGTCACTGGGAAAATAGGGAAAGCAGTTGTTGGTCATGGTATGGCGTGAACAACCAATTCGGCTTGCACTGTTTTCTCGATCACCAGTTTGCGGGTTAGGCCCTCTGCGTTCGAATGGCCCGATTCTGCCGCGCCAGTGGACAAATTGATGGTGTAAGGCACACCAGCCACAGGTTCTCGCGTTTCATGGTGTCGAATCACGAATTGCACTTCTTTGTCCTCAGTTTGATTGCCCAAGGGGTTGTCGGGAATTCGCTGTTCGGCTACCCGGGCCATTGCACCCGTTGGCGAGGCATGGGTTGTGCTGGATTGGGATGCAATCAAGCTGGCACCACATGCGGTTTTCATGCCCTCAAAGGCCAGGGGTACGCCATTGCAGGTGTGGGTGGGGTTACCCTGCGCAATCGGGAACACTCCCTTGCACAAAGGGCAGGCCACCTTGTGGCCCATGGCGGCCACAGCCCGACCTTCGACGGTGTAAAAGGGAAAGCCTTCAAGCACAGTGCCGCCGTGGCTGGTGGTGTCGCCTTGGCGAATCATCAATGGCATGGTTTAACTCTTGTTCAGTCAACAACCGAGCAAGCTAACATGTGGCGTTTTGGATTGGAAAAAGCATCACCACAAGTGGTCAAAGAGGGTTGGGTCTGGGTTAACTCACCCAATTCTTGTCCACCAAAAACTCGGTGTAAAGCCGTGCTTCAGCGCTTCCCGCCTCGGGTTTCCAGTCGTAGCGCCATTTCACTTGTGGGGGCATGCTCATCAAGATGGATTCGGTGCGGCCACCGCTTTGCAAGCCAAAAAGAGTACCCCGGTCGAAGACCAAATTGAATTCCACATAGCGGCCACGGCGGTAAGCCTGGAAATCGCGCTCACGTTCGCCATAGGCCATGTTCATGCGACGCTCAACAATGGGCAGGTAGCCTTTCAAAAAGGCATCGCCTACGCTGCGGGTCATTGCGAAGCTTTGCTCGAAACCCAGCTCGGAAAAATCATCGAAGAACACGCCACCCACACCGCGGGGTTCTTTGCGGTGCTTCAGATAAAAATATTCGTCGCACCATTTCTTGAACTTGGCGTGGTAGTGCACACCGAAGGGATCCAGCGCATTTTTGCAGCTTTGGTGGAAATGCTTCGCGTCTTCTTCAAAGCCGTAATAGGGGGTCAAATCCATGCCACCACCAAACCACCACACTGATTCGCCTTCCACGGTGGTGGCTGCAAACAGGCGCACATTCATATGCACTGTGGGTACATAAGGGTTGCGGGGGTGAAATACCAGTGATACACCCATGGCTTCGAAACTGGCACCAGCAAGGCCTTGGCGGCTGGCGGTGGCTGAGCCGGGTAACTTGTCGCCCATCACATGGCTGAAATTGACACCGCCACGCTCCAGCAAGCTGCCTTCTTCCAGCACGCGGCTGCAACCGCCGCCTCCTTCTGCACGCTCCCAGGAATCGTTCAAAAAAGGTTTGCTTTCGAACTGACCAATGCCCTCAATGATGTTGCTTTGAAGCCCTTGAAGGTACTGCTTGACCTGGTTCAGTTCAGAAGGTGTCATGTTGGGTAAACCTTTTATTTTCTATTAATGGCGCGGTAGCCAATGTCGCTTCTGAATTGCATGCCATCAAAGCTGATGGTGTCGATCAATTCGTAGGCTTTGGCCTGTGCCTGGCGCACGGTGTCGCCCAAGGCGGTGGCGCACAGAACCCGGCCGCCCGCGGTGACAGCCTTGCCATTTTTTTCAACAGTTCCGGCATGAAATACAACCGCTTCGTCGCTGGCTTCGGCGCGCAGGGTAATTTCATCGCCCGTGCGCGGGGTTTGTGGGTAGTTGTGCGCGGCAATCACTACACCTAAAGCGGTGCGGCGGTCCCATTCTGCTTCAACCTTGTCCAGCGTGCCATCAATGGCGTGGTCCAACAAATTCACGAAGTCGCTTTTCAGGCGCATCATGATGGGCTGGGTTTCCGGGTCGCCCATGCGGCAGTTGAACTCCAGCACCTTGATGTCGCCCTTGTCGTCGATCATTAAGCCCGCATACAAAAAGCCGGTGTACACCAGGCCGTCTTTTTTCATGCCGGCAATCGTGGGGTAAATCACTTCGCGCATCACGCGGGCATGCATGGTGGGCGTAACAACCGGGGCAGGGCTATACGCACCCATGCCGCCTGTGTTGGGACCCTGGTCGCCGTCGAGAAGGCGTTTGTGGTCCTGGCTGCTGGCCATGGCCAGGGCGTTTACACCATCGACCATCACGATGAAACTGGCTTCCTCGCCTTCCAGAAATTCTTCAACCACCACACGCGAACCCGCGCTGCCCATGCTGTTACCTACCAACATGTCGTCAATGGCCTGGTGGGCTTCTTCCAGGCTCATGGCCACGACCACGCCCTTGCCAGCGGCCAGGCCGTCGGCCTTGATCACAATCGGCGCGCCTTTGGCATTTACGTAATCGTGTGCTTTGGCCGCATCGGTGAAGGTTTCGTATTCGGCGGTGGGGATTTTGTGCCGCTTCATGAAGGCCTTGGCGTAGTCCTTCGAGCTTTCCAGTTGGGCAGCCAGTTTGGCTGGGCCAAAAATACGCAGATCGCGCTGGCGGAACAGGTCAACCACCCCTGCAGCCAATGGGGCTTCCGGCCCAACCACAGTCAGGTGCACTTGTTCTTTGGCTGCAAAATCGGCCAGCTCGCTGAGGTCGGTGATGGGCACATTTTCCATTTTGGCTTCCAGGGCCGTACCGCCATTGCCAGGAGCAACAAATACCTTTGTTACGCCCGGGGTTTGGCAAATACGCCATGCCATGGCATGTTCGCGGCCGCCTGATCCAATCACCAAAATTTTCATGTTTGCAGTGCTCCGTACTTTTTATTCGTTGATGATCACGTTGGTGTAAACCTGCTGCACATCGTCTAGGTCTTCCAGCATGTCAATAATTTTTTGCATTCGAATGGCGTCGTCGCCTTCCAGTTCGGTCTCGCTGGCAGGTTTCATGGTCAGTTCCGCGTTTTCGAATTTCATGTTCGCAGCTTCAAAAGCTGTTTTCAGGGTATGAAATTCAGGTACAGGGCAGGTGACTTCGATTACACCGTCGTCAGATGTCAAAACATCTTCAGCCCCATTCTCCAGCGCCACTTCCATGATTGCATCTTCGCTGTGGCCTGGTGCAAAAATAAACTGACCACAATGCTTGAACATAAAAGAAACAGAACCGTCGGTGCCCAAATTGCCACCGTGCTTGGTCAGCGCATGGCGAACTTCAGCCACAGTGCGCACTTTGTTGTCTGTCATGCAGTCGATGATTACGGCTGCGCCGCCCACGCCATAGCCTTCGTATCGAATTTCTTCGTAATTCACACCTTCGGCTTCACCGGTGGCCTTGGCAATGGCGCGTTGCACGTTGTCTTTGGGCATGTTGGCCGCAGCGGCCTTTTCCATGGCCAAGCGCAAGCGTGGGTTCGTGGCCACATCGCCACCGCCCACTCGGGCCGCCACGCTGACTTCACGAATGATTTTCGTCCACACCTTGCCGCGTTTTTCATCCTGCCGGTTTTTGCGGTGCTGAATGTTGGCCCATTTACTGTGTCCTGCCATGGCTCACTTTCTGTTGTTGAATCAAAGAGGTGCGATTTTATCACCACCGGGCACTCGCCGTATTGCCCTGAAAGGATTCCACAGCGATAATCTGCGCGGGTATTGGACTTTTACATTGGTATACATTCAACAAGGAGGCAGCGTGAGTTTGCTCAAAGACTTCAAGGCGTTCGCAGTAAAAGGCAATGTGGTTGATTTGGCTGTGGCGGTGATCATTGGTGGCGCGTTCAGCGGCATCGTTAAAAGCCTGGTCGACGATGTGATCATGCCGATTGTGGGTCGTATTTTTGGCAGTCTCGATTTCTCCAATCTGTATTTGCCTTTGGCAGAGATTCCGGCTGGCGTGGCCCCCACGCTGGCCGCTGTCAAGGCCGCTGGCGTGCCTGTGTTGGCCTATGGCAGCTTTATCTCGGTCCTGATTAATTTCATTATTTTGGCTTTCATTATTTTCATGATGGTTCGTCAGGTCAGCAAATTGACCAAAGCCCTGATCAAGGAAGAGGAGGCCGCACCAGCTGCGCCAGCGCCCACTCCTGAAGATATTCTGTTGCTTCGTGAAATTCGTGATTCTTTGAAGAAGTAATTTAGACTGGCTTCTCCAGATCGGCGGTAGTACAATTGAAGGCTGAATCTGGAGAGTGGCTAGCGCGTATCTGTGCTGGTCCGCCGAAGGCGCAATCCCCATGAACGCTCAGGCTTCAGTACAGGTTCAAGAATTCAAATCTGGAGAGCGCTGTGCGCGGCCAATCGCTGCGTAAGTACAGCCGCCGAAGAGGCAAGCAACGCAACCCGTTGTGAATCTTTCAGGCAAACGGACAGAGAGGGGCTACAAGGCAAATTGTTTGCCGAAAGCCCTTTTTACTGTTTGTGGAGCCTTATCCTCATGAAAGCTATTGTTCTCGGTGCTGGTGTTACCGGCATTACTTCCGCCTGGTTTTTGAAAAAAGAAGGTTTTGATGTCACCGTGGTAGACCGTCAGCCTGCCGCAGGCATGGAAACTTCGTTTGCCAACGGTGGCCAAATTTCTGTGTCTCACGCTGAACCCTGGGCCAACCCCGGCGCACCCAAGAAAGTGCTGAAGTGGCTGATGAAAGAAGACGCGCCTTTGCTGTTCCGTTTGCGCGCCGATGCCCGCCAGTGGCGCTGGGGTATGCAGTTTTTGCGTGAATGCACCCCCGAGCGCACACGCCACAACATCATTCAAATGGTGAACCTGGGCACATTCAGCCGCAGCACCCTGCAAGAACTGCGTGCCGAGACCGGTATTCAGTACAACTGCCTCACCAAAGGCATTTTGCACTTCTACACCAACCAGCAAGAATTTGACGATGCACTGGAGCCCGCCGAGATCATGCGCGAGTTTGGTTGCGACCGAAAAGTAATCAGCGCCGAAGAAGCAGTTCGCCTTGAACCGGCCTTGGCCACTGTGAAAGACAAAATTGCCGGGGCCACCTACACCGAAGCAGATGAAAGCGGCGATGCGCATGTGTTTACACAAAACCTGTCGAAGCTGTGCGCGGAAAAAGGCGTTGAATTCAAGTACGACACCGCCATTCTGGGGCTGGATACCGAGGGTGGCCAGATTAGCGGTGTGCGTGTGCGTGGTGCGGATGGCCAGGTACAAGTGCTGAAAGCAGATAAATACCTATTGTGCATGGGCAGCTACAGCCCAATGCTGGTAAAAGACCTGGGCGTGGACCTGCTGATTTACCCAGCCAAGGGTTACTCTGCAACCTTGCAAATTGACGATGCCAGCAAGGCCCCACAAGTGAGCCTGACGGATGACGAGTACAAGCTGGTGTTCAGCCGCTTGGGTGACAAGCTGCGTATTGCAGGCACCGCTGAACTGAACGGTTACAGCACCAACCTGAACCACGTGCGTTGCCAGGCGATTACCCGCCGCGTCATGGAGCTGTTCCCCGGCATGGCCGACCCAGAGCAGGCTGTGTACTGGACTGGTTTGCGTCCTGCCACGCCGTCGAATGTGCCCTACATTGGCGTGTCCAAAATTTCGAACCTGTACCTGAACACAGGCCATGGCACTTTGGGTTGGACCCATTCTTGTGGTTCAGGCCGATCAATCGCGTCCATCATGAATGGCAAGCAGCCTGAACTGGATTTCGCATTTACTGGAATTTCTTCCAAGAAGGGCGAGGCTTTGGCCGTTGCCTAAGGCTTGTTTTTGCTAACATCAGCGCATTCGCCAACAGGATGTGCTGATGTCTGATTCTGCAAACAAAAATACCCATGCCGGGGCCGACAACGCCCCAGCCTCGAATTTCCTTCGCAACATCATTGATGCGGACTTGAAAAAGCCCGAGTATCAGGTGCGCCCGTGGGCCGGCAAACCCGGTGGGGCCGATGTGCACGACGGTGCGCCCGCTGATCCCGCGAATATTCGCCTGCGTTTTCCGCCCGAGCCGAATGGCTACTTGCATGTGGGCCATGCCAAGGCCATTTGTGTGAATTTCGGCTTGGCCAAAGAATACGGTGGCGCGTGCCACATGCGCTTTGATGACACCAACCCCGAGAAAGAAAGCGAGGAATTCGCGGATTCCATTCTGGATGCCGTACATTGGCTGGGTTTTCGCTGGGAAAATTTTGGTGACGACAACCTGTATTACGCCAGCGATTACTTCGACTTCATGTACCAAGCCGCGGAGTTTTTGATTCAGGCAGGTTTGGCTTACGTTGATGAGCAGAATGCCGACGACATGCGCGCCAATCGCGGCACCCTGACCCAAGCTGGCGTGGATTCTCCATTTCGCAATCGTCCAGCTGCCGAGAGCTTGGCGCGTTTTCGCGCCATGAGGGCAGGTGAGCTGCCGGATGGCGCTGCCGTGCTGCGAGCCAAAATCGACATGGCCAGCCCCAACATGAACATGCGCGACCCGGCCATTTACCGCATTCGCCGGGCATTTCACCACCGCACTGGCGATGACTGGTGCATTTACCCCATGTACACCTTCGCGCACCCAATCGAAGATGCGCTGGAACGCATAACCCATTCATTTTGTACGCTTGAATTCGAAGACCAGCGCCCGCTCTACGACTGGCTTCTGGACAATCTTGCTTCCGAACACAAAACGGCGGATGGCGGTGTGTTAAAGCCCCTTCTAAGCCACCCCTTGCCCAAGCAAATTGAGTTCGCCCGTCTGAACCTAAGCTATGTGGTGACCAGCAAGCGCAAATTGCAGCAACTGGTGACTGAAAATAAACTCAATGGGTGGGACGACCCCCGCATGCCGACCATTGTCGGTTTGCGCCGTCGCGGCTACACACCTGAGGCAATTCAGTTGTTTTGTGCCCGCATTGGCGTGTCCAAATCCGATTCCTGGATTGATTATTCGGTGCTGGAAGGCGCTTTACGTGACACGCTTGACCCGATTGCCCACCGTGCGGTGGCAGTGCTCGACCCAATTCCATTGATCCTGGACAACGTGGATGACGATTGGGCCGACATGTGCACCGCGCCGGTTCATCCGCACCACCCGCACTGGGGTATGCGCCAGTTCACCATCGGCAAACGCCTGTGGATTGAAGCGGAAGATTTTCAGGAAAACCCGGAGAAAAAGTTTTTCCGCCTGTTCCCTGGAAACAAAGTACGCCTGCGCTACGGCTATGTGATTGAATGCACGGGCTGCGATAAAGATGAAAACGGCAAGGTAATCGCCGTGCACGCCCAGGTGTTTCTGGACAGTAAATCGGGCACGCCAGGTGCCGACAACTACAAGGTGAAAGGCAATATTCACTGGGTGGATGCAGAGGATTGCTTGCCTGCCACTGTGCGCCTTTATGATCGCCTGTTTACCGAAGAGCACCCCGACTCTGGTGGCAAAAACTTCATGGACAGCCTGAACCCCAATTCACTGACCGAAGTGAAGGCTTATCTGGAGGCAGGGCTGAAGGATGCCTGGTCTGGTACGGTGTACCAGTTTGAGCGCCATGGCTATTTTGTGCCTGATTTGAAGGACCATACTCTGGAAAACCCGGTGTTCAATCGGGCCACCACGCTGAAAGACGGTTGGGGTAAATAGCCAATTCATCGGGTACACTAGCCCTCGGACTAGGTATTCAGAATATGGCAACGAACCCAAACTACAATATTCGAGGTGCGCTGCTGACCATCCTGAACGGGATGGGTCCAGACACCGAGCATGAGGCGGACATTGCCCACCTGTGCCACCTCATGGAATGGTTTCGAGAAGGGGCCCCAGGCTCCGACTTTGAAATCGAGCGGCGATTTTCCATGCTAGTGGAAGCGCTTGAACAGTCCAACGACCTGCGTGTGCAGGTCAAGGGCTATCTTGAACAATTCCTGAAAGAGTCACGTTACCGATATACCTTTGCCGAGCTTGGCATTCTGGGTAACGAAACATTTGGTCAGGCCATGAAAAACCGGATTTTTCAGCGCCTCTTGCCCGCCACGGTGGAAGACAAAACCGTGCGTGAATCGCTCAGCCTGATGTTCACCAAACCAGATGATCATGAATGGCTTGAATCAATCAGTGTGGCCAGCTGGACCCGCCTGTTTCATGTGCTGGAATGGCTAGACCCTGCCATGCCTTTGTGGAAGCGCATTCAGCACGAAATGCTTGAGGCCATGGAAATGCTGGCGGTAAGAATTGCGGCCCTTGGTATTGATTCGGAAGTGGTTCGATGCCTGGGTATTTCAGAGAGGCACACTTCCCCCTTTGTTGAGCAGCACTTGGAGTTGCGCAACATGATTGGGCAAGCCCATGAAAAGCTTAGCAACATGGAGCCACTGCACGATTTGGGCGACCACCTAGATGTGTTGCTGGACCAGTGTCAGAGCCAAATCAAGAAAGCCTATGCGCAGGCACGCGTGCAAGGTATTTCGGTCACCTTGAGTATGCAGCTGATTCGGTTGGAACAATCGATCAACCGCATGCGGCGATTGTTGCAACTGTTGGGTGCCTTGCCCACTGACAATCGGGTGGGTACCTGCGTACAGTTTTTCTGCACATTGACCAAAGAGGAAAACCGCAAGCATTCCATTACCGATTTGTGGCGTGGCTTGACTGACAAGCTGGCTTTGCGGATTACTGAACATGCCAGCCAGTCGGGTGAGAAGTACGCCACAGAAACCCGCGCCGAGTATTGGAAAATGGCCAAGGCGGCCATGGGCGCGGGCGTTATTATCGCGCTTCTTTCTTTGTTCAAAGCCAGCATTTCAAGTTGGCATTTGCCCCCATTTTGGGAGGCCGTATTTTTCAGCCTGAATTACGGCATTGGCTTTGTGATCATTCACTTGTTGGGTTTCACCATTGCCACCAAGCAGCCAGCCATGACCGCAGCGCGAATCGCAGCGGCCATTGATGCTGCAAACGGGCGCTTAAGCTCGGCCGACCGGGTGGCTGATTTGATTACCCAGGTTGCACGCACCCAATTCATCTCGATTTGGGGCAATGTGTTGCCAGCATTTGCCACTGCCACAGTGGTGGCTGTGGGGCTTACGTTCTTGCTCGGAGAGTCTCCTGTGGCAATCGAGAAGGGCGAAAAAATGTTGCTGGAGCTCAATCCCTTGTTGTCTGCAGCTTTGCCCCATGCGGCAATCGCCGGAGTTTTTCTGTTTTTGGCGGGTGTTATTGCGGGTTACTACGATAACTTGTCGATTTACCACCGCATTCCAGACAGAATTCGGAAGGTGCTTTGGTTGCGCAAGCGCTTGGGTGTGGTGCGTGCCAACAAACTGGCCGATTATTTGAGCAAAAACACAGGGGCCCTGGCGGGTAACTTTTTCTTTGGTTGCATGTTGGGTTCAGCGGGTTTTATTGGGCTCATTCTTGGTTTGCCAATCGACATTCGGCACATTACCTTTGCCGCAGCAAACATGGCTTACGGAATTCAGGCCCATGAATTCATGTTGAGCGGGCTTGAGGTGGCGATTGCCGCCGTGGGAGTGTTCCTGATCGGTATGGTGAACTTGGGCGTCAGCTTTAGCCTGGCGTTTTTTACCGCCTTACGTGCACGTGGTGTTCGAAGATTGGAAAGCCTGTCTTTGGCGGGGCGTATTTTCAAGCGGTTTTTCAAGAGTCCTGGCGAGTTTTTCTATCCACCCAAAGAAGCGGGCGCAGCGGTCAGCAATGCCGTGAGCCCAGCCAAAACCGAGTCGAAGTAGCGATTAATCAAGCCTGCAAGCGAACTTATTCTTGTGGGCGGTTGAACCCTTTCTTCCACTGCACATCGCGAACGCCTTTCTTGTGGTGAATCCAGCGGGAAGCCACAAACAGGAAATCGGAAAGACGGTTCATATACAAAAGCAAGTCTTCTGGCAGTTTTTGCTGCTGGTTCAAATCCACCAGCACCCGCTCCGCCCTGCGGCAAACAGTGCGCGCAATGTGGGTGTAAGCAGAGGCTTTACTGCCGCCAGGCAAAATAAATTCTTCCAGACGTGGCAGGGGTTCATTGAATTCCTTGATCAAGTCTTCCAGCCGCGCCACCGCTTGGGGTGGAAACACATCAAAACCCGGCATGCACAGGGCTGCGCCCAGATCAAACAGGTCGTGCTGAATGCGGGTGAGTTCGGTGGCGAGGCGCTCAGGCAACGCTTCAGTCAATATCAGGCCGATGTGGCTGTTCAACTCATCGACATCGCCCATGGCATGAACACGAAGATCGTTTTTCGCCAAACGGCTGCCATCAGCCAAGCCAGTGGTGCCATCGTCGCCAGTGCGGGTGGTGATTGAACTGAGTCTGTTGCCCATTGAATTGCGTGATCCGAGAAAGTTGAACAAAAAGAGCGCCTTGTGCAAACCGCGTATTGAGGTAGCGCGCAGGCGGGCCTATACTTTGAGCTTATTGAAGTTTAACGCAGGGGTCCTGGCAAATTGTTGCCGGGTGAGAAAAACCCTCACACCTGTGCAGATAATGCTGTTTGCAGGAAGCGTTTCACTGGCTTTGCTCCTTGGGCTTGGCTGGGTGGAATGTTCATGCACCCGGCACAACACGATTCACGCCCAACAGGAGTACACATGAGCGCCAATCCCGATTTCCTCGCAGCCACCGCGAAGGTGGATGAAGCTGCAGTTAAGCCGCTTCCCAATTCCCGCAAGGTCTATGTGCAGGGCTCACGGCCCGACATTCAGGTGCCGATGCGTGAAATTTCGCAAGACGACACACCCACTTCATTCGGTGGCGAGAAAAACCCGCCGATTTATGTGTACGACTGCTCTGGCATTTACACAGACCCCACTGCAAAAATCGACATTCGTTCAGGCTTGCCTGCCATTCGCAATGCCTGGATTGAAGAACGCAATGACACCGAGCTGCTGAGTGGCCCCAGTTCCGAATACGGCATTGAGCGCTTGAATGACCCGAAGCTGACAGAACTGCGTTTCAACTTGCAGCGTAAACCGCGCAAGGCGAAGGCCGGCAAAAACGTGACGCAAATGCATTACGCACGCCAGGGTATTGTTACGCCAGAAATGGAGTATGTGGCCATTCGCGAAAACCTGCGCCGCCAGGAATACATTGAAAGCCTGAAAAATGCAGGTGGAAAAATTGGGGCCAAAATGGTGGATTTGCTGACCCGTCAGCACCCAGGCCAGTCTTTCGGGGCGTCCATTCCCGAGCAAATTACACCAGAGTTTGTGCGGGATGAAATTGCCCGTGGTCGGGCCATCATTCCCGCCAACATCAACCACCCTGAAATTGAACCGATGATCATTGGTCGCAATTTTCTGGTGAAAATCAACGCCAACATCGGCAACTCGGCTGTGTCATCTTCAATCGGTGAAGAAGTCGAGAAAATGACCTGGGCCATTCGTTGGGGTGGCGACACGGTGATGGACTTGTCCACCGGCAAGCACATTCATGAAACCCGCGAATGGATTTTGCGAAACAGCCCTGTACCCATTGGTACAGTGCCTATTTACCAGGCCCTGGAAAAGGTCAATGGCAAGGCTGAAGACCTGACCTGGGAAATTTTCCGCGACACGCTGATTGAGCAAGCTGAGCAGGGCGTGGACTACTTCACCATTCATGCCGGTGTGCGCCTGGCTTATGTGCCACTTACCGCAAGCCGCATGACAGGTATTGTGTCTCGTGGTGGTTCAATCATGGCGAAGTGGTGCCTGGCCCACCACAAAGAAAGCTTTTTGTATGAGCATTTCGAAGACATTTGCGAAATCATGAAGGCTTACGACGTCAGCTTCTCGCTGGGCGATGGCTTGCGCCCCGGTTCGGTTTGGGATGCCAATGATGAGGCGCAGCTGAGCGAACTTCGCACCTTGGGCGAACTGACCCAGATTGCCTGGAAGCACGATGTGCAGGTAATGATCGAGGGCCCGGGCCATGTGCCGATGCAATTGATTAAAGAGAACATGGACATTCAGTTGAAGGAATGTCATGAGGCGCCTTTTTATACCCTTGGCCCACTGACCACTGACATTGCCCCTGGTTACGACCACATTACCAGTGGCATTGGTGCTGCACAAATTGGATGGTACGGCTGTGCCATGCTTTGTTATGTAACCCCAAAAGAACATTTGGGCTTACCGAACAAAAAAGACGTGAAAGACGGCATCATCACCTACAAAATTGCAGCCCACGCCGCCGATTTGGCCAAAGGGCACCCTGGCGCTCAAATTCGCGACAATGCCTTATCCAAGGCCCGTTTCGAGTTCCGGTGGGAAGATCAGTTTAATTTGGGGCTTGACCCCGACACGGCCCGTGAATTCCACGACGAAACCCTGCCCAAGCAAAGCATGAAAGTGGCTCACTTCTGCTCAATGTGTGGTCCGCACTTCTGCTCCATGAAAATTACTCAGGATGTGCGTGAATACGCAGAAAAGCTGGGTGTTTCTGAAAAAGATGCCTTGAGCAAGGGAATGGAAGAAAAATCCATCGAGTTCATCAAGAAAGGGTCTGAGATTTACCACAAGACCTGATTTTTAAAAGAAAAATTGACACCGCCCCTTCGTCTTTGTACGATTAGGCGGTGTTTTTTTCTGATAGGAGTGCTCGGGCCTTTCCCGACCGTATATGGATAGTTCCAGTTGTCGAAGTTGCTCAAACTTCACCGCGCCGTCATTGGCAACCCCCTTCAAAGCGCTCGTGGCGCGTCGTTTTTCCAAGTCCTTCCTGCTTGACAATGCTCTTTTAAGCCTTGCGCTTGACACCCTTGTTTCGCCCTTGAAAAGAGGAGGGCTGACGTGGAAGTGCTGATTCTGATTGGTCTTATTGTGACCAATGGCTTGTTTGCCATGTCTGAAATTGCCCTGGTTACCGCCAGAAAGGCGCGTTTAGTAAAGTTGGCCGCAGAAGGCGACAAATCCGCTGCGGTTGCCCTCAAGTTGTCTGAAGATCCCACCAAGTTTTTGTCAACAGTACAAATTGGCATTACATCGATTGGTGTGTTGAGCGGTATTGTGGGTGAGGCGGTATTGGCCAAGCCACTGGCGCTTTGGTTGCAAACCTTCGGCCTGGAAGTGGCAATGACAGACATTGTGTCCACAGCCATTGTGGTTGTTGGTGTTACCTATGTGTCAATTGTGGTCGGTGAACTGGTACCCAAGCGTTTGGGGCAAATCAGCCCGGAGGTTATCGCCCGCTTGGTGGCAAGGCCCATGCAAATTCTCGCAATTGCCACGCGCCCGTTCGTCATGTTCTTGTCCTTTTCCACACGTGGTTTGTTGCGCATCATGGGTGTGAAAGAAAACACCGACAACGGTGTGACCGAGGAAGAAATTCACGCCATGTTGGACGAGGGTTCGGTATCGGGCGTGATTGAAAGCAGCGAGCACACCATGCTGCGCAATGTGTTCCGCTTGGACGATCGTCAGCTGGGTTCACTCATGATTCCCCGTTCCGATGTGTTGTATCTCGATATTCGACTGCCTCAGGAAGAAAACCTGAAGCGTGTGATTGAATCGGAATATTCACGCTTTCCGGTGGTCGATGGCAACCTTGACAACTTGATCGGTGTAATTCATGCCAAGCAGGCTTTGGCCTATGCCGCACAGGGCAAGATGCCCGACTTTTCAACCAACTTGCAGCAGTGTGTGTTTGTGCCGGAAACCCTGACGGGCATGGAGCTGTTAACCCAGTTCCGCAGCAACAACATGGACATTGCCTTTGTGATCGACGAGTATGGCGAACTTGAAGGCATTGTGACTCTGCACGATTTAATGGAAGCTTTGACTGGTGAATTCACCCCGCACAACAAGGAAGATTCCTGGGCGGTGCAGCGTGAAGATGGTTCGTGGTTGCTGGATGGTGCCATTGCCATTCTGGAACTGAAAGACACTTTGAATATCAAGAGTGTGCCGGAAGAAGAAAAAGGCCGTTACCACACCCTGAGTGGCATGGTGATGTTGTTGACTGGACGCCTGCCAGCCACCGGGGATATGGTGGATTGGGAGGGTTGGCGATTTGAAGTGGTGGATATGGACCAAAAGCGAATTGACAAAATCCTGGCCTCGCCGATCAAGGAAGATGGTGCTCAGTCGGATGAGTCTGCTTAAGACCCTATAAACCGGTAAAAAAAGCCCATTAAAAAAAGCCTCAAGGAAACTTGAGGCTTTTTTGTTGGTGCGTTGCGTGTTGCTTACTCCGCAACCGTTGTTACCCAGTTGCTTATCGAATCTGTGGGCGACTGCCCCACAGCAGTTTTTCCTGCATTTCACGGGTGGTGTTGCTTGTCGATTCCTGCGGTGCGGTTTGCGAGTTGCTGCCACTGCCAAACAAGCCTTTCAACTCAGTTACCTCGCTTTGTGGTGACGCGGTGGCGGCGTTCTCAATGCTTGCTTCGCGAATGATTTCTCCAGTGTAGGGGTCGATCACAATGCTGGAGTCTTGCCCTGCCGAGGTTGAAGCGGGTGGAGGGGTTAGCACGATGGAATTGTTGCTGCGCTGTTTGGCTGGCGTATTCATGGCGGCTTGATTGCTGCGCAATTCGCCGGGTTTGGTAGTGCTTAATCTTGCACAGCTTTGTGCTGACAAATTGTTCATCTCGGTCAGCATATTAAACACTGCATGTTCAATCACCATGCGAACACCTTTTTGAATTGGCTCTTGCGTTCGTTCAGCGGCATTCACATCGACCAGGCCATCGCTGAACAGGCGGAAGTAACCACCATTCAATTCAGTACCAATAATCTGTTTTTGAAGGCTTTGTATGTTCACCACTTCAAGTGTTTTGGTGTTCACTACACGCAGATCAACTGCCACGTTCATGACAAAGTAGCGGGCTGCCGCGCCGATGAAGCGAATGGATGACTCCAGGCTGCCACTGCGAATGTTGTAGTTCACCTCGGTGATGCCACCCACGATGTGATAGTCAGAGCCTGGCAGCGAACCTGAAAAAATTTGTCGATGCGCTTTGCTGTCCGGGTTGTCGGTGATCAACTTGTTGTCGGAGTACTTCAATTCCATGTCGGCAATCGAGGTGTCGAACCGCTCAACCATAGGCACCCCGGTTTTTGCCAAAGCAGAAATGACCATCAAGGCTGCACCTTGGGTGATTCGTTTTCCGTTGACCAGATCTTCTTTTCCCGTGAAATCACTGACCCGCCCGACTGCAAACCGTTTTGCATTGGGACCTCGGCCGCCTACCATGGGTTTCAGGCACTCCAGTGCCGGGCTGTAGCGGGTTGTATTTTCTACCACGCTTGCTCCGTCGAAGGGGCTGACGTACTCCGCTTCACTGAAGGAGGGTAGCGTTGTACATGCACTGGCCGATGCGGCAAGCATCGAAATGAATGCAAATTTTGGAAGCGGATAGCGGGACATAATGGGCCTTTGTGTATTCAAGAGCTGTGAGTGACTTTGGATCAGAAGCCGCCATCAATCGTGGCGTTTTGAGCGCCGTTGTTGATTTGTGTGGCATTAATGACAACGGTGTTGTTGTTGCCGTCGGTTTGTACATTGATCAAGTTACCGATTGCGGTGGCGGCGAACCCCCAGCCTGGAGAGTCAACTTGGGTGCGGTTAAAGTTCGCGTCGCGGCGTGTGCCTGCGGGTGAGTCGATGTCGGTGACGCTGCGCATGCCAAAAGGGGTTTCGAATGAACTGACATTGCCTTCAAAGGTTTGTGCGTGTGCGTTGCCGAGGCCCAGTGCAAGAGTGGCAATACAAAGCTTGAGTAATTTCATTCGATGGTTTCCTTGGTGTTTCCGGATGGGATTTGCGGGGGTGGCTTTGCCCCAAGCGACCTTTGGCTGTAGGTTGTCGCCTGAGGCAAAAAAGTTCAATTAAGGACGTGCGCCGCCAATTGAAATATTGTTGCCAACTGCGGTGGCAGATGCGGTCAGGCGGGTTGGATCCCAACGGTATTCGGCCACAGCCACGTTGTCGCTGACGTTGCACTGAGCCACTGACAATTCGGCCAGGCTTGTGTTGTCTAGATTCAGGCTGAAGTTGTTGCCAATTGAAACGGCTTCAATGAGAACTTCGCCAGTTTTTGATGTGCTGCGCTGGGACAGGTTGACTGACGCCAGTTGATCGCCATAGTTGCTTTGGGACACATGGCGAACAGGCACTTTGGACGATGAACTTAGGGAGATGGCAATGTTGTTGCCCACGGCCTGGGCTGAGCCAGTGATATCGCCGTTGTCGCGCATGACCACGTTTTTCAGATCAACGATTGCGGCATTGGTGCCGGTGTTGCTTTGAATGAAAATGCCGTTGTGGTTCGGGCTTAGGTAATAGCTGCTGTCAAATTCAACATTGGCATCGATTTCAACTTGACAGTCATTGCCTTGACAGGTGGCCTGTGCAACTGAGTGCATGGACAACAATGCAGCCAGAATGGACAAGGATTTAAGGGATTGCTTCAACATGTGGAGTGCTCCAAGAGTATTGATGAGGGCTAAAAAGACAACGTGCTTCGGGCATTTGGGCAACGAGCGCTGTCGCATTAATGAAAATGCTCCCTTTGAGTGACGGGGAGCACTCAAAAGTTCAGATAGTTCTTCGTTCTGGATTCCCGGGATTTTCTGGGGCCAAGGGAGTAAAATGCGTGTTTTCCTTGTCACCAACCGAGCGTTCCGTGAATCAAGTAGACATCAAGCCTGTTGAGTTCGATTTGCCCTCACAGGCCAGCCCCTCCACCAGTTGTAAACCCTCCCAGGCTTGGGCCCGAGTGCCTCAGCAGCCAGGGCCCGATGAAAGGGCCGCCTTGAAATCGGAAATCAGGGATTTGCTGAAGGCCCGTGATGCTGTGTTGGTGGCGCATTATTACGTGGACTCTGAATTGCAAGACCTTGCTGAGGAAACCGGCGGTTGTGTTTCCGATTCCCTTGAAATGGCGCGTTTTGGGCGCGAAAGCAAGCAGCAGAACCTGGTGGTGGCGGGCGTGCGATTCATGGGTGAAACAAGCAAGATTTTGAATCCCGAGAAACGCGTGTTCATGCCAGACCTGGATGCCACATGTTCACTGGACCTGGGGTGCCCCTCGGAGGAGTTCAATGCGTTTTGTGATCAACACCCCGATCGCACCGTGGTGGTGTATGCCAACACAAGTGCTGCCGTGAAGGCGCGCGCAGACTGGATGGTGACTTCCAGCATTGCCTTGGACATTGTGGGCCATTTGCACGCACAGGGGCAAAAGCTGATTTGGGCACCCGATCGGCACTTGGGGCAATACATCCAAAAACAGACTGGTGCCGATATGTTGCTGTGGCAGGGCTCATGCCTGGTACACGACGAGTTCAAGGCCGAAGAACTCAAGATTCTGAAAGCCCAGCACCCGCAGGCCATGGTGTTGGTGCACCCGGAATCGCCAGCCGATGTGGTGGCATTGGCCGATGTGGTGGGTTCGACCACTCAGCTGATCAAGGCCACGCAAACTCCGGGTGTTGACACCTACATTGTGGCCACTGACAACGGCATTTTGCACAAAATGCGCCAGTTTGCACCGGGTAAAACCTTGATTGAGGCGCCTACCGCGGGCAATTCAGCCACTTGCAAAAGCTGCGCCCATTGCCCCTGGATGGCCATGAATGGTTTGAAAAACCTGCGCGATGTGTTGAAGACCGGGTTTGATACTGGCTTGGGCGAGGTGCATGTGGACGCCGCGCTGGGCAAACAGGCTTACCGTTGCATCGACCGAATGCTGGATTTCGCGAAAACACATGGTATTTCCGGGCCGCGTGGCCAGGGTCGCCTGGAACAGGCACACAAGGGAGTGGGTCCAGCATGAGCCGTTCAGAACTGTTTCAATCGTTTGGGCCGGCGCTTGAGCTGGCCTTGCTGAAAAATGTGCATGATGCGATTGCCGAAGACATGGGCAATACAGACTGGACCGGTCTGCTAGTGCCTGAGGGCAAGCGCTGCAAGGCGCAGCTGCTGTGCCGCGACAAGGCGGTGGTGTGTGGACAGGACTGGTTCAACGGGGTGTTCAATGCACTGTGCCCGGATGCTTTGGTGCGTTGGCAAGTGCCTGAGGGGTACGAGGTTCAGCCTGGCACTGTGGTGTGTGAGATTGATGCCCATGCCCGGCCTTTGCTGACGGCTGAGCGTTCAGCGATGAATTATTTGCAGTTACTTTCTGCGGTGGCTACCCGAACACGCCATTTCGTACACCTGATTGAAGGCACTAAAGCATCTATTCTGGATACCCGAAAAACCTTGCCCGGCATGCGTCTGGCGCAGAAGTACGCTGTGCGGGTTGGGGGCGGTTTGAATCAGCGCTTGGCGTTGTACGACGGTATTTTGATCAAGGAAAACCATATTGCAGCCGCGGGAGGAATTGCCCCGGTGCTGGCCAATGCGGATGCCTTGGGTGCGCCACATGTGAGTGTGCAAATTGAAGTTGAAAGTTTGGTTCAACTTGAAGAGGCGCTGCAATCGGGCGCCAAGTCGGTGCTGCTGGATAACTTTGGTCTTGAAGCCATGCGTGTGGCGGTCGAGCTGAACAAGGGCAGGGCCATTCTGGAAGCCTCAGGCGGGGTAAACGAGCACACGGTGCGTGCCATTGCCGAGACCGGTGTTGATCGTATTTCGATCGGGTCGCTTACGAAAGACGTTACAGCGGTGGATTATTCGCTTCGAGTGCTGGACTGAGCGCGTTTGATTAGTCAACCCGACGGCGTTGTCCGATTCCCTTGAAATCACGCATGTTCATTTTTTCTTGGGTCGTTGCAACACCGTGGGGAATGCTTTGGGCAGAGTGCCCGGGTAGTCGGCACTGAAATGCAAACCACGGCTTTCCTTGCGGCTTAGTGCACTGGTCACGATCAAATCGGCCACGTCCACCAGGTTGCGTAATTCGAGCAAATCGCGGCTAACACGGAAGTTGCTGTAGAACTCCAGAATTTCGGCACGAAGCAATTGGATACGGTGCTGAGCGCGTTCCAAGCGTTTGTCGGTTCGCACAATGCCCACGTAGTTCCACATGGTTTGGCGAAGTTCAGCCCAGTTGTGGGAAATTACCACTTCTTCGTCTGGGTCGGTGACCCGGCTTTCGTCCCAATCCGGCAGACCCATGGTTTCGCGGTGGGGTTTGGTCAAAATGTGGTTGGCGGCAGCTTGCCCCAGCACCACGCACTCCAGCAGGCTGTTGCTGGCCAAGCGGTTTGCACCGTGCAGGCCGGTGTAGGCGGTTTCGCCCACGGCATACAGGCCGGGAATGTCGGTGCGGGCATTGTGATCGGTCACCACACCACCGCAGGTGTAATGCGCAGCGGGCACGACTGGAATGCCTTGCTTGGTGATGTCGATGCCCAGTTCAAGGCAACGTTTGTAAATGGTAGGGAAATGTTTTTTCAGTTTCTCTGCCGGTTCATGGCTGATGTCCAGGTACACGCAATCCAGGCCGCGTTTTTTCATTTCAAAGTCGATGGCGCGCGCCACTACATCCCGAGGTGCCAGTTCTGCCCGTTCGTCGTGCTCGGGCATGAAGCGTGTGCCATCGGGCAGTTTCAGCAAACCACCTTCGCCGCGCACTGCTTCGGTGATCAAAAAGCTTTTGGCATAGGGGTGGTACAGGCAGGTGGGGTGGAACTGGATGAATTCCATATTGGAAATTCGGCATCCTGCGCGCCAGGCCATGGCAATGCCGTCGCCCGTGGCTGTGTCGGGGTTGGTGGTGTAGTTGTACACTTTGCCCGCGCCGCCGCAAGCCAGCACAATGTAAGGGCAGGTCAGGGTGAGTACGCGTTGCGATTGTTCATCCAGAATGTAAGCACCCAAAATACCGGCCTTTTTCTCGCTCAGACGGTCGCCGGTGATCAGGTCGATCACCATGTGGTGTTCAAACAATTGAATATTGGGGTGGCTGCGGGCTTTGGCTTCCAGCGTGGTTTGTACAGCATCGCCCGTGGCATCGGCCACGTGCAGAATTCGCCTGCGGCTGTGCCCGCCTTCCCGGGTCAGGTGAAAACCATTGGGCTCGGTATTGCTTGGGCCTTCTTCGTCTTCGCGAGAAAACGGCACACCTTGTTCCACCAACCAGTCGATGGATTTGGATGCGTTTTCCAGAATGAATTGCACTGCATCACGTTCGCAAAGGCCGCCACCCGCTACCAGGGTGTCTTGCACATGTTCGGCCACGCTGTCGGCAGGGTCGCGCACAGCGGCAATGCCACCTTGGGCCCAACGGCTTGCCGAGTCGGAAACCGAGCGTTTGCAAATAATGGCCACTTTGAGCTTGTCGGCCAATTGCAGGGCGGTGGTCAATCCCGCCAAACCACTGCCAATGATGGCGACATCGAACTGTTTCATTTTCACGGTGATGCTTTCAATGTGTGAATTGTCATGCTCACATGATATCGAAGCCGAGGGTGCCCGGGTCAAATACGACCAATTTTGATGTGCTATTTGAGCCGTTTAGAGGTGCTGGACCAGCTGGTCGTGGTTGCCAACCAGGTGTTTCAGTTTGAATTCGTCAAACGGCATGGGTTTGGACAGCCAGAAGCCTTGAACATAGTCGGCCCCCAGCTTTTTAACGAGTTCGTATTCGGACTGGGTTTCCACACCCTCGGTGGTGACCAGCAAGCCCATGATGTGGCCCATTTCGATGGTTGATTCGAGAATGATCTGACCATCCGTGTCCAGGTCTGCGCCCTGTACCAGTGAGCGGTCAATTTTCAATTCGGTGACCGGGAAGCGCTTCAAGTAGGCCAGAGAGGAGTAGCCCGTGCCAAAGTCATCCACCGCGATTTGAAAATGCATGGCAGCCAGTTGATTAAGTATGTCCAACGCTTGCTCTGGGTCTCGCATGGCTGCACTTTCTGTAATTTCCAGCACAATGTGGCGCGAGGCATCCGGTTGCTGGCAGTGTAGGTGCTGCATGAAATCAATCAGGCTGAAATCTTCCAGATCCATTGCGGAAAGATTAACCGACAACCTGATGTTTTGATTCGCACAGAGGTTGATGATGGCGTAGGTTTGCTTGAGCACCAGGCGTGTAATGTCGCGGATCATGCCGGTTTGCTCGGCAAGTTCAATGAAGGCGCCCGGCGCAATCAATCCATGTACAGGGTGGTTCCAGCGCAAGAGCACTTCCGCCTGATTAATACTGTTGGTGCGCAGGTTTAATTTGGGTTGAAAAAACAGGCAGAATTCGTTGTCTGTAATGGCTTTGCGCAGCTGGGCAATCAGTTCAAGCCGATTGGCTGAGCGATGTTCAAGCCGCGCTTCGAAAACAATGCTGGTTTGGCGTGTTTTTTTGGCCAGTTGGCGAGCAATTTCAGCCCGGCGCATCAGCGTTTCGGGGCATTGACCGTGCTCGGGATAGTGCGCAAGGCCAGCATGGCTTTGAATATCCAGTTGATAGTTCTGTACCCGCAGTGAACCATGCAACATGCGTTTCAGGGTGTGTTTTTTCAGCATGCTTTCCAGCAATTCTCGTGGCAAAAGCATGCAGAAAATATTGCCCTCAAGACGCGCAATCACCAGGTTTTCCTGGCAAATGCGACTGGCTTTGCGTGCCACTTTGATCAACACTTTGTCAGCAACATCATGCCCCAGCACTTCATTGATATTGTCCAGGTTGTCGATTCCCCAAATAACAATACTCAATGGTTCGCGGGCGCTTTGCGTACGTTCTCGCAGGGCGAGAGTTAAATATGCCCGGTTGTCCAGCCCGGTCAATTGATCTTTGTAGGCGGTGCGTCGAATCACCTTGTCGCGTTCTTGCAGGCTTTTCGCCATGTGGTTGAAGGTGAACGCCAACTGGTTGATTTCGCCAATGGAACTTTCAGGAAGTCGCCAATCGTAATTTCCCTCGGCCATGAGTTGCGCGCTGGTGGTAATTTCTCCAAGGGGCTGGGTGATGGATTGACTGATCCAGCGACTGCACAAGGTGCTGATGACGAGTACCAAGGCGGTAAGTCCAAGAATGTCTTCAACTTGCATGTTGAGCAGTGAGGCATTTGGAATGTGCGTGGCCCACAGGGTGATTGTTTGATTCGCCGAGTCTTCCAGGGGCAGCATGGTTTGAAGTGCATGCAGGCGAACGCCGTTTTCGCACGTGAATCGGTGAATTTTTGATCCTGATGGGGCTTGGGAAAGTTCACAATCTTTGGGCCAGTGCAATGTGCCTTGTGCACCCTCAATGTTGCCGGAATGGTAATACACCGGCGTCATGGCCATCGCGTGGTTGTGCCCAGAGTGGTCCTTGTGGTCAATGGCTTGGGCTTTGGCGATGAGCAGTTGATCTATGCGTTCGGCATGTTGTGCAGTGAACTGATTATTCAAAATGGCGTAAATGCTAAGTGACAGGGCCAACAGCGCTGTGACGCAAACCAGTAACGTGCGTGAGTTAAGCGAGATGACGGTACTGTTGGCGATCAATGCACGCAGCAGCCCGTTTTTTTGCGATGAAAGCATGCCGTATCGAATTTGCGAGGTTAAGCCTGATTAAAGCAAATTCAGGCGCAGCAAGGCATACCGCAAGAGGGGAGGTCTGTTTGAACCGTGTCAGCGAACACGGTAGAGAAGGTCCCAAACGCCGTGGCCAAGCTTCAATCCTCGATTCTCAAACTTGGTCAGTGGCCGATCATCGGGTCGTGGCGCAAAGGGTGTTGGCATCATGTTTTGCCAGTCGGGCGCCACGCTGAGTACATCATGCATGTGGTGGGCGTAATTTTCCCAGTCCGTGGCACAGTGCAGCACCCCGGCAGGCTTCATCTTTTTCGCCAGCTTGGCCACGAATTCCGGTTGAATCAAGCGGCGCTTGTGGTGGCGGGCCTTGCGCCAAGGGTCGGGAAAATACAGCAACACTTTGTCAAGGCTGGCATCGGGAATCATGTCGCGAAGTACATCGACCACATCATGGGAAATGATTCGAATGTTTTCTATGCCCTCTTCTTCAATCTTATTGATCAGCGAACCCACACCTGCTGTATAAATTTCAACACCCAGGTAGTTCACATGGGGGTGTGCCTTGGCAATTTTTGCCGTGGTTTCGCCCATGCCAAAGCCGATTTCAAGCCAATTGGCTTGGCCTTGTGTGCCCCATTGCTTGTCGAAATCAATGTGGGTTTGCGCACTGTAGGCGATACCCCATTTGGGCATGCCTTCTTCAACTGCTCGTTCCTGGGCGCGTGAAATATGCCCCCGACGCTTCACAAAACTTTTGATATGCTGATCGCGAAACGGATTGTCGGGGGTTTGGTCTGTCATTTTGATCTGGAGGAAATAACGCCTTCCACAGGGGAAGAGGGGCTGGCCGTGTAAAACTTTTTCGGCATTCTACCTGCAAGAAAGGCCTCGCGACCGGCCTGTGTGGCCAAACGCATGGCACGTGCCATTTGCACAGGGTTTTGTGCCTTGGCGATTGCGGTGTTCATCAATACGCCAGCACAGCCCAGTTCCATGGCGATGGCTGCATCGGAGGCTGTGCCCACACCGGCATCCACAATCACGGGTACCTGTGCGTTTTCCAGAATCAGATTGATGTTCCAGGGGTTCAAAATACCCATGCCAGAACCAATGAGTGAGGCCAAAGGCATGATGGCTAAACAGCCAGCATCCTCAAGTTTGCGGGCATAAATTGGGTCGTCAGAGCAATACACCATCACGTCGAAACCATCGGCCACCAGTTCTTTGGCTGCCACCAGGGTTTCTTCCATGTCGGGATACAAGTTGGTGGGGTCGCCTAGCACCTCAAGTTTGCATAGGTTGTGACCGTCCAGCAGTTCGCGGCCAAGCCGCAAGGTGCGCACCGCATCTTTGGCGGTGTAGCACCCAGCTGAGTTGGGTAGGTAAGTGAACTTGCTGGGAGGGATGTAATCGAGCAGGCTGGCTTCTCCGGCGTTCTGGCCAATGTTGGTGCGACGAATGGCTACCGTCACAATTTCTGCGCCGCTTTCAGTAATCGCTTCACGGGTTTCATCCAGGCTGGCGTATTTGCCGGTGCCCACCAGCAAACGGCTGGTGAATTCGCGACTGCCAACTTTCCAGGTGTCGTTGTTCTTCTCGATTGGGGTATTCATGGGGTACTGCTCCTGATTGTTTAACCGCCGCCTACAGCAACCACAATTTCAAGGCTGGCCCCGGCGTTCAGTGGTGTGGTGGCGTGCTGGCTTTTGGGCACAATTTCGCCGTTCAGTTCGACAGCGATGCGCTTGCCGGTCAGTTTGAGGCTTTCCACAAGGTGCGCCACAGTGCTGTTCTCGGGCATTTCACGATTTTCACCGTTGACTGTAACTTGAATCATGGCTTGAGCGAATGAGCTTGTGTAAGTTTGTTACTATCGATTAACGCGATAAATAAACTGCATCAATCTTGCTTCCGAGCATTGATTCTCTCATTATCTGAAAACGAAATAACCGCGCGGCGCACAGAAACCGGAGCCTACATGCACTCAGTAGTTCATTTGTTGAAAAGTACCACCTTCCCTAGCGTGAAGCGCTTGAACCTGGAAACCATTCAGGTCAACCTGGGTTATCTTTGTAATCAAAGCTGTACACACTGCCATGTGAATGCCGGCCCCAACCGCACCGAGCTGATGCAAGACGAGCAAATTGACCAGTTGATTTCCCTGATGAATCAGGGCTGGGTGAAAAAGCTTGATTTGACCGGTGGCGCACCCGAGATGAACCCACGCTTTAAGCGCTTGGTGGTGGCGGCCCGCAAGGCCGGTGTGCATGTGATAGACCGGTGCAATCTGACCATTTTGAGTGAACCGGGCTATGAAGATTTGGCTGAGTTTCTTGCTGATAACGAAGTGGAAATTTTCGCATCCTTGCCTTGCTACCTTGAGGACAATGTGGACAAGCAACGCGGCAAAGGCGTATTCGATGCCAGCATTGCAGGCCTGCAAAAGCTGAATGCCTTGGGCTATGGCGACAAGCTGCGCTTAACACTGGTGTTCAATCCGCAGGGTCCTTCTTTGCCACCCCCGCAAGAAGCGCTGGAAGCCGATTACAAGGCTGTGTTATTCGAGAAATTTGGCATTCGCTTTACCGGTTTGGTGACGATTACCAACATGCCGATTGCCCGTTTTGGCAGCACTTTGATCAGCAAGGGCACGTTCGAGACTTACATGAATACGCTGAAAGGGGCATACCGGGAAAGCAATTTGGCAGCCGTGATGTGTCGCAGTCTGGTGTCGGTTGACTACGAAGGTACGCTGTACGATTGCGACTTCAACCAGCAATTGGGTTGGCCGGTTCGCGATTCACAGGGCAGGGCGCTCACATTGGCTGATTTAACGCAAACCGCGCTGGATTCAATTGATGTGGTAGTGGGCGACCATTGCTACGGCTGTACGGCGGGTCAGGGCAGCAGTTGCGGTGGTGCTTTGGCGGCTTGAATGTTCGGTGAAGCCAGCGCAGTATGCTGGCTTTTTTCCATCAGGCGTTTGGCCAGGCGCAAGGCGCTTTCAGATTCTTGCGATGCAGATTCTGCCACCTGCTCAACCTGACTGAGCAGGTTGGACCAAGCTGTTTGATTCACCGCCATGTATTCGGCCAGTTTGTTCGATTCATACTGACCCGCATTGATTTTCTGGCTGGCCAACACCAATCCTTCAATAGATTCCTTCAAAGCCTGTTGGCTTTGTTCGACCAGTTGCTGCAATTGCCGACTGTTCTCGGGTTCAGTCAGGGTGAGTTCCATTTGCGAGGCATCCAACCTGCCCAGTAGCTGTCGGCTCACTTCTCCAGCCTTTCGCAAGCCTTGTGCAGCACTTCGAATGTCAGATCGCAAACCCTCAAGCTGGGTTTGCATGATCTCCATGTGGCTTTCGGCTTTGGCATTGCGATGTTCGCTGTTCAAGGTTGACTTAACAACTTGGGTGCCTTGGGTGGACAACTGGTGAAATGATTTCGCAAACTGCAACACAGCCCGTCCACTGTTGTTCAGCTCTTCAAGTTGCTGGCCAATTTGCATTAGCGTGCCACGGTGCTCTAGTTGCTGGTTGCTGTTCAGTGCTTTCAGCACACCTTCTAGGGCTGCATGGGCGCCTTCCCGTTTCTGGTCGTTTTCCTGTTGACTGTGCAGGGCGCGACTTAACATCTGCACACGCCGACCCAGGGCAAGCGTTTTTCGGTGGGTAGTCCATTGAATGCCCAAGGCAAGGCCGATTGTAGCCAGCAAGGTGGCCAGGCCAAACAGCAACACCAGATAACCGTTGGTGGCTTGGGCAATGTGTGTTTTGAGTTGGGCAAGCTTGGGCAGTGTATCAAGTCGAAGCTGGGTTTCAAGCTGGCGCTGGGTGTCCAGATCCGAGTTGACACCCGCCACTGGGCGCGAGAGTGCTTCAATGCTTTGAGTCAACAACACTTGCAAGGTTTGGCTGTGCAAGGCACCAAACCACTGTACCCCTTTGTTTTGTTGACTGACTTGTTGCCCCAAACCCAGCAGAGCCTTCAACCCTTGGGGTTGAATGGTCTCGCTGCCGGGGCCATTTAAGGCCAGCAATTCTTGCTGTATGCGGCCTTCCACCAAATTAATTTGGGCTAGCTGCGCATTGCGAATGTTGTCGGATTGGTTTTTGGCGAACAGACCCGCCGCAAATAAAACCAGCGCTGCGATCAACAGACCAACTGAAAACTGCCCCAATTGCCGAACAAACTTGGGCCTGACCGGCGTTGGGGCGTGGTCTTCAAACGCTTTGGCGGGGTCGGCTTGTGGTTCGGTCATTGATCCATGGGTTTTGGTTTTTTTTAGATTTGAGTCATCTCAAAATCTTCTTTGCGGGCGCCGCACTCCGGGCAAACCCAATTGGGCGGAACATCCTCCCATTTTGTGCCGGGGGCAATGCCCTCGTCGGGCACACCCGCTGCTTCATCGTATACCCAACCACAAATCAAACAAATCCAAGTATTCATTCTGAGCTACATCCAGAAAAAAAATTGCAACGGGTGGATAATACTAGGTTGGCAGCCCGCTACCAAGGCTGTTGGTCTTTTTTGGGTTTTGAATGACACTGACTGTACCCTTGGTGCTGACCTTCTCAGCATCAGATCCTACTGCTGGCGCGGGTTTGCAAGCCGACGCACTAACTGTTTCCGCGCTGGGCGCACATCCTTTGACCATTCTTACCGGGCTGACAGCCCAGAACACGGTGGGTGTGGCGCGCTTCGAGGCGTGTACTCGTGACTGGATTGATAATCAATTAAATGCTTTGCTGGATGACGGTATTGCGCCAAGTGCAATCAAAACCGGGGTATTGGGTAGCGAAGGCGCTGTGGCGGCAGTGTTGAGAGTGAAAAGTCTCTGGCCCTCGGTGCCGCTGGTGGTAGACCCTGTGCGGGCTTCTGGCCGGGGCGATGCTTTTGGCGGGCAGGCGCTGTTCGACTGTTACAGAAACCAGCTATTCCCGGTGGTTGATTTGCTCACCCCCAACTGGCCTGAGGCACAGGCATTTACCGGCGCACAAAGTGTGGATGAGGCGGGTGAACGCTTGTTGCAAATGGGTTGCAAGGCTGTGTTGTTGAAAGGCGAACACCTTGATTCGGGCGATGTTGTGAACCGTTTGTATGTGACTGGCAAAAAAGTTGTTGAATTCCCTTGTGAGCGCCTGCCGGGGCAATTTCATGGTTCGGGTTGCACCCTGGCCAGTGCCTGTGCTGTGGGGCTTGGGCAGGGTTTAAGCGTGCAGGAGGCCGTTGAACTGGCCCTTGAGTACACCTGGCAAGCCCTGAGTTGTGGTTTTGCCATCGGCAAGGGCCAGTTGATTCCGGACCGAATGCACCTGATGCAATATTTGGAAGACGATGGCGATGATGGTGATGAAAACCAGATTGAATAATCAATTGAGCAAGCAACTCATCAAGGGCGTCTACGCCATTACACCCGAGCGTTCGGCGGTATGGACTCCTGACGCTATTGTGGATTGTGTGGCTGCCGCCTTGGATGGCGGTGTGCGCTTGTTTCAGTGCAGGCAAAAGAATTGGGATCAAGCCGAGTTGATTGATTTTGCCGGGCAGCTTGATGCCCTGTGCGAGAAGTACGATGCGGCGCTGATTTTGAATGACGTGCCCTCGGTGGAGTTTTCAAAATTCGAGGGGGGCGCCGTGGCTGGCGTGCATTTGGGTAGAACCGATGAGTCCATTGCGCAGGCCCGAAGCAGGCTTGGCAGCGGATGGGTGGTGGGTGCTTCTTGTTACAATCAGTTTGAATTGGCCAAACAAGCCGTGCGCGATGGCGCCAGTTATGTGGCCTTTGGTGCAATGTACCCCAGCAGTACCAAGCCCAATGCTGTGCGCGCTGAGCTTGAATTGTTTGCCCAGGCCGGCAATTTGGGTGTACCCACGGTAGCGATTGGCGGAATTACGATTGAGCGCGTGCCTGAATTGATGAAAGCAGGTGCAAACGCAGTGGCTGTGGTCAATGGTTTGTTTGGAACGGAACCCGATGCTGAGCAGGTTTGCTGTGCGGCGCAGCAGTGGGTGGATGCAGTGAATGGATGCAGTCAAGTTAATTAAGCGGAGTCCTGAGAATGAGTAGTCAAGAAGTGAGCCAGAACGAAGTGCTGTTTGAGCGCGCACAAAAAACAATTCCCGGTGGTGTGAATTCGCCCGTTCGGGCATTTCGTTCTGTGGGCGGTACACCGCGTTTTTTCAAGCGTGCCAACGGTCCCTATGTGTGGGACGCGGATGACAAGCGCTACATCGACTACATTGGTTCGTGGGGCCCAGCCGTGTTGGGCCACGCACACCCTGAAGTGATCAAGGCTGTACAGGAAGCCGCAGTAGGTGGATTGAGCTTTGGTGCGCCTACCGAAGGCGAAATCGTGATGGCAGAAACATTGTGCGAAATGTTGCCTTCACTGGAACAGGTTCGCTTGGTGAGTTCCGGTACCGAAGCGACCATGAGCGCGATTCGTCTTGCCCGGGGCTTCACCGGCCGTGACACCATTGTAAAATTCGAAGGCTGTTACCACGGCCATGCGGATAGCTTGCTGGTGAAAGCGGGTTCCGGTTTGCTAACCTTCGGCAACCCAACTTCGGCCGGTGTGCCCGAGGACTTTGCCAAGCACACCCGTGTGCTGGACTACAACAATGTGGAGCAACTGCACGAATTGTTCAAAGCCAGTGGCAGCAGCATTGCCTGTGTAATCGTAGAGCCTGTTGCCGGCAACATGAACCTCATCAAACCCACCCGCGAGTTTTTGAATACCTTGCGCGAGTTGTGCACCCAGCATGGTGCGGTGTTGATTTTCGATGAAGTGATGACCGGATTCCGTGTGGGTCCCCAGGGCGTGCAGGGCGTGTATGGCATTACCCCTGATTTGACCACCCTTGGGAAAATCATCGGCGGGGGCATGCCCATGGGCGCTTTTGGTGGTCGCAAAGACATTATGGCGTGCATCGCACCCCTTGGCCCGGTGTACCAGGCTGGCACATTGAGTGGCAACCCGGTGGCAGTGGCGGCAGGCTTGACCACGATGTGTTTGTTGAAGCAAGAAGGTTTTTACGAGAAGCTGGAAACCCAAACCCGCAAGTTGGTGGAAGCCTTTAACCAGGTTGCGTATGCTCACGGCGAAACTTTTTGTGCAGACAGCATTGGTGGCATGTTCGGTATTTATTTCAGCGAGAAAGTACCGAGCAGTTTTGCCGAAGTAAGTGCATCAAACCGCGACCGCTTCAACAAGTTTTTCCATGCCATGTTGGATGCAGGCGTGTACCTGGCACCTTCGGCCTACGAGGCTGGGTTTGTGTCTGTAACGCACGACGATGCCGTGATCGAAGCCACCAAGGTGGCGATTGACAAGGCGTTTGCGGCAATTCAGTGAAAAAAAACCGCCCGGGTTTGCACCCAAGGCGGTTTTCCTGGAGGTCGCTAAGCTGTTTCAGCAGACCAGCAAGTACACCATGTACAAGGTCATGAACACTTGGAGCAGGAAAAATGTGGCCCGCAAGAACACCTGAATGAACGAAGTGCCGCTGATGTGCACCACGCTTTGTGCAATACGTGCGTACAGCACAAAAGCGGCAATGCCGTTGATGGCTTCAACTTCTCCCATCAGGCCAGCCATGGCCACAACGCCCGCGAATACAGGAAAGTTTTCCAGGCAGTTCAGGTGCGCCGATTTTGCACGTTGCAAGAACATAGGGTCCGTAGATTCTTTGCCGCGCTCCCAGCTGTCAATGCGTTTTTGGCCCAGCAAGGCCTGGGGCACTCTGGGTAGCGCGTAGAACAATGCCAATATCAAAATCCAGCCTGCATAAAGCAACACGGTGGTGTAAGCGTTCACTGTTTTGTCTCCTTCTTGTAATGGGTTGTGTGATGCAAATTCACCGGTGATTATGGGTGAAGGCACCTGCACTGACCATCATAAGTTCGGACAAAATCAGTCTTCTTTGGTTTTCTTGACCACTGCATACCTTTCCAGCGTTTTCTTTCGCGCCTCATCGTGCTCAACCACGGGCCTGGGGTAGGTTTCACCCAGAATCACCCCAGCCATTTGCAGCTCGAACGGTGGGCATTCGGTGGGGTTATGAATGTATTTGTTGGAAAGTTTGGCCAGTTCCGGGCAGTACTTGCGTATGAACTTGCCGTCAGCGTCGAATTTTTCAGATTGACTGTACGGGTTGAAAATACGGAAGTAGGGCTGTGCGTCGCACCCACTGCTGGCAGCCCATTGCCAGCCACCGTTGTTGGCCGACAGGTCGAAATCGTTCAGGTGTTCGGCAAAGTATTTCTCACCCCAGCGCCAGTCAATACCAAGGTCTTTGGTCAAGAAGCTGGCTGTCACCATTCGCAGGCGGTTGTGTTGAAACCCGGTTTGGTTCAGTTGCCGTTGAGCAGCGTCCACCAAGGGGTAGCCGGTTTTGCCTTCGCACCAAGCTTTGAAAAGCTTTTTTGCTTTTTCATCGTCGTCCCATTGAATTTGGTCGTACTCAGGTTTGAAGGCCTTCTCGGCTGCATCTGGGCGGTGGTAAATAATCTGAAAGTAAAAGTCTCGCCAAATCAGTTCATTTAACCAACCCATGGCGCCTTCGCTGCCATCGAATTTAAACCGGTCATAGGCAGCTTTGGCCAACCTGCGAATGGAGATGGTGCCGAAGCGGTTGTGCACACTCAGGTAGCTCACACCTTTGATCGCCGGGAAGTCGCGCGCCACTTTGTATTTGTCCATGCGGTTGAGAAAGTCCTCAAAGGCGTCGAGCGCGCCTTCCTCGCCGGGCTTGATCATCTCCAGCAAATTGGTGCGTTTGAATCCCATGTCTTCCAGGCTTGGCATTTTCAGTCCGGAATCTTTGGCCAGAGAGGCCATTCTGGATTCGCTGGGGTAGGGCGTTAGATGGAACTCGTCCAGTTTTTTCAGGCAGGCGTTTTTAAACGGCGTGAATACGCTGAAAAACTTGCCTGCTTGAGTCAGTACTTCATCCTCTTCAAAAATGGCCTGGTCTTTGAAGCGGAACAATTCAACACCTTTGCTTTGAAGGGATTTTCCCACTGTGATGTCCCGGTGAATCGCAGCGGGTTCATAGTCTTTGTTGGTGAACACGGCCTGTATGCCCAGTTTCGTCGCCAATTCCGGAATTGCCGTTTCGGCGTGGTCGTGTACCAAGTGCAAATCGCCGCCAAAGCCTTGAAGCTTTGTCTTCAGCGCCATGCAGCTTTCCCAGATAAACTCCACACGGCGATCGGCTTTGTTGGCCAGGGCATCCAGAATGGTTTTGTCAAACACGAACACGCAATGCACTTGCTGGCAATGTTTCAGGGCATAAAAAAGGGCGGCATTGTCATGGGTTCGCAGGTCGCGCCGGAACCACATCAATCCTCTGGTGTACTGGCCCGGTTGGGGTTGGGTCGACAATGGGTGGTTTTCAAGAAGTGAAGCAGGCATGGGAACAACTTAAATTTGGGTTGATCTGTGCGCTTAAAGGCGGGTAGAGGAACGCCTACCCGCTTTTGCACAGTTAAAAGGCATTACAATTTTGGCATGAGCGAGACCGAAATTTCCACACCTACTGAATTTAGCTTGTCCGGTCAGTTGCTGATCGCCATGCCGAACATGCTTGACCCCAGTTTTGCCGGGTCCGTGGTGTATTTGTGTGAACATTCCGGCAAGGGAGCCATGGGTTTGGTGATTAACCGGCCCACCGACTTGGCCATCGAAAGTTTGTTGGAAAAAATCAATGTAGAAGTGGAGGGCTACATGCCAGCCCACTTCCCGGTGATGATGGGTGGCCCAGTTGCTGCCGAACGTGGTTTTGTGTTGCACACCGAGCCTTTGAACTGGAATTCTTCGCTGAAAGTGAACGATGAAATTTCCTTGACCACCTCCCGAGACATTCTTGAAGCCGTGGCCCGTGGCGAAGCGCCAGGCAAATGGTTGATCACCTTGGGTTATGCCGGCTGGGGCGAGGGGCAGCTTGAAGAAGAGCTTGCTCAAAATGCTTGGCTCACCGTGCCCGCCAATCACGAGATATTGTTCGACACGCCCCTGGAAGAACGCTTTGCAAGCGCCTACGCCATGCTGGGTATTGACCCCGCCCTGATGAGCGGTGCTGCGGGGCATGCTTAATCAATGACCAGGCCCGTACAATCGCCCAAACCGACACAGTACCTGGCATTTGATTTCGGTTTGAAGCGAATCGGCGTTGCATTTGGCAACTCCTTGACCAAAACTGCGAGTGGTGTGTCTGTGGTTGAAGCGCAAAATGATGAGCAGCGGTTCAACAAAATTGAAAAGCTGATCAAAGAGTGGCAGCCCGAAGGCCTGGTGGTTGGAGTGCCCCGGCAAGCCGATGGTGCCGACAATGAACTGACCGCGCGTTGTGAGCGTTTTGCCCGTCAATTGGAGGGGCGTTTTTCCCTGCCATGTACCCGGGTTGATGAGCGCTACACCAGTGCAATCATGGAAAGCTGTATGGGAGGCAAGGCCGCCCGCGAGAACAAGGGCCGAGTCGACATGGGCAGTGCCTGCCTGATTCTGGAACAATTTTTTCTGGAGGGACGATGAGCCTGCCAAACCCCGAAGCCCTGTACGCCCGCCTGCGTGATCAAATTGAAAAAGCCTTTCCCGACCGTTCTGAACTGGGACTGATTGGGGTGCACAGCGGAGGCGCCTGGATTGCCGAGCGCCTGCATGCAGATTTGGGTTTTGCCCTGCCATGCGGATTCCTTGACAGCGCATTTTATCGCGACGATTTTTCTGAGCGCGGCCTGAAAGAGGCCCCCAAACCCGCCGAGGTGCCTTTTGATGTACAAGGCCGCACCATATTGTTGGTGGATGATGTGTTGTACACAGGGCGAACCACACGGGCGATTGTGAACCATTTGTTTGACTTTGGCCGACCTGCAAAAATTGAGTTGGCCGTGTTGCTTGATCGTGGTGGCCGTGAATTGCCTATCGATGCGCAGTATGTGGGCAAGCACTTGCCTTTGAAGCCGAATGAAGCGTTTGTATTGACCCAAGATGATCAAGGTGCTTTCCGCCTGGAGCTGGAGGTAAAACCAAATTGAATAACCCTCAACTGAATGCCGCAGGTGAGTTGATTCACCTGCTGAGTATTGAAGGGCTGCCCAAAGCGATGATTCTTCGCATTCTGGACACTGCTGAATCGTTTTTGTCGGTGACCGATCGCGAAGTGAAGCAAGTGCCTTTGTTGCGAGGCAAGTCGGTGTTCAATGTGTTTTTTGAGAACTCTACCCGCACTCGCACCACATTCGAGATTGCAGCCAAGCGCTTGTCGGCCGATGTGGTGAATTTGAACATTGGTTCTTCGTCGACCAGCAAGGGTGAGTCGCTGATCGACACCATCGACAATCTGGCGGCCATGTCGGCCGACATGTTTGTCATGCGCCATTCTGAAAGTGGTGCTCCCACCTTCATGGCCCAGCATTTGAACCGCACCAGCGGTGGCACCATTCATGTGATCAACGCGGGCGACGGGCGGCATGCCCACCCCACACAAGCGCTGCTCGACATGTATACCATTCGCCACTACAAGCAAGACTTCACCAAGCTGCGTGTGGCCATTGTGGGCGATATTTTGCACAGCCGTGTGGCACGTTCCGACATCCATGCGCTGACCACCTTAGGTTGCCCCGAGGTACGTGCAGTGGGCCCAAGCACTTTGTTGCCCAGCCATCTGGATAACATGGGGGTGCGCGTTTACCACGACCTTGTTGAAGGCATCAAGGATTGCGATGTGATCATCATGCTGCGTTTGCAGAAGGAACGCATGACTGGTGCCCTGATTCCGTCGGCTCAAGAATATTTCAAGCACTTTGGGTTGACTGAAGAAAAACTGCGCCACGCCAAACCCGATGCCATCGTGATGCACCCCGGCCCCATGAACCGTGGCGTAGAAATTGATTCGGCTGTGGCCGACGGTCCGCAAAGCGTGATTTTGAATCAGGTGACATTTGGAATTGCCGTGCGCATGGCGGTGATGAGTATTCTGGCGTCGTCCAGCAAAAGTGCTTGACGTGAATTGGCCCATAAAGGAAAAACAATGCGAGTGTTGATTTCTGGCGGACATGTGATAGACCCCAGCATCGGTGCCGATGCAATCATGGATGTGGCTGTGGCTGCTGGTCGCGTGGTGGCGGTGGCCCCCAAGGGCGAAATGCCAGCTGACTTTGCACCCAGCAAAACCATTGACGCCTCTGGCCTTTGGGTGTTGCCCGGCCTGGTGGATTTGTCGGCGCGCTTGCGAGAACCAGGCTATGAATACCGCGCCACCCTTGAAAGTGAAATGGAAGCAGCCATGGCTGGCGGCATTACCTCGCTGGTATGCCCACCCGACACAGAACCCGTGCTGGACGAGCCCGGCTTGATTGAAATGTTGAAGTTCAAGGCACGCCAGTTGAACCTGGCCAAGGTGTACCCGCTGGGCGCCCTGACCACGGGTTTGAATGGCGAAACGCTGACTGAAATGGCCGAACTGACCGAGGCAGGTTGTGTGGGCTTTAGCCAGGCTGAATCGCCCATTCGCGATTTGCGTGTGTTGCTGCAAGCCATGAAGTATGCCCGTAACTTTGGTTTCACCGTGTTTTTGCGGCCCACTGAGCCCAACTTCAGCAAGGGCGGCGTGGCCCATGCCGGTGCTTATGCTTCACGCATCGGTTTGAGCGGCATTCCGGTGATGGCCGAAACCATTGCCCTGCAGGCTTATTTTGAGCTGGTACGCACAACCGGCACGCGCATGCACATTTGCCGCATCAGTTCGGCCAAGGGCATTGAACTGGTTCGGCAAGCCAAAGCCGAAGGTTTGCCCGTGACTTGCGATGTGGCAATTCACCACGTGCACTTAACCGACCTGGACATTGGTTTCTTCGACCCCAACGCCCACCTGATCCCGCCCTTGCGCGAGCAACGCGACCGCGACGCCATTCGTGCCGGTTTGCTGGATGGCACCATTGATGCGATTTGCTCGGACCATACCCCGGTAGACGACGATGCCAAGTTGTTGCCTTTTGCGGAGAGCGAGGCGGGCGCAACCGGGCTGGAATTGCTGCTGACCTTGGCGGTGAAGTGGATGCGTGAGCAGAATGTGCCCCCCGCACGAATTGTTGAATTGTTGTGTGGCAACCCCGCCGACATCATCAAGGTACAAGCAGGCAGTTTGCGCACGGGCATGCCGGCCGACCTGTGCCTGTTCAACCCGGAAGTAGATTGGGTGGTGGGTGAGGCCAGTTTGATCAGCCAGGGCAAGCACACGCCGTTCAATGGTTTTCCCATGCAGGGCAAAGTGCAACTGACCATGGTGAATGGCAACGTGGGCTACAGCAGCCTTGAAAAAAGCAAAATGAAAGTGCTGGTGGCCTAAAGGCCCCCAAGTACAAGGACTTCAAGGCATGCGTAAAGTGTTCATGTTGCTTCGTCTGGTTATTCACCTGCTTTACGGTTTTGTGGTGGCTTTGGTCTTTTGGCCGATATTGGGCAAGGCCCTGAAAGAGGCAATCGAGAAGCGATGGGCCCGCCAATTGCTGGGTATTCTGAATGTGCAGGTGAAGGTGGTGTACGAATCGCCTGAATCGAATTACGCCATTCACAAACCGTGTTTGCTTTACAGCACGCACGTTTCCTGGCTGGATATTTTTGCGTTCAACAGCATTCACCCGGTGACTTTCATCGCCAAATCAGAAATATCCCAATGGCCCATTGGTGGTTTGCTGGCCAAGCGCAGCGGTACGCTTTTTATTGAGCGTGGCAAGCGGCATGCTGTTCGCGATGTGATTCACGCTGCCGTCAAGGTACTGGGTACAGGGCGTTGCGTGGCTGTATTCCCGGAAGGTACAACCGGGCCTGGGGATGCGCCCTTGCATTTTCACAGCAATTTTGTACAACCCGCGATACAAGCCAAGGTGCCTTTGTTGCCTGTCAGCTTGCAGTACTTCACTCCCGATGGCAAGTTTTCTGCGCAGCCTGCATTCATCGGCGAACAAACCTTGTTAGAGAACATTCAGGTATTGTTGAACAGTAAAACCGGGTATGTGGTCCAGCTGTATATTCACGCGCCGATCAATCCAGAGGGGCGCACACGGCATGAACTCAGCGATGAAGCGCATGAAAAAATACGCGCGCTGTGTGGCAATACCAGCGCGGCTGTTTGAATTCAGGCAATGGTAGGCAGGGGTGGCTCGACTGCGTCTACCTGAATAATGGCCTCGTCTTCCAAGCGAAGTGCAGTCAGTTGACCGCCCCACACGCAACCTGTGTCCAGGCAATATCCAGCCTTGTTTTTCAGCTGGCCCAGTGTGGACCAATGCCCGAACAAGATTGGGCCTTCTCCTGAAAATTCTCGCGCGAGTTCAAACCAGGGTTTCAGTTCGGGGGGGGCGTCGGCTGGCTCCAGTTTGTATTTGAGGTCGATTTTGCCGTCGTCGCGCACCATGCGCATGCGGGTAAATACATTCACAATCAAACGCAGGCGGTCGAACCCTTCCAGCGCAGGGTCCCAGCGATTGGGCTTGTTGCCGTACAGCTCGGCCATGAAGGTTTGCCAGTCCGGGCCAGACAACACATGCTGTACTTCTTCGGACAATGCCAAGGCATCTTCAAAACTCCATTCCGGCAACAGGCCTGCATGGGTCAGCAATCCGTTATCCAAGGTATTTTGTGTTGGTGGCAAGCGCAGGGCCAAGGGCTGGCTTCGCAGCCAGTTCACCAATGCTTCGCCATCGGGTGCATTCACCACTTCAGCAATGGTGTCGCTTTCATGGCTGCGGCCACTGTTGCACCACAGGGCCAGCAAGTGCAGGTCATGGTTGCCCAGCACGGTGTGGGCCCGTTCGCCAAGGCTTTGTACGAATCGCAGTGTGTCCAGCGAGCGGGGCCCGCGGTTGACCAGGTCGCCTGCAAACCAAAGCACATCGGCCTGTGGGTTGAACTGAAGTTTGTCCAGCAGTTTCAACAAAGAATCCAGACAACCTTGAACGTCGCCAATCACATAGTTGGCCATAATGAAAACAAACCAAAACGACGAAAGTAGTATTATGCCTTGAGTCCAAGTATTCAACGCATTCAGTAAGACAAGGCCTTAGCGTTTCCTTTTTCCTATTTTGACTATTTCAGGTATTCGACCATGAGCATCTCCTCCTCTATTTTCAAAGCCTATGACATTCGCGGCATCGTGGACGACACCTTGACCGAAGACGCTGCCTATTGCGTGGGCCGTGCCTTGGGGCAGTTGGCATTGAGCCGCGGCAAAAACGAGGCGGTGGTGGGGCGAGATGGGCGTTTGAGTGGTCCACGCCTGTGTGGCGCACTGGCCGATGGTTTTCGGGATGCGGGCGTGAATGTGGTGGATGTGGGCATGGTGGCAACCCCATTGGTTTATTTTGCAACCTTCTTGCTGGGCAACGGCACCGGTGTGCAGGTGACAGGCAGCCACAACCCCCCCCAATACAACGGCCTGAAAATGATGGTGGCTGGTGAAACCTTGTATGGCGATACCATTCAAGGCTTGTTGAAATGGATTCAAACCGAGAAGCCCGTGCGTGGCGTAGTACCTGGCGTACAGCGCGGTGGCTACCGTGAACTGAATGTGTGGCCCGATTACCTGGCCAATATTTTGGGGCACATCAAACTGGCACGTCCCATGAAAATTGCCGTCGATTGTGGCAACGGTGTAGCGGGTGCATTTGCAAAAACACTCTATGAAGCCTTGGGTTGTGAAGTAACAGAGCTGTTCTGTGAGGTGGATGGCAATTTTCCCAATCACCATCCCGACCCTGCACACCCGGAGAACCTGCAAGACCTGATTGCTTGTGTGAAAAACGGCGATGCTGAAATTGGCTTGGCCTTTGACGGCGACGGCGATCGCCTTGGCGTTGTGACCAAAGATGGTGAAATTATTTATCCCGACCGTCAGCTTATTTTGTTTGCCCGCGATGTGATTGCCCGCAACCCCGGTGCCATGGTGATTTATGACGTGAAGTGCACACGCCATGTGGCCAAGGCTGTAAAGGCCGCAGGTGGCGAGCCTTTGATGTGGAAAACAGGCCATTCCCTGATCAAGGCCAAGTTGAAGGAAACCGGTGCTCCACTGGCAGGCGAGATGAGCGGCCATGTGTTTTTCAAGGAACGCTGGTTTGGCTTTGACGATGGTTTGTACGCGGGCGTGCGTTTGCTGGAGATTTTGTCCCGTGGCATTAACCCCAGTGCTGAACTGAATGCTTTGCCCAATTCATCGAGCACACCCGAATTGCAGTTGCAAACTGCTGAAGGTGTGAACTTTGACATTGTGAAGCGCTTGCAGGCCGAGGGTAAGTTTCCAAGTTCGGAATCGGTAAACACCATTGACGGTGTGCGGGCCGAGTATGCCGATGGTTTCGGGCTGGCGCGCCCATCCAACACAACACCTGTCGTGGTGATGCGTTTTGAAGCCGACAGTGATGCTGCGCTGGCTCGTATTCAAGGCGAATTCAAGGCTGCCATTTTGGCGGTGGCTCCCGATGTGAAGTTGCCGTTTTAAATGACCCACGCAACAGATCTAGAGATTATTGATGCCACCCGCCGCTGGGTAGAGCAGGTGGTGGTAGCCTTTAATTTGTGCCCATTTGCCAAGCGCGAGTTGGTGAAAGACCGTGTGCGTTTTGTGGTGAGTAAGGCCAGGGATGAGGCTACGCTGCTGGACGAACTTGCCCACGAGCTGGCCTTGTTGAATGTGGACGAAGCCGTGGAAACAACACTTTTGATTCACCCGCAAGTGCTGCAGGATTTTTACCACTACAACGATTTTCTGGAAGCGGCCGATGAGTTGCTGGTCGATATGAATCTGGAAGGCGTTTACCAGGTGGCCAGTTTTCATCCGGATTACCAGTTTGGCGGTACCGAGCCTGATGATGTTGAAAATTACACCAACCGTTCGCCTTACCCCATGTTGCACCTGCTGCGCGAAGACAGCTTAAGCGAGGCCATCGACAATTATCCCGAGGTGGATTTGATCCCCGAGCGCAACATTGATTGCATGAATGAACAGGGTCTTGAGAAAATGCAGACGCTGTTGAATGCGTGTTTGAAGGGCGCTGGCGGGAAATAAACAACAGGGTGTTAAAAATAAAACAACACCGTGCATGAATTGGGTGTTTTGCTCTAATTGAGCACCTGGATTACAAGCGTTTACCGGAAAGCAAAGCGGCGATTATATTTCGCGGTTTTTGAGGTTTTACTCTAGTCCAAAACCTTGGATGTAACTTTGGAGTTTCGAGGAAAGCCTCGAAAAATGGGCTTGCAGGCAAATTGGAGTGCTTGCAAACTGTGGGTTCACATCCCTCCTCTTTTGCTTCTGAGGTTTGCCCGATTAACCATATCGGGCATTTTTTTTGCCCTTTTTCTGGGCACAATTTCTCAATTCAAGTAGCATTGCGCCTGTAACAAACAAGCGAAACTGCCGTGGCCACTTACACCGTCAAAGAGATGTTTTACACCCTGCAGGGCGAAGGTGCTCAGGCGGGTAGAGCGGCCGTGTTTTGTCGTTTTGCCGGGTGCAATTTGTGGACTGGTCGCGAAGAGGACAGGGCCACGGCCGTGTGCAAATTCTGTGACACCGATTTTGTGGGTGTCGATGGCGTGGGTGGTGGAAAATTCAAGGATGCTGTTGCCTTGGCCCAGGCGATTGCAAATACTTATCAAGGTGAGCAAGGCACAGGCAAGCCTTATGTGGTGTTTACTGGTGGCGAGCCCACCTTGCAACTTGACACTGCTTTGATTGACGCTGTGCACGCGAATGGGTTTGAAATTGCCGTCGAGACCAACGGTACCTTGCCCGTGCCTTCGGGTGTGGACTGGGTTTGCGTCAGCCCCAAGTTTGGCAGCGAGCTGGTACAAACCAGCGGCCATGAATTGAAGGTAGTGGTGCCACAGTTGGGGCAGGATTTGAATGCCTTGGGTCGATTGCAGTTTGAGCACTATTTTGTGCAAGCCATGGACGACTCCGACCCTGTCAAGAAATCCAGAAATTTGCAGGTGGCCATACAAACCTGCCTGAACAAACCTCAGTGGCGTTTGAGTGTACAAACCCACAAAGTTATTGGAATGCCATGAAAGTTTTCAAACAATTTACCTTCGATGTGGCACACCAGCTGCCTGACTGGCCAGGTTTGCACGGCCACAGCTATACCGCCGAGGTGTGGTTTGAAGGCCCTGCCATTGATGGCTATGTGGTGCCTGAAAGTCTTTTGACCCAACATGTGGCTGCGGTACACAAGCGACTTGATCATTCATATTTGAATGAGTTCATTGAGCTGCCCACATCAGAAAACATTGCCCGCTGGATTTGGGATCAGCTTCGCCCGGTGGGGCCTTTGATCAAAGTGAAGGTATTTCGCGGATCGATCGGGTTTGGGGTTGAGTTTGATCTTGAGGATGCGAAGGCGGAAGGCAGGGCGTAGGTAACGGGCTTGCTTGAGCCTGCACTAAGCCAAGCCCTCCAAAAGTAACGGTCGGGTCTTGGCTTTCGCGCCAGGGCGCGATCGTTGGTCTCGACGCGCCAAGCCGGCAAGTTTTCTGACTGATCATCGTGCGACCCATTGCAAGTTCAGCTCCTCGCACTCCCGTGCAGCGCCTCTCCACCTCCAAGCGACTCATGGCTGTGTTCAGAGGCCAATCGGCACTGGCGAGTTTCCCTCACCACGCAACTCACGGCTGATTTCATCGCCCAATTGGCGGCGGTGTTTCGATCGTCTCGCCGTCAAGAAAACCTGCCCTTGCGTGCCGAGCAGGGCCGGTGTTGCCCAGTATGGGCGACAGAGAACGGACCCGACCCGCAGTTTAGGAGGGTCGTTCTCAGGCATCGCAAGGCTCAGCAAGGGAGAAACAGGTTTTCTGGCGAAAGATCGGAACCCAAGCCAATTGGGCGGTTAAGAGGCTGCGAGAGATCGGAACCCAAGCTGTCACACCAGAATTTTCTTTGCCTTGTCGCTTGTAATTTGCTGGGCCCATACAAACTGGCGTGAATCATCCGCTGTCATCGGTCGAGCTAGGCCAAAACCTTGTAGCTCAAGCACACCCGACTCAATCAGGAAATCACGTTGCTCGGCGGTTTCAACGCCTTCGGCGACTACCCCCAAGCCCAGTGCCTGAGCCATCGCCAACACAGTGCGTGACAAAATTACACTGTCGGTTTTGTTGGGCAGGTTGCTGACAAATGATCGATCAAGCTTGATCGACTGAACCGGCATTCTGTGCAGTGTGGCCAGTGAGGAATATCCCGTGCCGAAGTCGTCGATCGACAAGGAAACCCCCAATTCATGCAAGCGGTTCAGGTCATGCAATACGGTTTCCTGATTCTGCATCAACACGGTTTCAGTCAGTTCAAGTTCCAGCAAATTCGCTGGCAGGCCTGTTAGTTTCAGCACCTTTTCAACGGTCCCGCACAGTTTGCCGTCCAGCAGCTGAATTCCCGATACATTTACTGAAACGCTAATGGGGTTCTTCAGTTTCTTGTTGGTGTCTTTCAGCCATTTGCAGGCTTTGCGCATTACCTGTTCTCCCATCGGAATGATCAAACCGGTCTCCTCGGCAATCGGAATGAACTGGGCCGGTGGAATCAATTCGCCTGTGCGGGAACGCATGCGTGCCAGCGCTTCAACTGAACAAATGGAACCGTTTGCGTTAAAGCGTGGCTGGTAATGCAATTCGATTCGATCGTGCAAAATTGCATCGTGTAAATCGTTCTCAAGATCCACTTTGGTCTGCAGGGTTGCGCTCATGTTGGCGTGGAATACGCGTACTGTATTTTTGCCGGCTTGTTTGGCCTGGTACATCGCAATGTCGGCATGTTTCAGAAGGCCTTCCACATCGGTAGCATCGGTGGGAAACAGGGCCACACCGACCGAGGCACCCACATAAATTTTCTTCTCACCCAACTCAAACGGTTTTTTGCTGACTGCGTCCACGACCTTGCGGCCCACATTGAATGCGGTGTCTTGGTCGGCAATGTAGGGCAGGGTGATTACAAATTCGTCGCCCGACAAACGGGCAACGATGTCTGAACTGCGCACCACGCTGCGCAAACGTTTGGACACCGCAATCAGCAAGTCGTCGCCGCGGTCATGCCCCAGCGTGTCATTCACCGCCTTAAAGCCATCCAGGTCGATGAAAAGCAGGCCCAGTTTGAAATCCTGAACCTGGTCATTGCCCAGCAGTTCTTGCAGTGTTTGCGACAGGGCCAAACGGTTGGGCAGACCCGTCAATGGATCATGCGTGGCCTGATGCCGCATTTTGCTTTCATTGCGCTTGATGGAGCTGATGTCGGTGAAGAAAATCGAAATCAGTTCATCGCTTGGGTAGGCTTTCACTTGGTACCACATTTCGTTGGCCGGGTCTTGCCACTGAAATGTCTCTGGTTGCATGCTGCCTTTGGCCTGGTTCACGTATTTGAACAAGGGTGTTTTCTTCAGGTGGGGTGCACGTTCCCACACCATGCGGCCCAACAACAGCGGTGCAGTTTTACCCAGAAGTTCTGCGCCTTTTTCATTCAGGTAGTTCACATAGCCATTCATATCGATGGCAAAGAATGCATCGTCCATCGATTCAAGAATGTTGTTGATTCGCTCTTCACTTTTCAACAATGCTTCTTCAAGATGAATATTGCTTGAGCGGCCGATCAGAAGAACATCTGCACCGATACAGGCAGCCGTCCAGTCAAAGTACACCACATCATTGAAGGTGTTGCGCAGGCGGAAGGAGCCATCTGTAGAACCCGTTTGATATTTCACTTGGTCGAGCAGTCGCTTGAATTGACCCACATCCGTGCGAAACACCAGGTTGGCCGCATCCAGGTTTTCCAGTTGTTCGCTGCTTTGTCCTAAAAACTCTTCCAGCGAAGGGCTTAGTTTTTTGATTCGTCCTTTGTCGTCAACGTTCAACAACACACTGGTGGGAATTTTCTTGTCGGTGCTGTCCAAGGTTTCTGGACGTTGTTCAGGTGTGTTAACCGCAGGTACCTGTGGTGACAATTGGGTGCGCTTCACCTCTTGTTCTTGAAGCACACCAAATTCGCCGTGCGCCAGCATTTGCAAACTCAGCCATTGTGCATTGACTTTGACATGGCCTGTCCAACCCTGTTGCCGGAGCAATGAATTGGACAATGCCCGATAAATGGACATGCCGTAACGGTTTACTATCAATTCGCTGCCCGATTTGAATCCAAGTTCTTGGCGGAACAGTTTGCTGGCGGCAATCAGGCTTAATTCGTCTGTGACATGGCCCAGCAGGGCGTAACGTGTGGTTCCGCTGTCCAGTAGTTCGTTGATCAGCGGGTCGTCAAGAACATTGCTCAGGTTCATACATCAAACCTCGAGAGCCGTTTTTCCATTTCGCGCATCATTTCATCTGAGCGCAAAATGGTTTGTACCGTGCTGGCCAACGTGCGGAAGGCGCTTTCCGTGCGCGCTTGCATGCCTTCCATGGCACCCAGCACTTCCCATCCCTGGCGTTGATTGCCATGGCCATTTTCCACCCACTGATGCGTGGCACGGTCAATGGATACCAACTGGTTTTCAATGGCACTCAAGCCGCTTTTTAGCACATCCATTCTGGCCATGAATCCGTTGGTACGTTCGTTCAGGTTGTCCAGTGTGCTCAGTGTGGTTTGTAGTTGTTGTGCCGCAGCGGGTGAAAATTCCTTCTGGAATTCTTTGTGCAGGGCCTGCATTTGCTGGCTAGAATCAAAGGCCTGTTTGCCGATGCGTTGCAATTGTTCCAGAGATTGATTCAGTTCATTGAGCAGATCAAAGCTGTCTTCGGTCGCCTTTTTGGACAACTCGGCAGTGCTTTGTCCTATGCGGGTTTGGTTACCCAGGCTTTGAACAAAGTCGCGCAGCTTTTTGGAAGCCTGTGAGCTCTCTTCCATTTGTTGTGTATTACCCGCACCCAGTTCTTTGGCAATTTGCGACAATTCGCGAATATCGGCGCGAAGCATTTTGAATGCAGCCACCACAAATGCCATGTTGTCTGCATAATCATTGAAGACCTGCCCCATCGGCGACATGCGGCCTTGTTCATCGGTTTGAGCACGCACACGCAGGTTGATGCCTTTTTCCTTGTCCAGATAAGCCAGCAGTTTGGTGCCCTCTTCTGCAGCCAAGGCATGTTGCCGAAGGGTTTGAGCAATCACCGACAGCAGCAATACAGCGATGGACACATAAAAGCCGTGTAGCGCCACGGCAGGCATACCCGAGAATGGGCCACGGAAGATATAGCATTCAAACCCTGCCTGCTGGAGCATGTCGAACACAATGTGATGAATCACGATCAACAAGCCCATGCTGAGCAGTGGGCGGGTGTCCCGATAAGCCAGCATCACTGGCAACAAGATGAAAAAGCTGAAGTGGTATTCCAGTAGTCCGCGTGCAATGTGGACATGCAAGGCACCCATGCCAACCAGCAGTGCTGCGTTGATGTGCATGGTCAGTGGCTGGCCGGAATGCCAGCGGGTGATCGCCAGGCTTCCCAGGAAAAGCGGGATACCCCAGCCCAGCGCTTGGGCAATGTTGTTGTAGGCCAGTCCTTCCAGGGTGGCAAACACCAGGCAGGCGAAGCTGACAAACACGCAAAGCCAGTCCGCATTGATCCGGATCGAAGTGAGGTCAGTGGCGTTGGGAGCTACGCCAGACAGCCTGCTTAAAAATGTAAAGAATCCGTGGGGGGGAAGCTGCACCGGGGCGTTGGAAGCTTGCTGGTTCAGGGCCGAGTGCTGGGCATGCATGATGAATTCTCGAATGTAACTTTGTCCAAATGTTAAATTCGAGAATACCGGAAGTCATTTGTAATCAATCACCTGAATAGAGTGGATTTTTACCCCTTCAGAATCGTTCTTCCGGCGTCAGCAAACGCCACTGCCCCACGGGCAGGTCGCCGAGCATCACGCGGCCAATTCGAACGCGTTTCAAACCCACCACTTTCAGGCCCACAATTTCGCACATTCGGCGAATTTGTCGCTTCTTGCCTTCATTCAAAATAAAGCGCAACTGGTCTTCGTTTTGCCAGCTGACGCGGGCTGGTTTTAACGCTTCGCCGTCCAGGCTCAGGCCATAACGCAGCATTTCAAGTCCACGGTCAGTCAATTCGCCTTCTACTCGCACCAGGTATTCTTTTTCCACTGTGCTGTTGGCGTCGATCAGTTGTTTGGCAATGCGACCATCTTGGGTCAGTACCAGCAAGCCCGTGGAATCAATGTCCAGGCGACCTGCTGGCGCGAGACCTTTCAGCATGGCGGGCTGGAAGGGGGTTGATGTTTTGCGGTCGGCCTGGTTTTCCAGGCCCAGGCATTCCATTGCAGCCTTGTAGCGGCCCTCGGGTTGACCCGACACCACACCAATCGGCTTGTGATACAGAATGGTGACCTGTTTGCCCAGCACATTTTTTGCGCGTGCATCCAGGTCGATGGTCACGGTTGGAAGTACTTTGGCGCCCAGTTCATCGACTACTTTGCCGTTCACGCGCACCCAGCCGTTTTCAATCAGGTAATCCGCTTCGCGGCGTGAGCACAGCCCTTTGGCTGCCATGATCTTGCTGAGGCGTTGTGGCTCGAAAGGGTCGAGCATGTCCAGTGTGTTTGTGCCGGTTACTTTGCTGCGGCGTGGCCGTGCAGCACCTGCAGCAGGGGCCACAGGGGCACTGCGCATGGCTGCGCGGTTGCGGTCGGGTTTTGCGGCGGGTGTTGCTGCCGCCGTTCCAGCCTTGCCAGTGGCGCTGCTGGGGCGGCCACGGCCAGGGGCTGCCGGCTTTGCCGGGGCTAATGTTTTGTTGCGGTTACTGGGGCGTGCCGGTGGGCCGGAACGCCCCGAGTCGCCAGTGCGGCCTGCGCTACTGTTGCGGCCTGCGGGTTTTTTCATGATTTCAGTGTGTCCTTGTGCATTGAGGCCGTATTGTAGGTGAAATCAATGGCTTAGGCTATGTTCTCTGCAAGTCGGGTGGCAACAGTTTGTACAGCACCGGAGTCACAAGGCGACCGATGAAAGTTGAAGAAATGAGGCCACCAATAATCACCCACGCCATTGGTGAATAAAGTCCGCCTCCCTGCAGCGCCAGTGGCAGCAGCCCGCCAACGGCAGTGGCACTGGTCAATAAAATTGGCAGGAAACGAATACGGCCCGCTTCTTCGATGGATTCATCCAGCCCCTTGCCTTCTTCGCGCAACTGGTTGGTAAAGTCCACCAGCAAAATCGAGTTTTTGATTTCAATGCCGATCAGCGCAATGAAGCCAATCATCGCGGTGAAGCTCAGTGAGTTCCCCGTGAGGAACAGCATGACCATGCCACCGGTTACACCCAGTGGGATCACGAACAGCACAATCAAGGTGCTTTTGAAACTGCCGAATTCCAGAACCAGAATCGCGAGAATCCCGAATACGGTGATCAGGATCGCAGTACCAAACCCGGCAAAGCTTTCCTGCCTGCTTTTTACTTCGCCGGCCATTTTGTAGCGGTAACCGGTGGGCAGACCCATCTCGTCGATCTGCTTGGCAATTTCGTTGGCAACTTTCTCGGTGTTGTAACCAGTGCGTGTATAAGCGGTCAGCAACACGGCGCGTTCGCGGTCAAAGCGGTAAATGCTGTTCAGGTTGTCATCCAGTTCAAGCGTGGTGAGTTGGGTCAACGGTACAGCCTGACCAGTGCGTGAAATCACATGGAAGTCGTCCAGCGCGCTCAGATTACTCCGCACACCCGCAGGGCCGCGTACACTGATGGTGTAGGCGTCTCCATCGCTTTGGCGAATTTCACCAGCAAACGCGCCTGCAATGGCAAGCCGCACTGCCTGGTCTAGCTCCGCTGAATTCACCCCCAGCAAACCTGCTTTCTCGAAATTCACTCTCAGGCGCAAGTCGCTACGCCCGGTGCGCTGGGGGTTGTCCACGTTTTGTGTGCCAGGATTGGCCAGCATGATGCGCTCCACCTGTGCAGATAATTCACGCAGTGTTTCGATCTCGGGGCCTACCAAACGAATGCCAATCGGCGCATCGACAGGTGGACCGTTTTCGAATTCGCGCACAATCAGGTTGGCACCGGCAATCGTTTTTAGTTCATTGCGAATGTTATCCAGCAACTTGGGTGTGTCGTCGTTGTACTCCTTGAGCTGAACGAAAAGCTCACCCACGTTCGATTGTTTGTCTTGCTGAAATACGTTGTAATAAATTTGTGGGTTGCCTTCGCCCACGGTGGCCATGACCCCTGTAATTTCTTCAAAGTTTGCCAGCTTGTTTTCCACCTGTTTCACCACAGTGTCGGTGGCCGTCAGGCTGGAGCCAGGGGGCAATCCTACTTCGATCACAAACTGCGGTGTGTTCGCTTTGGGAAACAGTGACATGCCCATGAGTGGAGCCAAAGCCAGGCTGGCCACGAACAGCACCAGCGATGCGGCTACCACTGTTTTCGGGGTTTGTAAGGCTCGGTGCAGCAGTGGGGTGTAAATTTTGTCGATTAGTCCCATCAACTTTTGCAGCACAATATTGCCGTGTTCATTTTCGTCTTTTTTCAGCACACGGCTGGCCAAAAACGGAATGATGGTGAGCGCAACAAACAGCGATGCAAGCACCGTAAACACCACGGCCACGGGGAGTGATCGAATGAATTTTCCGGCGTTGTCAGGCAGCATCAACAGCGGCAGGAAGGCAAACAAAAGGGTGGCAGTACAGCCCAAAACAGCCAGCGAAATTTGCTTGGTGGCCAAGCGCGCAGCGTCGACTCGGTTATAACCCATGCGCAGGTAACGTGAAATGTTTTCGATCACCACGATGGAGTCGTCAACCAACAAGCCCAATGCAACCACAAGGCCTGCAATCGAAAGCTGGTTCAGCGAAAAGCCTGCATAGTACAAACAGGCCAAACCTGTGAGCAGCGAGAGCGGCACGCTGACCATCACAATGCCTGAGGCCCGCAAACCCAGCGGCAACAGGGTTATCAGCACCAGTGTTACAGCCAGGGCAAAATCGAAGGTCAAGCGATCAATCCGCTTTTCCACGTTTTTGTATTGTTCGAACCCGCGCTCCATTTTGATATTGGGGGGCAAGGTTTTCTCGAACTCGTCCGCGGTTTCCTGCAAGGCTTTTTGGGTTACAAAAATATTGCGCTCATCTTTCTGGTTGGCGGTAACAAACACCGCGCGCTGACCATTGAAGCGGGCCATCACCTCCTGATTTTCATAGTCCCATTGCACATCGGCGACATCGCCCACGCGAACAAGGCGACCACCCAAATCACCACCCGTACCCGTGCCTGCAATCACCGTGTTTCTGATTTCTTCAACGCTGCGGTACTGGCCCGACGTTTGTACATTTAAACGGCGTGCACCCTCTTCAACCGGGCCACCTGGAATGTTCAGCGACTCACCCTGAATAATGCGTGCCACATCGGCGGCTTGAATACCCAGCTCCGCCAGTTTTTTAAAGTTCAGGCTAACGCGTACCTGCTGCTCTGGGTAAGCCCAGCTTTCGCTTTCACGCACTGACGAAATACGCTCGAACGCCTCGGAGAGGTCTTCGGCGTAATTGGCCAAGTCGGCGTAGCTTGCTGTTTCAGACACCAGTGAATATTGAATGATGTTGGTAAACCCAGGGTTGATTCGTTCAATTTCCAGCTTTTGTATGCCTGCTGGTAGCTGGTCTCGAATGCTGTTGAGTTCACGGTTCACTTCGTCGAACTTTTTGTCAACGTCAACTTCCGCATTGAAGCGAACAAACACCACGCCACCGCTGTTGCGGGATGTTGAAAGCATTTCTTTCAAGTCATCCAGGCTGCGCAGGGCGTCTTCAATGGGCTTGGCCACCTGTTGTTCCATTTCGCGAGGGTCAGCACCTGGATAAATCACATTGATACGAAACGCGCTGATGTCGAAATATGGGTCTTCGGTTCTGGGTATGTTTTGATACGCGCTGATGCCAATTGCTGTCAGCAGAAAAAATATCACCAGCGTGAACTGGTAATTCTTGATGGAAAAGTCCGAGAGTTTCATCTGGATTACTCCTGAACTTTCACGGTTTCACCATCTTGCAGGTAGGCTGCACCTGTGCTCACCACGCGAGTGCCTTCGGGCAGGGCGTCGATTAATGCGATCCGGTCTGCTTGAATAAAGGCCACCGCCACAGTCTGGCGTTTCACGGTGTTGTCTGCTTGTACGGTGTAAATCCAGGCGGCTTTGTTGTCGCCCTCGACCACGGCCTCTATGGGTACATAGCTGCGCATGCCATTGAAGTTGGCGGGTTCAATGCGGGTACGCCCTTGCATGCCCGATAAAAGGTTGATGTTTTCATGGGCACGTGTGTCTACCTCAACCAGCACGCCGTAGGTGCCTGTGGCGGGGTCTGCTGCCTGGCTTAGTTCAATTACTTTTCCGGGCCACTTCACGCCGGGCAGGGCATCGAATTGCACTTCAGCTTTGGCGCCACGCTGAATGTGCACGGCTTGCCTGTCTGCAAGGCTTGCTTTCATTACAAAGCCGCTGCTTTTGCTGCCGAGTAGTAATATCGGCTGGCCCGGCGATACCACTTCACCGGTTTGCGCAAAACGCTTTAGTACCACGCCATTGGCTTGAGCCTGTATTTCAGCCGTTTGGCTTGCAAATTGGGCTTGGCTAAGTTGTGCACGTGCAGCTTGTGCGGCGGTTTCCAGGTTGTCGAGTTGCACTTTTGAAATGACTTCTTGATCACGCAGCAATTTGCCGCGTTGCAAGTCGCGTTGGGCTTTTTCAAAGCCAGCGCTGGCTTGGCTCACAGCGGCATTCACGTCTTGCTTGTTCAGCGCAGCAAGGCGTTGGCCTTTCTCAACTGTTTCGCCTTCGCGCACATTGATTCGTTCAATCACGCCGCCCACTTTGAAGCTCAATCGTGTTTCGTCGCGAAAGGCACCAATTCCAGCTACTTCGATCAAGCTTGCTGCTGGGCCGCTTTGTACCGTTTCGGTTTTCACCAATCGGTATTCCACTGCGGGTGCTTCCTCTGGGGTGGCTGGGCCACAGGCTGCCAAAACCAACAGGGAGAAAGTTGAAATTACGAGTATGGGTTTCATGGTTGAGCTCCTTCCTGCGGGCTTGGCTCGGGAATATTTCGGTTGTTGTACTGCCAAACAGCATGGTCAATTCGGGCCTGATAAACGGCAGTCACCAAGCCCAACCGTGCGCGTGTTGCACTTTGTTCGGCACTTAAAAATTCAACTTGAGTGGTCTCGCCAGCGTCGCGTTTGCGTTCATTGATTCGCAGGCTTTCCTCGGATGCAGCCTGTTGGGCCATGCGCGCCTGGATGCTGTCTAGCGACACCAGCAAATTTTCCCGGGCCTGCAATTTGGCCAATTGAAGTTGCCGGTTGACTTGCCGCGCGCGGGCCTCCAGTGCCCGCACCTGTGCTTGGCTGCGTGCCACTTCACTGCTGCGAATTCCGGCGTCTGCCAGAGTCCAGTTCAAAACCACCGATGCGCTGGCAAATCCAGTGTTGGGGCCGGTGTTGTAGTCGCGTCCCTGATAGCCGCCTTCGATCGAGTAGCCCAGTGTGGGCTTGTAAGTTGCGCGGCTGGCATCCAGTTGGGCGCGTTGGGCGGCCAGGCTGCGTTCAAGCCGGGTGAGGGCTGGCGCTGGAGTGTTGCCCTGCGTTTTCGGGGTGAGCTCATCCAGCAGTGTTTGAATGGCACTGGGGTTCAGCTCTTCTTGCGGCAGTTCAACTGCGCTGTCGTTTGGGGCATAGCGCAGCAGGTTGAAATACTCTTTGGCCAGCAAGGCCTGCGTTTGGGCCTGGCGCAAGGCCACCTGAATTTCAAGTGTTTCCGCTTCGGCACGTTTCGGTGCATCCAGGGTGGTTTCCCCGGCCTTGTACAGCACTGTGTTAATTCGTTCGTTTTCTTTCAGTGTTCGCAAGCTGGCCTCAAGAATGGTAATTCTGGCCTTGGCCTGTGCGTATTGCCAGTAGGCAGTGTGCAGGTCGCGAACCAACTCTTCTTTCACTTGCAGCTGTGCGGCCTCTTGGGCACCCACTGCTTGGGTTTGTGCTTGCAGTTGCTGGTCCAGAACAGGTTCGTAAATTGGGCCGCGCACAATTAGCCGGGTGTCTTGTTCAGTGGGACGTAGCAGCGGGATTGACTGGTTCTCCACTGTGGGAAAGCGTGGCGGTTGACCTGCGGCAACGGCCTGTGCATTCAATGTTGCGTACACAGGGTTGAGTAAATCGCCTGCCGGGAAATCGATGGTGCGACCACCTTCGGCCACACTTGCGCGCGCCTGCAATGCAAGGCTGGGATAAAAGCGCGCACGCAAATTTTCAAGTCGCTGACGTTCAGCCTCAACTTCAAAGCTGGCCTGCGCCAAGGCGGGGTTATTGGACATGGCTTGGCTCAAGTAGTCGTCAAGCGGGGTGCCTGCCTGACTGGGCTGCTGAACTTGAAGAGCCATCAACAGCAATGCAGCCATTAGACGACTGTCAAATAAAATGTAAAAAAAAGCGCCCCTATTGCGGGCGCCTGTTCGACTTTGCTTGATCATTTTTTGCCTCCGCCATTGCGGTTGATCAGGGATTGCATGACCAGCTCCACAGCCTGGTTCATGAAAGATTCTTTGCTGATGCCCATGGTGGTCATGAAGTTGGCCTTGGTTTGCGCCAGCTGAATAGTGCCGTGTGTGAAGCCCCACAAGGTGATCGAAATTTGCATCAAATTGTCTAGGTCGTCCCGCAAGGTTTTATCTGCCATGCCTTTGGCGAGAGCCAACACGGTTTGTTCATGAACCTGTTGCCCGGCCTGAATCATTTCCAGTGTTGCCGAGCAGGGATCGTCCAGCGCAATTTCATGGTGAGAGGCTTCAAACCTTGACATGGCGGCGAAATGCGTTGGGTACTCTTCTGAAAACTGCATATAAGCCTGACCAATTGCCCGAATTTGGTGATCACCAGTGGCATGCTGGTTTCGTGCGGCTTCGAACATTTCACGCAGTATTCGCAAACCCCGCAGGCAAATTGCCAAATGCAAGGCTGCCTTGTCTTTGAAGTACACATATACCAGTGCACGTGAAACCCTCGCTTTTCGTGCAACTTGATCCATGGTGGCTGCGTCAAAGCCCTTTTCAGAAAAAACAAGTTCAGCTGCGTCGAGAATTTCTTCCCGGCGGCGTTCCTTTTCTTCTTCGCGACGTTCGATGACATAGTTCATGAAATGGATCTTAGTTGAATGGTTGACACAATGTCAATGGTTTTTTCCTTCTGCCGTTTGAAACACTGATTTGAGTCGATTTACCGAGTTTATTTCCGGCACGGGTAGGTGGCTTCGTCAATTAAAGTTAAATCATGGTGAATTGTTTCTGTGAGAAGCGCGGTGGCTAAAAAACTGGAAGGTCTGGAACGGCAAGTGGTGTTTGTAATTGATGATCATCCCATCGTCAGTTTCGGCTTGGTCGAAATGGTGAAGGATGTGGCACCCCACGCCCGCATTCGCCAGTTTTCCACCTTGAAGGAAGCCGCACGGCATGCCATTGAAGAGTTTCCTGCGTTGATCATCACAGACTTTCATTTGCGCGATGTCCAAGCCGAGACTTTTATTGGCCTGTTTGAAACGCTGTTCCCCGAAATTCCGGTACTGATTACTGCAAACGACGAGAAAGTGATGGGGCAGTTAAAGCGTCATCAGCTTGAACGGTTTATTGCATTTTCAAAATTCACACCCTTTGCAAAAATGATCGACCTGATTCGTGTCGGTTTGAGCCAAGCCAATATTGAATTGTTGCAAATGCCGACTTTGTCAAAAGCGCTCACCCACAAACAAGTCGAGGTGCTTGAATTGATTGGGGCCGGGCATAGCAACAAGGAAATTGCCGTGCTACTGAAGATCAGCGTGGAAACTGTGAAGGGGCATGTGAAAGACATTCTGGAACGCCTGAAAGCCAAGAACCGGATGGAGGCTTCGATCATTTACCGGCACACCCAGATCCAAAAACACAGCCTGCCAGAACCGAGCTTGCACAATAATTAGTCAGTCCATCTAATTCCTTATGTAATGAATAGCTTGGACTACTTGTCCACATGCTATCCCCTAGGTTGTGCCCACTTTTTGGGGATATCCACAGAAATCCAGAGTGCTCTATCTCAGGCGATTCGGTAAACTGCTTACACGCAGTCCAACGTCGTCCTTCCATAGGAGAATAAGAGATGAGCAGCTCGCCAGAATTAGAAGAGTTCATGAATGGACTGATTCGCAGAAATCCCGGCGAACCAGAGTTTCACCAGGCAGTGCATGAAGTTGCACAACACATCATTCCTTTTGTTGCAAAAAATCCGAAGTACGAGGCTGCTCAAATTCTGCAGCGACTGACCGAGCCCGATCGAATCGTCAGTTTCCGGGTGTGTTGGGAAGACGATCAGGGCAATGTGCGCACTCAACGTGGCTACCGGGTTCAACACAGCAATGCGATTGGCCCTTATAAAGGGGGTATTCGATTTCACGACAACGTGACCCAAAGCATTTTGAAATTCCTCGCTTTTGAGCAAACTTTCAAGAACAGCCTGACAGGCTTGCCCATGGGTGGCGGCAAGGGTGGCTCAGACTTCAATCCCAAAGGCAAAAGCGATCGCGAGATCATGCGTTTTTGCCAGGCTTTCATGACCGAACTTTCCCGCCACATTGGTCCCTTCACCGATGTGCCAGCCGGCGACATCGGCGTTGGGGGGCGCGAGATTTCTTACATGTTTGGCCAATATAAAAGAATCCGTAATGAATTCACTGGTGTGCTCACTGGCAAGGGGTTGGCCTTTGGGGGCAGTGAAATCCGAGTAGAGGCAACTGGCTACGGTGTGGTCTATTTCATGGAAGACATGTTGAGCCACAAGGGTTTGAAGTTTGAGGGCAAGGTGTGTTCAGTCAGTGGCTCTGGCAACGTGGCGCAATATGCAGTCGAGAAAATTCTGGCGCTGGGCGGCAAAGTGATCACCATGTCCGATTCATCGGGAACGCTCCATGACAAAGACGGCATTACGATGGAGAAGCTGGCGCACATCAAAGAGCTGAAAGAAGTGAAGCGGGCCCGCATCAGCGAGTACTTGAACCAATATCCGAATGCGGAGTTTGTTGCTGGCAAACGTCCGTGGCACATACCCTGCGATCTTGCTTTTCCATGTGCGACGCAAAATGAAATCAATGCCGAAGAAGCTGCCATGTTGATCAAGAATGGTTGCATGGGTGTATCTGAAGGCGCGAACATGCCTTCTGAAAAAGGGGCAATTGATGTGTTCCAGAAGGCGCGTATTTTGTTTGCGCCATCCAAGGCGGCCAATGCGGGTGGGGTTGCGGTGTCTGGTTTGGAGATGACCCAGAACAGCATGCGCTTGTCGTGGTCTCGCGATGAGTTGAATCAGCGCTTGCGAACCATCATGAGCGACATCCACAAGCGATGCGTGAAGTATGGCGCGGAAGAAGACGGCCACATTGATTACCTCAAGGGCGCCAATGTGGGTGGCTTTGTGAAGGTGGCGGATGCGATGTTGGCTTACGGCGTCATTTAAAAGCCAGGGGGTTTGCGCTGAAAAGGGGTTGCCAATTGACTGGCGGCCCCTTTTCTTTTGGTAGCATGGCTGATCATTTTCCTGAAAAGAAGCCAACACCATGAACGTTCTGATTGTGCATGCACACCCCGAACCCCAATCATTTTGCACCGCAATGATGAAGCGCATGCAAAACCGTTTTGAGGAGCAGGGCCACACGGTGACCGTGTCAGATTTGTACGCCAAGCAATTCAACCCCGTAGCCAGTGCTGCCGACTTTGCTGAGCGTAGCAACCCGGATTACCTGGTGTATGCGCTGGAGCAGCGGCATGCACAGAAAACCAATTCATTGCCCGCAGACATTGCCTCCGAACTAGAGTTGCTGAAGCAGTGCGACTTGCTGGTGCTGAATTTTCCGCTGTACTGGTTTTCTTTGCCTGCAATTTTGAAGGGCTGGATCGACCGTGTCTTTTTGTCGGGCGCTGTTTACGGTGGTCGAAATTTCTACGACCGTGGTTTGATGAAGGGCAAACAGGCCTGGCTTACTTTCACACTGGGTGGGCGTGATCACATGTTTGGCGATGACGCCATTCACGGTGATTTGAATACCATGTTGCGCCCTGTGTTGCGCGGCAGTTTGGGCTATGCCGGCTTTGATGTGCTGGAACCCTTTGCCGCTTACCATGTGCCTTACATCACACAAGAAGCCCGTGTTGAAATGCTTGAGCAGCTGGATGTTGCAGTGAACACACTGGCTTCACGCCCGAAGGTGTCATATCCCAGTCTCGACAATTTCGATCCGCAAATGAATCCACTTGGTAAATAAAAAACCCGCAGTGCTCTCGCACAACGGGTTTCAATCAAGTCTACAGAAGACCTTTCGTACGAAAGGTCGTGTAGCGGTCTTATTGTTTTTGCTATTTCTGGATTACTTCATGCCCAGTTGCTTTTTGATCTTGGCGATCACGTCAGTTTGAACTGACTTGACCATGCCCTTGACTTGTTTCTCAAGGTCCTTGATCTGCTTCTGAACATCGCTCAACAATTTCTTGCGATCAGTTGCGCTGAACACTGACTTGGCTGCGGCGGCCTTGGCCTTGGCGGCTGGCTTTGCTTTGGCCACAGTTTTCTTCGCTTTGGCTGCAGCATTCGCTACGCTGGCAGTGGCTGCCTTGGCGCGTGATGTTGCTGGCTTTTTCGCTGCAGGTTTTGCTGCTGCCTTTTTGGCGGCAGGTTTTTTGGCTGCTGCTGGTTTGGCAGCGGCAGGCTTTTTGGCAGCAGCTGGTTTGGCGGCGGGTTTCTTCGCAGCGGCTGGTTTAGCAGCAGCTGGTTTTTTCGCGGCAGCGGGTTTTGCTGCTGCTGGTTTTTTCGCTGCTGCTGGTTTTGCAGCGGCTGGTTTTTTAGCAGCAGGTTTTTTTGCTGCTGGTTTTTTTGGAGCTGGGGTTGCTTTGCTTGCCTCGGCTTCGACTGGCTTTTGATCTGTTGTAACCATGTTTTGTAACCTTCCTTAAACGGTGTGGTGAGTTATGTGTACATCAAATTTTATTAACTGAAAAGCTTTTTTCATCAATACATGATCAACAACCCGTTTGTGTGTAAATTTCAATAAATTTTGTCGTTTTTTTTTCGCACCACTCGCGTGCAAATTTTCAAAAACTTTTTGAATTTTATTGGCATTGCTCTTGCTAGTTTGATGTTGATTCAACTTCAGGTGCACTGCCGTGTTCAAGCATCTTTCCAAACTTTCTCATCACGCTGCCTGGCGAAGGCAACTCGAATTGTTGCTCGACTCCACGGGTGAAGGCATCTATGGAATCGACCTCAAAGGGCGTTGCGTTTTCATCAACAAGGCAGGCGCGGAAATGTTGGGTTACTCGGCCGATGAAGTGCTTGGCAGGAATATGCATTACCTGATGCACCACTCCTACGCGAACAACGATTTGATGCCAGTGTGTCAGTGCCAAATCTTTCGCGCCTTTCAGGAAAACAAGGGTTGCCGTGTTGACAATGAAGTGTTGTGGCGCAGGGATGGCAGCTGTTTTCATGCTGAGTACGCTTCTTACCCGATTTTCGAAGAACAAGCAGTGGTGGGCGCTGTGGTCACATTCACAGACATCACCGAACGGGTTGAAGCGCAAAATATTCGTGCTGCTGCGCAGGTTGAACTGGAGCGTAGGGTAGTTGAGCGTACTGCACAATTGCAAAAAGCGCACGACCGAATGCGCAGACTTTCTGCACACCTGACCACCGTTCGAGAAGAAGAGCGCACCCGAATAGCGCGTGAGATGCACGACGACCTGGGTGCAAAGTTGACGGCGTTCGATCTGGAGTTGAAAGCGCTTTCCTACCGCTGTGCAAACGATGAAAAACTGACCCTGAGGATTGAGAGCATGCTGGACTTGGCCCAGGGTGCCATGGAAAGTTTGCGGCGAATACTTTCTGATCTTCGTCCGGGTGTGCTGGATCATCTTGGGCTTTGGGCGGCAGTGGAACATTTGCTGGGTGAGTTTTCCCAACGCACCAATGTGGTGAGTTCACTCGATATTGCCCCGGCACTGGAACATGTTCGTCTGAGCAAAGCCACCGAGACTGCCTTGTACCGAATTTTGCAAGAAGCGCTGAACAATGTCAGCAAGCACTCGGGCGCCAATAAGGTAGAGGTGCGCGTGCACACTGAAGGGCGGGCGGTGGTATTTCAGGTGAAAGACAACGGCCGTGGCATGGCGGTGCGCACTTTCAATGCCGGTTTTGGTTTGATGGGGATTGAGGAACGCGCTTGGGACATTGGTGCGCGTTGCTCGATTGATTCAATTTTGGGGCAGGGCGTGTGCATCAAGCTGCGCCTACCCGAGGTACTCGCCTTATGAAGATTTTGATTGTGGACGACCACATGATTATTCGGCGTGGCCTTGTTCAAATTCTGGATGAGTTTGATGGGCAGTACCAAAGCGAGCAGGCGGCTGACGGCGTAGAGGCTATGCAGAAACTTCGCAAGGGCAGCTTTGATGCCGTGTTGCTGGACGTTGCACTGGGCGAACGCGATGGTTTCGATGTACTGAAAAGCGTGCGCAGTGAATTTCCGAAACTGGGCGTGGTGATGTTGTCGGTGTACCCCGAAGCGCAGTTTGCTTTGCGTGCCATTCGCAGTGGTGCCAATGCGTACCTGAACAAAGGTTGCTCGCCCCAGGAGTTGACACAGGCCCTTCAAATGGCCTGCGCCGGGCAAGTCTACCTAACCCCTGCTACAGCCAACTTGATGGCCAACGATTTGCGCAAGCCAGCTGACAGGCTGCCTCACGAGCGACTGTCCAATCGTGAAATGCAGGTGCTGCGTTTGATGGCGCAGGGCGAAACAGTTCAACACATTGCACAGGCCTTGTGCTTGTCGGGCAACACGGTTTCAACTTATCGCGCGCGTGTGTTTGAAAAGCTGGAACTGAAAAACCTGGTGGACCTGGTGAACTACACCAAGCTGCATGGCTTGTAATTTTCTTGTAGGGCCAGCACTACAACACAATCACAAAAGGCGTGATACCCAGCCTTCAGCCCCCGCGGCACACTGAAAGCCTGTTGATGCAGTGTTGCCGGAGAAACGTGAATGGCCAGAATGCAAGGGTTCAGACTGGGTGTGTATGTGTTCAAGGAAGCCGAGGTGGTGGACTACGCAGCACCGTATGGGGTGTTCTCGGTTGCCAAACGTTTCGACCCAGAGTTGGAAGTGTTCCTGATTGCCGAGAGCATGCGGCCAGTACAAACTCAAGCTGGTTTCACTGTGTTGCCCAACTATTCGTTTTCTGACACACCTGCAATGGATGCATTTCTGATTCCGGGTGGTTTTGGTACCCGGCAGGAAATGAACAATGGCAACTTGCACCGCTACATTCGGGCGCTGCCCAACACTTGTTTGCTAACCAGCGTGTGCACGGGCTCGTGGATTTACGCTCGCATGGGTTTGCTCGATGGCTTGGCTGCCACCAACCGCAAAGAACCCGATCGCCTTGAAGCTTCGCACCTTGGAAAAACCCCAATCGACCGCTTGGCTGAAATAGCACCAGCCTGCCAGGTAAGCCATGCAAGGGTGGTGGATGCCGGCCGGATCGTAACAGGTGGCGGCATCGCAAGCGGCATGGAAGTGGGTTTTCACCTGTTGCGCCGCGCCGGTTACGACGAAGAATTTATTGCCGAGGTGGCCCGTGTGATGGAGTACACCAAGGCCTACCAGCAATACCAACACGACATTGATTATTTTCGCCCCGCATTGAACCGCGCCACAGCCTGATTGTTGCAACACTGCATAGGAGTTCACCATGTCTTTTTTCAAGAACCCGTTCGATCCCAATACCCGCCTGGGCATGCGCTGCGCCTGTGGCCAACACAACAGTCAGGCTGAACACGACCAACAACTGGCCGTGCAACAGATGGAAGAGCGTGCTGTTGAAAACGCGGTGATGCATGCACTGTTTCCCAACGACCAGTTACGCCGCAATTTCCTGCGCGCTGTGGGCAGTGGTACCGCCATGGCAGCCATCGGCAGCCTGTTCCCTTTGGCGGCAGCCAAGGAGGCGTTTGCCCAAAGTAACGGCCCTTTGGAAAAACAAAAGCTGAAAGTGGGCTTCATTCCAATCACCTGTGCAACGCCCATCATCATGGCGCAGCCTTTGGGTTTCTATGCCAAGCAAGGCTTGGATGTTGAAGTGGTGAAAACTGCTGGCTGGGCGGTGGTGCGCGACAAGTCGCTGGCCAAAGAATACGATGCGGCTCACATGTTGTCGCCCATGCCTTTGGCCATCTCCATGGGTGTAGGCTCGAACGCCATTCCATGGACTATGCCCGCTGTTGAAAACATCAATGGTCAGGCCATTACATTGGCCATGAAGCACAAGGACAAACGCAATCCGAAAGACTGGAAGGGTTTCAAGTTTGCAGTGCCGTTTGACTATTCCATGCACAACTACCTGTTGCGCTACTACCTGGCCGAGGCTGGCCTTGATCCCGATCGCGATGTGCAAATTCGTTCCGTGCCACCTCCCGAAATGGTGGCCAATATGCGCGCTGACAACATTGACGGCTTCCTGGCGCCCGACCCTGTGAACCAACGTGCCGTGTACGACGGCGTGGGCTTTATTCACATTTTGTCGAAGGAAATTTGGTCGGGCCACCCGTGCTGCGCGTTTGCAGCCAGCAAGGAATTCGTGACCCAAAACCCCAACAGTTACAAAGCCCTGTTGAAGGCGGTACTGGATGCCACGGCCTACGCACGCAAAGCCGAGAACCGCAAGGAAATTGCAGCAGCCATTGCCCCCACCAATTACTTGAACCAGCCATTGACAGTGGTTGAACAGGTGTTGACCGGCACCTATGCAGATGGCTTGGGCGGTATCAAGAAAGACCCGCAGCGCATCGACTTCGATCCGTTCCCTTACCAAAGTTTTGCGATTTGGATTTTGACCCAGATGAAACGCTGGGGACAAATCAAGGGCGATGTGGACTACAACAAAATTGCCAAAGATGTATTTTTGGCCACTGACGCGACTCGCTTGATGAAAGAAGTGGGCATGCAGCCACCGGCATCGCTGGATAAAAAGTTCAGTGTAATGGGCAAACCGTTCGATCCCAAGAAGCCTGAGGAATACATCAACAGTTTTGCAATTTCCAGAACCAAGGGCTAAGCGGCATGAAAGACTTTAGGAAGCAAAAGTGGGCCCCATGGGCTTTGTCGGGTTTGATCCTGGTGGTGTTGATTGCCATTTGGACCATTGCCACCTTGCCCGAGCAAGCCGAGGTGAATGTAGATCCTGAATATGCAGCACTGGTGGGTCAGGCTGCGTCCACGGGCAGTAAAACCCCATTGCCCACCCCGGGCGATGTGGGTGAGAAGTTGTGGGGGCACATCAGTGATCCGTTCTACGATCGTGGCACCAATGACAAAGGCATCGGCATTCAATTGGGCTATTCCATTTTCCGCGTGCTGGTGGGTTTTGGTTTGGCCGCTTTGGTGGCGATTCCATTGGGCTTTGTTATTGGCATGTCGCCTTTGCTGTACAAGGCGCTTGACCCCTTCATCCAGATTTTGAAACCGGTGTCGCCATTGGCCTGGATGCCGCTGGCACTGTACACGATCAAAGACAGCGACACCTCGGCTATTTTTGTGATTTTCATTTGCTCCATCTGGCCGATGTTGGTCAACACAGCGTTTGGTGTGGCGGGGGTTCGGCGTGATTGGTTGAACGTGGCCAAAACTTTGGAAGTCAGTTCACTGCGCACCGCATTTCAGGTGATTTTGCCGGCAGCGGCGCCCACCATCATGACAGGCATGCGTATTTCCGTTGGTATTGCCTGGCTGGTGATTGTGGCGGCTGAAATGCTGGTCGGCGGCACGGGCATCGGTTACTTCGTGTGGAACGAATGGAACAACCTGTCGATTGCCAACATCATCAGTGCGATTTTGTTCATCGGTTTGATCGGCATGTTGCTCGATACGCTGCTGGCCCGCATGGCCAAGCTGGTCAGCTACAAGGAGTAAAAAACAATGACGACTGAACACAAGATATTCAGCAAAGACCTCATACCCAATGAAAAAGCTGCCGCCTTCCTGCAAGTGGAAGGTTTGGTAAAAAGTTATGCGCCTGCTGACACCTCGGTTCCACCTGTGTTCGAGGCCGTGAACTTCGATATTCAGAAAGGTGAGTTTGTTTGCATCATCGGCCATTCCGGTTGCGGCAAAAGCACCATTCTGAACATTCTGGCGGGGCTGGATGAAGCCACACAGGGCTACGTGATCATGAACGACAAAGAAGTAGTAGGCCCATCGCTTGACCGTGGTGTGGTGTTTCAAAGCCACGCGCTGATGCCTTGGATGACAGCGTTGAAAAACGTGGAGTTTGGTGTGCGTTCACGTTGGCCTGAAAAGTCGCCGGAGGAAATCAGTGAACACGCCATGAAGTATCTGGATATGGTGGGTTTGGGTAAAGCCGCAAACAAAAAGCCGCATGAACTTTCTGGCGGCATGAAACAGCGGGTGGGCATTGCCCGTGCGTTTGCCATTCAACCGCAAATGCTGTTGCTGGACGAGCCCTTTGGCGCGCTGGATGCGCTGACCCGCGGCACGATTCAAGACGAGTTGCTGCAAATTGTGAAGGCCACAGGGCAAACCGTATTCATGATTACGCACGATGTGGATGAGGCCATTTTGCTGGCCGACAAAGTGATGTTGATGAGCCACGGCCCGCGCGCGCGCATTGCAGAAATTGTTGAAAACACCATGCCGCGCGAACGCACCCGGAGCACCGTGCATCACGACCCGCAGTACTACGCCATTCGCAACCATTTGGTTGATTTCCTGGTGAACCGTGCAGCACCCGTACCCAGCGCCGAACCCGATGGCAACAAATTGAATGCTGAATTGCACAAACAACCCACGGTGGTTCGCCCAGGCTTGAAAGCCCTGAGCAACACGAAAGTTGGCACCGAGACAACACCCCCACTAAATTTGATTCAAAGGAGTGCACCATGAAACGAACCGACGTCACCGAATTGATTGTATTGGCCAAGCGCAAGAAGAAATGCACTTGGGACGACTGTGCCAAAGTACTGGGCCAGTCCAAGGAATGGAGCACAGCGGCATTGCTGGGCCAGATGACCTTGACCGAAGAACAGGCCAAGAAAATTGGCGAGTATTTGGCCTTGCCACCCGAGGCAGTGGATTGCCTGCAAGTTGTGCCTTACAAGGGGTCGCTGCCCACCGCCGTGCCGACTGACCCTCTGATTTATCGCTTTTATGAATTGATCAGTGTGTACGGCACTACCTTCAAGGAACTGATTCATGAAGAGTTTGGTGACGGCATCATGAGTGCGATCGACTTCAAAATGGATTTGCAGCGCGAGCCTCACCCCATGGGTGACCGCGTCAGCATCAATATGAGCGGCAAATTCCTGCCCTACAAAACCTATTGATTTCAAGGCCGAATTTACGGCTGGCTGAACACCCCGGGTTAGAATAAGCGCTTGTCTTAATTCTTACCTGGGGTAATGCTGTGACTGATTCAACCAACAACGCCGCCGCTGGCGACGAACTCGTACTTCCTTCTGGCGTGAAGCTGACTTTCAAAAAGCGCGGCACCGGCACGCAAAAGCCCACACCGAATTCAATCGTGGAAGTGCACTATGAGGGCACTTTTCTGGATGGTCGCGTATTTGATAGTTCAATCAAACGCAACGAAAAAATCTCTTTTCCGCTGAACCGTGTGATTCCAGCCTGGACCCAGGCTTTGTGCGAAATGGTGGTGGGTGATCGGGCAATCGTGTTCTGCCCATCCGACACTGCATATGGCGCGCGTGGTGCAGGTCCGATTCCGGGCAACACCGACTTGGTGTTTGATGTGGAGTTGTTCGACATCCGCTGAGGTTTTTTGCTCGCTTGGCATGGGTTGTTTGTGTCGCACTGGACTAGCGGACTAGTGGGCTTGGGAGCAAAACTTGAAGGGTCACCGCTGCGGTTTTTGGCAAACTCGGCATGGGTTACTTGTTCCGCACAGAAAACCGCTTAGTCCCTTTTTGAATGGATTCTTGCTCACCTCGCTCGGCAAAAGGGCGGGCCGAGTCTCGGCGTCGGCTTGTAGCCGACCGCTGCGAATCCATTCAAACGGGGCGGTTTTCTTGAAGTGCGCCCCAAGCAATCCCACTGCCGTGTTGGCTTGAACCCGCAGAGTGCGCCCATCTGCAAGTTCGGCTCCCCGCACTCCCGTGCAGCGCTTCTCCACCTCCGAGCGACGCATGGCTGTGTTCAGAGCTCCATCGGCACTGGCGAATCTCCCTCTCCACGCAACTCACGGCTGATTTCATCGCCCAATCAGCGGCGGTGTTTCGATCGCCTCGCCTTCAACAAAACCTGCCCGTTTGAATTCACCCGCCACGGCCGGCCATGGGCCGGCACCGAGTCTCGGCCCGCCCTTTTGCCGAGCGAGGAGAGTCAGGGTGAACATCAAAAAGGGATATACAGGTTTTCTGGCGAGAGATAGGAACCCAAGCCAAGTGGGCTAATCAAGATCGACGCGTTATCAGAACCCAAGCCGAGTGGGCTCAAGCCGCCTTGCGCAGCTGAAATTGCCGCGTTCCCCACTGAATCAGGAATGGCACCAAGGCCAGCGCAGCCAGAGAAATGACCACTTCCAGTGAAATCAATTCTTCCAGCCGGTTTACTTTGGATAACTCGTTACCCGCATTTACATACAGCATGGTGCCGGGCAGCATACCCACAAAGCTTGTCCACAAGAATGTCCACAAGAATGTCCACGGCTTTACACGGCTCAGGCCAGCCAGCAAATTGAATGCGACAAAAGGAATGATGGGGGCCAGTCGAAGACTGAGCAGGTAGGCTACTTCGTTCTTTTCTATGCCCTTGTTGATCTCATCCAGCTTGTCGGCGAAGCGGGCCTCAACGGATGATCGAAAGAAGTGCCGCGCAAACAGCATCGTGAGCAGGGCACCCAAAGCCGATGCGGCGGTGGACACCACCATGCACAGGCCAAACCCCATGCAGCCCCCACCCACCAGCATCAATACACCTGCACCTGGCAGGCACAAGGCGGTAATTACTACAAATACACCGAAGTAAATCAAAGTGACCAACGTGGGGTTATCCACAAAGTGCATGGCCAACTCGCGCTGTGCGGCCAGCATGTCTTGAAGTGATACATCGGCATTCATCCACACGAAGAGCAACGCTGCTGCAATCAGCAGCAATGCTGTTTTCCTCCAGTGTTGTTGAACAGCCTGTGGCATTTGGTGCTTCCTTAACCCTTCAATACGATTGGCTCAATGGCCTCGCCTTGCGGCAGTATGCGGCCAATAATGGCGGTGTGTTCATAGCCCAGTTGCTTCAATGCAGCCACACAGGCCTCTGCTTTTTCGCCGGGCACGGTGGCCAGCAAACCACCTGCGGTTTGCGGATCAAATATCAATGGGTAGCGCGGGTCATTCACATACTCAGCCTGATTTCGAATGGCTCGGCGCAAGCGCACGTTCGCAGGTTGCAGAGAACTGACAATGCCTGCGCTGACCATGTCAAGCGCACCGTCCAGCAGGGGCAGGGCGCTTAAATCAAGTTCGGCATCCACTTCAGAGGGACGGGTCATTTCCACGAGGTGACCCAACAGGCCGAAACCAGTCAGGTCTGTACAAGCCTTCGATCCATATTCACGCAGGCACTGTGCGCCCAAGCGGTTGCTTTTCACCATCGATTCCAGCGCAGCATCTATCCAGCGGCCTTTGGTTTTCAACTGCGGCAGGGCGGCGAACAAGGTGCCAGTGCCAATGGGTTTGGTCAGCAAAATTGCATCGCCAGGCCGCATGCCGCCCTTGATCATCACGCCATCCAGGTTTTCATCCACCAAACCGTTGATGGCAAAACCCAGGGCCAGCTCGCGGCCTTCTCCGGTGTGGCCACCCACCAATGCGCAGCCTGCATCGTTCAAAACCTCCACTGCACCACTCATCATTTGAAACAGCAACTCTTCAACTTTCGATTCCAGCCCCGGCGGCACCGTGACCACGGCGGTGGCCGATTGTGCCTCGCCGCCCATGGCAAACACATCGCCCAGTGCATGGTTGGCTGCAACCTTGCCAAAAATATAGGGGTCGTCCACAAAGGCCCGGAAGAAGTCGACGGTGTGCACCATGGCTTTGCCAGGTGGTACTTTCACAATTGCAGCATCATCGGGTGCATGCAGGCCTACCAATACGTCTTCGCGATCCACCGGTTTTAGGTTACCGAGTGCGCGAGATAAAACTGTGGAACCCACTTTGGCACCGCAACCGCCGCAACGCATTGCAATGGCTGAAATGGCTTGCAGGCTTTCTTCCTGTGTCAGTGCCAAATTCGGTGTGCTGTTGCCACCAGCTGGTTTTGCGTTTGAATCCATGTCTGGAAAGTCACTGAATTTCGCCATGAAACGGCGATCAATCCAGTCTTTCCATTGCCAAACCCATGCGCCTGCGAAGCCCAGTGAACCCTTGGATGCCACTGCATATTTGTCGCCCGTACTGATCAGGGCCAACCATGTTTTTTGTGGACGGTATTCCAGCAGGTCGGCGCCTTGAACAAACAGGTGAAGGTTCTTGGTCAGTGGTTTGCCCATGCGCACCGCAAACACGCCTGCTTTCTCAAGCGGTGTGCTGGTCAGGTTTGCAATGTCGCCTGCTGCAAAAATTTTTGGATCTCGCGTGGTCTGTAAGGTAGGGCCCACATTGATGAAGCCACGGGAATCCAGTTCAAGGTCGGTGTTCGCAAGCCATGCGGCACCGCCTGCTTGCGTAACCCACATGATTTCGTCGGCATGCAAGTGCTCACCCCGCTTGGTTTGCAGGGTGTGGCCATCCAGTTGCACCACTTCGGCGTCACGGTGTAGCACCACACCACGTTCATTCAATACTTTCTCGAACCTCGCACGCACGCCTGGGTTGTGGGTGGGCAATACATCAGAATCTGCAGTGAACAGGTGAAATTCCAGTTCATCCGGGTTGCGCCCCATCGCAGTCAATTCATTGCGCAGGCGAAATTGCATGGCCAGCGCCAGTTCAACACCACCGGCACCGCCACCCACCACAGCAATGGTGGTTTTGCCTGCATGGATTTTTACACGGTCCAGCAAGTTAACCCAACGCTGGTTGAACCTTGCAATCGGCTTGACTGGCACTGCATTTTCCAGTGCGCCAGGCACCAATTGCACCTGGGGCGTGCTGCCAATGTTGATGGACAGCGCATCGTAAGCCACTGGCGGGCGATTCTTGCAAATTACCTTTTGATTGGCTCGGTCAATGCCAACTACTTCGTCTTTGAACAAGCGTGCACCTGCAAAGGCGCACAGGCGACCCAGGTCAATGTGCACGTCGTCATAGCTGTAGTGGCCTGCAATGTAGCCGGGCAGCATGCCGGAATAGGGGGTGTGAATATCCGTACAAATCAAGGTCAGGCGCACGCCGGGCCAAGGCTTCATGCCAAACATGCGCAGCACACCCACATGGCTGTGGCCGCCGCCTACCAGCACAATGTCACGAAGAATGGGTTGGTCAGATGTTTGCATGCTGTACTTCTTGTGGGTTGGCTTCGTTGTTGTTTTGAACTGCTCGTTGTACGAGTGCAATTAAACGGTTTTGTTCGTTTTCCGGGGCAAATAATTTGGCCCGCTCGGCGCATTGGCTTTTCAATTTGGTGTACATACTGGATTTACCCGGTGGCAAGGGTTTCGGATTCACAATGTCTTCTTGCAATTGGGTTAGCACATTGGCCAGGGCATGTGAGTTGCCCAAGGGGAAGTAACCGGGGTAAGTTGCACCCAGCATGCCGATGTTGCCGTCAATGTAGCTGGCGACCACTGGCGTGCCGCTGCACACAGCTTCCATGATCACATGCGCCCCACCTTCCATTTTGCTGGCGTGCACCAGCACATGGGCGCGTTGAATGCGCGTGCGGGTAGCACCGTGGGGCTGGTTGCCCAGCCAGCGGTAGTTGGGGCAAGCTTGCATCGTTTCTTCGGCGGCTTGTGCCAATTCAGGGTCTAATGGCCCGCCAATGTGATCGATGAAAATATCCGGGTAGCCACGCAGCAGCACCGCCGCTTCCATCAGGGTTTGTGGCATTTTTTCATCGCGCAAATGCCCCACCATCACCACCTTCAATCGGCGTTTGGCCTTGTTCAGGGTTTTGCGCGAAGTGGTCGATTGAAAAATCACCGATGTCTTCTTCTGCAGGTTTTCATTCAGCTTCTCGACACCCTTTTCCTGCAACACAATCAAATGTCGCGCCAATTCGAGTGATTTCTGTGCGGTTTCATCGGTTTCAATGTCTCGGTACAGGTCAGTGCCGGTCAGCGCCAGTATTAGCCCCAGGCTTCCTTGCGCATCGGTGCCGCGGCTTTGTGCCCATGCAGCAATAGAGTCGGCAGAACGGCGGGCATGCAGGGCGATCATGGCCACGTCCTGCTCTGTGGTTGCCGAATGCTCCCAGTGCTTCACAATGCGAACGTTGAAGTGTTCGGACAAAAACAGTTGCCAGCGGCGCGCTGTTTGCCAATTGCCGTTGTTGGCGTCGGCCAAGGCAGGGCTTACGATGACGATGGATGGTTTAATCAAGACAACAGCCACTCTATTTGGTATGGGATGGTTCGAAGTGTCAGCCACCCAAGGTGGTACACTGCGACCCAGAAGAAGTTTACACGAACCAACACGCCAATCACCGCGAGAACCCGCATGCAATCAGCCCAAGAAACCCCCGTGATCCAATGGACCAAAGGCGAGGAAACCTTCAGCGCGCGCTGGCAGTCGGAACGCAATTTGGCGGTGCCTGGCAAAGTAATGCTTGCCGACGATACTTTGACCGCCGACATGGCGTACCGCCTGGCTTGCGAAGGCAATGTGTTTTTGTGGCAAAGCGATTTTCAGAATGCCCGCCAGTTGATGCAAGCTTTGGTGCGCCGCGTAGACAAAAACGCAGAGCACAAGAAAAGCAAATCCGCGAAAGCAGGCAAGGCCGATGTGGACTACCCCCAGAAGTTTCACCTTTACCGCCAGGCCCAGGCTCAGCGTGCCCGAATTCTGGGTTCCATCCTCATCCCTTTCAATGCGGACTACAGCATTCCATTGCGTCGCGCACCCGATGTATTGGCGGCATGCACAGAAGCATGGGGCGAGCCACACGTAGACGGCCCGATGATTGTGACTTCGCTGCGCGAGATGATGGGTGTGGTAGGTGCGCATGAATGGCGCAAGAAGGGTGTGGATGTGCCAGCCCTGGGCGACCCGCCCAGTAACCGCATTCATCCGTATTACGGTGTGTTTTCACCAGTGCGTGGCGAATATGTTGATTTGGTGTTAAAAGCACCGATGCCCAAAGCCTGCGAAGTGAACGGCACTGCCATGGATGTGGGCACAGGTACTGGGGTGTTGGCCGCGGTGCTGGCGCAACGTTGGTTAAGCAATATTGTGGCCACCGACAATGACCCACGCGCACTGGAATGTGCGCAATTCAATATCCAGAATTTGGGCATGGGCAAGCAGGTGAAAGTGGTGCAAGCTGATATGTTTGCTGACGGCAAAGCGGATTTGATTGTGTGCAACCCGCCTTGGTTACCGGGCAAGCCCACTTCACCGATTGAACGTGCTATTTACGATGAAAACAGTGGCATGTTGAAAGCTTATCTGGCGGGCCTGGCTGCGCATTTGAATGCGGGCGGAGAAGGCTGGTTGATTCTGTCGGACTTGGCAGAGCATTTAAAGTTGCGCACGCGGGAAGAGTTGCTGGGCTGGATTGAGCTGGCGGGCTTGAAAGTATTGGGCCGCACAGATGCAAAGCCCAAGCATGGCAAGGCCTTTGATGCCAGTGATGCGCTGTTTGATGCACGGTCGAAGGAAATGACCAGTTTGTGGCGACTTGCTGCTGGCTAATTGGCATGCCTGTTGTCGCTATCGTTGCGCATTGCTTATCGCTTAATCAGCGCGAATCCCAATGCGTTCGCCTGAAAACCTGTATTTCCCTTTTTGATATTCACACTGACTCACCAAGCTTGGTAAAAAAGCTGGCCAAGCCTTGGTGTCAGCCTGAGGCTGACCGTGGCGTGTGAATTCAAACGGGCAGGTTTTCTTGAAGGCGAAACGATTGAGACATCGCTGCCGATTAAGCGACAAGACGGTGACGAATTAACCAGACAGTGATTGATCCCGCTGAGTTGGCGATACGAATTGTCAGCCTTCAAGCCTTTGCCCAAAACACCGCAAATTTCTGTTCGGGATCGGTGTAAGCTTTGCAAGCACCAAAACCTGCGCGTTTCAGCAAGTCTTCGAACCCGGTCAGCGTCCACTTGTAAGAATTTTCGGTGTGAATTCGCTCGCCTTCCACAAACTGGCGTTCACCACCTTCCCAGGTCACCACAACATCCCGCAGTGCTTCCAGGTGCATTTCAATGCGGCTCAGTTCGGTGTTGTACAGGCCGATGTGTTTCCAGTCTTCCAGTTGGAAGTTGGTGCCAGCCAGCATGTTGAAGTGCAGCAACATGTTGCGGTTAAATGCGGCGGTTACGCCCAATGCGTCGTCGTAGGCGGCTTCAAGCACAGATTTGCTTTTTACCAGGTCGACCCCAATCAGTAGGCCACCCCCTGTGGCCGTGGCACATACCGCATGCACCTGTTTTAAAAACAGCAGTGCTTCCTCGGGTGTGAAGTTGCCAATGCTGGACCCTGGGTAAAACATGATTCGCGGTTGCGAGGGGTTCAGGGCCAGGCCAGCGGGCAGGTTCAGTTCGCTGGAGAAATCGAGGCCCACACCTGCCATTTCCAGCTCAGGAAATTGCCGTTGCAGGCATTCCAGTGAGCCTTTTAAAAAGTCCACGGAAATGTCCACGGCCACATAACGTGCCGGGTGGAATACATTAAAAAGTCGGGCTGCTTTCTCGCAATTGCCTGCTCCCAGGTCGATGAACACCGAGCCCTTGGGTACCTGTCTTGCCATGTCGTGCCCGTGGCTGGCAAAAATCATAGCTTCAGTGCGGGTGGGGTAGTACTCGGGTATGCAGGTAATGGCTTCGAACAGTTTCGAGCCCAATTCGTCGTACAGGTATTTGGGCGAGGTGTGTGCTTTGCTGGCACGCAGGCCACTGAGCAATTCCTCTCGAATGTGCTCGGCCTGGCCTTGATAAATCTGTATGAATTGCGGTGTTGGGTTCATGGCTTTCTTGGGTTGAACGAATTCATCGGGTCAAGGTGCGGCGCAGGTGGTAGCTCATGCTGTCCACAATTGCGACCAAGAGCAACATGGCTGCCAGAATGGTGGCGGTTTTGCCCATCTGGAACAAACCCATGTGGAACGACAACAATTGCCCCAAACCGCCGGCACCTACCACGCCCAACACCGCAGCTGCGCGAATGTTGTTTTCCCAGCGGTACAGGGTGTAGCTCATGAGTTGGGGCAGTACTTGCGGCAAGGTGGTGAAATAAAATACTTTCAAGTTGCCAATGCCCTGCGTGCGCAATGCGTCGGCAGGCTCCGAAGGCGCATTTTCAATGGATTCAGCAAACAGCCTGCCCAGCACCCCTGTGGTGTGAAAGGCCAGCGCCAGCGTGCCTGCAAAAGGACCCAGGCCCGCAGAAATCAGCAGCAGCGCGGCCCACACCAACTCGGGAATCGAGCGTAAAGCATTGAGCACCCAGCGGGTAGGCGTGCGCATGTAGCCTTTGTCATTGCTGTGCAGCTTGCTTGCGGGTATGGCCAAAGCAAGGCCAGCCACAGCAGCCAGCGCTGTTCCCAACAGCGACATGGCCAGTGTTTCAAGCGTACCCCAACCCACTTTGGTCAGGAATGCTGGTTGGGTGTCCATCGGGAAAAATTCGGCGATGAATCGACCCATGGATTGAAACGCTTCCACGGATAAAAATTCACCCCATTTCAGGTTCAGTGTCCAGAAACTCGCCACGATCAGGGTGAGCATGCCCAACAGCAAAGCGGCCGTTCCCCCTTTCATGACTGGGGGCGCTTTGGTGGGGCAGGCCGTATTTTGCAAATTGCTCATACCAAACGCTTCCGGAAAAACGCGCTGACCGCGTCGGCCAAGGCCACCAGCAGGATGAAGACAATCAGCATGGTGGACACCTCACCTCCATTGAACATCTTCATGGAATTGTCGAGTTCCTGACCCAGGCCGCCAGCACCCACAAAACCCAGTACGACCGACGATCTAATGGCACATTCCCAGCGGTACACTGTGTAGGAGGTCAGCTCCATCACATTCTGGGGCAGCAGGCCGTAGAAGAATGCCTGTAAGCGCCCGGTGCCGTTTCTCAGCAATGTTTCTGTCGGCGTGGTCTCACCACTTTCCAGAATTTCACCATACACTTTGCCCAGCATGCCACCGTAAGTAAGCGCAATGGCCAATACGCCTGCGGTGGGGCCAAGCCCAACAACGCGAACAAACACCAGTGCCCACACCAGTTCGGGGATGCTGCGAAGGATAATCAGGGTCCAGCGAATGGTTTGACGAATCGCAAAGGGCAGGGCTGCCATTTTCCCCGAGATGGCCGACACTGACAAAACCCGGGTGGACAAAATGGTGAGCGGGAAAGCAATGATCAGGGCCAGCACCATACCTGCCGTTGCAATGGCAACGGTTTTCCAGGTTTCGCGCAGAATTCTGGCGAGCAAATCGGGTTCGAGTACGGGTGGAAAAAAGCTGCCAATAAATTCGGCGCTGATTTTCATGTTCTCGGCTTCAAACAAAACCGAAGGCCGAAATTCGGTGGCCTCAGTCAATGGCCACAGCAGCAGAACTGTAAAAATAATCCAGAACAGCCGTTGATGCCACGCCGGGTCGCGTGCGGGCACATCAAAACGCGGATTGTGTACTGGCAAGTGCAGGCTGTTCATCGGCAATTGTTGACCACAACTGCGGGCGTTACTCGCTCGAATTGTTTCTCGATCAATTCACGGTCTTGTTGGCCCAGAAGCTCATGCTCGTATTGGGAGTAGAGTGATTTCAGCATGGCCGGGGTTACTTGCTCGGTGGGCAAATCAAATTCGATTTGACCATGGCGCAGGCCCACGATGCGATTGAAGAATGCTAAAGCCATGTCCACCTGGTGCAAGGTGCACACCAAGGTAATCCCGTTTTCGCGTGCTGTTTCAGTGAGTGCTGACATGGCCAGCCGAGCCCGCGTGGGGTCAAGCGCTGACAGGGGTTCGTCCACCAGCCAGAGTTTGGCCGGGGAGACGAACAAGCGAGCCAAGCCAACGCGCTGGCGTTCACCCCCGGAAAGCCTGTCAACGCGTTCAAAAATTTTCTCGGGCAAATCAAGCTTGCTCAGCGCGTGGTGCGCAGCCGGAATGTCAACCGGGTAAAACAGTGATTTGATGCTTTGTGCCAGGTTCATGGCTGGCAAACGCCCTGCCAACACCGAGGTAATAACACGCTGCCTTGGTGGCAGCGGTGGCACCTGGGGTGCGACAATCAACTGGCCGCGCAGCTTTTGCAAATTGCGTTTGCTTAAAGTCCAAGGGCTCTGATCGTTTAAGGCAACCTTGCCATGCAAGGGTTTCAGGGTGCATGAAAGCACCTGAAGCAGCGTGGTTTTACCTGCGCCCGAAGGACCGATCAGGGCGATTTGTTCTCCACTGCCGACTTGCAGCGACATTTTTTTGATCGCCGGTACGCTGCTGGAGGGTGCGGAGGGATGGCAGGCATCAATGTCCTGAATTTGAAGCTTCACTGCGCTGCGTTCCCCATATTACTGCGAGGGCCCAAGTGCGGGCCCCCTTCTACTCTTTGATTATAACAAGCCAGCGCTGCGAGCGGCGCTTTCCAAACCTTTGTAGTTTTCAGGCTTGGTGTCAACGTACCGTGTGGCGCGGTTCAACTTCAGTATTTCTGCATGCTCAGGCACTGCCGGGTCCAGATCGAACAGGGCTTTCTGGATTTTCTTGCGCAAATCGGCTGGCATGTCTTGGTGTACTGTCCAGTTGTAATTGAAATAGGGTGGGGTGGTGTAGAACACGTCTACAGCTTTGGTGTCCACCTTGTTTTCGTTCACAAACTTTTTCCACACGGTGATGTCCAGGGCTGCTGCGTCTACCTTGCCGCTAACCACTGACGCAATGGTGGCATCGTGTGCGCCAGAATAAGCCACGCGCTTGAATGCCTTCTCTGGCTCAAGGCCTGCTTCGAGCAGGAAGCTGCGTGGCATCAAGTGGCCAGAGGTGCTGCTTTGTGAACCAAATGAAACTTGTTTGCCCTTCATGTCTTGCAGGGTTTTGATGCCTGAATCAGTTTTGGCAATGAACACGGATTGGAACTTGGTGTCTTCCACGCGTTGGGCGATTGGAATGACCTTGCCGTTGGAGCGCAAGTTGGCCTGTACATGGGTAAAGCCGCCAAACCAAACCAGGTCTACTTTCTTGTTGACCAAGGCTTCGACCGCGGCGGGATAGTCGCTTACAGGAGTGAATTCAACTTTCATGCCCACGGCTTTGGACAAATAGGCAGCCAGTGGTTCGAATTTGCGAATTTGCTCGGTCGCGGCTTCTTCGGGAATGGTGGTTACTCTCAACACTTGTTCAGCGTGTGCAGACACTGAAAAGCCAGCGGCTAGCGCAATGGCTGCCACAGAGAAGAGACGACGTGAAATGGAGATTGCTGAACTTTTCATGAGTACCTCGTTGTATAGAACGATTGAAAAAACTCGAAAATTGATAATCGCACAAACAATTTATGTTTTAACCGTAAAATGTTTGAGCGACGGTTTTTTTAACATTTAATTTTTAATCGTTAGCTGCCCAGCTTTCCGGCGGCCTGAACTTCAGCGGCCTGTTCTTCCCCTGTTTTGTAGTGTGGCACTCGAATCACCAAGCGCTTTGCACGTTGAATGAAGCTGTTGTTGTCCTTCACTTCTTTTTCCCAGTAGCTGTCGGCCAGGGCGATGTTTTTCTCCATTTCGAGTTCGAAGGCTGCCTGTGACACGGTGCCGCCGAAAATGTACAGTTTGTTGTTCACCACGCGGAAGTCGCTTGCATTGCCACCCCAGGGAATGCCAAACATGATGCCGTTGGCGCAGTAGCCGCCGTATTGGGGAATGTATTTGGTGGGTTCAGCATCAAACAGGGCCTTGTGTTCAGCGCTTGCAAAGTGAAAGTCCACTTCCTGATAGGTGCTGCTGAATTCGGGCTTGCCCTGTACGTAGGCGTTTTGTGTGAAATAGGCCACAACATCTGCGCCAAACAGCATCAGTCGGTCTGCACCTTCCATTTCGGCGGCGTTGACAGGTGTCAGTTCGCTGGCAGGGTTTTGAGCGGTCATGGCGCTGCATCCACTTAGGCCCAGCACCAGGCTGGCCGCGATCAATAGCTTGTGGGTGCGTGAAATCATCAAAATACTTCTCCTGTGCGTGGTTGAATCAAGTCAATGAACTGACCTGTTTCGCTGAAAACAGTTCCAGCCGGGTCTTCAAGGTAGGGCGCTGGCCAGCCAAGCAGCGCACTGGCGTGCTCGCAACGATGTCGCAGGTCGCGGGGGTTTTCGCCACCCAAATGGACAATGCCATAGCGGTAACTTCGCAACCATTTGAAATCCCGCTGCAATTCTTTGGCGTCTTTGGGGTATTCAAACAGCAAGGCATCGGGGAAAGCTTTCCGGAAAGCGGCCTTTTGCACAAAACTTGGAAAGGGCACCGTGGCTTTCTGGTCGAATGATCGGTAAACAAAGCTGGCGGTGGCGCCTGCCGTGGGCACCTTGCGTGCCAGCGTAGCCGGGTCTATGCCATGGGCCAGTGCAAAGGCAATTTCATGCAGGTCAATGCCATCCACGCGCAGGTACAAGTCGGAAAACTGCGAGGCCATACGCGGGTTGAATTCGATCACGGTGATTTTACCAGTGGCTTCGTCATGGAAAAATTCCATATTGAACAGGCCGTGATCAAAACCAACCGCATTCAGAAAACGCCTGGCAACATCGGCTGCGCGGGCTTGTACATCAGGGTGCAACTTGCTGGGGTACTCAAAGCGCATGAATGCATCGGTGTTGGGGTACATCACCTCGTCAACCACGCCCAGTGGCCGAACTTCGCCCTGCCACACATAGCCATCCAGGTTGTATTGCCGCCCGCGCATGGGTGCTTCCAGCATCATGCTGTGTGCAGTGCCGGCTTCAGGAAGTCGTTTTTTTGAAATTCGCTCGAAAGGTTCAACCAGGTGCTTGATCACCCACAGTTCCCAGGGGCCGAAGCGTGTGTGGTCGTGAAGTTCCTGAGCACTTTTAACTTGTCGTGACAGCACCGAGAATGCGGCCTTCACGGGTTTCACAAATTGCGGGTATTCAATGCCTTGGGGCACTGGGCCGCCATAGGCCGCATTTAACCGCGCAAAAGGCAGGTTCGCTTCTGGCGCAACTTGCTCCAGCACCTCACGGGCATGCAATTTGTGCTGGCAAGCCAGAATGGCTTGCACTGGTGTGCCAGGCCACCCCATTTTCTCTGCGAGCAAGGCTGCGCACAGTGCCCCGAATTGTTCGTGGTTGGATGCAACTGCCTTGGCGCCGTGCAGTTTGGCCAAAACAGCTGCCTTGGCCACAAAACGTTCTGTGTCGAACCAGGCCAAGCGTGCATTGCTCGGGAAAGTGAATAAATCAAAGCCTGAAACCACACTGGGCCATTGGGCGCGAAGCCGGTCAGCTCCCTGGGCGTCCCAGTCGTAGTTAAACAGCAGCAGCGTTTTTGGATGAGGCATGAAAAGGCAATTAGGATTAGCGTTGGATGTCGTTGAGCGACCAGTCGTACTCTGTATACGCAATCGGCAATGATTTGGATGCGATTTTATCGACTATTTCCGGCGTGGGGCCCATGTCTTTCGCCCATTTTGCAAATACATCCTTCACTTCTTTAAAACCTTGGTGGCCTTTTTCGAAGTCTTCAGCAAACCATTTGAAAATCGGACTAACCTGCAACTCGCCGTTCTTGACCCGATTGCGACTAGGGTCGCTTAAAAAGCTACGCATGCCATCGTCCAGCTGGGCATTCAATTTTGTGGCGGTAAATGCTTCGTTGCGCAAGGCAGGGCAACCAATGCTGGCACAGTTCACCGCGGCGTGAACGCGAGGCTCTTTGTACTTCGGGCGAAGTTGCTCGTGTTCAATCCAGTCCAGGTGGCGTTTTTCACCCAATAGCGTAAAAAATTCCTGCTTCCAGGGGCTGCTGAACACACCACCTATTTCCTTGATGGATTTGATTTTTGGATACCTGGTCAAAATCAATTCGATGGTAAAGCCGTTGTAGGCATTGATTAAAAATGCCATTTGCTGGTTTTTCGAGAAGCCATTGAAATCGGCTTGGCTAACTGAAGACCAATCATTCAATACCTTTTTCAATGACTGCCTGTCTTTCTGAAAACCAGCGTAATCCACGGCTGTTTGCTTGTTGTCGGGTAGCCACTTCACATGTTTGGCAAGCAGGCTGTTCCACGCGGTGTAGTTGTGATCAAACTCGGAAGCGAAGCTGGTTCCGCTGACCAACAAGGCCAAAGTCAGCATCAGTGTTTTGACAAATTTAAGCATGACGGATGAAGCAATAGGTAATTTGGAGTTGCATGTATTGAGCGTATTCGCCCGGTAAGGCAATTTGGTTACACTACCGCAGATTAATCGCCTCAGTTTCGCCAAATCATCTGGAGTTGCCATGCCTGCTGTTCCGGTCACCATAGCCATGCTGTTGATCAGCAATATTTTCATGACCTTTGCATGGTACGCCCATTTGAAAGACATGAGCCAGAAGCCCTGGATTATTGCGGCTTTGGTCAGTTGGGGCATTGCCCTGTTTGAATACCTGTTTCAGGTGCCTGCAAACCGGATCGGATACACCGTATTGTCGGTGGGGCAGTTAAAGGTGATGCAGGAAATCATCACGCTGACCGTGTTTGTACCGTTTGCGGTTTTCTATATGAAAGAGCCGTTGAAACTGGATTATTTGTGGGCTGGATTGTGCCTGGTGGGTGCGGCCTATTTTATTTTCAGAGACAAGCTTTAGCAGTGACCGCGCTTTGCCTAAACGACTTTTTGATCAAGTTGCGCCATGAAGTGTTCAATGGCCTGTGTAAACCGTTGGCCTTGGCCACCTTTTTCCGCAGCCTGAATTCGGCCAGCGGCTTGTTGTTCTAGTTGCCAAGGCAGTTCCTCTTCGGTGGACTGAACAATGACCGGGGTGTGTTTGCAATACTCGAGCAGAAAGCGGGCGGTGTTCTCCGCTTTAGAGTCAATCACATTCAGATCTGAAATAAGAAGCTGGCAGCCGCCGTTCGAGGCTTTCAGTTGGGCCAGGCTTCTAAAGTATCTCACCTCGACCCGATCCGCCAGCAGGCGAGTCAAATGCGTTTCGAGAACAAAACGATGCATTTCGAAGTCTTCGAGGCAGAAAATTACGGGTTTCATGCGTTTATAGAATTCAGGCGGTAACATTTGCATCGTAAGAGAAATACATCCGGGGTGAGAAATCGAGCGAATTCTTATCCCTCACAATGGGGTTGTTGCACAGGGGAAGTTCAATGTTGATCGACGTGTTGTTGTTCATAGCCGGCCTGGCTTTGCTGATTTTGGGGGCCAATGTACTGGTTCGTGGTGCATCCAACCTGGCCTTTTCATTTGGTATTTCACCCTTGGTGGTGGGCTTGACAGTGGTGGCGTTTGGCACCAGCGCGCCCGAGGTGGCCGTGTCGGTTGGCGCGGCGCTGGCGGGTACCACCGACATTGCGATTGGCAACGTGGTGGGCAGCAATATTTTCAATGTGCTGTTTATTTTGGGTCTAAGCGCCATGATCACACCTTTGGTGGTGAACCTTCAATTGATTCGCCAGGAGGTACCGATCATGATTGGTGCTTCAGTGTTGCTGCTCCTGTTAAGTCTGGATGGGCAACTGTCGTGGAGCGATGGCGGCATTCTTGTGGTGCTCATGGTGGCTTACACCGCTTTTCTTGTTATTCAATCCCGCTCGCAAGTCAAAGCCACGCAAACCGAATTTGATGAAGAATTGCACCCGGCTGAGCAAGGCAGTTGGGATTCCAAATTGCCAGTGCAGTTGGCCTTGATTGTATTGGGTTTGGGTTTGCTGGTGTTGGGCTCTGAGTGGCTTGTGGGTTCGGCTGTTGTGTTTGCGAAGGCCATGGGCGTTAGCGACGTGGTGATCGCCTTGACCATTGTGTCTGCGGGCACATCCATGCCCGAGGTGGCAACCTCGATTGCGGCGGCCCTCAAGGGCGAACGCGACATTGCCGTTGGAAATGTGGTGGGTAGTTGTACTTTCAACATTCTTGCGTGCCTGGGTGTGTCAAGCATTGTCGCGGTCCCGGCAGGTTTACAGGTCGCGTCTTCTCTGCTTGCATTTGACATGTGGGTGATGTTGGCGGTGGCGTTTGCTTGCCTGCCAATCTTTTTGACCGGACGCGAAATTGCACGTTGGGAGGGCGGTGTGTTTTTGGCCTATTACACCGCTTACGTGTTGTATTTGATTCTCGATGCCCAGGGGCATGACGCCTTGGATTTGTATTCGAACACCATGCTGAGTTTTGTCGTGCCAATCACAGTGATCACCTTGGTGGTCAGCTTGTTGCGCAGAAAAAGTGGGGAGGAAAATTCAAACGCTTGAACTCGACGTGTTTAGCAGCATTGATCACTGGATTCAGGGACTTACGCCCCCTTTCTTAAAGGCGTACATTGGTATCGTGTATTGACCTGCAGTACAGCTTGATCAGGAGAAGGCTTTGAAAATAGCCCCCACCGTTGTTGCCGTTGGTTTGTGCGTGTTTACTTTGGGCGGAGTTGCTCAAGCTGCAAACACTGAGAGTGATTTGCCCGTCTGGCTTCAAGAGCGTTTTGAGCCCGTGCATTACGATTTAACCCGAATGGTCGACAACACTGCCCGAAACATTGATCAGTTTTTTGGCACCGAAGACAGTTTGTTTGTTGAAAATCAATCCTTTCTTCGCGTTGCGCTGGACACACGGCTTCAGCCCGGCGATTCAAAGCTGGATCCCAGCGTTCGTTTTCGGGTGGACATGCCAACTACCAAAAAGCGATTGCGCCTGATTATTGAAAGCGACATTGAAGAACCCTTGGGTCGCCTTTCTGAACAAGGCATTCGGGAAGTGCGCGGCGGGGAGAGGTTTGACACCAACAATTCGGCTGTGGGGCTAGAGCAGCGTTCATCCAAAGACCCCACGAAAGCCTGGGTTCAGGGTTTGGGAGTTGGTGTTAAGTTCGGCGCTCCTCTGGATCCGTACCTTCGCTACTCGGCGCTGAGGCAGTGGAATTTCAGCGAGAGCAAATGGCAAATCAATTCATCGAGCCGGGTGACCCAATTCAACCAACGCGGCTTGCAAGTGCGCACGAATTTCGATTTGAATAAACCGCTTGATGAAGAAAAAACCCTGCGCTTTCAAACCTACGCAGAATATGAAGAAATGCGGGACTCCACAGTGTTTTCACAAACTGCGGAAATCAACCGTGTTTTGAATTCACGCACCGCACTGAGGTACGCAGTGATTGTGGTTGGCGAAGATCGGGGTGAGAAGACCATTAAGGACTATGTGCTCCAAGCTTACTACCGACGTGATATACACAAAAACATCCTGTTTGTTGACATTATTCCCGAGGTTCATTTTCCGACGGAGGGTGGTCGGGATCCCTACTTGGCTTTGACCTTCCGGTTAGAGGCGTTTTTTAGGGGGAATTTCAGCAAAGCCTTGCGGTGAAATTTTTTCGTTAATAAAGATGAATTGGTTTTCTTGTTTTGATTCTTTTGATAAATCGAATTCGGCGTTATTGTCCTAAAATTCAATCTTATCGTTTATTTTCGTTAAATGATATGAACGAATTTTCTGCATATTTATTCCTTCGATAAATTAAAAGTTGCCTGGGTTTTTCTGCCATTTTCTATCGTGGCAATTGCAAGAATTCAGAACGGAAATTATTTATTCAAGAACTCAAAACTTGTCAGAGATCTGTCAGCAACTCGTCTCATAGTCGCTCCATCATTCATCGGGAATGAATGAATCAATAAACATCTGGGGACATTAATATGGCGAGTACAAAAGAAGCAGCTCGTCCAATGACTGGTGAAGAGAAAAAGGTTATCTTCGCATCATCATTGGGTACGGTTTTTGAGTGGTACGATTTTTATCTTTACGGCTCTTTGGCCGCAATTATTGCCAAGCAGTTTTTTTCGGGGCTTGATCCCACGTCCGGTTTTATTTTTGCTTTACTTGCTTTCGCAGCAGGCTTCATTGTGCGTCCTTTTGGCGCTTTGGTATTTGGTCGTCTGGGCGATATGATTGGCCGTAAGTACACCTTCTTGGTCACGATTCTTTTGATGGGCGGCTCCACTTTCATTGTGGGTTTATTGCCAACGTACGCTACGATCGGTGTGGCTGCGCCAATCATCTTGATCGTGTTGCGCATGCTGCAGGGTCTTGCACTGGGTGGCGAATATGGCGGTGCTGCAACTTATGTTGCTGAACATGCGCCACAAGGCAAGCGTGGTGCTTACACCTCATGGATCCAAACCACCGCAACGCTGGGTCTGTTCCTTTCGTTGATCGTGATTTTGAGCACGAGAACAATTCTGGGCGAAGAGGCTTTCGCAGACTGGGGTTGGCGCATTCCTTTCCTGCTGTCGATTATCTTGTTGGGCGTGTCAGTCTGGATTCGACTGTCAATGAACGAATCGCCGGCTTTCAAGAAAATGAAAGAAGAGGGCAAAACATCCAAGGCACCATTGACTGAGTCCTTCGGTCAGTGGGGCAATTTGAAGGTTGTTTTGTTGGCGTTGTTTGGTCTTGTGGCCGGTCAAGCCGTGGTTTGGTATTCTGGTCAGTTCTATGCGCTGTTTTTCTTGACCAGTGTGTTGAAAGTCGATGGTGCCACCGCCAATATTTTGGTTGCTGCATCTTTGATTATCGGTACGCCATTTTTCCTGGTGTTCGGTACTTTGTCCGACAAAATTGGTCGCAAACCAATCATCCTGGCAGGTTTGTTGTTGGCATGCGTCACTTACTTCCCGCTGTTTAACGCTTTGACCAATGCAGCCAACCCTGCTTTGGCTGAGGCGCAGGCAAAGACGCAGATTATTGTGACCGCTGCCGAGGGCGATTGCTCCTTCCAGGGCAATCCGGTTGCTCGTGAAATCGACTTCAAGAAGTCTTGTGACATCGCCAAGCGATTCCTTGCCCAAAACTCGGTAAGTTACGAAAACCAAACCGCAGCCGCAGCAGGTCCAGCCACCGTAAAAATTGGCGAGACCGTAATTACTGCCCCAGTGGGTACGGTTGTGGGCGGTAAGTTTGACGATGCATCAAAGGCCGCGATCGATGGCTTCAAGGCCGAAGTCAAGGCTGCTTTGACTGCTGCAGGTTATCCAGCCAAGGCTGATCCTGCGCAAGTTAACAAGCCAATGATCATCGGTATTCTGACGATTCTGGTGATTTATGTGACCATGGTTTACGGCCCAATCGCAGCGATGCTGGTTGAGTTGTTCCCAACACGCATTCGCTACACGTCAATGAGCTTGCCTTACCACATCGGTAACGGCTGGTTCGGCGGATTGATGCCGACGATTGCGTTTGCGATGGTGGCCCAGAACGGCAACATGTTCTATGGCCTGTGGTACCCGATCGTGATTGCTGCGATTACTTTTGTGATTGGTCTGCTGTTTGTCCCAGAGACAAAAGACGTAGACATTTTCAAAGGTGATTAAGCCAGTGTTGTGAAGTGCTGCCGAGGCCATCCAAGCCTCGGCATTCAAAAAAGCAAGTTCTGACGAGCTTGCTTTTTTGAATTTTAACCAGGAGAAAATTGGAATGTGGAAAATTGTTTTAGGTTTTATTGTTTTTGCAGCACTGGCAATGTTTGTGATCATCAAAGGCGGTGACAACGTCGATATGAGTGGCGAGTCGCACAGCATCGAATCTCATGAAGACAAACCTGCTACTGTTGAACCTTCACCCGCTGCTGAGCCTGCACCTGCGGTAGAGCCTGCACCTGCTGCAGAGCCTGCACCTGCTGCAGAGCCAGCGCCAGCTCAAGCTGATCAGCCGGCGAAGTAAGCCACTACGAGTCACCAGTACTTGAACACGTCCATGTCTGTGTCGTCGAGGTTCGGTTTTGGTGGCTCGTAATCCGCAAGATGTTCAAATGGCAATTGCTGCTTGACCAGCATGACGGAGCAAGGTGCATACATTGCAACTTTAATGGGTATTGTGGCAACCAGCTTTTGCATCTGTAACCCGCGTGTTGCCGCACCCATCACGATCAGACTGACATGATTACCGGTGGCGTAAGTGAGCAACGCCCTGGCAATGTCATTGGATTCCAGCACATGAAATGAAATCTGATTGGGACCCAGGCTTAAAGGCGCTGCCCATTGCCGGAGTTGACTCAAGTGTTGGCGGTGAAAGTTCGCTTCGGTTTTTCCTGCATGCGTGTTGCCAATCAGGCTTGAGCCAACCACAGTAACCACAGCCAACCTTGCCCCGGGTCGAATCCCCAGGCTTCTCTGGACGCCCTCCCGCAAGGAATACAGGGTTGCATCGTCTGCGCCATGCGCCGGAATCGCCACCATCACAATTGGTGCTGCCTGAATTTGTTGTTGTGGCAAGGGGCTGGGTTGATAGTGCATTCCCGCAGCATGTAACCAGCGTTTGAAGTGGGTCCAGAACGGGGTGGTGTGGGTTTGCTGTCCTCGTTCGGTAATCGGTATTTGATCGGGATTGCTTAGATCAAATGCCAGATGCGCAGCCGAAGGGTAACGCCGGTCCGCCACTGGTTCGAGGCATTTCAGAATGATTTCCTGCATCCATTCCGGTGTTTGAGGATTTCGGCGTCTTGGGGGGATTGGGTCCATCCAGAGCCGTTGTCGAAGGCCGCCCTGTGTTGATGGTGCGCCAAACGGCAAGCGACCTGTGCACAGCTGGTACAACATCACACCGATTGAAAACACGTCACTTCGGGGATCGCCCCGCACGCCCACGATTTGTTCGGGCGATATCCAGGCTGGGGAGCCCACTGCCTTTCGCATTTCTTCGGCCATCAGGTCGGGGTAGTGCGCATGGCAGGACAAACCAAAGTCCAGAACTACGGCTTGATCCAGCCTGGTTTGATCGTCCACCTTTCTGAACAGCACATTGGCGGGTTTCAAATCCAGGTGACACACATTTTGCTGATGCAGGCTGTGGACCGCTTTGGCCATCGCGGCGCCAAGGGCGGCAATTTTGCCGGGATCATCCTGCAGGCCGCCACTTTCCATCAATTCTTCCAGCGTTGAGCCAACCACATATTCCATGACGAGGTAAGGAAGCTGGTCCAAATCTCCCGCCGCCACAAACTTCGGCACATAGGGACCTGACAGCGAAGGCAGTATTTGCTGCTCTATTTCAAAACTGATCAGGTTCTCAGCGCCATCCTCGTGGCGCATTCTTGGAATTTTCATGACCATCGGAAAGCCGGGATCCGGTTTGCCGTGTGAGAGTTGCTGGTCGTATTCAACCCGGTAGATCCGCGCCATGGCGCCGCTGTGAACGCAGTCCAGAACCTTAAACCCGTCTACCGTGTTGCTAATAGTCCCAATATTGATCATCGTCCGTGCTCAATCCTGTGGGCCAGTTTCTCGGGCAAACCTGCTGCTCGAATGCTTTGTGCTGCTTCAGCAAAATCGTATTGCACACGATGAAAAGTCAGTGTGTTTTGTTCGCTGTCGTAGCAAGCGTACATAGACCGCGTGTCACCATCCCGAGGTTGACCTACCGATCCAATCGTTGCAACAACAGGGCGTTGTTTTGACAGTGGAATGGGTATACCCGGGGTGGGAATGAATCGCATCATTTTTTGCACCGCTGTTTGATAGAACAGCACCTGATGGTGAACGTGACCAGTGAACACCCTGTTCACGCCCCACTCTTGGTCTGCAACCTCGACACACAGGCCGGCGCGCATTTCCGAGTCGATGTAAGTCCAGTCGCCCGGTTCTTTGGCACTGGCGTGCACTAACAGACAACCCTCACGGTTCAGCACGAGTGGTAGATTTTCCAGGAAATCCAGATGTGACTTGGACAGTTGCGTGCGTGTCCATTCGGCACCAATTGAACCTTCCATCTCGCTTGTGTTGTGCATGCCCAGTGCCATTTCGTCGTGATTGCCCTTGACCACCCATGCGCCCTTGCTGGCGTGAAACATGATCACGTCCATGACTTCTGCGGGTGCAGCACCATAGCCTACCAAATCGCCTAGAAAAGCCAATTGATCGGTGGATTGTTCCCTGGCGTGACTCAGGCAAGCGTTAAGTGCGTGAATATTGCTGTGAATGTCTGAGAATAGTGCGATTCTCATTGGACCTCCAAATGGTTGTGGTCAATGATAGCGCTGATTCATTCCATCTATGATCAACATCAGCCTGATTGCCGGTGAGTGTTGAGGTGAACAAAACAGATTCCATTCTTCAATTGCAGCGAGACAACTTGCAACTGAGTGCCATGGCAGAGGGGCCTGACCAAGGGCCTGTCGTCATGCTGGTGCATGGTTTTCCCGACACGCCACACAGTTGGAACGGTGTGGCCGATGGGCTGGCACAGGCGGGCTACCTTGTGGTGCGGCCGTGGCTTCGCGGGTACACCCCCGGTTCAATCAGCCCAAGCGCTACTTATGATCCGTTCAATGCCGGGCTTGACTTGTTGGCGTGGCGACATTTATTTCAAGGGCGTGAGGTTCACCTGGTGGGGCATGATTGGGGTGCCGTGGCTGGCATGGCCGCTGCGGCCACGGATCCACAGGCCTGGACAACCCTCAGCTTGCTGGCCATTCCACCTTTTCAAAAAGTGGAAAGGGCCTGGCGATTGTTGCCCAGGCAGCTGGTACTTTCTGCTTACATGCTCGAAATGCAATCCGCCTCTGCGCCAGCCAGGTTGGTGGCCAACCAGTTTGGTCGGATTCGCGCGTTCTGGAACAGTTGGTCTCCGGGGTGGAAGTATTCGGAGTCCGAAATTCAGCCGGTACTGGATGCGTTTTCAAATCCGGGTGTGGCCTGGGCAGCTACACGTTATTACCGTTCGCTGTTTACCTTGCACCGTGCGCCAACCCGTTCCATTTATGCCCTGTCCAGAAAACCATTGAAGGTACCCACGCTGGTACTGGCAGGTGAAAATGATGGCTGCATGCAGGCGGCCCTGCTTGAGCCCATGGTCGATGCCCGATATTTTCCGAAAGGGGTACGAAGTTGCACCTTGAGGGGCTGCGGGCATTTTCTTCAAGCTGAGCAACCAGGCGCAGTGCTGCAAGAACTTCTTGCGCATCTGCGTGGTCAAGATAGAATTCATTGAATCGATTTTAAAGCAGTACGCCCATGCCCTCCGTTTTTGCACTGTTTGCTTTTGTGTTGCTGGTTGTCGGGGGTTACGGTTATATCAACCAACCTGCTCAGGAGCCGCCCTGGAATCGGGTTATTCCAGGCTTCGCATTTTCGCCCTACCAAGCCGGACAAAGCCCAATTGATAACATCGAACCCAAGCTTGAAGACATCAACCGGGATTTGTCCCTGTTGGCCGGTAAAACGCTGGCCATTCGAACCTACACCGTGGCGGGTATTTTCGGAGAAATTCCCGCGCTGGCCAAAGCACACAACATCAATGTGGCCTTGGGTGCGTGGTTAAGCCCCGACCTGCAAGCCAACGAAAAAGAACTTGAGCGTTTGCTGAGTGTGGCCCACAGGCCGCCGTACAATGTGATTCGCTTGATTGTCGGCAACGAAGCCTTGCTGCGAGAAGACCTGAACCTGAAGCAAATGACTGCTTACCTGGACAAGGTGCGCGCTGAAACGGACATTCCTGTGAGCACTGCGGAACCTTGGCATGTGTGGCTGAAAAACCCGGAGCTGGCCGAGCATGTGGATTACCTTGCTGTGCATTTGCTGCCTTTCTGGGAAGGCATTGCATTGGATGATGCGGTCGATTTTTCAATCAACACCTACAAGCGATTGCAGTTGGCGTTTCCCGGAAAACCAATCGTGGTCACCGAAGTGGGTTGGCCCAGCAATGGGCGCACCATCAAACAGGCTGATGCATCCCAGGCCAATCAGGCTAAGTTTTTGCGTCGATTTATCCAGCGCGCAGAACAAGAGAACATGGTGTTCTACGTGATGGAAGCTTTCGATCAACCCTGGAAATCGGATATCGAAGGCAGTGTGGGCGGACACTGGGGCGTGTTCGATTCGTTCCGCGAACCAAAGTTTGAGCCCGATCGACCGATTATTGCCATACCGCAATGGAAGTTGCTAGCAGCCGCGTCCATTGTGGTGGCGTTGATGATGACCTTCCTGTTGCTCATTGACAGCAAAACCCTGCGCGACAGCGGGCGCACGTTTTTGATTTTCAACGCGTTTGTCATTTCATCCCTGATTATTTATGTGATTTACGACTTCACCTTGCAGTACCACACCTGGGCCAGTGTGGCGATCTCGGTATTTTTGCTGCTGGGCGTGGTGGGTGTGTTTGTGATTGTGATGTCGGAGGCCCATGAATGGGCTGAGGCGATGTGGTATAGCACCAGGCGCAGGCTGTTGACCTTACCCAAGGGTGCAGAAAACGACAGTGCGCTCGCCGCATGCCATCTGCCTTTCGTTTCCATACATGTGCCGGCGTATGAAGAGCCGCCCGAAATGCTGATCGATACGTTGAATGCACTGTGCCGGCTAGACTATCCCTACTTTGAAGTGATTGTGGTGGACAACAACACCAAAGACGAAGCCACCTGGCGGCCCGTGCAGGCGCATTGCCAATACTTGGGAGAGCGTTTCCGCTTTTTTCATGTAAGCCCCTTGAGTGGATACAAAGCAGGTGCCTTGAACTACGCTCTGGAGCGAACCTGCCCGCAAGCCGAGGTGGTGGCTGTGATTGATGCAGATTACAAAGTGTTGCCGCATTGGCTGAAAGACCTTGCCCCCGAGTTTAAAAAACCCGAGATTGCGATTGTGCAGGCCCCGCAAGACTATCGCGATGGTGTGGACAGCGCTTTCAAATCGGTGTGCTACGCCGAGTACAAAGGCTTTTTCCATTTGGGCATGGTGACCCGAAATGAGCGCAACGCAATTATTCAGCACGGCACCATGACCATGGTTCGCCGATCGGTGCTTGAACAGGTGGGGTGTTGGGGGGTCAGCACCATTACCGAGGACACCGAACTGGGGCTGCGAATTTTTGAGCAGGGCCATGAAGCGGTGTACATCGACCAAAGTTATGGGCACGGTTTAATTCCCGACACCTTCACCGATTACAAAAAACAGCGACACCGCTGGGCTTATGGTGCCATGCAAATTTTGCGCGAACACGCGGGCCAGTTGCTTGGTTTCAAACAAAGCAAGTTAACCGCAGGGCAACGCTACCACTTTGTGTCGGGCTGGTTGCCTTGGATCGCTGATGGCATCAATCTGGTTTTTACCTTGCTCGCCGTGCTGTGGTCGGGTTTGATGTTGTTCGATCCTTTGGCCTTCAATGCGCCGCCGCTATTGATTAGCGTAGTCCCCATCATGTTTTTTGCATTTAAGATCACCAAACTGTTTACGCTGTATCTGGTGCAGGTCAGGGCCAGTTTTCGCACCGCCATGGCAGCCACCTTGGCGGGCCTGTCGCTGAGTTATGCAATCGGGCGCGCCACCTTGTCGGGTTTGTTCGTGGGGCGAAAAATTCCGTTTATTCGCACCCCAAAAATGGCCAGTCGAATGGCTGTATTGCATGCGGTGAATGCAGCGCGTGATGAATCTGTTTTGGCTTTTGTGTTGTTGTGTGCTGTGGGGTTGATTTATTTTCGGTTGGGCTTTGATTCCAAAGAAAACCTGGCTTGGTGCCTTGTTCTGGTCTCTCAAAGCTTGCCCTTTGTCGCGGCGTTTGTCGTTTCCTTACTCAGTGCTGCGCCCACCAGGGCTGTGGTGCACAATGAAATTGGTGTAAAGCAGTCATGAGTTCTACAGATACAGCACTGCGAAGCAGTCTTGGCTTAGGCCTCGGTGGTACCAACGAAGTGTCGAAGTGGCGCTTCAGCGGTCAATTGTTGTTGGCCTTGATCTTTTTAAATTCCACTCTTTGCTTCTCGGCTATTTGGCCTACAGTGTATGTGCTGCCCGACCTGGGCGTATCGCCCGAGTTTGTGTGCCTGATCATGTTGCTTTCTGCATGGGTTGCAGTGTTTGGCAAGCCGTCCGTACGGGCACTGGGCGTTGTTTCTGCGCTGTATTTGCTGATGGCATTTGGTCATTATGCCGATGTGGTGGTGCCCAATTTATTGGGGCGTCCGGTCAATTTGTACTGGGATGTGCCACAGCTTCCGCGCTTTGTGTGGGTTACCGTGCAGGGCTTGCCTGTGTGGCTGACAGCCGTGGTTGTGCTGTTGGCTTGTGCTGCGGTGTGGGCTTATTACCGGCTGCTGCTTGTTGCCATGCACACCGTGAGCGATGCAGTGCAACCCGTTGCAAAAACGCTGTGGTTTTGGAGTGCCTTGCTGTTGGTTGGCATGGTGGTACTTGTTAATTATTCCGAAGACCCGGACAAGCCCACTTTTGTGTCCAAGGCTGTAGTACCGGTTTACTGGAAAGAGGCGATGAAACTGCGCGACATACTGGTGCCCTCGCGTGCGGCGCAGTTGTTGCCAGCCACCACGGTGATCGACGAGGCTTTGGCCAACCCGCACACACCTGCCTTGGCGGCGCTGAACAAGCGCGATGTGCACATGATTTTTCTGGAAACATATGGTGCTGTACTTTATGACCAGAAAGATTCTTCAGAGGCTGTTGCACAAACCCGCGCACAACTTGAAAAGTCCATTTTGGCCAGCGGCCGCAATGTGGTGTCTGCATTTTATGTGTCGCCGACGATTGGCGGTGCAAGCGACCTTGCGCACTTGTCGGTGTTGTCGGGCATTGATTTGAAAGACTCGCGCAAACACGATGTGCTGTTAACCACCCAGCGGCCCACTTTGCTGGATGTGTTCGAGCGAGAGGGTTACGAAACCTTTGGCCTTTATCATTCTGTGGGTTGGGAGTGGGTTGAGCGCGCCTTTTACAGCTTTGACCAATACATTGATGGTCCTGCCTTGAACTATGAAGGCCCGGCATTTGGTTTCTGGAAAATTCCAGACCAATATGCTGCGGCGCGCGTAGAGCAGTTGTACCCGCGCAATGAATCGGCCAAGCCCCGGTTCACTTTTTTCCCAACCATTTCAAGTCACTTTCCGTTTCATCAAGTGCCACCTTATCAGCCTGACTGGAAAAAGCTGTTAAGCCCCCAGCCATTCGATTCGGCAGCAGCAGCCCGCGCTCAAGCCGAGCCTGTGAATTGGGAATACATGAAACCCGATTACCTGCGTACGATCAACTACACCAATACGTGGCTTGCAGGATATTTCAGCCAGCCCGAGCCACGAGAAACCGTGTATGTAATGATTGGTGACCATCAGCCTACGGGCAGTGTGTCGCGAGAACCGACGCCATGGGATGTGCCTGTGTTTATTGTTTCAAAAGACAAGCGCCTGCTGGACCGTTTCAAAGCCATGGGCTTTACTGATGGATTGACGCCGAAGAAGCGAGTACCCTTAGGGACTTTGAATGAACTGACTGCCACGTTGCTGAAAGGCTTTGGCAACTAGTTCCGTGAAATTCCTCAACAAGGAGATATCAATGGGTTTGAGAATTAATGACGAGGTACCCAACCTCAGTCTGGAAACAGACCAAGGCAGTTTTATGTTGCACGATTTCATCGGCGACAGCTGGACGATTCTTTTCAGTCACCCCAAAGACTTCACCCCCGTGTGCACTACCGAGTTCGGTGCAGTGGCACAGCTGGCCGAGGAATGGAAAAAACGCAGTACGAAGGTCATTGGATTGTCTGTTGACGGTGTTGAAGAACACACCCAATGGAAAGGTGATATTGAGAAATTTTCCGGTGCGAAAGCAAACTTTCCAATCATCGCTGACAAGTCGCTTGAAGTGTCGAAGGCGCTGGACATGTTGCCCGCAAATGCCTACTTGCCTGATGGCCGCACGGCTGCCGATTCGGCCAGTGTGCGCGTGGTGTTCATTTTCAGTCCAGACAAAAAAATGCAGCTGTCGATGACTTATCCCATGTCAGTGGGAAGAAATTTTGCGGAAGTACTGCGTGCGCTGGATGCGCTTCAGGCCACGTATGGCAAGCCGATTGCAACGCCGGCGAACTGGGTTCAGGGGCAGGATGTGATTGTTGCCTTGTCGCTGAACAATGAACAGGCCACTGAGAAGTTCGGAAATATTGATATCAAGCTGCCTTACCTGCGCACCACCAAGATGCCGGGTTGATGGACTAACCCTGCAGCGGTTGGGCCAGTATCCAAAGCCCCACGCTGGTGAACACCACCATCAACAGCAGCATGGGCAGCTGGCTTAACGTGGCGAGCCTGTTGCTGCGTTCAAGTTGCAAAGCCTGCTGGTGGGCCAGCCAGACGGCAGCCACATGCCCAGCCAGAATCAGCACCACTTGGCTGGTCCAGATGTTGGCCATGTCGGGTAGCCACGGCAGACGACCTGTAATGGCATTGCCGAAAATATTCCAGCCCCAGCCGAAGGGATCGGACGCCAAACCCCGAATTTTCAAACCCTGGCTAAACAGCAAGGTGTAGTAGTGCGTCAAGTGGTAGACCACGGCGATGGGCACCAAGCTTGGCAAATAGCGGCGTAACAGCTGCCCAATACTTTGTTTGCCGCCAGTCAGCCTGCGCCCCAAGGCGAGAAACAACACGAACAGCAACAAGTAAAAAAACGGCGACATGATCAGCAAGACAATTTCCCAGGCAATAAACCAGGGGCGCACTTGCGGATAAATTTTCAGCGGGTGATCACCAAATGCGATGGTCAAAATACCAAGGGGGTCTTGCCAGAAAATATTGAAATACACAGCAGTTTCACGCAGACCATCGTAAGCTGTGGACGACAACAAAAACAACACGAACAGGCATTGAGCAGGGTGCCACAGGCGAAGGCGGCGAAGGTCGGAAAAGGGCAGGGCAATTCGCCAGCGGTATTTTCCATCGGTGCTGCGTATTTTGCGCAGTGGTGAACAGGCTGCAAATATTCGAAACAACACGGCGAACAATTCACCACGTTGCAACCAGCGCCGGGTGCCCCACAGCCACATGCCCGCCAGGTTAAACAGGCCAAACGCAATCAACAGCAAGGCAAGCTTGCGTGGTGTGCTGTGAAAGAACAGTTCAATGGCAACAAGGCAAACCAATTGCAGCAAGGCGGGCCAGTGGCCCAACCAGCTCGGGTATTTTCGAATTCCATTCCAGTTCCCAGGCAGCAAAAAGCGCCATGGGTGTTGGTACTTGTACCAGTCGCCAATCAGCATTGCAGCATAGGCACCACCCAGCACAAACAGAATCCAGAAGAAGGTCATGTTGAAGTTGCGGTGGCTGTCATTGCTGCCTACCAAACCCGTGACGATGCAAAACACCAGGGTACTTAACCAGAACAGTGAGCCTGCTGCGCGTGCCCGATGAACCCACTGTGCTGGCCAGGCAGGCCAGGGCAATATGCACTGCGCGTTCAGCCCCTGGAGTAATGTGTTACCAGGCCGACCACTGAAAGCCAGCAATGCGAACGACAACACCAGCGCCAACACCGAACCTGCGATGTACAGTCCATAAGGCATGGGCAGTTGAACCGGTTCACCAAATGCATGTGCCATGGCGGTGGCCGGTGCTGCCAGCAGCACCGAGCCCAGCAAATGCGCGATCATTTCGGGTTGTTGCGGTAGTACACGTTTTCCCACATGCGTACATAAGCTTCAGCGCTGTTGTACAGCGCATCGATGGCTTCGCCGCCGCCCTCGAGGCGTACTTCTTCCACGAAGTCGGCCACCATGCCATAGTGCGCCATGCCCACCTCATCGATATGCCAGAACTTGCCGCTTTCCGGAATGGTCAACATGTTCACTTTCATAGCGGGCAAGGACTGATAACGCGGCCCCCAGCCTTCACCGCGGAACAGAGTGAAGGGGTATTGAACCGGCACACTGTCGCCTCCCCGTGGGCCAGGGTGACCACCAAAGCCGTTGGCATCTGCACCGTAGCCCAAGCCCAGCAGGGTGTTGTTCAGGCCAGCCTTGTTGCGCCAGAACTTCAGCTTTTCCAGAAATTCCACATGTTTAATGCCGTTGCCTTTGTAGGGGTAAATCACACCACCGTGTTTCAACATGCGCACAGCCTGGTCGCTGGTCAAGCCACCGTGTGCATCGTGCGAGGAGGCCATGGGGTAGGGCGGGTTCATGCTCTCTGCCAAGTCCAGCATGATGTCTTTGCTGTGAAAGGCTGCATGGTCAATGTCGATCACAAAGCCGCGGTTCATCAGTGCAGTGAGCGCGTACTGGCCTAGGTCAGTCACCGTACGGGCATTACAACGCACGCCGTCGGGGTACAGGGGTGTAATACCGCCCACCGCTTCAAGCAACATTTTTGTGAGTGCATTGCTGCTGCTGCCGGGTACGGCGGTGGTCATGTTTGCACCAGGTTCACGCACCGAGGGTTCATTCCTCGGGAAGTCGCGACATTCCGTGGTTTTCCAGAAGGAGCCTGTGTCCAGAAAGTTCAGAAAGTTGATCACGTCGCCACTGAAAATACCGGCACCGCCCAAGGAGCTGTCAATGTCGTGGAAGGGGTACACATGGCGTGCGCCCAGTGCCCACAGCTTGTCGATTTCTTCGTCAATTTGCGCCTGGTCACATTTGCGAATTTCGCCACCACCGGGCAGAAAGGTGACACCGCAATTGAACACTTGCGCCACTTCTACGCCCAGCACTACGGCCAGCTTGCCTTCATTGGCCACTTTGCGGGCCTCGGCCGGGGTTTTTACAATTCGGTACCAGCCCTTGCCGGGGCCGCCAAATTGTGCATCTACATAGTCTTGCACGTCGTACAGGTATTCCACCTGTTTGCTGGCCACGCTCATGTCATCGCAGTCGGCTTCAGGTTTGCCAGCGTAGGTTTGGCCTACACGGCACAATGCTGCAATGTTGGTGCCGTGGTTCACCATGACGCGCAGGCCTGCCCGCCATGCCCGTTCAACCCAGGCGTGGTACATCACCTGGTGAGTCAGGAAGTTGCGGCGCGGCCAGTCTACAAAAGTGGGCCAACCTTGTGTGTCGTGCTGGGCGCCGGGTGTGGTTTCCAGAATATTGTTGGCATCCCGAATACCGTTTGGACCGTGGAAACCTTCACAACTGCCCAAGGCATGGGGAATACCAAAACGGTGAACCACCTCGCCATACAGCACGCCACCTGCGGATGGGCCTACGCTGCCATCAAGTGACATTTCGCTGGACATGCCCATGTGCGTGTGCGTATCAGCAAAGCCGATGATGGGCTGGTTTTCACCTTTGCCTTTATAAGGCGTACCTTCCATGGCGGTGGGCATTTCGGGGTAGGCCGCACAATCGCTGGCGGGGGCCAATTTGAACTGTGTACGTTCGGTTTGTTCACTGGTGGTGGTTAGCCCGGCGGTTTCATCCAGCGCCAAAAAGCGACCTGCTGCATCAGTGAAAGTAAATTGGCTTTTATCCTTGTCGAAACTGGCCTGCCACACAGCTGCATCCGTGGGCTCGGCGCTGGCCACCAGCGTGTTGCCTTGGGCCGTGACCATTTGCCGGTCGCTGCCGTAAATCAGGTACTTGCCCAATTCCGTGGGCCGAAGGGTGAAGTTTTCTGCCTGTGTGGCGGGGCCGGCAGCATAACGGGTGGCAGCGGGCTGTACAAACTGCCTGCTGAATGCCGATTGCAAACCGAAGCAGCCGTTGGCCACCGAGAATTCGGACAGTTTCAAGGGTGTTTCACTGGGGGTGACTGGTTGGCCTGCGCCACTGGTGCTCGAACTGGAGGTGGTCTCGCCGCTGGACAAGCAAGCGGAAAGGAGTGCTGCGGTTGCGCCAAGGGCGAGAATTGCTTTCACATTCATCAGGCAAACCCCATTGAAATATTGGTGGTGGTTTTCTGTTACTGAAGAGGTGGAAGATTTAGATGTGTTTGTGACACGGAGAATGCCAGTAATGTAAAAAGGCCGACACTTGCCCCTTCAGCCAATGCTATTCGTAGTGACTCCACAGGCGCAGCACCTTGACCACGTGGTCGCTGTCGAGTACCTGGTAGACCAAGCGATGTTGAATGTTGATTCGCCGCGAATAAGCCCCAACAAGGTCGCCGACCAGTTTCTCGAAGGGGGGTGGTTTGCGATAGGGGTCTTCAGCAATGATCGCAAGCAGTTCTTGAGCCTTCGGTTTTAAACCGCTTGCGACCAATTTTTTTGCATCTTTCTGGGCTTGTTTGGTGTAAACGACAGTCCAGGTCACCAGTCCAACTCCTGATCACATTCGTTCACTGGCGTGTCCATGCCTTCTCGAATTGACTCTCTCATTCCTGGAACCGAAAGCAGGTAGAGCGTCTCTTGGATGGCAGACCAGTCTTCTTCGGAAACAAGAACCGCGCTGTGACGTTTTCCGGTGATGACGATGGGTTGGTGAGACTCTGCGGTTTCGTCAATCAAGCGATAAAGATTGCTGCGAGCCTCGGTTGCAGTGATTCCAGCCATGTTGACCTCAAACTTGTGTAAGTAGACTAATTGTACGCTAAAACGAACGTACGTCAAAGCGTACATATTTAAAGGCTTGATTGTGAGCGACTTTGATATTTGGGTTTCTGGAGGTTTTCATACGCCTGTACATGCTGGTTGAACAAGCGCAGGTTTAGTTTGCGGATTGGGGCGGGTAGGTGGTACTTCACATAGTCGTGGCGCCAGCGTTTCAGATGTTCCAGACCGTCGATTTCGAATTTTCCTTTATTCAAATATCGTTCGATCTGAATAAGCCGAATACCCTCTCCAAATACCAGACCGCAGAGGTAACAAAGAATCATTGAGCACATTCCGAGTAGAGAAATAAGTTTTAGATCCTCTTTTAAATCTGCCACCTGGGCGTATTGGTTGGCAAACCACATGATGTAAAAACCACCCGCCAATACAAGTGGCCAGTAAAGTGTATGAATGATTGGAAAGTTTTTACGGCGACTGTACTTTCTGGTTCGAAGGTTGATTTGAAAAATGGTCCACTCAAGGCCAGAGTATGTTTCTAGAGATGATTTGTCAGATCTGGAATACGCAATCGCATAAGCGACAACAGTGGTGATGAGCAGCACACAGACACCAAAAACAAGATTGATGTTTTCCCACCAATGCGAGGTTTGAATTAGCTCACTGTGGTCAGTCAGCGGGGGCCAATGATGGATACCAAATACAAATGGATGAACCGCGACCAGCAGTGTAGCAAATTCAATGATGGTCGCTTTGATGGGTCTTTTGCTGACAAAGACCCATTGATAACACACGAAGGATGAGAAGAAAACAATGCTGATGAACAAGCACAGAAATATACCCGTGGTCATCCAGGTGGCTATGTAAAGTGGGGTCGCAGCAATCAGTAGCAAAAATGACAAGCTGAGAATTCCACCAAGGAAATAGAAGTGCAAAGGGGCTGGATTAATCATGGTCGATAAAAATAACAGTGCAGTCTGATTGTTTTATTGAAATAGCTTTTTGGCCTTGGCTTCGACAACATCATCCAATCCAAGGCGGTCGTAGCCAATCGAAACAGCAAACCCAATTCCCATTGAGAGCAGAATCAAGGGGGCGCCAGCAACAATTCCGCCAGTAAATAAAATAGCTACGCCAAAACCAGCAGCCATACCTAGCGCATTGCCAGTTTGATTCTTGGCGCTATCCACCGCGAATTGCTTGTAGTTGAATTTTTGATCCAGCTTTGCGTTGTGGTTGTAGTTGGTCATCACGTCGTTGATCAATGTGGGACCGAACGTTAGAACTCCGCCTACTTTTGCAGATCCCAGCCAAGATGACCCTGTAAGCCTGCGCAACTCCCACATTTCATCTGAGGCTTGCCTGCTCAAGCTGAGTACCTTGTCGTATTTGAATGCATTGGGTCCCAGTGATTTGGTGCTCAAGTTCTTGCTGATTTTTTCGAACTGGTTTTTCTCCAGCAAGGTAATTTGCTTGGCATTTGTTTGACGAACCCGAATAAGCACATCGGCGTGTTTGCCAAACTGGTTTGGGCCTTTAAGGCCAACGGCTTTCAATTCCACACCGTTGCCAAGCTTCACCGTGCGGGATTTACCGCTAGCCAGTGTGGCTCGCAATTCGGTTTTCATTTTAGAAGTAAAGCGGGCTTTGGCTGCAGCCTCGATCAAATTGGTCAGGCTACCCGGTAAGTTGGTGGGGCCAAACAACTGAGCAAGCAAGGCAGCGCTCACTGTGCCTTTCTCAAATGCACCTACTAGCGCACTGGTTTGCTGTGTGTTCAATTGCGATGTCATCAGCATGACCCCAGCCACTGGGTCTTGCTGCATTACCTCTGGCACCATCGCCAGGCTTACTTGGGCATCGGGTTCAAAGTGGCCCAGAAAATCCATTTCCTGATGCAGGTATAGCGGCGTTGAACCATCGTGGCTATTCAGCGCACGGGTGTAGGCGAGTTGTAGCGATTGCGCTTTGCGCTTTAGGTGATCTTCGTGAAATGTGCGGGCTTGGGCATTCATGCAGTTTTGAACGAAAGCAGATCGACCCATGAGTATGCGGAAAGGATCGCGAGGGGTATAAATTCCCTGTGTGTATTCATTGGATGGGGGATGGCTGTATCGAATTGCATTGGGTACCAGTTTGGTACCAGATCGCCAAAAATGAAAAAGGCCCGCACAAGTGCGAGCCTTTGAATTTGTGGTGGGTCGTGCGAGATTCGAACTCACGACCAAAGGATTAAAAGTCCTCTGCTCTACCAGCTGAGCTAACGACCCACATTTCGCTTTTGGGCGTTGGCCCTCAACCGAAGACCGCGATTATGGCCAAGTTTTCAAAAGTGGTCAAGCCCCGCGCGGGCAAAAAGCCACTATTTTTTGGCTGAAATCACGTAAGGGTTTGAAATCTTGAAACGTTTTAGAATTTCAATTTCGCGGTTTTCCATCAATTCAGCTTGATTGTCGCTTTCATGCACATAGCCTTGGGCGTGCAGGCAGCCATGAATAATCAGGTGGGCCAAGTGGTCAATCGGGTCTTTGCCCTGCTCGGCGGCTTCGCGCTCGACCACGGCTGGGCAAATCACGATGTCGGCCATGAACACAGGCAGGCCAGAATCGGCACCCAAGTCGGGCATGTCCATGGGAAAAGTCAGCACATTGGTGGCGTAGTCTTTGCCGCGGAAGTCGCGGTTCAATTGCCGGCCTTCTTCTTCGCCCACCAGGCGAATGGTAATTTCGGCCCTGTCCATGAAACAGGCTTTGGCCCAGCGGCGAATGCGGCTGTTGTCCACTTCCGAGAAGGGAGGGTGGTCGGCATGCACGGCCCATTGAATGGCGACGCTGACCGGCGCTGTGGTTTTACTCATCATTGGTTTCACCAGCAGTGCCGGTTCGTTCAGGGTTGTGGAAACGCTCGTAGGCTTCAACAATGCGGGCCACCAGTGGGTGGCGCACTACATCGGCGCTGGTGAAGTAGGTCATGGCAATGCCTTTTACATTGCGCAGCACATGCTGGGTTTGTACCAAACCACTTTGCTGCCCTCGTGGCAGGTCGATCTGCGTGACATCCCCGGTAATCACCGCCTTGCTGCCAAAGCCAATTCGGGTCAAAAACATTTTCATTTGCTCGGGCGTGGTGTTTTGCGCTTCATCCAGAATTACAAAGGCATGGCTCAAAGTACGGCCGCGCATGTAGGCCAGTGGCGCAATTTCAATCACGTTGCGCTCAAACCATTTTTGCACACGGTCGAAACCTGCCAAATCGTAAAGCGCATCGTACAGAGGGCGCAGGTAGGGGTCTACTTTCTGGTTCAGGTCACCCGGCAAAAATCCCAGGCGTTCGCCAGCTTCCACGGCGGGGCGAGTCAAAATAATTCGCTTTACGCTGTCGCGTTCCAGTGCATCCACGGCGCAAGCCACGGCCAGGTAGGTTTTGCCGGTACCCGCCGGGCCAATACCAAAGGTCAGGTCGTGCTCCAGCACTGCCTTCAGGTAATCTTTCTGGCGCTCGGTTCGCGGTTGCAGATCGCCTTTTTTGGTACGCAGCACCACAGGTTCATCCGCTCCGGCAATCACCGGAATTTCTTTCTTGGTGCTGGCCACGGTGCTGGTGTTTTTCAGTTCAACCAAGGCCAGTTGAATTTCGTCGGCAGTAACCGGTTTGTCACTTTTCTCGAAAAAATGATTGATCAGGATAAAAGCCTGCTTGGCATTTTCCTTGTCGCCCACCACATTCAAGGTGCCGTTGCGTCGCGCAATTTTTACATTCAACGCGGCTTCAATTTGCCGAAGGTTGGCATCCACTGGGCCACACAGGTTGGCCAGTTTGTGGTTGTCGTCTTCCGGGGCGTGCCATTCACTGCCTTTTGCTTTCATTGGGTGCTTCTAGAAAAGTTGACTTTGTATTTTAAGCATTCAATCTTCCATTTGCCGGTGGCGAGGCTGGAAACTGACACGCATCAAGGTGCCAGGTCTGTCGGGGTGGCTGGATTTCGGATTCTCATGAATACTCACGTTGGCATCGTGTTGGTGTGCAGTTTCCTGCACAATAGCCAGCCCCAGGCCCGAGCCGTCTTCGCTGGTGCCCAGAACGCGGTAAAAACGGTCGAATACCAGGTTGCGTTCGCCTTCCGGAATGCCAGGGCCGTCGTCCTCCACTTCAAGCACAATGGCTTCGCGTTGGGGGCTGTCGTCCACCCGCACGGTCACGCAGCCTTCCTCTGGGGTGTAGCGCAAAGCGTTTTCCACCAGGTTTTTCATCATCTCGGTCAGCATCAGAGTTTGACCGTTCACGTACACCGGGTGATCGGGCACTTCAACGCCCAGGTCGATGCGTTTGTTCATGGCCTCGGGCACGAAGTCGCGGGTAACGGTTCGCGCAATGTGAGTCAAGTCGAGTTTTTCAAACTGCAATACCGAAGGTGCCTCGGTGCGGGCCAGCGCCAGCAGTTGGTTGACCAGGCGGGTTGACCGTTCGGTGCCCACTTTCAGGCGGCGCAGGCTGCGCAGTCTTGCAGCCTCGTCGGTTTCATCGCTCAGCAATTCCACTTGCATGCGCAGGCCTGCCAAGGGTGTTTTAAGCTGGTGGGCCGCATCGGCCACAAAGCGTTTTTGGGTATCGATGGTTTGTTCAAGCCTTTCCAGTTGCTCGTTCAAGGCGGTAATAACCGGCAGCAATTCTTCGGGTGTGTCTTTGGTTTGAAGGGCACTGAGGTCGTCGGGTTTGCGGTTGCGGATAATGTCCAGCAGGCTGTTCAAGGGGGCAATACCCCGCGACAGGCCAAACCACACCAGCAATACAGCCAGGGGCAGAATAACGAACTGCGGCAGAATCACGCCTTTGATGATTTCGTTGGCCAAGCCATCGCGTTTGCCCAATGTTTCCGCGATTTGAATCAGCATGAACCGGTTTTCGCCCACGGTGGGCAGTTCAATCCACAGGTGGCCTGCGCGAAAGTCTTCGCCATTGACCACAATGTCCCGAAAGTTCACCACGCCAATTTGCCGGGCCTCGCGTTGCGGAATGGGCAGTGTTCGTTCGTCGCCCAATAAAAATTCGCCACCTTTGCCCAACACTTGAACGCGCAACTGGTCGGTGCCATCGGCCATTAAAATTTCCAGTGCTTCTTTGGGAATGGAAAACTGGTCGCTGGGTGCTTGCGCAGCCACTTCTTGGGCCAGCGCAGTGATTTTGTCGTCAAGAATGTGGTCGAAGGGATCGTTGGCAATTGACTTGGCGACCAGGTAGGTAACACCAATACTCATGGGCCACAAAATAAGCAGGGGCGCCAGCATCCAGTCCAGAATTTCGCCAAACAGCGAGCGGCGTTGTTGTCGCCCCGAGGCCAGTGGATTGCGTTTGTACCAAGCCAATCAGGCACCCGCCTTATGTGTTGGCGTTGGCATCGGGTGTGGCTTCTTTCTCGACAAATTTTTCAAGGCAATAACCCAAGCCACGTACCGTGGCAATTCGAACACCGTTGACTTCAATTTTTTTGCGCAGGCGGTGTATGTAAACCTCAATGGCGTTGTTACTCACCTCTTCGCCCCATTCGCACAGGTGGTCTACAAATTGTTCTTTGCTGACCAAGCGGCCCACGCGTTGAAGCAATACCTCCAGCAAACCCACTTCACGTGCCGAAAGGTCGAGCATGTCGTCGTTGATGTAGGCAATGCGCCCCACCTGGTCGAAGGTGAGTGGTCCGTGTTTCCAGATGCTGGCGCCGCCACCTGTGCCACGTCGCGCCAATGCGCGCACCCGGGCCTCGAGTTCTTTCAGGTCGAAAGGCTTGGCCATGTAATCGTCAGCACCGGCGTCCAGTCCTTGCACACGTTGTTCGACGCTGTCGGCCGCAGTCAGGATTAGAACAGGCATGTTGTTGCCGCGTGCGCGCAAGCGGCGCAACACCTCCAAGCCACTCATTTTTGGCAGGCCCAAATCGAGTATCAAAATGTCGTAATTCATGGTGGTCAGCGCGGTGTCAGCGTCGCTGCCTTTGAACATGCAGTCCACGGCGTAGCCAGCCTGTCGCAACGACTGCGACAAACCTTCAGACAACAAGCTGTCGTCTTCGGCCAGAAGTATTTTCATCCTTGTCTCCTCAGTGCAGGCCGGCCGGTGGGGCTCTTTTTACCTGAACATGAATATGTGTATTGCTTTGATTCTAGCCTGAAAGTGCCGTGGCTTTTGCGGCTTGAATTGCGTCACGGGTGTTTCGCGCTTCAAGTGCGGCAGCGCTTGCAAAACTGGCTGTGCTGTTGGCGTACAAAATGGCGCGTGATGAATTGATCAACAGGCCCCAGCCTTGGCTGCACAGGCCATTTTTTACCGTGTTCAGCAAGTCGCCGCCTTGTGCGCCAATGCCAGGCACCAGCAGGGGCGAATCGCCCACCAGTGCACGCACGGTTCTAATTTCTTCGGGGTAGGTTGCACCCACCACCAAGCCCACTTGCTGGTGGGGGTTCCAGGCCGTGGTGGCCAGTTTGGCGACTGTTTGGTACAGCGGTTCGCTTTTTTCAGTGTTTAAAAATTGCAGGTCGTTGCCTCCTGGGTTGGAGGTGCGGCACAGCAGAAAAAGCCCCCGGTCAGAATAGGCATGGTAGGGCTCAACGGAATCGCTGCCCATGTAAGGGCTCAGTGTTACGCTGTCGGCCTTGTAACGCTCGAACGCTTCAATCGCGTATTGCTTGGCTGTGGCGCCGATGTCGCCGCGTTTTGCATCCAGAATAGTGGTGGCGTGTGGCGCAATTTCATTGGCATACGCCAGAACATTTTCCAGCGCGGCCTCGGCCCGGTTGGCTGCAAAGTAGGCAATTTGAGGTTTAAAGGCGCAAGCGAACTCGGCAGTGGCTTTCACAATTTCGATGCAAAAGCGTTCAATTTCTGCGGGGCTTGTGCCATAGCCTTCGGGCATGCGGGAAATGTCGGGGTCCAGGCCCACGCACAACATGGAGTTGCTGTGTTGCCAACTGTGTGCAAGGCGTTTCGGGAACGATGAGAATTGCGAAAAACGATTGCTGGCCATTGCATGCGAGAACAGTTGGAAGGTGTCGCTATTGTACAGGATCAGGGCAAGCCCCTAGGGGCAAGAGTGGGCCAATGCACTACACTGGGGCACTTTACTGAATGATCGTTCACTTACGTGCCAGCTGCAAAATTATCCCTGCCTCAAATCCAGTTACTCCTTGGCATTACCGCCATTTGGGGTTTGAACTGGCCTGTCATGAAGTACGCGGTAACGCAGTACCCACCTTTGCATTTCCGCACCCTTTGCATGGTGTTTGGTATGGTGGCTATGTGGTTTGTGGCTCGGCAAATGAAGGTGTCGCTCAAAGTTCCCCGCGAAATGTGGGGCAGGCTTGCTTTGCTTTGCATTCCGAACATGATTGGTTGGCACCTGTTTTGTATTCTGGCTGTGAAGGAACTGAGCTCGGGCCGCGCGGCTATTTTGGGCTACACCATGCCTGTGTGGGCGGTGTTGTCGGGCCTTGCGTTTGCGCACCCGGTGGGGCGCCGTGGCTGGATCGGTTTAACCCTGGCAATGGTGGCAGCCATGTTGCTGCTCTCCTCTGAGTTTGCAGCCATTGCAGGCAGCCCATTGGGCGTTGTGCTAATGCTGGTGGCTGCCGCGTGTTGGGGGTTTGGTACCACGCTGATTCGGCATTACCCCACTGGTTTGCATTCCCTCACCTTCACCCATGCCATGATGCCGCCGACCATTGTAGCCATGGGTTTGGCTGGTTTTTGGTTTGAGGGAACCGATGTGGGTGCGCCGCAAGGTTGGTCGCAGTGGTGGCCAATTTTCTACAACGCTTTCGGTGTATTTGCATTTTGCCAAGTGGCATGGTTTAGCCTGGCCAAATCGCTACCACCCATTGTGTCGAGCTTGTCCATCATGATTATTCCGGTGGTGGGTGTGATGGCAGGGAGTTTTTTCCTGGGTGAGGTACCGCATTGGCCTGACTTTGCAGCATTGGTTTTGATTCTTGGTGCGATGGCTGTGATTCTCGTGCCGGGTAGAAAGAAAGCAGCGGTCGGCTGAAGCGTGGGTTGCGTGTGCCGCACCTGAGTGGTTTATTGGGAGCGGAACTTGAAGGGTCACCGCTGCCCGAAAACTTGGCATTTCGGCTTGTTGTCTTGCGCCTGCACTAAGCCGAGCCGGCAAGTTTTCTGACTCGTCATCGTGCGACCCATTGCAAGTTCAGCTCCCCAGTCACCTGGCCAACGTTTATCCGCACAGCCGAATCTGCACCACTTCGCGGCTCACGTACGGATATGTTGCCCAATCGGCGGCGGTGTTTCGATCGCCTCGCCTTCAAGAAAACCTGCCCTTGTGTGCCGAGCAGGCCGGTGTTGCCCAGCATGGGCAACAGAGAACGAACCCGACCCGCAGTTTAGGAGGGGCGTTCTCAGGCATCGCAAGGCTCAGCAAGGGAGAAACAGGTTTTCTGGCGAGGGAGCGGAACCCAAGCCGATCGGGCAATTAACCGGCCGGCGAGAGATCGGAACCCAAGCCAAGTGGGCGATTAAGAAGCGCCGAGAGATCAGAACCCAAGCCAAGTGGGCGATTAAGAAGCGCCGAGAGATCAGAACCCAAGCCAAGTGGGCGATTAAGAAGCGCCGAGAGATCAGAACCCAAGCCAAGTGGGCGATTAAGAAGCGCCGAGAGATCAGAACCCAAGCCAAGTGGGCGATTAAGAAGCGCCGAGAGATCAGAACCCAAGCCAATCGGGCGATTAAGAAGCTCCGAGAGATCAGAACCCAAGCCAATTGGGCGATTAAGAAGCTCCGAGAGATCAGAACCCAAGCCGAGTGGTCGAGAAGAATCTGATAAGCAAAGAAGTTTTTCTTCGTTCACAGCGCAAAGCCCGATCCCTAAGATGTGTCCACATCAAGAACACTCTGAAGGATTACACAATGAATTTTGCCGCTCTGATCAAAAAAACCTTGGGGCTGACTGCGGCCCTGGCGATCTCCTCCACCGCATGGGCCAACGTTGAATTGCTCAACGTGTCCTATGATCCGACTCGCGAGTTGTACCAGGAGTTCAATCCTGCATTTGCCAAATACTGGAAAGAAAAAACTGGTGAAACCGTGACCATCAAGCAAAGTCATGGCGGCGCAGGCAAGCAGGCCCGCGCAGTGATTGATGGTTTGGAGGCGGATGTGGTCACGCTGGCCTTGGCCTACGACATTGATGCGATTGCTGAAAAAACAGGCAAGATTCCGGCGGACTGGCAAAAGAAGCTGTCCAATAACAGTTCGCCTTACACCTCCACAATTGTGTTCCTGGTTCGCAAAGGGAACCCCAAGAAAATCAAGGATTGGGATGATTTGGTCAAACCAGGTATTCAAGTGATTACGCCCAACCCAAAAACGTCGGGCGGTGCACGCTGGAACTACTTGGCTGCTTGGGGCTATGCCTTGAAAAAGCCAGGTGGTACTGAAGCCAAAGCCAAGGATTTCGTGACGACACTCTACAAAAATGTACCCGTGCTGGATTCCGGTGCGCGTGGTTCAACGAATACTTTTGTTCAACGAAATATTGGGGACGTGTTTATTTCTTGGGAAAATGAGGCCTTCTTGGCTATTAATGAATTGGGTAAGGACAAGTTCGAAATTATTGTGCCCTCGGTCTCGATTTTGGCAGAACCTCCTGTTGCCTTGGTGAAGGGCAATGCCGACAGGAAAGGCACGACTGTGGTTGCGCAGGCCTACCTCGATTACCTCTACTCTCCCGTCGGGCAACAAATTGCAGCAGCAAACTATTACCGCCCCAACAAGCCTGAACTGGTGGCCAATAAAGCCGACTTGAATCGTTTCCCCAAAGTGAAGCTGTTCACCATTGACGAAGTGTTTGGTGGTTGGCAGAAAGCCCAGAAAACCCACTTTGAGGACGGTGGTGTTTTCGATCAAATCTTTAAGCGTTAATGGTCGGGAGTATTGACCGTGCTTGCGCCCACTTGCATCACCGTGCCCGGCTTGAATGGCAGTGGCCCAGACCACTGGCAAACCTGGGCAGAGAAGGAAATTCCAAATTGCCGAAGGGTAAGCGGGATTGACTTCAACAAACCGGTGGTCGCAGCATGGGCTGATGCAATTCGAAACAACATTCGAGACGAGGCGGGTAGCGTGATCCTGATCGCCCACAGTTTTGGCTGTCTGGCCAGCGTGGTTGCGATTGCGGACAACGAAACCAAGGTGGCTGGGGTCATTTTGGTGGCGCCAGCATCTCCCCAGCGATTCAGTGCGACGGGTTTGATCGGTTTTGGGCATGGTGTGTCAACAACATTACTCAGCGCAATTCCATCCAGACCCTTGGGTGTTCCCGGTATGCTAATTGCGAGTTCAGATGACCCCTGGATGAAGATGACACACGCTCGATTTTGGGCTGAAAACTGGGGTTTGCGCTTTTCCTGTTTGCGCAAGGCGGGGCATATCAATGTGGAGTCGGGATTTGGAGGCTGGCCCGCCTTACCTCGTTTGGTGGACAAATTTAGAGAGCAGGTTCAGGCCATCCCGCTCGGCCAAATTCAGGTACAAAGTCAATCCAGCAAAAATAGATTCTCGGCCTTGTCGAAGATCAGACTACTAACGCGCAATTCCATCGACCTTCTGTAGCTGAATATTGATCATAAGTTTTTCTTATATCGATCCAACTTTTTAATCGTTCAGTATCTAAAGCCACTCCAATAGACTGCTTGCTTCGCATTTAAATCGAACTTGTCAAGGTCTATTGTGGCTTCGTCTTCATCCACCAAACGCGTGCTGCCCGGGTTTCATCTCACCCTGGGCTATGCCATCGTCTATCTCTCTTTGCTCATCCTGATTCCGCTGTCCGCGGTGTTCATCAAAACATTCGAGATGAGCTTTGCCGATTTCTGGAGCACGGTGACCGATCCCCGAATCGTTGCAACTTACCGGGTTTCATTTGGAATCTCCTTGTTGGCAGCCGGCATCAATGCGGTGTTTGGCCTGTTATTGGCCTGGATACTGGTTCGCTACACCTTCCCTGGTCGAAAAATTGTGGATGCTTTGGTGGACCTTCCATTTGCCCTTCCCACGGCGGTGGCTGGTATTGCACTGACTGCCTTGTATGCCGGCAACGGATGGGTGGGGCAATACCTGGAGCCATTGGGCATCAAAGTGGCTTTTGCACCCCCGGGTATTTTGGTGGCCCTGGTATTTATTGGTTTGCCCTTTGTGGTGCGCACGGTGCAGCCCGTGCTGGAAGACATGGAAAGTGAATTGGAGGAGGCCGCAAGCAGCCTCGGGGCGAACCGTTGGCAAACCTTTTTTCATGTCATTTTGCCCATTGTGTTTCCAGCTTTGCTCACCGGCTTCGCCTTGGCCTTTGCGAGGGCAGTGGGTGAATATGGTTCGGTTATTTTCATCGCCGGCAACATTCCCTATGTGTCTGAAATTACTCCGTTGATGATCATCACCAAGCTCGAGCAATACGACTACACCGGCGCGACCGCCATCGCATCGGTCATGTTGATCATTTCATTCATCTTGTTGCTGGCCATCAACGGCCTGCAAGCCTGGACTGCCAAACGCACAGGGAGAACTCAATAATGTCGGGCGCTGTTGCATTGCATATTCACACCTCGCGCGCCGAGAAGCTTCAAAGCTCGTCGGCCACGCGGGAAACGCCATGGGTCAAGTGGGCCCTTATTCTCACCGGAGTGGCTTTCTTTGGTTTCTTTTTGCTGCTGCCTCTGTTTGCAGTTTTTGTCGAGGCATTCAGGCAGGGTGTAGGCGTGTATTGGGAGTCTCTCAAAGAGCCCGATGCTGTATATGCCTTAAAGCTGACTTTGTTGGCCGCAGCGATTGCGGTGCCCTTGAACCTGGTGTTTGGCGTGGCCGCAGCATGGGCCATTGCGAAGTTCGAGTTTCGAGGCAAGCAGGTGCTCATCACCTTGATTGATTTGCCTTTCTCTGTGAGCCCCGTGATTGCTGGCCTGGTGTATGTGTTGTTGTTTGGCGCGCAGGGCTGGTTTGCACCCTTGTTGGCCGAGTATGAGATCCGCATTATCTTCGCGGTACCTGGCATTGTGCTGGCCACAGTGTTTGTCACCGTACCTTTTATCGCTCGCGAGCTGATTCCGCTGATGGAAGCACAGGGCAAAGAGGAAGAAGAGGCCGCTGTGGTGTTGGGTGCGCGGGGCTGGCAAACCTTCTGGCATGTCACCCTGCCTAACATCAAGTGGGGTTTGTTGTACGGCGTTATTTTGTGTAACGCCCGAGCCATGGGCGAGTTTGGTGCGGTGTCAGTCGTGTCGGGGCACATTCGCGGCGAGACCAACACGCTGCCCTTGCACGTCGAAATTCTATACAACGAATACCAGTTTTCGGCTGCGTTCGCCGTGGCTTCGATTCTCGCGTTTCTAGCCTTGATCACCTTGGGCATTAAAACCTGGGTTGAGCATCAAGCCGCCAAACAGGGCGTGCACTAAGAAGGAATTATCATGAGCATTCAAGTTAAAAACATTCACAAGCAGTTTGGCGATTTCACAGCCCTGAACAACGTCAGCCTGGATTTCAACAGCGGCGAACTGGTTGCCCTGCTAGGGCCATCGGGCTGCGGTAAAACTACGTTGCTGCGCATCATCGCTGGCCTTGAACAGGCCGACAGCGGCACTGTGATTCTGGATGGAGAAGACACCTCCGACACGCACGTGCGAGACCGAAATGTAGGCTTTGTGTTTCAGCATTACGCGCTGTTCAAGCACATGACTGTGTTTGACAATGTGGCATTCGGCATGCGCATGAAGCCTCACAGTGAAAGGCCCAGCAAGGCGGAAATCGCGGAAAAAGTCCACAGCCTTCTGAAATTGGTTCAACTGGATTGGCTGGCGGATCGGTTTCCTTCACAACTCAGTGGCGGGCAACGTCAGCGAATTGCATTGGCCCGCGCATTGGCCGTTGAGCCCAAGGTACTGCTGCTGGATGAACCGTTTGGCGCGCTGGATGCCAAGGTACGGAAAGAGTTGCGTCGCTGGTTGCGCCGCCTGCACGATGAATTGCACATCACCTCAATTTTTGTGACGCACGACCAGGAAGAAGCGTTGGAAGTGGCTGACCGGGTTGTATTGATGAACCAGGGCAATGTGGAGCAAATCGGTACACCTGAGGAAGTCTATCAACACCCAGCCACGCCCTTTGTGTATGGTTTTTTGGGCTCGGTCAATCTGTTCAAGGCACGTCACTTGGGCGATGGTATTCAGGTGGGCGAGTCGAACCTGGCACATTCCGGTACAGTGTTGAACAGATCGGGCGAGGCAGTGCAGGGTGCCGATGTGCTGGCGTTTGCGCGTCCGCATGAAATAGACATTCACACTGAACCTGATTTTTCTTTGGGTGTACCCGCCAAAGTGGTGCGAGTGCTGCGCTTTGGGTTGAATACCCGTGTTGAACTGGATTCCGTTGATTTGCAACCTGCACAGCATTTTGATGTGGAAATTAGCGCTGAGCGTGCAGTGGAATTGAACTTGCAGGAAGGCCAGTTGGTGCGGCTTTCAGCCAAAGCTTTGAAAGTGTTTGACGTGGTGGGGGCCGCATGAATTTCCAGCAGTTGCGCATTATTCGCGAAACGGTTCGTCAGGGTTACAACCTGACTGAAGTGGCCAACAGTTTGTACACCTCGCAGCCCGGCGTCTCGAAACACATTCGTGACCTCGAAGAAGAACTGGGTGTGGAATTGTTCATTCGCAAAGGCAAACGCCTGATGGGTTTGACAGACCCAGGCAAGGAGTTGCTGGTGCTGGTTGAACGCATGTTGCTGGATGCGAAAAACATCAAGAACCTGGCTGAGCAATACAGCAGTCGAGACGTGGGTCAGCTGACCGTGGTCACCACGCACACGCAGGCCCGCTATTCATTGCCCACGGTGGTCAATGAGTTCAAAAAGGTTTTCCCGAAAGTACACTTGCGCATGCACCAAGGCAGCCCCAAAGAAATTACTCAGATGTTGCTGGACGGGCAGGCCGATATTGGCATCGCAACGGAAGTGCTGGGCAATGTCGATGATCTTGTTTCGTTTCCTTATTACCAGTGGAAGCACCAGGTGGTGGTGCAGCAAGGCCACCCCTTGTTGAAACTGGCCAAGCCCACTTTGCAGGATGTGGCTGAATATCCGATTGTGACCTATCAAGAGGGTTTCACCGGACGAATCAAGATTGACGAAACTTTCCGCAAGCTGGGTTTAACACTGGATGTGGCCATTTCTGCACTGGATGCGGATGTGATCAAAACCTATGTGGAATTGGGCTTGGGGGTTGGCATTATTGCCAGCATGGCCTACAACCCGGTGAAAGACACTGGCCTGGCGGTGCTTGATGTTGAATCGGATTTGCCAATGAACACCACCAGCATAGCGATTCGCAAAGGACACTACCTGCGTTCGTTTGCGTACAAGTTCATCGAGCTGTGTAATGCTGATTTGACAGAGGCCAGGTTGTTGGCGGCGTTGAATGACTCGGTGAGTTGAGCGCACGCGATCGGGATGCCGATTCGTTCGCCAACTCGGCGTGGGTCCCTTGTGTCGCACTTGAATGGTCGCCGCTGCTTTAAACGCCCAATCGGCGGCGGTGTTTCGATCGCTTCGCCTTCAAGAAAACCTGCCCTTGCGTGCCGAGCAGGGCCGGTGTTGCCCAGCATGGGCGACAGAGAACAGACCCGACCCGCAGTTTAGGAGGGTCGTTCGCAGGCATCGCAAGGCTCAGCAAGGGCTAAACAGGTTTTCTGGCGAGAGATCGGAACCCAAGTCGAGTGGGCGGTTAAGAAGCGCCGAGAGATCCGCACCCAAGCCGAGTGGGCGATTAATAACCGCCAAGAGATAGGAACCCAAGCCAATTCGGCAATGAATATTCGCCGATTAGTTCCGGAAGTACTTCCTCGACCGATACACCAACGCCTCACCTTCCCGGAAGTCGCAGCGCAACACCTCGCCCACCATGATGAAGTGATCGCCCTCATCGTAGCGGCTGCGTACTTTGCACTCAAAATGCGCCAAAGCATGTGGAATCAAAGGCGCACCGCCCAAGCCCTCAATCACTTCGACACCCGCAAACCGATCGCCTTTGAAGGTCGAGAAATGGTGTGACAAATCTTCCTGGTCAGCCGACAACACGCTCACGCCATAATGCGTGGCGGCTGCAAATGCATCGTGGCTGCTGGCTTTTTTGGACAAACTCCACAGCACCAATGGTGGGTGTAGCGATACCGAGTTGAAGGAATTGGCCGTCACCCCCACGTATTTGCCCTCGGCATTCTTGGTGGTGATGATGGTGATGCCAGTGGCAAACTGGGCCAGCGCTTGCCGAAACATGTGCGCGTCCAGCTCGGCGTCGCCTTCGCGTTTTTCGGCGCGAATGAATTCAGGTTCAACAGGTTGTTGCATGGGGTACTTCTAATTTTGTGAATGACTCCATTGTGCCAAACAAGCGCTTGAATTGCTGGAATGGCCACTCAAAACGTGGTTTTCAGGCCCATGTGCTTGAAATGATTTAAAATACGGCCAATTCTAAAAAGGCATTTTCCTTGAGCGCACTGTCCTTCAAACTCAAAACCACGTCAGGCCAGGCCCGCCGCGGTGAAATTACCACCGCACACGGTGTCATTCAAACCCCGATTTTCATGCCCGTGGGCACCTATGGCACCGTCAAGGGCATGACACCGCGCGATCTGACGGAAATCAATGCACAAATTATTCTCGGCAACACCTTCCATTTGTGGATGCGGCCTGGTCTGGACATCATGGAAAAATTCGGTGGTCTACACCGGTTTATGGGTTGGAAAGGTCCTATTTTGACCGATTCAGGTGGCTTCCAGGTATTTAGCCTTGGGGCCATGCGAAAAATCAAGGAAGAGGGGGTTCACTTTCGCAGCCCGGTGAATGGCGACAAGTTGTTCCTTACCCCTGAGGAAAGCATGCGCATTCAAACCGTCCTGAATTCTGACATCGTCATGATTTTCGATGAATGCACGCCGTACCCGGCCACGCACACCGAGGCGCGCCTGTCGATGGAAATGTCCATGCGTTGGGCACGCCGTTCACGTGACTCCTTTGATGCGCTGGGCAACAACAATGGCTTGTTTGGCATTGTTCAGGGCGGCATGTATGAAGACCTTCGCGATATTTCACTCCAGGGCCTCGAAGAAATCGGTTTTGACGGGTACGCCATCGGTGGCTTGTCAGTGGGTGAGCCCAAAGACGACATGCAGCGTATTCTTGCGCACACTGCGCCGAAATTACCACAGAACAAGCCCCGTTATTTGATGGGTGTAGGTACTCCCGAAGATCTGGTGAATGCTGTGGGGCAGGGTATCGATATGTTTGACTGCGTGATGCCCACGCGTAACGCACGAAACGGCTGGCTTTTCACGCGCACGGGCGACATCCGTATTCGCAATGCGAAATTTCGAAACGATGAAAGCCCGCTTGATGCCACCTGCACTTGCTACACCTGCAAAAATTTCTCACGCGCCTACCTACACCACCTGGACCGCAGCAAAGAAATTTTGGGTGCGCAACTTAATACCATGCACAATCTGCATTACTACCTTGAATTGATGCGGGAAATGCGCGAAGCGATCGAGCAAGACCGCTTCGATGAATTTGTGAAAGAGTTCAATGCGCTGCGTGCTGAGAATGCCCTAGCGGGTCAACAACAGGTGCAGCAACAGCCTCAATAGCAGTAGGTACAGCCAAACCAAATTGATCGAGAATCAATAGTACTTGCTGTTGCAAATCGATCACCTCCACCATGCGTTGGTGTTTGTTTTCTCCAATTTGTGCAAGTCGCTGTGTGGTTTTTAGCTTGCCATGCAACAGTTGTCTTTGATCGCCCAGCACTGGCACATTGGGTTCCCACTGCGCATTCTCAATCGCTGTCAGTGAGGTCACGGCAAAGCCGACGCTGGCGCCATGGGCATTCACCACCAAAATGCTGGATTCATGATCAAGGCTTTGGCGTTCTGCGCCCAGCCACTGGGCCAGGTCAAAAACCGGAATGGATTCATTGCGATGAGTCAGAATACCCAGCATTGGATTGCTGCGCTCGAACATTTCAATGTCTGCCCGATAGGGGAGTACTTCCCGCACTTGCTCAATCGGCGTAGAAAACTCGGTACCCAATCGGTACACCATCAAGCGGTCCAGCCCATGCGCGGCTTTGCCCAGCTGGTTTTGGGCATCCAGTTGTGCGCTAGCGCTGGCCTTGGCCAAAATGCAGGCCAGTTCAATCAACTCCTGGTCTTCGCTGATTCGCTGGCAAGACAGCACAAAATATTGTGGGCCGCGTTGTGAATGTGGGTCCTCTTTTGTAAACGTGGTGCAGGGCAGAGCACCTTCAAGTTGCGCTGGTTTGGACAGGCCAAAGCCGGGCAGTGGAATGACTGAGTTATGTGGTACATGCACAATATCCAGCACCCGGTCGATCAGCAAGGCCAGCGGGTTTCCATCAATTCGTATGACAAAGGCTTGCTGCGTGGCATGTTGCAGTGGCTTGTGCGTACCAAGGTCGAGATAACTCGCCAGGTCAATTGCCGGAATGGTTTGCTCCCTGTAATCCAGGTTGCCTTTGTAGAACCCGCCAGCGTATTCACTGGGTAATAGCACGGGGTTGACCACGGTGGTTTCAATGTCTTTCGGGTTCACCGCAAACAGGGTCGACATGCTTTGCATCAACATCAGCGGTGTGCGGGTGTTCAGGGCGGTGTCTTCGTTCGAGGTTTGCAATTCAAGCGATTGGCGATGCGGTTCCGGGTCTTCAGCTTTGGGCAGCCCGGGCAGGTCGAACAAGGCTTGCGTTGAAAGCACTTGAACCAGTTGGTTCAATTCGCTGTTCATCAGGCTGCCTGCAAAAATGCTGCCTACGGCGTCTGCTGAGCTGACCATGTGCATGGCCCCCGGGTCCGCAAAGAACAAGGCTTTGACTTGATCGGCGATCAGGCCCAGCAAATTATTTTCATGGGCGATCAGCAAAATACAGCCCGGCGTGTACTGGTGTCCGGGGCGGTTCAGCAAACATTCCAGGTCGAGCACAGGGATGGTCACCCCGCGCAAATTCAAGCCACCCTTGATCCAGGGCTGTGGGCAGGGTAGCGCCATCAAGGGATGAAATGGCACCACTTCCCTGACCGATTTCATCGGCAGGGCCAGCGTCATTTCGCCAATTCGAAATGAACCAAAGCCCTGTTCGTATTGGCTTAGGTCATTCATGCGGTTTTGCTGCCCGTGTGTTTTTCAAGGCCACCAGTGAGCTCTTCAATCAGGCGGTTCACGGCAATGGCCAGGTCGCGCTGCTGTTCTGCCGAACTGGTAATTTGCTTCACGCTTTCACCTGTTTCAGTCACACTGCTCAAAATTCCTTCAAAGCTTTGTGCGGCGTTCTGGCTCACCTCAACGCCTTCCTCAACCTGTGCAACCGATTCCTCAATCAGTGTTGCAATTTCGCGAGCTGCGCTTGAGCTGCTCTCTGCCAGCTTGCGCACTTCGGCTGCTACCACCGAGAACCCAACGCCATGTTGCCCGGCGCGTGCGGCTTCAATGGCTGCATTGAATGACCGCAAGTTGGTTTGGTTAGCAATATCGCCAATAACCCGCACAATTTCCGACACTTTGCTCGAGCTGTTCTGGATGGCATGGATTGCAGCGATGGATCGCTTCAATTCGCGGCTTCCCTGGTGGGCCGCTTCCACGCCTTTTTCTGCCAGTTGTGTGGCGGCTGCTGAGTTGCCCGAAATGTCGGTGATGCTCTCGACCAGCTTGGACACACGTTCCCGCATTTCGCCCGACTTCTTGTTGATACCCTGTTCCAGCATCACTTCTTTGGTTACATCGTAGGCATATTTCACCACTTTAACCACGTTGCCATTCAAGTCCAGAATGGGGTTGTAGGTGGCTTGAATCCATACATCGCGGTTGAACTTGCCCACGCGGTGAAAGCGGCCGCTCACAAATTTTCCTTCATTCAGCTTCAACCAGAAGTCGCGGTATTCTTCGCTTTGCGTGTATTCCAGCGTACAGAAAATGCTGTGGTGTTGTCCCTGAATTTCACGCGAGGTGTAACCCATGGCATTGAGGAAATTCCGGTTGGCTATTAACACATGGCCGTCGAGATCGAATTCAATCACGGCTTGCCCCAGGTTAATGGCTTCGACCTTGGCTTCAAACTCCGAATTTTTCAGCTTGCTTTGGGTCACGTCGCTGGCAAACTTCACCACCTTGACCAGGTTGCCGCGCGGGTCGTAAATTGGGTTGTAGGTGGCTTGAATCCATACTTCTCGACCACCTTTCGCAACCCGTTTGTATTCACCTGATTCAAACTGACCACGGCCCAGGCTTTCCCAAAATGCCTGGTATTGAGGGGTGGCAGCATAGGCGGCATCCACAAACATGCGGTGGTGGCGACCTAAAATTTCCTCTGCGGAATATTCCATCAGTTTCAAAAAGTTGCCGTTGGCTGCAAGTACTTTGCCCTGCATGTCAAATTCAATCACCGCTTGAGAGCGATCAATCGCCCCCAGTTTGCCTTCGGCGTCCAGCCGCGACAGCTTCGATTCTGTAATGTCCTGCAGTATCAACACCACTTTGATCAATTTCCCGTCAAGGCCAATGACAGGGCTGCGTGTACCTGAAAGCCAGATCTCCTTTCCGCCCACACCCTTGTAACGGAACTCACCCGCAAGGTTTTTGCCTTCGCGCAATTCATTCCAGGTTTTGAAGTGATTGCTGTCATTGCGTTCTTCATCGAACATCAAAAAGCTTTCGGATTTGTCCGACAGGTCGGTTTGGCTGTAACCCAGCGATTTTTGCATCAGCTCATTGCTATTGAGAATTTTCCCCTCTGCATTGAACTCCAGAATGCAGCTGGTATTGGAGACAGAATCCATTCGCGCCTGGGTTTCAATCCCTTGCAATTTGGATTGGGTGATGTCGCTGCAGAATTTGATAACTTTGACCGGGTTGCCTTCGAGGTCAAGAATCGGGTTGTAGCTGGCCTGAATCCAGATTCGCTTGCCGTGATTGCCAACACGCAGGTACTCACCTGAATCAAATTCGCCTTGGCCCAATTTGCGCCAGAACGCGCGGTAAGCACCGCTGCTGGCCTCCTCCTTGTCCACAAACATGCTGTGGTGCTGACCCACAATGTCACTTAGTGAATAGCCTGTCAGGGAGAGGAAATTCTCGTTGGCGTGCAAGATATGACCACCGAGATCAAACTCGATGATGCCCTGCGAGCGATTCATCGCATTGACCTTGCCGTCGTCTTCAATCGCCTTTAATTTGGCGGCAGTGATGTCGCTCGCAAATTTAATGACTTTCACAGGCTTGCCGTTCACACCCAAAATTGGCGTGTAAGTGGCCTGCAGCCACACGGGGCGACCGTGCCGGTTCAAGCGCATGAATTCGCCTGATTTGAACTCGCCAGCGGCAAGGTCTTTCCAGAATTGGCTGTATTCCTCAGATTCTGCATGGTCTTTTTCGCAAAACTGGCGGTGGTGTTGCCCGACAATTTCTTGCAGGCGATAACCCATGGTGTTCAGAAAGTTGTCGTTGGCCGTCAAAATACGGCCAGTGGTGTCAAATTCAATCACGGCTTGAGTTTTGTCGATCGCAGCCACCTTGCCTTCATTTTCAAGTGACTTGCCTTTTACATCGGTTATGTTCGATGCAATCTTGATGACCGAGATCAAATTGCCGTCATCATCCCGAACCGGGTTGTAGCTCGCCTGGATATACACCTCTTGACCTTGCGAATTCAGACGCAAAAATTCACCAGTTTGAAACTCGCCCTCGCGCAATTTGCTCCAGAACAGCCGGTATTCGTCCGACTCTGCGGTACTCGCTGTGCAAAAAAGGCTGTGGTGTTTCCCCAGCACATCCTCTTCCGAGTAGCCGAAAACATTTAAGAAGTTCTCGTTGGCATACAGCACATGGCCGCTCAGGTCGAATTCAATACAGGCCTGGCTTTTCGCCAGCGCGTTGAACAAGTGGGTGCGGTGCTTGCCAGGTTGCTCGATATTGGGTGTCATGGGTCGCCTTGTTAATCAGAATGAGTTGGCTTGATTGGGGTAAATACCATTGTGTGGGGCCTTGTTCAGCTCAATCACTTGATAAAACAGGTAATCACCGACCAGTTTGCAGTTTTTCCAGCTTTGGGAATCGCATGTTTGGGTAGGGGGGTAATGCTGGGGGAGGTCTTTTTTTAGTTTATTAAGTAAATTATTTATTTGATTCAGTTAAGTTTGACGTAAGTTTACATTTCAATACTTGCAGTAGCTTGGCGCGAAACCATGTGACCTCTTTTCTCGTGCCTGCGGTTAACAACAACCTTAAAAAGGAGACAAGCGATGAGCAACCCAAAGGGCGGTGAAGCCTACTGGAAAGCGACACTCGGCCTGTTGACCAAGATCATGATTGTGTGGTTTTTGGTTTCTTACGGCGCCGGTATTCTGTTTGTTGAGCAACTCAATCAATTCAGCATCGGTGGTTACCCACTGGGCTTCTGGTTTGCCCAACAAGGTTCTATTTACATGTTTATTATCCTCATTTTCTACTACGCGAAGAAGATGGGTCAGATCGACCGCGAACACGACGTCCACGAAAACTAAGGAGATTGCCAATGGATTTGCAAACAATCACCTACGTCATCGTGGGTTTGAGTTTTGCGCTGTACCTCGGTATTGCGTTTTGGGCTCGTGCTGGCAGCACGGGTGAATTTTATGTGGCTGGCGGTGGCGTTCACCCCGTGGCCAACGGCATGGCGACTGCCGCAGACTGGATGTCTGCCGCTTCGTTCATTTCAATGGCGGGTTTGATTGCCAACATGGGTTACGGTGGTTCCGTATTCCTGATGGGCTGGACCGGCGGCTATGTGTTGTTGGCGATGTTGCTGGCTCCGTACCTGCGCAAGTTCGGCAAGTTCACGGTGCCCCAGTTTATTGGTGACCGTTACTACTCCAACACAGCGCGCACAGTGGCTGTGATCTGTTTGCTGGTGGCTTCCATTACTTATGTAATCGGCCAGATGACAGGTGTGGGTGTAGCGTTCTCCCGATTCCTGGGTGTGTCCGCTGAAGTGGGTATTTATGTGGGTATGGGTATTGTGTTTATGTACGCAGTGTTTGGCGGCATGAAGGGCATTACCTACACGCAAATTGCACAGTACATCGTGTTGATTTTCGCTTACACCATTCCAGCAATCTTCATTTCCTTGAACCTGACAGGCAATCCATTGCCGCAGTTGGGTCTGGGTTCTGACATGTTGGCCAACGGCCAGCCCATGCTGGCCACCCTGGACAAGGTGGTGACCGACCTCGGCTTTAGCCAGTACACAACAACACCTGCTGGTGGTAGCTACCTGAACACCTTCTTCTACACCGTTAGTTTGATGATTGGTACCGCGGGCCTGCCCCACGTTATTATTCGCTTCTTCACTGTACCCACAGTGGCTGATGCACGTTCATCTGCCGGTTGGGCACTGGTGTTCATTGCAATTCTGTACACCACTGCACCTGCTGTTGGCGCAATGGCCCGTTACAACCTGCATGCCACGGTGAATTCCAATGTGGCCACCGGTGGCGACTTGTTCGCTGCTGACGCAGCTTTGGAAAACGACAAGAAGCCTGACTGGATGGGTCGTTGGGAAACAACAGGCTTGCTCAAGTTTGAAGACAAGAATGGTGATGGTCGTATTCAGTACTACAACGATGCAAGCAAGAACCCCGAGTTCTTGGCCAAAGCGGAAGCTGCAGGCTGGAAAGGCAATGAAATGACAGTGAACGCTGACATTATGGTGTTGGCCAACCCTGAAATTGCATTGCTGCCCAACTGGGTGATCGCCCTGGTGGCTGCCGGCGGTTTGGCTGCTGCGCTGTCGACTGCGGCTGGTTTGCTGCTGGCGATTTCGTCTGCGGTTTCGCACGACTTGATCAAGGGCGTGTTCAACCCAAGTATTTCTGAAAAGAACGAACTGCTGGCCGGTAAAATTTCCATGGCAGGTGCGATTGTTCTGGCCGGTTATCTGGGCTTGAACCCGCCAGGCTTCGCGGCGGGTACTGTGGCCTTGGCCTTCGGTATTGCAGCATCAAGCTTGTTCCCGGTAATCATGATGGGTATTTTCTCCAAAACCATGAACTCCACAGGCGCAATTGTGGGTATGTTGAGTGGCTTGGCAGTCACCCTGTTCTATGTGTTCGCACACAAGGGTATTTTGTTTATCAACGGTACTGAGTACTTGCATTTGGTTGGCGGTGCCAACGGCTTCTTCGGCATCACGCCAGAAGCCTTTGGTACAGTGGGCGCTATTGTTAACTTTGTCGTGGCCTACCTGGTCAGCAAAGTGACAGCACCACCCCCAGAGCACATTCAGCACCTGGTTGAAGATGTACGCACCCCGCGTGGTGCCGGCATGGCAACTGGTCACTGATTGACTGTTCAACAATAACCACTGCCTTCACTGAAAGGCAGGGCTGAAGAAGCTTGAAAGCCCGGTGAGAAATCACCGGGCTTTTTGTTTTTCTAGAGTAAAACTGTTACTTCCACACTCAAAAAAATGCTCCAATGCTTTGAAATTGGGCATGTATCCATGGGTGGCTTGCCAAAGCGGCAATCAGCAACCCCACGAGCAAAACAATTCCGAAAGGCTTGAGAGGGCTTGTTTTTGTGGGTGTAGCAGGCAATGCAGTGGGCGCTTTGACCGTGTTTTTTTGCACTTGCTGTGTGTTGTCTGTCGAGGTTGCTTGGCTGCCTGCCTGGTCCATGGGCAGGCTGTTTTTGACCTTTTCCGGAACAACTTTGCCTAAAAACCACATGGCGGCGCTAATCACGACCAAATCGTCGGTAATGCCAAACAGCACCAAAAAGTCAGGGATGAGGTCAATGGGGCTAAACAGATAAACCACCACGGCCAGCATGAAGCCTTTGATCCATTTCGGTGTGTCGGCATGCCGAAAAGCGTGCCACAGCATGCGGCCATGAGTTTTCAGTGCTTTCAGTTTGCTAAGAATCGGAAAGAAACGTGTGATCATGCGCAGTACCCAACAACTAAAAGAGGATTCATTGTGACCCAAGCACCCTTGATGATCCAGCGTTCATGCCGAATCCCCGTGCCTCTGGCCGATTGCTTTGCCTTGTACACCCGTTTAAAGGCGGATGAATACATTCACAGTGACGCATTGATTGCGCCGATTACTCGTATAGAAATGATTCAGGGCCAATCGTTCAATGAAGTGGGCGATATTCAGCGAATTACATTCAAGGGCGGCGCTGTTATTGATGAAGAAGTATTGGCCTTTGTGCCAAATCGCCAGTTTGTATACAAGGGTACGGGCTTTAGCCAACCCCTGTTGAACTGGCTTGATCACGCCAAAGGTTCATTTGAATTTGAGCGGGATGGCGACGGTACCTTGGTGACCTGGCGCTACCTGTTTTATTTAAAACCAGGCTTGGGCATTGGGCCCAAGCGACTCGTATTCAAGGCTGTGGTAGTGGATTTGATCTGGAACCGGATGATGACTAAAACTTTGGTTAATCTCACCCAAATCATCACGCTTCGCGCCTTGCAGGCAGGAAAAAGATGATGAATCCATGTGTAAAAAACAGTCTTCGAATTGTGGCTGTTTTCAGTTTGATGATGTTGGTTTTTCTGGGTTTCCAGAACACCGCACGTGCCCAGACAGTTAGCGGCCAAGAGCCCTACATTTGTGTGTTTGATTTGTTGGGTGCCAAGGGGCCAATTTTTGGTTTGGCACAGGAATACGCACTGGAAGGCCGAAAAAACGGCTATGGCTTTAAACCGGTGGTGTATACCAATGAATCGGTCGCCGCCAAAGACTTTGAAATTGGTGCGTGCGATGGCCTGGTGGCCACAGGTATTCGAACCCGAAAATACAACAGCTTCACCGGCAGCCTGGATGCGATTGGTGGCTTGCCCAACTACGATGCAGTGTTGCTGGCTTTGAAGTCGATGGGCAGCCCGCAGTTGCAAAGTGTGATGCAGCAAAGTGACTTTGAGGTGGGTGGTGTATTGCCCTTCGGCACAGCTTATGTGTTTGTGCGCGATCGCGAAATCAATTCACTGGCCAAGGCTGCGGGCAAGCGGGTTGCGGCTTTGTCGCACGATGAATCGCAGCGCAGGCTGATTGAGCAGGTTGGTGCACAACCGATCGCTGCAGACGTATCCAATTACGGTTCCATGTTCAACAACGGCGCCGTGGATATTATTGTGGCCCCCTCGATTGCCTACTCACCTCTTGAGCTTTACAAGGGCCTGGGCAGGCGTGGCGCAATTATTCAGTTGCCTGTGGCCATGGTCACTTATCAAATCATTTTGCGAAAGTCGAAGTTTCAGTCGGGTTCAGGCCAGAAATTGCGGGCATTTGTGGCGAAGGAAATGCCCAAGGCCTTGGAAGCAGTGAAAAAAATCGACCGACAAATTCCAGACAAAGCCTGGCTGAAAATGACGGATGCAGACAAGGCGGAATACACCACCATGATGCGCGAAGCCCGAATCAGCTTGAGTAAAGACGGCGTGTACGATGGTTGTGCCTTGCGTCTGCTAAAAAAGGTGCGCTGCTCAATAGACGGCAAAGCGTCGGAGTGCAGTTTGCCCGAGGGCTACACAGTGCCCAAAAGTTGCCCGATTCAGGTCATGTAAGCTGGCGCTTCTCGTTTAGCCAATCACCACCGGGGTGTCGGGAAGTTCATTCTTGCCACCCCCCTTGTGTGGAAAGTGTGTAATCAGTTGTTTGCTCACGGCCTCAATACTGTTCATCACCCCAGCCTCGAATTGTCCCTGGCCAAACGCCTGCTCAATTTGGTGGCACAGCGCTTCCCAGTAAGTGCTGCCTACCTTGGCGTGAATGCCTCGGTCGGCCACAATTTCGATGGCATGGTCCGCCAGCAGCACATAAATGAGCACTCCGTTGTTAAGCTCGGTGTCCCACACAAGCAATTCACTGAACACCTCAATGGCGCGTTGACGGGGCGTTTGCGCCCGCAACAGGGGCTGTAGTTCGAGCGCGCTTTCCACTGCGAAACGAATTTCGCCGGAATGCTGACTTTCGCTGGCACTTATGGCTTGCGCGATGTGTTGCAGATGTGCTGGCGAGAATGTTTTCCGCACATCGCGTTCGGTGGTTATCAGGTGTTTTACTACACGTTTGAAATTCATGCTTACCACCTACCCGAAGCGCCACCGCCTCCAAAACCGCCGCCTCCACCACTGAAGCCGCCACCTCCGCCAAAACCGCCACCACCGCGACCGAAGCCACCACGGCCGCCACCCATGCCACCCATCGAATTGCCAAACAGGGTGAGCAGTGCAGCCACTACAGCAGCAAGCACGGCAAAAACCACGGCGCCAGCGAATAACCAAGCCACCACGAATACCAAACCGCCAGTGGCCAATGCTGCGGGCAATTTGCCGATGGTTTTGCGCAGAAACCCACCCACGAAAAGCGAGAGCATGAACAGCACAGGTGCAATGTCTTCAATCGTGCTTGGGTTGTTTGCCGTTTGCTGCGCAACCGGCTCTGGCAGGGGTTCGCCTTCAATTACCTTGATCATTTGGTCCACGCCGGCTGCCACCCCACCTGCAAAATTGCCCTGGCGAAACTGCGGCACAATAATCTCTTCAATAATTCGTTTGGAGGTAATGTCGGTAAGCGCACCTTCAAGGCCGTAGCCCACTTCGATGCGCAGTGTACGGTCCTGCAGGGCCACCACCAAAATTGCGCCATCGTCCACATTTTTGCGGCCAATTTTCGAATTCTCGGCCACACGCAATGCATATTGCTCAATGGTTTCTGGCTGGGTGCTTGGCACCAGCAAAACAGCAATCTGGCTGCCTTTGGCGGCTTCAAATGCCTGCAATTTTTGAATCAGTGCAGCTTGCTGTTCCTGGCTTAGCGTGCCCGTTGTGTCGACCACTTGGGCGTTCAAGGGGGGCACAGGTACTTCTTGAGCCAACAACATGCCAGGCACTGGAATCAGTAGCACCAGCGCCAGCAGCTTACTTAGCCAAAACCGAGCAATTGAATTGCACACGGTGTGCATCACTTGGTGCCAAAGTCCACGGTGGGTGGTTTGGAAATCGCGGCTTCGTTTTCAACCGTGAAGCTGGGCTTCACTTCGTAGCCCATCACCATCGCGGTCAGGTTGTTGGGAAATGAACGCACTGTCACGTTGTACTCCTGAACCGATTTGATGTAACGGTTGCGTGCCACGGTAATTCTGTTTTCTGTGCCCTCAAGCTGCGTTTGCAAATCACGAAAACCTTGATTGGCTTTCAGATTGGGGTAGTTCTCGGTAATCAACAAGAGCCGCGACAAAGCGCCACTCAGCTCACCTTGCGCCTGCTGAAATTTGTTGAATGCTTCCGGGTCGTTGATCAGTTCCGGGGTGGCCTGAATTGAAGTTGCTTTTGAGCGCGCTTCAACCACCTGCGTCAGTGTCTCCTGCTCAAAATTGGCTTCGGCCTTCACCACATTCACCAAATTGGGCACAAGGTCGGCCCGGCGCTGGTACTGGTTTAACACCTCGGCCCAGGCCGCTTTCACTTGTTCATCCGTGGTTTGAATGGTGTTATACCCGCAGCCGCTGAGTAGCAGCGCAAACATGAGTGTGAGCAGGGAAAAAACGCGATTCATTGGGGCGCTCCTAGGTGGGTTGTTGACTGATTGTGCAATTAAAAAAGCCCACGGTGCAACTGCAGCATGGGCTTTGATCAGGAAAAATGATCTGATTTACTTCTTCATCATTTCGAAGAACTCTGCGTTGTTCTTGGTCTGGCGGATCTTGTCCATCAGGAATTCCATCGCAGCAATTTCGTCCATGTCGTGCAGCAAGCGGCGCAGCACCCAAATCTTTTGCAGCAAATCGGGCTTGATCAGCAGTTCTTCGCGACGTGTTGAAGAACGGTTGATGTTGATGGCCGGGTACACACGCTTTTCCGCCATGCGGCGTTCCATGTGAATTTCCATGTTGCCGGTGCCCTTGAATTCTTCGTAAATCACTTCATCCATGCGGCTGCCGGTGTCGACCAGTGCAGTTGCGATAATGGTGAGCGATCCACCTTCTTCAATGTTACGGGCGGCACCGAAGAAGCGCTTGGGGCGGTGCAGGGCGTTGGCGTCTACACCACCTGTCAGCACCTTGCCGGAGGAAGGCACCACGGTGTTGTATGCACGAGCCAAACGGGTAATGGAGTCGAGCAGAATGACCACGTCGCGTTTGTGCTCAACCAGGCGCTTGGCCTTTTCAATCACCATTTCAGCCACCTGCACGTGGCGGGTTGCAGGTTCATCGAATGTGGAGGCAATCACTTCGCCACGCACGGAACGCATCATTTCTGTTACTTCTTCGGGGCGTTCATCAATCAGCAACACAATCAAGGTGATGTCGGGGTGGTTGGCTGTAATGGCATGCGCAATGTGCTGCAGCATCACGGTTTTACCCGATTTTGGTGGGGCCACCAGCAAGCCACGCTGGCCTTTACCGATCGGGGCCACGAGGTCGATGATACGGCCAGTGTTGTTTTCTTCGCCGCGCATGTCGCGTTCCAGCTTCAAAGGCTGGTTCGGGTGCAGCGGTGTCAGGTTTTCAAACAGAATTTTGTGTTTGCTGGCTTCAGGCGCTTCGCCGTTTACCTTGTCTACTTTCACTAGCGCAAAATAACGCTCACCGTCTTTGGGGGTGCGTACCTCACCTTCAATGCTGTCACCCGTGTGCAGGTTAAAGCGGCGAATCTGGCTGGGAGAAATGTAAATATCGTCCGGGCTGGCCAGGTACGAGGTTTCTGGTGAGCGCAGGAAGCCAAAGCCATCAGGCAGTACTTCGAGCACACCATCACCAAAAATTTGCTCACCGTTTTTGGCGCGTTTCTTCAGGATTGCGAACATCAATTCCTGTTTGCGCATGCGGTTGGCGTTTTCAATTTCAAGGCCACCAGCCACTTCAAGCAGGGCAGAGACGTGTTGCGTTTTTAGTTCAGATAGATACATGTTTGGCTATTTGTGTAGGTGGCGAACGCCGCGAGGTAAACAGGTTAACAAAGGGTGGGGGTTGTACTGCAGTGAGGGGGTTCGATGCCCGGCACACGCCGGGCGACTCAATCAATATTGTATTACAGGTGGCTGTCGATAAAGGCTGCCAGCTGTGATTTGGACAACGCGCCCACTTTCGTGGCTACTACGGCACCGTTCTTGAACAACATCAAGGTTGGAATGCCGCGAATGCCATACTTGGCAGGCGTTTCAGAATTCTCGTCCACGTTCATCTTGGCGATTTGCAGCTTGCCGTTGTATTCAGAGGACAAGTCATCAAGAATCGGCGCAATCATTTTGCAAGGACCACACCATTCAGCCCAGTAATCCACCAGCACAGGGCCGTCGGTTTTCAAAACATCGCTGTCGAAAGATGCGTCACTGACGTGTTTGATCAGGTCACTGCTCATTTAAATCCTCAAGTGGGTAATTGCTTTGGAGGGTATTCACAAAGCGTGTCCGGGTGATTAAAGCACACGCGCAGACCATGAAAGTCCTTCATTTAAGAAAATGCTATTCTGAATGTTACAGCGAAATTGAACTGAAACACAAACCCGCGCACGTTTTAATCGACTTAACAACATACATTCGCCCATACACGTTTTGACCCAACACTCTGTTTCTGTCGATCTTTTTCAAGCCAACCCATTTGCGGCTGCATTTGACTGGCTAGGCCAATCGGGGCTGGATGCCCGCCAGGTGTTGTGGGTGATGCCCCGCATAGAAACCGTGGGCAGCTTCAAGCGGCATTGGGCGCAGCACCACGCGGGCCTTGCCACGCTGGGGCCTTGGCTTCAAACAGCGGACCGTTTAAGCCAGCCGGCCGCCATGGGCCCCTGGTTGGCCCTGCAAGCCGATTTGGTGGGTGTGTTGCGGCAATTGCCTTTGTTGGGCGGTGGTTCATCGCCCTCTCAATTGTGGGGTTTGGCTCAGGAATACCTGGAGTTGGCCTTGAGGCAGGTATTGGTGCAAAAACGCAACACAAGTGCGCTGACCCAGTATTGTGAGAACAACACTTTTGCTGCTGAAGAGGCTCAAGTGGTGGCCACACTGGCCCAAACCTATGCGACCGAGCTCATGGACCTGTTACCCAAGCCAGCCGAACCTGCGGGCCATCCGCCCGCGCAGGTGGTGTGGTTTGATGACGGCGAAACTGTGCCAGGCCTTTGGCTGGATCTGTTTTACCCCGAGGTGCCGGTGCAGGTGTTCAGGCTTCCTGCCATTGAGGGGCCGCAACCCTGGCAACAATTGGGCGCGAAGCGTTTTAACACCCAGCCCAGCCCTGTGGTGTTGCAGGTGGCGCCCGACGAAACCACGCAGGCCCAACAGGCCGCACACCAAATTCTGGAATGGTTGCGAGAAGACCCCGTGACCGAAATTGCTGTGGCTGTACTTGATCGCTTGGCTGCGCGCCGTATGGTGGGGCTGCTTGCTGATATGGGTGTGTTGGTAGATGACCGCACGGGGTGGCGTTTGTCCACATCGAATGTGGCGGGCTGGTTTGACCACCTGTTGCAACAGTTTGTAGAGCAGGGCCAGCTTACTGCCCTGGTTCAGCCCTTTACCGGCTTGCCGCTTGAACACCTTGAGCCTTGGGCTTTCGGTAAAACCGGGAACCGTTACACGCTGGCGCAGTGGGCAGGCGCTTTTGTGGCCTTGTTTGAAAAACATGGTCTGGATACAGCCTTGCAGCCTGACGAGGCGGGGCAGCAGTTGCTGACCGTGCTGGGTTTGATGCGGCAGGTGCCTGCGCAAACCGAATTTGATGCACACGAATTTTTAGCGGCCTGGCGTAGCTGGGCCGAGTCGCAACGTTTTCGGCCGCTTGATATTGAAAGCCCAGTGCGCATGGTGCCGCTGTTAAGCACCCGCATGCGGCAATTCAAGCGTGTGTTGGTGTTGGGTTGTGCACAGTCCCATTTTCAGGAAAGCCCACCCGGTTTGTTGCCACCTGCCGTGGCGCAGGAATTGGGTTTCCCCGGCCCGCGTCTGGCTCGCATTCAAAAAATATCTGCGTTGTACGAGTTGTTGTTGCACAGCGACAAAGTAACGTTGGTGCACAGCGCACAGGTGGCAGGCAAACCCGAAATGTTGTTGCCTGAATTGATGTGGCTGGACATTGTGTTGCGAGATTCCGAAAACCACACCCAACATTGGGCCAGCTTCTGGCACCGCACGCCTTCCAATCTTGAAATTGAAGTGCGTGAATCACCCGAGCAGGCCTTGCAACTGACCGCCTTGAGCGATTCGGGTTCAATGCCTGATTCTTTAAGAGTGACAGCGCTTGACGACTGGAAGGCCTGTCGCCTTCGCTTCGGCTTGAAACACGCTTTGCCCTGGCCACCTCAACGTGATGAGGGTGCCATGCGTTATGAGCAACTGCGCGGAGTGTTTGTGCACAAGGTGCTGGAAAAAACAGCACAGCACATGGCCTTGCCTGGCCAGCCCGTGAATCAGTTGCAAGCCTGGAAACAAACACTGCTGGACCAGGCCCAGCTTGTGTGGAACACGCTAGAGTTGGACGATCGCGCAACTGTTTACCCCTTCCTGAAGTTTTTTGATCAAATTGTGCCGCGGCTGGCCGGTAAACTAATGGAACGTCAAATTCAGGGTTGGCAGTTCAAGGGTGCAGAGCAGCAGGTTGAACACACACTTGTATTGCAACCCAGCGGTGCCTCGCTTGCATTGAAAGGCCGCGTGGACAGGTTGGATACCCGGGGTGATGCACTGGCGATTTCAGACATTAAATTTACCAACCCTTCCCTCTTGAAAAAAAGACTGGCCGACCCTTTGAGCCAGCCTCAATTGCCCGCCTATCAGGCCATGTTGAACAGCCCTCGTGCGCAGCTTGATTTCCTGGGCTTGCACAAAGACAAAGTGGATTGGGTGAGTTTTCCGCCCTTGAGCGATGAGTATCGCGAACAGGGTTTTCAGTCCTGGGGGGAGGTGTTGCTGAGTGAACTGGTCAGTGAACTGAATTCGTTTTTTGAAGGCAAGGCGGTGTGGCAAGCCAACCCCGGTGACGCCTGTGAATACTGCGCCGTGCGTGGCGTGTGCAGGCCCGAAACCCACCCTGCTTTTCACGAAGGCATGAACGGCGAGGAGGGCGATGATGAGTAGCTTCACCTCGATTGCCTGCAACCCGGCCAACAGCGTTGTTGTGGAGGCTTGCGCAGGCAGTGGCAAAACCTGGTTGCTCACCGCACGCCTGTTTCGTTTGCTGTTAAGTGGTGCAAGGCCTGATCAAATTTTGGCGATTACCTTCACACGCAAAGCCGCGCAAGAAATGCAGGAACGCCTGTTTGGTTTGTTGCGTGAATGCGCTTTGTTGAGTGACGACAAGCTGAGCGCTTTGTTGACCGAACGCGGTGCCGTGGCCAATGAGACCAACCTGAGCAAGGCGCGTGCGCTTGCGGGCGAGGTGCTGACGAATTCACGTGGGGTGACCATCGACACGTTCCATGGCTGGTTCGCGTCTTTGTGCCAAATGGCACCCTTGGCCAGTGGCTTTTCAAGGCAAAGCGAACCCACCGATCAAACCGGGTTCTGGATGGACATGGCCATTGATGTGTTCACAGCCAATTTGCTGAACGATCAATCGGAATTGCTGCCAGCCTTTGACACGCTGGCCTCACAAATGGACCGTGCCGTGGTGCGCCAGGTGTTGCAGCATGCGTTGACCAATCGCGTGGCTTGCAGCCTGTGGTTGCACAATAGCGAAGCACCACCGTTGAACACGGTGTTTGGCATTGATGAAGGCGAACAATGGCCTGTCGAAGTGTTGAACAACAAGCATTATCTGGAGCAATGGCAACAAGCTGCACGCTGGCTGGCCTTGGGCACGGCGAAGCAACAGGGCCATGCTGTGGAAATTGAAAAGGCACTGACTGCATTGCGGGAAGGTGGCGATGCAGGGGATGTTTTTGAGCAGCTGAAAGCGGTTTGTTTGACCGCAAAAAATGAACCGAGCAAAAACTTTTTCAAGATCACTGCGGGCCAGAAAACAGCGGTGGATGAAACAGACTATGTTCAAACCTTGGAGGGCTTGGCCCTGCAAACAGCACAGGCCTTGCAACTTGAAAAAGACCAGCTCGACATGCAGGCCACAGCTGCTTTGGCGCAATTGATTGCGCCCTTGTTTGACACGTATAAATCAATCAAGCTTGAGCAGGGTTTGTGCGATTTCGATGACCTTGAAGCCACCGCATTGCGCATGTTGATGAATGATGAACAGCGCGCTTACATGCAGCAAAAACTGGACACGCGCGTGCGTCATTTGTTGGTGGATGAATTTCAAGACACCAACCCGGTGCAATGGAATATCTTGAAACTTTGGTTGCAAGACTACAGCGGTGATGACAAGCCCAGCGTGTTTTTGGTGGGCGATCCGAAACAATCAATCTACCGTTTTCGACGGGCTGAGGCACGCTTGTTCAACCATGCGCGCACTTGGCTGGTTGAAAATTTTGCAGCCAAAACTTTGGAATCGGATTCAACACGGCGTTGTGCGCAGTCTGTGGTTGATGTGGTCAACACCGTGTTCGAGCCGGGGCAAACGCGGGGGCAAACTGCCTTTCGCACACACACCAGTTTGGCTGGAAAAAGTGAATCAACGCTGAGCGGCTTGAATGTTTATCCCAAACTGCTCAAAGAAGAGGAAGGCCCCGACGAAGCGCAGCGTGTGGTGCACACCCTGCAACAGTGGCTGGCCAATGGCAGCATCCAGAATTTGAGTGAAGTGATGGTGCTGGTGCGCGCCCACAAAAGTGGCGTGCCCCTCATGGCTGCTCTGCGTGAAGCCGGTTTGGCTTACACCATCAAAGACAAAGGCGAGCGTTACACCTCGCAGGTATGGGGTGACACCATTGCACTACTGGGTTTTCTGAATAACCCACATGCCAATTTGCATCTGCTGCAATTGTTGCGTTGCCCCCTCATTGGCCTTTCTTCGTCGCAATTTCAGGTGCTGATACAAGCTGGCAAAACAACCCAGAACACCACTGGGGCCAACACCGTGTGGAGTACGCTGGAGGCCTTGGCCGGGCAACATGAGAGGCCATGGGCTGCGTTGTATGCACAGTTGTTGGAATGGCTGCGCATGGCGCGCGCCTTGCCGCTGTTTGAAACCCTGTCCAAAGTTGTTAGCGATACAAAGGCTTCTGAAAAATATTTGAATTCAGCATCGCCGCGCCAGCGGGTCATGATGGCTGAGCACTGGGATTGGTTAAAAGCTTGGGCACTGGGTTTGAACAAGGGTCGTTTTCCAAGCTTGCAGCACGCTTTGTATGAAGCGGTGAAACTGCAAACCTATGCCAGCTCTGACAGTGAAGGCGCAGCCAATAACCCGGATGTATTGCGCATCATGACAGTGCATTCCGCCAAGGGTTTGGAGGCAAACCACGTTTGGCTGTTCGATGCAAATTCGTCGCCCAAACCCGGTGGCAGCAATGCGGGTTTGCTGATCGATTGGGCTTTGGGTGAATCGCACCCCAACTCAGTCACTGTAATGGGTAATTTAAGCAACCCAAGCCCTGGCCGCGCCGCAGCGCAAGCCATTGAACAACAAGCCTATGCCGATGAAGAAGACCACTTGCTGTATGTGGCGCTAACCCGCGCCCGGTATTCCATTCACTTAAGTGGCAGTGAAAAGCGTGGGGCCAGCAAGGGTTGGTATGAACGCTTACTGCCTTTTGCCTCGCTAGTGCACAACACTTGGCCAACTTTTGAAAGTGCAATAAATGCATCCGATGAAGCCAGGCAAGGGCCCGCCCAAATTGAATTGGCTGGGCTGTTCGATCCCCCCGCCGTGTGGGTACGCCCGCAGTTTCCGGTACTGAAAGCATTGAATGCGCCTGTGGGCAAGGTGGTGCCTCGTATTACCACGCCCGAATTGCGAAAAGGTACAGCCTGGCATGCAGCGCTTGAATGGGTTGACGAGCTGTTTGATGTGCCTTTCGACACCTGGTGGGCGCGGGTGTTGGTGCGCTGCGAGGCGGTGTTTCGACCCCTGCGGGACGATGAATTGTTGCAGGTGGAGCAAGCCTGCCGTTTGTTGGTGGATAAGGCTGATTTGCAGCCGTGGTTGCAAGGTGCTGTGGTCAGCAACCACCGTGTGTTCAATGAACTGGAATGGGTGCTGGGCGATGGCCGATCGCTGCGGGCTGACCGGGTGCTTGAGTTGCCCGACCGTTTTCTGGTGCTGGACTACAAATGGGCAGTAAATTCAGGCAATTTGCAGGGCTATACTCAGCAAGTACTTGAATACGTGGGTTTAGTTGACCTTACCCTGAACAAGGGCAATAAACTGGCGCCCACACAAGCTGCACTGATTGACCGGCATGGCGAAGTTCACTGGCTGACTTCGGTGTAGAATTCAGTCTGGCGGGCCTCCCCGCATGGCGTAGCGGCCAACCTGGTCAGGTCCGGAAGGAAGCAGCCACAACCGTGAAGTCAGTGCCGGGGTTCTGGCTCGCCTCTTAATTTGTTGGACCCAGCGCGGAATCAACCGTGGACACAAACGTGGACCCAATCTGAATGAATCAAACTGTATCTCAGGCTTTGGCTCGAAAATGGCGACCGCGAGACTTTGATTCGCTGGTGGGTCAGGCCCATGTGGTCAAAGCCCTTTCCCACGCTCTCGACAATCAACGCCTGCACCACGCCTATTTGTTCACCGGCACCCGCGGTGTAGGCAAAACCACCATTGCCCGAATTCTGGCCCGCGCCGTGAACTGCGAGCAGGGAATCAGCCGCACGCCTTGTGGCAAGTGCCAGGCTTGTGTCGAAATCAGCCAGGGCCGGTTTGTCGATTTGCTGGAAGTGGATGCAGCCACCAACACGCGCGTGGATGAAATGCGTGCCCTGCTTGAAAACGCCATGTACGCCCCCACGGCAGGCCGCTACAAGGTGTATGTCATCGATGAAGTGCACATGCTGTCGACCAGCGCCTTCAATGCGATGCTGAAAACGCTGGAAGAACCACCGGGCCATGTGCTGTTTATTTTGGCTACCACCGATCCACAAAAAATTCCAGCCACGGTGTTGTCGCGTTGCCTGCAATTTGCCTTGCGCCAATTGCCGCCCGACCAGCTTGCAGACCACCTGGCCCACATTCTGACGGAAGAGAAAATTGCCTTCGAGCCCGGTGCACTGCGCCTGTTGGCCAAGGCTGCACGCGGCAGTGTGCGTGATGCACTTTCACTGACTGACCAGGCCATTGCCTACAGCGCAGGCCATGTGGGTGAAGAAACCGTACGAACCATGCTGGGCGCAGTCGACCAGCAGGTGGTGCACCAGTTGCTACAAGCATTGGCCCAAGGCGATGGAAAAGCTTTGCTTGAATTGAGCAATGCGCTGGCCACAGCCAGTGCGCCTTTTGGCGCCATTCTCGATGAACTGGCCGCCATTGCGTACCGGCTTTCGGTTGCGCATTTTGCGGGCGGGCTTGATGCCGATGACCCCGACCAGGCGGCGCTACAAAACCTGCAAGGTGCTTTTGGTGCCGAAGACCTTCAACTGATTTATCAAATTGCCACTCACGCCCGCGCCGAATTGCATTTGGCCCCAGAGGAACACATTGGATTCTCCATGGCGCTGGTGCGCATGTTGGCCTTCAAGCCAGGCGGGCAAGTTGCGGTGGGCCGTACCATGCCCTTGGCCCCCGCGACCGTAAAAGCCACTGTGCCTGTCCCCGTGCCCAAACCAGCCGCCGCTGCTGCGCCAACGGTGCCCACCGCTTTGCCTGTTGTGCCAGTTGGTCAGTTGCCTACGCCCAAGACAGCGGCCTCCGCAGTTGCAGATGAATTCGACGAATCACCACCCTGGGACACCGCCGATGATTTGCCTGTGGCGCAATCGAAGCCCGTTGTGCCTGCATCTGCACCAGCGTCGGAATTTAAACCGCAACCGGCTTATACCCAATCAGCCAATGGCCATTTGCCCAGTGCGGCCAACTGGCCGCAGGTGTCTCAAGAAGTGCCCGCCAAGGGTTTGACCCGCCAGGCTTTGGTACAGGCCGAACTGGTTGAGGCCAATCGGGATGGCGAGGTGCTGCACATTGTTTTGCGCACAGCAATCAAAGCCTACACCGAACCCAGCATGGCGACCCGTCTTGAGAGCGCACTGGGCCAGTACTATGGATGCACAGTTCGTTTACAAATGCAGTTTGGTGAGGCGCAGCAAACCGCACATGCGGTGCAAAGTGAAACCCGCAGGCAAGCCCTTGAAGGCGCCAAGCAAGCCTTGCAGGAAGACCCGTTTTTAAAAGACATTCAGAACTTGATGGGCGCAACTGTGGTCTCAGGTTCAGAACGCACGCTGAGCAACACAGGCCCAGCCGATATTTGACAGGAGAGATTTCGACATGAACATGATGAAAGGCCAACTGGCCGGCTTGATGAAACAAGCCCAGCAAATGCAGGAAAAGATGGCCAAGATGCAGGCCGAAATTGGTGCGCTTGAAGTGGAAGGGCAATCGGGCGGCGGCATGGTGAAAGTGGTGATGACCTGCAAGCACGACTGCAAGCGCATTACCATTGACCCGTCGCTGTTGGGCGAAGACAAGGATATGCTGGAAGACCTGGTGGCTGCTGCATTCAATGACGCTGTAAGAAAGGCCGAAGCCACTATGACTGAAAAAATGTCCTCAGTCACAGCCGGTTTCCCAATGCCACCCGGCTTCAAAATGCCATTCTAAGCAACACCCATGAGCCGTTCCGCGTTTGACGCCTTTGATGGCCTCGACCCCTTGGTTGATCTGGTGCAGGCGCTCAAGCGCTTACCCGGCGTGGGGCCGAAGTCGGCGCAACGCCTGGCTTTTCATTTGCTGCAAAACGATCGCCAAGCAGCCACAGCACTTGGCGAATCGCTGCTGAAAGCCGTGGCTGAAATACGCCATTGCAGCATGTGCAACAATTTTTGCCATGCCGATGTGTGCTCTATTTGCAGCGACACCCGCCGTAACCCAGGTTTGCTGTGTGTGGTTGAAACCCCAGCCGACTTGGCTGCGATTGAGGCCACTCAAACTTATCGAGGCTATTACTACGTGTTGATGGGCAGGGCATCGCCTTTGGATGGTGTGCGCCCCGAGTCGCTGGATTGGCCCAAATTAAGCCAGCGCCTGGATGACAGCGAAGTGAAGGAAGTCATTTTGGCCACCAACTTCACCAACGAGGGCGAGGCCACAGCCGTGTTTCTCACCGACCGAATTCGCCGTATGGCACTGAAGGTTAGTCGTCTCGCCCGTGGCGTGCCTATAGGTGGCGAGCTTGAATACACCGACCCCAGCACCGTGGCGCGGGCTTTGCTGGATCGTCGCCAGTTGGGCTCTGACCCGGAATAACTCTTTTATTTTTGCCAGCGGCTTTCCATGACCAATCCTTCTGAGCAATCCTCCACCACCAACCTTGGTCCTTTGGCGGGCATCCGTGTGCTTGAATTGGGTTCACTGATTGCCGGGCCGTTTGCCAGCCGAATGCTCGGCGAATTCGGTGCCGAAGTCATCAAGGTTGAAACCCCAGGCAGTGGCGATCCGATTCGCAAATGGCGTGTGCTGCACGAGGGCAATTCCCTGTGGTGGGCTGTGCAGGCCCGCAACAAAAAATCAATCACGCTGAATTTAAAAGCCGAGAAAGGGCTGGCTGTATTGCGCAAGCTGATTGAAAGCGCTGACATGCTGGTGGAAAATTTTCGCCCTGGTCAGCTTGAAAAGTGGGGCTTAAGCCCCGAACAACTGCAAGCGATGAATCCTGGTTTGATTGTGGTGCGATTGAGCGGTTATGGCCAAACCGGCCCATATAAAGACCGCCCCGGTTTTGGTGCCATTGCGGAATCGATTGGTGGCATGCGGTTTTTAAGTGGAGACACCGACCGCCCGCCTGTGCGTGTGGGTATTTCGATTGGCGATTCTTTGGCTGGTTTGCATGCGGTAATCGGTGCGTTGATGGCCTTGCAGCACCGTCACAAAACCGGTAAGGGGCAGGTGGTGGACGTGGCGCTGTATGAATCGGTGTTCAACATGATGGAAAGCCTGTTGCCCGAATATGACTTCGCCGGTGTGGTGCGCAAACGTTCCGGTGCAAGTTTGCCGGGCATTGTGCCATCGAACACCTACACCTGCGGTTGCGGCGGATTCATTGTGATTGGTGGCAATGGTGACGCTATTTTCAAGCGCCTGATGGTGGCAATTGGTCGAAGCGATTTCTCAGAAAACCCCGACATGGCCAGCAACGATGGCAGAGTTCGCCACACCGAGTTGATTGACAGCACCATTGCCCAGTGGTGCAAGGAACGCAGCATTGACGAGGCGCTTGAAGTGCTCGAAAAAGCCGATGTGCCTGCCAGCAAAATTTACAGCATTGAAGACATTGTGGGCGACCCGCAATTCGCTGCACGCGGCATGATTGAAGAACATGCCTTTGGCGACGACCGTACTTTGAAAGTGCCGGGTATTGTGCCCAAGTTAAGCGACACGCCGGGGCAAACACGTTGGCTTGGGCCCAAGCTGGGGGAGCACAACGTGCAAGTGTTGGCGGGGCTTGGTTATTCGGCTGAAGAGATTCAGCAGATGAAAGATGGTGGGGTGATTTGAATTGTGGGGAGTTGAAGCGATGCTGCTGCAAATCTGCGCCTCACCAACACCTCACGCTTTCAACAACCCATCCAGCGTTATCGAATCTTTCACAAACGCCCGAATGCCTTCCGCAAGTTTTTCAGTGCCCATGGCATCGGCATTCAGTTCAAAGCGAAAAGCTGCTTCGCCGTCGGGGAATGTTTCACGTGGCTGCGCAAGTGCCCAATCAATGCCCAAGTCAACCTTCAGTGGCGCATCGTCCGCCCGCAATTCAGCCAACAATTCAGGGCTGATGGTGAGCAGGTCGCAACCCGCAAGCGCCTTGATTTGTCCGGCATTGCGAAAGCTGGCCCCCATCACTTCCGTGCGAATTTCATTTTGTTTGTAGTAGGCGTAAATGCGGCGCACCGATTGCACGCCAGGGTCGTTCACGCCCGCATTGGCGGCTTCATCCCAATTGCTGCCGGCCGATTTTTTGTACCAGTCATAAATTCGACCTACAAAAGGTGAAATCAATTGAACACCAGCTTTGGCGCAAGCATGCGCTTGAATGGGCGAGAACAGCAGTGTGAGGTTGCAATGAATACCCTCTGCTTCCAGGGCTTTCGCTGCTTGAATGCCTTCCCAGGTGGAGGCAATTTTGATCAACAGGCGTTTTTCTGTCGCAATGCCTTCAGCCCGGTACAGGGAAACGATTCGCTTGGCGCGGGCAATGGTGGCCTCTGTGTCAAAGCTAAGCCTCGCATCCACTTCGGTGGAAACACGACCAGGAATAATTTTCAGAATTTCAGTGCCAAAAGCCACCAACAGGCGATCGGTTTGCAGCTCAAGCGGCTCATGGCCATATGCAACCTTGATTTGCTCCAGCAGGGGCAAATATTGTGGTTTTTGAACTGCTTTTAAAATCAGCGATGGGTTGGTGGTGGCGTCTTGGGGAAGAAAGGCGGCAATCGCCTGAAAGTCACCCGTGTCAGCCACCACAGTGGTGGCTTGTTTCAGTTGTTCTAATGCGTTGCTCATGGCTTGATGGTGGCGAAAATTCAACGAAGTACGCTTCAGTATAGGCTTTTAAGGCATTTATTTGATCAATGAAATAGTATCCTTTGAGCAGGAATTAAAAAAAACACAACAAACAATGAGTACTCGCCATGTATTCTGAACAAGAATTGGAACAACAACCCTTGATTGATGATGATCAATGGGGACGCCTCGAGAGTGAACTGGGGCTTGAAATGCTGCAGGAATTTGCACAGGAATTTTTCGAAGAAACGCGTGAAATCTGGTTTGTGCCTGGTTTTGATCCTTTCTCTATCGAGGAAAAAGCGTTTAAATCCATGGCGCACCGAAGCGCGGGCGCGGCGGGCACCATCGGTTTCAAAAAACTCAGGTTCGCTTTTTTGTGCATGGAGCACAACCCGCTGGGGGAGGCAACTCTGCGTTACATGTCGGCCATGGGTGCCGTTTTTCAATCGACCCAGGACTGGGTTAAAAGCAAACAATAAATCATGCAATATTCTTCGGCACGGCCCTGGGCAAGCCTGGGCTTGGCAATTAGTCTTGGTGCGTTGGGTTTGGCACTGTTCTTTCAAATCAGCAAAGAATGGTTTCCATGCCCGTTGTGCATTATTCAGCGTTATGCCTACCTTGCAACTGCCTTGGGATTTTTAGGCATTGGTTTGACCAGTCGAAAAAGTATGTGGTCAGCGGTGTTCGTGTTGTTGGCACTGCTTGGCTTTGTGGCTGGTGCGGGCGTGGCTTTCTACCACGTGTGGGTGTTGTCGAATCCGGCTCAAACCTGCGGCGTTGACCCCCTGCAAAACACTTTGAATGCTTTACCTTGGGTTCAGTATTGGCCCGATATGTTCGTTGCCGATGGTTTGTGTAGCGATGAATACCCACCCTTGTGGGGTTTGTCATTGCCCATGTGGAGCGGGCTTGGTTTTCTGGCGCAAGGCCTGGTGTTGTTGATTGCCGTTCGTACCCGGCAGTACGTCAAAGGCTCATGGTAATTGGGTTGGCCAGGGTCACCCAGTTCTGGGTGCTTTGGCTGGCCATTTGCTTTCTTTCCAGGGTTTCCATGTAGCCCAGCAAGGCACCCAGTGCGTCCATGGCATGCGGGTTTTTGCTCTGCCGAACAGCGTTTAAAACCACGGCAAGTGCATCGTCAAGATTGGCGTCGCTGTCCTGCAAAGGAGCAGCCATTTGAAGCTCAACAGTTTCCGGGAAACGGAAGTCGTGTTTGGGTGTGGCGTGCAGTTGTATGGTTTGCATGGTGGTGAACCTGGATCTGACTTGATGCAAGAATCTCATCTTTGCCGCTTTCCCCACTTTCTGAATAAACCACTTTTTTTGATCCAGTTCAGCAGATCCCCGAAACGGACCCCACCGATCGGGCGATCATTTTTTTGGCAGTCCGCTCGTTATGTATTAGACGAATAGGAGTCTGCCCATGTTGATCAATATTTCAGATGCCCAGGTGGTGCAACCTTTGTTGCAACGCAAATCCCTGTCGCCCGAGCATTTGTATCTTTATTCCGGCAAGCATTACAACCCGGGCGCGCGCGTGGCCGGGGAAAGCCTGGTGGCGCTGGAAACTGAACTGACCCAGTCCACTTTGCTGTACCTTCAGGCGCAGGATCTGTTTGAAGAACTGGATTGTTGTTACAAGGTGCTGTCCAAAGCATTGGTTGATGAAGAACCAGAGACCTTTGTGCTGGTGATGGACGAGCTTGCAGGGCGGTTCAAGCACATTGCCATTCATCACTTCGACCTGGCTTATGCCTACCTGGCCTGGCACACAGCAGACGATTACCCGGTGATGCACCACATGCTGGTCGCTTTGACCCTGTTTCGGGTGGGCTTGTGCAGCAATCGGTTTTCCGATGAAGAACTGACCTCGCATTTGAAAGCCGCATTGACCATGAACATCAGTATGTTGACCTTGCAGGCACGTTTGCGGGCCCAAACCGAACCGCTGTCCCGCGATCAGCGGGAAACCATTCGCAAGCACCCGGAGCAAAGTGCCAACAAGCTGAAGTTGCTGGGTGTGAAAGATGAAATCTGGATTGAATCGGTGCGCATGCACCACGAGTTGCCCGACGGTTCGGGGTATCCAAACCAGGTGCCGAACAACAATGTGGGCTCTGTGCTGTTGAGTGTGTGCGATTCGTTCAATGCAAGAATGGCCCAGCGTGACTACCGCAGCAATTTCACGGCGGAGCAGGCTGTGAAAGACCTGTTTGCCCATGCCGATCACTTGTACAGCTGCTTCACGGCCATCATTCTTGAAGAGTTGGGAATTTACCCGGCTGGCAGTTTGGTGCAGTTAACAGGCAGTCAAATTGGCTGCAGCCTGATACGCGGTGAAACCGCAATCAGTCCTGTGGTGCTGGTGTTTCGCAATTTGCCCAGCCCGGGCCCTGGGGCCGCCTTGGTGGATACCTCCACCGATGGTAACAAAGTGCGCAATGCACTGCCCAGGCGAGACCTTGGCAAATTGCCAGGCTTGCTGGAGCTTCTGTCCAAGGTGGTTTAGAACGATCCGCGTTCAGGCAATTGAAGGCTGGCGACCGTTTGATTGCCCACGCGGTTTAATTTCAGGGTGATGTGGTGGCGAGAGGCAATGCGCTCGGCGGTGGCCAGGCCAATGCCTTCGCCTTCAAATTCATCGTTACCGTGCATGCGGTGAAACAGCTGAAATTTTTGAGCATCGTGAGTTTCTGAGAAGCCCACGCCATTGTCGACAATTTCAAGATTGCTCGGGCTGCTCTGCCGAACAATGATTTTTGGAGATTCAACCGGTTTGGAGAATTTCACGGCATTGTCGAGCAACTCTTTGAATGCTTTCATCATCATTGGCTTGTCAAAACGCCATTTACCCTGCACCTGAATTTCAATCGGTACGGGCGAAAAGTCGAAGTGCTCGTTCACCACTTGCAGCAGTGTCTCGTTCAGGTCGTGCAGTTGAACATTCAACGGGCAAACACCCAGACGTAGGTATTCAATCAGGGCGTCCAGCAACACACCCATGCGCTTGCCGTTTCGGCGAATTTCTTCAAGTGATTTGCTGGCCTCGGGGGGGGCATTTTCGCCGAGGTCGTCGGCGAGGAAAAAGGAGTAGGCATCAATGGCGCGAAGCGGTGCCCTGAAGTCGTGTGCAATGGTTCCGGACAGCCAGTTTAACTGGCTGAGCAAATCATTGTTCTCTTTCATTTGTCGCTGTGTTTCTATGTCGACACTCAGATTGAGTTGGCCCAATGCCTCTTTCAGGCTGTCAATTTCAGACTGCTGGGCAAGCAGCATTTGTTCATGTGATTTTTGGATTTCTTTCAACTGCTCGCGCGCCAGGGCCTGTTGGCGTTTCATTTCGCTGCGCAATTGGCTGGACAGCGATTCCAGCGCAGCCTGTTTGCTGCGAAGGTCGTTGAGTTCAAGTTGTTGACTGATGGCCTGCTCGGGTGTCAGCAGCCGTTGGCCGGTGACAAAAGACAGCAGTTTAAGCAGCAGGCGCAGCACGTGAAAATTTAGTTGGTCTTGATGGTTGAAACTTGAGACACGGGCGCTTTCTGGTCTTTGGCACCAATGGAGTCGGTGTAAGCCCGGTAGGCTTTGCCTGCCGATTCAGCCCTGTAGGCTTCGACCTCACCCCGGTTAATGCCCTCGGCCTGCTCTTTTAGCCAGGTACGGGTGCTCAAGCCAGTTTCAGCATCGGTTGTGCCGGAAATGTCTGATGAGCCCTGATTCGTGTTGGCAGTGCTATCTTGGGCGCTAGCCAGCAGGGGAGAGGCGCACAACAAAGCGGCCACTATCCATGGAGTGTTTGAGTTCATTGGGTATTTCCTTTGGCGTCAAAACGCCTTTTGATGGAATTGGCTTGCGACATTACCTGGTTGCGGGTGTTGTCAGACCACTGCAGGCGATCTGCGATGTCCATGGCCATGTTGAAATCATCAAATACCAAGCCCCACAAGGCGAGGTTGGCCATGATCTTCGAATCGCCACTGGCCAGCTGATTGGCTTTCATCAGTGTGTTGTAGGCGGGTTCTTTCTGACCTTCCAGCAAGTACACCAAACCCAGGTCGGAGTAGGCATTGATATTCAAGGGGTCTGCCTGAATGGATTTTTCCAGTCGGGTTGCCGCGGTTTTCAGATCACCGCGTTCGATGGCCACTTTGCCCAAACCGTACCAAACTGGCCCGCTTTTTTGTTGGCCTTGTCCGCTAAGTAATGATTTGTACACAAGCTCGGCCTGGTCCAACTGGCTGGTTTTTCGCAGCGAATCGGCGCGCAATTGCTTGCTTTGCCGGTCCGATCCCCATTTCTGGTCATAAGCATCCAGGTGAGCCAGAGCGGCGTAAGCGTTGTCTTGTTCAATCATGGTTTGAACAAGTTTCAGGTGCAGGTTCTTCTCGCGTTCAGCGCGGGCTTTTCGGGTTTGTTCGTCTTCCCGATCAAGTTCTTTGCGCTCGGCTTCGATCAGCGCGTCTTGGGTAGGGCTTGTGGCACTGATATTGGACGCACTGGGCGTAGTAGCGGGTTCGGGGGTTGGTGCAGGTGCATTGGGTGCCCGCTGTGGTGGTGTTGCACACGCAGCCAGAACCAAGGGCAAGGCCAAGATGGCCAGTTGCCGACTGAATTGCCCTGAAATAAGACGACTGCTCAACACGCTTAACCTCCAACCCGTTCAAATGCACGAATAATGGAGATGATACCGGGGCCGCCGGTCATGATCAGCAGGGCCGGCAGCATGGTAATCACCATCACACCAGTCAGTTTAACAGTCAGTTTGCCCATTGTTTCTTTGGCGTTGGCTCTTTCTTTTTCGACGAGTCGGTCTGAGAACTGTTTCAATGGCTCTTGAACGGCACCACCAAACTTCTCAATTTGCTCCAAAACCTGTACGAATGATTTGAATTCGTCACTTGAATACATGTTGCTCATTCGTTTCAACATGACAATCCAGGGCACACCAGACTTCACTTGAGCGCGAGATCGGCGCAACATGCGGCCCGTGATGGGTACAAGGTCGTACAGTTGCGAGGTCATGACTTCAATGGATTGATCAACGCTCAAGCCCACGCCTTGCAACAAACGCATCACGTCAACCACAGCCACCAGTTCTCGCTCGAAAGCGGCTTCACGGCCTTCTCCAACCGTTTTCAGGTACCACTTGGGTGCCATGAAACCGATGCCGGTCACTGCAATGACCTGAATCATGGGAATGGCACCAAAGCCTGCATCCCGGTTCAGGAAAAGCCCGATGGCCAAACCAAGAAGCCCAAGTGCAATGCGGATGAGCACAAACCGGCTCAGGTCTTCTTCGCGCCCGAAACCGGCACGGCCCAACAGTTTTTTGTCTTCTTCTTCTACAAAATAGGTGAATGCCTTGGTTTTGCTGAATTGTTGGCCAAGCCGCTCAATGCGGCCTGTCAGCACGCTGGTTGGAACCTGGTTTCGCATGTTCGCTGAGCTTTGTACCTTGCGGCGAAGTTCAGTGTATTCATCAATCCGCGCCAGCGCTTTTTCTTTGCGGCTGGTTTGGCTCAGAAGGCTCCACGCCAGACCGACAAAACCCAGACCCAACAGGAAGATGCCGATTGCCAGTAACGTGTTCATGTCCATGATGGCGCCCTTTAAATGCTCTTGACCATGCGATAGATGATCGCAGCGCCAGCAATTTGCAAGATACCTGCGACAAACAGCAGCATGCGGCCGGTGTCGTCATTCCACATGGTGCCCAGGTATGCCGGGTTCAGCGTCAAGATAATGCCGGCCAGTGCGGGTGTTAAGCAGCACATGAACACGGCCGACATACGGGCTTCGGATGACATTGCCAGCATTTCCTGATGGTGTTGCTCTCGATCGCGCAGGTACTGTGCAAGGCGACCCAGCAAAATATCGCTCTTGCCACCGTAGTTCAGTGCCAGTGCCACAACGGATGCAATCAATTTGAATTCGCTCAGCCCATACACCCGCGCAAGGCGGTGCATGGCCTGGTCCAGTTCCAGGCCTGCATACTGCATTTGAACAGCCAAGCCAAGCGCCTCTTTCAAGGGTTGTTCGGCATTTTCAAGCGCGGTATTGAATGACACGGTCAGGCTGTAGCCCACAGCACTGACACGTACCACGCCATCTAGAAAGTTGGGCAACTGCCCCAGCATCTGCAGCCTGCGTTTGCGTTGGCGATACAGCACATAAGCGGCAATGCCCAGAATGGCGAGAATAAGTGCGCCGGCGGCGCTGGCTGAACCCCGAAAAACGAAGGCTGCAAGTGAAGGTATCAAGGTAACCATTGCCACGCGAATGCCCAAGGTGCGGTCAATCGTGAGGCCCGCTGAAATCAGGCTGTCTGTGATCCATTGCGGAATATATTTTTTGCGCAGTGGGTCTTTTTCTAGCGCCAGTGGATCTCGGGACTTGCTCAGCGCTACATCGAGCCGGCTTTCCGCCAATTTGCGGTTTTGTTCTTCAGCACCCCGGCCCAGCAACAGCAGGGCCAGGGAAATGAATACCAAGGCAGCGGCGATCAGTCCGAATGTCATGTCAGGCGGATATGCGAGATTTTCGGGTTTTTGGGGTAGGGCACTACAGGCACCCAATTGTCCAGTTCCTGACCATCGGGGCCGAGTCGGCTTTCATGGCGATACAGGTCTTGAAGCAAAATATTGTCGTCCACAATGCCCGCCACTTCCGTGATGCTGTAAATGCGGCGCTTGCCCGAGGGCAGGCGAACAATTTGAACAATCAGGTCGAGCGCCGAGGCAATTTGCCGTCGCAAACTCATTTCATTGCCGGTGAAGCCAGCAAAGCCTGACAACATTTCAAGCCGGTGCAAACAATCGCGAGGCGTCGAGGCGTGAATGGTTCCCATAGAACCATCGTGGCCTGTGCTCATGGCTTGCAGCATGTCGAGCACTTCAGCGCCGCGTACCTCACCCACCACCACGCGGTCGGGACGCATACGCAAGCTGTTCTTGACCAGGTCGCGAATTGAAATTGCACCGGCCCCTTCGTGACCGCCCGGGCGGCTTTCAAGCCGAACCACATGGTGGTGGTTCAGTTGTAATTCAGCAGTGTCTTCAATGGTAATCAAACGTTCACCAGCTGGAATAAATTCAGCCAGCACGTTGAGCATGGATGTTTTTCCGGTGGATGTTGCACCGCTCACCACCAGGTTGCAGCGTTTGCGAACGGCTTCCTGCATCAATTCATACACGCGGGCATCAAAGGTGCCCAGGCCCATGAGGTCTTCGGCGCGCAGTGGTGTGCTTCTGAATTTGCGAATGGAGACCACCACGCCATCGCGAGCCAGTGGGGAAATGATGACGTTGATCCGGCTGCCATCGGGCAGGCGGGCATCCACCATGGGGCTTGATTCATCCAGCCTGCGGCCCAGCGGTGCCAGAATGCGTCGAACAATTCTCAAGAGGTGAGCGTTGTCGACAAAGCGGGCCTGCACACGTTCCATACGGCCCATTTTTGAGACATACACGTCCTTGTAGCCGTTAATCATCACGTCTTCAACATTGGGGTCAGCCAGCAAGTCTTCAAGAGGGCCAAAGCCCGCAATTTCCTTGTACAGCGAGTCGGCCACGAAGGCCACTTCAGAATCGTTCAGGGGAATTTGCTTGCCATAGATCAGGCTTTGCACTTCGCCCTGAATAAATTTTTCAAGGGCGCTATTGTCCATTTTGGCGAAGGTAGCGCCTTTCTTTTCGATAATGGCCAAAATATGTTCATGGGCCATTTCTTTCACGTCGGCCAGCACCGCAGAGTCCATGTCGCTGACTTTGGCAGTGGCAAACTGCAAGTCCTCTACGGCGTTTGCGGCATTGGACACCGAGTTTGCAAGACGCTCGGGTTCTTTGGGTATTGGGAGTGGCGCTTCCTGGCCGAAAATGATTTCACTCATTTGTTAAACCATTTCTTGAATGTACCTGCAAGGCCGCCCTGGCCGTCAAGGTGTTTGCGGTTCGCATTCACTTTGTCGAGCAACTGGGCCACTGCTTTGGCGTACGGGTCTTTCGAGTCAGCAGCAGACAACACCTGGCCGCCATTGACTGCATTAATCAGCGGCGCTCGTCGGTCGGGCAGGGTGTGTACTGTTTCAATGTTCAGTTTCTTGGCTATCGATTCAGCGTCGAGTGCAACATCTTTGTGATAGGGCGTGACCACCAGGTCGAATGTCTGGGTTGCAATGCCTTTGTCGTTCAGGCTTTTGATCAACTCGGCGGCAGTCACAATGCCCGGCACCGACTGTGGTGTAAGCACCATGGTGGCATCGGCGCTTCTCAACAGGCTGGCCACAAATTCAATGTTCGAGAACCCGCACAAATCAATCACGATATTCTCGAAAAAGGATTTGATCAGGTTCAAAAATTTCAACGCATCGGAGGCGGAAATGTCCCGAAGGTCCGCCAGGTTTCGCGGCAGTGAAAGTATCGCCACGCCAGTGGCATTGTTGCGGCGAAAGGCGGTTTTTGCCAAGGTGGCGTCAAAGCGTTTCAGATTGCGCACGCATTCTACAAAGTCCATTGCGCCTTGCTTGTCTTCGGCAGGCAAGTGCACCAGGCCGTCGCCCAAAGGCAAACCAAAATCAAGCAGCAAGGTGCTGTCCTTGTTTTGTTTGGCCAGTTGCACGGCCAGGTTGACCGCCAGTGTGGTGGAGCCCACACCTTGCCGTCCACCCAGCACTACCAAGGCGTAGCCCTTGCGTTCATTGCTTTGCTTGGGCGCTTTTTCAACCACGCCTGTCAGAATTTTTGTAACTTCCCCTGCGCTGGAATCCAGGCTTAAAAAGTCTTTTACACCCGAGCGCAAGGCATTGACCACGTCTTCCGTGGAGTCTTTCGAACCCATGGCCACCACGGGCAAGTCGGGTGCCAGTTCGCGCAATTCTTTGACGATCAGGCTGGCGTCCAGGCCCACTTGAGGCGAGTAATCCACCACGGCCATGCTGGGCGATACCAAGCCCACGCGTTTGGTAATTTCGCTGAACGTGCCTGATTCGCGCACCAGCATGAAGCGGTCACCCACCGCGTCTGACAGCCAAAGCCAATTGGCGTCAGACCCACTGATGAATAATATTCGGGGCATGCTTTGTTGCATCGCTAATTCCCCTTAATTGGTGGTGAAGCCAGGAACAGGCTCTTTTGCGGAAGGCAGGAAGAGTTGGCCCCACACGCTGCGCGGGCGCATGCCCACATTTTGACCGGGAAGGGCCAAAGCGGGTGCGTCTGCTGCACGGGGTTTTACAAATCGCGGTGTCACAATAATCAGCAATTCCTTGTCTTCCCGGCTGTAGGTGTTGCCTTTGAAGAAGGCACCCAGAATCGGAATTTCAGACAACCAAGGCACACGGTTGGCGTTTGCAATAATGTTTCGGCTGATCAAGCCGCCGATGACAAAGCTTTGGTTTTCGCCCAGTTCAACCGTGGTGCTTGCACGGCGGGTCAAAATGGCGGGAACCAGCACACCTTGAATGGAGGTACCGCGAGAGAAGTCGAGATCGCTGACTTCGGGCGACACTTTCAAGGCAATTGTTTTGTTCGACAAAATGGTGGGTGTGAAACTTAAACCCACACCAAACTTCTTGTACTCAATGCCAATGGTGCCGTTGCCGGAAGGCACGGGAATTGGAATTTCGCCACCCGCTAGAAACGATGCATCCTGGCCAGATTGAGCAATCAATGAAGGTTCGGCGAGAACTTTGGCATAGCCGTCGGCTTGAAGGATGTTCAGACCCGAAACCAGATCGCAGGTGCGTGGACCAACAGGCGTCGGGTTAAGCGCGCCAATTACTGCCTCTCCAACGCACCCCGCACCATTAAAAGCCAAAGAGAATGCATTCGATACACCGCCCGAACCGCTCACACTTGCCGGCCCCGCAATTGAGTATGTGAATCCACCACCATTAACTTGGCCTGTCAGGTTAATCCCCAAGCGTTGCAATTCACTGCGTGTGAATTCAACCACCTTCACATCCACTTGCACTGTGCCTGATGTTTGGATGGTGGCTTGGTCAATTAGTTCTGCAGGTTTGCCGTCACTACCGGGCTTGATCAAACTCTCGCGCGCTTGCTGATAGGTGCTTACATTGGGCGTGGAGCCTGACAGTTTCAACACCTGCCCTTCGGTTTCAAGGTTCAAGTCTTTCAAGGTAGAAATGGTTTCAGCGGCCTTGCCGGTGACTGCCACAGTGATCACCCGGGCCATGCTGGCACCGCGGTCCCAAATCAGCAGCGACGTGGAACCTGTTTTCAAACCAGTGACCAGCACACCCGCATTTTTGCCACCGCGGTCGGTGGGTTTAAGCACCGTCACGGAAGCAATCGTGGGATCGCCAATCGACACCCGTGCAGGAATGCCGGGCAAGCTGATCACTTTCTGAAAACCTGTACTCAAGGTGAGTACAAAAGGCGCTGCGCTGCTGGGTGCCGCGGGGGTTTGCCCCACTGCAATTTGGGGGCTGATCAGCCCTGCGCAGGCTACCAATGAAATTGCTGCGACCACGCTTTTCAATGTGATGTTGTTGTTCTTCATCGCGCTGTTTCCCGGGTTGTTTCACCACCGCGAATGACTTCAACGGTTGCCGGTTCTGCCGGGCGTTGCGTAGTTTGCGCGGGTTTCTTGTTCTCTTTTGTATTGCCGCTACCGGGCAACATGGCATTGTTCAGCGATGTGCCCGCAAAGGCTTTGTCGCTTGGGCTGAGTTCAATCGGTGGCTGTACCTTCAATACCTTGCCATCCGGACCTTTGACTGGAACAGGCTTCAATACTGTGTCCGGTTGAGGATACTTGCTCGTGTCAGGCAGTTCTTCTTCTTCGGGGCTGCGCAACACCACAAACAATTCGCCTTGGGTTTGTGCAATGGCCAGCGCGTTAATGTCTGCGGTAGGCACTTCCACCATCATGGCTTTCAAGCGCACGGGGCGATTGTTCACGTCTTTTTCATTTGCCGCATTCGTAGTTTCTGGTGCATTGACCAGTTGAGAGCCCACAGACAGAACACGCAGCTTGGGCATGATCAGTCTTGAAATTGTTTCTTCAATATCGCGGCTGTTGGATTTGAAAATCGAGAACACATCAACATAATCACCAGCCTTGATTTTGGCGGTGGCCACGTTGTTCTCATCCAGACGCAAGGCAAAAGCGCGGTAACCTTCACGCACTTCAGCAGCCACTGCGCCAGATTCAAAATACTGATTGGTCACTGGCAAGCCTTTGCCAATATTGAACAAAGGTTTTTTGCCGATTACATCGCCGATGTCCGTGAAAGCGCCGCTGGGTGCGATTGCAAATTTTTCAACCTTCAGCATTTCGGGGGTGACGGGCTTACCGAATTGAATTTCAACAGTGCTCACCACCACCGGGAATCGCTCAAGTTCGGTTTTGATGGTTTCTCCACCCTTCTTCACGTTTTGGCCCGATAAAAAGGCCATGACCATGAAAATCAATCCGATTCCCAATAGCAGCAGTGCGAGTATTTTTGTTTTTCCTGACATGTCGCGAAGGGCTCCCGGAAGAAATTACAATGCGTCGGTGTTCTGGTAAAGAACCACAGCGCTGGCGCTGAGTTGTTCTGGAAAAAAAGTGTCTGAAAAAGGAATGTTGGACAAAAACGGATTCTCGGAAGTATTAAAAAACCCCCGAAACTCCAGGCAACTCAAGGCCGGGTTGGTGCCGGCGCCCAAGGCGTTGCCACAATCTGCTGCACCAGCCAATTGGTCGGTTGAAAAACTAAAGCCAGCCGGGTACATCGCACTGGGCAGGGAATTCAACAACAATTGCCTGGCCGCAGCTTCCGGGTCGGCAGTGCTTCCCGCAACAGCCACGCTTCGCGCAGCTTGAGATACGGCTGAGCTAAGCGTATGTTGCACCATGAACAGAAGGCTGTATCCCACAATCGCAAAAATGACAGTGAGCACAACCGGCAACATCAAAGCCAGCTCCACGAGCTGGGCACCGCGCTGTTTGAAAGTGCGGTGGCCGAGTGCAGAGCCGACTTTAAATGAGAGCTTCATGCCTGATTAGTCTCGCGGGTGTTAGCCGCCGCTACCAGTAAGGGTGTTCACGATGTTTGTGAATGCAGTATCCAAACCATCACCCAAAGTTGCAAAACCAGCCACTGCTAGTGCTACCACCAAGGCCGCGATTACTGCGTACTCGATCAAGGAGGCACCTTCTTCCTTGCGTTTCAAAACCAACTGCTTATTTGCTGCTTTGCTCATGACATTCACTCCTTTGTGAAAACATCGAACTCTAGGTCGAATTCCCCCATATTAGGGGTACTCCAAATGGATCAAAACCAAGATCAGACTGTGAATTGCACCGTCTATTCACAATTTTGATCCCAAGGACCACAGCAATCTTAGGGAATTACACCCAAACTGATTACCCCTTGTGAGTTACGATAGTAAACCAAGTCTGTGACTTGTTGATTAGTACCATTAGAAACAATTTGCCTTTGATGAATTATTCATGCAAAAGACCAATCTACCCAGAGCCCTTATGGGGCCCCTCCATGCTGTAATCGGTCTGGTCACCGGCGGGGTGCCTGTTTCCAAAGAGCCTGGCAAGGCCAAACGTCCATATGAGCGCTCGAAAGAGATTACGCAAAAAGCCTGCGCGAAGGCGGCTGCTGTGTCGGGCAGCCTGGCTTTGCCCGTGGGTCCGTTGGGAATGCTCACCGTGCTTCCCGACCTTGTTATTGTGTGGCGGATTCAGGCGCAAATGGTTGCCGACATTGCGGTGGCATTTGGCCACAAAAAACCTTTGACCGAGCAAGACCTGATGACCTGTCTTTTTAGCCATGTGGCGGGCACAGCCCTGCGCGAATATGAAAGATCAATTCCACTGGAGCATGAGGAGAAAACCGGAAAATCGGTACTTGATTTGATCGACCGCTTCACCCGAAGTGGCAGCCGGGATGTTGCAGTAAGGGTCACCAAGCAGATTGGGCAGGTGGTGTTTGAGCGGGTGGCCAAACGCACTGCGTCGCGAATTGTGCCTTTGGCTGGGGCTGCAGTGGTGTCGGCCTACGCAGCGCTGGATACCAAAGAGGTGGCGCGCACCGCGGTGGAAATGTTTTCAGGCGAAAAATTACCAGCTCGCAAAAACAAAAAAAGTTATCCACGGCCTGAGGAAATGTTCAATGTGGACAATGTAAAGGACATTCAACCCGACCAAGGGGCTTGAACGCCCGCGGGCTCTGTGTAACACTCAAGCAGAGCCTCGTGTTGCTCACAAGGCAGTTACAAGGCACCTCGCACTCGCAGAAACGCATCCGTTTCGTGGAGGAAAGTGGTCATGAATGCCCCTCAGTATCCGCTGTACCGCGCAGTCACACTCAGTGACAAATACACCCTCTCCCAAGGAAAAATTTACCTGACAGGCACGCAAGCGCTGGTTCGACTCATGTTGCTTCAGTCTGAACTGGATCGCATGAATGGTTTGAACACCGGTGGATTTGTGTCGGGTTATCGCGGCTCGCCGCTGGGTGGCGTAGACCAGGCTTTTTGGGCGGCAAAACAGTTTCTTAAGCCTGCGAATATTCATTTTCAGGCGGGCGTGAATGAAGACCTGGCTGCAACTGCAGTGTGGGGCAGCCAGCAACTTAACCTGTTTCAGGGCGCAACAGTCGACGGTGTGTTTGGCCTTTGGTATGGGAAAGGGCCGGGCGTTGATCGAAGCCTGGACGTGTTCAAGCATGCCAATGCAGCAGGCACATCCAAACACGGCGGTGTATTGCTGGTGGCTGGTGATGACCACGCCGCGAAAAGCTCTACCCTGCCGCACCAGTCTGACCATGTGCTGAAAGCGGCCATGATTCCGGTGCTGTTTCCAAGCAATGTGCAGGAAATTCTCGACTTCGGTGTGCTTGGTTATGCAATGAGTCGCTACGCCGGTGTATGGGTTGGCATGAAGGCGGTGGCCGATGTGGTGGAGTGTTCTGCCACTGTAGATATTGACCCCAACCGACACCAGTTTGTGTTGCCCACCGATTTTGATATGCCTGAGGGCGGTTTGAATATTCGCTGGCCCGATACAGCCCTGGACCAGGAGGCGCGTTTGATTGATCACAAGTTGTATGCCGCGCTGGCTTTTTGCAGGGCCAATGGCATTAACAAAACCGTGATTGATTCGCCCTCGGCGCGTTTTGGCATTGTGGCCACGGGTAAAGCATTTCAAGACACTTTGCAGGCCTTGAATGATTTGGGTTTGAACCCGCAACGTTGCGCAGAAATAGGTTTGCGGGTGTACAAGGTCGGCATGGTGTGGCCGCTAGATGCAGTAGGCATAAGGGAATTCGCCAAGGGTTTGCAAGAAATTCTCGTGATTGAAGAAAAGCGCCAGTTGGTGGAATACCAAATTAAAGAGGAGCTTTACGCATGGCGCGAGGATGTACGCCCCAAGGTGTACGGCAAGTTTGATGAAAGGCTTTCGGAGGACGGTCGCGAAGGCGGGGAGTGGTCTCTGCCACAAGGCAATTGGTTGTTGCCCAGTCACTACGAGCTAGACCCCGCATTGATTGCCCAGGCCATTGCCAAACGCCTGCGGCACGTGCAGTTGCCTGCCGATATCAAAACCAGAATTGACCAGCGGATCGCCGCCATTGCGCACAGCCATGACGTGGGTCACTCGACGCATTTACCCGTGGAACGCAAACCCTATTTTTGTTCGGGGTGCCCGCACAACACCTCGACGAAAGTACCTGAGGGCAGCCGTGCCATGGCTGGCATTGGGTGCCATTACATGGCCGTGTGGATGGACCGTAATACCCAAACCTACACACAAATGGGCGGCGAGGGTGTGCCCTGGATAGGGCAGGCGCCTTTTACACAAACCCAACATGTGTTTGCCAACCTGGGTGATGGCACCTATTTTCACTCCGGTATTCTGGCCATTCGGGCCAGCGTTTCAGCAGGCGTGAATATCACCTACAAGTTGCTTTATAACGATGCCGTGGCAATGACTGGCGGACAACATCTGGATGGCACGCTCACCGTGCCACAACTAACCCGCCAGCTGGCTGCCGAAGGCGTTGCCAAAATTGTAATTGTCAGTGACAACCCCGCGCCACACCTGCGCAATGTGCCGGACGATCCAAAGGCCGAGGGCATTGAAGTGTTTCACCGCCGGGACATGGACACAGTTCAAAAATTGCTGCGCGACATCAAAGGCACTACAGTGCTTGTGTATGAGCAAACCTGTGCTTCGGAAAAACGCCGCAGGCGCAAGCGCACCGACCCGGTTACAGGCCAAGTGCAGTTCCCGAACCCTGCAAAGCGCGTGTTGATTAACCCGCGAGTGTGCGAGGGCTGCGGTGACTGCTCCAAACATTCCAATTGTTTGTCGATCGAGCCCGTATCAACGCCCTGGGGTGTTAAACGCACTATTAACCAATCCACCTGTAATAAAGACTACAGTTGCCTTGAAGGCATTTGCCCAAGCCTGGTGACGGTAGAAGGTGGTGAGTTGCGAAAGCCCGATACTTCAGCGCAGCACAGCGCGCTGGCCAAAGCTTGCGCCAGTCTTGTTGAGCCTCAATTTCACATTCATCCTGATGAACTGACTCAACGCCATGCCGTGCTGATCAATGGCGTAGGTGGCACAGGCGTGGTCACCATTGGCGCATGGCTGGGCATGGCCGCCCATTTGCAGGGCATGGAGGCCTTGGCACTGGACATGGCCGGGTTGGCGCAAAAGGGCGGTGCCGTGTTTTCGCATGTGCAGTTTGCCCCGGCGGGCAACGCTTTGGCATCTTCCAAAATTCCCGTGGGCGAGGCTGATTTGATGATCGGCGGCGACCTGATCGTGTCTGCGCATGAAAGAACACTGGAACTACTGAATGGCACCGCATTTGCGGTGGTGAATACCGACACGCCACCCACAGCCGATTTTATCGCCCAGCGCGACTGGTGCGCACCCGTTGAACAAATGCACACCGATATTGCACGGGCCTTGAATAACCCCGAGCAACGTTACACGCCGATTCGCGCCCAGTGGCTGGCCGAGAGGCTGTTTGGCGACACCGTGTATGCCAATGCACTGCTGCTGGGCGCCGCCTGGCAACGCGGTTGTTTGCCCTTGCACCTGGCTGCCCTGCGCCAAGCCATTGAATTGAATGGCGTGAAGGTGAATGAAAACCTGCTTGCCTTTGATGCCGGCCGTGTGGCGGTGTCAAAGCCTGGGTTGCTTGAACAGATGTTGGAAAAGAACTTTGCACCCACCCGTCAGTTTGAAAGCGATGACGAGAAGCTGATGCGTTATCAAGCTGAATTGACGCGGTATCAAAACAGTCAACTGGCAGAGCGCTTCAAAGCCAGGGTGTTGCCCTTGCGTACCGGCTTTGAGGCGCTTGGTTTGAAGCACCAGTGGATGCGCCTGTGCAGCACCTATTTCAAATTACTGGCCTTCAAAGACGAGTTTGAGGTGGCCCGTTTGCACACTAATTCCGAGTGGAAACGGCAGACCATGGCGCAATTTGAACCGGGTGCGAAGTTGTATTTTCATTTCGCCCCCACTTGGTTGGCTGGGCACGGCCACCGGCCGCGGAAAATAAAACTGGGCCCCTGGATTGACCCGGTACTCAGGGTTTTGGCGGGCATGCGTCGCTTGCGAAACACGATATTTGATCCATTTAGAGGAAGTTTAGAGCGTAAAAACCAGACTTTACTGATAGGTTGGTTTGAAACCTGGTTGGAACTGATGCACAATAATCCTTCAATGTTGCAGCACAGCAAACAGACCGATCATCTTCTTGACCTGTTTAATCAGGTGAAAGGATTCGGTCAGGTTCGTGCCCAATCGTTTGAACAAGTGCGGTTCGAGATTCAAAAGTCCGTCGAAAACAAGCACAACCTGGATCAGCATGACCAAAGCAGACAACAAACCTGAAACCAAAGTCACCAAACGCAAGGAAACCAAGCGCTCTGAAAAAGTTTTACCCGATGCCTTGGTACCCGAGAGTCAGTGGGAAATTTTAGGCCAGGCCTGCATGGTCAACGGCAAGGCAGTTCGCTTGCGACAATGGCCAACGCGTTATGGCGACATGCCTTCCAAAGAAGACATGCACGAGCGCGTCGATCAATTGTCGGAGCGATTGAATCACCTGCTGACCTGTCTGTATGCACAAGGCGAACACAAACTGCTTGTCATTTTGCAGGGTATGGACACTGCAGGAAAAGACGGCGCAGCTCGAGCCATCATGCGTTCAGTGCACCCCATGGCATTGCGTATGGTGTCATTCAAAGAGCCCTCCGAGCAGGAAGCAGCGCATGATTTTTTGTGGCGGGTTCACCCCCATGTGCCCGGCGCAGGCCAGTCGGTCATTTTCAACCGTTCACATTACGATGGCATCATCATGCCGATTATTCACGACAATGTATCGGCCACCTGGCTTGACGAACGCATTCGCCAGGCCAATGACTTTGAGCGCTTATTGGTCGAGACTGGCACCACAGTCTTGAAAATATTTCTGAATATTTCCCGTGAAGAACAACACCAGCGCATGATCGAACGTTGGGAAACACCCGACAAGCGCTGGAAGTTGACCGAAAAAGATCTTCACTGTGGCGAAAACTACAGCATGTATGCCAATGCCTATGAACAGGTGCTGGAAAAAACCTGCACCAAGCAGGCACCCTGGTGGATTATCCCCGCCGATCACAAAGGATTCCGGAACATGCTGGTGGCCGAAATTTTGGTTGGCACGTTAGAGCGCATGGGCCTGGCTTGGCCCGAGCCTGACCCGGCTGTGGCCAAAAGCGAGTTCTGGAAAAAGCCGTCAACCGGCCAGGGAGCATAACCGTTATCTGGATTCCCAAACAACATTCGATAGGGGACTTTAACCATGAATAAAAATACATTGAAACTTGCCGTTCTTAGCAGTGCCCTAATGTTTTCTGCCTCAGCTATGGCAGTGGGCCTAGGTGTTAACACAGGTGTTGGCGTGAAAGCCGAAGTGCCGGGAGTGTCTTTGAATGCAGACGCCAAGGCCAAAGCAGATGCCAAAGCAGATGCAAACGCAAATGCCGACTTGAAAGGCAAGTCCAGCGCGGCCGTGAAAGGCGCGAAGTCTCAAGGCGATGAAATGCGCAGTGAAGCTGGCGCTTTGCATTCTGAGGCCAAAGGCGAAGTGGGCAAGCGTACAGGTCAACTGGAATCCGCTGCAGATGTGAAAGCCAAAGCTGACGTGAAAGCCGATGTCAAGGCTGGCGGCAAGCTGAAAGCCGACAAAAAATAATCAGAGCTTGCGTATTTTCTCGAGCGTGGCGGTGGTGCTGCGCTCGTGTTCAAACGCGATGGACAGCGCTGTGCCGCCCCAACTTTGAACTTCTTTGGCACCCACCATTTTTTCAACAGGCCAATCACCACCTTTCACCAGCACGTCCGGGCGTGCCGCCAGAATGGCGTTCAAAGGCGTGTCTTCTTCGAAGTAAGTAACCAAGGCTACGCATTCCAGTGCGGCAAGCACATGCATGCGGTCAACTTGGGTGTTGATCGGGCGGTCTGGTCCTTTGCCCAGGCGTTTGACTGATTCGTCGGAATTGACTGCCACGATCAGGCTTTGGCCCTCTTGTGCTGCCTGGTCAAGGTAAGTGACGTGTCCACGGTGCAACAAATCAAAAACCCCGTTGGTAAACACCACGGGGCCTTTGAGTTGTTTTGCACGCTCAGCAAGCTCGCTGGGGTGGCACACTTTTTTTTCAAAGCGAGCCGGTTTTCCGGTTGTTGTCATGGTGCAATCAAATCAGGCTGCGTTGCCAACGGGCGGCTCGGTTGCGCCCAAGCGCGCCATCACTTCCTTGCGGTAGCGGTTCAGGTCTTGCACCGATTCAAAAGTGCGTTCAAACAGCAAGCTCATGTTGTGCAAAATACGGTCAACCACTTTCTTTTCCCAATCGGCATCAAAACGAATTTGACCATCCAGCCAGTTTTCCAGCCAGTCGGGATCTGGCAGGCGGCTTTGCACCGTGTCGTTGGGGAACAGGTCTTTGTTCACATGCAGATTGGTGGGGTGCAAAGGCTTTTGGGTGCGGCGTGCCGAAGCCATAAGCACACCAATTTTGCTGAATGCCGCACGTGCACCATCGCCCACTTCCACCAAGGCTTTTTTCATGTACCGCAGGTAAGCGCCGCCGTGGCGTGCTTCATCGTGGGAAATAATCTTGTAAATTTGCTTGATCACAGGCTCCGTGTGCCAATCGGAGGCGCAGCGATACCAGTGGTTCAAACGAATTTCGCCGCAGAAGTGCAGCATCAGTGTTTCAAGGGGGGGCGCCGGGTCAAATTCAAAGCGCACGGCGTGCAACTCTTCTTCGGTGGGCAGCAAATCGGGGCGGAAGCGGCGCAAATATTCCATCAAGACCAGCGAGTGCTTTTGCTCTTCAAAAAACCAGATTGACATGAAGGCCGAGAAGTCGCTGTCGTGTTTGTTGTCACGCAAGAACATTTCTGTGGCGGGCAAGGCCGACCACTCGGTAATTGCGTTCATTTTGATGGTTTGGGCCTGCTCTTCAGACAACTTGGAGGCATCAAACTGATCCCAGTTGATGTCCTTTTCCATGTTCCAACGAACGGACTCCAATGACCTGAATAACTCTGGATACAACATGTTGCTCCACCTTCACTGAATAGATTTGATTTTGTGATTTTAACAAGACATGTCATGAAGCGCATGAAGATTTGGTGACACGGGGCGTTTATGTGCACATGTGTACGCCGAAACAGGTCTGATTCCCGCTTTTAGCCTGCCTGTTTTTTCAACCAGCGCATCAGTCCCCCCAGCATCGGGATCTTCTCGTACAACTCCTCAGCCGTGTCCCAATAGTCTCTATGTGACTGTACAAGGCCGTTTTGGTTCAACTGCAGGTGCGAAGACCCTTTGATGCACTGCACTTGTCCTACCTTGAAACGCTTCATCTCGAACAGGAAGTCCCAAGCCATAAACACTTGTTGCCCCGATTGGAATGCAGTGTGCACCACAAAGCGCGGGTTATTAACCTGATGAAACATCTCTCCAAAAATACGGGCGATGTCCTCTACCCGGTGCACTTCGTTGAACGGGTCTTTGAAATAAGCGTCACCGGCATAAAACCTGGGCATGTCAGCCACGGTTTGTTCGGTCAGGTGCTCAAAAAAATCGATTAGTCTGCGCAAAGGTTCAGACAATTGCTGACGATCCAGCGGTGCAAGGCCGCCTGTTTTCCCGGTGCTGTTACTTGCTTTGTTCATGGCCCAGTTCCGCTTTGTTTTTGTTGGCGGTCAGTTTTCGCACTGCAGCAAAGTACAGTGAATAAGGCAGTATGCGCAGGGTGCGCAGGGTGCGCGTGAATGCCTTGGGGAAATGGATTTCAAACTCTCCCTTCTCAAGGCCTGTAATAATTTCCTGCGCCGCTTTTTCTGCGGTGATTAAAAACGGCATTGGAAAAGTGTTTTTGCGGGTCAGTGGTGTGTCTACAAAGCCCGGGTTCACCACGCTTACGCCCACGTGGTGGGGCTGTAACTCCACATGCAAAGCCTCTGCCAGGTTGATCAAGGCCGCCTTGGTGGGGCCATAGGCCAGCGAATTTGGCAAACCCCGATAACCCGCCACGCTCGAAACAATCGCCAAGTGCCCCGACTTTTGTTCAAGCAGTTTGGGCAGTGCATTGGCCAGCACATACATGGTGCCGTTCAGGTTCACATCGATTTGTTGTTTTACTTTTTCAATGTCGAATTCTGCAACCGACATTTCCGAGTAAGTGCCTGCCATCAGCACGATCAAATCCACGCCACCCCAAGCGGCGATTACATTGTCGAAAGCCGTTTGCACAGCAGTTTGTTGGGTGATGTCCAGGGGCAGGGCGGTGGCATGTTGTAACTCACCAGCCAGTGTGGTCAGTTTGTCTGCACTGCGCGCCGACAACATTTGTTTGCAGCCGAGTTGGTCTAGCTGACGGGCCAAGGCTTCACCAATGCCGGTGGAAGCGCCCACCAGCCACACCCGCTTGTTTTGCCACTGGGTCAGTTTCGGGTTAAAGCTCATGCGGATTCCTTCTTAATCTCGTTTGCGAAAGCTCAAGAGTACCTCGCCCAATTCAATTCCGAATTTGCTCATGGTGGCACGGTTGAGCATCACCTTGTCATCCATCTGGTACATCCAGTCATCGAACTGCACTTCATAGGTGGTGCCGTCGACTGGCAGCAGCATGGTGTATTTCCATTGAAATGCATTGCCTGAAGTTTCACCATTGGCTTGCCCCAGCACATCGCCGGCGGTGCCAGTGTACTTGTTGCCGTCTTTTTTCAATGTCCACACCCGTTTTTGGGTGGTGCCATCGGAGTAAGTAAAGTCTTCATCCAGCACGCCGGTGTTGCCATCCCAGGTGCACTTCATGACCACGGTGAAGCGCTTCACCACTTTACCCGAGCGGTCTTGAAACACACCCCATGCATCAATGGTGCCATTGAAATATTCTTTCAAGTCCAACACCGGTTTTTCCTGTGCATAGTCTGCTGGTTGCGGGCTTGCGCAAGCGGTTAAAACCAACGCACCTGCCAGGGCTAAAAATGCCAGTTGCAGCTTACTAGCCCATTGCTGTGCCCATTGTTTTACCCATTGCTTTGCGATAGTCATGCTGTACTCCCAATTGCGGTGTTGCTTGTTGTTCGGTTCAGGCTGGCCAGGCCACTGCGGCCCAATAGCACAATGGCCAGCAACTTCAAGGCGCAGGGCACCAAGGCATAAACCCACAGCAGTGGGTCGTTGGCCAGTTGTTGCAGCAAGCCCATGTTTTGGTAAGACTCGGTTTTTGCCATGTCGGCTGAATAGCTGAACCACTGCAAGGTGCCCAGTGCAAAGCTGGGTGCCAAGGCCAGGTTGAATTTGTTGATCCAGTTCCAAAGCCCAAAGTAAGTGCCTTCGGTTTTGCCTCGCTCACCGTTTTCTTCAATCAGGCGGGCTACCAGGGCTGCGGGTAGTGACAAATCGGCACCCAAGGCAAAGCCGGTGACTATGCATACCAACAGGTAGCCTGCCAAGTCGCCTTCACCCAGCACAACTACAATGATGAAGGCGGGTATGGACAACACCATGCCTAATAACCATGAGCGCGCCAGACCAATTTTACTGGCCAGCCATACCCAAAATACTGTGGATGCAGCACCCACTAAAAAGTACACAGCCAGCACCCATTGATCCGAATCGCCCAAGCCAAGGCGATCGCGCATGTAAAAAGGCACCAACGTGGCAGGCAGTGCAGCGGCCAGACCGTTGCACAGAAACACACCCATTAACTTGCGAAAGTTTCGTCGACGCAAGGGTTGCACGATGTCGGCAAAGCCTTTGCGAATCGCAGCAGCCGCGCTGGCCTGCGCGTTGTTGAAAGTTTCAGCAAATGGGCTCGCGGCTTGTTGTGCCGTTCGATCGGGTTGGGGCGAAAATTTCAGCAACAAAAACATGCCCAGTATCAGCATGATCGCGAACACTGTGAATATCAACCCAGCATTCGTCTCTAGTGCCAGCGATACTGCGAACACAACGCCCAGAATGCCCACGCCCTCGCGCACCGCGACATAGGTTGAGCGCTCTTTGTCAGTATGGCCAAGCTCAGCTCCCCAAGCCTGGTAAGCGATGCTGGCAAAGCTGTAGCCAAGGTGCACCACGATCAAGCTCACCATCAGGCTGGCTGCATATTCAGTGGGTGTACCGCCCACAGGGAAAAACACACCTGCCATGCCCAGCAACAACAAAGGCACAGCCAGCAGCAAGGGCAGGGCGTAGCGGTTTCCCTGCCCGCTGCGTCGGTCAACCCACAAGCCGATGGCGGGGTCAAGCACTGCATCGAGCAGGCGCGATAACAGCAAAATGATACCCACCCAAGCGGAAGGTACTTCGTAAATGCGGGAGTACAGGTAGGGTACCTGAATGTAAATGGGCACGGCCACCGCGCCCAGGGCCCAGCCCAGAAGGCCGTAGTTAAGCAGGTCTTTGGCGCTGGTGCGGGGCAGTTGGTTCATGTCGGCGAGGCCGTATCAGCGCTTCAAACCAATCAATTCGCGGCGCATTTCAGGCGCAGAAGTTTTTGGGTCCAGCCAAATACCCATGAAAGCCTCGGCAAGTTCTGGGTCGTCCACTTTGGCCAGCGGCAAACCATTGCGGAAAAATTGAACTCCCTTGCCCGGTGTAAAAAGGGCACTCAAGGTGTGGCCTTTTTTTACGTCCGGAAAAATCTCGTTCAGTTTCACCAGCCAGCCTTGGCGCTGTACTTCGGTGCCCGCACCAATTTCTTCCATTTCATCAATGCTGCGTTCGGCAATGTCGCTGCCTTCAAAATCGCGTGCGTATTTCAGTTCAAGCCAGGAGGGGTCACGCTTGTAGTTAAATCCTTCGGGGTCGGCGTTCGACCACAATTGCCCGTCATACACCCGTAAACCGAACCAGCGCAGTGTACCGTAGCCCATCAGCTTTGCATTCTCAATGGTTTGCGTGACCTGTTTGGGCGGGTCATTCAAGTTGCTGTTGGCCAGCGCCAAGGGTGCAGTGCCCAGCAGTACCAGGCACAGCAATGCGCGTTGAATGAACTGAACCGAAAACAACTTCATTGATTCTCCACTTTCTCGAGATAAAACTGAATGACATCGGTGCTTTCATATTCAAAGCCGGCTTCACAGTAAGCCAGGTAAAACTCCCAGGTGCGAATGAACGGATCATCAAAGCCCTGGTTTTTCACCTGTTCCAGTGTTTTCATGAATTGCACTCGCCACCGGCGCAATGTTTCAGCATAGTCTTTTCCAAAGGCTTTTTCCGACACCACGCGCAAACCGTGCTTTTCTGCCATGGCTCTGAACTTGGCGGGCGAAGGCAACATGCCACCCGGGAAAATATACTGCTGAATAAAATCGGTGCCTTTGCGGTAACGGTCAAACAGTTCGTCTTGAATCACGATGGTTTGAATGGCCGCTTTGCCGCCCGTCTTCAGAAGGCGATTCACCGACTGAAAATACGCTGGCCAGTATTCTTCGCCCACGGCTTCAAACATTTCAATCGATGCAATGTGGTCAAACTGGCCACGGCAATCCCGGTAATCTTGCAGGCGGAAGTCGGCTTGTTCCGCAAAACCCTGTTTGGCCAAGCGCGTTTTGGCGTAAGCCAGTTGCTCCGTTGACAAGGTCAGGCCCACCAGGTTGGCGCCTGCAGCACATGCTTTCTCGGCAAAACCACCCCATCCGCATCCAATTTCCAGAACCTGCTCACCGGCCTTGGGGCTCAGGTAGTTGAGCATGGCTTGGTATTTGGCGTGCTGGGCTTGTTCCAAACTCAAGCTGCTGTCACCGTCAAACAGTGCACTGGAGTAAGTCATTGTGGGGTCTAGCCACAACTGGTAAAACGGATTGCCCAAATCGTAATGGGCATGAATATTTTTCTTGGCTTGTGCTTTGGTATTGCGGTTTAGCAGGTGTTTGATTTTGTAGGCAATGCCACCCAGAAAACTGCCATAAATAACGGTTTCTACTGCTTTGCGGTTTTCCAGAAACACACCAAGAACAGAGGCAATATCGTGTGTTTCCCATTCGCCTGCAATGTAGGCCTCGGCAAAACCAATATCGCCTGCCTTCAAAGCCCGCTGGCACACAGCCCACGAGTTCAGCTTGATTTTCGCGCTGGGTTGGTCTTCTTCGCCACCAAACAACAGGTGTACGCCTTCAGGAGTCACAATCTCCAGGCGGCCTTTTTTCAGTTTGGTCAGCAATTTCAGGGTCCACTGGGCCGACGAGGGTGCGTGGCTAGGCAGTTGGAACTGGGAAAAAGTAATGGCTTGAGTCATGCTTCGAGTTCAGTCTGCGTAATAGTTTGACGGGGTGGTGCGGGCTTGCCGTGAAACTTTGCGCCTTTGAGCAGGAGTTTCACCGCTTGCCAATGAATTTTCGCGATCACGGCCAATGTAAACCAACCGTATTTCAATAAGGTTTTACCCCAAAGCAGGGTGCTTGGATGCATCAGTTCTCCGCTCACGCTGGTGCTGAGCTGTTGAACTTGTTCTTCAAAATAGTTAATGCGCGCCAGTGAGTGGTCTGCACTGCTGACAAACCGAAACTCATAACGACCCGACACCGGGAAAAAAGGTGACACATGAAATTCTTTCCTGGCATGCAGCAGCATGCCTTTGTTCAATGGGGCCTTGCTTTCCGGGGCCGTCAGCAAATAGAAGTGTCGTTCACCAAAGGTATTGTTCACCTCGCACATTACGGCACGGCACTGTTGCGCGTCATCGTGGAAATACCAAAAACTGACCGGGTTGAATACGTAGCCCAGCACCTTGGGGAAGGTGTGCAAATGCACAGGGCCTTGAAGTGCCAAGCCTGTTTCCAATTCAACCTTGCGCACTAAATTACAAACAAACTCGGGAAACTTCAGCGTGTGCGCCTCGAACCCGTAATTGTGTGCCGACACCGACACCAAACCCTTGCCGTCAATTACCGGGTAAGCATGTGTGGGTTTTGAATCGGATTGAGTCGAAAAAACAAGACGAACAAAGCAGGCGCCCGTAGTAAAACCATTTGCTTTGGGAAGCGCCCGGTGATGTTTCACCATGCCCCAAGCCAGTTTCACTTCATTGAGTTGAAAACGCCCTCGCGCCATCAAGCCGCCTTTTGTGTGGTTTTTGTCAACTTGTCGATCACCGCGCGCGCGGCATTCAAGCCAGACGTATGTCCATCTTCGTGAAAACCATATTTCATCCACGCACCTGCCAGATAGACATGGTTCAAGCCCTGAAGTTCGGCCAATGCTTGTTGGGCCTGAACCGCAGACACATCAAAAACGGGGTGCGAATAATGAATTTCCCTGAATACCTGCATTGGGTCGGGCTGAATAATTGGGTTCAGTGTCACGAAAATTGGCGTTTTCACTGGCAGTGGTTGAAGCAGATTGCTCCAGTAGGTAACCGACACACTGGGTTGAGGATTCAGCACATCACTCAAATAATTCCAGGATGACCATGTGCTGCGGGTTTTGGGCATCAGTTTTACATCGGTGTGCAAGTACGCCACGTTGGCTTGGTACTTGATGTGTTGTAACTGGTTTTTCTGGGCCTCGTTGCCTTTGAGCATGCCCAGTGTTTCATCGCTGTGGCAGGCCAAAATCACATAATCAAATTCCTGCTCGCCCAATTTCGTTTTTACAGTCGGTTTTGTACCTGTGGAATTTACTTCCAGCACGGGGGTGCTCTGGTGTACCTCGTCGACAAAAGGCAATATTTTTTGCACGTAATTGCGCGCGCCGTTCTTAACAGTGAACCACTTGGGTCTGTCGTTCACCTGCAACAAACCGTGGTTGTGGCAAAACTGAATGAATGTGGCCAAAGGGAAGGCAAGCATTTGTTCGCTGGGGCAAGACCAAATTGCAGCGGCCATCGGGATCAAATACCAGTCTCGGAATTCTGCGCTGTATTTTTCCTCGATCAGGTAGTCGCCCAAATGCATTTTCGCCTTGCTTTGGAACAGGGCCGCACGCCCTGCATCGGCCACCATTGCGGTGGCCTCTTTGTTAAATCGCAAAATATCCAGCAGCATGCGAATAAAACGGGGGCGCAACAAATTGCGGCGTTGCGCAAACACCGTGTTCAGGTTTGTGCCTGCCCATTCAATATTCAATTCAGGCAAGCACACTGAGAAGGACATATCCGATTCCACGGTTTCAACCGAAAGTTCATCGAACAGGCGAATCAGGTTGGGGTAGGTGCGTTCGTTGTACACCAGAAAGCCGGTGTCCACCGCCACTTGCTTGCCTTCCACTTCGATGTCCACCGTGTTGGTATGGCCCCCAATGTAATCGTTGGCTTCGAACAGTGTGGTGTGCGCGTGGTCGCGCAGAGCATGGGCGGCGGTCAGGCCGGAAATTCCGCCACCCACAATGGCAACTTTGGGCAGTAATTCTTTTGAATTCTTGATCATGTGTACTCAAAATAGAAAAAGCGAGGGTATACCAGCATCCTAACCTTTTATTTACTGCAGTAAGTGAAGTTGGTCCTGGCTTTTTGAGCCAGAACCAGCTTACTTATTAATTTTGTTTGCGTTTATCTTCTTCAATCCAGGCCACGGCAGAGTGGTTGTGGATCGATTCAAAGTTTTCGCTTTCAATGCGGTATGCCAAAACTTTCTTGCTGGCCCTAAGGCGAATGGCGACATCACGCACCAGGTCTTCAACAAACTTGGGGTTGTCATAAGCGCGCTCTGTCACATATTTTTCGTCAGGGCGCTTCAGCAAGCCCCACAGTTCACAAGAGGCCGATTCTTCCGCCATGCGGATCAGTTCTTCCACGGCAATACTGTCTGCCACCAGTGCTCGAATCGTGATGTGACTGCGTTGGTTGTGGGCGCCATACTCGGAAATTTTCTTGGAGCAGGGGCACAGGCTGGTCACGGGCACCACCACCGTCATGAACACGTCTGTGTTTGCGCCATTGTTGTCGGCTTCCAAAGTCACTTCATAGTCCAGCAGGCTGGCTACACCCGATACGGGTGCAACCTTCCGCACGAAATAAGGAAATTTCATGGTGATGGTGCCAGCGTTTGAATCCAGACGTTGAAGCATGTCGCGCATCATTTGCTTCATACCCGCAGGCGTCAATGCACTTTCCTGGGTTTGAAGAATTTCAAGGAAACGCGACATGTGCGTTCCTTTCACGTCGCCGGGCAGGAACACCGACATGTCGATGGTGGCCACTGAAGGTTGTGGGCCTTCCAGTGTTTCCACAATGATAGGGTGCTTGATCGCGCGCACCCCCACTCGTTGAATGGCGATGTTGCGTTTGTCTGCACGTGATTGTTCGTCAGGTAAAAAAAGTCCGTCCGGTGCATTCATGATGAAGCGCTCCAATAATAGTTACTGCTTTGTGATTGGATGTGCATCGAGTGCACGGCGAATTGCCTGGGTAATCTGAGGGCTTGTGGGTGAGACACCGCTTTTGAAGGTGCCGACCACTTCGCCCTTGCGATTGATCAGGTATTTATGAAAATTCCAGCCGGGTTGTTCTCCGCTGGCATTGGCCAATTGTTTGTACAAAGGGTTGGCCTCATCCCCTTTCACCACGGTTTTTGCAAACATTGGAAACTTTACTCCGAATGTGTTGTTGCAAAAAGCCGCAATTTCCTTGTTCGATTTGTATTCTTGATTGCCGAAGTCGCTTGATGGAAAACCCACCACACTAAAACCTTCGGATTTGTATTGGCTATGCACTTTTTCGAGTTCTTCATACTGGCTGGTAAAACCGCAGAAGCTCGCAGTATTCACCACCAACAAGACCTGTCCCTTGAAGTTGCAAAGTGAAATCGACTTCTCGTCTTGAAGTCTGGGAAATTCATGGTTCAGCAAGGCTGGGCATTGCTGGCCGGGCTTGGCCTGGGCAGAGTTCCACAGCAGCAAGCCAAACACCGCAATCATGCCAGCCATAACCCACTGCCCAAGGTTTACCCGGACTGGACTAGACAGATGCTTGTCTTTACAATGCACATTATCCACTTGAATGTCTCTATATGTGTGGTTAAATCTCAGCCAATGTGCTAATTTGATTGGCAATCAGGCTCTGAGTTCCATTATTATTCGTTCAGTGTGGCAAGTCAATTTGTCTAGGACAAAACAAAGATGTTGAAGTTTCACCGTGGTCAGGTTCAGGTATGAATGAGCGTGCAGATTTAAGCCAACCCTCATTTTCAATTGCAGCAGTTGAGCGAGACACCGGCTTGCCCAAAGACACGCTGCGCGTCTGGGAAAAACGCTACAACTTTCCACAACCTGGTCGGGATTCTTTCGGTGAGCGTATTTACTCCATCGATCAAGTGGAGAAATTGCGAGTCATCAAAAGGCTTCTCGATGGCGGTCACCGCCCAGGGAAAATCATTGGTTTGAGTATCGACGAACTCGTCAAGTTGGCAGAGGTCAGTAGCGCGGGTTCGAGAATGAACGTGGCGCCAGACAGCCTGGACGAATTGAATGGCTACATGGAGCTCATCAAGCGCCATGATGCAGAAGAATTCCGTCAAGCCATGTCACGCCTGGCGCTAACCATGGGTCTGCGCCGTTTTGTGGTTGAAATTGTGGCGCCCATGAATGCAATGGTCGGCGATGCCTGGGCACGTGGCTACTTTGAAATTTTTGAAGAGCATATTTACACCGAAACTATTCAGGTGGTGTTGCGCAATGCCTTGAATACCATTCCTTCCACCCGAAAGGGTCCACGCGTACTGCTCACTACACTTCCCAACGAGTTGCATGGTTTGGGTTTGCTGATGGCCGAATGCATTTTTTCAATGGAAGGTGCTCAGTGCGTATCACTGGGTACCCAAACGCCCATCTATGACATTGTGTTGGCTGCCCGCGCGCAGAATATCAATATTGTGGCCTTGTCATTCTCGGTGATACAAAGTTCGCCTGCTGTGCTTGAAGCGGTTGCCGAGTTGCGCGAGAAATTGCCTCCCATGGTTGAAATTTGGTGTGGAGGTTCCTCCACAGCCCTGCGCAAAAAGCCTTCCGAAGACTTCGTGCTGCTCTCCAGCCTTGAGTCGATCAGCGAGTCTATTGCCGATTGGCGACTGCGCAACAAATTCAATCAGCAGTAACTCCAGTGTCGGGCAAGCAGCAAACTTTCAAAGGCAACAAGTCTTATTTGCCCAGCAAGCCGTGTACCGTTTGCGGCAAAGACATGACCTGGCGCAAAAGCTGGGCCAAGAACTGGGATGATGTGAAGTACTGCTCAGACGCATGCCGCAAGGCTGCGCCACGAAGAACGAGCGGCAAATAAACTGGCAGCAAACAACATGGGCAGTGACACAAAAGCAGTAGTGGTGTTGGGCGACCAACTCGATATGAACAACCCCGCGCTTCGACTCAATCCCCCGGAAAACACACACATCATCATGGTGGAGTCCGCCACCGAATCCACTGTAGTTTGGGTTCATAAGGTTCGCATTGCTTTGTTTCTCAGTGCTATGCGACATTTCGCCGATGAGTTGCGCCATGCAGGTTACACGGTGCACTACCGCACTTTGGCAGACACGGGTCGACGCAGTCTTGTGCAGGAAGTCGCTGCACTGTGCAAGCAACACGGATACACCAGCATCGACATGGCCGAGCCCGGTGAATGGCGTTTGGAGCAAGACTTCCTAACGCTTGCCAAATCGGACAATCTCAAGTTGCGTCTTCTCGAAGACTCGCATTATTTGTGCAGCCGTGCTGAATTCGCAAAGTGGGCCAGTGGCTACAAACAGATGCGCATGGAGTATTTTTATCGCGAAATGCGCAAGCGCACCGGTGTGTTGATGGAGGGTGCTGAACCTGCTGGCGGTAAATGGAATTTTGATGCGGACAATCGCAGTGCCTTTCCCAAGGCTGGTCCTGGAGACATTACACCCCCTGCATTTTTTGAACCCGATGAAATAACACAAACGGTATTTGCCGAGGTTGAAGCGAATTTTCCCGGTCACCCGGGCACATTGAAAAATTTCGCATGGCCAGTTACACGTCAACAGGCTCTGCAGGCGCTCGATGCCTTCATTGAAAACCGATTCGTCAACTTTGGCACCTATCAGGATGCGATGTGGACTGATACACCGTTCGGTTGGCATTCATTGGTTTCGAGCGCAATCAATCTGCATTTGCTCCATCCTCTCGAGGTGATTGAAAAAGCCGAAGCCGCGTACCGCGCGGGCAAGGTGGATGTAGCCAGTGCAGAAGGGTTTATTCGCCAAATTCTGGGCTGGCGTGAATTCATGCGCGGGGTGTATTGGCTCGACATGCCGAAGATGCGCGAAGACAACCATTTGCAAGCCAAACTTGATTTGCCCAAATGGTTTTGGACCGGCAATACCCAGATGAACTGCCTGAAAGATTCGATTGGCCAAACGCTCGATTACGGCTATGCACATCACATTCAACGCCTCATGGTGATTGGCAATTTTGCCTTGTTGGCCGGGCTGGTGCCACAGCAGGTGGAAGACTGGTTCTTGGCCGTGTACGTAGATGCGGTTGAATGGGTTGAGCTGCCCAATGTGGCTGGCATGGCCTTGTTTGCAAATGGCGGGCGCTTTACCAGCAAGCCCTACATTGCATCGGGTGCCTACATCAAGCGCATGAGCAACTATTGCAGCGGTTGCAAATACAACCCGGCCGAAAAAACAGGCGACAAGGCTTGCCCATTCACCACGCTGTATTGGGGATTTCTGGACCAGCATGAAAAAATGCTATCCGCCAACCCGCGAACCGGCCTGATGGCCAAAAACATTGCGCGACTGGATGAGGCCCAACGCCAGGCCCTTCGGCAAAAAGTGGCCGACACCTTCAAGAATATTGAACAACTGTAAGCCTTTGCTTTGTTAAGGTGAGGCTTTGTTGTTGCAATTCAAGGAGTAATCGCATGGGTTTGTTGGTCGATGGGCAGTGGCAAGACAAGTGGTACGACACCAGTTCAAGCGGTGGCAAATTTCAGCGAGAAAGTGCCAAGCTTCGCAACTGGGTGACTGCCGATGGCAACGCCGGGCCCAGCGGTGTGGGTGGATTCAAGGCAGAAAGTGGCCGCTACCATTTGTATGTGTCGCTTGCCTGCCCATGGGCACACCGTACCCTTGTTTTTCGCAAGTTGAAGAATCTGGAGCAGCACATAGATGTGTCGGTCGTTAGCCCGGACATGCTGAGCAATGGCTGGACCTTCAACACAGATGCGGGCAGCACTGGTGACCAATTGTTCAACAGCGAATTCATGCACCAAATTTACACGCGCAACAAAAGCGACTACTCCGGGCGGGTCACTGTGCCGGTGCTTTGGTGTAAAAAAACCAATCAAATTGTCAGCAATGAATCGTCTGAAATCATTCGCATGTTTAATTCAGCGTTCAATGAAATCACTGGCAATCACGATGATTACTACCCCGAAAACCTGGGTGCCATGATCGATCGGGTCAATGGCCTGGTTTACGACAACATTAACAACGGTGTATACCGGGCTGGCTTTGCCACTGCGCAGGGCGCTTACGAAGAAGCCTACAACGCCGTGTTCATGGCGCTTGATTCTGTCGAAAAAATCCTGGAGAACAACCGCTATTTGGTGGGGCCAAGAATGACAGAAGCGGATTGGCGCTTGTTCACCACCTTGATTCGGTTTGATGCGGTCTACCACGGCCATTTCAAGTGCAATCGCCAAAGGCTTGAAGACTTTCCAAATATATCCAACTATGTGCGCGAGTTGTATCAGTGGCCTGGCGTGGCAGAAACCGTCGATTTTTATCACATCAAACGTCATTATTACTACAGCCACGACATGATCAACCCCACACGGGTTGTGCCCGCAGGCCCAGCCATCGACTTCACCCGTGAGCACAACCGCACGCGTTTGCCTGCAAGCCACGCCGCATAATTCGGTGGTAATCTTGGGCAACATTCATTCTCGTGTTGCCCATGGCCCGTCACCCTGAACTGCAAGGTTTTCAAGTCGATTCCGCCATTGAACGATTGCCCGCCCGTGCCAAAGTGTATGTGGTGGGCGGTGCAGTTCGTGATGCGCTGATGGGTCGCACCAGCAGCGATAGGGACTGGGTGGTGGTCGGTGCGACCGTGGACAACATGCTGGCTGCTGGTTTTACTCCGGTGGGTTTAGACTTCCCTGTGTTTTTGCACCCGTGCACCCACGAAGAATATGCCCTGGCCCGCACCGAGCGCAAAAGCGGGCACGGCTACAAGGGTTTTACTTTTCATGCAGATCCTTCGGTTACCCTCGAAGAAGACTTGGCTCGCCGTGATTTCACCGTGAATGCCATGGCCATGAATGCGAAAGGTGATTTAATCGACCCATTTCAGGGGTTCGCCGACCTTCAAAACAAATGCATGCGCCATGTTAGCCCCGCTTTTTCTGAAGACCCGCTGCGAGTGCTTCGCTTGGCGCGCTTTCTGGCCCGTTTTCTCGATTTTTCAGTGGCCGAGGAAACCATGGACTTGTGCCGGGAATTGCGGGCAAGCGGCGAGTTAAAACACCTTGTGGCCGAGCGTATATACGCCGAGTTGAACAAAGGCATGGGCGAGGTGAAGCCTTCCCGCATGATCAAATTGATCAGCAAGCTCGATGCCTGGGGTGAGTTGGCACCGAGCTGCCCTGTGCCGTTTTCTGGTTTTGACAAGCCCGAATACGATCGTCTGAACGGTCTTTCCGCTACTGAAGCGCGCTGGGTTTATTGCCTTGGATTTTTCCTGGATGTTGCACAGATCAAGGCTTTGGCCAAGTCATGGCGTTTGCCGCGCAACACCGAAGATTTGGCGATCGTCACGCGTCAGTGCCTTGATTTTCTGGCGCAGTGCACGACCGATTCCAGCAGTTTTGGCAGGTTTTTCAATCAGGTCGATCTCTACAGAAAGCCAGCCCGTTTGCGGCAGATTAACCAGCTTGTGGTCCAGCTAAGTGGTACGGGGCCGGTACACGAATTTGTCGAGAAGGTTGTGGCGGAATTGGAACAAGGGCATTACAAAACTTTTGTTGGTGATAAAATTGTCAACGCCTCGCCAAGCGAACAGGTGGCCCAAGTGGCCTCGGAAGCGCGACAGGCTTGGGTCAGTGAATTACATTCCAGATACTTTTGATTCTTGAAGTGAGGACGACCTCACCGCTCAACCTTCGATCGGGGACGGCCCCATTTGCTTGATGGGAGTTGTCATGTCCTGGTTAATTCTGTTTGTAGCGGGTCTCTTTGAAATCGTTTGGGCCATTGGCCTGAAATACACCGATGGTTTCACCCGCCTAGTTCCCTCTGCCATCACCTTGATTGCCGCTGCCATCAGCTTTGGGCTGTTGGGCCTGGCCATGAAAACCCTGCCTGTTGGCACCGCGTACAGTGTCTGGGTCGGTATTGGCGCGGCTGGTACAGTGCTCATGGGTATTGTCTTGTTCAATGAGCCTGTCAATGCACTGCGCATTGGCAGCGTGGTACTGATTGTGTTGGGTGTATTGGGCTTGAAGCTGTCATGAAAAATATTTGTGTGTACTGCGGCTCCAGTGCGGGCAACCGGGTTGAATACACCGAGGGTGCGAAAGCCTTGGCCCGTGCATTGGTCGACAATAGTTTCGGCCTGGTGTACGGCGGGTCTAACTTGGGTTTGATGGGCGTGGTGGCGGAAGAGGTATTGGCTTTGGGCGGCAATGTCACTGGCATTATTCCCGAATCGCTGGTGACCAAGGAACTGGCCCACCCTGCCTTGACTGAGTTGATCGTAACTCGCAACATGCACGAGCGCAAAGCCCTCATGGCCGAGCGTTCTGATGGCTTTGTTGCTTTGCCCGGTGGTTTGGGAACTTTCGAAGAACTCTTTGAAATCCTGACCTGGGCGCAACTCAGTTTTCATCACAAGCCAGTGGGTGTGTTGAATGTGAGTGGCTATTACGACGGTTTGCTCGCCTTTCTGGATCATGCTCATCAGGAGGCATTCATTCGGCCCCAGCACCGCAATATGTTGATGGCCAATACCTGTGCATTCTCGCTGCTCGAAGCTTTCAAAACGTACAGCGCGCCCGCGGTCGTAAAGTGGGTTTAAGCGGCCATGCAACACGCTACACGATCAGCTTTTCAAATCCGGGATGCCTGCCTGGCCGACATGCCTGCTGTGCAGGCTTTGTATGCGCATTATGTACTTCATGAGCTGGCCACATTTGAGCTGGTTCCGCCGACAGTGGAAGAAATGTGTGCCCGACGGCAAGCCATACTCGAGTCCGGTCTGCCTTATCTGGTTGCACAAATCGATCAGGAGATTGTTGGTTACGCCTATGCAGCCAGTTACAGGCCCAGGCCCGCTTACCGCTACACCGTTGAAGATTCAGTGTATTTGTCACCAAACCACAAAGGCATGGGCTTGGGTGCGGCTTTGCTTGGAGAGGTCATTCGCAGGTGCGAGCAGGGCCCCTGGCGGCAAATGGTGGCAGTAATTACGCAGGGAGGCATCGCAGGTTCCGCGGAATTACACCGAAAACTGGGCTTTCTGGAAGTTGGGCGCATGCCCAACGTAGGCTACAAATTCAATCGTTGGGTGGGCACGCTCATCATGCAACGTGCTTTGGGAGAGGGTGATAATTCTTCACCCGATCCTCTTTAAGGACATGGCTCTGGACATTAACGACTACACCCTGATCGTTGGCCTGGCATTTTTGGTGGCAGGTTTCGTCAAAGGCGTCACCGGCATGGGTTTGCCCCCAATCGCAATTGGTTTGATGGCGGTGGTGGTTGCGCCCGTGCAAGCAGCCGCGCTGATTGTTGTGCCCTCCATGGTCAGCAATGTCTGGCAAATGCTGATAGGCCCGGGATTTTGGATTGCCTTGCGCCGCTTTGCCGGTTTACTCGTCATGGTGTGTATCGGCGCTGCCTTCGGTGTGGGCGTTTTGACCGGTAGCACGCCTGCGTATGCCACCCTGGTTTTGGGTCTTGTCCTGTTTGTGTACGCCGTGTTGGGTCTGTTCAAGTTCAACATGCATGTGAACGCCAGCCAGGAACGCTGGGCTTCGCCCCTGGTGGGTGGGCTTACCGGGTTTCTGGCGGGTGCAACCGGCGTTTCATCGGTGCCTTCCGCACCGTACATGAATTCCTTGGGTATGGACAAAGACGAGTTGTTGCAGGCTTTGGGTTTGGTATTCACCGTGGGCACTTTTGCTCTGGCAGTGGGCCTGTACCTCAAGGGGCGGTTTGAATTGGCTGCGGCCTGGGAATCCACTTTGTGCCTGATACCCACCATGGCCGGGGTGCTGGCGGGGCAAAAATGCCGAGCCCTGTTGAGCGCAGAGACTTTCAAAACCGTGTTTTTCCTTGGCTTGCTGCTATTGGGCAGCTACATGATTGCCCGTGTGCTTTGGCTGTAGGCTGATATACACTGAGAACTCAAACACCCAGGGAGAAAAGCATGCGTCGCATGTGGGTAGCAGTGTGCATCATGGCGGGCGCAGCTGGTTTGCTCAATGCCGGTCAACTTCATGCCGCACCTATCACGGTCGAGAAAGCACTGGCCCGTTTGAATCAGGAAGTGCAGGTTCAAATGAAAGTCCGTTCCAGCAAATTGCGCACCGAACGCGATGAAGTCGACTTGAATTCACACACCAGTTTTCGGGATCCCGCCAATCTGGCTGTAGTCATTGATGGTCGCGTGGCGGCTTGGTATTCGTATCAAGGTATTCACGACTTGCCAAAATTCTTTTTTGGTAAAAATATTGTGGTGTCGGGTGTGGTTGAGCAATTTGGCGATCAAACCCGAATCCTTGTCGTCGACCCAGCCCAAATTCAAATCGTGAAGTAAGCCCATGTATTTGCCCAAGCAGTTTGAGGAAACCTCGATTCCGGTGTTGTTGAATTTGATCAAGGCTCACCCCTTGGCCACTGTCATTACGATGTCAACTTCGGGGCTGAACGCCAATCACATACCCATGGTAGTTGTGGAAAACATTGATGGAACAATGGTGTTACGTGGTCATGTGGCAAGGGCCAATCCAATCTTGGCTGATTTGGCGGTGTCATCACAAACTTTGCTGGTATTTCAAGGCGCAGAGCATTACATCACTCCCTCCTGGTATGCCACCAAGCAGGAAACAGAAAAGGTGGTGCCCACCTGGAATTACGCGGTGGTGCATGTCAAAGGTCAAATGCGGGTTGTGGATGATGCAGCATGGCTACATCAGCAACTGGAAGATTTGACTGCGCAGCAGGAAGGCACGCGAGATCAGCCTTGGTCTGTCAACGATGCACCTGCCGAATTTCTGGATCAAATCAAGCAGGCGATTGTGGGTTTTGAAGTTCAAATCGAGAGCATGGTTGGTAAATGGAAAGTCAGCCAGAACCAGCCGCCCAAAAACAGGGCGACCGTGGTCGAGGGGCTGGAACAGGAAGGCACCGAAAAAGCCCTTCTGATGCGTGATTTGGTGAAGAAAAACCTTTAGGCGAGTTGGGTACACGCAATGCCTTCTTCCCGGCTAAAAAGCGGTCAGTGTTTGTGTTGTGGGCGCGTTACTGCGCTGACCTTTCATCACCTCATTCCTAAAAAATTACATCGACGTGCTTTTTATCGGAAAAATTTTGACAAGGAAACCTTGAATCAAGGCGTCAATATTTGCAGGCTTTGCCACGATGGCATCCATGATTTGTATGATGAAATGAAATTGGCCAAGCAATTTTCCAGCGCTGAGACACTGCTGGCCGATGAGGCCCTTCAAAGGCATTTTGCCTGGGTGGCCAAAAAGAAATAGCACTCAGCCCCTGCCAGTGTTAAGCCATTCCAGGTTCCCGGCGGGAATACTTGGTACAATCAGGGGCTTAGCTCAAACCTGCCTGAACCGTCCCCATGCTTGCCCAACAACGAAATACGCTGATCGCCGCATTTGAAGCGGCCGCTGCTGCTGCCCTGAACCAGCCTTTTGAGGGGGTGGTTACGCTCGAAAAACCCAAAGACGCCAGCCATGGCGATGTGGCCTGTAACCTGGCCATGCAATTGGCCAAGCCCGCCAAGCGTAACCCCCGTGAGCTGGCCCAGCTGCTCGCCGAACATGTCAAAGCCAATGCCGACTGCGCGAATTTGGTCGACGCCATTGAAATTGCGGGCCCAGGCTTTATCAACATTCGTTTAAGCCAAACGGCCCGTGTTGCGGTCGTGGCCCAAGTGCTGGAGCAGGGCGCTGAGTTTGGAAAGTCTCAAGCCCATTCGGGCGAAACTGTCTTGATCGAGTTCGTGTCAGCCAACCCCACGGGGCCCTTGCATGTGGGGCATGGTCGGCAGGCTGCGCTGGGCGATGCCATGGCTGCTGTCATGCAAACCCAGGGCTGGGCAGTTCACAAAGAGTTTTACTACAACGACGCTGGTGTGCAAATTCAAACTTTGGCCACCTCCGTGCAGGCCCGCGCCAAAGGGCTTAAGCCAGGTGATACTGCATGGCCTGAAAGTGCCTACAACGGCGATTACATCGCCGACATCGCAGCCGACTTTCTGGCTGGCAAAGAAGTGAAAGCGGCCGATGGCGAACCCGTGAAAGGCAGTGGTAACGCGGATGATATTGAATCCATCCGAGCCTTTGCGGTGGCATACCTGCGCGCTGAGCAAGATCTGGATTTGAAGGCTTTTGGCGTCAATTTTGATCAGTTTTACCTGGAAAGCTCCCTGTACACCGAAGGCAAGGTCGAGGAGGCCGTTGCCCTCATGGTTGCGTCGGGTAAAACTTTTGAGGAAGGTGGGGCGTTGTGGCTGCGCTCAACCGATTACGGCGATGACAAAGACCGGGTCATGCGAAAATCCGAAGGCGGATATACCTACTTTGTGCCCGATGTGGCCTATCACATCCAGAAATTCAAGCGCGGCTTTGGCAAGGTCATCAACATTCAGGGCACCGACCACCATGGCACCATTGCGCGTGTACGGGCGGGTTTGCAGGCCTGCAATGTGGGCATTCCGCAGGGTTACCCCGATTACGTTCTGCACAAAATGGTCACGGTGATGAAAGGCGGGCAGGAAGTCAAAATTTCCAAGCGTGCGGGTAGTTACGTGACTGTGCGCGACCTGATTTGCTGGTCAGGTGGCGTCGATGAAAGCCAGCCCATGCTGAGCCAGCCCGAAGCCTTGACCAAAGGCCGTGATGCCGTGCGCTTCTTCCTGGTCAGCCGCAAGGCAGACACCGAATTTGTGTTCGATGTGGATTTGGCCTTGGCCCAGTCCGATGAAAACCCGGTGTATTACGTTCAGTATGCCCATGCCCGGATTCACTCCATTCTGGATCAGGCAGAAATCGACGTGGCAGGTTTGAACAATGCAGATTTGAGCCTGTTGGGCGCGCCTTCAGAGTTGGCTTTGCTCAGAACGTTGGTTTCTTACCCGGACATTTTGTCCAAGGCGGCTGAGGAGTTGGCGCCACACCACATCGCGTTTTACCTGCGTGAACTGGCCGGTGCTTTCCATACTTTTTACAATGCCGAGCGCGTCCGTATTGACGACACAGCCCTTAAAACCGCCCGTGTGGCCTTGCTGGTGGCTGTGGCCACGGTATTGGCCAATGGCTTGGCGGTGTTGGGTGTTTCTGCGCCGAAGCGCATGTAAAAGTTTGGTGTGAAATAAGTCAAAACCCTTGCGGTATAAGGGTTTTGGGCAAGAATTGAGGAGGCGCCACTCTAGGCGCAAGTGCCGTGTTTTTGGTACCATGAAAGGCTAAGCAGTCTAAAGGTTTTGCATGAACGCACCCGTCGAATTAAACACATTGAAACCCTCAGCCGGCGAAACCGCGCGCCTGAGGGAAATTCCATACAACTACACCTCGTTTTCGGACCGTGAAATCGTGATCCGCCTGCTGGGTGAGTCGGCTTGGAACATTCTTCAAGAGCTGCGCCAGGAGCGAAAAACCGGTCGGTCAGCCCGCATGTTGTTCGAAGTGTTGGGCGATATCTGGGTGGTTCGTCGCAATCCGTACTTGCAAGACGACTTGCTGGACAACCCCAAGCGCCTGACTGCGCTGATCGAGGCCTTGTTTCACCGCTTGAGTGAAATTGATGCCCGCCGGGTTGAGGTCAAAGAAGCTGCTGTGGAGACCGACTCTGAGGATCGCAGTGCCAAGGTTCGAGAATTGTTGACCGTGGCTGAAAAAGCCGTGTTCGAGTTTCAGCGTGAGCTGGAAGCCATGGCAATTCTGCGAGGTCATGCCCGCAAAGCACTGGGTGAGCACACCGCGAAAGACAACATCAAATACGATGGTTTGTCCCGTGTTTCACATGTAACCGATGCAACCGACTGGCGCGTTGAATACCCCTTCGTGGTGCTCACCCCCGATCGGGAATCTGAAATTCCCGGTTTGGTGAAAGCCTGTATCGATTTGGGGCTCACCATCATTCCACGTGGGGGCGGCACGGGTTACACCGGTGGTGCAGTGCCACTCACGGCCATGTCAGCCATCATCAACACCGAAAAGCTGGAAGAACTCGGCCAGGTGAAAATGGAAGTGCTGCCGGGCTTGAGCGAAGAGTATGCCACCGTGTTTTCTGGCGCAGGCGTGGTTACCAAACGCGTGTCCGAGGCGGCAGAGCATGCAGGCCGGGTGTTTGCGGTAGACCCTACATCAGCTGAAGCCAGCTGTATTGGCGGCAATATCGCCATGAATGCGGGCGGTAAAAAAGCAGTGCTGTGGGGTACTGCGCTGGACAACCTGGCCTGGTGGAGAATGGTCGACCCGCAGGGTGACTGGCTTGAAGTGACCCGCGTGAACCACAATCTGGGCAAAATTCACGACGCACCCTATGCCGAGTTCGACCTGGTGTGGTCCGATGGTCGCCAGGCGCCGAATGCCAAAATTCTGAAAACTGAACGCCTGAAAGTCGAAGGCGCGCGTTTCCGCAAGGTGGGTTTGGGCAAGGATGTCACCGACAAATTTCTGGCAGGCCTGCCTGGTATCCAGAAAGAAGGTTGCGACGGGCTTATTACGTCGGCCAAATGGATTTTGCATCGCATGCCCAAGCACACCCGCACGGTGTGTCTGGAGTTTTACGGTCAAGCCCGCGATGCCGTGCCCTCGATTGTTGAAATCAAAAATTACCTCGACGGTGAAGGCAAAGCCATGGGTGCCATTTTGGCGGGCCTTGAGCACCTGGACGAGCGCTACCTGCGCGCGGTGAAGTACAGCCCCAAATCCAAGCGCGGCGCTTTCCCGAAAATGGTGTTGTTTGGCGACATTGTGGGCGACGATGAGAACGCGGTGGCCCAAGCTGCATCTGAAGTCGTTCGCCTGTCCAACGGTCGCGCTGGTGAAGGTTTTGTGGCAGTCAGCCCTGAAGCCCGCAAGAAGTTCTGGCTCGACCGCGCACGCACGGCGGCCATTGCGCGCCACACCAATGCTTTCAAAATCAATGAAGACGTGGTCATCCCCTTGCCGCGCATGGGTGAATACACCGACGAAATTGAACGCATCAACATTGAACTGTCAATTCGCAACAAGCTGAAGCTGGTGGCTGAGTTGCGCTCGTTCTTCGAAAAGCCGCTGACTTTGGGCAAAACCGATGAAGTCGATTCTACCAAGTTGTCCGTTGAAGACCTCGTGGGTGATCGTGTGGGTCGCGCTGTTGAATTGCTTGAATCGGTACACGAGCGCTGGAGCTGGTTGCTGGCCAATATGAACATGCCTTTGGCACAAGCCAACCCGGTGATGAAAACGATTGGCCTGGGGCACTTGGATGCGGCGCTTGAAAAGCGCTTGGCTGAGCAGCCCGAAGCCACTGTATTTGATGTGCTGCAAGACCGCACCATTCGCGTTAGCTGGAAAACCGAGTTGCGCCACAACTTGAACCGCATTTTCGAAGGCGGTGTGTTTGTGCCTGTGATGGAAGAATGCAAAGCCATTCACAAGCAAGTGTTGCGTGGCCGCCTGTTCGTGGCACTGCACATGCATGCTGGCGATGGCAATGTACACACCAACATTCCGGTGAATTCCGACGACTATGAAATGCTGCATGAAGCGGAACACACTGTGGATCGAATCATGCAGATTGCCCGCAATCTCGATGGTGTTATTTCCGGCGAGCACGGCATTGGTATTACCAAATACCAATACCTGACCAAGGAAGAGTTGCAGCCTTTCCAGGACTACAAGCAGCGCATCGACCCGGAAGGTCGATTCAACAAGGGCAAATTGTTGCCTGGCGGCGATCTGACCAATGCTTACACGCCCAGCTTCAACCTGATGGGCCATGAAAGCCTGATCATGAGCCAAAGCGACATTGGCTCCATTGCCACCTCAGTGAAAGATTGTCTGCGTTGCGGCAAGTGCAAGCCCGTGTGTTCTACGCATGTGCCGCGCGCCAACTTGCTGTACAGTCCACGCAATAAAATCCTCGCCACTTCCTTGTTGGTTGAGGCTTTCCTGTACGAAGAACAAACCCGCCGTGGTGTGTCCATCAAGCATTGGGAAGAATTTGAAGATGTGGCTGACCACTGCACCGTGTGCCACAAGTGCTTGACCCCTTGCCCGGTCGACATTGACTTTGGCGATGTGTCCATGAACATGCGCGCCTTGTTGCGCAAGATGGACAAGAAAAGTTTTAACCCGGGCACAGCCTTGGCCATGACTTTCCTGAATGCGAAAGACCCGGCCACCATTAAGGCCATGCGTGTGGGCATGACCGGTATTGGTTACAAGCTGCAACGCGGTGCCTACAAAGTGGCCAAATCGCTGGGCATGTTGAACAAGCAAACTGCCAAGCCGCCTGCCACCGTGGGCAAGGCCCCAATTCGTGAGCAGGTGATTCACTTCATCAACAAGCCCATGCCCGGTGGTTTGCCCAAGAAGACTGCGCGCGCGCTGCTTGATATTGAAAACAGCGATTACGTACCGGTTATTCGAAACCCGAAAACCACACAGGCTGACACCGAAGCGGTGTTCTACTTCCCTGGTTGCGGCTCTGAGCGACTGTATAGCCAGGTGGGATTGGCTACGCAAGCCATGTTGTGGAATGTGGGTGTGCAAACCGTGTTGCCACCCGGCTACCTGTGTTGCGGCTACCCGCAGCGCGGGGCAGGGCAGTACGACAAAGCCGAGAAAATGATTACCGACAACCGTGTGCTGTTCCACCGCGTGGCCAACACACTGAACTACCTCGACATCAAAACCGTGGTGGTCAGCTGTGGCACGTGCTACGACCAGTTGCAGGGTTATGAATTCGAGAAAATTTTCCCAGGCTGCCGCATCATCGACATTCATGAATTCCTGATGGAAAAAGGCGTGAAGCTGGACAACGTGACGGGTACGCAATACATGTACCACGACCCTTGCCACACACCCATGAAGACCTATGACCCACTGAAGGTGGTGAACACCTTGATCAACAGCGAGTTGCAGGGGCAGAACATCACGAAAAATGACCGTTGCTGTGGTGAATCCGGTACCTTCGGCGTGTCGCGCCCCGATGTGGCCACGCAGGTTCGATTCCGCAAGGAAGAGGAAATGCGCAAGGGGGCTGACAAGTTGCGAGAAAAAGCGCCTCAGGCGGATGTCAAAATTCTGACCAGTTGCCCTTCTTGCCTGCAAGGCTTAAGCCGTTACAGCGACGATGCCAATGTGGATGCCGATTACATTGTGGTTGAAATTGCCAAGAATGTGCTGGGTCAAGACTGGTTGCAGAACTACGTGAAAGAAGCCAACGATGGCGGTATCGAGCGCATCCTTGTCTGATCAAGTGTCGCCGAATCCCAATTGCCCCCTGTGTGCGACACCGGGTGGTGATTGGGTTTTCAATTGCAGCAAATTCCGTGTTATCGAGGCTGTCGATGCGGACTACCCCGGCTTTCTTCGTCTGGTGTGGAATGACCATGTGCGTGAGTTTTCTGATTTAAGCCGAGAAGACCGCATGCTATGCATGGACGCTGTAGTGTTGCTCGAGCAGTTCGTACTTCGTGTTTTCAAAGCCGACAAGGCAAATATTGCAACGCTTGGCAATGTGGTGCCACATTTGCACTGGCACGTCATTCCGCGTTTCACTGACGACAAACATTTTCCCGCACCCGTGTGGGCGACTGCCAAACCCGGAGTCTCCTTATCGCCCCGCCAGCAGTTGGTGCTCGATTCGAAACCAAAATGGATGCTGGACTTGCGGGCTGAATTGCTGGCTGCGTTTCCTGGCTAAGTTGCTGCTTTTCTTTTGATTCGCTCGCTCAGTGCGTGAGATTTGGGTGCTGTGCCGCCTTGCCGGCTTTGCAATGCTTCCCGGCGGCTTCGAAGCGCGGGGCGACTCCGCAAGGAGTCGATGCGAAGACGCTTATGCGTTTCGCATGCCCCAAGCCAGAAGCATTAAGCCGGATCAAGAAGCATTGCTTAGGCACGGTGGCACAGCATCCAAGTCGAGCACCACGCTGAAATTCAAATCGAACTCTGCGAAACCAGTATCGTGCCTAGCAGCGCTCAAACAACCGTCGCTTCAGCAAGCGCAGGCTTGGAAGTCGCGCCAGCCTTCGCCAGCGGCATCAGAATGGTGAAGGTACTGCCTGCATTCGGCCTGCTTTGAATGTCCAGTTCACCATCGTGGCGTTGCACCACATGTTTCACAATGGCAAGGCCCAATCCCGTACCACCGCTTTCACGGGAACGGCTGCGGTCTACACGGTAAAACCGCTCGGTCAATCGCGGAATATGCTCTGCTGAAATGCCAATACCGGTGTCGCGTACCATAAAAGCAGCACAGGCTTTGCCAATTTCGTTTTCTGCGCGTCGCAGCGTGATCGTTATATTTCCCTTCTCGGGCGTGTAGCGCACTGCATTGGTCACAATGTTCGAGAAAGCACTGAAAATTTCGGCCGAGTTGCCAAAACCAATGAGACCTTTTTCCACATCTACAGAAATATGGTGTTTGCCTGCTGAGAGCTGCTGTGCTTCATCGCCTGTTTTTTGAGCAATTCCGCTCAAGTCAACTGGCTCGCCACCTTCGCCTGCATTGGGCGAAGACTCCAGCGCTGACAAGGCCAGCAAGTCTTCTACCAGGTTTTGCATGCGGTTGGCCTGGGTGTACATCAAATTCAGGTACTCGGTTTGCTGTTCCTTGCTCAACGGAAGGTCGCGGAAGGTTTCCAGAAAACCGCTTAACACCGTCAGCGGGGTTTTCAGTTCATGCGACACATTGGCAATGAAGTCGCGGCGCATGCGTTCAAGCTTTTCCACCTGCGTGACATCTCGGGAAAGCACCAGCATTTGCTGGTCACCATAGCTGACCAATTGCACCGACAAAACCTTGCTGCGGCTGCGTGGCGCAGTCATGATCAAGGGCTGTTCCCAAGAGCGGCTGCGAATGTACTTGGAGAAGTTCGGATTGCGAACCAGGTTAATCAATGGTTGCCCGATGTCACTGCCCAGTTTCAAGCCCAGGTGGTCCTGGGCTGTGTCGTTGCACCAGGAAATGTGGCCTTCCGAATCAAGCGTGACAACGCCGTCGGGCAGGGCTTGCGCAGCGGTGCGAAATGAAACCAGGGCATTGGTCAGCGCTTGTTGTTGGCGCTGGTGTAAACGCAAATAGCGAAACAGTTTTGCGGCCAGGTCATCCCACCAGCCTGAGACATCAGGCACATTCTCGACCTTGAAATCATCCAGCCACGCAATGATCCGCAGCCCCGAGCGCACATGCAGTGCATACACCACCAGCGAGGCCAGAATAGACCCCGCCACTGCGCCTTGGTGGCCAGCAACCATTTGGCCCACGATGGCGGCTGCACCCAGCACCATGGCCAACAGTATCAATCGAAAAAAGATGAACGCCATAGGTGCGTATTCTAGGGGAATATCCCTTCCAGGGGAGCCCTTAGTTTAGTGCACCTTCATTTTGCGTTGCAGTAAAACGGTAGCCGGCACCGCGAACTGTTTCAATCAGGCGGTCATGGCCAGAAATGGTCAAAGCCTGGCGCAAACGTCGAATGTGCACATCCACGGTACGTTCTTCAACAAAAACATGGTCCCCCCAAACTTGGTCCAGCAACTGGGTGCGGCTGTGTACGCGCTCTGGGTGGGTCATGAAGAAGTGCAGCAAGCGGAATTCAGTGGGGCCCATGTCGATGATCTTGTCATGGCCCATGATGCGATGCGTCACCGGGTCTAGTTTCAGACCATGTACTTCAACAATGTCGTCGGTCAACTGGGGCGCACGGCGGCGCAGCACGGCTTTGATTCGAGCCAGCAATTCCTTGGGCGAGAAGGGCTTGGTGATGTAATCGTCTGCTCCAGCTTCCAGGCCGTCTACCTTGTCTTGTTCTTCAGTGCGGGCAGTCAGCATGATCACTGGCACATGGCGCGTGCGCTCGTGGCCACGCAGTTCATGCGCGAACTGAATGCCGGTTTTGCCGGGTAACATCCAGTCCAGCAACACCAAATCAGGCAATTCCGCGGTAATCAATGTTTTTGCCTGGTCCGCATCGGCGGCTCGCAGCACTTTGTGCCCAGCAAAACTCAAGTTGACAGCAATCAGTTCTGCAATCGCGGGTTCATCTTCGACAACTAGGATGGTGCTGGACATCTCGTTTTTCCTCTTCTCTGGCATATTTATGGTGTGCAATGCCACCTAAAGTAGTGGATTTCCATGACAGTAATATGACACTTGAATGAATCGTCATCAAATTAATCCCGCGCCGTGGTGTAAACCGCTGTTGGCCTTGATGAGATACACTTAAGGATTACGCATTCCAAAGACCCCAAGCAGCATGGAAACCACCAATATCCCCACCCCGACACGCATTGTTGTGCATCAAAAGTCCAAGGTACTCGAGATCGAGTTCGACACCGGTGCCTGTTTTAACCTGCCATTCGAGCTGTTGCGGGTGTATTCACCTTCTGCAGAAGTTCGAGGTCATGGCCCCGGGCAGGAAACTCTGCAAGTGGGTAAAAAAGAAGTAACCATCAACAATCTGGAGCCCGTGGGCATGTATGCCATCAAGCCGTTTTTCTCGGATGGCCATGATTCAGGCCTTTTTAGCTGGCAATACCTGCTGTGGATGGGCGAGAACCAGGAAGGTTTGTGGGAAGACTACCTAGAGCGCATGAAGGCAGCTGGCGCAAGCCGCGAACCGAATGCGCCTGAAAATATTCCTTTTGAACAGAAGAAGGGCGGCGCCTGCGCAAGCCATTAATCAACGCCACACATTAACATGAACGATAAAATTACCGATTTCGGCTTTGAGAAGGTTCCCGAGGATCAAAAAGCCAAGAAAGTAGCTGAGGTATTTGACTCGGTGGCGGCGAAATACGACATTATGAACGACCTGATGTCGGGTGGTATGCACCGCCTCTGGAAGGCAAGCACAGTGCGTGCTGCGGGTGTTCGCCCCGGCATGAAAGTGCTCGATATTGCGGGTGGTACGGGCGATCTGAGCAAGGCCTTTCTGGACAAAGTGGGTCCTAGCGGAGAAGTGTGGCTGACCGACATCAATGAAAGCATGTTGCGTGTGGGCCGAAATCGCATGATCGATCATGGGTATTTGCCAAAAATGACCCTGTGCGACGCTGAAAAGCTGCCATTTCCCGACAATTACTTTGATGTGGTGACCGTGGCGTTTGGTTTGCGCAATATGACCCACAAGGATGTGGCCTTGAGCGAAATGCGCCGGGTAATCAAGCCGGGTGGCAAAGTGCTGGTGCTTGAATTCTCGAAGGTGAACCCCTTGTTGGCCCCGGCCTATGATCTGTATTCATTTCAGGTGTTGCCAAAAATTGGTCAAATCGTGGCTCAGGACAGTGCCAGCTACCAGTATTTGGCCGAGAGCATTCGCATGCACCCGGATCAGGAAACCCTGAAAAGCATCATGCTTGAAAGTGGGTTCGATCAGGTGAAGTACACCAACTTCACTGCGGGTGTGGTCGCGCTGCACCAAGGAACCAAATTCGCCTGAGTTTGTCTACTGGCTACACGCGAAAAATTAATATTCTGGAGGCTTTTGCTTTGAAAACCCGTGTTTGGTCTGTTCGATTGTCTGTCTTGGCTGTAGTAGCAGCCTTTCTGAGTTTGGGTGCTTTGCCTACCGATGCCGAGGCTAAGCGCTTGGGTGGCGGTGGCAGTTTTGGCCGCTCTGCGCCTTCCCAATTCCAGAAATCACCATCCACTGCACCGTCTGGCACCACTTCCACCGCCCCCAGCAAGCAGCAGGCGACCAGTCCCGCAACTGCGGGTACCGCTGGTGCGGCCGCGCCGCGTAACCGCTTTTTGGGCCCCTTGGGTGGCCTGGCGGCAGGGTTGGGCTTGGCAGCCTTGTTTGGTTACCTGGGTTTCGGCGCTGGTATGGCTGAGTTCCTCGGCACCCTGCTGATGATTGGTTTGGCGGTTTTTGCGGTGATGTTCCTGGTGCGTATGTTGCGTGGCCAGCAGGCTACAAAGCAGCGTCCAGCCTACAGTGCGCCGGGCGCAGCAGGTTCACCCAACAACAGTTATCGCGAGGCGCCACAAACACCGCGTTACAGTGCGCCTTCGAATCCAATCAACGATCCTGTCCCTGGCATGGGGGCACCACGCAACGATCAAGGTTTCGGCCAGTTTGGCAACGCGTCTGCTTTTGATGCACCGATGCCGGCGGCTACACCTGTGAAAGACCTGCCAGCCGGGTTCGATGAAGTGAATTTTGTGAACAGTGCCAAGAAATTTTTTGTGACCATGCAAGGCGTTTTTGACAAAGGCGATGTGGCAGGTCTGCGCGAATACTGCAGCGACGAGGTGGTCGATCATCTTCAGGCTGAAATCGAAGCCCGTGGCAACGCGGTCAACCGAACCGACGTGGTTACCCTGGATGCCCAGTTGATTGGCTTTGAAACGGATGTGGACGAGCAAATTGCGACAGTTGCGTTCACCGGTATGTTACGGGAAGAGCAGGACGCTGCTGCTCAGGAAATCAACGAGCTGTGGATCATGTCCCGCCCCGTGTCCGGCGGTGGCTGGGTGCTGTCTGGTATTCACAATCTGTAATTTTTGAACTGACCCGCCGGGCTTGGCCTGCCCGGCTGGGTTACACTCAAACAAATTTTTATTGTTTGGAAGTGTGTCTTGGCCAGTCCCCCCGTCTTGTTCTTTCAATTTGCCTCCAAACTGCTTTCCTCTGGTTCATCCAAAGGTGCAGCGGGTCAATTGTTCTCAGCGCCCTTGAGTTTGATGTCAAACACGGTGACTCAGATGGTGTGTCTGGTGCTGAACCATTTGCTGGATCAGCAGCGTAGCAGCAAGACCAAATTGCAAAAAGAGGCGGGAAAAGTGCTGGTGCTTGGCATTTCGCCCATGCAGCTCCGGTTGCGTGTGAGTGACCAGGGATACTTTCAGGCCAGTTTGCCAATCAACGGTGTGTTGGCACCGGCTGACACCTCCATTTCCATGCAATGGGCTGATTTGATTGGTTCGGTCAGCAATCCAAACAGCATGTCGAGAAAAGCCGCCATTGAAGGCGACATGGATTTTGCTCAAACCGTGTCCACTGTCATTAACGACTTGAGCTGGGATCCTGAGCGTGACCTGGCGAGGGTAGTAGGCGATGCACAGGCCGTTTGGGTCATGAATACCCTGTCTGCTTTGGGCACCAATGCACGTGATGTGGTGCAGCGTTTCAAAAGCAACTTGCGAGAGTATGTGGTGCATGAAAAAGCCATGGCGCCCACGGCATCCGAGTTTGATGCGTTTCGTGATGAAGTCAATCAACTTCGTGACGAGTTGGCTCGTCTCGAAAAGCGTTTGGCGAAACTCGACCCTCTCAGGCCTGATCAAACACCGGGTGCACCCAAATGAAGTTTCGCCGTCTGGCACGCATCGCTTTGGTGGCCCGAAAGTATGGCCTGTTTCTGATTGCAGCCGATTCAATCAATAACGGCTTTGCAAAGTGGTTTCTCACCTTGATTTCTTCCCGCTCTCATGTGCAGGCTCCGCGTGGCGAACGCATGCGGCGTGCACTGGAAGACTTGGGCCCGTTGTTTGTGAAGTTTGGCCAACTGCTATCAACCCGGCGCGATTTGTTGCCCGAGGACGTGGCCGACGAGTTGGCCAAATTGCAGGATCAGGTACCTGCGTTTTCCTCTGAGAAAGCCCGTGAATTGATTGAAGCCAGCTTGGGACGTCAAATTGACGACATGTTTCTGGATTTCCAGAATATCCCGGTGGCCAGTGCCTCGATCGCCCAGGTTCACTTTGCTGTGATCAGGGCGGGTGCGCATGAGGGTAAAAAGGTCGCGGTGAAAGTGCTGCGCCCCGGTATGATCGAGGTGATTGACAAAGACTTGGCCTTGATGAAAACCGCGGCCCGCTGGGTTGAAAAAATTTCATCCGATGGCAAACGCCTCAAGCCTCGGGAAGTGGTGGCCGAGTTCAACAAATACTTGCACGATGAACTGGATTTAATGCGCGAAGCGGCCAATGCCTCGCAGTTGCGCCGTAATTTCTCGTCCACCTCGGGTAGCGGGCACCTGCTTCGCGTGCCTGAGATGTATTGGGACTATTGCTGTAGCACCGTGATCACCATGGAGCGAATGCACGGCATTCCAATTTCGCAAATCGAGCGGCTGCGCGAGAACAACATTGATTTGAAAAAACTGTCCCGCGAGGGGGTTGAAATTTTCTTCACCCAGGTGTTTCGCGATGGTTTTTTCCATGCAGACATGCACCCCGGTAACATTTATGTGGGGGATCAACCTGAGGATTTCGGTCGTTACATCGCGCTTGATTTCGGTATTGTCGGTACGCTCAGCGATGTGGATAAGCAATACCTGGCCCAAAACTTCCTTGCGTTTTTCCGGCAGGACTACAAACGTGTGGCCGAGTTACACGTGCAATCCGGTTGGGTGCCCAAGGGCACCCGAATCGACGAACTTGAGTCGGCGATTCGAGCCTGTATTGAACCTTTCTTCGGCAAACCCCTGAAAGAAATCTCCTTGGGGCAGGCCTTGATGCGTCTGTTTCAAACCTCTCGCCGTTTCAACGTGGAAATTCAACCCCAACTGGTGCTGTTGCAAAAAACCTTGCTGAACGTCGAGGGGCTGGGGCGTCAACTCGATCCGGATCTTGATCTTTGGAAAACTGCAAAGCCGTACCTCGAGAACTGGATGCACCAGCAAATCGGTTTGAAAGGTTTTCAGTCCAGCCTGCAATGGGAAGCTGCGCAGTGGTCACAAATTCTGCCTGCCTTGCCGCGTTTGTTGCACCAAACCCTGACGCATTCGAATGGGCGGGTTGACGATCAAATCGAACAATTGGTGAAGCAGCAAAAGCGTTTGAACCGGGCATTGTTCTGGATGGTATTGATGTTGGCTGTGCTTTTCGGAGTGGTCGCGCTCGATTTGCTTTGGCCATTTTTAATCGGCTATTCCGGTCCAAAAGGTCTGTTCTAGCAGTGCGCATGTTTCTTGCCTATAATCCGAAATCATTTTTTATTTCTGGTGGGTTTTCAAGATGTTGCTTGCCTCCGTAGTAGCGTATTTGCTGGTTTCTGTACTCATTGGCCTTTATGTGGCCCGAAATGTAAGTAGCGCGGCGGATTATGCCGTGGCTGGCCGACATCTTTCCCTGCCGATTGTAACCGCCACGGTGTTTGCCACCTGGTTTGGCTCGGAAACCGTGCTGGGCATTTCCTCGACGTTTGTGGAAGAGGGCCTGGGTGGCATCGTGGCGGACCCGTTTGGTGCATCCATGTGCCTGATTCTGGCAGGTCTGTTCATTGCCCCCAAAATTTATCGCTTGAATTTGCTCACCTTGGGCGACTATTACCGTGTGCGATACAACCGGGCAGTCGAGATTTTCTGCAGTGCGTGCATCGTGGTGTCCTATCTGGGTTGGGTTGCAGCGCAAATCAGTGCACTGGGTTTGATCTTCAACGTGCTCACCGATGGTGCGGTTTCCCAAGAATGGGGCATGGTGATTGGCGCCAGTGTGGTGCTGATCTACACGCTCTTCGGTGGCATGTTGTCAGTGGCGATCCTCGACTTCATCCAGATGGTGGTCATTGCGGCTGGCTTGGTTTACATCATGTGGATCGTCGCCGATTTGGCCGGTGGTGTGGGTACCGTGGTTGATCATGCCGAGGCCGCGGGCAAATTGCAGTTCTTCCCCGAAGAGTTCAGTTATGTGCTGTGGGTGCCGTTCGTCGGCGCATTCCTGACCATGGCTTTTGGCTCCATTCCCCAGCAGGATATTTTCCAGCGCATCAGCTCCGCCAAAGACGAGAAAACTGCGGTGCGGGGTGCTGTACTGGGTGGCTCCATGTACTTCTTCTTCGCATTTATTCCGGTGTTTTTGGCCTACGGTGCGATCATGATCGACCCCGCCACATTTGAAGCCATGGTGTCCGAGGATTCCCAAATGGTGTTGCCCAACCTGGTGTTGATGCACACGCCTGTCTTTGCTCAAATCGTATTTTTCGGTGCTCTGATCTCTGCGATCATGAGTACGTCCAGCGCGACTTTGCTGGCACCCTCCGTGTCGTTCGCAGAAAATATTGTCAAGAACATCTATCCCAAAATGGATGACAAAGAGCTGTTGCTGACCATGCGTATTTCGGTTTTCGTGTTCACCATCATCGTCGTGGCGTTCGCCATTAACAGTGAATCCTCAATTTTCGAGATGGTGGAAAGCGCCTATGAAATTACCCTGGCTGCTGCATTTGTGCCATTGGTGTTTGGTCTGTACTGGTCAAAGGCTACCTCGCAGGGTGCAGTGGCATCGATTGTGGTGGGTGTGAGCAGTTGGTTGATCGCCAAAAACTTCTTCCCCAGTGAAATTTGGCCGCCCCAGCTGTTGGGCATGGTGTTGGGTTTGTTCACGATGATCATTGCTTCACTGTTGCCACAATGGATCGAACACAGGCCAGCGCTGCGTGACGGTGTTGTGCACCCACATTAAGCTAAAATAGCCGGATTACCTTTGTTGAAAGTGATCCGGCTGTGAAATACCTCACCATTGAAGACACCATTGGCAACACCCCTCTGGTGCAGTTGCAACGCTTGCCTGGCAAGGCCAACGCCGATCGTGGCAACGTGATTCTCGGTAAATTAGAGGGCAATAACCCGGCTGGTTCTGTCAAGGATCGCCCCGCGATCTCCATGATCAAGCGTGCTGAAGCGCGCGGAACCATCAAACCGGGCGATACGCTGATTGAGGCCACTTCGGGCAACACTGGCATTGCCTTGGCCATGGCAGCCGCCATTCGCGGTTACCGCATGGTGCTGATCATGCCTGAGCACCTGAGCATTGAACGTCGGCAAACCATGCGTGCCTTTGGCGCCGAAATCATTTTGACCCCGCAGAAAGGGGGCATGGAGTACGCACGAGACCTGGCCGAGCAAATGCGTGATCAGGGCAAGGGCGTGATTCTTGACCAGTTCGCCAACGAAGACAACCCACTTGCCCACTTTGAAACCACTGGCCCTGAAATTTGGCGCGATACAGCTGGCCAAGTGACTCACTTTGTAAGCGCCATGGGCACCACCGGTTCGATTATGGGTGTTTCGCGTTACCTGAAAAGCCAAAACCCCAATATTCAAATTATTGGGGCTGAACCCAGCGAGGGTTCGCAAATTCCGGGCATTCGCAAATGGCCGAAAGAATACTTGCCCAAAATTTATAAACCCGCCGGTGTAGACCGAGTGGTTCAAGTCACCCAGCTTGAAGCTGAGGAAATGGCACGAAAAATGGCAGCCGAAGAAGGTATCTTCTGTGGCATTTCAGCGGCTGGTGCGGCGCATATTGCCCTGAAAATTGCGGAAGAAGTTGAAAACGCAACCATTGTTTTTATCGTATGCGACCGTGGTGATCGTTACCTGTCCACAGGGGTGTTTCCTGCCTGACAAAGCACTCAATTCAGCATGTCCCTTCTCAGTTTCAATGCCTCGCTGAGTTCAAGCACGGCGTTGGCATAGAAAGAACTGCGGTTGTAACGGGTCACCACGTAGAAGTTTTGCCCGCCTGCCACGAATGCAGGCTCGGCTTCACCTCGCACCAGTTCAATCAGTGCCAGTTTTTCCTCGGGCAATGTTTCACCATTTAATTTCACGCCTTTTTGTTGCATCACCGCTGGCGTAAAGGTGGGCACAATGTCCGGTGCCAGCAGTTCTTGCAAATTGTCGGCATGTTCAATATCCACCAGTACCCGGGTGGCTTTCCCGCTTTCCCAACCATGCACTTTCAGAAAATTGGCCACGCTGAAAATTGCATCGCGGCGGCTGTGAAACAAGTCGACCACGCCGTCGGCGTCACCGTCCACTGCGAAAGCGGTCCATGAACTTGGCATGAACTGACCCAAGCCAATTGCGCCAGCATACGAACCTTTGACCTCAAGCGCGTCCAGGTGGGTTTTGTTGCAAAGGGCGATGAATGCCTCAAGTTCGCTTAAAAAAAACTCCGAGCGGTCACGTTGACCCTCGGGGTAGGCGAAAGCCAGTGTCGCCAGGGAGTCAAGCACCCGGTAATTGCCGATGTGTTGTCCGTAAATTGTTTCCACGCCAATAATGGCCACGATGACTTCTTGCGGAATACCGTATTTGGCCTCGGCTTCTTTCAAGGTGCCCAGGTTGGCATCCCAAAATTCCACACCTTTGCGAATGCGGTAGGGTTCTACAAAACGGCTTCGGTAAGTATCCCAGTTACGAACACTCTTGGTTTTGGGTGGTTTTACTGCCTTGACCACTTGTGGTAACAGCTCAGCCTGTTTCAACAGTTCCAGCGTCGTTGTTGCAGGTATTCCTTCTTTGGCTTGCAGGCGCTCTGCCAAGGCCGCGGCATTTTTGTGCTCGGCGAAGTTGACCTTCTGGGCATCTTGGGCTTGCACGGCTTGAGTGCACAGGGCTGTGCTGATTAGAATGGAGGCAAAGCTTGTTAAGATTCGTTGAGCAGTCACAAAAGGAGTCAGCATGTCCGGTATCGGTGTAGTCAAAAGAAGTAGTGGTCGACCCGGCGCATGTTTGTTTGAATTGGCAGGTCTGTAGTTCACTATAACCCAGCATTCCCGTGCTGTTTGGGCCTAAGCCATGACCACAGCCTATATTTCCCACAATGATTGCGCCCTGCACAACCCTGGCTTGGGCCATCCCGAGAGTATGGCCCGTTTGCGGGTGATTCGAGAAAAACTTCAGGCCTCTGAGTTGTGGCCACGTTTGGTGCATTGCGAAGCGCCCGAGGTGCCTTGGTCGGCTGTGACAGCAGTGCATACTCCCGCCTACGTAGAAAGCATCAAAGCCCGCTTCCCCTTGAAGCGGAACATAGACATCGATGGAGACACCACCTTGTCTGAGTTTTCGCTGGATGCGGCACGTCGCGCAGCAGGAGCCTGCGTTCACGCAGTTGATCTGGTCATGGCTCATGCCGTGAACAATGCCTTTTGCGCCGTTCGCCCGCCCGGTCACCATGCTTGTGTGGACCGTGCCATGGGATTTTGCGTATTCAACAACGTGGCGATTGCTGCGCAGCATGCGATTGATGCCTATCGGCTTGAGCGAGTGCTCATCGTGGACTTTGATGTACACCACGGCAATGGCACCGAGCATGCATTTGCCAATAACCCCAAGGTGTTGATGTGCAGTACTTTTCAATCGCCTTTATACCCCTTCAGTGGGGGGCTGGACGGTGCGCAAAATATGGTCAATTGCCCCATTCAACCAGGCGGTGGTCGCGAGGAAATCAAGCACGCCATTCAAACCCATTGGGTGGATGCGATCGATCGTTTCAAGCCGCAATTGGTGTTGGTCTCGGCCGGTTTTGATGCACACGAAAGTGACCCGCTGGCTGACATGACCCTGAGCACGGAGGACTACGGATGGATTACCCAGTTCTTGAAACGAGTGGCTGAAGAATATTGCGATGGCAAACTGGTCAGTACGCTGGAAGGGGGTTACGAACTGGAGGCTTTGGCCGATTCTGTCTATGCCCATGTGGAGGCGCTTGCATCGTGATTTTTTCAACCCCCGCGCCGTATTCCGAAAATCGATTGAGTGAAATGTTGGCGCGCAACGCCGAGTGGGCGGGGCAAATCACTGCGCAAGACCCAGAGTATTTCAAGCGACTTTCCGCGGGGCAAAGCCCAGCCTTTACCGTGATCAGCTGTTGCGATAGCCGGGCAGACCCCAATACTTTGCTGCAAAGCAATCTGGGTGAATTGTTTGTATACAAGAATGTGGCCAATCAGGCTGGTTTGAACGATCTGAGTTTGCAAACCGCCATCCAGTTTTCCATCGACAGCTTGAAAGTGAAGCACCTGCTGGTGTTCGGGCATCACAACTGTGGTGGCGTTCGTATTGCCTTGGGTTTGCATGCAGGCGGTGCACCTGGCGATTGGCTGGAAGGTGTGCGTGAGCTGGCCCATGATCATCAGTTGTTCAACCCGGCCTCGCCTGAGCAAGCCAACCAGAATGTCGACAAACTGTGTGAGCTGAATGTGATTCAGCAGGTGCGCTTGGCGGCCTTGAGCCCAGCGGTGAATGCCGCTTGGGGCCGGGGCGAACCGGTGGCTGTGGGTGGCTTGGTGTACAGCCTGTCAACCGGGCGGGTCATTGATCTGGATTGCACGATTCGAAGCCGGGCCGAGATCGATGAGCGCTGCTTTTCAGCCATGAAAGCGATCTGTGCAAAATACAATTGAAAGTATTTATGCAGTAACCCTTAATATCAATTGATCGGTTTTTTCTTGTTCCGAAAAATTATAAGTCCAATCGCGAGAAGGATTAGCGTTACCGATCCAGCGCCTATCAGCAGAGAACTAACTCCTAGGCCACCTGCCGCTGCGCCTGCTGCGCCGAAAACTCCTTCAAGTTTTTTTAATTCTTGATCTTCTTTCTTTGCGTCGGCTAGCTGTAGCTTTGTTTTCTGGATCAAGGAATTTAGCTTTTGGATTTCGTCTTTGATTTCAGTAGTGTGAGAAATTGACTGATCAGTTAATAAGGGAATTAACGCTTCGGTGTTGTCAACTGTCTTCTCAATCGCGTCGAGATGTTGGGAGAGTTGTTCTCCTCGTAGCTTGGTTGTGAGCCATAGTTGCTCAAATTTCTTTTGTTCTAGTTTAAGTCGTTGTTCATATAGGCTGGCTTGCGCTTCAATCCGTGCAAGTGAAATATTTATCCAAAGACCTCCGCCAATCGTTCCGACTCCTATTATTGCGGTAAGAGTGGCAATTAGTAGTTTTGGATAATGATCGATCAGACGTGTTAATTGATCCAACATGTTGGAGTCCCATCTCGGCGTTTATTTTGGTTTTTCTTGATCATAGCAACCACTTCGCCGATGGTGCGATTTTTATTAACACGGAGTCGGTGGCGTGCCGCGCGCTCATCTGCTTATGTGGGGGTCGTAACGTCCAACATGTGGATTATTGCTGCGAAGTAAGCGGAAAAAGTGATGGCTGCAACCAGATTTATGCTGATTTTCACTGAATGCTTGAGGTTGAGAAACTCTTTTGTGATTAAGCAAATCACAATTACCCCGCCAAGCCAAGGTGTGAGTTCGCTATTTAACCCGCGCAGTGGCACAGATGCAATTAGTCGCGATATTCCTTGAGTCTGAATTGATAGGTTTTGAAATAGACCGTCAGATACAGGAAAGCCAAATCCAGTAGATTGAACAGTTATCGCGATCGCGAACAAAAGAAGGAGCAAATTAACCGCAGAGATTAAAACCAGTCTCATTTTAAGGCGCATTCCAGAGTAGCCGCCCCGTTGTGATGCACGAGTTTTCCTCGTACCTTGACGTCTGAAAGTTGAAGGCCTTTCGATTGCACATCAAAACGCGTTAAAAGTGTTTCTGCTTTTCCGCTTGCATCGAGAAGACTTATCCTAATGTCGGCCTTGCCAGCACCGAACATGGCACCGATGACCTCGATTTCTATTGTTTTTCCAAGCATTCGTTCAGCACCACATATCCACGGGTGCTGTTTGGCATCAACAAAGGTCCATTCCGTAGACATCATCGCAAAAATTGCACTGGCAGAGCTGCTCTTCAAATTCATGGTGTCTTGGATTTTAAAAATTTGGGTTGGACCGTTATCACCCGGTCGAATTGATATGAATCCAATTGTTGCCAAATTGAGGCCCGTGCCGAAGAGAGGCACCGAGAGTCCAACGGAGTTTCCCTTAATTTTAATGAACATGTTGGTTAAAGTAATGGGGGAAACCGATTGTCAGGTTCAAGTGGAACGGTGTCAAAAGTGATCACTCGAAGTAGGTATTTGCTGCTGTTATAGTTTTTTTGATCACTCGACAGAAGGCAGCCTAGAGTGTAGACTCTATGAAAAATCGAACGATCGTGCGTTTTTTCTGAAAACGCTTCGTATAATCCAAATTACATATTCTCCAATTTCAAAAAGGGATGGCTTGCATGAAGATCCTGGTACCCGTTAAACGTGTGGTCGATTACAACGTAAAAGTGCGCTGCAAAAGCGACGGCTCTGGCGTAGATATTGCCAACGTGAAGATGTCGATGAATCCCTTCGACGAAATCGCTGTTGAAGAAGCCACCCGCCTGAAAGAAGCTGGCGTGGCCACTGAAGTGATTGCTGTCAGCTGTGGCGTTGCCCAATGTGTTGAAACCCTGCGTACAGCCGCCGCCATTGGTGCTGATCGCGGTATTTTGGTTGAAACCGATGTTGAGCTGCAACCCTTGGCTGTCGCCAAAATCCTGAAAGCAATTGTTGAGAAAGAAGGCATTGACCTGGTCATTATGGGCAAGCAGGCCATTGACGACGATTGCAACCAGACTGGTCAGATGTTGGCTGCTTTGGGCGATATGCCACAGGGCACATTCGCTTCCAAGGTCGTTGTTGAAGGTGGCAAGGTCAATGTGACCCGTGAGGTTGATGGTGGTCTGGAAACAGTCAGCCTGAGTCTGCCCGCTGTGGTGACCACAGACCTGCGCCTGAATGAGCCACGTTATGTGACTTTGCCCAACATCATGAAGGCCAAGAAAAAACAGATCGACACCATCAAGCCCGCTGACCTGGGCGTGAATGTTGATCCACGCATCAAAACCCTGAAAGTGAGTGATCCACCCGTGCGTTCGGCCGGTATCACCGTGCCCGATGTGGCGACGTTGATCGACAAGTTGAAGAACGAAGCCAAAGTGATCTAAATCAGGGACAAAAGGAGCACAAATCATGTCAGTACTCGTCATTGCAGAACACGACAATCAAAGTATCAAGCCCGCCACATTGAACACCATTGCTGCGGCCCAGAAAATTGGTGGCGACATCCATGTGCTGGTTTCCGGCAAGGGTTGTGGCGCTGCCGCTGAGCAGGCTGCCAAGGCTGCCGGTGTGGCCAAGGTATTGCTTGCAGATTCTGATTCACTGGGTGACCAGTTGGCAGAGAACTTGGCCGCGCAAATTCTGGCCGTGGCTGGTAACTATGGTCACATCTTGGCACCTTCAACCAGCGTGGGTAAAAACGTGTTACCGCGCGTTGCTGCCAAGCTGGATGTTGCACAAATTTCCGACATCATCAGCGTTGAAAGTGCAGACACTTTCACGCGTCCAATTTACGCAGGCAACGTGATCGCCACGGTACAGTCTTCCGACTCCACCAAGGTAATCACTGTGCGCACCACCGCATTCGACCCGGTTGCAGCAGAAGGTGGCTCCGCCGCTATTGAAAACCTCAGCGCTGCTGCCGATTCTGGCAAGTCCACCTTCGTAAGCCGCGAAGTGGCCAAGAGCGACCGTCCTGAGTTGACCGCCGCCAGCACCATTATTTCCGGTGGTCGTGGCATGGGTTCGGCTGAAAATTTCAGCGTGCTGAATCCCTTGGCAGACAAACTGAATGCTGCAATTGGCGCTTCACGCGCAGCGGTGGATGCAGGTTATGCACCCAACGACTGGCAGGTTGGCCAAACCGGCAAAATCGTGGCGCCCCAGTTGTATATGGCTTTTGGTATTTCTGGTGCCATTCAGCACTTGGCTGGCATGAAAGACAGCAAGGTGATCGTGGCCGTGAACAAAGATCCCGAAGCACCAATTTTCGGCGTGGCCGATTATGGTTTGGTGGGCGATTTGTTCGACGTGGTGCCTCAACTGACCGAGAAGTTGTAATCAAGAAACTGTAAACAACACAAAACGCAAAGCTGTATCAGGAGACGACAATGAGTTACAACGCCCCAGTCAAAGACATGATGTTTGTCTTGAAAGAATTGGCCGGCTTGGATCAAGTATCCCAGTTGCCCGGTTGTGAAGATGCAACCGAGGAAACTGTAGATGCTGTTCTGAATGAGAATGCGAAGTTCACCAGCGAAGTGGTAGCCCCTCTGAATTGGTCGGGCGACGTGGAAGCCGCCAACTGGAAGGACGGCGTTGTAACCACAGCCAAAGGCTTCAAAGAAGCATTCAAAGCCTTTGGTGAGCAGGGCTGGCAAGGCCTTCAGCACCCCACCGAATTCGGCGGTCAAGGCTTGCCCAAGCTGGTGGCAACACCGTGCATGGAAATGGTCAACGGCTCCAACCTCAGCTTTGCGCTGTGCCCCTTGCTAACCGATGGCGCCATTGAAGCGCTGTTGGTGGCGGGTAGCCAGCAACTGAAAGAAACTTACATTCCCAAAATGATTTCCGGCGAATGGACCGGCACCATGAACCTGACCGAGCCACAAGCCGGTTCAGACCTGGCGCTGGTGCGTTCTAAGGCCGTGCCGCAAGGCGACGGCACTTACCGCATTTCTGGCCAGAAAATTTACATCACCTACGGTGAACATGACATGGCCAAGAACATCGTGCACCTGGTGCTGGCCCGCACCCCCGATGCGCCCGAAGGCGTGAAGGGCATCAGCCTGTTCGTAGTGCCCAAATTCATGGTCAATGATGATGGCTCCTTGGGCAAGCGCAACGATGTGTATTGCGCATCCATCGAACACAAGCTGGGCATCAAGGCTTCCCCAACTGCTGTGCTGCTGTATGGCGACAACAAGGGCGAAGTGGGTCAAGGTGCAATCGGCTATCTGGTCGGTGAAGAAAATAAGGGTTTGCAGTACATGTTTGTGATGATGAACGCCGCCCGTTTCCAGGTGGGTGTTCAGGGTATCGGTTTGGCCGAGCGTGCCTATCAAAAAGCCGTGCAGTACGCCAACGACCGTGTGCAATCCCGCCCTGTTGATGGTTCTTCAAACGAAGCGGTTGCCATTATTCACCACCCCGATGTGAAGCGCATGTTGATGAGTATGCGTAGTCAGGTTGAAGCTGCGCGCGCCATGGCTTGCGTGGCAGGTGCAGCTTACGACGCAGCGCACTACCACCCGGATGAAGCTGCACGCAAACAGAACATGGCTGTGTATGAATTCATGGTGCCGCTGGTGAAAGGCTGGTCTACTGAAATGAGCATCGATGTCACCTCCACGGGTGTACAGGTGCATGGCGGCATGGGCTTTATCGAAGAAACAGGCGCGGCGCAGTACTACCGCGATGCAAAAATCCTGACCATTTACGAAGGCACCACAGCCATTCAGGCCAACGACCTGGTGGGTCGCAAAACCTCACGCGATGGTGGTGCAATGGTTAAAACCTTGTGCGCCGAGATTGCACGTACTGTGGTTCAGCTCAATGAGTCAGGTTCTGCTCATGCCAAGGCAGTGGCAGCTCGCCTGGACGCAGCTCGCGCTTCGTTCCTGGATGCGGCACAGTTTGTAGTCGACAACATGAAGAGCAATCCAAACGCAGTGTTTGCAGGTTCCGTGCCTTACTTGAAATTGGCTGGCACCACTGTGGCTGGCTGGCAAATGGCGCGTGCGCTGTTGGCTGCAGAAGCGAAAATCAAGGCTGGTGAAACAGACAGTTTCTACAGCGACAAGATTTTGACTTCTCGTTTCTTCGCTGACCATGTATTGAACACAGTGCCCGGTTTGCGCGACAGCATTGTGAATGGTTACCAGGGTGTTACAGAAATGGCTGTTTCCAATTTCTGATTGACCCTGGTTGTTCTGTCATTGAGAAGCCCCTCACATCGAGGGGCTTTTTGTTTATGCTGAATGCATGAATTATTCTCACCTCGCTGACCTGGTGTTGCTGATCCACTTTGCCATCGTGCTGTTCGTGGTGGGTGGTTTGCTGCTGATCGTATTGGGCAATGTCTTGCGTTGGTCTTGGGTGAACCACTGGTGGTTCAGGGTCATGCACTTGCTGGCAATTTCAGTGGTTGTTCTTGAAAGCTGGCTGGGCATTGAATGCCCGCTCACCACGCTTGAAAACTGGTTGCGACTGCGGGCAGGGCAGGGTGTTTATCAGGGCAGCTTCATTCAACACTGGGTGCATAGCGTGATGTTCTACCAAGCCCCGGGCTGGGTGTTTGCCTTGGCCTACACCCTGTTTGCCCTCGCTGTCGTGGCGGCTTGGTGGCGCTGGCCGCCGCAGCGAATTTGCCGTTAATACTTTGTTTTTGGGTCATGCATTGCCTTGGCAATCGCTTGAATCACAACATCGTGGTGTGTGGTTTGTTGGGCAATTTCCGTTGTCTTGGCGGCCTTGGCTTTCTCGCATTCGGTCATCGATTGATTCGCCGGGCTGTTTGCCAAAGCAAGGGTGGATGCTGTGCTTAAGGCGATTGCAAAGCAAGTTTGTGCGAATGTTTTCATGGCGGTCTCCAGTGGTTGAAGATTCGGTACGACCTCGTACCGAATCCAGTTCCACTGTGCGACCTTTCGGATGACAAACTTCCCACTGCATGATTACAGTTGTGTCATTCTGGTCTTACCAACCCCCAATGCTGGCGCCGGCTGCATCAAATCCACCGATCGCGCCGTCGGAGAACCAACCTGAAAAGTCCAGTAAATCCGCAGTTTCAGTCACAAGTACTGTGGGTAGTTCAGTGGCTTGGGCCAGGCCAATGCCAGCCAAAACAAGCAGCAAAATTAATGTTGTCCTGAGTGCTTTGTTTGCGGTTTCAAACAGGTTCCAGTTCAGGTCCAGGCCAGTGAGGTTTTCGGGCCATTCGTTCATGATTCACACTCCTTTTGAGATGGTGTGAAGTCATGGTATTGATGTACATTATGCAAATAAACTACCGGTATCGAATTACACCATTGCGCCATGAGCAACAATTTCAATGAACTTCAAGCGGCTGAAACCTTCCTGATGGTGGTGAACACTGGCAGTTTTGCGGCTGCGGCCAAGCTGAAAGGCGAGAACCCGTCCAGTATCAGCCGGGCCATTGCGCAGCTCGAGGCCCATTTAAATATCCGTCTGTTGAACCGCACCACTCGGCAAGTCAAAATTACCGAGGCGGGCGAAATTTATAAACTGTATGCCCAGCGCATGCTGGAAAGTCAGCAAGAGGCGCGTGATGCGATTACACAACTGCAAAGCGGGCAGCCGCACGGCACAGTCCGCGTTAGCCTTCCGGTAATCGTGGGAGAAAAAATACTGGCACCCCGCTTGCCTGAATTTCATGCCAAATACCCCGATGTGCAATTGCAAGTGGATTTGTCCAATCGCAACGCCATGATTGTAGAGGAGGGGTTAGACATTGCATTGCGTGTGGGCATATTGCAGGACTCCACGCTACGAGCCCGAAAAATAGCCACCATCTGGCGAAAGTTGTACGCAGCGCCCTCCTATCTGGAAAAACATGGCATTCCTGAAAGTCCCGCGGATTTATTCCGTCATCAATGCATCGCTTTCTCTCAGCGAGGCGATCAAAAGGAATGGGAGTTTTGGCCTAAAAATGGCGCGCAGCCCAGCCAAAAACATCGGGTTGAATCCTGGTTAACCTGTTCCAGCCCCATGATGGTGGTGCGTGCCATTCAGGCTGGCTTGGGTTTGGGCCGCAGTGCCGATTGGATGTTGCAAGGTGCGCTGGCCCGTGGCGAATTGGTCGAGCTTTTGACGGACTGGTATTGCGACAATCCTGCAACAGGTGGCTTGCCCATGTATCTGGTTTTTCCGCCGGGGTTGAGCAGTCAGCTTTCCCTGAAAACACGGGTGGTTGCAGATTTTCTGGAAGAAATTGTGAAAAATGACATTAGAAAGCAGGGGTAAACGTCAGTTTGCTGACAGCGCAGTGATCAGCCTTCGGCTACAGTAGGCGAACAATAAAAAATATTCTTGGAGACACAATGTTAGGCAATACCTACATCACAATTGGCCTGCCCGTTTCGCTGTTCATCATCATGATCGGTATGGGGTTAAGCCTCACTGTGGAAGATTTTCGACGAATCAAAGAGCAACCCAAAGGGGTTGTCGTGGGTACGGTGCTGCAACTGGTTGGCGTGCCCCTGCTGGGTTTTGCAATCGGTGGCTTGTATGGCGGCGGTGTCATGGCGGCGGGCCTCGTGCTATCGGCCGTCATGCCAGGCGGTACAACATCCAACGTCTTGACTTACATGGCCAAAGCCAATTTGGCGTTGTCAATTACGCTAACTGTGCTGGCCAGCCTGCTGACTGTACTCACCATTCCTTTTTACATGTCGTACGCCCTTCCCATGTTCATCGGGGCAAACACTGAGCTGCAACTTCCGTTTTTGCAAACTCTCATCACCATGATGGTGATTGTGATTATCCCTGTTTGTATCGGCATGTTCATACGGGCCAAGAAGCCCGAGTTGTCCAAGAAATTTGAGCCAGCGATCAACAAGTTCGCGGTGTTTGTGCTGGTCGCCATCATTGTATTGATCGGGGTGAGTGAGTCCGACAACATGCCCACTTGGTTTGCCCAGGCCTGGATGCCAGTGGTTACCTTGAACCTGGCGGCAATTGCCTTGGGTTTGTTGGGTGGCAAACTCAGCGGTTTGAATGCGCAAGACAGCCTCACTGTCTCGATAGAAATGTGTGTCAAGAACTCGACGCTGGGCTTAACAATTGCCCTGTCTTTGTTGGGCAACGCCGAAATAGCTGTTCCAGTCGTGGTTTATGGTTTGTTGATGTATGTCACCGTCGCTTTGCTTTGCTGGTATGGCCGACGAATCGCAGGCAGATCAAACGTCTAAAATCCTTAAAGTGCTTCAAAGTTCGCCCAAGGCCACACTTCGGTGTGGCCGAACCCGGCTGTTCCGGGTATAATTCTCGGCTAGCTGAATGATTCTTAGGCAAAAAGCCTGCGCGGGTGTTATTTGTCCCCGGGTGTTTTGTCGCATCTATTGGAGTTTCCCTTGTCGAAATTAGTCGCAAGCGCCCACCCGCGCGCCTTGCTCGCGCTCGCAGACGGCACAGTATTCGAGGGCATTTCTTTTGGCGCCCCCACCACGCAAGTGGGTGAAGTGGTGTTCAATACATCGCTCACGGGTTATCAAGAAATCGCCACCGACCCATCCTACTGCCGCCAAATTGTCACCCTCACTTACCCTCACATCGGCAACGTTGGCACCAACCCTCAGGACGAAGAATCCGCCGGGTTGCATTTGTCCGGCCTAGTCATCAAAGATCTGCCTGAACTGGTGTCCAACTTCCGTTCAACAATGCCTTTGGCCGATTACCTGAAAAAGCATGGTGTTCCAGGCATTGCAGGCATAGATACCCGCAAACTGACTCGAATTCTTCGTGAAAAGGGTGCCCAGAATGGCTGCCTTCTGACCGAAGGCAGTGGCGAAACCTTTAGCTCTGAGCGCGCCATTGAACTGGCCAAAGGTTTCCCCGGTTTGGCAGGCATGGACCTGGCCAAGGTGGTTTCCTGCACCGAAGCCCATGAATGGGTTGAAGGCGAATGGGCCTTGGGTGTAGCCGCTGAAGAGCCCCATTTTCAAACAGGTGAGCGCCCACATCATGTGGTGGCATTCGACTATGGTGCCAAGCGCAATATTTTGCGCATGCTGGCCCAGCGCGGCTGCCGCGTAACTGTGGTTCCCGCGCAAACCCCCGTTGAAAAAGTACTGGCCATGAACCCCGATGGCGTGTTCTTGAGCAATGGCCCAGGCGACCCCGAGCCCTGCGACTACGCAATTTCTGCCATCAAGCATATTCTGGACAACACCAAACTGCCCGTGTTTGGCATTTGTTTGGGCCACCAGCTTATGGCTTTGGCCAGCGGTGCCAAAACCATGAAAATGAAGTTTGGCCACCATGGGGCAAACCACCCGGTACAAGACCTGAAAACCAAGCGTGTGGCCATTACCAGCCAAAACCATGGTTTTGCGGTGGATGCCGATTCATTGCCAGGCAATCTGCGTGTTACGCATGTGTCCTTGTTCGATGGGTCCATTCAGGGTCTAGAGCGCACTGACCGTGCAGCCTTCTGCTTCCAGGGCCACCCGGAAGCCAGTCCAGGTCCGCACGATTTGGCAGAACTGTTCGACCGTTTTATTTCAGACATCAAGGCAGCCAAGGCGTAATACGCCCATGTGCAAACCTGTTTGAACCGTATTGAAATTTTTAAAATTAAAGGGAAGTTATGCCAAAGCGTAACGATCTAAAAACAATCCTGATCATCGGCGCCGGCCCCATTGTGATTGGTCAGGCCTGCGAATTCGACTACTCAGGTGCTCAAGCCTGTAAAGCGCTTCGCGAAGAAGGCTATAAAGTAGTGCTGGTCAACAGCAACCCAGCCACTATCATGACCGACCCTGAAATGGCCGATGTTACTTACATCGAACCCATCACCTGGCAGGTTGTTGAACGAATCATCGAGAAAGAACGCCCTGATGCCGTGTTGCCCACCATGGGTGGTCAAACTGCGCTGAACTGCGCGCTTGATTTGGCCAAGCATGGCGTGCTGGCCAAGTACAACGTGGAATTGATTGGCGCGAAAGAAGAAGCGATTGAGAAAGCTGAAGACCGCTTGAAGTTCAAGAACGCCATGACCAGTATCGGGTTGGATTCTGCAAAGAGCGGTGTAGCGCACTCCATGGAAGAAGCGCTTGAGGTGCAAGCCAGCATCGCCAAGCAAGTTGGCAGCAACGGCTTCCCGGTGATCATTCGCCCCAGCTTCACCTTGGGTGGCACGGGTGGTGGCATCGCCTACAACGCTGAAGAATTTGAAACCATTTGCCGCCGTGGTCTGGAAGCATCGCCCACGAACGAACTGCTGATCGAAGAAAGCCTGATTGGCTGGAAAGAATACGAGATGGAAGTGGTGCGCGACAGCGCGGACAACTGCATTATCGTGTGTTCCATCGAAAACCTGGACCCTATGGGCGTGCACACCGGCGACAGCATTACCGTGGCGCCTGCACAAACCCTGACCGACCGCGAATACCAGTTGATGCGCAATGCTTCCATTGCCATTCTGCGTGAAATTGGCGTGGATACCGGTGGTTCTAATGTTCAGTTCTCGATCAACCCGGCCAATGGCCGCATGATCGTGATCGAAATGAACCCGCGTGTATCGCGTTCATCGGCTTTGGCATCCAAAGCCACTGGCTTCCCGATTGCCAAAGTGGCAGCCAAGCTGTCTGTGGGTTACACCCTTGATGAATTGAAAAACGACATCACTGGTGGCTTGACCCCCGCGTCGTTCGAACCCTCGATCGACTACGTGGTCACCAAGATTCCACGTTTTGCATTCGAAAAATTCCCCACGGCTGATGACCGCCTGACCACCCAGATGAAATCAGTGGGTGAAGTGATGGCCATGGGCCGCACCTTCCAGGAAAGTTTCCAGAAAGCTTTGCGTGGTCTGGAAGTGGGTGTAGATGGTTTGAACCAGAAAACAACCGATCGCGAAGTGATCGAACGTGAATTGGGTGAACCCGGCCCAGAGCGTATTTTTTACGTGGGCGACGCTTTTGCCCAAGGCTTCAGCCTGGAAGAAGTGCACCAACTGACCAAGATTGACCGTTGGTTCCTCATTCAGATTCAAGACATCGTTGACACTGAACTGGAACTGGAAACAAAAACGCTGGCGGATCTTTCCGAGCCAGTTTTGCGCTTGCTCAAGCGCAAGGGTTTCTCTGATCGCCGCCTGGCTTACCTGCTGGATGTATCAGAAGCTGAAATTCGCAAGCTGCGCCACCAGCACAACGTGCGCCCCGTATACAAGCGTGTGGACACGTGCGCGGCCGAATTCAAAACCGGTACCGCTTACATGTATTCCACCTACGAAGAGGAATGCGAAGCGGCGCCCACCGACAAGAAAAAAATCATGGTGTTGGGTGGTGGTCCAAACCGCATCGGTCAGGGTATTGAGTTTGACTACTGCTGTGTGCATGCTGCCATGGCGCTGCGTGAAGATGGCTATGAAACCATCATGGTCAACTGCAACCCTGAAACAGTATCAACCGATTACGACACATCCGATCGTCTGTATTTCGAGCCGCTGACTCTGGAAGACGTGCTGGAAATTGTGGCCATTGAAAAACCGGTCGGCGTGATTGTTCAGTACGGTGGTCAAACCCCACTGAAACTGGCGAAATCCCTGGAAGCCAACGGTGTGCCCATTATTGGCACCAGCCCTGAAAGCATCGACATCGCTGAAGACCGCGAGCGTTTCCAGAAATTGCTCACCAAGCTGAACCTGCGCCAGCCGCCCAACCGCACTGCACGCACAGAAGGCGAAGCGATTGCCCACGCTCAGGAGATCGGCTATCCGCTGGTGGTTCGCCCAAGTTATGTACTGGGTGGCCGCGCCATGGAAATCGTGCACGAGCAAAAAGACCTCGAGCGCTACATGCGCGAGGCCGTAAAAGTGAGCAACGACAGCCCTGTGCTGCTCGACCGCTTCCTGAACGATGCGATTGAGGTGGACGTAGATGCCCTGTGTGATGGCCAAACCGTGATGATCGGCGGCGTGATGGAGCACATTGAGCAAGCGGGCGTGCACAGTGGCGACTCTGCTTGCTGCTTGCCCCCGTACAGCCTGTCGGCCGACATGGTCAATGAATTGAAGCGTCAATCCGAACTCATGGCCAAGGCCCTGAACGTAATTGGCTTGATGAACGTGCAGTTCGCGATTCAAAACGACACCGTGTACGTACTGGAAGTGAACCCACGTGCCTCACGCACGGTGCCGTATGTATCCAAGGCAACAGGCAAGCAGTTGGCCAAGATTGCCGCACGATGCATGGCCGGCCAAACCTTCGCAGCCCAGGGCGTGACTGAAATCCCTGTGCCGAAATACTTCTCGGTGAAAGAAGCTGTGTTCCCGTTCGTGAAGTTCCCGGGCGTTGACACCATTCTTGGCCCTGAAATGAAGTCAACGGGTGAAGTCATGGGCGTTGGCCGCACTTTCGGCGAGGCGTTTGTGAAGTCGCAGCTGGCTGCTTCGGTCAAGTTGCCTGAAGGTGGCACCGCTTTCATCAGCGTGAAAACCGAAGACAAGAAGCACACTGTGAAACTGGCCAAGGGCCTGGTTGATCTGGGCTTCAAGATTATTGCAACGCGAGGCACGGCAGCGGCCATTGCTGAAGGTGGCATTGAATGTACCGTGGTGAACAAGGTGCTTGAAGGCCGCCCGAACATTGTCGACATGCTGAAAAACGGAGAAGTGCAGCTGGTGGTGAACACGGTTGAAGAGCGCCGAAGCGCGATTAACGACAGCCGTTACATTAGAACCACTTCACTGAGTTCTCGTGTTACGATCTTTACAACCATGGCAGGTGCACTGGCTTCAGTCGAGGGCATGAAACACCTCGGCGCAATGGACGTTTACAGCGTTCAAAGCCTGCATGCGGAACTCTCCGCTTAATCTGCCTGTCTGAACCTTTAAGCCGTCTCATAGCAATGTTTGCTATCAGGCGGCTTTCCATTTGCAGGAACAACTGAATTTATGGCCACTATCCCATTGACCGTCAAGGGTGCTGAAAAGCTGAAACAAGAATTGCATCGCCTGAAAACCATTGATCGCCCAGCGGTGATCAATGCCATTTCCGAGGCGCGCGCGCAGGGCGATTTGTCGGAGAATGCCGAATACGATGCAGCCAAGGAAAAGCAGGGTTTTATCGAAGGGCGTATTAAGGAAATTGAAGGCAAGATGAGCAATGCTCAGATCATCGACCCCACGAACGTAGATGCGGAAGGCCGCGTGGTGTTTGGCGCGACTGTGAAGCTGGAGGACATTGAAGCCGGCGCCACAGTTGAATACCAAATTGTGGGCGACGATGAGGCCGACATCAAAGCTGGCCTGATTTCCATTTCCAGCCCGATTGCCCGTGCCTTGATTGGCAAGTACGAAGGTGATGTGGCCCATGTTCAGGCACCAGGCGGTTTGCGCGAATATGAAGTGCTGGAAGTAAAATACATTTGATGGTTTTTGTTAAAGGGGTGCAATAACAATGACTTGGCGCGGTTTTCGGGGTGCGGAACTGGCGTTCTGGGCAATTTGGCTCGGAGCTTTGTGGTTCATGGCCATTCTGGTTGCGCCGGGCTTGTTCAAATGGTTGCCACGCCCTGAAGCGGGTTTGGTGGCAGGCCGATTGTTTTACATGTTGGCTTTGTATTCCCTGGTGAGCAGCGCTGTGTTGTTGACCTTGTCAAATTTTGCTGGCGAATTGCGCGCAAGTTTGCGACTCAACGGTTTGATGGCCGTTGTTTTGGGGGTCAGCGTGGTTGAGCTTGCCTGGCTTCAGCCCCATATGAATACCTTGCGTGAAGCCATGGCGGGATTGCAAGGAGACGAGCTTGCCGCCATGCGTAGCCAGTTCGGCAATATGCACGCCATTTCAAGCGTGCTGTATTCCGTCAAGATGATTGGTGCGCTGGTGTGGGGCTTGAACCGGTTTGGTGTCACAAAAGACAATAAGCCGGCCTTGATTCCAAAGGTTTAAGTTAGTCTTTGGAAACAAACTGACGCTTGGTTTGGCGTGGACCTTTGGGTTTTGGGCGGCTTTTTGCTTTGGCTTTTTCGGAGTCTTCTGCTTTGGGGCGGAACAACACCAGCAACTTGCCAATGTGTTGAACCAAGGCGGCGCCAGTTTCATCGCAAATGGCTTGCGCATATTTAAGGCGGGCTTCCCGGTCGTCGCCAGCCACGCGTACCTTGATCAGACCATGTGCATTCAGGTTCATGTCGATTTCTTTGACCACATTGGGTGTTAAGCCCTTGTCGCCAATCAAAACTACCGGATCCAATGCATGGGCCTGGGCTTTAAGCGCCTTTTTCTCGGCGGGTGTCAGGGTTACAGCTGCGGTGTCCGTCATATTAATTTTTCACTCGGTTGGGTAATCGGTGGCTAAAAAGAAGAAACTCAATAAAAACTGGTTGCATGACCACATCAACGACCCTTACGTGAAAATGGCCACGAATGCGGGTTATCGCGCCCGTGCCGCCTTCAAACTGAAGGAAATCGCCGAGCCGGAAGGGTTGTTGAAGCCAGGCATCAAGGTGGTCGACCTGGGCAGCGCGCCGGGAAGTTGGTCGCAGGTGCTTCGGGAAGCCTTGGTTGGGCCCGGGGGTGTCATCAATGGCCGTATTATCGCACTGGATCTGCTTCCAATGGAACCAATTGCGGGTGTTGAGTTCATTCAAGGGGATTTTCGCGACGAAGCCGTGCTTGAAGACCTGAACCAGCGCTTGGGTGGCGAAAAGCTGGATCTGGTGGTTTCCGACATGGCGCCTAATCTTTCTGGTGTTGCTGCTGCCGATTCAGCCCGAATTGAGCATGTGTGCGAGCTGGCCATTGATTTTGCATTGAATCACCTAAAGCCCAATGGGGCGCTGATCGTGAAGATTTTTCATGGGTCTTCTTACAGCAACATTGTGCACCAGATGAAGCAGGTGTTTAAAAGCGTGTCGCCGCGCAAACCCAAGGCCTCACGAGACCGTTCTCGTGAAACCTTTTTGCTTTGCAAGGGTCTTAAATAGGTATTTTGCAGCATCATGATCCAGGCGATTGCGATTGTTAATGCACACCATGAAATAGTGTGATGGCGTATTTCATTCGCTTGGGTTTAAAATGGACAACCTGCCCCCATTTCCCTAGGGTGGTGGCAGAGTCCTCGAGGAGAAGTGGCATTGAATAATTCGTTTTCCAAAGCAGCAGTCTGGTTGGTTGTAGCGCTGGTGCTCTTTACTGTGTTCAAACAGTTTGAAGGGCAACAAACACGCTCCAACGAAATGACCTATTCCGAGTTCATGCAGGATGCGCAAAATGGACGCATCAAGAGCGTGATCGTTGAAGGGCGTGTGGTTCGCGCCCTGACTACCGATGACCGTGAGCGAGTGGTTTATTCGCCTGGCGACATCTGGATGGTCGGTGACCTGCTGAAGTACGGTGTGCAGGTGCGCGCCAAGCCCGAAGAAGAGCCATCGCTGTTGATGAGCCTGTTCGTGAGCTGGTTCCCCATGTTGCTGCTGATTGGTGTGTGGATCTTCTTCATGCGTCAAATGCAGGGCGGTGGCAAGGGTGGTGCATTCAGCTTTGGTAAAAGCCGCGCCAAATTGCTCGATGAGAACACAAACCCTGTTACCTTTGCGGACGTTGCAGGTTGCGATGAAGCCAAAGAAGACGTCCATGAGCTGGTTGAATTTCTGAAAGACCCCACCAAGTTCCAGAAGCTGGGTGGCCGAATTCCCCGTGGCGTGTTGATGGTGGGTTCACCAGGTACTGGTAAAACCTTGTTGGCCAAAGCCATTGCAGGTGAAGCCAAGGTGCCTTTCTTTGCAATTTCTGGTTCCGATTTCGTTGAAATGTTCGTGGGTGTGGGCGCGGCTCGTGTTCGCGACATGTTCGAACAAGCCAAAAAGCAAGCCCCCTGCATTATTTTCATTGACGAAATTGATGCAGTGGGTCGTCAGCGTGGTGCAGGTTTGGGTGGCGGTAACGACGAACGCGAACAAACCCTGAACCAGATGCTGGTTGAAATGGACGGTTTTGACACCAATCAGGGCATCATCGTGATTGCTGCGACCAACCGCCCCGATGTACTCGACCCAGCCTTGCTGCGTCCAGGCCGTTTTGACCGCCAAGTGGTTGTCAGCCTGCCCGATATCCGTGGCCGTGAACAAATTCTGAAAGTGCACATGCGCAAAATTCCAATGTCGCCCGACGTGGATGCATCTGTACTGGCCCGTGGTTGCCCCGGTTTCTCGGGCGCTGATTTGGCCAACCTGGTGAACGAAGCTGCTTTGTTTGCCGCACGCCGAAATGGCCGTGTGGTTGAAATGAACGACTTTGAAAAAGCCAAAGACAAGATCATCATGGGTGCCGAGCGCCGCAGCATGGTGATGCCCGAAGAGGAGCGCCGCAACACGGCCTACCACGAGTCGGGCCATGCTGTGGTTGCCAAATTGATGACAAAAACCGACCCAGTGCACAAGGTGACGATCATTCCGCGTGGCCGTGCCTTGGGTGTGACCATGCAGTTGCCGGAAGGCGACCGTTACAGCATGGACAAGGAACGCATGCTGTGTACCATCGCCGTGTTGTTTGGTGGTCGTATTGCTGAAGAAATTTTCATGAACCAGATGACGACTGGTGCATCGAATGACTTTGAGCGCGCAACAGCAATTGCCCGTGACATGGTGACCCGTTACGGCATGACCGAGGCTCTTGGCCCCATGGTGTATGCCGAGAACGAAGGTGAAGTGTTCCTGGGCCGTTCAGTGACCAAGACCACGCACATGAGCGAGCAGACCATGCAAATGGTGGATGCTGAAATTCGCAAGATCATTGATTCCCAGTACAAAGTGGCTTGGGATATTCTGGATCAGAACCGTGACAAGGTTCACACCATGGCCAAGGCTTTGCTGGAGTGGGAAACCATTGATGCGGATCAGATCAATGACATCATGGACGGCAAGGACCCGCGCCCGCCTTCAACTGGTGGTAGCACACCTCCCACGGGTGGCAGCCCAAGCTCCAGTGGTGGCGGTGGCGAGAAGGTTACTCCTTCGCCTCAGCCTGCACCCGCTGCGATGAGTGTGAAAGCAGATTAAACCCTGCGGGGTTTGTTAAAACTTGAAAGCCGTTGGTTTCGCGACCAACGGCTTTTTTGTTGCTTGCTTCGGAGTTGGGTTATGGCGAGGCTTGGGTGCTACGTCACCAAGCCTTAAGCAAGTCTTTTGATTGTGGCGCGGCGTTGGTGTGGTCGAGACTTGGGTACTGTGCCACCTTGCCTAAGCAAGGCTTCTGATCCGGCTTGACGCTTCTTGCTTGGGGCATGCGAAACGCTTAAGCGTTTTCGCATCGGTTCCTAGCGGAACCGCCCCGCGCTACGAAGCCGCCGGGAAGCCTTGCAAAGCCGGCAAGGCGGCACAGCGCCCAAGCCTCGCCCGAACCAACGCCAGCAGCGCCAACGCCCGAGCTAGTAGGCCAGTAAGCCAGTACGCTAACTCCGTCGCCAGCGCGCTCAGGTGGCGATGCCCTCGCAACGCCGATCAAGAAAACCTGCCCTTGGTGTTGATTCACCGTCCGTTCGGCTAGGCCGAAAGCGCAGCCCGCCCGCTGTTTAGCGGGTGCGCTTAGGACGGCGAATCAATAACAAGGGGGTATTCAGGTTTTCCGGCGAGAGAGGGTATGCACCTGAGCAAGCTTGGGCAAACGGGTGCGCACCTGAGCGGGCCAGGCAAACGGATAAGCTGTGAGCGCAGCAGGCGAACTAACCTGCTGCTATGCCGTAAAATACCAGCACAGCAACTCGCAAGGCAGCACATGGTTCGCACTTGGAAAGCAGGTCGTTTCGAGCTTACCTACACGCACGGCAAGCCTTTGATTATGGGCATCGTGAATGTCACGCCTGACTCATTTTCGGACGGTGGCAAGCACCATAAAACCAGCCTGGCCATTGAGCATGCCCGCAAGCTGGTGGAGCAGGGTGCACAAATTCTGGACATTGGTGGCGAGTCCACCCGGCCGGGTGCTCTGGGTGTTGACGCAAACGAAGAATGGGCGCGCGTCGCAGACGTTCTGAAAGAGTTGATGAACTGGAATGTACCGTTGTCGATTGACACCATGAAAGCCGAGGTCATGTCGCATGCCGTACATTTGGGTGTGGACATTCTCAATGATGTAAATGGTTTTAGGGATGCGGGCGCGGAAGCTGTGCTTGCACAATCGAATGCAGGTGCGGTAGTGATGCACATGCAAGGTGAGCCGCGCACCATGCAGAATTCGCCCCAGTACAACCATGTGGTCAGCGAGGTTGAGGCATTTCTGAACCAACGCATGGTGGCGCTTGAGCAAAAGGGTGTGCAGGCAAACCGAATCCTGGTAGACCCTGGCTTTGGTTTTGGCAAAACACTGCAACACAACATTGATTTGCTGAGGGCAACGCCTTTGTTTTCTACTTTGGGGGCTGGGGTGTTGGTGGGTGTGTCGCGCAAGCGAATGATTGCCGAGCTTACAGGGCAAGCTGACCCTGCTTTGCGCACGGCCGGCTCGGTGGCAGCAGCCACCTACGCGGCGCAACACGGGGCGGCCGTGCTTCGAGTGCACGATGTGCGTGAAACTGTGGAGGCCTTGAAAGTGGCCTTCGCCTTGAATCAATGATGCAGGTGGCAAGCGTGCCCAGATTGCCCACGATTTTCGTGAGCATTGCGGCATACCGCGAGCCCCACCTTTATTTGACCATTCATCAACTGTTTGCCAAAGCCGCTCACCCACAGCGAATTCATGTCGGTTTGGTCGACCAATCCGAGCACTTAAACCCTGAGTGGTTGACGCAGTTTCCTGTGCGCAAAAATATCAATTATGTGGGCTTGTCGCCCGTGGATTCTCGCGGTGTTAGCTGGGCGCGGTCCATCGCTTTTTCGCTGTACAACGAACAGGATTATTTGCTGCAAATTGATTCTCACACTTTGTTCGATCAAGGCTGGGATGAGTTATTGATTCAACAACTGCTGCGGCTTCAAGCGATTCACCCCAAGCCGTTGATTAGCACCTACCCGCCAGGTTTCCGGTTTGATGGGCAGGGTAGGGCGGTGGCGGATGAACCTGCAAAATCTGACGAGATATTTTTCATCGAACGCGACCCTGGCAGTGTTTTGACTGCCGAGCGCGCTGTGTTGCAGTTCCGGGTGGTGCGAAAGCGGGCTGAGCAGCCTGACACGACCCACTTGCCGGGTTTTCATGTGGGGGCGTGTTTTTTGTTCACCACGGGCGATTTTACCCAGCAGGTGCCGTACGACCCCTATCTGTATTTTCGGGGAGAAGAACAAAGCCTTTCCTTGCGCGCGCATGCCAAGGGTTATCAGGTATTTCACCCTCGGCACAATCTGATTCCGCTGTATCACTTGTACAAAGAGGTGGGCAAAGTGGTTGAGGGGCAGCATTGGCACCCCGACATGGAGGCCAAGCGCCACACAGCGTTTGGTTGGTTGCAACAACGGTCCAACGAGCGTACCCATGCCTTGTTCACGCCAGGCGCTGATTTGGGGGTGTATGGGATAGACAACCCGGCGCACCTTGAAAGCTTTTGTAAATTAAGCGGGATTGATTACCTTGGGCGCACTGCAGTTCCCGTAAAATCAGATCAATAAACACCATTCACCTATTGCAGACATTCCATGAGCAGACAATATTTCGGTACCGATGGCATTCGCGGCACAGTGGGGCAAAGCCCCATGGTTCCCGACTTTGTGTTGCGTTTGGGGCAAGCCGCTGGCACGGTGCTGGCCAAGCATGAAGGTGATGGAAGGCGCCCACGGGTACTGATTGGCAAAGACACTCGCGTGAGTGGCTATTTGCTGGAAAGCTGCCTTGAAGCGGGCTTCACTTCGGTGGGCGTTGATGTGGTAATGGTGGGCCCCATGCCTACTGCAGGTGTGGCTTACCTGGCACGCGCCTTGAACATGTCGGCAGGTGTGGTGATTAGTGCCTCCCACAACCCTTACCAAGACAATGGCATCAAGTTTTTCTCGGGAGAGGGCACCAAATTGCCCGATGCCTGGGAGATGGAAATTGAAGCGCAACTGGCGTTGAATGCACCTTGTAAATCGTCTGAAGAATTGGGCAAGGCCAAGCGCTTGAACGATGCGGCGGGCCGTTACATTGAATTTTGTAAAGGTACATTTCCCCGCGACAAACACCTGCGCGGATTAAAAATTGTGGTGGATTGTGCCAACGGCGCTGCCTACCAAATTGCGCCAGCCGTGTTCCGTGAACTGGGTGCCGATGTGGTGGTGTTGGCTGATCAGCCCGATGGTTTGAACATTAACCGAGGTGTGGGCGCCACTTACCCCGACTTTGTAGCCAGGGCTGTGTTTGAACACAAGGCTGATTACGGCTTTGCACTGGACGGCGATGCAGACCGCTTGATTTGCGTGGACGGCAGCGGCCGAATTTACAACGGCGATGAGTTGTTGTTTGCTCTCGTGGCCGAGCGTTTGCACATGCAAGGCAAGGTGGACGGCGTGGTGGGTACCTTGATGAGTAACCTGGGGCTTGAGTTGGCCTTGAAGCAGCGCAATGTGGGCTTTGAGCGCGCCAAGGTGGGAGACCGCTACGTGTTTGAAAAACTCCAAGCCAACGGCTGGCAGTTGGGTGGCGAAAGTTCAGGCCACCTGCTGGTTCTTGATCGGCATTCTACGGGTGACGGCATTGTGAGTGCGCTGCAAGTACTGCGTGCAGTGCGCAACCTGGGCATGCCTTTGGCCGATATTTTGAAGCCAGTGGCCATGCTGCCACAGGTGCTTAAAAACGCTCGCTTGCCTGTGGGCTACGACTGGGCCAATGATGTGAAAGTGCAAGGCGTATGCGAGGCTGTGAAGGCTGAGCTGGGCAGCAATGGTCGTTTGTTGATTCGCCCTTCCGGCACCGAACCTGTGTTGCGCGTGATGGTGGAAACGGCAGACAAAGGGACTGCCAATCGTTTGGTCGACTCTATTCTTGCGGCTTTGCCCAAGGCTTGAGCGCCGTGCTTAAGGCTGCTTGTCGGGTAGACGAATCCAGCTTTGTACTTTCAGGTCTTTGACAGAGTGTTGCAAATAGCGACCTTGGCGAACTTCGTATCGACCATATTGAAAGGTAACGCCAGCGGCCTGCAATTGGTTGGCATACTCCAGCGCTGAATCCAGATTGTTCTCGTGCGGCAGGTTAAGCGGGGAGTAGTTTTTCGGGTAACCCTCCAGGTAGTATCCCTTCGCGGTTTGAATTGATACGCTCTCACCTTTTAGTCGGTTTAAGTTCAAGCGAAGGTGAGTGTCGCTGGCACCGCCGCCGGTTTCGCAAGCCACAATGTCGTAGCCCATCAAAATCAGCTTTGCGATCAGCCTGTGAATCGTCTCGCTGTCGGACAATTTATTCGATTCAAATATGATTTGATGCGGCCATTGTTCGGGTTTCGCGTCGCTGAAAAAGTCGTTCAGTATGACGGCATCATGGCCTTCGGTGTCCACCTTGAGCATGAACACCCCGTCAACTTCATACTGTTTAAAAACGGTTTGCAGGCGAAGGCACGGTACTGCCTGCGTCACCAAAACTTGTTCTTGGGCCAAGCCTGTTTTCTGGAGTTGTTTGGTCACTGTGGGGTGAGGTGCGCCGATTGAATTACAGCCGCGAAGCCAGTTGGGCAGTTTGTGTTTTGCGAGAGTTTGAGGTGGTATGAAATAGACATTCACCGAGCCTTCAATATTCGAGATAGCCGCGTTGATTTTTTTACAGCCCGGGCGATTCGGAAGCCGATCAAGGTAAAGTGAGATGGGATCAATCGACAGGCCGTGTGCAGCAGGGCCGGCAGCCTGAATCAGGGTGTTGAAGTCGGAGGTGCCAATTTCAATGAAGTCCAGGAACATAATGTTTTCAGTCAGGGTTCAATAAAAATCATGCAAATAAAAGGTGGTGATCGATATTTGCTGAGCCGGTTTTTCAGTGTAATGAAGCTGCAAAGGCTTGTGCACTTGTTCGTATTGACTGTTTTTTTCATCCTTGCAAGGGATGCGTGGGCCAAGCCTCACCCCAAAGCACTATACACACACACGGCGTCGGAAGGTGTGTTCAGAGTTTTTTACACGACTGAGGGAAAGCATGCTGTTCCCGCAGATGACGTGGACGGCAATGCAATTCCTGATCGAGTGGACGATATTCTTGTGCAGCTAAAGGCCGCGGATTGGTTTTATCAAACCCAGCTGGGTTTGGTTCCGCCGTTGAAGCATTCAAGGTACACCCAAAGCGACGGAATCGAAGTGCATGTTCAGTATTTCGATCAGGGCACAGGCCTAGCCTTTGATGAACCCACCAAGCCCAACTGGTACGAAGGCCAGTCCTCCACTGCCTTGACGCTGAAAATCAAGATTGGTTCGCAGGTAGACCCTCGTTTGAGCACCACACCTGCACATGAACTGTTTCATGTGTATCAATACGCGTATTCGCCCTTCAAAACCAAGTGGTTCACCGAGGGTATGGCCAGGTGGCTGGAGGAGCCCTTTTCCCGTCAAACCCAGTTTGCTGTGCCTCCCTCGCCATCCTCTTGTCGGGAGTTGACAGGCATGGCTTACAACGCAAATGGGTTTTTTGCCAAGCTTGCAGAGCGACAGTTCAAAGGCTTTGATCAGGCAGCAATTGCCGATGAATATCGGCAGTTTGTATATTCAGATGGCAGCCCGGTGATCAGAATTCAATCGGTTTACAAGTTTCGCCCTGTTAAAACATGGCTGGAACGTGCAGCTGAATTGGGAGCGAGTGAATCACGCAGGCTTGGCCTTGTTGCGGGCAAATGGCCTGAGCCCCTTCAACGCAGCGCCCAATTTGACTTAACGCTGTGTGAGGCCTTGACGAAACCTTGAAATCAACATAAAATTCCGCTTCTTTGTCGGGGCATAGCGCAGTCTGGTAGCGCATCTGGTTTGGGACCAGAGGGTCGAGGGTTCGAATCCTTCTGCCCCGACCACCGAATTTAAAGGATGTTCTATCCTTGTCCAGTGGGTGCTTTCTACCCATTCGCGTGTGCGAGTTACAATGCAAATTCTGCCCGTAGCTCAGTTGGATAGAGCATCGGCCTTCTAAGCCGAGGGTCGGGGGTTCGAACCCCTCCGGGCAGGCCAAGAATTTAGTACCGGTTTACGGTGGCGGTGTTAGCTCAGTTGGTAGAGCAATGGATTGTGATTCCATGGGTCGTGGGTTCGAGCCCCATACATCGCCCCAAAAATACAAAGGACTTAGCGTGAATAATCCGCTAGGTCCTTTTTGTTTTGTATTTCTGGTAAAAACATTTACCACAACGGAATCTTCCAATGGCACAGGAGATAGGCCAAATTTGGCTGTCTGCTCATGGACGATGTTCGGCCAACTGTTCATCGGAATTTCACTTGCAGTATGGTGATGCCAAAGGAGAGTGTATGGAATCGCTTTGTGAGAATAAGCCACTGCGCTTGCTGTTTGTGGGTGCAGGGGGCGTGGGTGCCTACTATGCTGCCCGCATGATTATGGGCGGAAATTCCGTGGTGTTGACGGCGCGCGGGGGTCACCTTGAAGCGATGCAAATCCATGGGTTGCAGGTTGAGCATGATCAGTTTTCATTCAAACAGCCTGTGTGTGCAGTCGATCAAGCCGCCTTACAATGCCAGTACCGATGCGAAGATTTTGATGTACTAGTACTGTGTTTGAAATCGCAGGACACGGCGAGTTGGCTCGATTCAAACTCAGTTTGGCTGGCCGCTGGCGCTACGCCAGTTTTGTCTTTGCAAAATGGTGTCGAGAATGAAGCAGTACTGAGCAAGGTATTGGGCGTTGACCGAGTAGTTGGTGGTTTGGCTGTAAGAATTGGCGCACATATTGTTTCGCCAGGGTGTGTCGAGGCACAAGGCTTATGTCAAATTGTGTTGGGTGCATGGCCAAATTCGGTTGTAAATGTAGGCTTGCAAAGCGTAGTTAAAAGGTTAGCGGATGCATTCAATGCATCGGGAATTCCCACCCGGGCCGCCGTCGACATTCGACATGAGTTGTGGAAAAAACTGTTGGTGAACAATGGTGTTAATCCTTTGTCGGCTTTGACTCGAAAGGACACGGGCTTTTTAACGAAACACCCACATTACAGGCAAGCGGTTTATGCGGCAATGCAAGAGGTTGCAGCGGTTTCAAGCGCTGACGATGTGGTGTTGAGCCAGTCAGATGTGGATGAGATGTTCAAGTTGATCTGTGAGTTCGATCCGATTAAAACTTCGATGTTGGTCGACCTTGAAAAGGGTCGGCCTTTGGAGTTGGATGCGATCAGTGGCAGTGTGCTTCGACGTGCTGAACGCTTGGGAATCGATACACCCGTAACAGCATTGATTCATTCGATGCTCAGCAGCTGATTACTTTCCGAACCTTTCTTTGGGCAGCTTTTGAACCGCGATCAAGGATCGGTTGATGTGCTCCGCCAGAATTTGCGTGGCCAGTTCGCTGTTGCGGTTCAAAGTGGCGTTCAAAATTTCCTCGTGCTCGGAATGCACATCGCGTGGAATGGGCTTCTCCGAAAGAATCAGCCTGCGATAACGTTCTGACTGCATGTAGAGCAGGTGCTGAAACTGCTTAAGCCAACGTGAAGGGCAGGCGGAAATGAGCGTGTCGTGAAACAAGCGGTTCTTGCGTTCCCACTCGCTGCGGGTTTCAACGGTTTCTTCGCCCAAGCGTGACTCTGCTCGGCTCAGCATGTGAAATGCACCCATCACCTCGGCTTCCCATTCATCATCGCCTAGGGCGATGGCTTGGCGCAGGGCCTCTGTTTCAATCATGACGCGAGTGCGGGTAATGTCCTGAAAATCCTCAGGAGACATCGGGGCGACTGTAAAGCCACGGTGCCCTTGTGCTACCACCAGTCCGTCATTCAGCAGCAACTGCAGCGCTTCACGCAAAGTGCCCGCACCCACCTCGTAGTCGTCTTTGAGGTGTTCCACCCGCAGCTTGGTACCCGGCTTGTGCACGCCTTCAATGATGTCGTTGCGCAACTTGCGGTAAGCAGTTTCGGCCAGGGTCAAGCTTTCGCCGTTGGTGACGCTGCCCGGCAATGAGACCACTTCATTCATACACACCCCAAAAAATTCTTTCTGTTTCGCCATTGTAGACGAGTTGCGGTGTTAATCAATATTGTCGAAGAAAAATAATTTTCTCGAGAAAATATATTGACGTCGAGAAAAATAAGTTTTATCGTTTGTTCATGGTTTAATCGATTGGCAAGGAAGAATGCAATGAAAGAAGTCTTGAACTTCATCAACGGGGAATTCGTGGCAACGGGAAACACATTTCCAAAGCACTCGCCCTTGAACAACGCGGTGATTGCGCAGGTGCATGAAGCTGGCCGCGCGCAGGTGAATGATGCTGTAGCCGCAGCCAAGGCAGCATTGAAAGGCCCATGGGGCAGGATGCCCGTGGCCGACCGTGTGCAAATGTTGTACGCCGTAGCCGATGAAATCAATCGCCGCTTCGATGACTTTTTGCAGGCTGAGGTTGCCGACACTGGTAAACCGATGAGCCTGGCCAGTCACATTGATATTCCCCGCGGGGCGGCCAATTTCAAGGTATTCGCCGACACCATCAAGAATGTGCCCACAGAATGCTTTGAGATGGCCACTCCGGATGAACGTGGTGCGTTGAACTATTCAATTCGTCGCCCGGTTGGTGTAGTAGGCGTGATTTGTCCCTGGAACCTCCCGTTGTTGTTGATGACCTGGAAAGTGGGCCCTGCGCTGGCCTGTGGCAACACCGTGGTGGTGAAGCCCTCCGAGGAAACGCCGCAAACTGCTGCACTGTTGGGCGAGGTGATGAACAAGGTGGGCGTACCACCAGGCGTGTACAACGTGGTTCATGGCTTTGGTCCGGATTCCGCAGGTGAGTTCGTGACTACCCACCCCGATGTGAATGCAATTACTTTCACTGGCGAAACACGCACCGGCGCAGCCATCATGAAAGCGGCTGCGCAGGGCGCGCGCCCAGTCAGCCTTGAAATGGGTGGCAAGAATGCCGCCATCGTGTTCGCGGATTGTGACTTTGATGCCGCCATTGAAGGCACCATGCGCTCGGTGTTTGCCAACAGCGGGCAGGTGTGTTTGGGCACCGAACGCGTATATGTGGAACGCCCGATTTTCGACAAATTTGTGGCCGCCATGAAGAAGGGCGCGGAAAGCCTGAAGCCTGGACTGCCAGAGCACAACGACACAGGCATTGGCCCAGTGATTTCTCAAGAACACCGCGAGAAAGTGCTGGGCTTTTACCGCAAGGCGGTAGAGCAGGGTGCAACTGTGGTTACAGGTGGTAATGCGTTTGAGATGCCCGGCGAGTTGAACAACGGCGCCTGGGTGCAACCCACCATCTGGACCGGGCTGGACGACGACGCAGCGGTGTGTGTGGAGGAAATTTTTGGGCCCTGCTGCCATATTGCCCCCTTTGATTCCGAGGAAGAAGTGGTGGCCCGTGCGAATAACAATGTGTATGGCCTATCCACTGCGGTGTGGACCCAGAACCTGGCCAAAGCGCACAGAGTAGCCGCATCGATTGAAGTGGGTTTGGCTTGGGTAAACAGTTGGTTTCTGCGAGATTTGCGCACACCGTTTGGTGGTGCCAAGCAATCGGGTATTGGCCGCGAAGGGGGTGTGCACTCGCTGGAGTTTTACACCGAGCTGAAAAACATTTGCGTGAAGCTGTAAGGAGTCCACGATGAACGCACCCGCTTCACCAGAAATTGGATTGAGCATTGAGGCCAACGGCCTTCAAACGAATTATCACGATCAAGGCCAGGGCACCAACCTGATGTTGATTCATGGTTCGGGCCCCGGTGTTTCGGCTTGGGCGAACTGGCGCTTGGTGATACCCGGTTTTGCAAAACAATTCCGTGTGGTGGCCCCAGACATGGTGGGCTTCGGTTTCACTGAGCGCCGCCAAGGCTACCAATACAACCTGGACAACTGGGTGGCCCATGCGGTAGGCGTGATGGACGCACTGAACATGGAACAAACCGATTTGATTGGTAACTCGTTTGGTGGCGCTGTAGCGCTGGCGCTGGCGATTCGCCACCCCAGTCGTGTTCGTAAGCTGGTGTTGATGGGTAGTGTAGGCGTGCCATTCCCGATTACTGAGGGACTGGATGCAGTGTGGGGTTACCAGCCGTCATTCGAGAATATGCGTCGCATTATGGATTACTTCGCATACGACCGTGGCCTTGTGAACGATGAACTGGCTCAGTTGCGTTTTCAGGCCAGCATTCGCCCCGGTTTTCAGGAAAGCTTCTCAGCCATGTTCCCGGCACCACGACAGCGGTGGGTTGATGCCATGGCCAGTCATGAAAGTGATATTCGCGCACTGAAGAAAAGCACTTTGATTGTGCATGGCCGGGATGATCAGGTCATTCCGTTGAGTACTTCGCTGTGCCTGCACGAAATGATTGTGGATTCGCAACTGCATGTTTATGGCAAGTGCGGGCACTGGACCCAGATTGAACACGCTGCGCGCTTTGAGCGCTTGGTGACCGACTTCCTGCAAGAGGCTTAAAGCAAATGAACGCTACTCAAATTCGCGACTTGGGCGATGAACTTTACAACGCATTGACCCAACGGCACACCATTGCTCCGCTGACCAGCCGTGGTTTCGATATCACGATTGAAGACGCCTATCACATTCAACAGAGGATGATTGCGCGACGCTTGGACAATGGCGAGCACGTGATTGGTAAAAAAATTGGCGTGACCAGTGCCGCCGTGATGAACATGCTGAATGTGCACCAACCCGACTTTGGCTACCTGCTCAATGGCATGGTGTACAACGAAGGCGAGGCCATCGAGGCGGCCAGCCTGATTCAACCGCGTGCTGAAGGTGAAATCGCATTCTTGATGAAACGCGATTTGATGGGCCCCGGAGTAACCGCCGCCGATGTGCTGGCGGCAACAGAAGGCGTGATGGCCTGTTTCGAAATCGTGGATTCACGCATCGCTGATTGGAAAATCAAGATTCAAGACACCGTGGCCGACAACGCCTCTTGCGGTGCGATTGTGTTGGGTGACCGGGTTGTAGATCCTCGTAAAGTGGACCTGTTTACTTGCGGAATGGTACTGCAAAAAAATGGCGACATCGTGGGCACTGGCGCTGGCGCTGCTGCACTTGGGCACCCAGTGAATGCGATTGTTTGGCTGACCAATACGCTGGGCCGATTAGGCATTGGCTTGAAGGCAGGTGAAATTATTCTGTCAGGTTCTCTGGCAGCACTCATTCCCGTGAAGGCAGGCGATTCGCTGCACATGTCGATTGGTGGCATTGGCAACTGCTCTGTTCGCTTCGCGTAAGTTACAACGCAAAACGCAAAAGGAATTCGATGATGAAAAAGATCAAATGCGCACTGATTGGTCCCGGCAATATTGGAACCGATCTCTTAATGAAGCTGAAACGCAGCAGTGTGCTGGAGCCTGTGTGGATGGTGGGGATTGACCCCGAATCCGACGGCTTGAAACGTGCGCGTGAAATGGGTATTAAAACAACCGCTGAGGGTGTGGATGGTTTGCTGCCGCATGTGGAAGCAGATGGTGTGCAAATCGCATTCGATGCCACCAGTGCTTATGTGCATGCCGAGAACAGTCGAAAGCTGAATGAACTGGGTGTGTTAATGATCGACCTCACGCCCGCAGCGGTTGGACCTTTTTGTGTACCCCCGGTTAATTTGAAGGAGCATGTAGGCAAGCGTGAAATGAACGTGAACATGGTGACTTGCGGTGGCCAGGCGACCATACCCATGGTGTATGCCGTATCGCGTGTTCAACCAGTCAGCTACGGCGAAATTGTGGCCACGGTGTCGTCGAAATCCGTAGGCCCAGGCACCCGCAAAAACATTGATGAATTTACCCGCACCACAGCAGCTGCTGTTGAAAAGGTGGGCGGTGCCAAAAAGGGTAAAGCCATCATCATCATCAACCCGGCTGAACCGCCCCTGATCATGCGTGACACCGTGCATTGCTTGGTGGAGGGCACACCTGATCAGGAAGCAATTACCAAGTCGGTTCACGACATGATCAAGGAAGTGCAGAAATACGTACCCGGCTACACGCTGGTGAACGGCCCTGTGTTTGACGGCAACCGCGTGTCGGTGTTCATGCAGGTGGAAGGCTTGGGTGACTACCTGCCGAAGTACGCCGGCAACCTGGACATCATGACCGCCGCCGCCGCCCGCACTGCTGAAATGTTTGCCGAAGAAATTCTCAGCGGCAAGCTGACCCTTGAACCCACCGTGAACGCGTAAGGAGAATCACCATGAGCTTGAAAGGAATTGAAATCAAAGTGCATGACATGACGCTTCGCGATGGCATGCACCCCAAGCGCCACTTGATGAGCCTGGAACAAATGCTGAGCATTTCCAAAGGGCTGGATGAAGCCGGCGTGCCACTGATTGAAGTGACCCATGGCGATGGCTTGGGAGGATCGTCTGTGAATTATGGTTTTCCTGCACACAGCGATGAAGAGTATTTGAGCGCTGTGATTCCCGCGATGAAGCAGGCCAAGGTGTCGGCTTTGTTGTTGCCGGGCATTGGCACGGTGGATCATTTGAAAATGGCGAAAGACCTTGGCGTGCACACCATTCGTGTGGCCACCCATTGCACTGAAGCTGATGTGAGCGAGCAGCACATTACCTATGCCCGCAAGCTGGACATGGACACAGTCGGTTTTCTGATGATGGCCCACATGGCCGGTGCGGACAAACTGATTGAGCAAGCGAAGTTGATGGAGGGTTACGGTGCCAACTGCATTTATGTGACCGACTCCGCTGGTTACATGCTCCCGGAGGACGTGTACGAGAAAATCAGCGCGGTGCGCCAGGCATTGAAGCCAGAGACCGAGATTGGTTTTCATGGCCACCACAACCTGTCCATGGGTGTATCCAATTCCATTGAAGCCATTCGCGCGGGTGCGCGACGAATCGATGCAGCCGCAGCGGGTTTGGGAGCTGGCGCTGGTAACACCCCAATGGAAGTGTTGGTGGCGGTGTGTGAACGCATGGGCATCAAAACCGGTGTGGATGTATTCAAGATTTCCGATGTGGCTGAAGACCTGGTGGTGCCCATCATGGATCACCCCATTCGTATTGATCGCGACTCCATGACTTTGGGATATGCCGGCGTGTATTCCAGTTTCCTCTTGTTTGCCAAGCGTGCCGAGAAAAAGTATGGCATCAGCGCCCGTGAAATTCTGGTGGAGCTGGGCCGACGCGGCATGGTGGGTGGTCAGGAAGACATGATTGAAGACACCGCCATCACCATGGCCCGCGCAAGGAGTGCAGCATGAAGCTTGACAAGAAAACTATTTCTGCACTGGCAGAGCACCTGGAAAGCGCAGAACTGAATGCGCATGATGTAGTGAAAATTACCGATGATCACCCCGATATGGATTGGGACGATGCCTATGCCATTCAGGACGAAATACGCGCTCGCAAAGAACGCCGTGGTGTTCGAATTGTGGGCTTGAAAGCTGGTTTGACCTCGCATTCCAAAATGAAGCAAATGGGTGTGAACACACCGGTGTTCGGTTTTCTGGCTGATTATTTCAGCGTGCCCGAAGGTTCGGCTGTGAAGGTAAAGGAGCTGATCCATCCCAAGGTGGAACCTGAAATTGCATTTGTGACCAAGACCGATTTGCGTGGCCCCGGTTGCAACATTGCAACCGTGCTGGCGGCCACCGATTTTGTAATGCCCGCCATTGAAGTGATTGACTCGCGTTACCGGGATTTCAAATTCGATTTGAAAAGCGTGATTGCCGACAACACCTCGGCGTCGCGTTTCGTGGTGGGCGGCACCATGAAGCCAGTTGATGGCATGGACCTGAAAACCACTGGCATTGTGCTGGAGAAAAACGGTGTACCGGTTGCTTTCGGTGCCGGTGCTGCTGTGGTGGGTCACCCGGCAGCAGCCATTGCCATGTTGGCCAATGAACTGGCCAAGCGCGATCAGTATGTGCCGGCAGGGTCGCTGATTTTGTCGGGCGGCATTACCGAGGCCGTAGCCGTGGAAGCTGGCGACAACGTCACCTTGCATGTGCAGGGTTTGGGCCAGGTCGGCCTGCGTTTTGAGTGAGGGCGCACACCATGCCATTTGCACAAATCAATTTGATTGAAGGACGCACGGAAGAGCAAAAACGTGCAGTGATTGAGAAGGTGACCCAGGCCTTGGTTGAGGCTGTGGGTGCACCGATTGAAGCGGTGCGGGTTCAGATTATTGAAGTACCCAGCACCAATTGGGGCATTGCAGGCGTGTCTGCAAAAGACCGGGGGCGATAAGCCAGTGAGATAAACCGTTCGCATTCCAGCTGCACATAAAAACCACAGCAGCTTTTCATTTGCCAAACAGAGAAGGCAGGAGACATTGTGAATATTCAGTATTCAGGGGCGCCTTTGCGCCTAAAAAAATCAACAATTAGCTTGGCACTGCTTGCAGTGGTCAGTGCTGCGCTGTTGAGCGCTTGTGCTGACAGCGCGGTTCAATCCGGCAGTAATTCAGCGCCACCCCCAAAAACTGTTGAACGTTTTGAGGTTATTCAAACCTTGAGCGCTTCCGGCACAACCGTGTTGGGTGGTACGCAAACCGGTGTTGTGACTGTGTCTACCGACGCTGGTAATACGTGGACCCGCAAGCAGGTATCGGACACCGCTTCGTTCATTGATTCCACTTTTTGTCCCGATGGCAGCGCTGCCATGCTCGATGTGTACAACACGGTATGGACTTCATCAGGCGATTTTAAAGACTGGCTGCCTACCAAATTCGAAAAGCCCTCCAGCCCGGTGGCAATTGAGTGCCACAGCAGTGGTTTGTGGGTGGTTGGTTCTGGTTCCAACCTGATCAACTCCACCGATCAGGGCAAAAGCTGGCGCGTGGTCAGCTTCGATGAAGATGCACAGTTCACGGCACTGGCTTTCACCAGCGATACGCACGGCATCGCTTTTGGTGAGTTCGGCATGCTGGCGTTTACCGTTGATGGGGGCCAAACCTGGCAGCGCGGCGAACCGATCGCCGGTGATTTCTACACCTACGACGCGTTGTTCTCTGATCCCTCCACAGGCTATGCAAGTGGCCTGGCAGGTCAGGTATTGAAAACCACGGATGGCGGGGTGACTTGGGCGCGCCTGGTGAACACCACGGAGGCTCCGTTGTATCGCCTTTTCATGCACGCAGGGTTTCCACATGGTGTGGGTGCCAATGGCACGCTGGCGAAGCTAGAAGGTGATCAATGGGTGAACGTAGCCTATGACCGCCCCGTGTTGTCCTTCCTTGGCGCTGCTGTGTCAGGTAATCAATCTATTGTTGTGGGCGGCCCAGGCGGCTTGCTTCGCACGGTTCAAAGTTCCAATTCAAGTCAGGCGGACCCATCATGATCAAGTCTTTCGCCGATCGTTTGATCGCTCAAATTATTCGCGCTGAAGAGTGGCTGTTTGCCAACCCCAAAATCGTACTGGGCATGATCATGCTGGTGACTTTGGGTTTTGCGGCTGCCATTCCGCAACTGAAGGTGTACTCCGATTTCTCGGACTTGTTACCCCAAAACCATCCCTACATCAAAACTTACAACCAACTGAAGGAAAACTTCGGTGGCGCCAACATGGTGGTGATGGCGGTGGAGGTGAAAGAGGGCACGATTTTCAATAACGACACTTTAAGGCTGATTGAGAAAGCCACACAAGGTGTGGACAACTTGCCGAGCGTGAACCACAACTTGGTGAGCAGCTTGACACATCGTTCTTCCCGAAAAATTTATCTGGATGAAACCGGCGCCTTTCTTTCCGATACCTTCTACGACAGCAACAATGGCGAGTTAAGTGATGCCCAACTGAAGCAATTGCAGAAAGATGTAACAGCTAACCCCACCATTTATGGTTTGTTGGTGTCGCCTGACATGAAGGCCGCCCTGATCAAAGCGCAGCTCAACGAAGGCGATATTGATTACGAGAAAACATTCAGTGCGCTGATGCAACTGCGCAGCGAGTTGACGGACGACAAACACAATTTATACACCACGGGTAACCCTGTGCTCACCGGTTGGGTTTACACCTATCTGGATCAATTGGTGGCCATTATGGCCTACACCTTGGCCTTGCTCACGCTGTTGCTGATTGTTTATTTCCGGCGCTTCTACGGCATTGCATTGCCTTTGTTGGGAATCGCTTTGTCATCGATTTGGGGTTTGGGTTTCATGGCCATGGTGGGTATCAACCTTGAGCCATTGTCTTTGCCGATTCCTTTTCTGATCGCTGCGCGTGCCACTTCGCACGGTGTGCAGTTGGTGGTGCGCTACTACGAAGAACTGGCCATTGTAAAGAACGGAAAAAAGGCTGCACGCAATGCGCTCGAGGCTCTGTTCCGCCCAGGCTCGCTGGCGATTACTGTGGATGCCTTGGGTATTGCCGTGCTGGTGCTGGGTGCTGCACCGTTCAATTACAAGCTTGGTATCGCAGCCGGCTTCTGGGGCTTCTCGGTCATTTTCACAGTGCACTTCATGGTGCCACTGGCGTTGACCATTCTTCCCCAGCCCAAAAATACCAAAAACGAAAACCAGGGTATTCGTGATGCGCTGGGTAGTATCACCAGCAAAACCGTGGCGCGTTTCAATGGTGCACTCACTGTGTTGATCGCCACCGTGGCATTTTCAGCAGCGGGTTTGTATTACGTGAAAGACGTGCAAATGGGTGAATCTGAACCAGGCTCGCCTATTCTGAACCGTGATCACGACTACAACCTGGGCACCAAAGCGATAAATGATTTGTTCCCAGGTTCGGAGGAATTGCATGTGCTGGCGCGCACGGCAGAGAAGGGTGGTATCAAGCGCCCTGAAGTGATGGCAGCGATTGAAAAGTTTCAGGCACACATGCTAAGCGACCCTGAGCTTGGTGGCACCAAAGCCATCCCCGGCGTGGTTCGAGTGGTGAACCGATTGTTGCACAACGATGATCCCCGTTGGGCGCAGTTGCCCGACAACGAAGCTGAGGTGGGCGGATTGATGTTCGCCTACCAGGTGTCAAGCCCGATTCCCGGTGCGCTGAAAGAGTTTGTTACGCCCGACGAAAACGAAGCCAATATGGTTTTTTACTACAAAGACCACAAGGCCAGCACCATCAACCGCATTGTTGCTTTGGCTGAGGAAGGAAAGCGCATTGCTGAAGCCGAGGTACCTGGGCTGACCATTGAACTGGGTGGCGGAATTATTGGCGTGACAGCCGCAGCCAACCAGGCTTTGCACACCGACCACATGATTATTATTCCTGCCGTAATGATCATGGCCTTCACGCTGGTCATGGTGTATTACCGCTCGGTTCATGCCGGCTGGTTAATGATTATGCCAATGCTGTTTGCCACGCTAATGACCTACGCCTACATGGGTGCATTTGGTATCGGCATCAGCGTGAATACAGTGCCTGTCATTGCGGTGGGTGTAGGTGTCGGTATCGACTATGCCGTGTATTTCATGGACCGTATTCGTGAAGAAATGCACGTTGTCAAAAACATCAAACAAGCCGTGATCAATGCCGTGGCCTCCACAGGTTATGCCGTCAGCTTCACTGCCGCCACGCTGATCGCGGGTGTGGTGTTGTGGATTTTCATGTCCGATCTCCGATTCCAGTCTGACGCCGCTGTGCTGCTGAGTTTCATGCTGATTGTGAATGCCATCGCCGCCATGTTGATTGTGCCGGCTTGGTGTGTCGTATTCAAACCGAGGTTTGTGATGGGTGAAGTGCGACAAGAGAAAGCACAAGCCGCTGATTTGAAACTGGCGAAAGCCGCCTGAAAAATTATCAAGCAGTACAACAGCAACAAAGGAGAAGGGGCAATATGAAAAAGATGAGACAAAAACCCGTCTTGCGTTCTGCGGTGTTGGCAGCAGCGGTACTCGGCGCATGGCCGTGTGTTGCAACTGCGGCAACGTTTGAAGGTGAGGATTATGAGGTGGACATGTTCTACGAAAACCACTCGGTGTATCGCGGTGAAGACAACACTGGCGAATCGGTGGGCATGGCCAAATTCAGAAATACACTTATTGCGGAAGGTGAAAAGACAGGCAAGAACGGATGGCGTTACAACGGCACGTTCCGTGGTACCTACGATGGTGTGTATGACCTGAATAAAGACCAGTTTGGCAAATCGGCGGGTGGCCCGATTCAGCTGCAAAGTTCGATCGGCCCTGGTGGCAGCGTGCCCCACGGAGGTGGTGTGCCTTTGTTCAATGGCGCAACGTATCCCAATAGCCCCAACGAAGGTTTCCGTGTGCTGGGCGATCGTTGGCATGGACAAAACGGTGGTGTGGCCTTTGGTGTGCCGGTGCGTCCATGCGACTACGATTCACGTGGTTGCGTCGACTTTGGTGGTTACGGTGATTTGACGTTGAACGAGTTGCGTCACCCGGAGTTCAACAGCCGCCTCGACTTCATTCGTGAAGCGTATGCAACCAATAGCTTTGCATTGAAAGATGGAACGGAGCTTTTTGTTCGCGTGGGTAAGCAGCAGGTTGTGTGGGGACGCACCGATTTGTTCCGTGTTCTTGACGTGATCAATCCAGTTGATTTTTCCCGCAACAATATTTACGACGAACTGGAAGATATTCGCATCCCCATGTGGATAGCGCAGGCGGAATGGCGCCTTGGGCCTTCGGAAACCATGCAGGATCGCAACTTGCAGGTGGTTTGGAATTTCGATAAGTTTCGCCCCAATAATCTGGGTCAGTGCGGTCAACCCAACGTTATTTTGGATGCGGGCTGCCTGTTTCGCGGTTTGAAAAACCTGTGGGACAACGGTGGTACTGTAGCCAACTTTTTGCCCGATGCTGGGGGTATGCAGACCATTGCTGCCAACTTTGGCCCTGGTCAAATTGGCATTCGAAATGTGCATTTGCCCGACTGGAAACTGGACAACACCCAACTGGGTATCAAGTACGAAGGCATCACTGCCAACGGCACAGGCTTTTCTCTGAATGCACTGACTTATCGTTCGCAGTTACCATCGTTGCGTGGCATTACCAGTGGCGGTGCGAACGTAGGAACCGGTGCGCCTCAAGGCCCCGACAACACGCACTTGATCGCATTTGATTTCGTGTATCCGCGTGTGAATCTGGTGGGTGGTTCACTCGACTTCCAGATTGAAGCTGCTGCAGCTGCTGTGCGCGTAGAGGCTGCATTCACCGAAGGTGAAGAGTTTGCGAACACATTGAAACCCCAGTTGTATTCAGAGAACAATGTCTTCCGCGCAGTGGTGGGCGTGGACCGCCCAACATTCATTGACTGGATCAACCCACGAATTGCCACACTCATTTCTGGTCAGCTGTTTGTTCAGCATATTTTTGACCATGAAGTAGAGCAACGCCCGCTTGGCATTGCAGGAATGCCTGATTGGGAAACCAACGCAATTGGCACTTTGCTGGTGAAAGGTTTCTTGCAGAACGGCCGTGTCAGCCCAACGCTGATCATGGCACACGACTTCAAGGCAGAAGCTACCGCAATTGCGCCATCGGTTGAATGGCTTTACAGCGATAACCTTAAATTTGTGTTCGGTGCCAACTTCAAAGTGGGTGAGAACAACAAGTACCAGTTTGATGATTGCCGTTCTTGTAACCCATACCCAGGCGTAACTGGTCCACCCGGATCGACATCTGGGTCAGCAGGTTTGGGTGGATTTGAACCACTTGGCCGATTCCGCGCAGGCCCGATTGGCGCGGCATTCAAAGAAGACGATCTGTTTGTGCAGATGCGTTACAACTTCTAATCAGACAGGAGACACAACATGAAACTGAGAACCCTCGCAATTTCCATCGCCGCAGTGGGCACCTTGGGTACAGCCCAGGCAGCCACCGAGGCTGATTTGCAAAATTCATTCAATCCGTACAAAAGTGGTGTGCCCTCTGTGCCTGGTTTGCAACCCGGCACAGTGGTAAACAAATCGAATGTGGAACAGTTTAAAGAGGCGCTCGACCCTGGCATGTACATGACCGTGAAGAATGGTTGGTACGACATCAGGGTTGGAAAAACAACCAGCTTTGATGTGGACAAATTTTATGTGGAAGCTAGCCGCAAGAATATGGGCAAAACGAAGTTAGGTTCCAAGAATGGCGACTTGACTGGATTCGCAGGTGGTCGCCCATTCCTTGAGGAGCCTGATATGAAAGACCCGCGTGCAGGCGAGAAGCTGGCGTGGAATTACAAATACGGTATCAATTGGGGCGATGGCGCAGCCATTTATCCTTTCTACTGGAAGTTTCGTAACCTTCAAACCGGTCAGCTTGAGCGCACCATCAAGTACAACTTTCACTTTCTGAATTTCAAGCATCGTGTTCAACACTCGCCGACACCTGAGGTAACACCGAATCCTTCAGACTTTTTTCGTGCAATTTATGTGAAAGTACTTGAGCCTCAGGATTTGAAAGACACACAGTTGTTGATTCAACGTTATGACGATGATCAGAAGCTGGACGAAGCTAACTTGTACCTGGGTTTTCAGCGCCGAGTTCGTCGCCTGGCCACTGGGCAAACCACAGATTCATTCCTGGGTTCCGATCTGATGATTGAGGACTTTGAGGGCTATAACGGTCGGGTTTCTGACATGAACTGGAGTTTCAAAGGCACAAAGAACATTCTGATGCCGTTTTACAATCACACCGAGATGAAGTTGACAGACGAGTTCAAGGAAGCCGATGGCTTCAAGTTCATCAACTTCACTGGGCAAGGCCAGTGTTTCCCGGATATCACCTGGCAGTTGCGCAAGGTGTATGTGCTGGAAGCAAAGCCTGTGAATCCTTCGCACCCCATCGGCAAGCGTGTAATGCATGTAGATGCGCAAACATTCGCAGTGTCAAGAACGCTGGTGTATGACCGCAAGAATGAGTTGTGGAAAAGCTGGACAATTGGCAAGAGCCATCCTGATTTCCACCACCCCATTAACAAAGGCACAGGTGTGGCGATTGACGACAGTTTCAGCATGGTTGACGTTCAAAGCCAGCACTGCACTACAGGCCAGTTCAAAGGCCTGGTTGATCCCAAGTTGACTCCACCAGAAATGATGCGCGTGCAGTTCATGCGCGGTGGCAATTGATCTGTTCATCCGCTAGTGTCCGGTAGCGTCTCGCCGGAACTGATCCTCCTCCAGGAGGCTTTAAGGCAAATTTCTGATTTTCAGGAATTTGCCTTTTTTTATCACTCCAGCGGAATGCCTTCCTTCTTCAGCCGGTAAGCCAGTTGCGGGCGTGTAATACCCAACACCCGTGCAGCTTGAGACAGGTTACCTTTGGCCTGTTTCAATGCGGTTTGCATCAGCCGGCGTTCCAAGGTGTCTAGTCCCACATTCTTGGTCAAAATTTCGTTGCACAAGTCATCAATAGGGCGCGTTTCAACTGGTGCCAATTCGCCTTGCGCATTAAGCTGCGATTTTTCTTTGCAAGGCTCGATGCGGTCATCAAACAAGTAGCAGGCCTCCACATATCCCCCGTCGGGTGCCAGCACCACAGCGCGTTCAATCAGGTTTTCCAGTTCGCGAATATTGCCGGGCCATTCATAGCTCATCATCTCTTGCATGGCTTTGTCGGTCAGCCCTTGCAGTTTCTTGTTGTAGCTTGCGCAGTACTTGGTCATGAAGCGGTTGATCAGCGGCGAGATATCGGCCTGTCGTTCACGCAGTGGCGGTATTTTGATGGGGAAGGTATTCAGTCTGTAATACAAATCGATTCGGAACTTGTTTTCGCGAATGGCCTGCTGAAGTTCCACGTTTGTTGCTGCCACAATGCGCACATTTACTTTTTGTACGCGCTCAGATCCTAACCTTTCGAACTCGCCAGTTTGCAATACGCGTAGCAATTTCACCTGGGTTGACAAGGGCAGGTCGCCTACTTCATCAAGAAACAAGGTGCCGTGGTCGGCGCGTTCGAAGCGGCCTGCGCGCGGCGTGTGTGCACCCGTGTAAGCGCCTTTTTCCACACCAAACAACTCTGCTTCAATCAATTCATGCGGAATGGCCGCGCAGTTTACTGCGAGAAACGGACCTTTAGCGCGCGGGCTGTTGTCGTGTAACCAGCGAGCAAACATTTCCTTACCCACCCCTGTTTCGCCCAACAGCAGCACGGTGATGCTGCCTTGTGCCGCGCGCTGCAGCAATTCGAACGCATTCATGAAGGCAGGCGATACGCCTACCAAGTCATCATTGCTGCGGCGGCGAACCAGGGCTGTATCCAGCTTTTCTGCGCCCATGTGGTATTCAATCAATTCTTCAGCAAAGGCCTGTGCTTTGAAATACTCTTCATATTCTGGGTCGTTCCAGGCCTCTGCGCTTTGACCAATGATCAGGCACTGGGAATCGCCCTGGCTCATGCATTCCATTTCACGGAACAGCACCAGCCTGCCCATGAAGGCGCTGGTGTAGCCCGATGCGTAGCCAATCATGGTCCAGCAGGCTGGTTCATCGCCTTGTCCATAGTCGGCCACGTGGGCTTCATCTTCCCAGGAATTTTTCCACACAAACTCTCCGTAGAAGTGCTTGGTGGGCAGATTGATTTCCATGCTGAGTTTTTCAACCTGCACCATGCCTTCCAGCGTGTGCAACTGCGGGCCCAGCATGAAAGCTTCTTCAACGGAGCTGCCAGCGCGTCGGTGTTTTAAGGCCACTTGGCCATCACGAATACCCGAGGCAAAGCCAAGTCGAACCAGCAGACCGCGTGCGCGTTTCAGGCCCAGGGTTTCAAACAGTTCCTTGCGCAGCGCGCCTAGTGCGCGGGCATGCATCAGTAGCATGCGTTGCTCGTCCAGCCAGATGTGGCCGGATGGCAGATTGAATCTCAACAGGGATTGCAGGTCGGTCACAGTATTCATGTCTCCAATGTGCCTTTGGCTTTTTTCTTTTGATTATGCCTTGTTTTTCAGTCAAACAATGTAAAAAAGCCCAAGCGGGTCGACTACCCCGTTTGGGCTTTTCAAGGCCGCAAGAACGGCCCACCGTAAGCAGTCTGTTCCTTAGGTGAATACGCCCAAAAAGTTCTCGTTGAGCTTTCTGTCGTGGTAGAAAATCGCCCGGCCAAGGTCGTCGCTTGTCCAGGTAATTATTGGCTTGTCCGGGTAGTGGATGTAACCTCCCGCAAACACCTCGTTGCGGTTGCCCGAGGGGTCGAAGAAGTAAATCGTCTCACCACGGGTAATACCATGGCGTGTGGGCCCAAGGTCGAGTGACACTTTCTTTTTGGAAATGATGTCGGCTGCGCGAAGTACCTCGCCCCAGTTGTCCAGAATAAACGAGGCATGGTGGAACGCCCCTTTCATGGGCTGTCGAATGAAGGCCACATCGTGCGGTTTTGTTGAGCAGCTTAAAAACACACTGATGCGAAAGTCGTGGTTGTCCTCAGCCACCACTTGTTCAGTGATGTCGAAGCCAAGCACTTCCGTGAAAAGTTTCACCACGCCATCCAGATCATCGCCGTACAGCAGGCAATGGTCAAAGCGGGAGGGGCCCATGCCCTTCAGATCATCTGGCCAGGGGTCGGGGTTCACCAGAGGAAGGCAGTTACCCACTTTGTTTTTCTCGGCCAGCAATTCCATCGTGTGGCCAGTGGTTGTAGTGAAGCGGAAGCGCTCACCAGTCTCCAGATGCTCGCCAGCAGGTATCCAGCAGCAGTCGGTGGCAAGGCCACTTTCTTTAACCTTTTTGGACAAGTCTTTCAGGGTTTGAATGCTATCCACACGCCAGCCCATATAGTCCATACCCGCTGCGTCGGCCTCACGCAGCACCACACTGTGGTGATCGTGTTCATCCCACGCTTTCAGGTACACGCGACCTTGTTTGTCGCGCCCGGTTTCCAGCAGGCCCAGCACATCGGTGTAATGCTTAACGGCTGGTTCCAAATCCAGCACCCGAAGCGCCACGTGGCTTGGCCTTAATACGCCTGTCATTGCCATGTTGATCTCCTTATCCCTATGGTTTTATAGCTATGAGTGCATGGGTTGCTTGGCGAAATGCTTTGCAATGCACTTTTCCATTTTTCCGATTGCCGACAGTTCAAGGTCGGTCAGCGGAAAACATCTGCAGGCCAGCACCACGCCCTGGGCTTGTTCTTCAGCAGTAACATGCTGTCGACTCATTTTCAGGGTGCGATATTCGCCCGATTCAATCCGGACACGGCATACGCCGCATCCACCTCCACGGCACCCCACCGGGATGCCTTTGCGGTTCAGTTGCTCCATGCCTTTTAGCAGGTTGTCTTCTGAGCTGCATGTGTACTCTTCCTTGGTGTTCTGAATGGCCACGCGGTGCATGTGTGCGGCCCTCCGTTACACGTGTTTGAACAGCGGGCTTTTCTTTGCCAATCCCTCTGCATCGGCCGAGGTCAGGAACCGCTCGGTGTAAATGTCTCGTTCAAATAATTGCCCTTGCATCAGCGTGGCGATGCACGCTTCAATCATGGGCGGTGGTCCGCACATGTAAGCCTTGTGGCCCCGAAAATCATTGTTGAAGTGCGCCTTCAATGCCTCGTGAACAAAACCTTTCGCACCAGTCCAACTTGCGCTCACCTCTGTATCCGAGAGGGCAGGAATGTAGGTGAAGTTGGCGTGTTTGGCTGCAAGCTCCGTGAAGTAGTTGTGGTAGTAAAGCTCAGCCTCATTGCGTGCCCCTTGCACCAAAGTCATGGGCAATGTGCAACCCTCATTGAACAATTCTTCAATCATGGCTTTGGGGCTCGACAGACCTGAACCACCAGCCAGAAAGATCATGGGCAGGTTTGCCGATTTACGTGTGAAAAAGCGACCCAGCGGGGCGGTGAATTCCAATGTGTCACCCACCTTCAGTCTGTCATGCAGCCAGGTGGTGGCCGCACCGCCTGGTACTTTTCGAATGTGCAATTCAACCAGGTTTGTGCCTGGGGCATTGCCGATTGAAAACGCACGTTCGCCCTGCACGCCCGGTACTTTCAGCATGACGTACTGCCCGGCTTGAAAGTGAACTGGCTCATCGACTTCAAGCCAGATACCGCGAATGGTGGGGGTGAGCATGTCAGCTTTGACCACACGCCCGGAGAAATCCTGAAGTCCGATGAATTGCGCATCCGGATCTTCATCCACCTCAGCTTCAATCACAGTGTCGCATTCAACGGTTGCGCAGCACGCCAGAATCTTTCGTTCATCGCGTTCAAAGTCCATCAGCGCAAACGGTGAGGCTTCACCATGTTCGAATTCACCTTCTACCACTTGTACCTTGCAAGTGGCGCACAGGCCATGACCACAGGCGTGGGGTAGCCAAACACCCGCACGAAGGCAGGCGTCCAGCACGGTTTGCCCTTCCTCGATATCGATTGTTTGACCAATCGGTTCGATGGTGAGTTGATAGCTCATGGCAGGCTCCGTTGGTTCAGGTGCTGGAACCGGCAATGCCGGTCAGCCCTGGCGTGGTGAAGCGCAGCACTGACTTGTGGGTCAGACCGTTTTCATCCAGCGATTTTCCCAAGTCAGGGGTGAAGTTTTCACGCCCGTGTTTCCACTGAACGGTACTCCAATCAATTTTTGCAAAGTCCGGGTGACTTCCATACAGCGACGGCAGTACCTCATTCACCAATGCCCCGAAGGGCATGGCGGGTGGCAGTGGCAAGGCCATGGGTGCGCAAAACATTAGGTGGTGTTCCCAGTTCACGAACAACAAGCGGTTGCCGTGAAAGTTCTCTTCAAGATCGCGTACCACGCCGGTGTAGCCCGGCTGCAATGAAACGAGTGCCATGTTGTTCTCCTCCTAGTTGTTGTCAGGCCGCCGGTGCGTCTTTGTGATCACGCCCTGTCCATTGCTCCCAGTTCATTTGGTCCTGACTGCCCATGTATTCACCGTTGTCCTGGCCGGGCACCAGGTTGTAGTACTTCAGTACATTGTCCAGTCCTTCGCCGCCGCAGTTACCCTGGAAAATCTGGTGCACAGGCAGCCAGCTTTGAACGTACTTCTCGGGCTCGTTATCGAAAATGTCTTTACAACCATCCGAGCAGAAGTGGTACTTCATGCCGTGGTAGGTTGTTTCCCGCAGGCAGGTGGTTGTGGGGTCATCGGGTTCCGTGAAAATTGTCGGCACCTGGCACAACTGGCACAGCATCGGCAGGCCAGGGTTGCTCCAGCGCTTACCTTCTTTCTGCAGGGCATCCCAGTGCTCAAAACGTGGGCGATAGTGCTTGTCGAAAGTGTCGGGGTACTTCTCGCTCAACCACTTCAGTTCGCTTTCTTCGGGTACCCAAGTGTGAAATGCAGCGGCATGGCTGAAGTTGTAGAAAGTAGCCCATACTTCATGGCTCAAACGGCTTTTCTCTTTGCTGGCTACTTCGTGGTACTTGGGCATGCGAATACCGTAGCGGCTCAAGTCTTCGAAAAGGGCGCCACCGTTTTTCTCGAAATAGGTTTCCCATGCTTCCTGCCAGCTCATCACGCGTTTGGGCAGCATGTAGTCCATCATCATCGACACCAAGGCCAGCAGGCGATAACCGCGCCAGAACCACTTGTCGATCCACTTTTGAACGATGTCTTTGTTGCCTGGGTCTTGTTCCAGCATGAACTTGACCACTTCAAGACCAAGAGTCATGTGGCGGGATTCATCTGATTGGGCGGAAAAGCCGAAAGTAACCGTGGCCATGTCGCCGTTGTAGGCAGCACCGCTCATGAATGGCATAAACAACAGGTTGGTCAGTACATACTCGAAGGAAAACGAGATGGCTGTAATGAATTCAAACGGGCCTGCAGACTGCGCATCTTCAAAATAGCTTTTGGGCACGCTGAGATACCAGACACGGTCGTGCATGTGGCGGAAGTCGTGCAAGCCATTGAAGAACTTGTTGTAGTGGCTGATGGTGTGTACCTGCGTTTGTGCATGGCGCAATTCATCAATTGCCTGCATCTGCGATGCGATTCGTGCACTAACTCCACGGAAAGAACGACCCACGTGGGCGTAACCACGGTGCGCTGCATATTCCAGTGGTGATACACCTGTGAGGAATAACTTCAATGTGTTGATGTAGCGAGCATCCGTCACATTGAACTGACCGTTGTTCTGTGCAAAGGCGTCAATGATGGCGTAGAGTTTCTTCTCTTTCTCGCCCTGGAATTTCCAGTACGCATCCATGGTCAGGCGGAAGGGGTCTTCCCACTTGTCCCAGTCATGGATCTTGATGCCTTCGAACTGGTCGTAAGGGAATACATCGTCCATGGCCTGGTAGGTGGTGTCCCAGCCAAGTCCGCGGGTCATCATGCCGTATTTCTCTTTCAGGCCAAGTTTTTTATTGCCTGTGTTTTTGGGTACTGCGCTCATGTCTCTACTCCTTCAAGTTGAAAGTTTTCTGAAGCTTGGTGGTTGTTATGCCGCCTGGCCCCAGTACAGTTCAAATTCATCCTCGGTTTCATTGATGCTGCCCGACAGGGAAATCAGGTTCAGGTGAATTTCCTGAAGATCCCAGTCACGCCCCATCAGGTCCGATACGCTTTGGCGCTTGACCACCAAACGGCCGGGCGACTCGATCTTGACCATCGCCGGGAACTCCTCGACCGTGGCTTGCGGGTTGTCTTCCCGAATGGCGGCTACGATATTGCGCGTGTCGTCGTTGGTTACAAATGCAATGAACACCGGCGTTTTCGTGCGTTCGGGGGTAGGCATGTTCATGCTGGGGCTCCAGGTGTTTTCAAACCGATCTTCTTGGCGCGCACCAGTAGCTCTTCCTTGATCTGCATGAAAATGCTGGCGGCCTCTTCTGCAAACAATGCGGTCATCAAAGGCTGCAAGGCGCGTGTGGTTTCAGTCATCCAGATGTCGAACCAGCGGCTCAGTATTTCCTTGTTCTCTGGTGATTCATCCACTGCGGTTTTGATGGTGGAGTCCACCCAACGCTGGGTTTCCACAAACCATTCCTGCATGAAGTTGGTACACATAGAGAAGGTTTGGCCGGCCATTGGGTTGAGGCGGGTCTCAAGATGCTTGTAAAACATCGGATAGACCAAGCCGTCCATCACAAAATTCTGGGCCAGAAAGACTTCAAACCAGTCTTTGGTGACAAACAGGTTTTCCATGCTTCGGCGCAATTCTTGCCATTCAGGGGTGTGCAGCCAGTGTTGTTTACCCACTTCCAGCGAGTCGCCAGTGTTGCCATCGAGTAGCAAACCCAGGCGGCTGACGTATTGCGCCAGGCCCAAGCGGTCCATGGTGTTGTACATGGTGGCTTGTGTAATTGCAGCGCCGTAACCGAAGCTGGTGCAGAAGCAGTTGTTCATGTTTGCGCCCCACTCGTAGTGGCGAAGCGGCAGCACGGCGAAGATCAGATGTTCTTTGTCTTTTTCCGAGAGGTTGAAAAACACACCACGCTTTTCTGCAAACTCAAACTGCTTTTCGGCTGCATCTTGTTGCTTGGCACGATTCATGGTGTACACGCCGTAGTAATACTGGCGTGGATCTTTGAAGCTGTACCAATCGGCCATTTTGATGGCTGTTCGGGCAGTGTCGTACAGTTCGTACTGTGGGTCCCAAATAGGGCGGTAGTGGAAGTTGGTGTCCGACTGCATGTCGAATGTGGCTTCCTGATAGCGCGATGCAGGTTTGTCTGCGCCTAGCCTACGGGCCACATGTGAGAACGTGTTGCGCAGTTGTTTGATGTTCGACGTTTTGATGTCGACTTGCATGATGTCTTCTCCTTTCCTCTATTTATTTGGCTTTTTATTCGCTGACACCGGCCTGGCCGAATTGCCATTTCAGTCTTTCGTAATCCAGCCAGGCACATTGTTCGGCGGTTAGCTCAACGGCCTTGTGCTGTTTGCAGAACTCTTGAAACTGCTCAAACTGCATGACCAGTTCCACGCAAAGTTCTGGATCGCCAATCGAAAACTCGAATTCGACAAAGCGATTGTTCAAGGTGCCCGTCACACGCACATAGCGCGGAATGGATGCCTCCAGAATTCCGTTCATCTCTGGTGGCGGGGTGTCGCTTTTTGATGTTTTGACTTCTTTGATCATTTGGAACCCTCTTGCTTGATTTCCCTAGTAGAGGGGGCAAGGGGTGTGCCAGGTGCTCTAAGTAATTGAAATTATTGGGTAGTAAAAAAATAGAGGGGGAATTCTAAGAAATTTACAGGTGTTGAAAAGATCAATTGCTGCGGTGCAAGTTGATCAAATGATGAAGTTGGACATGCAAATATTTACGCCCGGGCCGTTTATGTCGAGTCTTTTTGAGAATCGAGGTTTATCTGAATTGATTAACCTTTTTGGGGTTAGCTTAGACGCGAAGCAACCAGACTAGATTGGCCATAAGATCAGCAAACTTGGTCCAAAAGGCTGATGCCTGGTCCTCGTTTAGCTGTAGTTCTAGGCCCCATACATCGCCCCAAAATACGAAGGACTTAGCGTGAGTGATCCGCTAGGTCCTTTTTCATTTATGATTTTGTTTCGTGTAGTTTGCAGTACAGGCAGTCATCATGACGAAGCGAAATTCGATGAAGCAGGTCGTAAGCCCGGATCAATTGTCAAACCTGGATGAGTTGATCGTTGACAAACGTTATGACAAGCGCGCGAAAGCCAAGAAAGCGCGACGAAATCGTCACTACGAAAAACAGTTTTTGCGCAACGCAGTTACCTCAGGAATTCTTTCTGAGGACCCAGCCTGAGCAATAAGTGGCACGGTCAGTGTCAACATCGTGAGTTTGTGTCAGCTAGTCGACATTGGCAAATTCACGCCTGTTCTACACTTTCCGAAATACTCAGAAAGTGGAGACAGAGATGGGACGAGCGGCCTCTTGTTTGGTATTGCTTGGTGTGCTTCTTTCCTTGGCAGGTTGCTTGGGGGGCGGTGACGCCTCATCCACTTCAAGTACACGAGTCCAACCAGGGCAAACTGACTCGAGGTTCGATCAATTCAACATTGCCAATCAATGCTTTTCAGTCGCCACCGCCGATGGACGCTTTCTGCAGGTCGGTTCTGGCAGTTATAGCCTTGGCAACACACCTTCGCCCTTTTTTTTCAAACCCAGTCGCCTGGGGCAATACTTGTTGTTGGACAGCAATGCAAGTTTTCTCGGACTTTCTAATTCAAACCCTTTTAATCAAGCGCAGCTAATCCAGTTTCTCCGAACCGGCACCGATTTTTTGTCTGGTCTTGGTGATCTCGCGGAAGTGATTGAGCCTTTGAAGCCGGTCAGTGATGGCGTGCGTCAGGCTGGAGAGTCTTTGGGTGAGGCCATCGATCAGCAAAGTGCAGTATCAAGCAACGATACAACACCCTTTGCACAGGCTGAGCCTGGATTCTTAACTGTGTGGGAAATCATTCCTGCGTCACGACAAAATTCATTTCGGTTCAGGCAACTGGTCACCCAACAATTTCTGGCTGTTCAAAGTGGGGGGCTTGCCTTGGTCAGTGGCGAGGCAGAGGCTGACTCGTTTGTGTTGCAACCCGCTTCGGGGTGTGCCGTGTTTCCTGAGGCCGAGTTGAATGCCACTGGTACGCCGTTCAAGGGTACCACTTCGAATGGGGAAGTGGTGGGTTGGGTGGACACGCACATTCACATTGGTGGCAGTGAGGCGTTGGGGGGCAAGCTGGCACATGGTCGCCCGTTTCACCCTTTTGGGATTACCAAGGCCTTGAACAGTTGTGAAGCTGACCATGGCCCGCAAGGCACCTTGGGTGTGTTGGACAACCTGTTGGCCACCGGCAGCCCTGTCAACCAACACGCCACGGACGGTTGGCCCACTTTCAGTTATTGGCCCAACCCCAGGTCTCAAACCCATCACCAAACTTATTACATGTGGATGAAGCGCGCGTGGATGGGTGGGCAGCGCATTATGGTGAATCACTTTGTGGCCAATGAGGTAATTTGCCAAGTGTGGCCTTTGAAAGAACATGATTGCGATGAAATGGAAAGCGTGAAATTGCAAAGGCAATTGCTGCTGGATCTGGAGGAATATGTTGACGCCCAGGAAGGTGGTCCTGGAAAGGGATGGTTCAGGATTGTTTACGACAGCGCCACGGCGCGTGACGTGATCGCTGACGGTAAGCTTGCTGTGGTGATGGGTATTGAAAACGAAAAACTGTTCAACTGCGGCGAATTCATGGGCATGCCCGAGTGCACAGAGCAGCAGATTCTGGAGCGATTGGATGAGTTTTATGCGTTGGGTATTCGCAGCGTATTTCCTCTTCATATATTCGACAATGCGTTTGGTGGTACTGAAATTAGCCGCTTCACCAAGGATGCTGCGTTGATGCAGGTCTTCAATGCCGGCAATATTTGGGAAACTGGTCACCCATTTGCAAGCACCACCTGTGAAGACATAGACAGTGCTGAACCTTCGACAGTGGACAGCAAGGACTACGGTTTGTTTGAGTTGGCTTTGCTGCAATTGACCAATACCCCGCCCACTCCTGAAGATGTGCCGGGACGGGAGTGCCAGCGCAATGCGCGTGGTTTGACAAAACTGGGCGATTTTCTAATTGATGCCTTGGCAACAAAAGGCGTGATTGTTGAGACAGACCACATGGGCGCTCTGTCGCGCAAACGGGTATTGGCCATGATGAAGGAACGTGGCCTGCCGGTGGTGTCCGGACACTCGGGCACCATCAGCGCCGCGCGTGATAGCCAGCGCATCGTCGATTCAGGCGGACTTATTTCCAATTTGCCCGACAAACCTTCTCCCACGGCAGTGGACTACATTCAAAAATTGAGTGCTTTGTATCCAGCTGGCAAAGCACCTGCGAGCGGGTTTGGTTCAGATATCAATGGCATTCACCAGCAGGCAGATCCCCGTGCTGACGCAGCTGAAAAGCCCTTGGTGTATCCCTTCAAATCACCGATGGGTGATGTGGTGTTTGAGCGCCAGAGAACCGGCCAACGCGTGTATGACCTGAACACCGATGGTGTGGCCCACTATGGCTTGTACCCGGATTACATCGCGGACATGATGATGCAACCCGGCGGTAAACCTGCTGTGGCCACTTTGTTCCGGTCGGCTGAAGCGTATTTGCAGTTGTGGGAAAAGGTAGAAAAATTCAGCCGTAACCGTGACTAGTTTGGACTATGCTGCAACGGTGTAACTTTTGATCGTTGCTGGCGAACTCTGTTCTGAGCCGCAAGCCAAAACTTCGGTTTCACGAATCCAAACTTTAAAACTTCGCAGGTTTGCGCCAATGAATTCTCGACTTCAACACATGCCCGCCCAAAGCGAGCACTTTCTTCGCACACCCTGTTTGGCGGGTAGCGACATTGAATCCAAGCGCGGCGAGTTGTTGCAATACTTTCATGCGAGTTTTGATCGCTATGAGTCGCTTTTTGAATTGTTGAGCTGTGATGAGGCTTATTACAAAAAGCCGATCAGCTTGCGCCACCCACTGATTTTTTATTTTGGCCACACGGCCACTTTTTTTATTAATAAATTTTTGTTGGTGGGGCTGATCGATCAACGAATTGATCCGCGCCTGGAATCCATGTTCGCAGTAGGTGTGGATGAAATGAGTTGGGACGATCTGGACGATGCCCGCTATGAATGGCCCACTGTTGAGGAGGTGAGGGCCTACCGCAACAAAGCTAGGGAGGTGATTGACCAGGTGATTCGCCACACGCCGTTTACCCTGCCGATCGGCTGGAATGATCCATTTTGGGCGGTGGTAATGGGGATTGAGCATGAACACATTCACTTGGAAACCTCGTCGGTGCTGATGCGGCAACACGCCTTGCACTATGTGAAGCCACACCCTGCCTGGCAGCCATGTCAAAAAACCGGCGATGCACCGAGAAATGAACTGGTTGATATTCCCCCAGGCCGCGTGGTGTTGGGGCGTGCGTTGAGTGAGCCGATTTACGGCTGGGACAATGAATATGGCCGTCACCAAGCCGATGTGCCAGCGTTTCAAACTACTCAATATTTGGTCAGCAACAGTGAGTTTTTGGAATTTGTGAATGCGGGTGGTTACGCCAATTCACGCTATTGGGATGAAGAAGGCGCGAGTTGGAACGAGTTTGCCAAGGCCATGCACCCCACTTTCTGGGTGCGTGATACCGATGCGCAAGAATCTTGGAAACTTAGACTGCTTACCGAAGAAGTGCCCATGCCCTGGGACTGGCCTGTGGAAACGAACTACCACGAGTCGCGGGCGTTTTGCCGTTGGAAAGCTGAGCAAACAGGCCAGTCAGTGCGTTTGCCAACCGAGGATGAGTGGAACCGCATTTATGACCATGCACAGCTTGCAGATGTATCACCCCACGCGCGGGCCAACGCCAATTTGCACTTGGACTATTGGGCATCAAGCTGCCCGGTAAACCAATTTGCGCATGGAGACTTGTTCGATGTGGTGGGCAATGTGTGGCAGTGGTGTGAAACCCCCACTTATCCTTTTGACGGTTTCGATGTGCACCCGATTTACGATGATTTCACAAGCCCCACGTTTGACAATCGCCACAACATCATCAAGGGCGGCAGCTGGATTTCATGCGGCAATGAAAGTCGTCACGCTTCACGCTATGCCTTTCGGAAACACTTTTTCCAACACGCCGGTTTTCGTTATGTGGTGACCGACACCCCGGCCACCAACCCTTTGTCGACTTATGAAAGTGACGCGCTGGTTTCGCAGTACGCTGAATTCCATTACGGCGAAGCTTCGTTGGGGGTGCCCAATTTCGCAAAAACCATGGCTGACTTGGCGATTACGGCTCATCAGCAGTATGGCAACGGCGCCTTCGGCAAGGCGCTTGACCTGGGTTGCGCCACTGGCCGCTCAAGCTTTGAGTTGGCCCGCGTGTTTGACAAGGTACTTGGAATTGATTTCTCGACCCTGTTGATTCAGGTCGGCATTCGGCTTAAGGAGACAGGCACCATCCGTTACACCTTGCCAGACGAAGGCGAATTGCTGAGCTATTACGAGCGCAGGCTTGACACTCTTGACCTAGCTGACACCGCTGGGCGAGTGGAGTTTTGGCAAGGTGACGCTTGCAATTTGAAGGATATTTATACCGGCTTTGACCTCATATTGGCGGCCAATTTGATCGACAGGCTGTATGCGCCTCGCCGATTTCTGACTGAGGTGGCGAGTCGGGTAAATCCCGGCGGTCTGTTGGTATTGGCTTCGCCTTACACCTGGTTGGAGGAATACACCAAACGCGAGGAGTGGATTGGAGGCTTTAAGAAAGACGGTGAGTCTTACAGCACACTGGATGGCTTGAAGGAAATTTTGAACGGTGATTTCACGTTGGTAGACACACCGAGGGCCGTGCCATTTGTGATTCGAGAAACCCGCCGTAAGCACCAATACACACTGAGTGAGGTGACGGTTTGGAGGCGGGTGTAGTTGTTCAGTTCAGTGGTGCCTGTGAGAATGGACCACGGAAGAATTGATTCTTTGTGTTATGTTTTGATGGTTGAAACATGATCTCGCGTTCTACACATATGAAGAACAACAACAGCCACAGCATTGTCATCGGATACATTCTCTGGATTTTTGGTTTCATGGGCGCACACCGTTTTTATTACGGGCGGCCCATCTCCGGCATCATCTGGTTTTTCACACTTGGACTTTTTTTGATTGGCTGGATCGTAGACCTGTTCTTGATACCCAGCATCGACAAAAGCGCAGATCGACGCTTTTTGACTGGTCCAATCAACTACAACATTGCCTGGGTTTTGTTGACTTTCTTGGGTGTGTTCGGCATTCATCGGTTTTACCAACGCAAGTGGATTACCGGTCTGATCTACCTACTCACCGTAGGCCTGTTCGGCATCGGTGTTATTTACGATTGGTGTACGCTGAATGACCAAATCGATGAACTTCATCGAGATGGTGCATTGAGCCAATAGGGTTTATTTCACGGTGCCGAAACTTCGTCGGCGGTGGCGTTCAGATGCATTGAATATTCGAAGCGAAGCGGGGCGGTGTCGAATAACGATTCGTCAGTGACCTTGTCGAGGTCGAACCAAATGGTCATGTTGTGTCTCCGAGTTTTGTTTTATGATTCTGCTGAAAGCCGATTTGCTGAGGTGTCATCACGGTTTGATGGTCTTGATCAGGTCTTCAGAATCAACCCTGTTTTTTCCGATGTCGCTGGGGTAGATGTAGTAGGGCTGTTTGCGAGCTTGGCTGCCTTCTTCTGCGGCTTGCCATTCGTAATAGCCAGTGGAAGGGATCAGGCAACGGTATTTTTTAAAGCCGGTGCGAAATGACGGCTTTTCATACACGGTTTCACCGCGTGCATTGTTGAGTTTCGCGCTGATGGTTTTGTCTGCAGTCCAGTGGGGAATGAGTCCCCAAGTGTGAAGCAAAATGACCCGTTCGCCTTCGCGGTTGATCCGCACCACAGGTACTTGTGTGGTTGGGGCGATGTTATAACTATTTTGAAAAATGGATTCATCGGCTGTGTAACGTGCGTTGAAATATTCGGTCAAACGGGAAACTGGGCCTTCCAGAACATAGCGTCCGCACATAAATTTTTGCTCCTTGATGGTTGCGACGGCCAGTTGAGGTATATTGAAACGAATAAAAAGATACCAATTAAAACCATTCAATTATTGCCTGCACATCTCCGCCAATCAACTTTATATGGAGCAGGAAATGAGCGCAGACACCAGACCACCCTTACCCCCATTCGATCTTGAATCGGCAGCCAAAAAGGCCCGCGCTGCGGAGAATGCCTGGAACACCAGAGACCCTGTGGCAGTTTCCATGGCCTACACAGAGGATTCCAAATGGCGCAATCGCAGTGAAATATTTCAGGGCAGGGCGGCCATTGTTGATTTCCTGGCCCGAAAATGGGCGCATGAAAATGGATACAGATTAATCAAGGAAGTGTGGGCGTGTTCGGGCAATCGCATTGCGGTGAGATTCGCCTATGAATGGCATGACGCCGACGGGAAGTGGTTTCGAAGTTACGGAAATGAAAACTGGGAATTCGATTCAAGGGGTTTGATGCAGGCGCGCCACGCGAGTATCAACGACATTCCGATCAACGAATCGGATCGTTTGTTTCACTGGCCGCAAGGCCCGCGACCAGCCGACCATCCAGGGCTTAGTGACCTCGGGCTGTGAATTCATTGGTGTTCTGGGCGCTCGATGACGGATGACTGTTGAGCGTTTCAGCGACGATTCTCAACGTGTGTTCCAGACGCTCGTCACTTAAATTGCCACCCAAGGAAAGCCGCACCGCGTTGGGTGTGGCACCTTCCAGGCAAAACATGTCCGCGCTGGCAATCGCGATGCCGCGGTTCAGCAGGCGCCCACAAAACGCAGATTGATTCCACATCGAAGGCAGATTCAGCCACAGGTGAAAGCCCTCGGGGTTGGACTCGATTTTGAAGTCCCCCAATATACGTTTTGCAATCATTTGTCTTCGCTGACTCATGTGGCGAATGCTGTCCAGACACATTTGTGCTGTGCCATCGAGAATCCATTGTGTAGCAAGTGCTGAACACATTGGGCTAGCCATGATTTGTGTGGCGCGCAGTGAGGAGGCAATGCGTTTGGATTCGAGTTCGGTTGGGCACACCAGAAATGCAATCCGAAGGCCAGCACTGCAGGTTTTGGACAATCCGTTGACGTAGTACGTCAATTCTGGCGCAAGGCTGGCCAGGGATGTCGGCGGGTTGCGCATCAGTTTGCTGTAGGGGTCGTCTTCAATGATTTTTAGACCAAATCGTCGGGCAACCTCAACCAGTTCACGTCTGCGGGGTTCGCTGATTGTACGCGTGGTCGGGTTTTGAATTGTCGGGTTCAAATACAGCGCCCGAACTTTGTTGATTCTGCAGTGTGCCTCAAGGGCATCTGGAAGAATACCTTGGGCGTCGCCGGGGATACCCAATGTGCGCATGCCCAGCAAGCCTGCCATGGCCTTCACGCCAGGGTAGGTGATGGCTTCTGCACACAGTGTATTGCCTGCACCGACCAAGCCATTCATCAGGCCAGCCAGTGTGGCCTGAATGCCTGGTGTCACCAGAACCGTGCGCCCCTTGTGATGTGGGCTGACACCGTTTAACCAGACAGCAGCAGCCTGTTGATCGTCTTCAGTTCCCCCGAAATCCTGATACCGGGTTAGCCGATGAAAGTTTCCTTGCTCTGTCACATGCCGTGCACCGTGGCGCATGCGCGCAAGTAATTCGGGCTCTTGTGGTTCAGGAGCCATGTTCATGGTCATCTCGATCAGCGTGGGTTCTGCTTCAAGCTGGTTTAAGTTTCTTATCCGGACGTAGCTGCCTACGCCTGCCTTGGACGTGATCAGGCCGCGGTGCTGCGCTTCCTGATAGGCACGTGCAACCGTGGTGTAGTCCAGATTCAAGCCTTTGGCCAGTTCACGAATGGGTGGAAGCCGGTCGTCAAGCTTCAGCACGCCCCGTTGTATTTCGAGTTCAATCGCTTCGGCAATAGCCAGATAGGCAGGCTTGTTGCAACTGGAAAGCACCTTGTTCCAGTCTTCCAAAAGAGTTGATCTGCTTCGCATGTTCACTCGCTGTGCCTGTCGGTTTCAAAGGGGTGCAAGCAACTTGCGCGCCCGGTGCATTGCACTTTTCAGGTGCGATGTTTCTGACTTGTGCGGTCATGTCAGCTGTCAGGTTTGAGTATGAAACTGGCTGGAGAGTCGCATGAAATGGATTTGATTGCACATTGATTGGATTTGGAGAGCTTGAATTGGTACAGGCATTGCGACTCTGTGAGCGTGCGCCGGCACAGTGCAATTCACTTTCACGGTGCCCATTTGTTGATGACTCTGGAGATCATGAAATGCCTAAAGTAAATCACCCCGCTCATGTTGATGGCGATTATTTTGTCGATTATGAAGAAAAAGTATTTGAGGATGTGAAGGCCGAGCCAGGTCAAAAAGCGCTGGTGACTTTTCACACAGTGGCGTTTGAAGGTTCGATTGGTTTTGTGAATCTGTTGCAGGCTACACGATTGCAGCGCAAGGGTTTCGATACATCGGTTTTGCTGTATGGCCCCGGCGTCACTTTGGGTGTGCAGCGTGGATTCCCCACCTTGGGCAATGAGGCGTTTCCTGGTCATTTGAATTTCAACAATCAAATCAAGAAATTCATGGGTGAAGGCGGCAAAGTGTATGCGTGCCGTTTCGCGTTGCAGGCGCTGTATGGCCATGGAGAGCCTTCGCTGATTGAGGGAATACGACCCATCAATCCCCTGGATGTGATGGACCTGGTGCTGATTCACAAACGTGACAGTGCCGTGATTATTGACACCTGGACATTGTAAACGCGCAGTGGGGTCGCCCACCGGCGCCCCCACTTGATGGCAGTCGAAGTGGAGTATACGTGCATGACCCAGCCCAGAATAATTCGCGCAGCAGCGGCGCAGATCGCACCTGATCTTCAGGACCCTGCCCAAACCATCCAAAGGGTTTGTCAAACCATGGAGGAGGCAGCAGCCAAAGGCGTACAAATTATCGTGTTCCCGGAAACCTTTGTGCCTTACTACCCCTACTTTTCTTTTGTGTCGCCGCCTGTTCAGCAAGGCAAGGATCATCTGCGGCTTTACGACTATGCGGTGACGGTGCCCGGTGCAGAGACTGAGGCGATATCGGCTTTGGCTGCCCAGTACAACATGGTGGTTGTTTTGGGTGTGAATGAGCGGGACCATGGCTCGCTGTACAACGCGCAAATTATTTTTGACGGCAATGGCGAAATACGCTTGAAGCGCCGAAAAATTACACCAACCTACCACGAGCGAATGGTGTGGGGGCAGGGCGATGCATCGGGTTTGAAAGTGGTGAAGACGAGTGCAGGGCGTGTGGGTGCGCTGGCCTGTTGGGAGCACTACAACCCTTTGGCCAGGTATTGTTTGATGGCCCAGCACGAGGAAATTCACTGCGCCCAGTTTCCTGGTTCTTTGGTGGGGCAGGTATTCGCCGATCAAATGGAGGTGACGATTCGCCACCACGCGCTGGAGTCGGGCTGCTTTGTGATCAACAGCACTGCCTGGCTTTCCGAAGAACAGGTTCAAAGTATTTCGCAAGACAACACTTTGCAAAAAGGTCTGCGCGGTGGTTGCTTCACCGCGATTGTAAGCCCTGAAGGCAAGTTGCTGGGCGAGCCTCTAACCGAGGGTGAAGGATTGGTCGTGGCAGATCTTGACATGGCACTGATCACGAAGCGCAAGCGGATGATGGATTCAGTTGGTCACTATGCGCGGCCCGAGTTGTTGAGCTTGTTGGTTAGGGATGAGGCTTCAAGTCCCATGAGAAGAATTTCGGGAGTGCAGCATGCTGAGTACTGATCTTCAAACCTATGGCTTGAGGCTGGAGGACCCGTCTGTGGGGGTTCAAAGCCGGCGTGGTGGTGCTGGTCCTTCCGATCACAAAGCGGTTGTGGTGGATGGGCAAACCGTGATGATTCCTGTTCACACGCATACGGCATGGGACTCTCCTTTCATGGCCAGCAAGCCCGATGCCAACGGGAAAAGCGAACTTCGCAAAAACGGAATTCCAATTGCTGTGATTGATTTTCCAAAGCAACCGAAGTTCTATGGCCTGAAAACCGCAGAGGGCATTCCTTACGAGCAAATTGCCACACTGCACAGCAGTGATGTGTTGGCCACCACCGTGCTGCAAACCTGCATTCGCTATCAAAGCAGAAATAAAACATGCAAGTTTTGCTCGATTGGCCAATCCTTGGCGGCAGGCCGAACCATTGAGCGAAAAACCCCACCGCAACTGGCTGAAGTGGCGAAGGCTGCTGTCGAGCTGGACGGTGTGAAGCAAATGGTAATGACCACTGGCACACCAGCTACACCTGACCGGGGCGCAGCAATCATGGTTGAAAGTGTATTGGCGGTGAAAGCTGCGGTGGATTTGCCGATTCAAGTACAAATTGAACCACCAGACCGCTTTGAATGGTTTGACGAATTGAAGCGAAGCGGTGCCGACACTTTGGGCATGCACCTAGAAGTGATTTCAGATGCAGCGCGGCAAGCAATGATGCCAGGCAAGGCCACAGTGCCGGTGAGTTACTACATGCAGGCATTTGATGCAGCGGTAAAGGTGTTTGGTCGCGGGCAGGTGAGCACTTACATTATCGCTGGGCTGGGCGATTCACAGGTTGAAATTATCGACATGTGTCGCGAACTGATATTGCGCGGGGTTTATCCCTTTGTGGTTCCGTTTGTGCCAATTGGTGGCACTCCTTTGGAAAGCCACCCGGTTCCGAGTTCCCAATTCATGCGGGAGGTGCTTCAACCCGTTGGCCAGATGTTGCGGGAAGCCGACCTTTTGTCCAAAGACATGAAAGCCGGCTGCGGAAAATGTGGTGCGTGTTCAACGCTGAAAACTTTTGAAGCCTGAGCCTGTGAGTGAGGTGATGCCATGTTTATTACCGAAATGAATGTTGAGGAATTTGCGCACAGTGAGTGCCACATCAAATTGGCTGTAGATGACTGGGCGTTACGCGAGGCGCAGAAATTGCGCAACGATGTTTTTGTGGTTGAGCAAGGCATTTTCCAGACCAGTGACCATGATGTGTTTGACAGCAGCGCTTATACCCTGGTGGCCACCATCGGTTTGCTGGGTATTCCCGATGCTGTGGTGGGCACCGTACGAATTCATGAGCAGGCTCCGGGTGTGTGGGTGGGCTCGCGCCTTGCTGTGGATCAGGCTTATCGATCAGTCAAAGGCCTTGGCAAAGCGCTGATTGCCATCGCGGTGAGTAGTGCACGCGCGCAAGGGTGCACTGCCTTTTATGCGAATGTTCAACTGCCAAATGTGGGTTTGTTTCAGAGGTTGGGTTGGCAGGCTTTGGGTGAGGCAAGTGTGCACGGTGTGCAGCACATGTTCATGCAGGCCAACCTTGACATGTACCCGGTAGAGCACGACCCAGGCCGAGGATTTATTCACCTGCTCAAGCAATCATCAAGCAAAGTACCGATTGAGAGGCGCGTATGAGTTGGCTACAAACACTGGTACACAGCATTCAGGAAAGCAAGGGGCTTGCGCATAAAAAAGACATTGCGATTGCAATGGATGAATTGGCGAGCGCACAACCTTGCGATTCTTCATGCCGGGTGGGAGATGACTGTGCCGTGTTGAAGTCGGCGGATGGTTCTTTTCTTCTGTTTGCCATTGAAGGCTTCATGAACGAGTTTGTTCAGGAGGACCCCTGGTTTGCAGGCTATTGCGGCGTGATGGTGAATGTCAGTGACATCGCCGCAATGGGTGGGCGCGCCACGGCGGTTGTGGATGCAGTGTGGACTGCTGATTCATGGCAGCTGCAAAGAATTCTCCAAGGCATGGCGGCAGCATCGGCCCGATACAGGGTGCCCATTGTTGGCGGGCACACCAACGCCAGAAATAAACAAGCTCAACTGGCTGTGTCAATTATTGGTTCAGCAAACGCCGTGTTGAGCAGTTTTGATGCCAAGCCCGGCGATGTGTTGATGAGTGTGATTGATTTGAGAGGCAGTTACCACGGTGCTGGAAACAACTGGAATGCCAGTACAGACTCGCCAGCGGAACGCTTGCGGGCAGATCTGGACCTGTTGCCACAGGTGGCCGAAGGTGGTTTGGCGGTGGCCTGTAAAGACATCAGTATGGCGGGTGCTTTGGGCACCACATTGATGATGCTGGAATGTTCTGCATGCGGTGCTGAAATTTGGCCAGCTGCATTTCCACGCCCACAGGAAGTCTCTGTAGAACGCTGGATGCAAACCTTCCCCAGTTTTGGTTTTGTGTTCAGTGTGCCACCGACTTGTGTGGAGCGGATGAAGCAACTTTTTGGAAGCAGGGATTTGCGTTGCGAATCCGTGGGGCATGTGATTGAGGGCTCCATGGTTTGGGTAAATCATGAAAGCGAGCGGGAACTGTTGTGGGATTTTTCTGGTACACCACTGTTGGGTTGCAGCCAGTTGAATCACGCAACTGATGTGGTGGGAGAGGCGCATGCCTGTGGTTCGATTTGATGTGATGTGGCCAGATGCTACGGTGATGAAGTGCCAGTCGCCTTCCACGGTGATTCGAAATTTCTTGCATGAGGGGCAGCGTGTGTCCTTGCCCGAGTTTTTGAAAATTTCTGAACTGGGGTTGAGTGCGGCCAGCGAGCGTGTGCGGGAAAAATATGGGTTTGCCTGCTCGGCGGCCATTGATCAGCTGGAAATTATCCTCGCCAAGGCAACTGATTTTCAGGGTTGGGAAGCGGCTGTGGTGCAAGTCATCCGAATGGATTGAGGGAGAAGAATGTGAGTGCTGAACCAGGTAAATTGAAAGATCATTATTCCGTTGTTGTAATCGGCGGTGGCCAGGCTGGGCTCTCGATGAGTTATCACTTGACTCGCAAAGAGATTGATCATGTTGTTCTGGAAAGAAGCCAGATCGGGCACAGCTGGCGCAATCAGCGATGGGACAGCTTTTGTTTGGTAACCCCAAACTGGCAATGCAATTTACCTGGCTTTCCGTATGCTGGGCCTGAACCAAAAGGCTTCATGAAAAAAGCGGACATTGTTGCTTACCTTGAGGCATTTGCTGCGTCGTTTCAGCCACCTGTATTCGAAGGTGTCGCCGTGAAACAGCTGCGCAAGTTAAGCGATGGCTTGTTCGAAATTCAAAGCACGCACGGAACATTGACGGCGAAGCAGGTGGTAGTGGCTGTGGGTGGCTACCACAAGCCAAGAATTCCAAGGGTGTCAGAAAAAGTACCTGCGCATATCCGACAGATTCATTCTTCAGAATATCGGAATCCTGCTCAGTTTTCAGAGGGCAATATTCTGGTGATTGGCTCTGGCCAAAGTGGTTGTCAAATTGCAGAAGACTTTCATTTGGCAGGCCGACACGTGCACTTGTCAGTGGGCAGCGCTCCCCGTGTAGCGCGCCGCTACCGTGGTCGCGATGTTGTGGAATGGCTGGCCGACATGGGGCACTACGACATGCCCGTGGAGTTGCACCCCCAAAAGGAAGCGGTCCGAGGCAAGGCCAATCATTACGTGACAGGTCGCGATGGTGGCCGGGACATTGACCTGAGAGTGCGGGCGAAGGAAGGCATGCAACTTCATGGCCGTTTGATCAATTGTGTGGATGGTGTGATGCATTTTGCAGATGACCTCACGAAGAATTTGGACAACGCGGACCAGAGCAGCGAGAACATCAAGAACATGATTGATGGCTTCATTGCCGAGAATGGAATTTCGGCACCCAACGAGGCCCGATATGTTCCTGTGTGGACGCCTGAGGATGGAGGGTCATGTATTGATTTGATTGCTGAAAAAATCACTGGAATTGTTTGGTCTGTGGGTTTTGAAAGTTCGTTTGACTGGATCGATTTGCCGATCTTCAATGGCAAAGGTTACCCGAATCATTACCGGGGTGTTAGCCGCGAACCGGGTGTCTATTTTCTCGGTTTGCCGTGGTTGCACACCTGGGGCTCGGGGCGTTTCTCGGGTATTGCGCGTGACTCTGAGTTCCTGCTTGAGCAAATTGAACTGCAGCTTTATACCAAGCTTGAGGAGACAGCTTGAGTTCCCTGGAGTGCGTGCACCGTATTGTGTTTCTGGTTTGATTGCGCTCGTGAATTGCACCAAGTTGACGCCTCGCATTGAAGGAGATTACCCCTCTTTGTGGGGGAGATTGTTGTAACAACGCTGACACCTTGCGCGTAACTTTCCAAATGGCATACACCTTGCGTACTCGAAAGCATTGATCTGCTTCCAGCAAGGGCCTGATATGCAAACAATGTTTTTCAATCGCATGCGTTTTCTAACCCTGGGGGTGATTGTCGCATTGATGGTCTCGGCGTGCGGATCAGACGACGCTGCCAATTCAGCACGGACTGGGCCTCAGGAACAAAACGGGGACGATTCACCGCCGATTACGGTTCCTCAAGCAAGAAGCCCACTGGTGCTTCAAAGCGCCAGCGTCTTTCAAAACAATCCCAGCGCCAATTTGCAGGAGGTGGATTACCGCTTCGGCAGAATTACTGTGACCGATCCCAAGCGCAACGCGAGCTACGAAAGCGATGTACACGGCTACATCACGATCGATTCAAATGCCACAGGCATCATGCCCGTGGTGGTGTTGATGCACGGGAGGCATCAAACTTGTGAAACAGACATTGGACAACTTCCTGTTCTGATTGCTGACGACGACACATGCCCCAATGTCAATGGTGTTTTGGGCCCGGCCGACAGTTACAGGGGCTATCAGTATTTGGTAGAACATTTGGCCAGCCATGGCTATGCAGTCATTTCAATTGATGCGAACGACATCAATGACAACGACGGTTCACCCGCCAGTGGCGACGCAGGTGCAAATGCGCGAGCACAATTGATCCAGGCGCATCTGGACGCATTTCGGGATATTACTGAGACCGGTGCGCCAGCCACACCTCAAACTGCGGGTTCTAACCTGGGTTTTCTGAAAGGTAAGTTGGACATGAACCGCATTGGTACGATGGGACACTCACGCGGGGGTGACGGGGTGGCCAAGTATGTGACCTACAATCGCGAGCAAGCACGTCCGCACAAAGTAATTGCAACCTTTGGGCTTGCCCCCACAGATTACAACCTGGACGTAGTCGACAGTTCAGCGTACGCTACCTTGCTTCCCTACTGCGACGGTGATGTTGAAGACGTACAAGGCGCGTTTGTGTACGACGACTCGCGTTATTTCAAAGCGGACGATCAAGCTGCCAAGTTTCAGATTTTGACCATGGGTAGCAACCACAATTATTTCAATACCGTATGGACCAGCGACGATTGGACCATCACGAACCCTGGTGGAGATGACCCGTTTTGCGGCACCAATGCAGCGTCGAATCAACGCGATACGCCTGAAGAGCAGCGTGCCTTGGGGCAGTTCTTCATGGCCAGCTTTTTCCGGTATTTTGTGGGTGGGGAACAGGCATTTGCACACTATTGGAATGGAAGGGCCACTGTGCTGAACGAGGCTTGCCCGGATGGCGTTGGTCCTTGCGAGTTTCGCCACCATTTAAGTTTAACGCCCAAAGCAAGCGACCGTGTGTTGATCAATACATTCGGTACGCAGAGTGCGCTTACCGTCAATAGTCTGGGTGGTGTGGTCAGTCAGCAGGGTTTGACTACATTCGAAATTTGCGACCCGGATATTGAAGGGGTGGGGTGTCCATCGGCCACCACATTCTCGATTACACCCCAACTGGCCGTGGCATGGAATTCTCCAGCCAGAATACGGAATGTTTTTCCTGCGCAAGATGCGAGTCAGTTTGATTTAATCAGTCTGCGTGTGGCCGTGAGTACATTGAATTCCGATCAGAGTCAGGATCAAAATTTCACTTTGGTGTTGGAGGACAGTGACGGAAAAACTTTCAACTTGAAAGCAAGTGATTACACCAGTTCGCTTTACAACCCACCCGGTAATCCAGAGGGTGGAGGTTCAAGAAAAACCCTGCTGAATGCAGTGGATTTTCCTTTGAGCGTGGTGAGTGGAATTAACTTGCGAAGTTTGAGGGCAGTGGAAATTCGATTTGATCAAACTCCGGGCGGCGCCATGCAAATCGCGGATTTAATGCTTCAACGCACGGCGGCGACTCGTTAAGGTTTCTGCGGAAAACTTAAAGCGTTCCGGCGCTCACTGGTTTGTAACATTCCAGAAACCGGCTCGGTTGCTTTTTGGGTCGACCCGTTTTCATGTCGATACAAACCCATTGAGTGTGCCCTTGCATCACGGTGACGTGGTCGCTTTCGCGCACAAACTGGTACTGGCGAATCATATCGGCTTTGCCTTCGTTGTGGCTGATCCAGGTGGCAATCCAAAGGGTATCTCCGGCGAAGGTGGGGCGCTTATATTCCATATGGTGTTGGCGTGCCACGCAGCCATAGCCAAGCTCTACAAAGTCTTGAAATGTCAGGCCGAGTTGAGCTGAGTGCAAAGCTGCGATGGCTTGCATCCATGCCAGGTAAATGGTGTTGTTGGTGTGCTCGAATTCGTCGAGATGTTTAGGCTGCACCGTTAACTTGCCCACAAATTGCGGGGTGCTATTCCAAACGCTAAGCTCAGTGTCGGTGATTAGGATAGATTCGATGTCTCTGTCTTTGAATATGTTCGAGTTGCTCATTCCTGAATCGTCGAGTGACTGGTCTGTCCTTTTCTCACCTGGTCCACCAACTGGCGAATAACCCGGATCATTTGATCTGGATTCAATGGTTTGGTTAGGTAGTCGTTCATGCCCGCTTGCAACGACTTTTCGCGTTCGCTTAGCATGGCACCACCAGTGAGGCCTACTACTGGCAGGGTATCAAACTTTCCGGTTGCGCGCAGCTTGGCAACAGCTGTATTACCGTCCATGATGGGCATTTGAATATCCATCAGTACCACATCTACATGATTAGCCCGGTCTTGCAGCCAATCCAGTGCCTCTTGTCCGTTGGACGCGGTGAACACTGTGGCGCCGTGGTGTTGTAATAATTTGTATGCGATCTTCAGGTTCAGCAAATAGTCATCAACGACCAGTACTTTGATCCCTTCAAGCGACTCTGATTTAATTTGTCGGCTTTGAGCATACAAGTTCAAGTCCTCTTCGCTTGGTTTGCGGAACTGCACTTCAACAGTGAATCGTGTTCCTACACCGAGCTCACTTTCAACAGAGACAAGTCCGTCCATTTTTTCTGCCAGTTGCTTGACGATTGTCAATCCAAGGCCCGTTCCGCCAAATTGCCTTGTGGTGCTGCTGTCAGCCTGTGTGAAAGGTGAGAATAGTTTGGGAAGTACATCGGCAGCAATTCCGATGCCCGTGTCTTGCACGACAAGTTTTAATCGAATCGAGTTGGAGGCAGTGGGTTCAATGGCAAGTGCGTGCACAGTGATCGATCCCTTCTCAGTGAACTTGATTGCATTACCGATCAAGTTAATCAGGATTTGACGAACGCGGGTAATGTCGCCCATGACAATGTCTGGGCACTCAGCGGGCAGCGCTGCAATACTGAGTTTCAGCTTTTTGGCTGTGATCGAGGCTTGCATGATTTGCTCAACTTCTTTGAATAGATACTTTAACTGGATGGGTTTATTTTCCATTTCCAGTTCACCCGCTTCAATTTTCGCAAGATCCAGAACATTGTTCACAATGCCCAGCAGGCTGTTGCCTGCCATGTGAATATTCTGGATTAGTTCTTTTCGTTCGTCGGGCGGAGGGTCTTTCTCAAGCAGGTAGGCTAGCCCAATTACCGAATTCAAGGGTGTACGAATTTCATGACTCATATTGGCCAAGAATTCACCTTTCGCTCGATTGGCTTGGTCCGCTGTTTCTTTTGCTTGTCGAAGTTCATTTTCAATTTGTAGCCGTCGATTGATCTCGCGACTCAGCGAGCGGTTCCACATTAAAAACAACAGAAGAATCGCAGTGGCAGCTGCACCTGTTTTCCACAGCAATCCATAGTCCACATGCGATTTGAACTCGACCGATCCCCATTTCTGGCTGATTTGATTTCTTTGCGTCGGAGTAATGCTGGCCAAGCCTTTGTTGATGATGTTGCTTAACTCGGTCCAGTCTTTACGAACAGCGATAGCAATTTCCAGATCATCATACGGGGCTGGCGCAACCACCATCAAGTTGTCGATGTGTTGCTCACGCATCAAGTAGTTGGCCACGATCAAATTACCAATATATGCATCGGCGCGACCCGTTGACACGGCTTGCAGTGCATCCAGTACTTTGTCGACCCAAAGAATGTTGATGTTGGGGTGTTCAGATCTGATGCGGTCTGCAAGGGCCCCACCTCTGACCAAGGTTAGTGTTTTTCCTTGCATCGATTGCATGCTATTGATGTCAACATTTTCTCGACGTGTAATCACGACGAGGGGAATGGCAGCAACTGTACTGCTCACGTTTGTGGCTTGAGCAAGCTTTGAGTTTTTGTTGATGTTCAGAATCAGATCATACCTGGACCTTTCTTCGATGATGTCCAGAAGTGCTTGATCGCGATTAAGCGAGTCAGTGATGTATTCCACTTCGAGGCCAGTATTTTCAGCAATCAGGTTCAAGTAGTCCACCGTGATCCCGGCGGGCTCAGGCGTAGTCATACTGAACGGCGGAAAGTCTGTTAATTTGACTCTAATTTTCGGAGCATTTAACAGCCAGTTTTTTTCTTGTACGTCCAAGTTGATATTCAAAACCTTTTGGCTCGCCTGAGGATCGACAGAAAACCATCGTGCCTCCAGGGCGCGAAGCTCATCAGGTGCAATCAGGCTCAGTCCCTTATTGAGTAGTGCCATCAACTCTGGCCAATCCTTGCGAATGGCAATCACCACCTCGGCTTTGCTCTCTGGAATCACAGCAGCAATTTTGAATGTTGAGTCGTGATTTTGTTGGCGTTTGAAGTCGATGCCGGTGGTACCGATAATTGCATCGACCTCGCGTTTACCCAAGGCAGTGATTGAGCTTTCAACATTGTCAAATGGCACACCAGTGATGCCGGGATATTTTTTGATCAACATCTCCGACACGATCTCACCGCGAAGGTAGGCCAGTTTTTTACCCTTAAGGTCGTGTAGCGTATTCATGGCTGGGGACTGATCACTGCGCGCATACAGGTAAGAGTAGGTATAAAACAGTTCATCGCTTAAAGCGAAGTTTTTGCGCCATTGATCCAGTTTGCGTACTAGAGCCAGTCCTGCGCATTTCCGTTGGTTGGCATTGTCTACAGCTTCAGGCCAAGGGCTGATTTCAAACTTAAACTCAATACCCAGTTTCTCGCCCAGCAGTGCATAAAGCTCCGGAATATAGCCTGCAGGTTTGCCTTTCTTGTCCAGGAACAGGTTGGGAGGAAAATCATTCGAATAGCAGAGTTTCACGGTGGCGTGTTTGGCACGCCATTGCTCTTCTTCTGGTGAAAAAGGCGAGTCGGGCTGGCCTGCCCATACAGAGGAACACAGCAGCAAGAGCAATAATCTGAATGTATGTAGAAACATGTCTGGCCGAACCCGAAGCCGTGCGATTAGGTTGTGTTACTTATGCTGGCTTCGTAATTTAACTGTTCAAATAGAATAGGTGGGATGGCGTGGATGTGGTTGGTTGATAAGAGGGTGGATTCGCCTTTATTCAAGCGTTTAAATCGACTTTCCGAATCGCTTTCCTACAGTGCTGGTTGTTTGCATTGAGTCAATTTATGATGCATCAGGATCAATAATAAAATCAAGGAGACAAGCCAATGATTGAACAACACCGCAGTGCAATTGGCAATTTGACCCCCGAAGGTGGCTGGCACCAAGCTGAGCGTGTCCGTGTTAGCCCCTTGAAGCCAGCGGAAATGAGCCTGTTTGCACGCACAACTATTCACATTATTAATGCGGTGGGCAAGCTGGACGCGTCCAACCTCTTCATGATGCTGTTGCGCAATTTCAGGTTGTTCAAAGCGTGGCTGGGGTTTGCCGCACGCATGATGCCCTATGGTGAAATTGACCGCCGCGACACCGAGCTTGTCATTTTACGCGTGGGCTGGAATTGCAGATGCCGATACGAGTGGGGCCAGCATGTGGACATTGGTTTGCGCACGGCACTTTCGGAAGCGGACATTGTGCAGGTTACCCTGGGTGCCGATGCACCCAATTTTGAACCCCGCATCAAAGCCCTGATGAAAGCCTGTGACGAGTTCCATCACGAGCGCATGGTGTCGGCCAGCACCTGGGCAGAACTTGAGAAGCACTACAGTACCCGTAAGTTGCTGGAGGTGCTGATGCTGATTGGTCACTATGAAATGCTGGCCGGGGTATTGAACTCAACCGGTTTGCCGCTTGATCACAAGCTGGACAAGCTGCTGGAAAAGGTCTGAGTCAACTGCTTCACCAACTTCCCTGAATTTAACTCAGGCCGTTCACGCCACAATTTGGCCACCTGTTCGGCTCCGCCAGAAATGGTATGGGCCAACACAATCAATTCGTCGTTCACTGGTTTGCCTAGCTCTTTCGCCAGCAGTGCAGCAATCACTTGCACGGTGTTGAAGCGCAGACTCAAAATTTCTTGTGCAGCGGGCCCGCTTACAGCGTTGCCGCCGCCGTACAGCAATGCCCAGGCGGATGGGTAGTCCTCCAGAAACGAGAAATATGCTTCAAAGCCTCGGTGTAATTTTGTTTTTACACCCGCCTTGCCAGAAAACGCTTCCAGTATTCGGGCTTCCAGTGCGCCACGCGCTCTTTTCAGGCAAGCGGTGTAAATGCCGTCTTTGGACTGGAACAGGTTGTAGATCATTGGGCGTGTAACGCCCGCTGCTTCCGCGATGGCATCAATCGAGGTGGCCTGATAGCCCAGGCGGGAAAACTCCACCTCGGCCACATCCAGCAGTTGCTTTGCCCGCACTTCACGCGGCACACGCCCGTGTTGATGGCCTTCGATTGCTGTGGGCATTTCTTTCTCCAAGGTTGAATCCGGCAATGGACCACCTCAGTATAAGATGAACAAATGGACTTACAGTTATGTAAGTGTAAATAAAGTTTAAATAGCGAATCGGGAGACTAAGCCATGACTACTTTTTACAGATCAAGCCTGTTGATGTGCTTAATGATTGGTTTGTCAGCCTGTGGAGGGGAAGGTGCACCTAACACGCGCGTATCGGCCGCGCAGTTTAGCAAGGCCGATGTGGCTTTCGCGCCCGATGTGGAACCCGATGCCTTTTACCACGCCAGTGAGGAAGAATTGCAGCGTGCGCCGGGCAGCATTTTGGACTCAAGGCCGGTGCCATTCACCTTGAACGGGCAAGAATTGCCCAACGAAGCCTGGCAAATCAAGTTTGCAAGCAGAAATTCAGCTGGCGAACCCATTGTGGGCATGGCCACGGTGGTGAAACCAACTATCGCCAGTGCATCGCCAAAACTGGTCGCTTTTCAAATTGCCTACAACGGTTTGGGGGCGCGTTGTACACCGTCTCAAACCCTGTCGGGCAACAGCGATGCCGACAACGGGGTGATCAACTACGGCAGCTATGGTGTTGGTTTGAATGCATTGGGCTGGACCATGGTGTTTCCGGATTTCGAAGGGCCTCACCACACCTATGGTGCGGGTAAGTTGTCTGGGCAGGTTACGTTGGACGCAATTCGCGCTGCGCAGGCTTTTGAGCCACTCGGGCTTCAAGGCAATGCGCCCACCATGATGTGGGGTTATTCCGGTGGCGCCATTGCCACGTCATGGGCCTCAGCACTTCATCCAGTGTATGCCAATGAATTAAACCTGATTGGTGCGGTGTCCGGCGGCACGCCTGCAGACTTGCTGGGTGTGGCGCGTGGTGCTGAAGATCAATTCTTCTTTGGCCTTGTGTTCAGCGCTTTGGTGGGGATTAACCGGGAGTTTCCCCAGCTGTTTGAAGGCAAGCTGAATGCGGAAGGCTTGCGTGTGGCCAAGGCCATCAAGGACGGCTGCGGGGGCGTGCCGGCCGATGGCAGCGAAGGGGCCAGTGGAAACATCAGCAAGTATGTGAATGTGGATGATTTTTACAACCAGCCGCACATGTTGGAACTGGAAAAGTCAATTTCCTTGCCGCAAGCGGCAGGCAACCCGCGCATTCCAGTGTTTTTCTATCATGAAATTCTGGACGAGGTTATTCCAGTGGAAGGCGTGGACAAAGTAGTGGATGCCTGGTGCGCCAAAGGCACACCGGTTACTTACCTCAGGTCGCTGACCGGTGAACACCTAACTGGTTCGCGCTTTACACCCGAGGCTCTGGATTTCATCGAGAGCCGCTTTGCAGGCCGGGACTTTTTACTGGCGCCTACGGCGACACGGTGTAATTGAATCTCGTATCAGGGCTTAGGCACCGGATTATTTCTGCACGGTTGTGAATCCACCGTGCCACATTCGGTCAATTACTTTCACTGGCAGTTTCGGTAACGTAGCCACTCTGTTGGGGGTCAATTTGCAGGGCGTTGCGATAGGCGATGGCCCAGTCGGCATTCAACCCTGCACCCCAAGCGGCTTTCAGAAAAGCCGCACAGAGCCGACCAAAAAGTAGGGGGACATGTAGATAAAACGATCTCGCCAGATCGACAGTGATGAAATGTGCGCATGGCTCATCGTTGTGCCTTGGTTGGGTCAATATATGCTTGTTACATGTTTTTTTGTGAATGGATTGATTCACTCAAAATTAAAGCCCAAATCCTGCCCCAACGTCAAAGAGGGTGGCCGCACCCAGTGCTGCAAACATGGCAGCCGCTATTCGGTGCACCAGCTTCATTGGAATTTTTTCAGCCAGCTTGTCGCCAGCAAACACCGCAGGCACGTCGGCAATCAGCATGCCCAATGTAGTACCCGCAACTACCATAAGCACATCGTTGTAGTGTGCTGACATGGCCACGGTGGCGATTTGGGTTTTGTCGCCCATTTCCGCCAAAAAGAAGGTGATGAAGGTGGCACCGAACACACCCAGCTTGGTAGCCAGCTGAGTTTCTTCATCTTCGATTTTGTCAGGAATGAGTGTCCACACTGCCATGGCGATGAAGGACGCGCCAAGCACCCAACGCAGAACAGATGAATCCACATTGGCGGTGATCCAGCTACCCACCACGCCAGCCAGGCCGTGATTGATCAGTGTGGCCAAGGTAATGCCAATGATGATTGGAATTGGTTTTTTGAAACGTGTGGCCAACAGAAATGCAAGAAGCTGGGTTTTGTCCCCAATTTCAGCGAGTGCAATTACACCGGTGGATACGAGAAGTGCCGAAGACATGACATAAGTTCCTGGGCCTGGAAAAACCGAATGACCACGCAGCTTCTCCAGGCCAATCTGGAAGCCGTGTAGTCAAAGGTCTTGCCAAGTTCAAAAACCGCTTACGCCATAGCCTGTATAAGATATTAGGCCAAGTGTGTTGACGTAAGCCTTTCCAAGCGGAAAGAGGCTACTCCCCAATGAGTGTCGCAATGATAGGACTTGGTATTTAAAAAATCAAGTCAATCGAGATTGACCTCAAAGGGAAATTGACAAATCGTTCAAGGGGTGCAGCCCGAAAAATCTTGGTTTTAACAGGTCGTGAATTGTTGCTGCACTCACCTCACTTAACTTGCTTGGGTTCCATTTTGGTGATTTGTCTTTGTCCACCAGCAATGCACGTACACCTTCCGGAAAGTCTGGATGTACGCAGCAGCCCACGGAAGCCTGATACTCCAGCCGCAATACATCAGCCAAGTCTGCGCCCGCATGGCGTTTCATCAATTCATAAGATAATACAGCCGAAGTAGGGGAGCCGTTTGCATATGCGTGTGCTGCTTTGGCCAGCCAGGCCACCTCGCTATGTTGCAATGCGCGCAAGGACACGTCGATTTCAGCCAGATTGTCATGGTTCATTACGGCATCAATTTCTTTTGCGTGTGTATGTAACAAAGGCGTGGGTGCGTTCACTTCAAACTGTCTTAGCACGGTAGACAATTTTTCCCTGTCCGATTTCAGCTCACCCTGCCAGCTGGTGTTTTCAATGGCATGCAGTACATTTGAAAACTGCGCATGTTCTATCACCGCATCGGCCCATTTGCCCAGCAACGCATCAGCCGCATTGATGATTGCGCCGGTCAGGGCCAGAAACAAACCCGTGCGCTCGGGCATGCAATGCAAGAACCAGGTGCCTGCCACATCCGGGTACAAACCAATGTGAATTTCCGGCATGGCAATGCGTGCATTGGGGCTGACCACGCGATGCGATGCGCCTACCATCAAACCGACGCCACCACCCATCACAATGCCATGTGCCCAACACAAAATGGGTTTGGGGTAGGTGTGTATGCGGTAGTCCAAGCGATATTCACGTTCGAAAAACGCCTCGGCTTCAGGCGGTACTACGCCTGCCCCTACACGCTTGCTGGCGTGGTGCAAACTCACCACATCACCGCCTGCACAAAAGGCCTTGTCACCGGCTGCACTGAGTACCACACCTGCGATGGAATCGTCTTCAGCCCACGCTTTCAACTGCGGATCGAGCAGGTCGATCATTGGCAATGTGAGCGCATTCAAGGCTGCGGGGTTGTTAAGAACGGCGTGGCCAAAACTGTGGCCACTGGCGGTGATGAAAGTACTGAATATGACAGGTGCTGACATGATGTGATTGGAATGTAAGGTGTAAACCGACTGCAAACAATACACCGATTCCAAGTACAAATAAAAAAAGCCCGGCGCTTTCACACCGGGCCTTTTCAGCTACCAAGTCAAATTAATGGTGCAAATCAAAACGATCGGCATTCATCACTTTGTTCCAGGCGGCCACGAAGTCGTTCACAAACTTCTTCTCGGCATCTGAACCTGCATACACTTCGCACAGTGCACGCAGTTGCGAGTTGGAACCGAAGCACATGTCGGCCAGGGTACCTGTCCACTTCACTTCGCCTGTCTTGCGGTCACGCCCTTCCAGTACACCGTCGGCGCTGGTTGACTTGCTCCACTTGGTGCTCATGTCGAGCAGGTTGGTGAAGAAGTCAGTGGTTAATGCCTCGGGGCGCTTGGTGAACACGCCATGTTTGGCACCACCCACGTTGGCGTTCATGGCACGCAAGCCACCCACCAACACAGTCATTTCAGGAGCGGTCAAGCCCAGCAAGCTGGCCTTGTCGATCAAACGCTCTGCTGCTGTACCTTCCAGACCTTTGCGGGCGTAGTTACGGAAGCCATCTGCTGTTGGCTCTAGCACTGCGAAAGACTCCACATCGGTTTGATCCTGAGTGGCATCTGTACGGCCCAGGGCAACTGGCACCTTGATGTCATGACCGGCTTTCTTGGCCGCGGCTTCTACACCGGCAGCACCTGCAATCACAATCAGGTCGGCAATCGAAATTTTCTTGCCGTTGCCTGCGTCGTTAAACTGCTTCTGAATGCCTTCCAGTTGCTCCAGCACCTTGCTCAATTCGGCAGGGTTGTTGGCTTCCCAGTTTTTCTGGGGGGCCAAACGAATGCGTGCACCGTTGGCGCCACCGCGCTTGTCGCTGTTGCGGAATGTGGAAGCAGAAGCCCACGCTGTGCGAACCAGTTGAGGAATGCTCAAGCCGCTGGCCAGTACTTTGGCTTTTAGCGCAGCAACATCAGCCTCATCGGCATGCTTGTAATCTGCTGCAGGCACTGGGTCTTGCCAGATCAAATCCTCTTTTGGCACCAATGGGCCAATGTAACGGCTCTTTGGGCCCATGTCGCGGTGGGTCAGCTTGAACCAGGCACGTGCATACGCATCAGCGAACTCGTCTGGGTTGGCCAAGAAGTGACGAGAAATCTTCTCGTAATCCGGGTCCATGCGCAGCGCCAGGTCGGCAGTGGTCATCATGGGTGCGTGGCTCTTGTTGGGGTCGTGTGCGTCCACCACTGTGCCTGCACCTGCGCCGCCTTTTGGCTTCCACTGGTGTGCGCCAGCCGGGCTCTTTGTAAGCTCCCAGTCGTACTTGAACAATGTTTCCAGGTAACCCATGTCCCACTTGGTGGGGTTGGGTTTCCATGCGCCTTCGATACCGCTGGTGGTGGTGTCGCCTGCATTGCCCTTGCCATGTTTGTTGATCCAACCCAAACCCTGCTCTTCAATGGGAGCGCCTTCAGGTTCTGGGCCGACCAGTGCCGGGTTACCAGCACCGTGCGCCTTACCGAAGGTGTGACCACCTGCTACCAAAGCCACGGTCTCGTAGTCGTTCATCGCCATGCGACCAAAGGTGGTGCGAATGTCGTGTGCTGAAAGCTTGGGATCGGGATTGCCATTGGGGCCTTCAGGGTTGACATAGATCAAACCCATTTGTACGGCGGCCAAGGGGTTTTCCAGTTCGCGCTTACCGGTGTAACGCTTGTCGCCCAGCATTTCAGTTTCTGGGCCCCAGTACACTTCCTCTGGCTCATACACATCTTTACGGCCGAATGCGAAACCAAAGGTCTTGAAACCCATGGTATCCATACAGTAGGTACCCGCCAGTGTAATCAGGTCAGCCCATGACAATTGCTTGCCGTACTTCTGCTTGATGGGCCACAATAGGCGGCGCGCCTTGTCCAGGTTGCCGTTGTCGGGCCAGCTGTTCAATGGCGCAAAGCGCTGCATGCCGGTGCCAGCACCGCCACGGCCATCGGCGATACGGTAGGTACCAGCGGCGTGCCATGTCATACGAACAAAGAATGGGCCGTAATGGCCGTAGTCGGCGGGCCACCAGTCTTGAGAATTGGTGTAGAGCGCTTCGAGATCTTTCAGAAGGGCGGGTACATCGAGCTTCTTGACTTCTTCCACGTAGTCGAAGTCTTCGCCCATGGGGTCAGTCAATGGGGAATTCTGGTTCAACAATTTAATGTTCAGTGCGTTGGGCCACCAGCTTGCGTTAGTGGGTGTGCCGGCAATCGCTGTTTTGGGACCATCGCCCGTGAATGGGCACTTTGCATCATTTGACATACATCTCTCCTTTGTTGCCGTTAATTATTAACTGCTGAATTCAGTGTAGGGTGCTAAATCCTATCAATCAAGTTGTTTTTATAAATTTACCCTATAGGCAGGGGCAATTGATATTTTTGACCTTCAGCATGTCTTCAATATTAATACCGGAAAAAAAGTTGGTCACTCCTCATCGAAGGAGTCATACTTCTGGCAGAGAAAGTCGATCAGTGCACGCACTGCGGGCAGCATGCCGCGCCTCGATGGAAACACCACGTGAATGATTTCGCGACGCGGAGACCACTCTGGAAGCAATTTGACCAATCGCCCGTCGGCGACTTGTTCGGGCACCATCAGATTGGGCAATTGAACCACCCCAACCCCCGCCATCGCACTGGCCCGCAGGGCTGTCATGTCGGTCGTTACCAGTCGGGGAGAAAAAGGCACGATCACTCGCTCCCCACTGTGATGGGTCAGACACCACTCAAAGTTGTTTTGTACATTCCCCTGTGTTTGCCCCAATCCCAGGCTTGGCCAGTTTCTTAAATCGTTGGGGTGTTTTGGCATGCCTATTTGCTGAATCAACCGGGGTGCTGCCACCAGACACAGGCCTCGATCCGACAGCACCTTGAGCACCAAGTCGCTGCTTTCCAGCGGCAGTGGTCGCACACGTATGGCAAGGTCAACTCCCTCGGCCACCACATCCACCCGCCTGTTGCTCGCTTCCATGTGCACTGTCACTTGCGGATGTTTCACCAGAAATTCTGCCAGCATCTCGCCAATGTGAGCATGCAGCAATGCGATGGGACAAGTCATGCGGATCAGGCCACGCGGCTCGGAGTGATTTTGTTCAATCAATTCTTGTGCACTTTCGGCCTCAATCAACATGGCCTTGCAGTGCTGATAGTAGGTTTTTCCGATTTCTGTGATGTGCAACTTGCGGGTGGAGCGATACAGCAACTGTGTTCCCAGCCGTTTTTCGAGCTCGGCGATGCGGCGACTTATTTTTGATTTCGGAACCCCCAGGGCACGTGCCGCAGCTGAGAAACCCTGATGTTCAACTACTTTGGCGAAGTAATACAGGTCGTTCAGGTCCATGGATGCGTGCCTTATTGTTCTATAAGCAGAACGATTTGTTGAAAATTTGCCTGCTTATCAGTAATTAAGTGTTTGATTAGCATATTGCCATTAATCACTGTCAATATGAAAAGGAAGACAACATGAGCAAGCCATACATTCGTCTCGACAAAAACAATGCCGCGGTGCTGTTGGTTGATCACCAGGCCGGTTTGTTGTCGCTGGTGCGTGACATCGACCCCGATCGTTTCAAGAACAATGTGTTGGCCCTGGCCGATTTGGCGAAGTATTTCAAATTGCCCACCATTTTGACCACCAGTTTTGAAACTGGCCCGAACGGCCCTTTGGTGCCCGAGTTGAAAGATATTTTCCCCGATGCACCTTATATTGCCCGTCCTGGCCAAATCAATGCCTGGGACAATGACGAGTTTTTGGCCGCAGTCAAAGCCACCGGCAAAAAGCAATTGATTATTGCGGGTGTGGTAACCGAGGTGTGCGTTGCATTCCCAGCCTTGTCGGCCCTTGAAGAAGGATATGAGGTGTTTGTGGTGACCGATGCATCGGGTACATTCAACGAACTGACACGCCACTCTGCCTGGGAAAGAATGAGCAATGCAGGCGCGCAGTTGATGACCTGGTTCGGCGTGGCTTGTGAACTGCACCGCGACTGGCGCAATGACATTGAAGGATTGGGTGCCTTGTTCTCTAATCACATTCCAGACTATCGCAACCTGATTACCAGCTACACAGCACTGACGAAGTAAGCGCAAACCGTTATGATTTTGACATGAACAAAATCAAGCGAATTGAACTTCGAAGCGCCGACCTGGGCGAAGGCATGTTGGTGAAACGTGCTTTGCCCAGTCGCCACCAGCGCATGGTGGGGGCATGGTGTTTTCTGGACCATGCAGGGCCAGTGGAATTTGCCCCAGGCAAAGGCATGCACGTGGGCGCACACCCGCACACCGCATTACAAACTTTCACCTGGTTGATCGATGGTGAAGTGCTGCACAAAGACAGCCTGGGCAATGAGCTGATTATTCGACCCGGGCAGGTGAACCTGATGACCGCAGGGCGTGGCATTGTGCACACCGAAGATTCGGTGGTGAATGGTGACCGATTGCATGCTGCACAATTGTGGATTGCCTTGCCGCCCGAACTTGCTGATTGCGAGCCCGATTTTGCCCATTATCCGGAATTGCCTGTTTGGCATTCCGAGGGTGTTCAATACACCTTGCTGGCTGGTAGCTACGGCGGCGATACTGCGCCCACCGCGGTGCATTCGCCCATGCTTGGCATGGACTTGTTCAGCCTGCACGGCGGCCAGGCCACGCTGCATTTGAACCCGGAATTTGAGTACGGATTTTTGCCACTGACCGGGCAGGTGAGTGTGCAAGGCGAGACTTACACACCGGATGAGTTTGCCTACTTGGAACCAGGTTCAGAGAACCTTGAGATGACCCTGAGCACCGATACGCGCGTCTTGTTGCTGGGCGGTGTGCCGCTTGAAACACCCGTGCAAATGTGGTGGAATTTCGTGGGCCACAGCAAAGAGGCCATCGCCAAGGCCCAACTGGCTTGGGAGCGGGGCGAGCCCCGGTTTGGGGATGTGCGCGACCCCACCGATTCTTCGGGTGTTGCCAGGCGTTTATCTGCGCCCTCGTTACCCTGGTAACTTCCTGTTCTTGATTGCTAAGGGAATACCCCTGATTGGCAAGTCTTCATAAAATATAATCTCCGTTACATTTAATTCTATCCTATTGAATATAAACAAAATTTATACTTATATTCTGAGTTCAGAGTTCGATATATTGAAAAAATATCTTGAACTCCGAATTCAGAATATATATATTTAATTCACAATAAAAATGTAGCTTCTCGCGCAAAGCGAGTACCGCATGAATGAAACAGGAGACGAGGCACCGCGCCAGGCGATTACTACCATTTGAACAATCGCTTTGGTTACCGTGTGTCTGATTTGCTGGAGCCCTATGTTGGTGTTGATTACCAGATTACAGATGGTGTGGCTGGCGCACCTGACAGCAATGAAACTGCGCTGGCTGCCGGCATGATGTTCCACCTGTACGACCACGCATCAGTAGCCTTGCATTATCAGAAGGGTATTGATGGCGAATCGGTTACACAATCTGATAGTCTGAATCTGCGATTCGTTTACGTATTTTAATTGATTCACCCCTGTTGGAAAGATACCGGCTTTCTTCCTGGTCAGCCCACTGCACACAACCTCCAATTCGGATTGAATCAGGATGAGGTGTCTTTCCTTTTTTAACTTGAGGAGTACGCATGGACTTTTCCATTTCCCCAAAATTGCAGGCGCTTCGGGAGGAGGTTCGCCGATTCATTGCCGAGCAAGTGATTCCTCTGGAAAATGATCCGCGCCAAACTGCGCATGGCCCCTCGGAAAGCTTGCGCGAGGAATTGGTGGGCCTGGCCCGTAAAGCAGGTTTGCTGACCCCACATGCATCCAAAGAACTGGGTGGGCTGGGTTTAAGCCACATTGAAAAGGCGGTGGTGTTTGAAGAGGCGGGATATTCAACCCTAGGCCCCACAGCGATGAATATACATGCACCCGATGAAGGCAACATTCACTTGATGGAAGTGGTGGCCACGCACGAGCAAAAGGAACGTTGGCTCAAGCCTTTGGTGCAGGGAAAAATACGGTCATGCTTTGCAATGACCGAGCCTGCACCAGGTGCGGGTGCGGATCCTTCAATGCTAAAGACCACGGCAGTGAAAGACGGAGACCACTACGTCATTCATGGTGACAAATGGTTTATCACTGGGGCAGAAGGCGCGTCTTTTGCGATCATCATGGCGAAAATGGAAGACGGTTCAGCCACCATGTTTCTAAGCAACATGGATGCCCCCGGTATTGAGTATGTTCGCACCATGGATGCAATGGATGCCTGCTTCACAGGCGGTCACGGTGTGTTGAAGTTCAACAACCTGCGTGTGCCAGCCAGCGATGTGTTGGGTGAAATCGGAAAAGGCTTTCGTTACGCACAGATTCGTTTGGCCCCAGCCCGTTTGACCCACTGCATGCGTTGGTTGGGACAAGCCCGGCGAGCACATGAGATTGCGCTGGACTATGCGCGCCACAGACAGGCTTTTGGAGTGACCTTGGGTGCACACGAGGGTATCAGTTTCATGCTGGCTGACAATGAAATTGATCTGCAAACTGCTCGTTTGCACATTTGGCACACAGCATGGTTGCTGGACCAGGGCGAGCGTTGTAACTTTGAATCGAGCCGTGCAAAGGTGGCTTGTTCCGAGGCAGAGTGGCGTGTTGTAGACCGCAGTGTCCAAATTCTGGGCGGCCAGGGCGTAACTGGCGAAACCATTGTGAGCCGAATTTTCACCGATATGCGTGCGTTCAGGATTTACGATGGCCCCAGTGAGGTGCACCGATTCAGTATGGGTAAAAAGATTGTGGCTGGCCGCGAAGGATCCAAATGAAGAATTTGTTCAGCCTCAATAATAAAGTGGTGATGGTCACTGGGGCTTCCAGTGGCCTGGGGAAACATTTTGCTGTGACACTGGCCAATGCGGGTGCACATGTCGTGCTTACTGCCCGTAAGGCAGAAAGCCTCGCCGATCTTGTTTCTGAAATCAAGGCGCGGGGGCAGCGAGCCACGGCAGTTGCCTTGGATGTCAGCAAATCCGCATCGGTGAAACAGGCGATCGCCACTACTGTTGAACAGGTTGGTGTACCTGATGTGTTGGTAAACAATGCGGGGCAGTCGATTGCCAAGCCCATATTGGAGCAAACTGAAGAAGATTGGGATCAGATCATGGACACCAATTTGAAAGGTTGCTGGATGATGGCCACGGAACTGGCCCGCGCAATGGTTTCAGCCAACAAGCCAGGTTCCATCGTGAATGTGGCCTCCATACTGGGTGAACGGGTTGGCGGCGCAGTGGGGCCTTATGCCATTTCCAAGGCAGGTGTGGTGCAAGCCACCAAAGCGATGGCACTGGAACTGGCCCGTTACAAAATTCGTGTGAATGCTTTGTTGCCAGGTTATGTGGCGACCAATTTAAACCGAGAATTTCTGGCCAGTGAGCTGGGTGAAAAATTGCGTAACCGAATTCCGTCAAGGGAGTTTTGTTCGCTTGAAGACCTTGATGGACCCTTGCTGCTGCTGACCAGTGATGCTGGTGCTGGCATGACAGGGGCCTGCGTCGCGGTGGATCGTGGCCATTTGGTCAGCGGGTTGTAAATTATGGATAACAGCCAGAAGCGAGCTATTGAAAAATACGTTGCCAAGGTGTGTGGTGCTGAGACCGTTTGTATCGAGCAAATGAAGTTGTTGTCTGGTGGCGCTGTGCAGGAAAACTGGTTTCTGGATTTGCTTATCGAAGGTGGTGAGTACAGTGGCAAATTAGAGGCGGTGTTGCGCTGTGATTCACCCACTGCGGGTGTGGCAATCAGCCACGGGCGCGCCCAAGAGTTTGCTTTGCTCTCGACCGTATATGCTGCGGGTGTCACGGTGCCGCAACCGCTTTGGTTGTGTGAAGACTCGTCTGTTTTTGGTCGACCGTTTTTCATCATGCGTCGAATTCGCGGTACGGCGGCCGGCCATGTTTTGGTGAAGGCTGGTGGAGTCAAAAACCGCGCGGAACTTGCTGCGAGGTTGGGCCGGGAACTCGCCAAAATTCATTCCGTGCGCCCACCTCAAGAGGCGTTGAACTTTATGCCGACGCACTCGGGGTCTCCAGCGCTTTATAGCGTGCAGGCTTATCGCACATTTCTGGATCGCCACCACACACCTTACCCCGCGCTGGAATGGGGGCTTCGCTGGCTGGAGCGAAATGCACCTGGCAAAGGCTTGATAACCTTGGTTCACGGCGATTTTCGAACTGGTAACTACATGGTGGATGATTCCGGTTTAACCGGAGTTCTGGATTGGGAATTTGCTGGCTGGGGTGCACCGCTGGAGGACTTGGGTTGGTTTTGCGCCAAATGCTGGCGGTTCGGCCAAAATGACATGGAAGCCGGCGGCATTGGTGAGCGCGAGGATTTCTATGCGGGCTATGAGTCTGAATCAAAACGCACCATTGACCGCGATCAAATTCATTATTGGGAAGTCATGGCGCACATGAAATGGGCCATCATTGCAATTCAACAGGCTGAGCGACATTGTTCGGGCGAAGAAGATTCTTTGTTGCTTGCATTGACTGGGCACATTGTGCCCGAACTGGAGTGGGAGATATTGAACATGACGGAGCACAGCTAATGCTTGAACAACCCAGCGGTGTTGCCCTGTTGCAATGCGCACGCGATGTTCTGAAGAATAATGTGTTGCCCCTGCTCAGTGGGGATGCGAAGCGCGATGTGTTGATGGTGATGAACGCCATGTTTATAGCGCAGCGCCAGACTGAGCTGGGTTCGACACCTGAAGAGGCGGAGAAGAAGTCTTTGTCGACGTTGCTGGATGTGTTGGTGGTTGATTTAAAACAAGCCAATCGCGTGTTAGGTGCTCGAATTCGCGCAGGAAAAGTTGACCCTGGTACTGAGGAATACTTCACTGTGCTCGCTCATTTGCGCCAAACAGGGCGAACCCGTTTACAAGTCAGCAACCCCAAGGTGTTGAAGGCTGAATCTGCATGAGCACCTTGTTGTTGATGCGCCATGGTCAAGCGTCATTTGGTGCTGCAAAATACGACGCGCTGACTCGTCAAGGCGAAGCCCAGGCCCGTGCTACCGGAATGTGGATGCGCCAGCACGGCGTAAAGCCTTCCTCGTTGCTGCATGGCCCACGCAAACGGCAAAGCCATTCTGCGTTGTTGGTCCTGGATGGGGGAAAAATTGAATGTCCCGCTCGAGAGGTAAATGCGCTGGATGAGTTTGCAGAGGGAGAAGAAATATTTGCAGCAGCTGAACGGTTTTTCGGTCGACCGATGCGTGAATCCGAGACCAGGACCCGACGCGATGTGATGCAGGATTACGACGGGGCCTGTAAGGCATGGTCACTGGGCGAATTGCAAATCGAGGGCCGGCATTCAATTGACGAATTTCGACAGAATGTTCGCCAATGGTTTGAAGAACTGATTCATTCACCAACTGGTGCTGGTCAGCAGATTGTTGCAGTCACTTCGGCCGGAGTTATTGCTGCACTGGTTTGTGAAGTCATGGAACTGCCCAATTACAAATGGCACGATCTGTTGAGGGTTATACGAAATGCTTCTCTGACGGACGTGTTGTTTTCAAAGGGGCGCAGCAGTTTGCTGGCATTCAACGGAGTAGGGCACCTTCCAGATGCCCTGACTACGTCCATGTAAGTTCAAGCGCGCATTAATTTGCGTTTGCCCTTGACGGCATCTTCCTGTGCTGCTGAATTGGCCATGTTTTCCAGCAATCTTTCGATCATGAAGTCAGCGGCTTGGGTAATGTGTTCCCTGCCCATTCGTTCAGCCGTTTCACCGTCGCCTTCAACGATCGCTTCCAGCATGGCTTCGTGCTGGCTCCACACATTGCGTGGCTGTTCTTCACTTTTCAACACTTCTCCCATCACGCGTTGGGTATTCAGCCAATGCGATTCCATGGCCGGCGGGATCAATGGATTTTCAGCCAGGTGATAGATGTAATGATGGAAAGCCATGTCTGCGGCAATCATTTCCCTGAAGGAGTGATTGCTGACTGCTTTCAAACCGGCTTTAATCAATGTTAGCCCTTTCACTTTTGCATTCTTGCCACTCAGTTCGGCTGCCCTGCGGCAAGCCAAACCTTCAATGACGGCCCGCATGTCATACATATTTCGCACATAGTCGGGATCAAGGGGGGCAACCAGCAGGCCGCGGCCTGGCGCGTCGATCAACACGCCTTGACTTCTCAGCAGGGCCAGTGCCTGCTGAATGGGCTGACGTGATACACCCAGTTCTTTGGCCAGTTGTTCCTGAATGATTCGGGCTCCGGGCTGCAAGTTTCCACCCGAGATTTCACCCAGCAATACCTTGTAAACCTGTTCCACCAGCTTTGGCGTTGTTTCAATTGCCTTCATACAATGCATTCTCCCAAAACAACGATTGTTTTTTCTCAATTAAATCACACTTTCTTTGAATTCGGTGTGCAACGTAAATCGCGTTCTGCATTGTCCCACGCAGCAAGCGCCTGATAATCGGGCACCCAGGCAAGGCCGGATTTTGCATCGGATGACACGGCTTCAGGCGTGACCAAAACATCCAGAAGGGCAGGGCGGTTGGCCATGGCACGTTCAATGGCCGCATCCAGGTCTTCAGCGCGTTCTACGCGTTCAGCGTACAAACCAAAGGCCTTGGCCATGGCGGCATGGTCGGCAAATTGCAGGCGTGTGCCGCACACACGGCCATGAGTCTCTTGCTGATCACGCACTTCGATGGCCCAGGCCCCGTTGTTGGCAACAACGATCAAAACCGGTGCTTTGTGGCGCGCTGCGGTGTCCATTTCCATGGCGTTGAAACCGAACGATCCGTCACCTGTTGCGACGAGTACGGTGTGGTCTGTTTTGACAAGGCTGGCCGCCACGCCGAAGGGTGTGCCCACCCCGATGCAACCCAGTGAGCCCGGATCAAGATAAGTGGTAGCGGGAAGCCCAACACGCGCGAAACTCAAAAAGTCGCCGCCGTCTGCTACCACCACTGATTTCTCGGGCAAGGCTTTGCGCAGGGCATACAGCAGGCGGTTGGGGTGCATCAACCCATCTTGTCCAGCAGGGGCGTTGCGCATGCTGTCCAGCAACTTCGCCGAGCGCTCTTTGTGTTGTTGGTGCAATCCGCTGATCCAGCTTTGATCCGTGGATGCGACACGGTCCCCAGCACACGCCAGGATGGCCTCAATGGCCAGGGCGGGAGTGGAGAATACCTCCACTGCGCCTCGCCGGTTGTCGCGTAGTTCGCTTGGACAGTCCGCGATTCGGATAAATTCGGCATCACCAAAAACTGCAGGAGATCCATAGGCCAATTGAAAATCGAGTTTTCGGCCCACGGTCAGCACCACATCAGCCTGCCCCATGACGGCACCACGCATGGCGGCTACAACGCTGGGGTGGTCTTCTGAAACAAGACCCCGGCTTTCGCCGGTGTCCAGATATGCCGCATTCAAGCGGCTTAAAAGTTTGCTCAGCGCCGGGCCCGCACCTTGTGCCCCGCGACCGGTAATCACCAATGGGCGTTTTGCAGCCCAGAGTTTCACCATGGCCTGTTCGATGACATGCTGAGGGGCGTAAAAGTCCTGTCTCTTTTTCGGAGCAAGATGTTCCGGCAAGACCGTCGATTGCGGTACCTCACTGCGTAGCGTATTCACCGGAAAATCAAGATACACCGGCCCAGGTTCCCCATGGTGCCCCAGCGCACGCGACACCGCTTCATCGAGCTCCTGTAGCACCAGGTCGGGTTCACGCACTGTTTTCGCATAGCGGGTAATGGATCGAACAAGATCGGTGTGCACCATGTCCTGCAAGGCGCCACGGTTTTCCTGATAGGTGGGGGGGGTGCCGGAAAGTACCAGCACCGAGGCACGCGCCACATTGGCATTCGCAATGCCTGTCATCGCGTTGGTAACGCCAGGGCCTGCAGTGACCATGGCCACACCCAGTCCACCAGTCAACTGCGCCTCGGCATGGGCCATGTAGACGGCGGCGCGTTCGTCACGCACGTCAATGATTTGAATGCCTTCAGTGTCCAGCCGCATCCAGATGGGCATGATGTGCCCGCCGCATAGGGCGTACACCCTTTTAACACCCCGGGCTTTCAAGAAGCGGGCAATTAAGGCGGCTGAACTGTGATCTGAAATTTGCATTGTGCCCATGGGCTTGTCTCCTCGTTCTGGTGTCGGCGGTTTGATCTGTGCTTGCAAACCCTTGAATTTCGATTAAAATAATATCGCATTCTGAATTCGGAATATAGAATTTCGTGAATTATTTTTAAATTAGAACTCAATTGAGGAGACTTGGGACATGAGTCAACTGATGACAATCTCGGACGCAGTGCAAACCCATGCACGGCTTCATCCCCAAAGGATGGCAGCCCGCGACTCGCGTCGTTCGCTGTCCTACAAGGATCTGAATGAACGTGCAGGCAAACTGGCCTCGGCCCTGCGCGATTTGGGTCTGCAGCGAGGTGACCGTGTCGCCTTGTTGGCATACAACTGTGTGGAGTGGATGGAACTGTATGTGGGCCTTGCGCGTGCCGGCCTGGTGGCGGTGCCGCTGAATTTCAGGTTAAGTGGTCCGGAAATTGAATACATCTTGGCCGACTGCAGAACAAGTTGCATGATTGCTGGCGCTGATTTCACCTCCGTGGTGGATTCGGTGCGTGGTCAGCTGGCATTGCCAGAGGGTCGCTTCATTGCCTTGGGAGACTCGGTTCCAGCAGGTTGGGTCTCATATGAATCGGTTGTTGCCCGCGGGACCTGGCCCTGTGAGTTCGACGCAGTGGCAGCTGAGGACATGTGTGCCTTGATGTACACGTCGGGCACAACCGGACGGCCGAAAGGGGCAATACGCCAGCATGAGGGCAGCACCCTCATTGCGATGGCCACTGCCCTGGAAATGGGTTTTACGCGTGATGACATCGCTTTGCTGGTCATGCCGCTGTGCCATGCCAATTCCTTGTACTTTGCCACTACTTTTTTACATGTGGGTGGCGCCTGTATTATCGATGACAGCAAAAGTTTCAACCCCGAGAACCTTTTGCATATTCTTTCCAAGGACAAGGTGACATTCACTTCGCTCGTGCCCACGCACTACATCATGATTTTGTCTTTGCCAGAAGAGGTAAAAGCGAAATACGACATGAGCAGCGTGGGCAAGTTATTGATTTCTTCAGCCCCGGCCAGGAAAGACACGAAGCTGGCCATTCTGGATTATTTCAAGAACGGCAAACTGTACGAGCTCTACGGTTCAACAGAAGCGGGTTGGGTTACCTTGCTGCGTCCGGAAGAGCAAATTTCCAAGCTTGGCTCGGTAGGACGCGAATGGGCAGGCAGTGGCGCAATCCGTATTCTGGATGAACAGGGTGTCGAGGTGGTAGATGGCGAAGTCGGCGAACTGTTTTCCAGAACATCTTATGTGTTCAGTGGCTATTGGCAGAACGAGGCCAAAACCAAAGAGGCATTTCGAGGCGCATGGTGCTCGGTTGGTGACATGGCCCGTCGCGATTCTGATGGATACATCTGGTTGGTGGATCGCAAAAGCAACATGATTATCAGTGGTGGAGAAAACATTTATCCGTCAGAGGTAGAGGCTGCCGTGGGAGCACATCCGAGCGTGAAGGACGTTGCCGTGATTGGCGTGCCACATGACAAATGGGGCGAGACGGTTCAAGCTGTGGTGGTGCTGCACCAAGGCCAGCAATTGACGGATGTTGAATTGAAAACCTGGTGCAGGGAAAGGCTTGCGGGATTTAAATGCCCGACTTCAATCGTATTCATTCAAGACGATGAAATGCCCCGCACTGCAACTGGCAAGATTCTTCATCGTATACTGAGGCAAAAGTTGGTTAGTGCCACTGCTGCTGTGGCCTGATTCATACTCGGCAAGGCGACTCTGAGTCGCCTTTTTTCAATCTGAATTCTATTCACTCCAGATGCAACAAATCTTTCTGGTTACCCTGCCTTTTTTCGCGCTGATTCTGTGCGGTTATCTTGCGACTCGCGGCGGGTTGCTGCCCTTGGGTGCCATTCCGGGTTTGAATGCTTTTGTGTTGTATTTTGCATTGCCCAGTATGTTGTTTCAGTTCGCGTCCAATATGGATGTAGGCGAGTTGTTCGACCCGCACACCATCGTTGTGTACTTGGTGTGCGCCTTGCTCATGGTGTTCCTGACGGTTGCAACAACGCGGCGTGGCACTACCAACTGGAACAACGCCGCATTTGGTGCTTTGGTGGCGGCTTTCCCGAATTCTGGTTTCATGGGCATGCCAATTCTGGTGTCGCTGGTCGGAGCCGATGGGGTCGGGCCTGCTGTTGTGTCGATTTCAATCGACATGATTATTACTTCTTCACTGTGTATCGCATTGTCCCGTTTGGGGCAGCATGGCGATGGCGGTGCGATGGATGCTGCGAAGAAAGCAATGAGAGGTGTGCTGTTTAATCCCTTGCCTTGGGCGGTGGTGCTGGGCGCCATTTGCTCAGCCACAGCATTCCGGTTTTACGAGCCTGTGGACCAGATCATCAAGATGTTTGCCAATTCCTGTTCGCCGATTGCGCTGTTTACAATTGGTGCAATGTTGGCCCGGCCGCCAGCGATTGCGACGGCCAATGCTGCACCCCCAGGGCGTTTTAATCTGGGTGATATTCACCTGGTGGTTTTTTACAAATTGATTGTTCACCCCTTGCTGGTGCTGGGCGTTGGCTATGGCTACATGCAAATGGGTTTTGACTTGTCGGCTCAGGCGTTGACTGTGCTGGTACTTGTTGCGGCCTTGCCTAGCGCTAGCAGTATTACGGTGCTTGCTGAAAAGTTTGAAGCAGATTCCAGGCGAATTGCCCAGATTGTGCTGTTTTCGACGGTAATTGCATTTATTACTTTTTCAGCCGCGGTGAAGTGGATGCTCTGATCTACAAAAAACAAGGGGTGAGGGGACACCCCTTGTAAAACCAGAGTAACGGATTGCTGATTATCGATTCGCAATGTACATGGTGATTTCAAAGCCAAATCGCATGTCTACGAATGCCGGTGTTGTCCAAGTCATGAATGTCTCCTCGCAAATTGAATAGAAAGCCCTAAGGGCTTGCAACGTGAATTAATCACGATTCAATATTACATTCTGAATTCAGAACTCGCAATATTTTTATATTGCCCGACCCCTTCTTCCCGTGTTTCAGGCAATAAAGTCAGTGAAATTTAACTTTTGTTAATACAAATAATAATAATTATCATTATAATTGGCTGGTCGTCCATTCTTCGAAGTTTCTCATGACCTCCCCGAATCCCAAAGCCAGCTTGTTGGCTCTCGCAGTATTTTCAGCCCTGTCGTCCAATGCATTCGCCCAAACAACGGAATTGCCTGCAGTACAGGTCAATGCCAGTGCCGATGCATCCGCCGAGGGTTTGGCACCTGAATACGCGGGCGGACAGGTTGCGGCAGGCGGACGTGTCGGTTTGTTGGGCACGCAATCGAACATGGATACACCGTTCAACCTGACAAGCTATACCTCGAAGTTGATTCAAGACCAGCAAGCCGCCAGTGTCGGCGAGGTGTTGCTGAATGACCCGGCAGTGCGCGTCGCGCGTGGTTTCGGTAATTTTCAGCAAGTGTATTTGGTGCGCGGTTTGCCCATTTTTTCAGACGACATGTCGTACAACGGTTTGTATGGTTTGTTGCCACGCCAGTACATTGCTTCGGAATTGGTGGAGCGAGTCGAAGTATTGCGTGGTGCAAATGCATTTTTGAATGGTGCTGCGCCCGGTGGCAGCGGTTTGGGTGGCGCCATCAATGTGGTGCCCAAGCGTGCGCCGAATTACGACATCAATCAGGCTACAGTGGGTGTGCAGGATGGCGGAGAGGCTTACCTTGCAGGCGATTTCGCGCGCCGTTTCAATGAGGGCTCCACAGGTTTGCGCGCATCAGTTGCCAAGCGCGATGGGGATACCAATGTGGATGGCGAATCGCGTGAACTAACCCTGTTGGCTTTGGGTGCGGATTTTCGTCGAGATAAACTGAGAGTTTCAGCAGACTTGGGCTACCAAGAGCACAAGTTACAGGCCTCGCAGCCCAACATTACGATTGCGGCAGGGTTGGCTATTCCAGCCACGCCGCGCGCAGATCGCAGCATTGCGCAGCCTTGGACCTTTTCCAATGCGGAGGACGCATTTGGCACAGTGCGTGCTGAATATGATTTCAATGAAACTGTGACTGGCTGGTTGGCTGGTGGTTTGCGCGAAAGTAATGAGGCCGGGAATTTTTCCAACCCCACCGTGGTGGATGAACGGGGGAATACCAACGCCTTGCGTTTTGCCAATGTGCGTGAAGACTCCGTGCAAACTGCCGAGGCAGGTTTGCGCTTTAAGTTCAACGCTGCTGGGGTGAAGCATACGGTGAGTACCTCCGCCTCGGTGTTTGAACTCGAATCAAAAAATGCGTTTGATTTTTCCAGCTTTACCGGTTTTTCGAACAACATCTACAATCCAACACCAGTTCCCGAACCCGCACTAGGCGCATTCCCCAGTGGCAATTTCAATAATCCCTTGCTGACCGAGAAAACAGAAACTTCAAGCCTCGCTGTAGCAGACACCATGGCATTTTTGAATGAGCGATTGTTGCTGACCGTAGGTGCGCGTCACCAGCAAATTGAAGCCACTAGTTTTGATGGCAACACAGGGGCTCAGACTGCAAATTATGCAGAGAATGCCACTACCCCTGTGGCCGGTGTGGTGTTCAAGCTGAGCCCCCAGTACTCGGTCTACGCCAACTACATTGAAGGATTGGTGAGGGGTGACACTGCGCCTGCCACTACTGGCGCAGGTGCGCCTGTGGCCAATGCAGGAACTGTGTTCAAACCTTACATTACGGAGCAAGTTGAGCTGGGTGTGAAATATGACGGCGGTAGCATGGGCGGCTCTGTGTCGGTGTTTCAAAGTGAAAAACCCAACTACGGCATTGACAGTTCCAACACATTTTCACAAGTGGGCGACCAAACCAATGAAGGTCTGGAAATTATGGCGTTCGGCAAAGCCAGCAAAACAGTCACAGTACTGGGTGGTTTGAGTATTCTGAACACGGATGCCGACGGCCGCGATGCGATTGGTGCACCCTCTACACAGGCCAATTTAGGCCTTGAATGGAGCCCTGAACAAATGCAGGGGCTAGCGTTCGAGACCCGCGCAATTTACACCAGTAGTCAGTACGCCAATGCAAGCAATACGCAGGAACTACCTTCATGGACCCGTCTGGATTTTGGGGTGCGGTACGTGATGCCAGTGGGTAACCAGCAAGCATTGACCCTGCGTGCACGTTTGGACAACGTAACTGATCGAAATTACTGGGCTTCAGCGGGTGGCTTCCCAGGTTCGGGTTACTTGACGATTGGTAACCCGCGCACCTTGACCGTGTCGGCTTCGCTTGATTTTTAGAAGGCATGTTGCGGCGCATGATTGACCATGCGCCGCGAATGGTCGATGATGTGACCGCTCAGTTACATCTGTGTTGCAGTACTTTTTTCCCTCACTGGAACACCGCCATGCTCACCCGCTTTCTGCTTGCGTCACTGGCTTTTGTTGGAATTGTGATTTCCACGCCTGCATTTTCACAGGTCAAGGGACCGGAAATTCCGCCTAACCTCATCGGCAATGTGTCTCGTCAGCTCATGAAAGAAATGAAGCCACTGGACAAACCCCTGCACATCAAGATTTGCATTTTCGATATTTTGGGCAAGGCTGGTCCCGTGTTCAGCGTGGCACAAGACATTGCTTTGGAAGCACGCAAGTGGAATGTGTTTGCTGAGTTGATTCCTCACACCAACGAGACGGTGGCGGCAGAGTCTTTCCGAACAGGGCAGTGCGAAGCGGTGGGCATGACCACCTTGCGTGCGCGTTTGTTCAATCCCTTCATGGGCAGCTTTGATGCTGTGGGTGCGTTGCCATCGTACGATCATGTCAAAACAGCGTTGCAGGTGCTGATGGGCAACGATGCGCTATATGACCTGTCAATTCAAGGCAAATATCAGGTGGTGGGAATGGCTCCGCTGGGCGCAGCCTATGTGATGGTGAATGACAGGTCCATTGACTCGATTGAAAAAGCTGCGGGAAAAAAAGTTGCAGTGATGGACTGGGACAAAAGCCAGGCCAAGATGATTCAGCAGTTGGGCGCGCAGGCTGTGCCAAGTGACATTACAAACTTTGCACAAAAATTCAACAATGGTGTGGTTGATATTGTTGCGGCACCAGCCGTTGCCTTTGCACCGCTTGAGTTGTACCGAGGATTGGGCACCAAGGGTGGTGTTTACAAAATGCCGCTGTTGAACGTAACAGGTTCGGCCATTATCAACCGCACGCGCTTGGAGAAAGAAATTCCAGACCTCGATGAGCGTTTGAAAAAAATGCGCAAGTTTGGCTTGGGCTTTATTGATCAAGCGCTGGATGCTGTCAGGCTGATTGAGAAGCAGGTGCCTGCCAAATACTGGATGAACGTGACACCAGTGGATCAGGAAAAATACAATGTGATGATGCAGCAGGCGCGGGTTCAATTAACCCAAGAAGGCGTGTACGACAAACGCATGATGAGCCTGCTTAAAAAGGTGCGCTGCCACCACACACCCAGTGCTGCAGAGTGCAGCACGAGTGTGGAATGAACAATCTGCTGTAATCTTTGAGGTACGTGAATCACAGCACCCTGCCGTCACTGCAAGTGGCTCCGGTGGCTGTTACATCAAAAGCTTCGCTAACCCCTTCAAAAGCTTCTGGCGTTCCCGCCGGTACCGCAACCCCTCGGTGCTTGATTCGATATTTACCGGCTGGCGTGTTGGCCGGAATTTTCCATTCCGCCAAAGCGGTGGACACAAAGCCGGGCAGTGGAATCGGGCTTAGGTATGGTGTGGACTCGAAAGGTTGCCAACGGAAAATCAGTTCGGGCGAACGGTCGTGTGTGAAACTTTCCCACTCACCTTTCGCATTCATTCGCTCCACTTCTACAATTGCCAGCCCACGGGTTTTCATGTTGCGCGGGTGGGCACTTTGAAACTGTGCGGTCACCGTGTTACCGGCCGCTACCGTGGGTGTAGGTTGAGCCAACACATCACCAAATGCTGCCCCGGGGGCCTGGTCAAATGGCACGTAGGGTGGGCGGGGAATCGGGTTGCTGGTCACCGTGCGGGGCGGGCCGGCGGGCGGTTGATTTTGCTGGGCCAATGACATGGCCAGCCTGCGGCTTTCCTGTTGTACCGCGGCCAGTGTCCAAGGCCCAAACTGTGTGGAAGCACCTTCGTATTGCTGAATAGAATACTCTTCGCGCGTGGTCAGGTAATTCACAAAATCATTGCTCAAGCCGCTGATGATCACTTGGTCAATGCCTTGTGGCTCAAGCACTTCCAGCACGGTTTGGCGAATGCGCCGTCCGGCCATGGTGGTAATTTCCCAAGGCAAGCCCAGCACTGCCACATTGCCAATCGTGAACAACTGGAATGGCAGCACATTGTTGCTGAAGTTCAGGGGCGGGCCGAGTACAAACAGCACGGGTTTCTCAGCCTGGCAACTTAAGCTGGTGCCAGCGGGCACCGCATCAAATGGCAGGTCATTCAGGTTGCACAGCACGGCGGTGGCCAATACTTCCGGTGGTAGTTTGCCCGCGGCCAGAGCCGCCAGGTCGCGGGTGAGGCGGGCCGGGTCGGTGCGGCCATTGCAACTCGCACCTTCCACAGTGGGTCCGGGGCCGTCTTCAGCGCCAGCGCCAAATGACACGCCCATGGCAGCGGTGCAGGTTTTTTTCACGGCGCTGTTTAGTGATTCAGGATGGCGCAGTGAATTCAGCACCACGGGGTCTGTAATTTCCACTTCGTCCATCTTCACGTGAAATTGTGCAAAGTTCACTCCACCGCGCACCATCTGGTTAGCGTCACGGTACAAAGTGAGCGCGCGCGTCAGTTGCTTGCTGCCGTTGATTTCAACGGCTTTCAATTCGTCGGTGGAACCACCACGTTCCTCAAAAGGTTTGTCTTTGAAGAAAATATTGGGGCTGCTGTCACCTTCATCGGTTTGTGCAAATGCAGCCACAAAAGTGTCTTTCCCGGCCGGTGCCTCGTATTGTGTACCCATCAATTTTTCAAAGGCCAATGCAGCCCAACCTTTGTTGTCTGAGGAAATCAATGGATTGGTGTTCCCTGTGGTTGTAGGGTGCACACCAAACCAGTTGATTTGCCCAATGGGTGTGCCATTGGCACGGCGCAATTTCAGCAGTGCCATTTCCTTGTTCACATTCTGGCTTTCACCGCGCTGGTTCAAATACTGGTTGCGTTCCTCTTGAGGGTTTTGATCGTAGGCAATCGCAGAGCGATTCACATTGGCATTCAACAATTCACCATTGTTGACCAACAGGCGACCTGGCTCTGGGTTGGCTTGCAGGTTGGCATGTGCACGTCGAATGGCTTCCACAATGCCGTCAACGATGAAGTTGTAAACCTCCTCGTCATGCCCCAAACGGAACGCATTGAACGCGGTGAAGTGCGCATAGCCACCGGGCCCGGCGTGGGTGTGGGTGGCGTTCAGCATGATGTTCTGTTCGTTGTAGAACGGTGCCAGTTGGGCATCGGCTGCCACCTTGTTCAAAACCCCTTGGCGCACCGCATGGAAGATCATGCCGAGGTCGTTGACCACATACACCACGCGATTGCCGTTGCATGGTGAACCAATCACATATGCGCGTGAAAACTGGCGGGTGTGCAGTCCAAGGCTCGCTTGGGTGGGGCTTTCATAACCCATCATCACAGATCCCGCGGCGGGGCCTGTAATGTCGACAATACCCGTGCCCATGGTAAACGCGGTGTTGTTTTTGCAAGCGCCACTGTTCAAACCTGTGCTGGGTTGAACATTGCGGTTCGGCGTACTGGCTGGAGAAATTGAAGGGCTGTCTTGCCCCTCACCGATCAACAGGTTTGGATCGGTAAGCGCACATTGCAAACCCGCGGTATCAACAAACTGATTGTTGCCGGGGTTTTCACTGGGGTTGGTGCGATTGTCGGTTTGGACCAGATCGCTGCTTTCGCCAAGGCAGCCTGCCAAAGTGGCTGCGGCCAGCAAAACGGCAACAGCGCGAGTAGTGCGATGCAAATGAATGTTCATTGTGAATACTTGTTGTGTGTGTGTCTCCTTTGATTCTTACTGCTTCGTTGTTGGCACAGATTCAGGCCAGGGCTTCATGTGACGTACTGTGTCGTGTAACCGACACTAGTCACTTTTGAAGCCCTGAAGCGGGGGCGCTTAAAAAGTGTTGTTCACCAGTACTTCCTCCAGGCTGAGCTGGCCGGGCTTTGGCCAAGGTGCTTTGGTACCTTTTCCAATGGCCACCATGGGGCCCATCACATGATCAGCAGGCAAGTTGATCAACTTGGCCACCGCTTCAATGTCAAATCCGATCATCGGGCAGGAATCCAGGCCAATGCCTTTGGCAGCCAGCATCAGCGTTTGCATCGCCATGCCTATGGATCGTTGGGCTTCATCGCGTTGCAACCAATCGCGGCCATCGTGGAAAGGTCCCATCCAACCTACCAGTAGGTCGGCTACTTCTTTGGGTGCTTGTGTCCAGTAACGGGCGGGTTCTTTTTGCCAAGCCTTGGTGTCTGCAGTCATGATGACCAGCAAAGACGCATCCGTGATTTGAGCCTGATCATTGCCCAGTTTGCGCATTTCAGCGCGCAAGGCTTTATCGCGCACTACCACAAAACGCCAATGCTGAATGTTGAAACTGGTCGGTGCCTGAATGGCGGCCTCGAACAGTTTCTTTTCGTCGTTTTCAGAGACGATGTGCTCGGGATCGAATGCCTTGATGGCTCGGCGTTGATAAATTGCGTCAAATAATTCCATGTACTGCTCCTTGTGTACTGCTGGCGAACTGCATAAAAAAAGCCGGAACCCTGGAGGGGGAACCGGCCAATAGTGTACAGGCTAAAAGGGGAACGTCGTTTATTTGGCCAAACGACGCGCCTGTGACACTGCGTAGCTTCCTGCCCGTGCTGCAAGCAAAGGATCGTCCGATCCTTCAATGCCGGTAGGCAATACCAGCGGGTTGAAATTGATGCCATCGCAAGTTGATTTGTCAGTCACTGCCGTCACTTTCAAACGACCCGCCACCACCTTCTTGCGGTCATCGGGCCATGCCACTGTGGCATTGTCAGTGGGGTCACCAGGCTGCGCCAATTGCAACACCATGTCGAATTCCACTGGAATTTGTGCAACGCGACCTTTCAACTCGTCTTCCAGAAACACCTTCGCATAAGTAGCCAATTTGTCATCAGGAATGAACTCTTGGCCGGTTACGGGCACAAACATCCACTTTGCAAACTGGGTTTTTCCAGCGGCGTTGGTGAATTTGAATGCGTTGGTACTCCAATAATTCACAGCAGCATAGCTTGCGGGTACGCCGGTTTTGGCAACCCATTCCATTTGGGGTTTGAAGTCAGGGTACTTGGCTGCGGCGGCCGCGATTTTTGCGGGGTCCGGTTTTTTGGTGGCTGGGTCAGGTTTTCGTGCTTCCAGGAATGCATCGGGTGTCGCGGCGGTGAAGAAGGGGGCTGAAATGTTGGCCATTAGCCATTGTTCACCATTGGGCAGATCGAATTGGGCAGCCAAGCCACGCACGCCCTTGCCGTTTTCGGGTGCATTTGGATTGCCACCGCCCACCGAGAAGCGCAGGGTGACAGGTACTGGTTTACCAGAGAAAGCGGAGGCCTTGGAAATGGCGGAAGCAGCCTTGTTGCCAACGAATTCACCTGCTGCGCATACGCCTCGGGCACCCGATCGGCGGAAACCTGCGTGGGTGCCAAATACACCCTCAAGACCGTCTACCAGGTTCACCGCATTGGCCGGCTCGCTGGGGATTGGAGTTTGCGCTACCGCTGCCTGTGTACCAATTGCGGCCAGTGCCGCAACAACTGCCATACCGCTTGCTGTTCTCATTTCCTGCATCCTTCTTTTGATGGCCATCAATCTCGCAACCCACCCGGTTGGTCGGGTGGTCTAGGCTATAGATCGTCGATGCAGGTAAAAAGTTACAGCGTCACGAAAAAATAATGTAACGCTGACTTGCGGCAGGTGCGCAGTTCTAGGTGTTGGTAGGAAGCAGATTCTTGATTACCGACTCAGCCACACGCTGGTTCATGTAGCGGGGCACTGCGTAGGTGAACCGCGCCTCCGCAATCGCAGACTTGGCCACTGCTGGAATATCGGCCGCTTTCAGCGCTGACAATTGGGTCGGGATTCCGAATTTTGCATTCATCTCGCGAATACGGGCGATGAAGGCGCGGGCTAGGTGCACATCGTCTGCCCCTTTGTCGCCGATGCCACATGCGCGAGCCAGGATAGCCAGGCGGTCGGCGCAGTTGGGCAGGGAATAGTCCAGCACATGGGGCATTACAATCGCGTTGGCCAAGCCATGGGGCGTGTGGTACAAGGCACCAAATTTGTGAGCAATGCCATGCACGTAACCCACGCCAGCCTGTGTGAAAGCAATGCCAACCAGGTGCGAAGCCCTTGCCATTTTCTGGCGGGCTTCCAGGTTGCTGCCGTCTGCAACGGCAGTTTCCAGGTGCTTCATGATCAGCTGGGTTGCTTCCAGGGCCTTTTCATCGGTTTTTCGGGTGGCATTCCGTGATACAAAGGCTTCCACAGCGTGGGTCAAGGCGTCCATGCCCGTGGCCGAGGTGATGTGCGCAGGCAAGCCGGTCATCAGCGATCCATCCAACGCGGCGGCCGTGGGCAACAAGCGAATGTCCATGGCGGCTACTTTGCGTTTGTTTTCTGTGTCGCTGACCACGGCCGCAATGGTGACTTCTGCACCCGTACCAGCGGTAGTGGGTACGGCAAACAAGGGGATCATGCCCTTATGCACCCGCAGCAAGCCGGTCAGTTTCAACACGGGCTTGTTGTTCTTGGCGCGGGCACCAATCATTTTGGCGGCATCAATGGGGCTTCCTCCGCCCACTGCCAAAATGGCCTGGCAGCCGTTTTCCATCAGCATGCGATAACCGGCTTCAATTTGCTCCACAGTGGGGTTGGGTTCCACGCCGTCATACACCACGTACTTCACGCCCTGGGTTTCAAGCTCAGCCTTCATTTTTTCAAGTACGCCAAGCTTGACCAACACAGCATCGGTCACGATCAATACATTGCGGTGGCCCGCGTCGGCCATGTGCCGAACCAAGTCCAGTGAGGAACCGGTGCCTTCGAACATGCGGGGCCACTTGAAGGGCATCAGTGCAGTGACCACTTTGAAAATGGCCATATAAATGCGTAACGCGAGCACTTCGAGTGCATGCAACATGCGGGTGTCTCCTAACTTTTATTGTGGGGTTAACAGTTGTTACTATGATTGTACAAAGAGTAGGCAGTGTAGAGGCAGAGGAAATATTCCACTTTTCTTGACGATCGGGAAAATTTCACGAGCCCTTTCGGTCAAGCTTGCCGCACTGTCAACAACAACATTCAAGAGACATTGTTCATGAAGCACCGCAGTACACCCTTGATTGCCGCCTTGGCCACCCTCAGTATTACGCAACCCGCACTGGCACAAACCGAAAACCTGGACACCTTCGTGGTCTCGGCCACCCGCGAAGCACGCGACCCGTTTGAGGTGCCAGCCTCGGTCGACAAGATCAACCAGAACACCCTGGAGAAAGCGGCCAGCTTTCAAGTGAATTTGTCGGAAACACTGACCCGTGTGCCGGGTTTGGTCATCAACAACCGCAATAATTTTGCGCAAGACCTGCAAATTTCAATTCGGGGCTTTGGGGCGCGGGCCACCTCGGGGGTGCGAGGCGTGCGTTTGTTTTCCGATGGCATACCCGCCACCATGCCGGATGGTTCCGGCCAAATTTCCCACTTCAGTTTGAGCTCAACCGAGTCAATAGAAGTGCTGCGCGGGCCGTTTTCATCCCTGTATGGCAATTCCTCGGGCGGCGTGATCTTGCTGACCACCGAGAACCCGCGCGTGGGCACTGAGCTGGAGGTGAACCAGATATTTGGAACCGACAGCACCCGCAGAAGCGGTATCAAGCTGAACAAGGGCAATGAGGAAGTGGGCATTGTGATTGATGCATCCACTTTCCGAACCGATGGATACCGCGACCACAGCAAAGCACGTCGAGACAATTTCAACAGCAAAATGGTGTGGAATTTAAGCAGCGACACCAGGCTGAGTTGGGTGGTGAATTATGTGGACATTCCACTGGCGCAAGACCCGGCTGGCTTGACTGCTGCGCAACTGGCCAGCAACCGCCGGCAGGCTGGCACCAACACGGTGGCCAACAACACCAATAAAACAGTGGAGCAAAGCCAAACAGGCATTGTGTTGGAGCACAAGTTCAGCCCCGGCACCAATATCACTTTCAGCCCTTATTACGGGGACAGGAAGATTCGCCAGGTGTTGGCCAGCACTGCGGTGATCGATTTGAAAAACGAATACAGCGGCGCCGACCTGCGATTTGGGCACCAAACCAGCCTGCTTGGGAAACCCTTGTTTTTGAATGCGGGCTTGACCGTCGGTGAACTGGAGCAAGCCAGATTGGGCTTTTTTGGTGCCAGCACCACACCCAACCGGGATGAGGCCAACACGGCCAGCCAGTTCGATCAGTACCTGCAGGCGGAGTATTTTTTCACCGACAAGTTCAGTGTGCTGGGCGGGGTTCGAAATTCGTCCATTGAGATTGAGTCCAATGATCAATTCTTGAGCAACGGCGATGGCAGTGGCAGTAAAAAGTACGAAGAGGCCACCAGCAATTTGGGTTTCACCTACCGTTTGCAACCCAACATCAACACCTATATTTCTTATGGTGAAGGGTTCGAGACCCCCACCTTGCTGGAAACTGCTTTTTTGTCAGTCGCACCCCCCAGCCCGAATTTCAATTCCCAACTGGAGGCCGCAAAAAGTGAGCAGCTTGAGGTGGGTTTGAAGGCGAAGTTTGGTGACACCAAGGTCAACGCGGCGATCTACTCGGTGGATACTGAGAATGAAATTGTGGTGCTGGCCGCAAGTGGTGGGTCTACTTCCTTTCAAAATGCCGGTTCGACCAGTCGCGAAGGTGCGGAACTGGCCCTGCAACATGCTTTCAACAGGCAATGGCAAGCCAATGCGGCGGTGAATTACATTCGTGCCACCTACGACACCTCGGTTAACAGCATTCAGGCCGGCAACAGCCTGCCCAGCATTCCGAAAAAAACCTTCTTTGGTGAACTGGTCTACAAGCCTTCAAACCTGTATGAGGCAGCCACGGAATTGCGCTATGTCGATAAATTGTTTGCCAACGATGCGAACGATGCCTTCGCCCCTTCCTACTCGGTGGTGAACCTGCGCGCCAGCAAGGACTGGCCGTTGAATAGTGGCTGGCATGTGCGCACTTATGCCCGTGTGGACAACGTGTTCGACAAGGAATACGTAGGGTCGGTGATTGTGAACCAGGGGGCAGGGCAGTTTTTCGAGCCTGCCAGCGAACGCCAGTTTTTATTGGGCGTTACCGTGGGTTTGAAGTGGAAGTAAGCACTCATGTGACTGTCAGGTAACTTTAGAGCGCCCACACCACTTCCCGTGGCTTGGGCGCTGTTAGAATCTGACACACATAATTTTCACAATCAGGTTTGCCGCCATGTCCACTGCACTCAGCCTTCGTCGAATCAGCCGCATGTCCAGCAATGGCTGGGATCGTTTGTTCAAATCAGAATCCATGGTTCGCGCGGGTTTGCAGCCGTTTGAAATTGTTCATCAAAGCGGTATTCACAGCGTTCGCCATTACCTGCCCTTGACTGAAGAAAGCATCACCGTGGGTGATGACACGCTGCCAGTGAGCAAAAAGCGCAACGCAATTCCACTCGTTCTGATCGCACCCCTGGCCGTGAACATGTATGTGTACGATTTGCTGCCGGAGCGCAGTTTTGTTCGCTACCTGATGGCGCAGGGATTTGATGTGTACCTGATCGATTGGGGCAAGCCCACGCGCAAACAGGCTGGTTTAACTCTTGAGAATTACATCAAGGAATTTCTGCCCGCGTGCCTGAATGCCGTGCGTGAACACAGCGGTTCCAAAAAGCTGAATCTGCAGGGTTGGAGCATGGGTGGTGGCATGGCCTTGGCTTACACCGCTTTATTCAAAGACGAAAACATCAACAAAGTGGTCACCTATGGAACGCCCATTGATGGCCACGCCAACGGTGCCATCGGTCAGCAATACAAGCGCTTGGCACACTTGTTGAAGTCTGCTCGAATCAATTTCAGAAAGGTACCCGCCAAATTGCTCTACACGCCGGGCTGGGCCAACGTGATCGGTTTTAAATTGCTCGATCCAGTGGGTAGCCTGAAAGGTTACTGGAACCTGATTTCACAGTTGCATGACCGTGAGTTCGTGGCCCAGCATGCCAACCAGGCGGCATTTATTGACAGCCTGGAGGCCTACCCTGGTGGTGCATTGCGCGACTGGTTTGCGAGCATTTGGCTTGAAAATGAAACAGCGCACGGCCACTTCAAAGTGGGCAAGGCCGTGGCCAATTTCAAAGACATCACCTGCCCGGTGTTGGGCATTGCTGGCAAATCGGACAACCTGGCCAATGTGGCTTGCTGCAAGCCGATCACCAAGGTTGTTGGCTCGGAGAAGTCTGAATTCTTCATCGGCCCGGGCGGCCACATTGGCATCATGAGTGGCAAGGAATCGCCCAATACCATTTGGGCGAAGACCGTGAGCTGGTTGAATAGCTAACACTGTGCAGCCACCTCCGCTTTTGGTTATAGTGAACCCACTCAGCACCAAAAGCAGTAGGAGGTGGCATGCTGAAACTCAGACGAAAAATTCTTCAAGCCAGCGCGGGCCTTGTGTTCGCAGGCCCTATGTTGGGTCAACGCCAAGTGCTGGCGCAAACCCCCGAATGCAATCCCAACCCCACACCCCGTCAAATTGAAGGCCCTTATTACACGCCTCAAACTCCCCGGCGCAGCAATTTAATCGACGGTTTGCCCGGAGAAATTCTGGTGCTCGAGGGTAGGGTATTGTCCACCGCCTGCCAACCTGTTGCCGGTGCAATTGTGGATTTGTGGGGTTGCGATGCCCAAGGTGTTTACGACAACACAGGTTTCAAACTGCGCGGGAACCAAATCACGGATGCTCAAGGACGGTTTCGGTTTGAAACCCTGATGCCCGGTTCATATGGCAATTCCAGTTTTCAGCGCACACCGCATTTGCATGTGAAAGTGCAAGGCCCCGGCACACCATTGTTGACCACTCAACTTTATTTCTCGGATCAACCTTTGAACCAGCACGATAGTTTTTTCAATCCAGCCTTGCTGGTGAAGATTGAACAAAAGGTGCAACAACCCAAGCTGGCCTTGTTTGATTTTGTGGTGCCTGTGCAGGCGAAGGGATAGTTTGAATGGCAGTACCTACCAAAAGTTTGCTCACCTTAAGTACCCTGCTGCTGGCCGCCGGCTGCGCAACGCAAGCTGACGTAAATACAGCGCCCACTGTGTGGCTGATGGGGGAGGTTCACGACAATCCACTGGCTCATGAAGCACGGTTCAAGCTGATCTCGGACAAAGTGAAAGCGGGCTGGCGCCCAGTCATTGCCATGGAACAGTTTGATCGCGAACACCAAGGCCTGTTGCGCACTGCGCAAGATGAATGCAAAACCGCAGCCTGCATCACTTCCAAACCGTGGGCGGAAAAGTGGCAGTGGGAACTCTATGAGCCAATCATTCAGCTGGCGCTTGATTACCAATTGCCTTTGTTGGCGGCCAATGTGTCGCGCGAGGACGCAAACCGGATTGTGAAGGGGGGCTATGCCGCTGCACTGGACCCAGACACCATCGCACACTATGAATTGAATCAACCGCTGCCCACAACAATGGCTGAGCAGCATCGCCGAAACATTGTTGAAGGCCACTGCAACATGCTGCCACCTCATGTGGCAGAGAAAATGATTCCTGCACAGGTGGCTCGCGATGTCTGGATGGCCAAGACAATCGCGCAGCAAGCCGAACAGCGCGATGTGGTTTTGATTGCGGGCAATGGCCATGTTCAAAAAGATGTCGGCGTGCTGCAGTGGTTGCCCGTTACACTACAACGAACAACAACTGTGTATGGTTTCGTTGAGAATTCGCAAGCGGGTGGCTCTGAGCAATTCGATGTACTGGCGCAGGTGCCGGCGCATCCCCGTGAAGACCCTTGCGAGGCATTCACGGCCATGATGAAAAAATAAGCCACACGCTGGCAGGGGGCAAACAAGTGGGTAGTTCATTGCATTGGCGGTGCGCTGGCGCGCTCCTGCTCGGCGCAGCGGCGTTTTATGCGCAACCATTGAAAGCCAATGGGTTCGAAGATTTCGATGACGCTGAATTGATTGATCACATCGCCGGCAGTGTTGCACGTGGCTACGGACGCATATATGGCTATGGCGTCGATTTCAAATTGATCGGAAAAGAAACGCCGCACCAATCGCCCTTGCTGGTCCAGTACAACGCCCCACTGAAACGATGTACTTTTTTCATCAGTACCCGCGATAAAACTTGGCACAGCTTTGAGCAATACCTGGAATTTTTTGAAGGTTTGCCCAAGCAAGTGGTGTACGAGGCTTTCTTCGCGCATGAATCAGGCCATTGCGTTCAAATGCGGGAGCAAATTGATTTTGGACCTGTTCGGCGTCGTCACCGTGAGGAATTGTATGCCGATGTGTTTGCCCTGTCGCATGTAGAACGTTATTACCCCAAGCACCGCAAAGCATTTCAAGAGGCGCAGTTGAAAATGCGCCGTGCTGCGTTGGGCATTCAAAACGAATATGACTTTTACAAAGAATTGCTGAAGTTGCATTACAGTCCCGGCCTTCAATCGGCATTGAAAGTGAAAAATCCGCACGAAAGAGCGTACTCAATTGCCAAAGCGGTGGATCTGTTGTGATAGTTTGTTATTGTGATAAGTAATTAGGCTTAATCCCAAGGAAGCACAGGAGCAGTAAACATGGATCAAATGAAATTTGGCTTGGCACAGAAAATCAAGGAAACAACCGTTAGTCGCCGGGGCTTTTTGCTCACTTCGCTGGCAGGCGGTTTTGCAGTGGCCTCTGAGCCTTTGTTTGCCCAAGCGATCAAAACAGACACACAGGGCATTACTGCCGGTGAAGTGAAAGTACCTGTCAAAGATGGGCAAATTCCAGCGTATCGTGCAATGCCTGCCAAAGGTGGGAACTTCCCGGTCATTCTTGTGATTCAGGAAATTTTCGGAGTTCACGAATACATTCAGGACATTTGCAGGCGCTTGGCCAAGCAAGGCTACTACGCGATTGCCCCCGCAATGTTCAGCCGTGAAGCTGATGTTTCCAACATGAGTCTCGATGCAATCCTGAAAGAAGTAGTGCCTGTGGTGCCCGATGCTCAAGTGATGACCGACATCGATTCCACCGTGGCTTTTGCCAAGGCCAGTGGCAAAGCCAACACTGCCCGCTTGGGGATCGTGGGCTACTGCTGGGGTGGCCGTACTGTGTGGTTGTATGCCAACCACAACCCTGCTGTAAAAGCGGGTGTGTCTTACTACGGTTTGCTGGCCGGTTTGAAAGGCCCCAACAAGCCCGCAGACCCGGTGGATGTGGCGGCAAACCTGAAAGTGCCTGTGCTGGGCCTGTATGCAGGTGAGGACAGTTTTGTGCCCGATGAAGTGGTCGACAAAATGCGAAACGAGTTGGGCAAAGGCAACAGTGCTTCTGAAATCGTGGTGTTCCCTGCGGTAAACCATGGTTTTCATGCGGATTACCGACCCACTTATGACAGACGAGCGGCCACGTATGCCTGGAAACTGACTTTGGACTGGTTTAAAGAGCGTGGCGTGTAAACAAGGGTTCGGATGAGGGGGATTTGAGTCAAATTTGCTGAATTTATCCCGGATTGTCTTGGATTGACTTAGACAAAGATGACTCAATTCGCTCAAGCGTTTACACTTGAAGCACCCCAATCGTTTGGTTAAAACTCTAAAAACATGAAAACTGAGAATCCTTTAGCGCTAGACAATCAGCTTTGTTTCTCTTTGTATGCCACCTCCCTGGCAATCACCCAGGTTTACAAGCCGCTGCTGCAACCCTTGGGCCTCACTTTTCCACAGTATTTGGTCATGATGATCCTGTGGAAAGAAGATGGTGTCAGCTTGATCAACGTGGCGCGCCAACTAGGTCAACAGCCAGGCGCACTGACTCCAGTGATCAAACGCATGGCTGAACAAGGCCTGTTGACCCGCAACCGAAGCGCTGACGACGAAAGACAACTGCAAATTTATCTGACCGACGAAGGCAAAAAGATTCGAGAAAAGGCATTGGATGTTTATGCGTGTGTAGTTGAGCAATGTGGTATGACACCCATGGACATTCATCGACTGAAGTGTGAGTTGGATGCCTTGCGCGAACGCCTATTGAAAGCTTGATGGCTTGCCCGCAATTAATTATTGCGATAACATTTCTACTCATAGGCGTTTTTTATTGAAACGTTTTGTTAAATAGTTACCGCGATAACTATTTGCTGCTTCATCCACCCAATCACAGGAGAAAACAATGCAAGTCGTGTATTCAACCAAAGCCACATCCACCGGCGGCCGTGAAGGTGGCTCAGCCACCGACGACGGGCGCTTGAAAGTGCAACTGAGCACGCCCAAGGAGTTGGGTGGTGCCGGCGGCCCCGGTACCAATCCTGAGCAATTGTTTGCTGCCGGTTACTCGGCCTGTTTCATCGGTGCAATCAAATTTGTGGCCGGGCAGGACAAAATCAGCTTGCCTTCCGAGCCTGAAATTACCGCCACAGTCGGTATTGGTGGCAACCCGAAAGGTGTTGGTTTTGCAATCACTGTGGACATGAGCATCAAGCTGGACGGCATGGACAAAGCTGCAGCCAATGCGCTGGTGGAGAAGGCGCACCAGGTATGCCCGTACTCCAATGCAACCCGTAACAATGTGGATGTAAAGTTGACTGTGGTGTAAGCGCTCACAGGCTGTGAACCGTTTGAAAAGCGGTGGGCTTGAAAAGGCCCGCCGCTTTTGTTTTTTGTAGGGAAAATTGAATGCATAAGCACTACGCCAAACCCGCGTGGATCAACAATGCTGAGGGCGATGTACGCTGTTCAGGGTTTGAGTTGGAATTTGCCGGGCTTGACTTGCAAACCGCGGCCATTGCTGTCGCGAGGGCTGTAAAAGGCGAGGTGATCAAAGACACCCAGGCCGAGTGCAGGGTAAGGCATCCGCAGTTTGGTGATTTCAAGATTGAACTGGACTGGAGCTTTGCCAAAAACATGGCGCGCAAGCGGCTTGAAGAGCAGGGGGCAAGTGAAGATACCGTACTTGCACTGATGACCGATCTCGCTCGGCAAATTGTGCCACTCGAGGTGGTGTGCCCACCTATTCCAGTTGATCAACTCCAGGTGCTCGATGGTATGGTGAAGGCCCTGCAACAGGCCGGTGCCTTGGGTACTTCTGATTCACTGATTTACGCATTTGGCGTGCATATCAATACGGAATTGCCCGCCCTGGATTCGAAAACATTGGTGCCTTACTTGCAGGCCTATTGCGTGTCGCAGTACTGGTTGATGAAGGCACATGACGTGGACACACTGCGTCGCTTAACGCCTTACATCGACACCTATCCCAAAAAGTACATCCAGGAGGTGATGACCTACACGGCCGATACACCATTGGAACAAATCATTGACGATTATCTGGAATACAACCCGACCCGAAACCGGGGCATGGATTTGCTGCCTTTGTTCAAACAGATCGATGAAACGCGAGTGTTGGCTGCGGTGCAGGATGAACGTGTGAATGCTCGCCCAACATTTCATTACCGCTTGCCCAACTGCGAGATTGAAAAGCAGGGTTGGGGTTTGGCCGAGAGCTGGAATATTTGGTGTGTGGTGGAACACCTCGCCGCGGACCCGGTCACATTGAAGTCCATGTGCGAACAATGGACGGATTACAACGAGAACCTGATCAACTTGAAGGAAGAGCCTTGGCACCAGCAACTGGCGACCATTCACGAAAACCTATTGTCGGTGTGACCGGCAATGCCAAATGGTGGTCACCGTCGTGGTTCAGCATTCGGTTGGCAGTGTGGCTGGCCGGTGGTAAAGCCCGACGCATCAGCGTGAAGCACCCGTGGCCGATTTCGCAAATTGATGCCCTGATTGTGAGTGGTGGTGATGATATTCACCCCTCCCTGTATGGCGAGGAGGAAGCACCCAAAGCGCATTACGACCCCGATCGCGATGCCTTGGAGCAGGCGCACATCGCCTGGGCTTTAAAGCACCAGTTGCCCATGCTGGGCATTTGTCGGGGCACCCAGTTGATCAATGTCAGTTTGGGTGGCAGTTTGCACATCGACATTCGCGCAAAGCGAAAGTTAACCTCGAACAGGGGCACGGTGTTGCCACGCAAAACAGCGGCCTTGCGGGCCAGCAGTTGTTTGGCCTTGGTAACCCGGGCCAGCCGTTTGCCCATCAACAGCCTGCATCACCAGGCGGTAGACCAACTGGGCGCAGGTGTTCAAATTGTAGCCCGCGACCTCGACGGCTTTGTACAAGGCATCGAGCCCACCGGCCCTTGCCACTGGCTGGGCGTGCAGTGGCACCCAGAATATTTGTTGTACCGCCCGCAGCATCGGCGCCTGTTCAAATGGCTTGTGCAACAATGCAAGCAAGCTTCCCTCCGCGTGTAATCCATGTCGTATCTCTTGCTGTTTGCCTCTGCTTTTTTGGCGGCCACCATTTTGCCCTTTTATTCCGAAGTGGTTTTGTTTGCCATGATTCGCGCCGGTGAACCCGCTGGTTTGTTGCTGGCCGTGGCCGCAGTGGGCAATACCCTGGGTTCGGTGGTGAACTGGGTGCTGGGGCGTTACCTTTTGCACTTCCAGCACAAAAAATGGTTTTACTTTAAGCCTGAGCAAATCGAGAAAATGCAGGCCTGGTTTCAGCGCTACGGGGTTTGGAGTTTATTGTTGGCCTGGATGCCCGTTGGAGGTGACCCGTTGACGCTGGTCGCCGGTATTATGCGAGTGAACCTGTGGCTGTTTATTGTGCTCGTCGGTATTGGAAAAACATTGCGCTATGTGGCAGTGATTTATTTTTCTGAAATGTCGGTGGCCTGGTTTTAACCAGATTCAAACAAGAAGGAAATGGTGTTGTCATGAACCCGAGCGATTTGTCCAACCTGGATGCCAACTGTTTCAAGCAGCCTGATCGTGATCTGCTGGGCGACAGCTTGTTGCACCCGCCGCGGATTCTGATTTTATATGGCTCGCTGCGTGCGCGTTCATTCAGCCGTTTGGCAGCCGAGGAAGCTGGGCGCTTGCTAACCTTGATGGGGGCCGAGGTTCGGTTTTTTAACCCGGAAGGTTTGCCTTTGGTGGATGAGGCGAATGAGCAACACCCCAAAGTGCAAGAACTTCGTGAGTTGGCAGATTGGTCGGAGGGCCAGGTGTGGAGCTCGCCCGAGCGCCATGGTGCCATGACAGGCGTGATGAAAACGCAAATTGACTGGTTGCCCCTGACCGGTGGCGCCAAGCGGCCTACACAGGGCAAAACCCTGGCTGTGATGCAGGTGTGCGGTGGTTCGCAATCGTTTAATGTGGTGAACCAGTTACGCGTGTTGGGTCGATGGATGCGCATGATCACCATTCCGAACCAATCTTCGATTGCCAAAGCATTCATGGAGTTTGATGAGAACAACCGCATGAAGCCTTCGCCGTATTACAACCGCTTGGTGGATGTGATGGAAGAGCTCATGAAATTCACCTTGCTGACGCGCGGCCATGCGCAATATTTGGTGGACCGCTATTCCGAGCGTGTAGAGTCTGCAGAAGAATTGTCCAGACGTGTGAATCAGCGCAGCATTTAATTTTGAATAGGTAGGCGAAACACTGTGTTGAAAACATTGGCCTGTTTTGTTTTACTCATCAGCCTGGGCGCAGCCCATGCAGGCAGCGCTACAATTGCCGCTGCAGCCACTTTGCGCTACGCGCTGGACGAAATTTCCCCCCAATTTACCAAAGCCACTGGGCACAGCTTGAGGGTTGCGTATGGTTCTTCGGGCAACTTTTACAGCCAGATTAAACAGGGTGCGCCGTTTGATGTGTTTTTGTCTGCCGACATGGTTTTTCCCCAAAAGCTGGTGGATGAAAAACTGGCTGCATCGCCGGCATTGCCCTACGCCGAAGGACGTTTGGTGTTGCTGTTGCCGCGAGAAAGCCGCTTGAAACCCGATGGCACTTTGGCAGACTTGGCCGCCGCATTGAAGGATGGACGTTTGAGCAAATTGGCCATTGCTAACCCCACCGTGGCACCTTATGGCATGCGTGCACAAGAAGCGCTGATGCATGCTAACTTGTGGGCAACGGCAAAGCCACGCTTGGTTATGGGTGAAAACATTGGGCAAGCTACGCAGTTCGTGGCATCAGGTGCAGCACAGGCCGGGCTGGTGGCGTTGTCGCTAGCCCTTGCACCCGAGCTGGCTGAACGCACCCAATATGCCTTGCTGCCCCGTGAATGGCATCAATCTCTGGTGCAGGGCATGGTGCTGATTCGCCCAGATAACCCGGCTGCAAAGGCATTTTCGGATTTTATGAACACAGCACCTGCTCGCGCGGTGCTCAAGAAATACGGCTACGACGAGGTACCTGGGCGATGATGGATTGGTCTGCGTTTTCGCTGTCCATTCAATTGGCACTGGGTACCTTGTTGGTGTTGTTGCCGGTGGGTTTGCTGGCTGGACGCTGGTTGGCGCGCACTCCGTTCAAAGGGCGCACATGGATTGAGGCTGCCATTTTGCTGCCTCTGGTGCTGCCACCCACGGTGATGGGTTACTACCTGTTGGTGGCTGTGGGGGGTGGTTCGCCTGTGGGGCAGTGGCTTCAAAACACCTGGGGCATTTCGCTCACTTTCAATTTTGCTGGCCTGTTGCTCGCTTCCGTGTTGTTCAATATTCCTTTCATGCTGCAACCCATTCAGCGCGCATTCGAATCCATTCCCCACAACTTGAACGAGGCTGCACAGGTCAGCGGTTTAAGCACCTGGGCCATTTTCACCAAGGTGGAATTGCCTTTGGCCTGGCCCGGTATTTTGTCAGCCATGGTGCTGACCTTCGTACATACCTTGGGCGAGTTTGGTGTGGTGCTGATGATAGGCGGCAGCATTCCTGGCGAAACCCGAACCTTGGCCATTTCAATTTACGACAGCGTACAAAGTTTTGACTTGAATGCAGCCAACACCATGTCGCTGGCCCTGTTGATGTTCTCTCTGGTGGCGGTGGCCACTTCGCTGTTGTTGTCTGGCCGAAAAAGGCGCAAGCCATGAGCGGTACGACGAACAGGCCAAGTGAATTGCTGGTCGACATCAAGCAGCAAAAACCCATGCCGCTGCGCGCAAATTTTTCTTGCGAGGCCGGGCAATTGCTCGCCTTGGTGGGGCCATCGGGGGCGGGCAAATCGTCCATATTGCGTGTACTGGCGGGCTTGATGAAACCAGCGAGTGGTCGCATCGAAGTGGGTGGGCAGGTGTGGCTCGACACGCAGAGGGGTGTTTTCCAAACACCCCAGCAGCGTCGGGTAGGTTTGGTCTTTCAAAATTACGCCCTGATGCCTCACCTCAGCGCTGCTGCCAACGTGGCGCTGGCCTTGCAACACTTGCCCAAGGGTGAACAAATTATTGAAGCGGTGCAGTGGCTCAAGCGCGTGCGCCTGACTTCCGATGAAGCCATGCGCAAACCGGCCCAGTTGTCGGGCGGGCAACAGCAACGCGTCGCGCTGGCCCGCGCCCTGGCGCGTCAGCCCCAGTTGTTGTTGCTGGATGAGCCTTTTTCTGCGGTGGATCAAATGAACCGTGAAGGCCTTTACCGCTTGTTGGCGGAACTGCGGGCTGATCTGAATATTCCAATTGTGCTTGTAACACACGACCTGAATGAAGCCCGTATGCTGTGCGACAAACTGGTGGTGCTGGACCAAGGTCAGGTGCTACAGGAGGGCCCAGCCTTTGATGTGCACCGAAGACCCCGCAATTCCAGGGTGGCTGACCTGGTGGGCATTCAAAACCGGTTTCACGGAGCATGGCTTGGGCCTGGCCAGGAAGCCGGCGTGGGGCATTTGCAATGGACCCGTGCGCTGGATACCCAGCAGGCAACTCTTTCCAACAGCTATCAGCTTCGGGTGAAAGACAAAGGCAAGATTCCGCCTGGTTTCCCGGTGAACTGGGTGGTGCACGCCGACGGCCTGGCCTTGAAGCCGGCAGCATACAATTTGCAGCGAGAGGGTTTTGTGGTGTTGCCTGTGCATGTTCAAGCGCACCGTGACCTGGGTGAACTCAGCTTGATCGATTTGGCCTTGGATGTGGCGCCGTTCGAGACGCTGAAGATGGCTGTGTCGGGGGCGCAGCGTTTGGGCCTGAAAAAGGGCGAGCCCTGTGTGGTGGAAATGGATTTGGGATTAATCCACATCATGCCAAAAAAACACCGGCAGCAATAAATGGCAAGAGTGCTTAGGTAAAGTACGAGGTCAAGTTCGTAACTAAGTAAGTAACTGATTCACTTGGTGAATCTGAAAGTGTTGGCTTGAAGTATGAAGGTTTGGAGACAATTCAAACTTACAATACAAAATGAGCAAAACACTTCAGTCCGCGCTGGCGCTCAGCACGCTTGCGCTTCTTGCCGGTTGCCTGGGTGGCAATGATTCCAGCATTCTGGCTGGGGGCGATGGCCCCACGGTCACCAACCCCAACGAAGAGACGCCGGTCGAACTGGAGCCGGGGGATGGCATTCGCGTTTTGTCCAATCGTGCCGACTTGATCAGCGACGGCAATGCCCTGGTTGAAATTACCGCCGAAGACCCCGCCAATTTGCAGAATGTGAAAGTGATGCTGGGTTCCGTGGATGTGAGCGACCAGTTTGCGCTGCGCGAAAATGGCCGTTACATGGGTCGCATTCAGGGCTTGGCCTTGGGTGAAAACCGCATCATGGCAGTGTTGAAAAACACAGGCCGAATTGTGACCACCATCACCAACCACCCCAACGGTGGGCCGGTGTTCTCCGGGCCGCAAGTGCAACCGTGGACCTGCACCAACGAGGGCACCATGGATGCCCAGTGCAATCAGCCGGCCGTGTTCAGTTTTTCATATCTGCCTGCCAACAAGCTGCAACACGTACTCACCAATTCCAATTTCCAGGAACAGGAATTTGCACCCACCTTCTTGCCTTACGATCCTGAAAACCCGCCGCCTGCCAGTGAAATTGCGATGACCACAACCGACAACGGTGTGACTGTGCCTTTCATCATTCGCACCGAACGGGGTGTGCAAAACCGCGATCGTTATCAAATCCGCACACTGTTCAACCCGGCTGAAGACTGGCAACCCTGGAAACCCCAAGCGCAGTGGAATGGCAAAGTACTGATTCACCATGGTGGCAATGTGGGCGTAACTTATGGCCCAGGCAACCCGCCCAATGGCGACATTTCGGGTACAGCGCCAGACGGTGCGGAGTTTTTGCTGGGTGACAGCATTACAGTGGCTTTGGGGCGCGGCTTTATTGCCACCTCCACAGCCCTGGCCAATTTGGGTCACAACGTGAATCTGGTGACTGCCGCTGAATCGCTGATGATGGTGAAGGAACGGATTGTTGAGCAATATGGCGAAATCCGCTACACCATGGGCACGGGCTGCTCGGGTGGTGCGATTGCCCAGCAACACATTGCCAATGCCTACCCTGGTATTTATCAGGGCATCATCGTGCAGTGTTCATACCCCGATGTGTGGACCACAGCCACGCAGTTTGCTGATTACAACTTGTTGAATTCTTACTTTGGCAATCGCTACCAAGGTGTGAATGAAGCAGAAAATGCCAATCAGTTTCCCAACTTCAATCAAAACTTTTTGCCCTATGTGCAATGGAGCGCGGTCTACGGCCACTTGCCAATCAACCCAGTGTTGTCGGACAACGCATTTTTTCCAAAAGCCTACCCATATGCCCAGAATTGTCGTGGCTTGAATGGCGCGGCCACGCCCTACGATCCAGTCAACAATCCGGGCGGTTTGCGTTGTGGTTTGATCGATTACATGAGCACCCAGTTTGGCTTCAGAACACCCGATGTGTGGAGTGCCAACGAAAAGAAAATCGGACGTGGATTTGGTGGTATTCCCTTGGACAACGTGGGTGTTCAATACGGTTTGGGTGCCTTGAAGCAAGGCACCATCACAGCCGATCAGTTTCTGGACTTGAACCGCAATATTGGCGGTTTTGATGTGGACATTCAACGCGTGGCTAGCCGCACCGTGGCGGACCCATTGGCTTTGGCCAATTCCTATAAAACAGGCGCGGTGAACACGGCCGAGCACCTCAGCAATATTCCGATTATTGACTTGCGGGGCCCCGATCCAGGCATCGCACACGATGCTTTCCACAGTTGGCAAATGCGCGCCCGTTTGAATGCCACACAGGGGCACTTTGACAACCATGTCATCTGGTTCGGGCAATTGGTGTTGGCCGGGGACTCCACCTACAGCACCGAGGCCTTGCTGGTGATGGATCGTTGGTTGAGTCAGATTGAGGCCGATGACAGCAACAAGCCACTGCGCGAAAAAGTAGTGGCCAACAAACCGCGCGCAGCCCGCGACAAATGCTTGTCAGCGCAAAGCATTTATGCAGATGACGGGCCTTTTGTTCCGCTCAGTGGCAACCTGTTTTATCCAGATCCCGTGTTGCCCATGGCCAATTCAAGCAGTATTCCGAAGCCACCTCCCGAGGCGGGTCAAATTTTTGATCAGCTCAGCAATCAGGTGTGTGGTCTGGACTTCTCGGCTTTTGACGCCACGGGCATGTCGGGCCAACTCACCGGCCCCATTGCAGAGCTGCAACATGTCCTGGTGCAAACCCGGTTTGGCACACCGCGCACAGTGGCGGGTGACGATATTCGCACCCTCGCCAACAAATGCGTATTGAAGCCAGTGGATGCAGCCGACTATGCGGGGGTAATGTCCATCACCGACCCCGCAGCCTTTGTGGCCCAGGTGAAAGAAATATTCCCCCAGGGTGTGTGTGATTACACCAAGCCGGGAGTGGGTACTCAGCCCACACAAACCTGGTTACAGTATGGCAACGCCACAGAGAAGTTAATTGGGGGCAAGCCTTTGCCCGCGAAGCCCGCCAATTCCGGGCAGGGGTGGTCATCGTCTGCGTTTAGTAATGTTAATTTCATGTAGGATTTTTATTTATCAATTGGGCGAATAAAGGGGGTATTACCCCCGTAATACCCCCCTCTGTTTTCCTCGGGTCATGCACACTGGGCATATCAATTCCAGTGAATACGTTCCCCTTGAACTCAGAAAAAATGACGCCCGATGTGTTGGAGCACAGCCCAGTTGGCCTGATGCAGGTTGATCAGACCGGGAGAATCCTCTCCATGAATTCCTATTGCGCCGATATCTTTGGTTACTCGGTTGCAGAATTGCTGAGTCAGCCTTTTGAAATGCTGCTGCCGCCCGAGTTGAGGCTGGGCCACGCCGGGCTGTTTGAGGAATTCATGCAGTCCTCAACAGGTCGCATGATGGGGCAAGGGACAGGGCAAAAATACTTCCCCGCCCATCACAAAGGGGGCCATGAAATTTCTGTGCAAATTGGCTTGAACGTGAATCGAGAAGGTGCAAGGCCTGTGGTAATTCTGGCCATTGTGGACGTGACTGACAAAGCCAGGTTGTTGAATGAACTCAAGCATGGCAACGAGCGCCTGCGTCACAAAACCAAAGAACTGATGCAAGTGGTGCGCCAGCAGAACCACTTTTTGAATGTGGTCAGCCACGAGCTGCGCACCCCTTTGAACAATTCTCTTGAAATGTTGAATCAGCTGTCGGCCACACAACTGGATGAGGACCAAGCTGAGTTGTTTCAAGACCTTGACAAAGCCAATATTGATGTCACCCGCAGCGTAAAAATGTTGATGGATTACGCCGACAGTATGTTGGGCGAGTTGCAACTGGAAGAAGAGGAATTTGACTTGCGCGCGCTTTGGCTGGACCGCTTGAGACTTGTGCAGCGTGCGCACCCTGGGCAAATTCACTTGCTGCAAATCCGTGAGGAATTCGATTTTGACCCTTTGGTGCTGGGCGACAAAATACGCATTGGTCGAATGATGCATGGTTTGATCGACAACGCCATGAAGTTTTCTGATGCCCACCAGATCAAGGTGCACATTGCCTTCAAAGCGGAGCCCCAGGCTCAACTGTTCTTTGAGGTCAGCGATGATGGAATTGGTATGGCCGATTCATTGATTCAATCGATAGGCCAACCTTTTGCCAATCAATCGGTGCGCCGCACCCGTGGGGGCGGTGGCATGGGGGTGGGTTTTTACCTGACCAACAAATATCTTGAAATGATGGGCGGGCAGTTTTCACTGACAAGCCGGGAGGGCGAAGGCACATGCAGCCGTATTCAACTGCCACTTAAGTTGATGGGCCGTGCCAGCGCACAAGCGATGTCTGCCGACAGTGCAGGGGGTGATTTGCCTTTGAGCAAGCTGCGGCTTTTGCTGGTGGAAGATGATCCCACTGTGGCGAAAATCAATGCCATTCGACTTCGCAAACTGGGTGCCCAGGTGGTGGTGGCAGGCAATGGTCAGGTGGCCGTGGAAATGCTTCAAGACAAGAACGTCGAAATTGCCGCGATACTGATGGACTTGCACATGCCGGTGATGGATGGGTTCAGTGCAACACGCCACATTCGGGACATGGTTGAATACGTAAAAATTCCGATTGTGGCAGTGACTGCAGGTTCGCGTTTGGCTGAATATGCACGCGCCATGGCGGCTGGCATTGATGCTTTTTACTCCAAGCCTTTTGAGCCCAACGTGCTGGTTCAATACTTCAAGGCGCGTGGTTTGATTCGCTAGTACAATGTAATTTTATTACTTCGGGTTTGCCCCGCTTGTGCATGAATTTACTTGACCGAATCCGAATGGAATTGGGCCAATTCTCTGCTGCTGAACAGGCAGTAGCGCAGTTGGTGTTGAAAGATCCCAGTGGTTTTCAAAAAATGCCAGTGACCGAGTTGGCCAAACGCGCGGGTGTCAGCAGCCCATCGGTGGTTCGGTTTTGTCGTTCCCTGGGTTATGAGGGTCTAAGTGACTTCAAATTGAAACTGGCCGCCAGTCTGAATGCAGGCGTACCCTTCATTCACCAATCCGTGCAGGCCGGTGACAACGGCGAAACTTTGATTCAAAAGGTACTCGACAACGCCATACACACCCTGAATACCTTTCGCAATACCGTTCCGGTCAAACCGATTGACAAAGCCACGCAGCTTCTTGCCAAAACGATTGCAAGAAAGGGTCGGCTGGTTTTTTACGGTGTGGGAAATTCAGGTTTTGTGGCGATGGATGCCGAGCACAAGTTTTTCAGGATGGGCTGCACGGCACATGCCTACTCGGATGGGCATTTACAGATTATGGCAGCGTCTATGTTAAACAAAGCCGATTGTCTCATCATCATTTCCAATTCAGGCCGCAGTCAGGATTTGCTGGATGCGACACAAATTGCACGTGCCGCGGGTGCAAGCACCATTGCCATCACAGCGTCGGGTTCGCCACTGGCACAGGCGGTACAGGTGCATATTCCAGCCGATCACGGCGAGTATTATGAGCAGTACAGCCCCATGGTGTCGCGTTTGTTGCACCTGTGTGTGGTGGATGTGCTGGCCACGCAAGTGGCCTTGCAACTGGGCGATTCAGTGCAAAAGAACATGGCTCGCTTGAAGAAAAACCTGATCGACAGCCGTTACACCAAATAGGCCGGATTGGCGAAATTTTCTGGCAAGGCTTTAAAGCCTGTTTCACAGGCAATCAGGCTGGTGTTTTCGAAACCCGGCAGGTTCGGAAACTTCTCATCAGCCTGGGCTGAGCACACCAGCAACACGTTACCCTGTGCGCCGCCAAAGCAGGGCATGGTGGGCTTGGCCAAGGGCAGTTCGATGCTCTCAATGTATTCGCCACGCTCGCTAAAGCGGTCCAGCCGGTAACCCTCCAGAATGGCAGCCCAGTAGCTGCCATCGGCAGAAAAGCAAGCGCCATCCGGTCGAGCAGTGCCCTCTGTGTATTGCCTGATCAATTGCCGATTGCTCAACTCTCCGGTCTCGACTGCATAATCAAATCGCCATATGCATTTGTGCCGTGTGTCGCTCAGGAAAACCGAGTCCCCTTGGGGCGAAAAGGCAAGGCCATTGCCCACGATCAAATCGTTTATCTTTGGTTGGGCTTGTCCTGTCTCAATGCAATACAGGACGGCAGTGGCGGGGCTGCGGGCATCCACCAGTGTGGATATCCAGATTCGGCCCGCGTGGTCGGCGCGGCCATCGTTGAAACGATGTTTGCTTGAATCGAAAGGAGCATCCAATTTCAGGGTGCAGCTGTCGCCCTCGATCAGCCAGCCGCCTTGTCTGCCCAGTCCAACCCAAATGTTCTTATTCGCAGTGGGCAATACGCAGCCTATTTCGTCGGGCAGTTGCAAGGTACTGAGTAACGCGGTGTTGTCCAGCGCTGTGTTCAGCACATCGCTTTGATTCAAGCGGTAGAAGGTGCGCGTGTTGATGTCCACCCAAGCCCAGCCACCATGCGCATACCGAGGGCTTTCGGCCAGGCTGCAGGCAGGCAGTGGCAAGGCTTGCCAATCCATCATTGCGCTGAATTCTTCAGGAAATGGTTGATCAGGTGCGCTGTCACCGGGTTCTCTGCAGGGGCGTGGCCAGGTGGTACGCTCTGTTCCAGTTGCTCTGCAATGCCTTTGCCCAATTCAACCCCCCATTGATCAAATGGATTGATGTTCTGCATGGCAGCCAGCGCTGCGGTGCGGTGTTCCCAAAGGCACAACAGTGCGCCAAGCGAGTAGGGTGTCAGCGAATCGAGAAACACCATTTGAACTGGACGGTGTCCTGGGCAGGATTTGAAATTGGTGGCGGTGTTGTTGAGCTCCTCGGGTGAGTTCAAGCGACCCACCGAGAATGCTTCAGACTGCGCCAAGGCATGCGAGAGCAACACTTGGTGCGACTGGACTTCATCATGATCGGGTTGCACCACTGCGATCAATTCAACCGAACTGGCAATTTTGCTTTGGTGCAGCATCTGGAAAAAAGCATGTTGCCCATTGGTGCCCACATCGCCCCACAAAATCGGGCAGGCGGGTTTGCCGAGCAACTCGCCTTGGTTGTTCACGCCTTTGCCCAGCGATTCCATCCACAGCTGTTGCAGGTAGGGCACCAGTTGGCTCAAGCGGGAATCGTAAGGGCTTAACATCAGCGAGGCGGCACCGTGTTCCAGGTTGTACAGGTCGCTTAACGCAAGAAGTGTGGGAATACACTGGCTGGCTTTGTTTTGCAATACGTGGCCGTCCATCAAGGCGGCGCCTTCAAGCAGTTCATTGAACACCGGGTTGCCGTGCACCATGCGCACACCAATGGATACGGGTCCCCACAGTGAATATCTACCGCCCACAGTTTCACTAAATTCAAACACCCGGTCCGCTGCCACGCCCAACTCGATGGCTTTGTTGGGTTTGCAGGTTGCAGCCACCAGCGCCTTGGGGCGGTACGCTGGCCCCGCAGCATCCAGCCACTTGAAAATATGCTGTGCGTTGTGCAAGGTTTCACGGGTTGAAAACGATTTGCTGGCAATCACGACCAAAGTGGTTTTCGGGTTCAATGAGGCCAGCGCGGCTTTCATTTCATGAAAGTCCACATTCGCGGCAAACCGAATGTTCATTGCGGGTGCTGCACCCAGATCCAGTTTGCTGAACACGTCATTCAACAGCCGGGGGCCGAGGTCCGAGCCACCAATGCCCAGATGCAACACGCTGTCGTAGCGTTCACCGTCGGGCGTGGTGTAACGGCCTGAGCGCACCTGGTCGACAAAGCTTTCCATGTGTTGTTGTACTTGCCTGGTCAGCGCCAACTCATCACGACCATTCACCACCAAAGAAATTGGTGAATGATAGGCCTGCATGTTGCAGGCTGCACGCAAGGCCCAATGGCCTGCAGGCCGGTTTTCCGTGCCGTTGACCACCTCGCCACTGAACATGCGGCGAAGGAAGGTGGACAAATGCTGATGTGCCTGTGTTTTTTCAAAGTTCAACACATGGCTGGCGTTGTAAAGCTGCCGATCCAGATTGACGTGAACAGGCCCGACACTGCGGGAGAGAAAACCAGGATTGAAGGCGGATGTGTTCATGAATATGGCAATAAAAAAAGGCGTTGAATAATCGCTTCAACGCCCAGTTTCGCATGACTTCAAGAAGGTGTGTTTACTCTGCCCACAAATTTGAATCAGGGTGTGTTTTGGGGTTCAGTCATGAATCCAAGTTTCTCGACGCCCGAGCGTTGTGCCGCGGCCATCACTTGCACCACTTTTTCGTACTCCACCGCTTTGTCGCCCTGAATTCGCAACTCGGGCTGTTTCTCTTGTTGCGCCACAGCCTGCAAGCGAAGCTCCAGGTTTTCAAAAGTCAGTGCCTCGTCATTCCACATCAGGCTGCCGTCGCGTTGCACGGTGAGTGTGACCACATCGGGTTTCACCTCCGTGGGTTGCTGGCTGGCCTGCGGCAAATCAACTTTCACCGAATGCGTAATCACCGGCACGGTGATGATGAAAATAATCAGCAGCACCAACATTACGTCCACTAGCGGCGTCATGTTGATTTCACTCATCTCCTGCTGATCGTCGTAAGAATTGAACGACATGGCTTACGCCTCCTTTTTCAAGGGCATGGTGCGTACGGCAGAGTCTTTTTGCATGGGTGACCCGGTCAGGAAGTAGGCATGCAACTGGCGCGCAAATCGGTTCAACTTGCTCAGCAAGCCTTTGTTGGCCCGGGTCAGTGCGTTGTAGCCCAGCACCGCTGGAATGGCCACGGCAAGGCCGAATGCAGTCATGATCAGGGCCTCGCCCACCGGGCCTGCGACTTTGTCGATGCTGGCCTGGCCTGAAACACCAATGCTGACCAACGCATGGTAAATACCCCACACGGTGCCGAACAGGCCAACAAACGGGGCTGTAGAACCCACGGAAGCCAAAATAGACAGACCGGATTGCAGCTTTTCGGCTGCTTCATCCATGGCGCCGCGCAGCGCTTCGCTGAGCCAGTCGGCCAGGCTGATTTGCCCGTGCAGGTCGTCTTTGTTCGTGCTGTGATGGTTTACTGCGGCTTGGCCTTCAATGGCCATGTGGTGAAACGGGTTGCCGGTGTCCTTGCCCAAAACCTGAAGACCTTCGGCAAAGCTGTGGGTGTGCCAGAACTTGTCCACGGTGCCCACATTTTTGCGCAGGCGATACAGGCGAATACTGCGGGTGATGATGACGTACCAGGACGCGATCGACATGATCAACAGAAGCAGCGCCACGCTTTTGATGACCCAGTCACCTTGAGCCCACATGGCGGCCATACCGTAAGGGTTGTTTTCCATTTCAATAAACCTCGCTTGAATTCAATGTTCTCAGTTATTCAATACAAAAGAAACTGGTTGTACATACCAAAACGGAATCGGTTTGTCGCCACGCTTGGCGGGCACGTACTTCCAGGTTTTCACAGCCTGAAGGGCTGCGTTGTCCAGTCGCGGAAAGCCGCTTGACCGGTTCAATTTGATTTCTCCCACGCTGCCATCGGGAAGAATGTACACATCCAGCATCACCCGGCCCTGCTCACCCAGCCTGCGTGATAAGGCAGGATATTGGGGTGCCGGGTTGTTCAGGTGCGCGGCGTCCGTGCGTGGCGGCGTTACAGGTGCGGGTGCCTCGGGTGCTGGCGTGGCCTGTTGAACAGGCGCAGATGGCGGCGCAGGTGGAGTTGGGGCCGCTTGCTGTACCGGTTCCTGCGCCACCTCACGCACGGGCTCAGGCTTTGGTGTTGGCTTGGGCGTCGGTTTGGCGACAGGCTTTGGCGTGGGCACGGGTTTTGGTTCTGGCTTGGGCGGAGGTGGTACAGGCTTGGGTGGCGGTGGTGCAGGCTCTGGTTCAGGCGCCACCAATACACCCACCACGCTGGGTGGCGTAATGACTGGTTCACTGACGCTGAGTTGTTGCGCGGCCCAAACTAAACCCAGCAAGTGCAACAACACCACACCGGCGAAGGTGACGGCGTTGCTGATTGTTTGAGTGTTGTTGCTCAAAGGAGCACTCATTGGAACGGACATGGTGTTCAACGTTGTGTTCATCGGGTCAATTGTTTTTAGCTTGCTGCCACCATGGCAGTCAAGCAAGTTTTGTGCACCTCGTATTTGTAACAGAAAAGATGCACTGGCTTGCGGCGGCTGGCTGGTGCGGGAGGGTCTTTCCGAGCGAGGAAGGCCTACCGGTGAGGATGCCAACTGTTGCGAAGAAGGAGATTGAGCGGTAGACCCACGGCAATCTCACTCGGAAAGATAGAAACGAGAAGTGTTCTCATTATTATTTGGCTTTTCGATTTTGGCAAGTACTTTTTTAAGAAGCGCACCAGAAAAGGGTTTCGGCCCCCTTGGCCCGCGTTGTACACTGTGGATTGAGTTGATTTTTGAATGCAAGGGAGAGGAACAATGAAAGGTTCGAGCAAAGTAATTGCGGCACTGAATGCGCAATTGAAGAATGAATTGACTGCGATTAACCAGTATTTCCTGCATTCGCGCATTTTCGGCAATTGGGGCCTGGATGTACTGAAGAAAAAGGAATATGAGGAATCAATCGGTGAAATGAAGCACGCTGATTTGCTGATTGAACGCGTGTTGATGCTGGATGGCCTGCCCAATCTGCAAGACCTGGGCAAGTTGATGATTGGCGAAAATACACGCGAGATTCTGGAAAGCGACTTGAAAATGGAAAGCGCGGCTCAAGTGACGATCAAAGATGGCATCAAGGCGTCGGAAGACGAGCGCGATTATGTTTCTCGCGACATTCTGAAAGAAATTCTGGAAGACACCGAAGAACACATCGATTGGCTGGAAACCCAGCTGAGCCTGATTGACAGGGTAGGTTTGCAGAATTACGAGCAATCCATGATGGGTATTTCAGAGTAAATGTTCTAACGATTTTCGAATTGTGTTGAAAAAATACTTGATTGTAGTAATGCGAATCATTATTATTACTTTCAAGTTCAACGCAATTTGAGGTCAACCGTGATCGTCTGCATTTGTGCCAACGTAAGCGACCGTACCATTTCTGAAGCCGTGCGAAGCGGTTGTGGTTCAGTGGACGACATCACCATGAAAACGGGCGCCTGCTCGGGCTGCGGCCAGTGCCGCATGCACTGCCAAAGTGAAATTGATGCGCACAACACGCTGATTCAAGTCAGTGAGATGAGCCAGCAAACGGTTTGATTTCCCAATTCAATCGCTTGGTTTAGTTTCCTACCTTAGCTCCCAAATTTCAAAATTCTCGCTGCTGCCCTGGCATGGCTGGGCTCACCCAATGCTTGTTCGGGGCTTGAGTTCCTTGATTCTGTAAATCGTCTTTTCGCAGCTTGCCGCGGCAACACGGTGCCTGCCTCGTGGCGAAACTGGTCGAAATAATCCAGCCAGGGTTGAACCTTTGAATTCGCTTGGGTTTGGCCTCCACATTGTTCTACGAATTCCTGATCGGTACGCCTGGCTTTGTAATCGGCCAGGCAGTCGGCCAACATGCCAACTTGTATGTTGTGAATGGAATGCGGGTTGAACTGGTATTTTAGAAAACCCGGGGTGCTGGAGCAGACAATGTCTATTTTCAGGTTGGGTGCATTCTCGCGTGTCATGTGCAACACATGTGCGAAATTTGCGTCGCGTTTCAAATTCATTTTGCCCAGTGTTTCTGGATTGGCCAGTTCTACTCGGCGAATTGCAGTGTCATTGACAACGACATCAAGATCATGGGGAAGGGGGAGTTTGCATGTGGCGTTGGGGTGTTCAAGTGCATGAAGGTGCATGGCGGCGCTACCTACAAGGGTGTAGTTGCCGCGACCGCCTAGCAGGGTGTCGAGGGCATGAACCAGTTTGCTCGCGTTGACGCCGGGGAGTGCGGATTCAAGGGCTGAGGCAATCTGGATGGGTAGGGTTTGGTTTGTTTGATTACGATCTGGTGAGGAATGATGGGACTGAGTACGACCAATGGCTGATGAAGGGTTCATTTTGATGAAGTGCTTTGGGTTAATCGAAGTAGGTAGCCTTCTCAGCCCAAGAGTTCAACTCTCAATCGAGATAGATAGTTTCTGGCGCAGCATGCATCAAAAAATTTTGATGTGAGATATTCCATGCATAAGCCCCCGCAAGCGTAAACACCAGATAATCTCCGAGAGCCAATTCCTGAACAGGTAGTTGCTGGTGCAGGCGGTCTTTGGGTGTGCACAGCTGCCCCACGATATTCACCGTTGAATTGCGTACAACCCCAGCCTGTCCGTTGCGGTGCACCCAAACCGGGTGGTTGTGGTTTTGTGCCGCAGGGGTCCGAAAGTGGTGTGTGCCGCCTTTTCCAATCGCAAACCACTGCCCGTGACTTTGTTTCAGGTCGATCACTTCCATCACGTAGTAGCCACAAAATGCGCTCACGTAGCGGCCACACTCAAACCGGATTTGCCGTGTTTGCATGTCGTGCTGCCTGATCAATTGATCAAGCCCTTTGCAGAATTCTGGCCAGTCGAACTGTTCATCCACGCACTGATAGTTCACACCAATCCCGCCGCCCACATTGATCACCTTGCAGCGAATGTGCCATTGCGATTCCCATTGCCGGGTGATTTCGAAGTACCGTGTAATCAGTTTCAGGTGATTTTCGACTGACAACTGGTGTGACATGGAATGAAAATGAAATCCTTCAAATTCAAGTTGTGCCGATTCCTGAAGCAATGCCAGCGCTGTGCCAAGGTCGCAGGGGTCGAGCCCAAAAGGCGTAGCCTGCCCCCCCATTTGAAGTTTGCTGCTTGCTATGCCTTCAAGCGTAATATTCATGCGCAACATGATTGTTTGGGTTTGACCCGTGTGGGCGCAAAGCAATGCAAGGCGCTTCAGTTCGGTCAGGCTCTCCACGTGGATACAGGCTACTTGTTGGCGTAGCGCCTGTTGTAAGTCTTCAGTGGTTTTGCCCGGTCCGCCGAAAATCAGGGGTTTGCCGAAGTGCTGTTCATTCAAGTGGGCCAATTCGCCCGCAGAGGCAGCTTCAAAGCCATCCACGTGTGGTGCGAGTGTTTCAAGTAGCCGTATATTGGGGTTGGCTTTGGCAGCGTAATACAGCTCGCAATTGCGCGGCAGGTGCCGTTTCATGTGTTGTGCATGTGCTGCCAGCGCTGGCAAGTCGTACACATAGGCACACCAGGGTTGTGTACTGGAATTGGCCTGTTTAGTAAGCAGTGTGTTCAGTGTGTTTGTCATGTTGCGCAATCAGTGGGTGTGAAAGGAATGTGTAGTCGGAAAGGCGATCGGCCTTTTTGAACAAACGTGTTTTGAGGTTGTTTTTCGATGCCAGTGCCTGGCCTTGCAACAAACCGGAAAGCGCCTGTGGTGTACCCAAGGCATGGCTGGTTTTTTGAAGCAAGGCGGCCAGCATTGCCCATGCCCGTTGTTCCAGCCCCGGGGTGTGTTGGCAGGCGTGGAAAATCATCTCGGCAATGTTGTTGACCAACAGGCAATAGCTGACCCTTTTCCAGCCTTGGTCTTCGGAATAATGCACCGAGGCAATGGCGCGTTCCGAGAGGCTTTGCAGGCGATCAGAAGGCCAGTGTTGTGGAATCAGTTTGGTGCCTTCCAGGTCTCGGATCCACACGCGCACGGGCAAACCGTTTTCCAGCGCCAGCACGGTGTTCTGCAAATGCGGTTCAAGCACCACACCGTGCTTGAACAACAGGGTCAGGGTGCCGGGCACCAGCAGATTGAAATAGCTTTGCAGCCAGTTCAGTGTGAATTCAGTTTTTTGCAAATCATGTTGTTCGGCGTGTTCGCAAAGCAATTGCGCCAGTTGGCTTTGGCCCACCGTGTCCCATGAAGCAAGCGTGCCTGCCATGTGAATGTCGGTGTGCTGGCTTTGAAGTTGTTCCCTGAAAATGATGCCGAAACTTTCTTGCAGGCTTAAGATTTCTTCGCTGCCGGCAGTTGTGCAAGCCTTTGACAAGTCTAGTGTGCAAGCCGCTGGTTCACGCAACATCCGAAAACCGGGGTGTGCATGCTCAACATGTTCAAAGGTGTGTGCAAGCAGCTCGGTCATGCCCACCGCGCTTTCAAGTTCATACCATGCGTTTTTACGAATGCAATTGGTGAGCCGAACATGAATGGAGCATTTCAAAAATACATCCAGTTCAGGGTGGTACAAAGTGCGCACGGATGAAGTAGGCCACACCACTTTGCCCAAAGGGCCAAGGTGGCGAATCAGATTATTCTGGCTTGCTTGTTGATAAATTCTGGAGTTCACAACAAGGTTCACTTCCCAGGGGTGACAGGGGTACAGGCCAGCGCGCCCAGTCAGGGTTTCAGACACTTTGTTGATCACAGGGTTGCCAAGTTCTTTCAGCAAAACCGGATCAATTTCAAACCAGTGCAACTGGAAGGCAGCACCCACTTCGGGTGAGCATTGCAGCAGTTGATCAGGCTCCACGCCTGATCGGCTTTTCGGGCTGGGGTGAAATGGATGGCCCCACAGCAACGATTGTTCTGTGTGTTGCAGGGCGTTGATGTGGGGCACGTTTGCGTGTGCCAAAAACCGTTGCATGTTGTGCAGGCTGTTGTGTATTTGGGCTTGCAATTCAATGTTGGGTTCGGTTTTCGTGAGCATGGCCATGTGGTTAAGCAGGGCTTCAATGGCAGCATGGGTGCCCAGCACTTGCCAGGGTTTTCCCATGGGTTTTCCGAACAGTTTGGATCCCAGTTTGATCTGGTTCAGTGCGCCCCGGGCTTGCACTTTGAAGGCGATTTTTAGAAGTGGGTAAGCCATGCGAATTCTCACGGTTTCACCTTCCAGCAGATCGCTTTGCAAGGCTTTGGGCAGATCGCCTTGTGCTTTCCAGTCGACCAATTGTTGCGGCACTGCGAATTCACGCAAATAGCAATTCAGAAGATGGTTCAGGCTGTGGTGTTCGGCTTGGTGTCGCTGAATTCGTTGTTCAAATGTGGGCATGGGTTTGATCCTGTTTTTTGAATGTGGTGAACAAGTGGCATGGCTGCAAGGCTGGTCACTGCTGAAAGTAGAAAAGGCGAAGCAAGGTTTAAGTGGTTAACTGCAAAACCGGCTGCAATACCAGCGGCCACGCCGGCCAGTTTCCCCACGCTGTCGAGCGAACCAAACCAGGTGCCAGCACGTGCCGCCTGAAACGACTTTGCCACCAGTTGGTGAGTGCCGTGATAGCCCAACCAAATACCCATGCCAAACAGAACACGCGCCGCTGCAAGGGCCAGACCGCTGTTGAATTGCCACTGCATACACGCTGCAATGGCAAGGGCCAGCATGCTGAGGTGGCAATTGAAAGCCCAGTTTGGCAGGCGTTTTTTCAAAAGCGGTTGAAGAAACAAGTAAACAAGGTGGGGCAGCACGTACAGAAGGGCAATGGCAGTGGTGCTTGCAACGCCAGGGGTTGCATAGGGCAGGAAGTACGGAAAGGTGACCACCATGGCAAAGCAGAAAAGGGCTTGCAAGCTGCACACCGCAAGGGCCGATGCATATTGCACAGGGGTGGCTGTGTTGGTGGATGTGGTAACTGAGTGCGTACTTGAAGCTGCTTTCGATGAATGCGATGGCTGTGAATCTTTGGGCAGCGTACAGGCACACAAGGCACCCAGCATGGGCAGGCTTGCCAACACAATGTACAGCTGTTGCAGTTTGAAGTATTGGATACCCACAGCCAGCACCAAAGGCGCGGTAACCAGCGCCATGCGTGCGCTGAATTGTGTCCAGTTCAAGGTGTTGGACAGCACTTCACGCGGCATGGTGGTGGCCAGGTAAGAATTGGCTGCAGCCAATGTACCGCCCATCAAGCCTTGCAGGGTTAATGCCATGACCAGTTCCGCCACTGAACTTGAAACACCGACCCACACGAACGCGATGGACAAACCCGCCAGCGCACGGATCAGCGAGAAGCGCCTGCCGAAACGATCAGCCACTTTGCCCCACAACGGACCGCTGAGTGCAGTCAACAGTGTGGGCCAAGCAAACACAAAGCCGATCCAGGGGCTGTTCGGCGCTAGCCCCAAATCAGTGAACAGAACGGGCAGGTACAGGGGCATGCCCAGCACGGTGAACGCGGCCAGAAAATGGCAGGCCAGTACGGCAATCAGCACACGGTTCATGACAGATCTCGAAGGGGGTTGGGGCCGGTCATGCCGTAAAACTTGTTGACATCGCTGGCACCGCATTCCTGTTTGCTCAACAGGCTTGCACTTTGCAGTAGGTACTTCACTGGGTGCATGCGTGCGCACAGCAACAGTTCGTTGGCCAGGTCGATGTCGCACCCCTCTTTGCGCAGGCTGTGCAAGGTGTGTTCGATGGCACTGCGCAAGGTAAGCAAAGCCTGTTGGCGATTTAGTGCACCGCTTCGCGCAAGCCCATCGAGTACAGCAAGCAAATTCAGTTGCAGGGTGATGGTAATGAACATGTGGGCCAGCGGTGCTTCGTCGTTCACCAAAATGCGTGCGTCTTGCAGCATGTGCACACTGTGCCCGTGGCTTGCCACAGTTGTTTCAAACCGTTGCGGCCACAGGCGTGCGGCGTCGTTGTCTTTCATCACCAGCGTTGGCGGCTGCCCGGGGCGCAACGACAATACCGAGTTTTGTTGATTCGATTCCAGCGCAATGCCGTGTTGAATCCACAAACGCAGGTGCACACCTATCATCAAGGTGCAGTAACTGGCCCACCAGCTTTGCAAGTTTTGCCCATGTTGCTCGAGGTATTCAAGAATGTACGGTTTGCCACTGGGCATGGGGCTGCACAGTGTGGCCACGGTGGCCAGCGTTTCATCGGGCAGTTCGGGCGGGTACTGGCGGTGCAGAAAACCCGCAATGTTCAGGTTTTTGTAGCAACCGGTGAATGATTCATCCACATGCCGGTACAAACCCTTGATCCCTTCGTTCGTTTGCTCAATCGACACAAGTGCGCGCGCAAACCAGTCACCGTCTTTCAGGGTGGATGGCTTGATGTAGCGAATATTTTTCTGGCCCAGCGTGGCAATCGGCATCGGCAGTTTGATGTGTGAAGCCGGGTGGTTCAGCGCAGCCACGGTGCGCACCGACAGCGTGGGTTTGACGGGCAAATAAGTGTGTGGTGCTTCAATGCTTTCCGGTATTTCCTGTGCAATTGCGGCGCGCATCATGGGGTGAACTGGCAGCAATGCGTGGCTGTTGGCAAGCGATTGTGGCAAACCCACTTGCGCCAGTGTTGGCCACCACGCAGGCTCTGTGCCGGTGCGTTCCAATTCGCTTGCGGGCACCGCAAACCAGGCCAACTCGAAAGTTGGGTTGAATTCCGGTGAGTAGGCTTTCAGCTCGCTGGTTTGCATGCCGAACTTTGCTCGCGCCGTAGGGTAATAAGGGTGGTCGAGAAAGCTGGCCATTTGATCGGCGTGCAACATGCGTTCTGCCCAATTGCGCAGGCCCACATAAAAGCCAAGCTGGTGCTGTTGTTCGGTGTAGGTTTGATCGCACAACATGGTTTGCTCAATGGCAGCCTGCACTTCCAGTTCATAGTTTTGGTACAGGGCTTTTGCTTCGTCGGGCAAACCTTGCGCCAGAAAACGGATCCATTGCCGTGCACCCTGTTGTTCAATCCATTGACCGTGTTGAAGTACCTCCCAATGTGGGTTGATCGCCCTGAGGGTTTGCATGCTGTGGCTTTCTTTCACTTCAATTCGGCAGGGTTCAGGCAGGTGCTCAAACACCAAAAACTTGCGACCTTCGCTTGATTCAATACGCCCCAAGCTCAGTATGTTGCGAACGTTTTCCCGCAGGCAGGTGTTGATCAGCCGTAGCGCAATGCGCTGGTCGTGCAAAGTGCTCATTGAACGCTCCAGGGGTTGCTGTGCTGTATGTCAGTTCGAAGGCGTTGAAGTTCGTTGTCGGAATCCGCTTGATAAGTGAATACGCCAATGTAGTCTTTGTTGGAGTTGCTGATCTGGATGGTTTCCCCTTGCTGCTTAATGGCGCGGTACTGCACGGCTGCATTGTTTTCAATATGCGGTGCCACGCGCAAGGTGCCTGCATGTGGGGCAACCAGGTAATCGATTTGTGCAAATTTTGGTTTTACTTGTGGCACTTCAATTTCCTGCCCAAGGTGGGTTTGCAGAATGGATTTGAACCAGCCTTGCTCCACCAACTGATCAAGCAGGAATTCACGGTTGTCGCCAATGCTTCGGTAATTGATTTCCACCAGCACCGGGCCGCGTGGCGTCACAACGAATTCGCTGTGGCACGCCCCAAGCCCCACACCAAACTGCGCAAGGGTGTGTGCCATGTGGGCGCGCCATTGCACCGTATGCGGCCCATTCCATTGCGCTGCGGTTTCGACAAAGTAAGGTGGATTGGACAGGCTTACATCAAACCCGCCAATGGTGTGCAGCCGTTTGCCATCGCCCAGTGTTTCAAGGGTAATCAATGGGCCTTCCATGAATTCTTCCAGCAACACGCTTTGCGATTCATCCAGTTGCGCAAGGTGTTGCGTCAGTTGCGCGGGTGTGTCGATGCGAACCACATCTATTGATGCCACCCCTTGGGTGGGCTTAACCACCAGCGGGTATGGCCATTCGCTGCGAACTGCGTCGGTGCTGCGAATGGTTTGGCTCCAGATGGTGGGCAGGCGAAGCGATTCAAGCCGCTTTCGCATCCAGTGTTTGTTTTTTGCGTGGTAGCAAACCTTTGAAGGTTTCGCGGGCAGGCCCAGCAGTTCAGCCACCATGGCTGTGCAGGTTTGGAGGTGATCGCTGTTGGAGAACACGGCGCTTGGTTCAATGTTCAGTGCGGCAATCAGGTCGATTATCGCAATCGGGTTGAACACATCGCATTCATGCACACGAACATCGGTAAGTGCTTGCTGGTGGGCGTGGCCGTGATCGGTCAGCACAATTAGGTCGTGACCCAGTGTTCGGGCTGCGGGAATGAATCCGTCGACTACTGCGTTGTTCAACACATGGGTCAGGAAAACTAGGGTGGGTTTCAATTCAGGCTCCTTGAGAAACATCATGGGGTGTCTGGAAAGGTTGAAGCTTGGTTCGCAGTGCATGACCGAAGTGGCTTCGGTCTTCGCCACACAGAAAAAGTTTGCAGTCAAGTTCTTGCCAGTGCCGCAGTTGGCTTGGTGTTCTTGGGTTGGGGCAAAAGGGCACATCGGCGTGTTGGCAAATTTGATGCAGCTTGTTCAATGCGTCGAACACCACTGGGTGCAGCGGGCTTGGTCCAAGGCCCATGTTCAAGGCAAGGTCCAGTGCACCTTCCATGACAAAGCTGACCTGCCCGGTGGCCAGCATCTGGGATAGGGCATTCAAGCCGCTTTCACTTTCAATCATGGGCACCAGCAATGTGTGTGTGTTGGCCTGCGCAATGTAGTCGCTCAAGGGCAGTTGCCCGTAGCCTGTCACTGTTCCGCCAGTAATGCCGCGTGTGCCGGACGGGGGGAATTTCATGGCTTTGGCAATCGCTTCAATTTGATCTGCGTTCTCTGCGCGTGACAGCACAATGCCCATGGCACCCGCATCCAATACCTTGCCGATGAAGTTGGGGCGAATTTCTGCAATGCGAACCAGGGGCACGCATTGGTGGTGCCGGCAGGTTTGAATGCATTCGCGCAGGGTGTTTTCATCGAGCAGCACGTGCTCGGTGTCGATGATGACGAAGTCGTAATTGCACTGGGCAATCATGTCGATGATCAACGGGGAGGGCAGGGAGTTCAGCAGGCCCAGCTTGGGCGATGTGTTGGATGCTGCTTTGGTCAACAAGTAAGGATGGATCATGTTTTATTTGTAAATGATAATGATTAATATTAGCATTAAATAAAACGGCGCTTCAAAAAAATTAACAATCCATCACTCGATATGGGGGTGAAGGCGCGAATACAGCGGTGCGGTACAAGAAAAAAATGTCTTTTTGAAGGGCTTACAAAAATATCGTTGTAAAAATAACGATAATGAGAACGATTTTTATTATTAAAAGGAAACAGCAATGTCATTTCGTCGTGCGCATGCCGATTCGCGCCAAGGTCCCCGTATTTCAATTCTATCCACGGCTGTGGCCCTGGCCTGTATTTCCCTGGGTAATGCTGTGTTCGCGCAAAACCTGGCACCGGTCACCGTCCAATCGGACTGGTTAGGCCCACCCACAGAGGAAAGCGTAAAAACCTACACGGGTGCGCGCACGGTTCTTGAGAAAGAAGACCTGGAAGAGCGTGGTGCTTTGAACCTGGAAGACGCTTTGCGTCGTGTACCGGGTGTTCAGGTGTTGGATGAAACAGGGACCGGCATTTTGCCCAACATTGGTGTGCGTGGTTTGAATCCCTTGCGCAGTGAGCGTTTACAAATTCTGGTCGATGGTTACCCGATTGCGATTGGCCCATACACCAACGTGGGCTTGTCGCTGTTCCCGGTTACCTTGCCCAGCCTTGAAGCGGTGGATTTGGTGCGTGGCGGTGCGGCTGTTCATTACGGCCCCAACAACGTAGGTGGCGTGCTGAATTTGGTGACCAAGCCCATTCCCGCAAAAACCAGTCAAACGTTCCGCGAACGCCTTCAAATTTCCGAAGAAACCGGCAACATGCTGACTGACACGTACTACCGCATTGGTGGTTTTGTGCGTGAAGACATTGGTTTGCAATTTCAGGCCAATATTGTGGATGGAAAGGGTCAGCGCGATCGTTCCGACACCGAAGTGCGCAACTTTATTGTAGATGGTGAGTACTACCTGAACCCGAACAACGATTTCAAGGCGCAGTTGCAGTACTACGAAGTGAAGGCTGAATTGCCCGGCGCATTGAGCCCTGCAGCATATGAACAGAATCCGAATCAGTCTCAACGTCCATTTGATGCTTATGATGCAGACATGTGGCGTGCCACTTTCACTTGGAATCACAGTTTTAACGAAGATACCAAATTGACTTGGCGTAATTTTGCACACCAGGCCGACCGCACCTTCTTCTTCAGTGATCCCATGGACCCTGCCTTGCCGGTGACCAGCGTCAGTGAATCGCCAAGAATTTTCAGTGTGCACGGCACCGAGCCCCGCATCACCCGAAAAATTGGCAATCACACCATTATCGCGGGTGCACGATTTGTCGAAGAAGATGTGCGATTTGATGTAACGCGTACCACTTTGGCAACTGGTGCGGTGAATCCATTGCGCAGATGGGATTTCTCAACCACTGCAATGGCGTATTACCTCAGCGATTCAATCGCTTTGATGGAAAATCGATTAACCGTTACCCCGGGTATTCGCTATGAGGACGTGGAAACCAACTACAGGGATTTGAACACGGGCGCACAGTTTCAGAATAACCCCGATGAATGGTTGCCTGGATTGACTGTGGGCTACCAGGCCACGAAAGATGTGTATGTGTTTGCCAATGCGCAGCGCTCGCTGGTGCCGGTGCAAACTGCGCAGGTTACCCGCGGTGGTGATGTGGGCAATGAAACAGCCGAGAACTATGAGATTGGTTCACGCTGGCAAATTAACCCGCAGGCCAATATAGCGGCAACCTTGTTCCGTGTTGATTACAAAGACCAAATTGTTTTCGATTCAGGCGCATTCCGCAACTTGGGTGAAACACGCCAGGAAGGTGTGGAGCTGGAAGGTCGCTGGAACCTGGACAGTCAAACTGAACTGGGCATGAGCTACACCTACCTGGACACGGAGCAGTTGTCGGGTGCAGACCGAGGCAAGAAACTTCGCAATGCGCCAACTCACCATATTGGTGTTGACGCTGTACACAAGTTTGGCAAGTGGACTGCCAATGCGAATGCCTTGTATGTTTCTGAAAGTTTCAGTGATTCAGCCAACACTCAGGTTGAAACTGCCAATGGCAGCGCCGGGGAGTTGCCCGCTTACACCTTGGTGAACATGCGCGTGGGTCGTGATTTCCCAATTGGTCAGGGCAAAAATATGAACCTTGGTTTTGGCATCAATAACCTGTTTGATGAGCAGTACTTCTTCCGTGGTGTGGATGTGAGTACCATCGGCCGGGTGCCTGCACCTGGACGTATGTTGCTGGTTGAAATGCAAGTTGATTTCTAGTCATCGTTAAGCGCGACATCGAAAAACCGGTGATGAAGCAATTCATCGCCGGCTTTTTTTATTGATTACCACGTTGCTTGTCGACTTCGACAGACGCCACTCCACTGGCATTGTTCCCCCAGCTTCGCCGGATGTAAGTGACCACTGCTGCAATGTCGTTGTTGCTCAGTTCTACTCGATAGGGTGGCATGCCATGTGGATACGGTATGCCTTGTGTGCTGGGTGAAAAACCGCCATTGAGCACCATGCGTATGGTGTTGACCGGGTTGGGTGCAATCACATTCACATTGCTTGCCAAGGCCGGAAATTGATTGGCTTTGCCTTCGCCTTTCTTGCCATGGCATTCGGCACAGGTATTGGTATAAATGTTCTCTCCTCGAACCATCAAAGGTTGCAAGGTGCGTTGCCCAAGGCCTGTTGATTCTTTTTCTGATGGGGCTTGTGCAGGCAGGCTTTTCAGATAAACCGCCATGGCTTGGGTGTCGGCAGCCGTGGCAAATTGCAGGCTGTGCGCAATGACCTCGCTCATGGGGCCATAGCTTGCCGCATGAGAATTCACGCCAGTTTGCAAATATTGCGCAATATCGGCTTCGGTCCATTTACCCAAGCCGTACAAGGGGTGATTATTTAATGCAGGTGCAAACCAGTTCAGCACCGGAATTGTGGCACCGCTTAAATTCAATTTGTCTTTCAATCCACCCAAGGTGCCGCGTGGTGTGTGGCAGGCTGCGCAATGACCCAGACCATTGACCAAGTAGGCACCACGATTCCAAAGCGCGGTTTGTGTGGTGTCGGGTTTGAATTCACCTTCGGTGAAATAGAGTGCACGCCACACCGCCAGTAGTGGGCGTTGATTGAAGGGAAATTGCAATTCAGGCTGCGGTGTTTTTTGGGCAATGGCGGGCAGGCGTTTCAGGTAGGCGAACAAGTCATCCACCTCTGCACGGCTCATTTTGGTGTAGTCGGTGTAGGGAAATGCAGGGTATAGATAATCCCCGTTTTTTGAGATGCCGCTGTGCATCGCTTTGTAAAAATCGTCGGCAGTCCACCTGCCCAGTCCGTGTTCAGCATTCGGTGTCAGGTTGGTGCTGTAAATTTTCCCAAAGGGTGTTTCGATTGCACGCCCACCAGCATAGGGTTTTTTGGGGTTGGCAGTGTGGCAACCGGCGCAATTACCCAAGCGTGCCAGATAGGCACCGCGTTTCTCCTGTTCAGACAACACATTCAACGCAATCGGCTCGGGCGAGATATTGTTGTTGCCTTGCACGGCTGTGGCAGTGTGTGTGCCGCACTTCAGCGGGAACTGAATGCTGTTGCTGGGAGCTGCTTTGGGGTTTTCTGGCATGGGCTGTGCCGCAAGGTATGCGGTGGCCGTGTTCAATTGCTCGGGGCTGAGCGCTTTCACTAGCGCATGCATGCAATCGGGGTCAGCGGCTTGGCGCTGACCGTTGCGCCATTTGCCAAGTTGCGCATTCAGGTAATCGCGCGGCAAACCCAATAAACCGGGGGTGTAAGGTTCTACCCCGGTCAGTGCTTGCCCGTGGCAGGCGGCGCAGGCAGGAATTTTTTTGGATGCAACGCCATCGAACACAAGTTGTTTGCCCTGTTCAAGTTCTGCGGGCGTTGCGGTACTTTTTGCAGGCGCAGGGTAGGGCGGGTTTTGCGCAGCAAAGTACTTCGCCATTTGCAGCAGGTAGTCATTCGACAAATGCTGAACAATGCCATTCATGGCCGCATGTTGGCGACTGCCTTCCCGAAACGCTATCAGCTGGTTGTACAAATAACCTTCTGGCTTGCCAGCAATGCGCGGGTAGTAACCTTCCGCGCTGGCGCGCCCCTCGGCACCGTGGCATGCTACACAGGCTTGAACGCGGTTGGCCATGTCGACTGCGACGGGTGTTGGATTGGACTGTGCATTCGCGGCAATGCTGGCGAGCAGCAAAAGGGCGGTGGTGGCAAAGCGGGTGATCATGGATACAGCTCGTGTTGAATGTCAGGCGATTATACGCCTACAACACGAGCGAGCGCTTATCTCGACAGAGCAAGCATCCATGCCAACACTGCAGCCAGTATGGCAGCGGCCATGACCCAAAGCACAAGTCCGAAAGCAAGTCCTTCAATGGCAGCCAATGCAGTCGCACTCATCAACAAAGATAGAATGCCCGCCAAGCGCCTTGAGCCAGCCGACTTAAGACCTATTGCATTGCAACGCCCCGCCCAACGTCGATGACGATAGTGAGCCTGCTGCGAAAGTGCAGTCAACAACAAACCCCAAAACAACAGAAGAAATGTCAGCGCAAGTTGTACCGTTAGTGGCATTGTCCAACCTCGCTGGGCTCAGCATACTTCGCTGTCGCGCTGACCGACAGTTTGTGGGCAGTGTAGACACCGCTTGCAACCATCAGCATTAAACCGATGTCGATGGCCAGTGAATTCATATCCCCTTGAGCCATGGCTTGAACCAGTCCACCTGTGTTGATCTGGTTGAGCAACCAGGCCAATGCACACAAGGCGGTAAAGACGACCGTGGGTGGCAGCCACTGGCTGCTGTAGTGCGCTTCGGCTTGGTTTTGCAGGTGTTTGTATCGGAAGGCACTGACAAAGGCCCAAACGATACTGAGTACCCACACGCCATAAAATGCCCAGGTCTCGACAGTGGCCCTGCTCTCGATGTGATTCGGCAAAAGCTGGTTTGCAACAAGATAGGCGGCGGTGGCAATCATCATGCCTAGGGTGCCGCCCACGGTCAGTGCTTGAACCACAGTGAAGCCTGGCAGTTTTTTCTTGTGATGCTGAATACGGCGAGACTCGAGCCAAAACAAGAACCCCGTATGAATCATGATGCAACCCAACAAGCCCCCCACCACGTAAAGCACTCGAAGTGCAGTGTGGTCAAACTGGATGAAGTGCAGGCCGTTGATCCAGTGTGTGAAGCCCTTGATGGGTTTGGGCGCGTGTGCATGGAGCAGTTCACCGGTGTGCAACAGCATGGTGTCAGCATGTGTGCTCATGCTGATGCTGCGCTCGGGAAACACCCGGCGAATTTCAAGTGTGGCGTTGCTGTCACCCAAGTTTCGAATATTGATTGAATCAGCACGCGCGGTTTCGCCCAGGGCTTGGCTCCAGGCCATTTCCCGCGCTTGAACCAAAGCCGGTACGCTTTTCAGTGCAGCGAGTTGTTGCTCGGCGTCTTCAACAAAACCACTGGGGGGCATATTCACAAAACCACTCATGGCTTTCTGCGAGGCGGCTTTGTCACCACCAAATGCGGCCAGTGTGGCCCACGGAAAATAGATGGAAAAAAAGATGAGCAAACCGGTGAAAGTGATGAGGAAGTGAAAGGGCAATGCCACCACGCTGCTCAGATTGTGCAAGTCGAGCAAACTGCGCACGGTGTGTTTGTTGGGGCGAAACAAAAAGAACTCAGCCAGCAGTTTTCGGTGAATGACAATGCCGCTGATCAACAGCGCCATCATGGCCAAGCCGGCAATGCCCAGCAAAAAATACCCCACGTTATTCCAGGCAATATTGAATTTGTAGTGGAAGGGAAAAAAGAAACCGCTGCCACCCAAGGTGTGTTCATTGGAGACCACTTTGCCTGTGTCTGGATCGATGAAATAGGTTTTCAAGGTTCGGTCGGGTTCTACGATCCGAATTAGTGTCATGGGCGTTCGCTCGGTGGGCAAGCGCAGTCGAATGTTGTCGGATCCCGGCGCCAGTTCATGGGCCTTCAGCAACACTGTTTCAAGTTGATTTGGGCTCAGTATGCAACATTCGCCAGCAATACTGCGGCTTTCCGGGTGCATCCAGCGGTCGAACTCTTTATCGAATACAGTGAGCGTACCCATCCAGAACACAGCGAACAGCAGGAAGCCAACGAACAGCCCAAACCAGGTGTGAAACCAAGCCATGTGTTGACGAACGGAAGGTGCTTTCTGCTTGCTCACGGCCTGGGATTACCAAGGAAAATAAATCACGATTGCGCAAAGCAAACCAAACAGCAGTCCTTTGGCACTTAGCCAGGCCAGGCTGGCTGTGCAGTATATCCACAGCACCCAGCAGGGCATGGCAAGGTAGGCCAGCAGCAGGCTCAGGGTCATGGCTTCGCTTTGTTCCATGCCTGCTTTAGACAGCAAAATGGCCAATGCTGCCGCAAGCAGGTTGGCTAAAACCAAGCCTCCAGGAAAAGCCAGCAGCAGGCAAACGATTTGCCGACTGCTGATTTTTAACCAGTTTGATTTAGAAACGGTAGTTTGCACTGAAAACCACCTTGCGTCCGACCCCATAGAAACAGTCGCAACGGTTGTCAAACCCATAAGAGCCAGCACTCACGCCTGCTGGGTAGCCAAGCGCGTCTTGCAGGGTTAGTGCACCTTGGTCTTCAATGTTCGTATTCATGATGCTGTTTGAAAAAAACGCTGGCTGGCTATCGGTGTTGCTGGCTTGCGATCGAGGGTGAGAGAAGATTATTTGGTCAAAATCAGTTTGCCCTGGGCAGTAATTCGCAAGCGATATTCGGTGTTGTCATGAACAATCGTCCTTTCTCGACTACCCAAAGGAAACAAGGTTTTTGTATTCAAAGGCGCTGCGACCGCTGGCTCAGTGTGACTTTCAGGGGCAGTGCCAGTTTTCAGCGTAGATTGGGTGTTCATGGTGGCCCGAAATAAAGTGGATTGTCTGCGTTGAATGAATCGAAGTGTAGCGGATTGTCTTATTAATTGCAAATCATTCTCATTAAGATTAACATATTCCTTCTTTTTGATTGATTCAAAGGTTTCAGGTCCTTATGACGTACTCGTGGTTCAACGCCAAACACAAGGCGATGGTTGTCGGTGTAGCCTTGGCATTTTGCAATATGGCTATGGCGGCTCCCACTGATCAAGATGTGGTGAAGGGTTATGGTCAATTGGTGTATGCCAATTACACCGATTCAGTGAATGCTGCCCAAAAAATGCAAGCCGCCATTGACGTATTTTTGAAAGCCCCTTCCCAGACTGGCCTGGAGGCTGCAAAAAAAGCATGGCTGAATGCTCGCGAGTTTTACGGGCAAACAGAGGCTTTCCGTTTTTACGGCGGTCCAATTGACGATGAAAACGGGCCCGAAGGGCAAATGAATGCCTGGCCTATGGATGAATCGTATGTGGACTATGTACAAGGCAATGCACGCAGTGGTTTTATCAACAATCCAAAATTCAAGATTACCCGCGATGCCTTGATTGAACAGAATGAGCGGGGTGGTGAAGAAAATATTGCCACAGGTTGGCATGCCATTGAATTTTTGTTGTGGGGTCAGGATTTGAATGAGAATGGCTCCGGCAAAAGACCTTATACCGATTACGTGAAAGGCAAAGGTCAGAATGCAGAACGTCGCGCTGCTTATTTGCGCGAGGTCACGGCTCTGTTGATCCACGATCTTCAAACAGTGCAATCAGCCTGGGCTCCGAAGAAGCCCAATAATTTCCGAGCCAGTTTCGAGAAAGACGGCAAGGAATCCATTCGCAAAATTCTGGTGGGTCTTGGCTCCCTGTCGCGCGGCGAGCTTGCCGGTGAACGCCTTGAAGTGGCCTTGTTCAGCCAGGATCAAGAGGACGAACACTCTTGCTTTTCTGACAACACCCATCGCGATGCGGTGACCAACGCGCAAGGTATTTTGAATGTGTGGACTGGCACTTACAAACAGGCCGATGGGGCACAGTTGAAGGTGCCTTCACTGGCCGAGTTGGTGGGGGCACGCGCACCGGAAGTTGCGAAGAAAACCACGCAGCAAATCCAGAATTCAGTGAAAGCCGCAAGTGCCATTCAAGCACCCTTCGATCGGGAAATTATTGGCGGCGCGGATGCGCCTGGCCCGCAACGCGTGAAAGCCACCGTGGATAGCCTGGTTGCGCAAAGCACTTTGCTGGTTGAATCAGCCAATGCAATTGGCATTACCCAACTTACCCTGACCTTGCCATGATGAAAGTAGCTGTTTGTTTGGCAGGGGGAACCCTGTTGCTTACCGGGGTTGCATGGGCCGCGGTTGAAGGAATGACTGCGCGTACAGCCGGGGATGTCACCGTGTTTGCCGATGGCCGAAATGCGTTCTCATTTCCCGCAGCGAATTTGCCTGATGATGAACGAACCCGGTTTGCCATTGGTAATTCGTTTTTCAAACGCAACTGGGTGCAGGCCCCGGCATCGACCACTGCGCGTGACGGACTGGGCCCACATTTTATTGCACGTTCCTGCGGTGGTTGCCATGTGCAGGACGGCAGAGGAAGGCCGCCCGAAATTCTGGACCGCTTAAGCACGGAACAGCCGGTGGACCTCTTGTTCCGCCTGTCCATCCCCAGCACCGATCCCAAACATGGTGTTGTGCCCGATCCTGTGTATGGCGATCAGTTCAATAACGCTGCAATTGCCGGCGTGAAGCCTGAAGGCAAGGTGCACATTCAAATCACCGAAGTACTTGGCAAGTACCCGGATGGCACACCCTATGTGTTGAAAAAGCCGAGCTATTCTTTCTCTGATTTGGGTTATGGCCCCATGCACCCTGATGTGATGGTGAGCCCGCGAATTGCGCCACAGGTGATTGGCTTGGGCTTGCTGGAAGCGATTGAAGAAAAGGATGTGTTGAACAATGCCAAGCGGCAGGCGGCACAGCCCGGCCCAATCAAGGGTGTGCCCAACCGGGTTTGGGATGCGTATGCACAAAAGGACATGTTGGGCCGCTTTGGCTGGAAGGCCAACGTGGCTACGCTGGCGCACCAAACCGGCGGCGCTTTTCTGGGCGACATCGGCATCACCAGTAGTTTGTTTCCTTCCGAGAATTGCACGCCTGCCCAGAAAGACTGTGTGCAGGCACCCAATGGTTCCGAGAACGGCGAGCCTGAACTGAGCGACAAACTGTTCAATGAGATTGTGTTTTATCAAGCCGTGTTGGCACCGCCGGCCCGCCGCAACGTGAATGATGCGCAAGTGTTAAAAGGTCAAAAGTTGTTTGAGCAAGCGCAGTGCGCTGTGTGCCATCGCCCTTCCTACACCACAGGCAAAGTGCCTTTCCCTGCCTTGAGCAGCAAGGTGTTGGAAGGACAGGAAATTTGGCCCTACACCGATTTGTTGTTGCATGACATGGGCGAAGGCCTTGCCGACAATCGCCCCGATTTCAAAGCCAACGGCCGCCAATGGAAAACACCGCCGCTGTGGGGTATCGGCTTGATTCCTGATGTGAACAACCACATGCGTTTGTTGCACGACGGCCGCGCCGATGGCGTTGAAGAAGCCATTCTCTGGCACGGTGGTGAAGCCGAGCAAAGCAAGAACCGCTTCATGAATTTTTCGGCTGAAGATCGTGCAGCACTGATTCGTTTTGTGGAGTCTTTGTGATGAATCCCCAGCATCAGCATGAATTGAAAACTGGCCTGTTGCGCGGACTGGTCTGGGTGGTGTTGGCCTTCGTGTTGTTGTTAGTGCTGAATTTTGCCAATTCTGCCGTGGCTGCAAAACCCGTGGACAGAAGCAACATGCTGTTTCCTTACTACGAGGTGGCTGAGGTACTGAACAGTGTGGCGACACACCACCATGCCAAAGACACCGCCGCGTTAACTGATCAACTCGAGGCGTTGAGTGTGGCCACGGCGCAATATTGCAAAACGGATGGGAAAACGCAGCCTGCCAACATGCAACAGTTACAGGCGCAATATGCCAAAGCCTACCTGGCCTGGCTGGAACTGTCTTCGGTGGTGATGGGGCCGATGCTGGACAACAACACGGTGCGCCAAATCGATTTTCGACCTTTGCGCCTGAACTTGCTTGAGCGTGCAATCAAAAAACAGCCACAAGGCGCGCAAGCCATGGCCATGATCGGAAGCCCGGCCAAAGGTTTTCCTGCCCTTGAGTATTTGTTCACGCAAAATAATTTCAAATCGGGCACCCCCCAGTGCAATTATGCGCACGAGGTCGTGCTCGACATTGAACGCACTGTGGCCGGTTTGAAGTGGGACGACGCACAGGCGCTGGGTGCAGGCATGCAATTGTATTTCAACCAGTTGGTTGGAGCCACGCATAACCTGGCGTGGGAACGCATGGAAAAGCCGCTCTTGAAGAACAAGGATGAAGCCGGTGCAAACGTGACGCCTGCAGGACATTGGCCATTTTCAGAATTTCAGCTGACCGAAAAAGCATGGGCCGCACAGTGGCAGGGCATCGAACATTTGTTGATGGTGACTGGCCAAACGGTGCCGCAGGCCGATACGCAAGTGATACCGCTGGAGGCCTATTTGCGTGGCTTGGGGAAAATTGAACTGGCCGACACCTTGGTGAAGTACAGCATTGCTGTGGATGTGGCCATGCGGTCCAACGACATCACAAAGCCGGCCAGTGTTCAGCAGTCAGTGAAAGCACTCAAGGTGCTCAAGGGGTTTTTGGAAAGCGAGGTGGCCAAGGGTTTGAAAGTGTCTATTCAGTTTTCATCTTCTGATGGTGATTGATTCAGTGTTCAATTCGCGTCGACAATTTTTGCTTCAAAGCAGCGCGTTGGCCTTGAGCATGGCCTTGCCCATGTCTGCTGAACTTGCAACCCCTACTCGTCAGGCCCTTTTATTGGCAGCCTGGCAACTTCCCAATGGGGGCTATCAGGTGGGTGTGCTCAACGCAGCCGGGCTAGGTGCAGCGCTTTCTTATACTGTAACCACGGCAGTCGATTTGCCCACACGCCCGCACGGTTTAATGCACCTTCAGGGCGATGAGTATTTGGTGATCGCTCGCCGCCCCGGTGACTGGTTGTTGCGCCTGAATATTCGCAGTGGTGAAACCTCGCGCGTTTGGCAGGAAGAAGACCGGCATTTGAACGGACACAGCGCCGTGTATGGCGATTGGCTTTACACCACAGAAACCGATGTGCTCGGCGGCACTGGTGCATTGGCCGTGCGAAACCGCCATACCTTCGAGTTGCTGGATGTGTGGCCCACGCTGGGCAAAGATCCCCATGAAATGCTGGTGCTGCCCAAGGGTGGGTTGGGCATTGATGAACCTTTTTTGTTGGTGGCCAACGGCGGAATACCCACGCATGCAGACATGGGCAGAACCCAGTTGAATCAACTGCCCATGGATTCTTCTGTCGTGGCGATGAACCCGATCACAGGCAAAGTGTTCAATCAATGGGCCTTGAGCGATACGCGACTCAGTTTGAGACACATGGCGGTTCATGCCAGTGGTGTGGTGGGCGTTGCCATGCAGGCACACCACAGCACCGCTGCCCTTCGGGATGCTGCGCCGGTACTGGCTTTGCTTGATGAAAACGGACTGCGCACGGTGAATGAATCAGCGGGGGTGAATGGCTATGCGGGTGACATTGTGGCCACCCCGCAGGGCTTTGTGATCAGTTGTACCAAGAATAATTCTGCCGGGCAATTCGATGTGCAAGGCAACTTGTTGCATTCACGGGCTGCGAACGCCGCATGCGCACTGGCTGCCGAAGGAGAGCAGGTGTGGCTGGGTAGCTCAGCCAATCAGTTCAGCAGGCCATTGGAGCTGGACAATCACTGGCTGCTTATTTAACCCGCAGTGCCCAAGCCTTGATGGTTTGTCCCTGCTTGAAACCAAACAGTTTGTTGCCACCCACGGCCACTGCCAAAAACTGTTTTCCACTAACTTCGTAGGCGATCGGTGGTGCATTCACGCCCGCTGAATTGTTGTGTTGCCACACACGTTTGCCTGTGCTTGAATCAAGTGCGAAAAACTCGCCACTGCCTTCACCTGAAAAAACCAAACCTGTTTGTGTGCTGAGTACACCGCCAATCAAGGGTGCATTCACTTTGTGTTGCCATACAAGTTTGCCAGTGTCCAAATGAATGGCTGACAACAAGCCGTATTTTTCTCCGTCTTCAATTGGTGACATCGAAGAGTATTTCAGCGCAGGCTTGTTGCCTTTCGCTTTCAGCTCGTGCAATTGATACTTCACCGGCCAGTGAATACCGGCGATGAACACCATGCGGCGTTGTTCATCGACCGACACAGGCGACCAGTTGGAGCCACCAATTACACCGGGGTAAATCACATTGCCTTGTTCAGTGGGCAGGGTAAACATATTGTGCTGCGGTACGAAGGCCTCGCTCTTGAACAACAATTCACCCGTGATGCGATTGTGCACATAAAACCAACCAGTTTTGCCTGCCTGGCCTACAGCTTTCACCGCCTTGCCCTCATGCCTGGTGGTGAACAACACCGGTGGGCTGGCCACGTCGTAACCCCACATGTCGTGCGGAACTTGTTGGTAAAACCATTTCAGCTTGCCGGTGCGCACATCCAGCGCCACCAAGGAGGCGGTGTACAGGTTGTCTCCCGGCCGCGATGAGCCTTCCATTTGCGGCGAAGGGTTGCCCGTGCCGAAATACAAAATGCCATTGTCCCGGTCAATGGCGGGTGTGCTCCAGGCTGATCCGCCGCCGAATTTCCAGGCATCGGGGTATTGGGCTGCTTTGGCTTTTTCTTCCTCAATATTGCGCGGTAACACCACGCCATCGAAGGTGGCCTTTGTGAATTTTCCCTCCCAACCTTGGTCGGGAACCGTGTCAAATTTCCACGCCATTGCGCCGGTGTTAACATCGTAAGCGGCCATGAAACCACGGCGCCCGTAGTTGCCCGCAATACCTACCACCGCACCGAGTGGCGCATCGGGATCGGGCGAGTCCAGGTGCAAGCCATAGCCCACACCGGTAATGCCCACAATCACCTTGCCATCGAACACCATGGGCGCCATGTTGATGCCTGCACCAGATGCACCCGACACTTCCAGTTTTCCGCCTTGCGTGTCCAGTTGCGAACCCAGGGTTGCGGCATCTTCCTGCACACCTTGTTCGCCCTTGGTAACATCAATATCCCAAAGCTTTTGGCCAGTGCGTGCATCCAGTGCCAGAAGGCGGGAATCGACTGTGCCCATGAATACCTTGCCATCACTCACGGCCACGCCCCGATTGGCGGGGCCACAGCACATGGGTCGGTCTTTGATCCTGTCGTGTGTGTAACGCCACAACAATTTTCCAGTGTCGGCTTTCAAGGCCACCACATGGTTAAACGGCAGCGACACAAACATGATGCCGTTCACTACGATAGGTGTGGCTTGAAAGCTGGATGACACACCCGTGTCGAACTCCCAGGCCAAGTCCAGCTGCCCGACATTGCCAGGCGTAATTTGCGTGGACGGACTGTGCCGCTGATGATCCCAATTGCCGCCAAATACCGGCCATTCTTTGCCTGAGCCGGCAAGCGTGGCGGTGCAAATGAGCAGGGAAAAAGCGGCGGCGAAGGCTTGATGCAGCATCATGGTTGTCGTTTTGGATTGGAATTGCCCGAAGATGCAAGCAAGGATCAATCCACTGCTGTTGTTGCAAAGTGGCGCACCTGAGTTGTCACAAAAGTGTCATCCAAGGCGCAGCCGCTTGCGTGTATATTTCGCGTACCCGATTCTATTGGTAAATGATCATGAAGCAACAACTTGAGCTGTTGAAAGAAATTGAACACAAGCTCGAAGAATTGAGCAAAGACAAGGACCTGAAAGAAAAACGTCCGTTGGAAGTCAAAGAGATCAAAGGTTTGCGTTTGGTGGTGTCGTCGATTATTCGCCGCATGGCCAGCTAAACCGGGCCAGGCTGCCTATTTGTACATTCGCACCTGCCGTGCAATCAACAAGGCGATCACGTTGAATACAATCGCGACCAAGCTGCACAGCCAGTAGTTTTGAATCAAGCCCTCTGGGCTGCGTGTAATCAAATGCCCGCCTACCAATGCTGCAAGCCCCATGGCGGCCGATTGCATGGATGAGTTCAGGGTCATGAATGTACCCCGGTTTTTTGGATTTGCGGCAGCACTGACCATGGCCATACCCGGGATCATTCTTCCGCTCACAAATACAAAAAAGCAAGTGGTGATCACCAGAATGGCAGTCATGCCCATGCCCTCGGTTTGCGTAATCAGCGCCATGGGAATAATCGCGAGGCTTGCGATGATTTGCAGCATTTTCAGTTTGCCGATTCGGTCACTGAGCTTGCCAATAATTTGCGCACTGAACAGCGTGGCCGCACCACCGGCCAGATACACCAAGGGAATGTCCGAAGCGGATAGGCCAGCATTGGTTTGCATGTAAATCGTGATGTACGGGATGATTGAAAACCCTGCGAAAATCATGCAGAAGGAAAAGCAAAACGCCAGCAAATGGTTGGGATCGCTGAGCACTTGCCCAATGCCTTGCAAAGGTCCCGTTTCTCCGCGTGCGTGCAAGTGGCCCTGCAATGTGGGTATCACATACCAGCCTGCAACAACCAGCAAGAAGCTGATACCAGCAATGCCGAAAAATGGCGTGTGCCAGTTGGAGTTCGCTGCCACATAAAGCCCCAGAGGAACGCCCATCACGGTGGAAACCGAGAAAGAAGTCATGATGACGCCCATGGCTTTGCCCCTTCGGGCAAAAGGAACTACATCGGCCACGATGGTTTGAATCATGGCCGATAAAATGCCGCCAAAAAGCCCAGCCGCAATTCGGGCCCCCATCAGCGTTTCATAGGTGGGGGCAAGACCGCAGGCCAAAGTGGCCACAGCAAACAGAGAATACAGAATCAGCAACAGCCGGCGTCGCTCGAACCTGTCGATGTACAGAGAGGCCAACAAACCTGAGGCACCCGCAGCAAAGGTGTATGCCGACACCAGCAACCCGAATTGAGCATCGGAAATTGCAAAGGCCCGCGTAAGCTGTGGGCCCAGCGGCATCATGATCATGAAGTCGAGGATGTGGGTGAATTGTATGCCCGCAAGAAGCAGCAACAAGGCCCACTCGCGCTGGGGAGTCATGTTCACTTGGCATGCTGTGGGGCTATTCATGTACTGCGACCTGTTGATGTTTTCTTGTGTTTGACCTTGAGTTTAACGCGCTAACTTAATGACCCAGCGCGGTGAGTGCATAAATGCCCATAGTCATGGACACGATAGACACCAGCGTAGTGAGCGCGATGATGTTGGCGGCCAACTTGCCGTCGCCGCCCGCGGCCACGGCCATTGCGAAGCTGGCCGCAGCGGTGGGGCTTGAGAAAAACATCCAGAGAATGATCAGGTCTCGTCCTTCAATGCCGATGGCCCATGCAGCAGCGCAGGCCAGCACAGGCAGTATTGCAATTTTAATGGCGCTTGATTGCGTGGCTGACATGCCCGAGGCCTTGACCCCGGCCAATGAAAGTGTTCCACCTACACAGATCAGTGCCAGTGGGAGAGTAAGCCCCGCAAAGTATTCTCCCGACTTTAACAACCACTGCGGAATGTAAAGCTGGATTGCGCTGGCCAGCATGCCCAGCACCACCGCAATAATCAGGGGGTTTTTAAGCAGTTCCTTGCCCACAGCGGCTGGGCTGAATTTCAGGGTGGGGCTGTAAACGGAGAGGATCAACACCGACAGCACGTTGAACAACAAAATGGTAAAGCCAACCAACACGCCGCCCACTGACAGGCCGTAGTCGCCGTAGTAACTGGCCACCAGCGCGAAACTGACCACACCACAATTGCCCCGGAACGCGCCCTGAACAAACACCCCGCGTTGACCATAGGGAACAAAGCGGGTGGCCCACCACCAGCTGGCCAGAAAACCCAACACAGTTGCAGCACAGAGAAAAAGTACCAATTTGGCATTGAATGCGCTTTGCAGATCAGCCTGCCAAATGGACAGGAAGAACAGCGTGGGCATGGTGGCTTTGTAGGTGAGGGTTGACGCGGTTTGAATGAACGAGTCGTTGATGAGATTGACTTTGCGCAACAGCAGGCCCATGAAAACCATGGCAAATACGGGGGCGGTAACTCCCAGAATTTCTGAGAGCACATTGGCTTGGTTCATGTTGACAGGCGTGTCTTGAGGTAGCCGCTATTATTTCATTGCTGAACTGTGGGTCAATTGTGGATGACCCTTGGGACGGGCGTGATTGGCCGGGTTACAAGGGCGTAGAACATCATGACTGATAAATTATGCAAATAGTTGCATAATTTTGTTGCACTGCACAGTTTTGACACACGCAAACGGGGGGTTAGCTGCCCTGAATTTCGTTGAGGAACAGCTCCAGTGCGCGCGTTCTTCCAATGTTCAATGAGCAGTAGCCTGCAATACTTTCGACATAAGCGCGCACTTCCGCACTGCGCAACCAGGGCAGCAAAATGTCCACTGCCGGGTATTGCAAATCGCTGTTGTGCAACACCAAAAAGTAACGCTCTTTGGACACTGCCCTGAATTGCAGGCCGTAATGGTCAGCCGCAGCTCGAATGCCCAAGCCCAAATCACCATGTCCTGCTGCAATGGTACAGGCCACTGCCAAATGGGAGTTCTCTTCGTGAAAAAATCCCGGCAAGTCTTCTGCCTTCAGGCAGGCCTTGGTAATCAAGGCATCAAGTTGGTGGTGGGTGGATGAGGCCGAGTTGCGGTTCACCAGCAGGGCGCGCCGTTGGGCCACGTCTTCCAGTGTTGGTGGCACGGAAGCTGGGCGGCTCATCCAGCCGATGTCACGCTCGAACAGTTCAATCACACTGAGGTTGGAACCGCGCAGCCAGCGCCGCATGATGTGATGAACATGGGAGTGTTCTTCAAGGCCAACAGGCAAGTGGCAACCAGCCACGCGCACTTCACCACGGTGCAGAGCCGAGAGTGCCGCAATACTGCCCGACCAGCGTAGCGACAGTTGCAGTTTTTTGTACAGTGCGGTGTTTTGAAACAGGTTTTGAAGCACCAGGTCGTCGCTCAATGCCAGGCTGACCCAGGGTTTGTTTTGATCAACATCCAGCCATTCCGCATTCAATTGCTCGCCCACGGTACCCAAATCGGGTGCCACGCGCACATGGCCTTGTTCCACCATCCAGATCAACTTGTGACCGAACCGGGTCAGGCAGGCACCAGCCCTGCCGTGTGTGGCCACCAGGTCCTCGCCCAGCAGTTGGTTGTATTGCTGGATTTGCGACCATAGGGTACGGTAAGAGATGCCCAGCGCCTTACAGGCCAGCGAAATGGAGCCTTCCGAGTCAATGGTTTTAAGGGTGTTCAACATGCGCTGGTCCAGTTCAACAAACTGACCGTCGTCTTTTTTCCAGCGCGCTGATATTTTTAGGTTGAGCATTTGCGGATACAGGCATGTCGATTGCTTGCATTCTGACAGATTACAAAATGCAGGAGACAAGTAATCATGATGTTCAGCAGTACAAATCAATCGATTAATAAAATGACTCCCCTAGGGGTTTTCTTGAGCGGGTTCTTGCTGGTGAGCAATTTCTTCGCCAGCCCGGTTCTTTCAGCACCCGCAGAGCTTGGGGCAGTCAAAGGCGATTTGACTGGTGGAGACCCGCTGGGTTCCATGCAGTGGCCTGACATGAAAGGCCAGTTCTTCGATGCTGATGCAAAAACCGTGTTTGATTCTCGCATCAAGGTCACGGTGCCCTTGTTCGCCGAAGATGCCATGAATGTGCCAGTCTCATTCGATGCTTCCGCACTCGGTAAGGTGAAAAAAATCGTGGTGCTGGTGGACAGAAACCCGATTCGAAAAGTGTTGGAGTTCATTCCCGAGAAGGCCAAGCCTGCCCTGAATTTTCGCTTCAAGCTGGAGCAAGCCAGCCCGATCCGGGTGGCTGCACTGACCGAGGAGAACGTGTGGCATGTGGGCTATGCTTTTATTGAAGCGTCTGGCGGTGGTTGCACTGTGCCCGGCGCAACACGGGCCGATGGCAGCTGGCCACAAACCCTGAACAAGGTGGCTGGCAAGATGTTTGATGCCAACCAGTTGCGGGATGATGCACGCTTGCGCGTGCAGGTGTCGCACCCCATGGACACGGGCTTGGTGGCTGGCGTGCCCGCTTTTTACATTGAAGAAATGATTTTGCAAGACAAGAACAAACAAGTGCTGGCCAAGCTTTACCCTTTTGAGCCTGTGTCGGAGAACCCTTTGTTTTCGTTTGATTTTGACAAGAAACCGGTGGGCCCAATCAGCCTGGTAGGGCGCGACAACAACGGCAACCGAATTGATGCAAAGGTTACCCAATGAATTTGTGCAAAGCTGTGCGCGCAATATTTGCCGCATCCACGTTCATTGTTCTTGTTGCCCCTGCGCTGGCTGAGCTGCCCAACGTTGCCAAACCAACACCTGACAAAGCCACCCTTGATTATGGTTTGAAAGCCACCAAACTGGCGGGTGGCTGGTATGTGATTGCGGGTGCGAACGATGACTTTTCTCAGGCCAATGGCTGCAACATCATCAACACTGGTTTTTACGTGGACGACTCGGGGGTGTACGTCATCAACACCGGAACCTCGCGTATTTATGGCGAGCAACAACGGGCCTTGATCGATTCACTCAGCAAGAACAAACCAGTGAAGCAGGTGGTGGCACTGAACCTTCACCCGGATTATTTTTTGGGCAATCAGGCTTATCCGAAAGAGGCGCTTGCCGCCACGAAGTTGACCCTACAAGGCATCAAAGCGGAAGCGGCTTTGTATGAAACCAACTTGTACCGTTTGTGTGGCGACTGGATGAAAGGCACTGAAAGCGTATTTCCCGTGCAAACCATATTGCCGGGTAACTTCAATAAACTCGGCGATAAGACAATTCAAACCCTTGAATTGAAAGGTCACACCGATTCAGACCTGGTGTTGTTTGACCCGGAAAGCAAAGTGATGTGGGCCGGTGGCCTGGTGTTTTACAAGCGAATTGTGACCACGCCCCATGCCAAGTTGAAGCCTTGGATTGAAAGCCTGAAAAAACTGCAAGCCATGAAGCCCAAGGTGGTGGTGCCTAGTCACGGCCCCTTGAGTTGGGGAACTGAGGCGATTGACCAAACTCTGGATTACTTAAGTTGGCTGGACAAACGACTGACCGATGCGGCCAATATGGGCGAGGAAATGAATGATGTGATGAAGAAAGGTGCCCCCGAGCGATTTCGAAACTTTGCAGCCTACCCGGCTGAGTTTTACCGCAATGTGACCAATTTGTATCCCCTGTATGAAAAGCAGGCCATGGGCGGTTTCTGAGCGGAGAGAATAAGGGTAAACGCTGTACCAAGTGTGTCAAAAAGGGACAGTTTGTGTGTTGCTGAACAGGTGAGCTGTTGCAATGTCACAAAACTGTCTCTTTTTTTGCTTATCGCGATCAATGAAATCACTCTAATGAGGGTGATTTCATAAATCACTGATTTTATTGAATAAAAAAATTATTTAGATGAAATCTTCTACTTGGCATGAAGCTTGCGCTAAGTTTTCGTGGGTAGCCCTGACTCTGCAAACGAAGGGCGAGAACCTCAAAGTAACGGATGATGAGAGGAGAAACAAATAATGCGCAAAACTCTGCTTAGCGCGATGGTAGCAACCGCACTGGCGATTCCAGCAGTGGCCTCGGCCGCTGTGACAGACGCAATGATTCAAAACGATGCCAAATCCACAGGCGATATTCTCTCCTGGGGCATGGGTACAGAGGGTCAGCGTTACAGCCCATTGAAAGACATTAACGTATCGAACGTTGGCAAGCTGGTTCCAGCCTGGTCATTCTCGTTCGGTGGTGAAAAGCAGCGTGGTCAGGAAAGCCAGCCTGTGATTCACAACGGCAAAATGTTCGTGACAGGTTCCTATTCACGCATTTACGCACTGGACGCCGCCACAGGTGAAAAACTGTGGAAGTACGAGCACCGCCTGCCAGAAGGCATTATGCCTTGCTGCGACGTGGTGAACCGTGGCGCCGCCCTGTATGACAACCTGGTGATTTTCTCGACACTGGATGCCCAGTTGATCGCCTTGGACCAGAACACCGGCAAGGTGGTTTGGAAAGACAAGATTGACGATTACGCCGCGGGTTATTCCAACACCGCTGCACCCATCATCGCCAATGGTTTGGTGCTGACCGGTGTATCGGGCGGTGAATTTGGTGTGGTAGGTCGTGTTGAAGCACGCAACGCCAAGACTGGTGAAATGGTTTGGATGCGTCCAACCGTTGAAGGCCACATGGGTTACACCTTCGACAAAGACGGCAACAAGAAGGAAAACGGTATTTCCGGTACCACCAATGCCACCTGGAAAGGCGACATGTGGAAAACCGGTGGCGCAGCTACATGGCTGGGCGGTACCTACGACAGCAAGACAGGCCTGGCCTACTTCGGTACTGGTAACCCAGCACCCTGGAACAGCCACCTGCGCCCCGGCGACAACCTGTACTCCACTTCCACAGTTGCGATCGATGTAAAAACCGGCCAGATCAAGTGGCACTATCAGTCAACACCCAACGACGGTTGGGATTACGACGGTGTGAACGAGTTTGTGACCTTTGACATGAATGGCAAGCGTGTAGGCGCCAAAGCCGACCGCAACGGTTTCATGTACGTGAACGACGCCACAACCGGCAAACTGGAAAACGCCTTCCCATTCGTGAAGAAAATCACATGGGCCAAGGGCATCGACATGAAGACAGGTCGTCCGATTTTCGATCCAGCCAACCGCCCTGGTGACCCCACCAAGATGGACGGCAAGAAAGGCGAGACAGTGTTCTCTGCTCCATCCTTCCTGGGTGGCAAGAACCAGCAGCCAATGGCTTACAGCCCTGACACAGGTCTGTTCTATGTTCCTGCCAACGAGTGGGGCATGGAGATCTGGAACGAGCCAATCACCTACAAGAAAGGTGCAGCTTACCTGGGTGCTGGCTTCACCATCAAGACATTGCCTGGCTTTGACTACATCGGCGCCCTGCGTGCGATGAACCCCAAGACCGGCAAGATTGAGTGGGAAATCACCAACAACGCGCCTCTGTGGGGTGGTGTTCTGACGACCGGCGGCAACCTGGTGTTCTGGGGCACTCCAGAAGGTTTCCTGAAGGCGGCTGATGCCAAAACCGGTAAAGAAGTCTGGAAATTCCAGACAGGTTCCGGCGTGGTTGCTCCTCCCGTGACCTGGAAAGGCAAAGACGGTCAGCAGTACGTGGCTGTTGTGTCTGGTTGGGGCGGTGCTGTTCCCTTGTGGGGCGGAGACGTAGCCAGCAAGGTGAATTACCTTGAACAAGGTGGTTCCGTGTGGGTATTCAAGCTGATGAAGTAATCAGTTTGTGAAGTACACCAAACTGCCCCATGCGGGGTGGTTTGGTGAGTAGTGAAGTAGTAGAGCGTTTTAGAAGTGTTGTCATTTTCACCCCCAAGTTTTCTGCCTGCTCCGCAGGGAACTTATTGACGCAAACGGTTTGATCGAATTGCTCCTTGGGACCTTTTTCTGGCATTGATTGGGAGCTGGAAAAAGTTGTGGCGGTTTGAGAGTCTCCTAAACGAATGCGTCTTTTCTGCCCGGCCTTGTGCCGGGCATTTTTTCGTCTACAGCTTTTAGAACTTGTACGACACCTGACCAGAAAGAATGAATGCATCGCCTTCCGCGGTACCCAACACACGGGTTTGTTGGCCAGCAGCTGGGTTGCCTTCGGTGCTGTCAATTTTCGCCTTGTCGGGCATCACATATTGGAATGCCACATCAAAGGTGGTGGCTTTGTCGAACTTGTACTGTGAACCCACAGCAAAGGTGATGCGGTCCTCATCGGGCAAGCGAACCTTGCGGCGTTCATCGGGCACTGGCGTGATGTCGTAAGCCACACCGGCCTTCAAGTTGATGGTGTCGCTGTATTTGTAAATACCACCCACTGCAAAGCGCCAGCTGTTCTTCCATTCGTAATCTTGAACGCTCAATGGGGCTGCACCCGCAGGCGCGTTTTGTCGTTGAAAGTCCAGCTTTTGAATGGTGCTCCATTCGGTCCAGGTTGCATCGGTCAACAGTTGCCACTTGGGTGTCAGCTCAGTCACTGATGAAATGGCCAGCGAGGCAGGCAGTCTGATCTTGGAAGTGAGTTCACTGTTGGCAAAGAGAGTTGCAGCAGGGCCTGCGGCTGGCCGATTGTCGAAAGTGACATTGCCTTCCAAATCTTGCTCAATTGCTGAACGGTATGCGACACCCACGCGTGTCGCAGCCGTGACCTGTCCCATTACGCCAACGTTGAACCCGTAGCCCCAACCATCGCCGGCAATGGTGGTCAGTCCTTCAGTACCGCCAAATGGCGCGTAGTTGATTTGTGAACTGAGTTTGGCGTCCAGTTTTTGTGCCGAAACACCTGCGCCCATCGACCATTGCTCATTTACCTTGAACGAGGCAGAGGGGTTGATGTTCACTGATTTGATGTCGGATGTTACACCTTGAAAACGACCGTACCAGTCGGGCTGGAAATCAGTTTTCAAGCCAAAAGGTGTGGCAACAGACAGACCGAAGTTGATTCGATTATTGAAAGGCACAACAAGGTGAAAGTTGGGAATATAACCTTCATCGCCAAACTCGCCTGCGCTGCTGCCCGAGGGGCGACCTGGTGCAGCAGTACTGCCCTCGTTATTCACCTCGCCGTTCAGGTCAATGTAATGCCCACCCAGCACCACTTGGCGTTCTTTCAGGCGGCTCATGCTGGCTGGGTTAAACCAGGCTGCGCTGGCGTCTTCGCCAATGGCAGCTTTGCCTGCATAAGCAACACCAGCCCCGCTGGCGTTTTGTTCAAGCAGGGCAAAACCAGCGGCTTGGGCCGTTGTGCCCAGGCCAAGTCCAATGGCTGCAATCGCACAATGAATGATTCGAAATTGAAAGGGAGTGTGTGTCATGTCGTCCTCGTGGGTCCGTTTGTAAGAATGGAAATTTGCGAGGGATATTGTAGGTAAAAATACGAACGATCGTGCTAATAAAATATAGAGTTTTTCTCTATAAAATCTATTAAAAATTAGTGATTGTTGATTACTCGAGCTGTTAGCGCCGGTTGGGCGGACGCAAGGTTGATTGCAGGAAACAAGTGTTTGATCAAAAAGTTGAAGTGAAGGTAAGTGTCTATTGTTTTGCCAGCGGATTGGTCAATTGTTTTCAAGCATTGAATCAATGAACTCCCCGCTTCTTTACCTTCGCTGCAGTTTTGGGGTTCGGTTTTCTTTGGCTGGTACAGTGTATTTCCCAGCGCGGTACCCGCATAGGCACCAGCAACAGAGGCCAGCAAAGAGACCAAGGCCAGTTGATCGCCACGCGAAATGGCCAGAAGGGATTTTGCAAGGTAAACATGACCCAGCAAGCGAGCCAGCGACTTGACCGTGTGGCTGATTGACCCGCCAATCCCGATGATTACCGCCATTTTGGGAGAAAATACGCCGGGTGCCAGCACTGAGATTTGAGCGGCCAGGCCCATGGTTTTTGAAAGCTGGGTGAGCACTTGCCGAACTTTGGGTTGATCGGTGTGCGCCAAAATGGCGTTGCACAGCACGGTGTCCATTGTGTTGCGTACCAACCCCGACACAAAGTGGTTTGCCACTGGTTGTTGATAGGTGCAGAGTTTGTTTTTCCAGCTGCCATAGCCTTCACGAATTGAGTTTGCTGTTTTTTGAATCAGTTCTGCCTGATCGGTTCGCATGTTGAGGAGTGTTCCGCGCCGAGTCGCTTGGTGCGCAATCTTGGCGGAGCGAACGATGCTTGGTGGAAAACTTGAAAGACGTGTTGAGGGCGGTGTTGAATCCAGAGTTGGGAGTGACTGCAAACTGGAGGGCACTACAAGCATTTTGAGACGGGAAAAAAGTGAAGGCAAGCTAAGTGGACTTGCTTTATGTAAAGTTCCTTATTGATTCAATGGCACCGCTGCACCAGTTTGAGAAAACTTCCATGTGGCCACTGCCAGCATTGCGATTGTTGTAATCGCCAATACAGATGCACTGAACAGCAGGCTAAATTCAGCATGACTGCTAAATGCATGGCGCAGCAAATCGACACAATAGGAAAACGGATTCAGCAGAGACACCCAACGAGCCAAGGCAGGCATCGGGTCGATTGGGTACAGCGCACCGCTGAAGAAAAACACAGGAAAAATCACGAAATTCATCATGACCGCAAAGCCATCAATTGACTTGGCGAAGGTGCCGCACAGCACACCCAGTGCAGCGCAGCTAAGTGCTGCAAGCGCAGCGCCTGGCATCAGCACATGCAGTTGAGGCCACAACGTTCTTCCTACCCATGGCAGTACATCCTGCAGATCAAAACCCAAAGGAAACAGCAGCGTGTACAAACCTTCCAGCGCCAGCAGCAGTACGATCAACAGGCCCATCTGGACCAATGCACCAATGGCTGCCCCCAGGGTTTTTGCGATCAAAATGTGGTGAGTTTTGACTGGGGCGGTCACTAGCAATCGCATGGTGCCGGCGTCTTTGTCCAGCGCGATGCTTAGGCCGCCCACCATGCCGCCAAACAGCAAGGTCATGCCCACAATGCCTGGCAGCAAGCGGGCTGTGTAATCGCCACCAGCCAATGCCTGCATGCCGCCACCGATAATCCACAGCCAAAGCACGGGGCGCACCATTGCTGCGGCCAAGCGGTCACGTTGCTTCAGCAGTTTCTGGCTTTCACGGCGAATCACAGCCCAATAAAATTGCATCAGCATACGCGGTCGGCTCCACCATTCATTTTCCACACAAACCAGTCTGCCAAGGTGGCAGTGCGCACACTGGTTACGCTTTGATCAGGTAATTCGTCCAACGCTTGTGTGGGTGTACCAAGCCAGTTCAGTTCGCCTTTGTTCAAAAAGCCAACCCGGTCGCAGCTGCTGGCCTCGTCCATCAAATGAGTGGCCACAAATATCGTCAAGCCATCCACGGCCTGTAGTGTTTTCAGTGTTTCCCACACCGTGTTTTTGGATGGCACATCAAGCGCGGTGGTGGGTTCATCAAGAATCAGCACGCCGGGTTGATGCACCATGGCGCGCGCAATGTCCACCAGCCTTTTTTGCCCGCCGGAGAGGCTTCCTACAGTGCGGTTCAGCCAGGCTTGAATCGGGAAAATGGTGAACAGGTGCGCAAGATTGGCTTTCGCTTGAGCCTTGTTCAAACCTTGCAGGCCTGCGGCAAACATCAGGTTTTCTTCCACGGTCATGAAACGATCCAGCGACACCGACTGGAATACAAAGCCCAGATTTTTTCGAGCCAGGTCTGCGGCCCTGCGGGTGCTGTAACCCAGCACGGACAGTTCACCTTCATCGGGTGCAATCAACCCTGCGATCAGGCTGATCAATGTGGTTTTACCAGCACCGTTTGGACCAAGCAAGCCAAACATTTCACCCGCTTCCAGATCCAGGCTGACCTTATTCAAGGCCAGGCGATCGCCCCAGGAAAACTGAAGATTCCGCGCGTGAAGTCGTGTGGTTGTATTGGAGTTCAAGTGCCGTTTTTGCTCAAATGCAAGCTGTTGTGATCGCTGCGATACCATACCACGGGCACCTCAGCCGTATCGGCAAGGGTTTGTTGTTCCTGCTTTTGAATTTTCAGGTAATCGTTGGGATCATCGCGCCGCTGTGCAGCATCCACAAACGCAATCACCTTTTCGTGTTCCGGTGACTTGTGGCACACCGGGTCAGCGTTGGTGGCGTCGCCTGTAATCAGGTAGGCTTGGCACCGGCAACCGCCGTAATCCTTCGCTTTATCGGGGCAGGTGCGGCAGGGCTCTTTCATCCAGGCATCGCCACGATAGCGCGTGAAGCCATCGCTTTCATACCAAATGTGTTCAACCGTGCTGGTTTTTACATTCGGAAATTCAAAGCCAGGCAGCATGCGAGCGGCCTGGCAGGGCAGGGCGGTGCCATCCGGGCTGATACTGAGAAACACATTGCCCCAGCCGCTCATGCAGGGCTTGGGTGTTTTCTCGAAATAGTCGGGCACTACAAACAGCAACTTCATGCTGTTGCCCAGTTTTTCGCGCCATGCGGCCACGCGTTCTTCTGCATGTTTCAGTTGATCATGGGTTGGAATCAGGGCAGCCTTGTTTTTAAATGCCCAGCCGTAGTACTGCGTATTGGCCAGTTCCAGATACTCGACACCAAGCTTGACGGCCAGCTCGATGATTGAATCAATGTGGTCCAGATTCAAGCGATGTAGCACCACGTTCAGCACCATGGGCCAGCCGGCTGCTTTCACAGCGGTGGCAATTTCAAGTTTTTTTCCAAATGTTTTGGTGTCGCTGAGCGCGTCGTTGGCAGCTTGTGTTGCATCTTGAAAGCTCACTTGAATATGGTCAAGTCCAGCCGCTTTCAAGGCATCCAGCCGGGCTGGTTTCAAGCCGATACCCGAAGTAATCAAGTTGGTGTAGTAACCCAGTTCGTGGCCATAGGCCACCAGTTCTTCAAGATCTTCACGCAGCAGGGGTTCGCCACCCGAGAAACCGAGTTGCACCGCGCCCAATGCGCGCGCTTGCTTCATGGTTTCTTTCCATTCGGCGGTTGTCAGCTCATTCGTGTTGGTTTTGTAGTCCACTGGGTTGTAGCAAAACACGCAGTGCAGCGGGCAGCGGTAGGTCAGTTCAGCCAGCAACCAGAGCGGGCCAGCCGGCCGTGTAGTGAGTTCGCTCAAGCCTGTCATGCGTCCAGCCAGTTGCGGCGCGTGGCCTCTTGCAGCATGCTGCGCACATCTGCTTCCAGGCCCGTCGCGTTGAATTTCGTTTCAAGCGCAGCGACGATGTCCCCAACTGTCCGGTTGCCGTCGCACAACAACAAAATTTCGCTTGCGGACTGGTTAAGTTTCACCATGCCCTCGGGGTACAGCAATACGTGGGTTTTTTGCGCCTCTTCGTACTGCAGTCGGAACAAGCGGTTCAGCTTGGGGTACTCCGGTAAAGTTGGATTTGTCTCGGTGTTCATGGTTTTTTCGGTTTTGTTTTGACGGGTTTGTCAGGATAAGCCAGCGCAATTGCGTCTGACATGCTCCACAACACATCCAGTTTAAATTGAAGAATTTCAAGCGCACGTTCCTGCTGCGCGCGCGTCTTGAAATAATTCAAAGTCACCTCCAGACCGTGTTCCACATCACGCTGCGCAAGGCTGATCCGCGAACGGAAATAATTCAAACCTTCAGGAGCCACCCACTTGTAGTCTTTGGGCCAATTGCTCAAGCGCTGCTTGTGAATTTCTGGCGCGAACATTTCGGTGAGCGATGAACAAACTGCCTCTTGCCAGGGTGCACGGCGGGCAAAATTCACGTAGGCATCCACTGCGAAACGCACACCAGGCAGCACCAACTGCTGGCCCCACAGTACGTCCCTGTCGATGCCAACAGCTTCGCCCAATCGGCTCCAGGCTTCAATGCCACCAGCATTTCCTTCCCAACCATCGTGATCGAGAATGCGTTGAACCCAGCGGCGGCGGGTTTCGCGATCATCGCAGTTGGCCATCACCGCAGCGTCTTTCTGCGGAATGCATACCTGGTAATAAAACCGGTTGGCCACCCAGCCACGCAATTGCTCACGGCTCAGTTTGCCTTCGCGCATAGCCACGTTGAAGGGGTGGTGAATGTGATACCTGTCGCCCTTGGCGCGCAAGCGTTCTTCGAACTCTTTCTTGCTCCAGGCTTTGTTGCTGCTCATGCCAGAATCTCCATGCCATCGTAAGACACTTCAATTCCATTGTCGGCCAGAATAGCGCGCTCGTCGCCATGCTCGTACAAAATCGGGTTGGTGTTGTTGATGTGAATCAGGATTTTACGTTGGTGTTCAAATTGACGTAACTGGCTGATCATGCCCGAACCGCGCTTACCGGGTTTGTCAGTTTGCGGCAGGTGGCCCATGTCCGCGGCCATTTTTTGCGAAAACCCTTGCGTGACCATTTCATCTTCGGTCCAGAAGGTGCCGTCCACCATCAACACATCGGCCTGTTGCATGTAGGGCAGAATATCGGGCGTAATTTCTCCAAGTCCAGGGGCGTAAAATACTTTCTTGCCTGTGTTGGTGTCTTCAATCAACAAACCGATATTGTCGCCACGGCGTTGGGCGTAGCGGCTGGGGGAATAGGGGGGCGCTTTGCTGATTAGCGGGATTGATTTGATCTTGATGCTGTCCAGCGGGCTGATGGAGAAAAATTCATCGCATTCGGTGCACAGTGGGGTCCACTTCACGCCGCAATAAAACCCAAGCGTAGGCACCAAGGGTAAACCGTTGGTCAGGTCTTCCCACACAGCTGGGGTTGTGAACAGGCGCATGGGTGTTTTCCCCTCGCGCATCATCAACAGGCCGGTGGTGTGATCAATTTGCGCGTCCATCAAAATGACTGCAGATATGCCCGTATCGCGTGGGCCGCGGTTGGGTTGCAGTTCAGGGGTGTTTTTGATTTGCGTGAGTATATCGGGCGATGCATTCACCAATATCCAGTTGGCTGACCCGTCGGATATGGCAATCGACGACTGGGTGCGCGCGGTATACCCGGGCGCTTTGGCCCGAACGGCCTGGCAGTTGGTGCAGTTACAGTTCCACTGTGGGAACCCTCCGCCTGCTGCGGAACCCAGAACTTTGATTTTCATAGTTGCTTTTTTCAGGGGTAAAAAAAACCCCGCTAGCCTCAAAGGCTATCCGGGGTCGTGCGAACCGTCAAATTAACGGTTGGCGATGTACATGGTGATTTCGAAACCGAAACGCATGTCAACAAACGATGGTGTAGTCCACTGCATGAAATATCCTCCTTATGCTTTTTAAAATGCACCCCATCCCGAAGGGATTTGGTGAAGAACCAGGCTTGCGCCATGTTGTTCGTCCTCGATTATTTAAATAGCAATTCCTGTGCCTTGCACAGGTATTTGTCGGGAATTTTATGATGTGGAAAATAAGGGTGTTGTGGGTGTTGCAGATTGAAACAAAAAGCAAAAAGGCGCGAGCCTTATGAGCTCGCGCCTTAGGGTAATCGTTAACGGAGGGTGGTTAACGATTTAGAAGAACAGAATTGCACCGATTGCGATTGTGTCGGATTCAGCGTCCTGTGTGGGGCCGCCCAACTGGTACTTCACGGTGTTGGTGATGTATTCACCAGCAATCGTCAGGCTAGGCGTAAGGTTGTGATAAACACCCAGCGTCAACTGCTCACTTTCATCCAGAATGCGAGTTGCCGTTGCACGATCGTTTGCAGTGGCATCCAGGCTGGAGACACCGTAATTCACGCCGAACTTGGTATCACCTACCTTGTAAGTTGCTTGAACCAGGTAACCTTGAGACTCTCGTTCTTGGGCCAGTGCGTCGCTTCCGCCGAAACCAATCAAGGCAGTTCCAAGTCCGTCACCAGTGAAGTAGTTCGCGGTCAAGCCCAGTGAACCAAAGTTCAATGTGCCACCCACTTCAAAGCCGCTAATATCGGCTACTGGAGCATTGGTGTTTGTTTGCTCATTGCCTTGGCTGATGAAAGCACCCCACAACTTGCCCATATCACCCAAGCTGTATGTGGCCAAGCCTTGGAAGCCCAGTTCACGGTCGCCAGTTACTGACGCATTGCGAGCGACTGGCTGGAAGGCACCAGCGCTGACGCTCAAATTGCCAATGGCCGGTGTGGTGTAAGTGATCTGGGGTTGAAATTGGGTGTAAACATAACCGGAGCCGATCGAGCCCAAAGTAGTATTCAAAGCACCGTTAAATGCTGAGCCGCCACCCACTGCAAGCAAGGACATGTCGTTCAAGATTGCATTTTGACCAAACAAGCCGATATCGCGACCTGCTTTTACGGTACCCATGGTGGCATTGCCCACCGAGAAATAAACGCGACGCTGATCGCCCACAATTTGGCCGCGACCGCCGCCTGCATCGCTCAGGTTGCCAGATCCCAATGCACTGGAAGTTCCGCCATCGGTGGATGTGCCAGGGTCAATCGAAATCACAGCTTTCAGGTCGTAACCCTTCTGTGTGGTTGAGGCGGAGAAAATGATGAAGCCAGGCAGCAAGCCGTTTTGAATGTTTTGCTTGTCCACGCCGTTGGTTGCATCAATGCCGCAAGGATGCAGTGCTGTGCCGTTTCCGGTGAAAATGCCTGCACCGTCGCCCACGTTGTCGCAACTGGTGCTGGTGTAGTAAGCATTCACAGAACCAGAAATATCCATTTCCCATTCACCGGCTTTAAAGCCGATCGCGTGTGCCGAAGTCCCCATTGCTGCCAAGATGGAAGCTGCTACTAATTTTTTGCTGATCATAAGATCAACCCTCCAGTTTTAGTTTTTAAAGGTTGTTGCTTGTTTGTCTTCTAAAGCTCGCCAGCACACCGCAGAGTAGAACTGGCTTGAAGGGACTAGGGCAAAAGACATGCCAGTATATAAGCTATTGATTTTATTAAGATAAATGAAAATGTAAGGTTTTTGATGACAAGGTGAGGCTGTGCAGCCAGCCTGTGCCAGGCGGTGCGCTTTGAAACAGAATTGTGTGCGGCTGGAGCAAGTGAATGACAGTTTTGTGACAACTGTTCAGTTGATTTGTGCCAAAAAAAACCACCCTACAGTGGGGTGGTTTTTTAAAGGCAAAGTGTTGTTTGCTAAACGCGATTTTTTACTTTGAATTCAGGCGCCGGTAAATTGTGTTTCTGGAAATACCCAACATTCTTGCAGCTGCGCTGACATTGCCTCTGCAGGTTTCCAGCGCGTCTTGAATGGCACGGGATTCAAGGTCGTCCAGATTGATCGGATTTTCAACTTGAGCCCTTGCGGTGGCCTGTCGTGAACCCAGGTAACCTTGCGCCCGTGCATCATAGGCACGGGTGTCATAACTGTCTTCCTTGAAGCGTGGTGACTGCGCAAGCGCGTTGATATTTTCCTCCCGGCTGGCGGGTTTTGGGCTGTGTGTCCAGCTGTCGAACCGACCTTCCCTGAACTTACTGAATGTTTGGTCGAGGTTATTGCCTTTGCGAGCAACGGCCGGCCGGTGGTGAACCTGCACCTCAAATGTGCTTGGTTTGTTTCTGCCCGGTAACGCTGGCGAATTGTTGTGAACCGGTGTTGCGATTTTTGTTTGTACTGAAAAATTACTGCGCACGCTGAACTGTGGGCGTGTGTTTGCCGCTGGTGTTGTTGCGCGGGGGTGTTGTTGGCGCTCTTCTGTTTCAACGGGTTCTTGAGGCGCTGGCTTTGCGGTGTTGTCCAGTCGCAATGCACGCCATTCGTCGAGAAAGTCATCGGGCAGGTGGTCCCACTCAATGGTCTCTGCTTCATCCGTCATTACGCTGGCGGTGCGCAAAATATTGGTCAGCTGGCGAATATTGCCCGGCCATGCGTGAGTGGTGAACGCTTTCATCACCTCGCTAGACACCCGAATGCGTGGGTTGTGCGATTCATTTTCCAGAATGCGCTGAATGATTTTTTGTAAGTCAGTGCGCTCGCGCAAGGCGAGGAGACGAACGACCAGGCCATGAAGCCGGTAGTACAAGTCTTCGCGGAACTGTCCTGCGGCGATTTGATCGCGCAAGTTACGGTGCGTTGCGCAAATCACCTGTAGATTCACTGGAATGCTTTTCTGGCTGCCCAGTGGCGTCACTACCCTTTCTTGCAATACTCGCAGCAATCTTGCTTGCAGTGAAATCGGCATGTCGCCGATTTCGTCGAGAAACAGAGTGCCGCCGTTGGCTTGTAGAATTCGACCTTGGGAACCTTTCTTTTTTGCGCCAGTGAATGCACCGTCTTCGTATCCAAACAACTCGGATTCAATCAGCGTTTCTGGGATGGATGCGCAATTCACCGCCACAAAAGGCTTGTCGTGTCTTGGCGAATCGTTGTGTATGGCCTGCGCAAGAATCTCCTTGCCAGTGCCAGTTTCACCCAGAATCAAAATGGGAATGTCCTTGTCGATCACCTTGCCCACTTTCTCGATGATCTTTGCCACTTGCGGGTCGCCCGTGTTCAGGTACTTCAGGCTGGAGAGGTGATGGCTTTTTTGACAATGTGTGTTTGCTTTCTGGGGGGCTGGTGCATGGTTTTGAACCACGGCCGCTTCAGAGTTGTTTTTCACCAAACCGACAGAGTCAAAAATTCTGCCGCGGCCTACACTGCCCAAGCTGGCACGTGCGGTGACCTGGTTGCCATTGTGCAAACACAGAATGAGCGGAATGGGGTTACAGGTCCGGTAGTGGTCGATCAAGGCCGACAAAGGCATGCCAAAAAGAGAACTGAAGGTGTGGCTTTTCAGCGCATTGGCGGACATGCCAAACTGAACCATGGCCGCTCGGTTGGCAGCCAGAAACTTTCCCGCTGGCGAGAACGCTGCTGCGCCTTCCACCACAGAGCCGAGGAATTCGCCACGCTGGTGAAACTGGACAATAATTGCGTCTTGAAACGAGCTGTTGAACAAATGGTTTTCAATCATTTGTGCGGACATGCGCACCAGGCCCATGGTGTGGCGGTGGTAGCTCCGGTAGTCGCCGGTGACATCTAGCACACCGATGGCTACACCGTTTGGGTCGAAAATAGGCGCCGCTGAACAGGTCAGAAACCGGTTCACATCCAGAAAGTGGTCTTGCCCGTGAACCACGGTGGGCAATTCCTCGATCAGCGCCGTGCCTATTGCGTTCGTGCCCTTGTGTTCCTCACTCCAGGTGACTCCTGGGGCCAAGGCAACCTTCTGGGCCTTCACCAAGAAATCATCGTCACCCAGCGATTCGATGATGGTGCCGCTGGCATCGGTCAACAGCACCATGCTGTGCGTATTCACCACCTGCTCGTACAGGGTTTCCATAAAAGGAAGGGCGCACGACTTCAGCCGATTATTTTTCTCGATCAATTCCTTCAGCGCACTACTGGGCGGTGGGGCCATGTCCACTTTGGAGGTGGTGTCCAACCCAGCGGCCGTTGAACGCTGATGCGCACGCCGAATAAATTCGAGATGCCCTTCCGTGCCCGGGTCGATCAGTTCAATCACTTGGGCGTTGGATGCGAGGCTGCCTCCATCCCGCTCAGATAAGAATGCCATCCATGTCTCCTGCTTCTTGTGGTGCTGCGTTTTATAGGTATGGTTTTGGGTGCAACTTGAAGCGCTGAATGTTTTGTTTGTATTGATAGTTCAGCTACCACGTTGCCCAATGCAAGCACTGTGCCAACTCAATTCAATGTGTTTCAGAATGAAACACATTCTGATGAAAATTAGCACAGATTATGCTGGGGCACCATAGAGTTCGCGATTTGTCACAATTGGTAAAACTAATTCACAAATCCAAATGGATAGGGTGGCATGGGGATTGCAGTAGCTACCTTGTGTTGAATCATTCTTAGAAAGACAGGAGTTGTGATGTTAGTTCGTAAAGCCTTTGTGGCAACCATTTTTTCAATCGCTGCTTCAGTGGCAATGGCTCATGGCGATGTAACCCCGCAGGTTGTGGATGTGTCCACGCTGAAGCCTTTGGGTGACGACATGCTGGAGGCCAATCCTTACACAGGCGACAAAGAGGCCATTCGTGTGGGTAGCTCGGCCTACAACCAAAACTGTGCCCGGTGCCATGGCCTTGAGGCGGTGAGTGGGGGTATTTCCCCCGATCTTCGTAAAATGAACACTGAGTGCGATTCTTTTGCGGGCAAGAAAGCCAAAGAGCAGTGCAAGGTTGAAATTGATACTTACTACCGCAATTCGGTGCTGGGCGGCAAAGTTCGCGGTGACCGTGTCTACATGCCAGCGTTTGCAGGTATTTTGAGTCAAGAAGCCATTTGGGCCATCAAGGCGTATGTTGAAACCCGCAAGTACGAATAACTCGACTATGGTCATGCGGAGCGGGTTTGTTGGCTGAAACAACGAGCCGCTCCAATCTATTTCAGCATCAATTCAAAATAAAAAGTGCGCCCAAGGCACGGTCATCAGGAGACCTTATGAACGCGTTCGATTCAAATTTTAAATTCCCTTTGATTAAGTGGTTCGGTGCTGTTGCGCTGGGCTTTTCCTTTCAGCTTGGCGCCGCCGCACAAGAATTAAACGACTGGGCCAAAGTGCAGGCCTCTGGCGTGTTGACTGTGGCGGTGTATAACTATCTGGCACCTTATTCACACGAGGGAAAAGGCATTGATGTGGACATTGCCAAAGCCTTGGCGGCAAAGTTGGGTTTAGGTTTGCGCGTGCGTGCGTTTACTGAGGATGAAGAGTTTTCGGACGACATTCGAAACATGGTGACGCGTGGCCATTACTTGGCAGGTGCGCCCGCCGATATTTTGATGCATGCACCCGTTGATGCCTACATCATGCAGAAGGAGGACCAGGCCCTATTCTTCTCTCCTTACACCCGCGACGATATTTTTGTGGCGCGTAATATCAAGAAATTGCCAACGTTGGACAGCCTGAAGCCGTTCTCGGAAGCGGGCAATAAAATTGGCGCAGAAGCAGCGGCCTTGCCCAGTATCATGTTGGCCGGTGCTGATGGTGCCGCCTACGCCAACAACCTGGTCAACTTCAAAACACCCAAAGAAGCTGTTGATGCCATGGTGAATGGCGAACTGGTGGCAGTCATGGCTACGCGTGCCGAGTTGGAGTGGGCCTTGCATCAGCATCCAGACAAAAAAGCGGATTATTTTGTGTCCAAAGTTCCGCACAATTCTCTGCCACCCAAGGGTTGGGCTGTGGGCATGGCCACCAAGAAAAGCAACAAAGAATTGGCTGAAAAACTGACTGTGGCCATGAATGAGCTGAAGGAGAGCGGTGAGCTGGAGAAGATTTTCGCGAATTATGGCGTGAAGTACATGAGGCCATGATTTGAACTGGATTCATTCCGGTTTATGTGTACTAAAAGCCCTGTGATAGCACAGGGCTTTTTTGCTGCAACAGATGCTCCATTGTGAAACAACTGTGTTGCATCGGGAAAACCCCACGTGCAAAAACTCGGAAAAGTGTTGCCGGTACGGCAGTAATATTTCTTTTCAAGTTGGCAGGCTTATTGCATAAGTCAGCACCGTATGTAGTGCGAAGAAACCAATAAACCAAAAAAGCGAGGAACAACGGGATGCAAAAATCTCTTCACATCACGCCCGACAAATGCACGGGCTGCCTTCAGTGTGAAATGGCGTGTAGCTATGAGAACTACCAGGTGTTCAACACCTCACTGTCGCGAATCAAGGTATTCGACTTCCACCACACTGGCAAAAAAGTGCCTTACACCTGTACCCAGTGCGATGAGGCTTGGTGTTTGCATGCTTGCCCGGTTGAAGCCATTACCATGGACAAAACAAATGGCGTGAAAGTAGTGTCAGAAGATACCTGCGTGGGATGCAAGGTGTGCACCATCGCCTGCCCGTTCGGCACTGTCAATTATGTTCAGGAAACCGGGAAGGTTCAAAAGTGCGACCTTTGCGGCGGCGACCCCGCTTGCGCAACAGCTTGCCCGACTGGTGCAATTACTTTTGTGGATTCCAATTGGACTGGTTTGGACAAGATGAAGCAGTGGGCCGAAAAGCTGAGCAACACAGCTCACGCGTAATTCGTTGACCACAGAATAGAACAGAGAGAAGGGAGTAATACAACATGGCATGGACCGGTAAAGTACTGCGCGTGAACCTGACAGCAGGCACCTGCACCAGCGAAGACTTGAGAATGGATTGGGCGAAAAGCTACCTTGGCCAGCGTGGTTTGGCCACCAAGTACTTTGTGGAAGAAGTGAATGCGAAAGTGGATCCACTTTCACCTGAGAACAAGATTATTTATGCAACAGGCCCACTGACTGGCACGATGGCCTCCACTGGCGGTCGCTATTCGGTGATTACCAAAGGCCCGTTGACAGGCGCAATCGCCTGCTCGAACTCAGGCGGCTACTTTGGCAATGAACTGAAGAGTGCGGGCTGGGACATGGTGATCATGGAAGGCAAGTCACCTAAGCCCGTGTACTTGTTGATCGAAAACGAAAGCGCCAAGTTGATGGACGCGTCTGACCTGTGGGGCAAAAGCGTATGGGACACTGAGCCCGCTATCAAAACCAAGCACCAAGACCCGCTGATGCGTGTATGCTCAATCGGCAAGGCAGGTGAAAACCAGGTATTGTACGCCGCGATTGTGAACGACTTGCACCGTGCGGCTGGCCGCTCTGGCGTTGGCGCTGTAATGGGTTCCAAGAACGTGAAAGCCATTGCGGTACGTGGTACCAAGGGCGTTGGCAACATTTCCAACCCCAAGGAATTCATGAAGGTGACCTACGAGAAGAAAAAAATTCTTGCGGAGAACGCCGTAACTGGCACCGGCCTGCCTACCTACGGCACTCAAGTGCTCATGAACGTGATCAATGAAATGGGTGCGATGCCCACCAATAACCACCGCGATGTGCAGTTTGATGGCGCCAAAGACATTTCTGGCGAGAAAATGCACGAACCCCGCAAAACCGATGGCAAGGCCAACCTGGTGACCAACCAGGCTTGTTTCGGCTGTACGATTGCATGCGGTCGCATTTCCAAAATTGACGAAACCCACTTCACCGTGGAAAACAAGCCACAGTACCATGGTGCGTCCGGCGGTCTGGAGTACGAAGCTGCGTGGGCCTTGGGCTCGTCCAACGGTGTAAATGATCTGGAAGCACTCACCTATGTGAACTTCCTGTGCAACGAGCATGGGATTGATCCAATTTCTTTGGGTGCCACAGTTTCAGCCGTGATGGAATTGTATGAAATGGGCGTGTTGACTGAAGCGCAATTGGGCTGCAAGGCCCCGTTTGGTTCAGCAGAGGCGCTTGTGAAGCTGAGTGAAGATACTTGCAATGGCGTGGGTTTTGGTGTGGAAATTGGCCAAGGCTCCAAGCGCCTGACTGCCAAGTATGGCCACCCCGAATTGTCCATGAGCGTGAAGGGTCAGGAATTCCCGGCATACGATTCCCGCGGCATTCAGGGCATGGGCTTGACCTACGCCACTTCCAACCGTGGTGCCTGTCACCTGCGCTCATACACTGTTGCGTCTGAAGTACTGGGTATTCCCGTGAAGACAGATCCTTTGACAACCGATGGCAAGCCAGCCTTGGTCAAGGCATTTCAGGATGCCACGGCTGTGTTCGATTCAGCCGGTATTTGCGTGTTCACCAGCTTTGCCTGGACACTGGCTGATGTGCAGCCCCAAGTGGCAGCGGCCTGTGGCGATGAGTTCGACATGGCCAACCTGGAAACCATGGGCGAGCGCATCTGGAACATGGAACGCCAGTTCAACCTGGACGCCGGTTTCACCAAGGCCGATGACGACCTGCCTGCGCGTTTGAAGAAAGACGCTGCCAAGGTTGGCCCTGCCAAAGGCCTGGTCAATGGCATCGACAAAATGCTACCCGAGTACTATGAACTGCGTGGCTGGGACCAAGAAGGTCGCCCAACCTCTGCCACACTGGAGCGCCTGGGGCTATGACTGTAACCACTCCAACACGGCACGTTATCTTGGGTAACGGGCCTGCGGGGGTGGTCGCTGCCGAGCAAATTCGCAAGCAGCGGCCTCGCGATTCAATCGTCATGGTGGGTGCCGAACCGGAACCCCCATACTCCCGCATGGCCATTCCATACCTGCTGATTGGCAAGGTGGGCGAGAAGGGCACTTACCTTCGCAAAGATCCCGACCATTTCAAAAAGCAGAACATTCAGGAAATTCGTGCACGTGCTACCAGGCTGGACACGGCGGGCAAGAAAGTGATGCTCGACAACGGCGATGTGCTGGAATACGACAAGTTGCTGATTGCGACTGGCGCACGTCCAATTTCGCCACCGATTCCCGGTGTGAATTTGCCCGGTGTACACCCTTGCTGGACACTGGAAAATGCACGGCAAATCATCGAGCTGGCCAAGCCCGGTTCTCGTGTGTTGCAAATGGGTGCTGGCTTTATTGGCTGCATCATCATGGAAGCACTGGCTTTGCGCGGCGTGAAGCTGACGGTGGTCGAAATGGGCAACCGCATGGTGCCACGCATGATGACCGAAGGCGCGGGTTCCATGATTCGCGACTGGTGCATCAAGAAGGGTGTGGATGTGCATTGTTCCACCCGTGTGGAGGCCATTGAAGTGGGCAACCAGGCCGAGCAACAAGGCTTGATCAGCAAGATTGGGTCCGCCCTTGGTTTCGGCACGGCAGTGGCCGCAAAAGATGGAGCACCTTTGCGTGCAAAACTCTCAAACGGTGAAGTGCTGGAAGTGGACCTGGTGATTTCTGCCACGGGTGTGAAACCCAATCTTGACTTTCTGGAAGGCAGTGGCTTGCAGGTGGATCAGGGCTTGCTGGTGGATGATCACATGCAAACCAACATCAAGGATGTGTTTGCCGCCGGTGATGTGGCTCAGGTTCGCGACTTCTCCACAGGCGAGAAAACCGTGAACATGATTCAACCCGCTGCTGCGGACGATGCACGCATTGCCGCCCAGAATATGATGGGGCAGGGCACGCAAACACAAGGTAGTTTGGCGATGAACGTGCTGGATACTTTGGGTTTGATTGCTGCCTCGTTTGGGCAGTGGTGGGGCGCAGAAGGTGGGCAAAGCGTTGAACTGCAAAACAAGGACGAATTTTCTTACATGCGTTTGGAATTTCTTGGCGATGTACTGATTGGTGCAACCAGTTTGGGGCTAACGAACCATGTTGGCGTCATGCGGGGTCTGATTCAGGGCAAAATCCACTTGGGTGAATGGAAAGACCATTTGCTCGAAGATCCTACCCGATTAATGGAAGCCTATCTGGCTTGCGCTCAATCACAAAGTACATGGAAATTACCTTCAAGCTCTTTGCAACATTGACCGACTATTTGCCAACGAACCGCGTGGACAACGCGGTTCGTCTGCAAGTGAACAACGGCAGTACCGTGCAGCAAATCATCGATCAATTCCACTTGCCCGAAAAGTTGACCCACTTGGTGTTGGTTAATGGCGTGTACGTGGACCCGGCAGATCGAGCCACCAAAGTGTTGACTCCCGACGATGTGTTGGCCATTTGGCCACCCATTGCGGGCGGTTAGTTTCGCATGGCCATTTTCAACACCGACAAAGCGCTGGACATGTCGTGCACCGAGCGCGAGTTGCGTCGCTGGGTACACATGATTGCCGAGTTGTTTCCGATGACTTCAGAGCAGGCGGACTATGCGGATTTTGAAGTGCAGGGTGGTACTGCGCGAATTGCCTGGAAAGAAATGCCAGACCGCGTGATTGCTTTGGTACGTTTAAGACGCATGGAGGTAACACTGGCGTTTTCTGATGGTGTGCCTGCCGATGCGAGGGCGCATTTCTCGAAGCAGTTTCAGATGCACACCTTGCGGGGTGGAGGCTGACGGTAGATGCTGGTGCTTGGTGCTTGGTGCTCGGTGCTTGGTGCTTGGTGCTTGGTCAGGCTTGGGTGCAGTACCGATTGGCCTAAGCAATGCTTCTGATTCCGGCTTGATGCTTCTGGCTTGGGGCATGCGAAACGCGAACGCGTCTTCGCATCGGTTCCTTTAGGAACCGCCCCGCGCTGCGAAGCCGCCGGGAAGCCTTGCAAAGCCGGCCAGCCGGTACTGCACCCAAGCCTCACCTGACCACACTGCACACCGCGCACCGCTAGTCTCTGGCGCAGTTGCCAGCGCGCTCCGGTGGCAATACCCTCGCAGCGCCGATCAAGAAAACCTGCCCTTGGTGTTGAATTCACCGTCCGTTCGGCAAGGCCGAAAGCGCAGCCCGCCCGCTGTTTAGCGGGTGCGCTTAGGGCGGTTAATCAATAACAAGG